>NZ_BBIQ01000001.1 GCF_000730565.1 Pseudomonas fulva NBRC 16637 = DSM 17717 | reverse complement strand
AAATCAAAAGCAAAGCGGGGGAGGCCCTTCGGCCTCCCCCGCTTATATAGAGACGCACAACGAACGTCTTACTCTGCTTTGAGCGTTACGCGCGCAAACGACTTCTTACCCGCCTGGCAGACATGGGTCGCACCCAGTGCCACTACAAACTCACGGTCAACCACGACGCCATCGACCTTCACAGCCCCACTGCCCAGCAGGTCCCGCGCCTGCGCCGAGTTCTTGACCAGCCCGGCACGGTTGAGCACTGCAGCAATCGGCAGCGCCTCGGTTGCAGTCACTTCGATTTCGGGCAGGTCTTCCGGCAACTCGCCTTCCTTCATACGATTACCGGCGCCACGATGAGCGTTGGCTGCGGCTTCTTCCCCATGGAACCGCGCCACGATCTCCTCCGCCAGCTGGATCTTGATGTCCCGAGGGTTCGCCCCATTGGCCACATCCATACGCAGCTGATCGATCTCCTCCATGGAGCGGAAGCTCAGCAGCTCGAAGTAACGCCACATCAAGGTGTCCGGAATCGACACGAGCTTGCTGTACATCACACCCGGCGCTTCCTGGATGCCGACATAATTACCCAGGGACTTGGACATCTTCTTGACGCCATCAAGCCCCTCAAGCAGGGGCATGGTCACGACGCTCTGAGCTTCCTGACCGTAGGCACGCTGCAATTCGCGCCCCATGAGCAGGTTGAACTTCTGGTCGGTACCGCCCAGCTCGACATCCGCCTTGAGCGCGACCGAGTCATAGCCCTGCACCAACGGATAGAGGAACTCATGAATGGCGATGGGTTGATTGGTGGTATAGCGCTTGTCGAAATCGTCACGCTCCAGCATACGGGCGACCGTGTACTGCGACGCCAGACGGATGAAGTCGGCGGGCGTCAGTGCATCCATCCAGGTGGAGTTGAACGCGACCTCGGTCTTGGCCGGATCGAGAATCTTGAAGACCTGCTGTTTATAGGTCTCGGCATTGTCCAGCACCTGCTCACGGGTCAGTGGCGGACGCGTGGCACTCTTGCCACTGGGGTCGCCGATCATGCCGGTGAAGTCACCAATCAGGAACACCACGGTATGACCCAATTCCTGGAACTGGCGCAGCTTGTTAATCAGTACCGTGTGACCGAGATGAAGGTCAGGTGCGGTAGGGTCGAAACCGGCCTTGATGCGCAAGGGCTGACCACGCTTGAGTTTTTCAACCAGCTCGGACTCCACCAGTACTTCTTCCGCACCGCGCTTGATAAGCGCCAGCTGCTCTTCAACCGACTTCATAGACAAACCCGCAAGGCTCAGATTCAGGGGGAGCCAACCATACAAGATCGGCCGTCAAATACAAGTTTTGCAAAGGAATGTGACCTGGGGACGTGCTCGCAGCGTCTACGCGCCCTTGCGTGAAAATGGTTTTGGTTATATTTTATACAGTTATTTCATCTTCATCATGTCATTCATCTATTCCATTTCACCTTTTTCAAAGTCTCCTTACCCATGACCAACGAACCGCCTAAAGCGCCTCCGCTTTATCCGAAAACACACCTGTTGGCCGCCAGCGGCATTGCCGCCCTGCTTAGCCTGGCATTGCTGGTATTCCCATCCAGCGACGTGGAAGCCAAAAAAACCACCCTCAACCTCGAGCTGGAAACCCCAGCCGAGCAACTGAAAGACGAATCCCGCGCCGCGCCGCTGGTGCAGGCATCCGGCGAGCAGGGCTCGCCGTTTGCGCAGATCGATGAGGCGGCCGCATCCACCCAGAAAGCGGAACAGCAAACCCCTCCGGCAGAAGCTGCCGCACAGCCCGCCAAGGACCCTGCCCACCGGGAAGTCACCGTCGCCAGCGGGGATACCTTGTCAACGCTGTTCGCCAAGGTCGGACTGCCGGCCAATGCCGTCCACGACATTCTTGCCAGCAGCAAGCAGGCCAAGCAGTTCAGCCAGCTCAAGCACGGCCAGGTCCTGCAGTTCGAATTGGACAAGCAAGGCCAGCTGGCCAGCTTGCACAGCAAGGTCGGCAACCTGGAAACCATCCGCCTGACCAAGACGGCCAAGGGCTACACCTTCAATCGTGAAATCAGCAAACCCGTGGTGCGCACTGCCTACGCCCATGGCGTCATCAAGAGCTCGCTCTCCGCATCGGCACAGCGCGCCGGGTTGTCCCACAGCCTGACCATGGACATGGCCAAGGTGCTGGGATACGACATCGACTTCGCCCAGGATATTCGCCAAGGTGACGAGTTCGACGTGGTCTATGAGCAGAAGGTGATGGACGGCAAAGTGGTCGGCACCGGCAATATCCTCTCAGCGCGCTTCACCAACCGCGGCAAAACCTACACGGCCGTGCGTTATACCAACAAGCAAGGCAACACCAGCTACTACACGGCCGATGGCAACAGCCTGCGCAAGGCCTTCATTCGCACACCCGTGGATTTTGCGCGCATCAGCTCTCGCTTCTCTGCCGGGCGCAAGCACCCGATTCTGAACAAGATCCGCGCCCACAAGGGGGTGGATTATGCAGCCCCGCGAGGCACGCCCATCAAGGCTGCGGGTGATGGCCGCATCGAGCTGGCCGGCCGGCGCGGCGGCTACGGCAATACGGTGATCATCCAGCACGGCAATCGGTACAAGACCTTGTACGGTCATATGCAGGGCTTTGCCAAGGGCATCAAGACCGGGGGTTCGGTCAAGCAGGGCCAGATCATCGGTTATATCGGGACCACGGGGCTTTCTACCGGGCCTCACCTGCACTACGAGTTCCAGGTCAACGGCGTGCACGTCGACCCGCTGAGCCAGAAAGTGCCGATGTCCGACCCGATCGCCAAGAACGAGCGCCAGCGCTTCCTGCAGCAAAGCCAGCCGCTGATCGCACGCATGGATCAGGAAAAAGCCACGCTACTTGCCATGAACAAACGGTGAGCCCATGGGCCTCTACCTAGGCGTGATGTCAGGGACCAGCCTGGATGGACTGGACATCGCCCTGATCGAGCAAGGCGAGCACGTCGAACTGCTCGCCACCCATTACCTGCCCATGCCAACGGAATTGCGACAAGCGCTGCTTGACCTGTGCACATCCGGGCCGGATGAAGTGGCGCGGGTCGCCCTCGCTGAAAACGCGTGGGCGGCGGTGGCAGCGCAAGGCATACTCGATTTGCTCGACCACCACGCCTTGCAGCCCACCGACATTCGCGCCATCGGCAGCCATGGCCAGACCATTCGCCATGAGCCTGCCCGAGGTTTCACCGTGCAGATCGGCAATCCGGCGCTCCTGGCGGAGCTGTCAGGCATCACGGTCGTGGCTGACTTTCGTCGCCGTGACGTAGCAGCCGGCGGTCAGGGCGCGCCGCTCGTCCCAGCGTTCCACGAAACGCTGTTCGGCCATCTCGAACAGCCGTTGGCCATCCTGAACGTAGGCGGTTTCAGCAACCTCAGCCTGATTGCCAAGGACAAACCGGTCCGAGGTTTCGATTGCGGCCCGGGCAATGTCCTGATGGACGCCTGGATCGAGCGCAAGCGCGGCCAGGCATACGATGCCGACGGCGCCTGGGCGGTCTGTGGAGCTGTGCAACCTGCCCTACTGGCCTCTCTCATGGCCGACCCATTCTTCGCCGGCAGTGGGCCCAAGAGTACAGGCCGCGAAGTCTTCAACCTGCGCTGGCTGGACAGCCACCTCGCTGCCCTGCCTGCTTATCGCGACGAAGACGTCCAGGCAACGCTGCTGGAGGTCAGTGCACAAAGCATCATCGATTCGCTGAGCACCGCACAGCAGGGCACCAGGACCCTTTTGGTATGTGGGGGCGGCGCGCACAATGGCGCCTTGATGGCTCGCCTTGCAGCAGGCCTGCCTGACGTGAAGGTGTCCAGCACCGCTGAACAGGGAGTAGACCCTGACTGGGTCGAGGCCATGGCGTTCGCCTGGCTGGCGCATTGCTGCCTCGAAGGCATACCTGCCAACCGTCCCAGCGTTACAGCGGCCAAAGGCCTGCGTGTTCTGGGCGCCATCTATCCGGCTTGAGCCATTGACCTGCCCAACGAAAAACGCCGCGCTTGAGCGCGGCGTCTTGACGAGGGCATGTCGTCAGATCGAGAACGAAGAGCCACAGCCACAGGTAGTGGCGGCGTTAGGGTTCTTGATGATGAAGCGTGAGCCTTCCAGGCCTTCCTGGTAATCCACTTCGGCACCGGCCAGGTACTGGAAGCTCATCGGGTCCACTACCAGCGAAACACCCTCGCGCTCAACGATGGTGTCGTCATCGGCCACTTCTTCATCGAACGTGAAGCCATACTGGAAACCCGAGCAACCGCCACCGGTGACGAATACACGCAGTTTCAGCCGGTCATTGCCTTCTTCGGACACCAGGTTCTTCACCTTCAGCGCAGCACCGTGGGTAAATTCCAAAACCGTTGGGGTGAAGGTTTCGACGCTCATGTTGATTCTCCCGGCGCGGTGGCCGTCATAAAACTCGATGACGGCCATTATCCGCTTTCCCGAGAAAATCGGTCAACAATAGGCGACGGGCTGGTCGCGAATCAGTGCAGCCTGCCGCAAGCCTTCTTCAGCTCACGGCAACAGGCCGGCATGGCTCAGCCCCATGCGCTCATCGAGCCCGAACACGATGTTCAGGTTCTGCACGGCCTGCCCGGAAGCGCCTTTGACCAGGTTGTCGATGACCGACAGCACCACGACCAGGTCACCGCCTTGCGGACGATGAACAGCGATGCGGCAGACGTTGGCGCCGCGCACGCTACGGGTCTCGGGGTGGCTACCCGCGGGCATCACGTCCACGAAGGGCTCGTTGGCGTAGCGCTTCTCGTACAGCGCCTGAAGATCGGCCGATGTGTCGGCGACGGTCGCATACAAGGTGGCATGGATGCCGCGGATCATCGGCGTCAGGTGAGGGACGAAGGTCAGCCCAATGTCCTTGCCCGCAGCCAGACGCAGGCCCTGGCTGATTTCCGGAAGGTGACGATGCCCTTTGACCGCGTAGGCCTTCATGCTCTCACCGGCTTCACAGAACAGCGACCCCACGGCCGCACCACGTCCGGCACCGCTGACACCGGACTTGCAGTCGGCGATCAAGCGCGACGCATCGGCCAAGCCAGCTTCCAGCAACGGCAGGAAACCCAGTTGAGTGGCGGTTGGGTAGCAACCCGGAACCGCGATCAGTCGTGCCTGGCGGATCTTGTCGCGGTTGACCTCGGGCAAACCATACACGGCACCGTCGAGCAGATCAGGCGCGCCGTGAGGCTGGCCGTACCACTTGGCCCATTCAACTGCGTCCTGCAGGCGGAAGTCGGCCGACAGGTCGATGACCTTGGTGCCCGCGGCCAGAAGCTCGCCCGCCAAGGCATGAGCGACACCATGCGGGGTGGCGAAAAACACCACGTCACACGCGCCCAGCGCCTTGCTGTCGGGCACGCTGAATGCAAGGCCGTCGTAATGGCCGCGCAGGTTCGGGTACATGTCGGCCACTGCTACACCCGCTTCCGAGCGCGACGTGATGACCGCCACCTCGGCCTGTGGGTGCTGAGCCAGCAGACGCAACAGTTCGACGCCGGTGTAACCCGTGCCGCCGACGATACCGACCTTGATCATAACGCTTGCCCCTTATCAACGAGCCGTCTGGAAAACGCACGATGATAGGGGCGTGATGCGTCTGTCACAACACTTCAGGTGTCCCTGAGGGCGCCTGGGCACTACTATCTGACGACCGTGAATACCTGAAGGAATGCCCCGATGCTCTACCTATGGATCAAAGCGCTGCACATTGTCAGCGTCGTATGCTGGTTCGCCGGCCTGTTCTACTTGCCACGGCTGTTCGTCTACCATGCCCAGAGCCAGGACAGCATCAGCCAGGACCGGTTCGTGACCATGGAGCGCAAGTTGTACCGAGGCATCATGAACCCGGCGATGATCGCCACCTACGTATTCGGTGCCTGGATGCTCTACCTCACGCCTGGGTGGCTGAGCCAGGGTTGGCTGCACGCCAAACTCACCCTGGTGCTTCTGCTGACCGGCTATCACCACGTGTGTGGCGCCCAGCGCAAACGCTTCGCTGCCGGCACCAACACCCGCAGCCATGTCTACTATCGCTGGTTCAACGAGGTACCTGTGCTGATCCTGCTGGCGGTCGTCATCCTGGTGGTGGTCAAACCGTTCTGAGGGTGTTGCCCAGCACTGGGCGGTGCAGCGCTAGCGGCCGATCGGCATAAGCGCCACTGACAGGCCCTGCAGCGGCTCATTCCCAGGCTTGGGCGGCCCAGCAAAACGCAGCATCCACCACTGCCAAGCTGTACACTAGATGCCCTCTTCGGCCCCAGGAGCCCTGCATGACCCGTTACGCCATGATCACCGGCGCTTCCACCGGCCTGGGCCTGGCCCTGGCGGAGGCCCTGGCACGGCGCGGGCGCAACCTGATCCTGGTCGCACGCCACCGTGAAACGCTGGAGCCGGTCGCCATCGAGCTTGCCCAGCGTTTCGGCGTCGAGGTGCTGTTGCGTGCGTGCGATCTGAGCCAACCGCTGAGGCTGTCGGGGTTCGTTCTCGAGCTCGAAGAAGGCGAGCGACGCATCGATTTGCTGGTCAACTGCGCCGGTCACCGCACCTACGGGCCATTCCTGGCCCATGAGTGGGCCGACGAACAGGACCTGCTCGAAGTCAATGTGCTGGCGCTGAGCCGCTTGTGTCATGCCATCGGCAATCTGATGGCGGTACAGGGCGGCGGCCAGATCCTCAACGTTGCCGGGCTGGCCGGTGTGGCCCCTGGGCCCTGGATGGCCACCTATGCCGCCAGCAAGGCCTACGTGATGAATTTCTCCCAGGCCCTGCGCGAAGAACTCAAACCCACAGGCATCAAGGTCTCCGTGCTGTGCCCGGGACCGGTACGTTCCTCACGGCGCCGCATAGCCCGGCTCGAAGGCAAAAGCCGCTGCCTCAGCCCCGAGGAAGTGGCGCTGTACACCGTTCGCGCGCTCGCCCGCAACCGCGCCCTGATCCTGCCGGGGCGACGCAATCGCTGGCTGGCGATCGCCCCGCGGCTGCTGCCGAACTGGCTGGTGCGCAAGCTGGCAGGTGTGATTCACCGGCGTTATTGCCCAGCCGGTATGGAATAGTCGCTGGGCGAGCGGCTCCGGCCTGAGTACACTCGGCCCGGACCCTCACCATGGAGCAAGTGCTGTGGACGATTTATTCCTCAAGATCATCAACCGAGAGATCCCGGCGAAGATCATCTACGAAGATGACCAGGTTCTGGCATTTCACGACATCGCCCCCCAGGCCCCGGTGCATTTTCTGGTCATTCCGAAAAAGCACATCCGCACCCTCAACGACCTGACCGAAGAAGACAAGGGCCTGGCTGGGCACATTCTGTTCACGGCCCAGCGCCTGGCCAAGGAGCTGGGCTGCGAGGAAGGCTTTCGCGTGGTCATGAACTGCAATGAACAAGGTGGCCAGACGGTCTACCACATTCACATGCACGTGCTCGGCCAGCGCCAGATGAACTGGCCACCGGGCTGATCCACCGCAAGCGACTCGAGCGCGATTGGGTTAAACTGTCGGGCACATTCTTGCGGAGGTGCCCGATGGCTACCGAACGTCACTATTCCCCGCTCGACCGCTTGTTGCTGCAGGCCGACACCGCCATGCGCACCTTGCTGCCGTTCAGCGGCCAACCCTCTCGCCCGTCCCCGGCTATCGTCAAACCCGCCGTCGAACTCGAAGATCGGCAGGCACGCCACGTGGCAGGGCTGATGCGCATCAACCACACCGGCGAAGTCTGCGCCCAGGCGCTTTATCAAGGCCAGGCCTTGACGGCCAAGCTGCCGTCAGTGCGCAAGGCCATGGAGCGCGCTGCGGATGAGGAAATCGATCATCTGGCCTGGTGCGAACAACGGATCCGTCAACTCAACAGCCACCCCAGCGTCCTGAACCCGCTGTTCTACGGCATGTCATTCGGCATTGGCGCTTTTGCCGGGCTGGTGAGTGACAAGGTGAGCCTGGGCTTCGTGGCAGCCACCGAGCACCAGGTCTGCAAGCACCTGGATGAGCACCTGGTGCAGATCCCTGCCGAAGATGAAAAATCCCGGGCCATCCTTGAGCAGATGCGCGTCGACGAAGAACAGCACGCCGATGCGGCACTGCAAGCCGGTGGCTACCGCTTCCCTGCGCCTGTGCGTTTTGGCATGAGCCTGCTGGCCAAGGTCATGACAAAGAGCACCTATCGCATCTGAAGGCTCGCCATGACAACACGTTTCGACGCCAAGGACCTGGCGCGAGCGGTCGAGGCGGGGATTCTCCAGCCAGACCAGGAACAGGCCCTGCAAGCCTTTCTCAGCCAGCGGCATAGTGCGACGGGCAGCCTGCAGCTGGCCCATGGCGCGTTCTACTTCGGCGCACTGCTGGTCATGGGGGCCATGGGCTGGCTGCTCAATGAAGCATGGCTACGCATCGGCGACACCGCGTTGCTGGCCGTGGCCAGTGCCTACATCGGGTTGCTGACCCTGGTCGCACTCAGCCTTCAGAAGCGTAAACAACCCGTTGCGGCCGGCGTACTGGCCGCAGCCGCGGTCAGTATCGTGCCACTGGCCGTTTTCGCACTGGAGCGATTGCTCGGTTGGTGGCCGCTCGATGACGTGCAAGCCGATTACCACCAGTACTACACCCAGGTACAAGGCGGTTGGCTGGCCATGGAGGCCGCTACCGTTCTTGCAGGTGTGATGATGCTCCGCCTAGTTCCCTACCCGTTTATCGTCATGCCCATTGCCGTTGCCCTGTGGTTCATGTCGATGGACCTTACCGAGTGGGTAGTCGGCGCGCCATTCAGTTGGGAACAACGCCGGGAGGTATCCCTGTGGTTCGGATTGGCGACCTTGCTGGTGTTTCTGCTGGTCGATGGCAGAACACGGCATGATTATGCCCACTGGGGCTATCTTGCCGGTCTGGCGGCCTTCTGGGGTGGGCTGACCATGCTCGACAGCGGCAGTGAATGGGGAAAAGCCACCTACTGCCTGATAAACCTTGTGCTCATGGGGGTGGCAGTGCTGCTGCGAAGGCCCGTTTTCATGGTGTTCGGCGCACTTGGCGTTGCCGCCTACCTGGGGTACCTGGCGTATGACGTATTTGCCGAATCATTGCTGTTCCCGGTGTTGGTCAGCTTGATCGGCCTGGGCGTCATAGGGCTGGGCCTGCTTTACCAGAAACACCGGGAGCCGTTGAGCCAGTCGGTCAGAAGCGCACTGCCAGGCTGGCTATACGCAACGCTGCCAGCACTGCGCCATTGACGGTCGCCGGTACGCCACGCAGCTCGCGCCCTTTGCTCAACCCAGTTCCACGATCTCGTAGCCATGGGTGATCTCGACCCCGGCACGCTCGAGCATGATCGACGCTGAACAGTATTTTTCGGCCGAAAGCTCGACGGCACGCTTGACCTGCGCCTCTTTCAATCCCCGGCCCTTTACCACGAAATTCATGTGGATCTTGGTGAATACCTTCGGGTCTTCACCTGCGCGCTCGGCCTCAAGAAACGCTTCGCAGCTCTCCACCGCTTGGCGCGATTTCTTCAGGATGCTGACCACATCGAAACTGCTGCATCCACCCAGGCCCAGCAACAGCATCTCCATCGGCCTGACGCCCAGGTTTCGGCCGCCGGCTTCGGGTGGGCCATCCATCACCACGACGTGACCGCTGCCGGATTCGCCAAGGAACATTGCCTCACCGGCCCACTGGATACGTGCCTTCATCACCCGAACTCCTGATTTCGCAAAAAGGGTGTCAGCTTAGTCGTTGTGCCGCTGTGGGAAAAGCATGTAAGGACTCGCTTTAATGCCGAAACATTTTGTAGTGTCTGATAAGCTGGCGCCAATCGAATGGCGTTTTTCCAGCCAGCTGCCATGGATGCCCATGGACTGCACAGAACAGGATTTCGCGATGGTAGCCTCTGCCCTACCCCCAAAGATCAAGAACATCGACAAATTGCTGGTGCACTGTCAACGCCGGCGCTACAGCGCCAAGAGCAACATCATCAGTGCAGGTGAACGCGCGCAGACGTTGTCGTTCATCATCAAGGGGTCGGTCACCATCCTCATCGAAGACGAAAACGGCCATGAGATGATCATCGCCTACCTCAACAGCGGTGACTTCTTCGGTGAGCTGGGGCTGTTCGAACCGGTTGAGTCGCAGCAGCATCGCAGCGCGTGGGTTCGGGCCAAGACCGAATGCGAAGTAGCCGAAATCAGCTACGACAAGTTCCGCGAACTGGTACGACATGAGCCAGACATGCTCTATGCCGTCAGCAGCCAGATGGCCCAGCGCCTGCGCGACACTACCCGCAAAGTCGGTGACCTGGCTTTCTTCGATGTAACCGGCCGAGTTGCCCGGTGCTTGCTCGACTTGTGCAAGCAGCCCGACGCCATGACCCATCCAGACGGCATGCAGATCAAGATCACCCGCCAGGAAATCGGGCGAATCGTCGGTTGTTCACGGGAGATGGTCGGCCGCGTCCTGAAGGACCTGGAAGAACGCAGCCTGGTCCAGGTCAATGGCAAGACCATGGTGGTACACGGCACCCGCTAGCTGATGGGCACCTCAGCCAGCACCTGCGCGTACGCTTGCGACAGCTGTGCAAACCACGGCGCCGCCGGTACTACCTCATGCAGGGCGATGTGGGCATCGGGGCGGCATCGCTGTTCGAGGTTGCAGCACGTATTGAAGTGGTTGACGGCGGCTACCATCGCCTCGCGATCGTTGTCCAACAGCAATGCCCCATGTACCAGCACCACCGGGCCTTTGCCTGCGGCGCTCTGGCGCCAGCGCTGGGCGGTCCCCACCAACTTGCGGCCATTGAGGTTGACGTTGTAGCGGCCATCGCAGAAGGCGCCCTCGATCTCGCCAACCGAGGCGACACCCCCCCACGCCTGCAGCACCTCGCACAGCGGCAGGCACAAGCGCTGGTAGGCTTTTTCGATACGCCCCTGATCGCCCTCACTGCGCGGGGCCGCATAGACCAGGGCAATATTTACCGTCGAATGGGACTGCGGTACAGGCTCGCCGCCGGTCTCGCGCAGCAGCACTGGCCATCCAGTGCCAGCCAGTTGCGAACTCGCCGCTTCAAAGTGCTCCAGCCGGCTCATCCTGCGAGGCATCACCAGCGCCTGATCAATGGGGCGCCAGAACAACACACCGTTATCGCGCTCGCCCCGGCAAACGGCGGCCAGCAGGTCCTGTTCAGTAGACAGCCCTTGCTCGACGGTAAGGGCCAGAGGCTGGTCAGTCATTGCTTCACCTTCAATTGAGTTACGCAGGCTGCGGCCATCATCGTAAGCGTCACAGCCTCTGCACGACTGGCATTGGGGCGCCCATGAGCCAAATGGCAGCCATGAAAAAGCCGGCAACATGGCCGGCTTGGTTCATTCAGTCCAGTTGCTGGATGGTCTTTTTCACTTGATCAGGGAAGAACAAGCGCTGGAGCTCAATCCCCGGGTTCTCAGCCCGCATGAACGCTTCACCCACCAGGAATGAATAGACGCGGTTGATTTTCATCAGCTGCACATCGGCCTGATTGAGGATGCCGCTTTCGGTAATGGCGAGCCGATCCGCGGGGATACGTGGCAGCAGGTCCAGCGTGGCCTCCAGGCTCACTTCGAAAGTGTGAAGGTTACGGTTGTTGACCCCCACCAACGGCGTGTCCAGCGTCTTGAGCGCGCGCTCCAGTTCATCACCATCATGCACTTCCACCAGCACATCGAGCCCGACCGACTTGGCCGTGGCCGCCAGCTCGGCCATTTTCACATCGTCGAGCGCCGACACGATCAGCAGCACGCAATCTGCACCCAAGGCACGGGCCTCGACGATCTGATAAGGGTCGACCATGAAGTCCTTGCGGATAACCGGCAGTGATACGGCTGCTCGCGCCTGCTGGAGGTAGTCGTCCGCCCCCTGAAAATAATCGACGTCCGTTAACACCGACAGGCAGGTTGCGCCGCCCTTCTCGTAGCTGACGGCAATGTCTGCAGGGACGAAATGCTCCCGGATCACACCTTTGCTAGGAGAGGCCTTCTTGATTTCAGCGATCACCGCTGGCTGCTTGCGCTCAGCCTGACGCAGCATGGCGTTGGCAAAACCACGGGGCGCGTCGGCCGCCTTGGCCAACTGCTCAAGTTCGCCAAGGCTTACGCGGGCACTGCGTTCAGCCACTTCTTCGAACTTGCGGGCGATGATCTTTTCCAGCACCGTTGGCACGCTCATGCTTCGTTCTCCACCTTGAATACGGCTGTAAACGCACCCAGCTCTTGCAGTTTTTCCCAGGCCAACCCGGTGTGCAGCACGTCGTGGGCAAGTTCAACGCCGGCCTTCAGGCTCATGGCGTGATCTGCGGCGTAAAGGGCTGTACCGGCATTGAGCACGATCATCTCGGCGGCCTTCTGGCCGTTCTCGGTCTTGCGTCGACCCAGCGCATCACGAATCAGCGCCAGAGACGCCTGCGAGTCCTCGACCGCCAGGCCATGAAGGCTCTGGCTCTTCATGCCCAAGTTTTCCGGTTCAACCCAGTACTCGGAAATCTCGCCATTTTTCAATTCAGCCACGAAGGTGGGCGCAGCCAGGCTGAACTCGTCCAGCCCATCCTTGGAATGCACCACCAGCACATGCTTGCTGCCCATGCGGTGCAGCACCTCGGCCAGAGGACGGCAGAGCGCCTGGGTGAAGACGCCAACCACCTGATGCTTCACACCTGCCGGATTCGTAAGCGGGCCAAGCATGTTGAACAAGGTCCTGAGCCCCAGATCGCGACGTGGTCCAGCGGCATGTTTCATGGCGCTGTGGTGACTCTGGGCGAACATGAAGCCGATACCCAGGCTGTCGATGCAGCGGGCCACTTGAACGGGTGTCAGGTTCAGGTAGATGCCAGCAGCTTCCAGCAGGTCTGCGCTGCCACTTTTGCCGGACACCGCCCGGTTGCCATGCTTGGCGACGGTGCAGCCGGCAGCGGCCAGGACGAAAGCCGATGCCGTAGACACGTTGAAGATATTGGCGCCATCGCCGCCGGTACCCACAATGTCGACCACCCCATCCAGGGTTTTGAGTTCGACCTTGTCAGCCAACTCCCGCATGACCGACACCGCGCCAACGATTTCGTCGATGCTTTCACTTTTCATGCGCATGCCCATTAGAAATGCGCCAATCTGCGCATCACTGCATTGGCCGGTCATGATCTGGCGCATCACACCGCGCATTTCCTCGGTGGAAAGGTCCAGATGGCCGACGATGCGACCCAGCGCGCTCTTGATATCCATATTCGTTCCTTAGCGGTGGCCGCCGGTCTGCTGGAGGAAATTGGCGAACAGTTCATGGCCCTGCTCGGTGAGTATCGACTCGGGGTGAAATTGCACGCCCTCGATATTCAACGTCTTGTGCCGTACCCCCATGATCTCGTCGACCGAGCCATCTTCGTGTGCGGTCCAGGCCGTCACTTCCAGGCACTCAGGCAGCGTCTCACGCTTGATCACAAGCGAATGGTAGCGGGTCACGGTCACGGGGTTGTTCAGACCGCTGAATACGCCAAGGTCGCGATGGTGGACCGGGCTCGTCTTACCGTGCATCACCTGGCGTGCCCGCACGACATCGCCACCGAACGCCTGGCCAATGGACTGATGCCCCAGGCACACGCCCAGAATCGGCAATTTACCGGCGAAATGAAGAATGGCTTCGATGGACACACCGGCTTCGCTCGGCGTACAGGGCCCAGGCGAGACGACGATGCGCTCCGGCGCCAGGGCTTCGATCTGGGCGATGGTCATTTCGTCATTGCGAATGACCCGCACATCAGCCCCTAACTCGCCCAGGTACTGGACGACGTTGTAAGTGAATGAGTCGTAATTGTCGATCATCAGTAACATCGAATGAAACCTCTTGAACCTACTGACTTCATGATTCGAACCTTCCTGCACCTGTCGCAGGCGCAACTTAGCCGCTAATGACGTTGAGACAGGAAGGCAAACAAGGGCGGGCCGGACGAACCGGCAGAGGATAAAGTCAGGCGCGCCAACGCCAACGGGCGTGGGCCTTGATAACGCGCATCAAGAGTTTGCTGACGATCAACACAGGGTAGGTCTCGCTCATACGTCTCGGCACAGTAGCCTACCGGGGCGACGGGCGCAATATGCCCGTAAACACTGGGAAACGAATGGCATCAGGTGCGATGCACGCCGTTTTGCTAAGGTCGATGAGGTTGTCCTGATAAAAACAAAGAAAAGGATGTTTATCGATGCTCAACGTACCGTTATTGCGCGTCACCGCCGCCTCCCTGGCATTGGCCTGCGGCCAGGCATTCGCATCCCCTGACCCATACGCTTCATTGATCGTGTTCGGTGACAGCCTGAGCGACGCCGGCCAGTTCGCAGGCCTTCGCTTCACCAACCGCAACGCCGATGGCAGCTATGCACCGGTGTCGCCGATGATCCTGGGCGCTCGCCTGGGCCTGGACGCCAATGCGCTTGGGCCTTCCACATCGCCAGTCAATGCGGCGCTGGGCCTGCCCGATGGTAACAACTGGGCGGTTGGGGGCTATACCACTCGGCAGATCCTGGACTCCATCACCACCACCTCCAGCACGGTCATCCCACCCGGGCGCCCGGGCGCAGGCCTGGTGCTTCGGGAAAAGCCTGGCTATCTGACCACCGGCCTTCGCGCCGATCCCAATGCACTGTATTACGTGACAGGCGGCGGCAACGACTTCCTGCAGGGCCTGGTCAACAGCCCAGCCGACGCCGTGGCTGCCGGCGCACGTCTGGCCGCCAGTGCTCAGGCCCTGCAACAGGGTGGTGCCCGCTACATCATGGTCTGGCTGTTGCCCGATCTTGGCCAGACGCCCAACTTCAGCGGTACGCCACAGCAAAATCCTCTGTCATTGCTGTCCGGTGCCTTCAACCAGGCACTGGTCAGCCAGCTCAGGCAAATCGACGCTCAGGTCATCCCCTTGAATGTCCCACTGTTGCTGAGCGAGGCCCTCACCAATCCCGCTCAGTTCGGGCTGGGCAGCGACCAGAACCTGATCGGTACGTGCTACAGCGGCGAAAGCTGCGTCGGCAACCCGGTGTACGGCGTCAATGGCAGCACGCCAGACCCTATGAAGTTATTGTTCAACGACGCCGTGCACCCGACCATTGCTGGCCAGCAACTGATCGCCGATTACGCCTACTCCGTTCTGGCCGCCCCTTGGGAGCTTACCCTGCTGCCCGAAATGGCCCACGCCAGCGTCAGAGCTCATCAGGATGAGCTGCGCAACCAATGGCAAGCCCCGTGGCAAGCTGTTGGTCAATGGCAGCCTTTCATCGCCGCTGGTGCCCAAGACCTGGACTTCGGCGGGCAACGCAGCGCCGCCAGTGGTGACGGCCACGGTTACAACTTGACCGTCGGCGGTAGCTACCGGGTTGACGATGCCTGGCGGCTGGGGCTGGCTGGCGGCGTGTACCGGCAGAAGCTGGAAGTGGGCAGCCATGATTCGGACTACACACTCGACAGCTACCTGGCCAGTGCCTTCGCGCAGTACCGTCAGAACCGCTGGTGGGCAGATGCGGCATTGACCGTCGGGCACCTGGATTATGACGATCTGAAACGCACCTTCGCGCTGGGGGTGAGCGAGCGTAGTGAAAAAGGCGATACCCAGGGCGAGACATGGGCCGTGTCTGGCCGACTGGGCTATAACCTGGCGCCGGACAGTGCCCGCTGGCAGCTGGCGCCATTCCTGAGCGCCGACTATGCCAGGGTCAAGGTCGATGGCTATGACGAAAGAAGTGATCGTGCGACCGCGCTGGGGTTCGATGACCAGGAGCGCACGTCACGGCGGCTGGGCCTGGGCCTGCTGGGTAGCGTGCAGGTATTGCCTGCTACCCGTGTATTTGGCGAGGTGGCCCGTGAGCACGAGTTCGAGCATGACCAGCAGGACGTACGCCTGAACTTCACCGCTCTGCCGGACAATGATTTCACGCTCGACGGGTATACCCCCCATAGCAACCTGACCCGAGCCAGCGTTGGGGTCAGTCATGAAGTGGTGGCAGGCGTGAATGTGCGTGCCGGGTACAACTGGCGCAAGAGCGATGAGCTCAAGCAACAAGGCGTGAGCCTCGGCATTAGCGTGGACTTCTAGCAGAGGACCAGCCCTGATCAACACTTGACGCTTATCGAAATCCTGAGGCTGCTGTGGCGCCTGTCGAGGCCACTCATGGACCGTTCTGTAGAAGCGGTCTTGTCGGGGCGACTGACCGGCCGCGACGGGCTGCGCAGCAGACCCAGCATGTCAGCTTCGCAGCACAACTTGTCGGGGCCGGTCCGGCGCCCCGACAAGGCCGCGCCTACAAGGGCATGGGCTGCGATATCTCAAGCGACTGCCACCTACCGCGAAGTGGTCTGTTCGGCCAATGCCACCGCGCGGAACATGGCCCGACGCTTGTTGATGGTTTCTTCCCACTCCAGCGCTGGCACCGAGTCGGCGACAATGCCACCGCCGGCCTGTACGTGCAGCTCTCCATCCTTGATCACAGCGGTACGGATGGCGATTGCCGTGTCCATGTTGCCGTTCCAGGCGAAATACCCCACTGCACCGCCATAAACCCCGCGTTTGACCGGCTCCAGCTCATCGATGATCTCCATCGCACGGATCTTGGGCGCGCCGGACAGCGTACCGGCAGGCAAAATGGCACGCAGTGCGTCCATCGCCGTCAACCCTTCGCGCAACTGGCCGGTGACGTTGGAAACGATGTGCATGACGTTGGAATAACGCTCGATCACCATCTTCTCGGTCAGGCGCACGCTGCCTGTCGACGATACGCGGCCGACATCGTTGCGCCCCAGGTCGATGAGCATCAGGTGCTCTGCAATTTCCTTGTCATCCGACAGCAAGTCGTCTTCCAGCGCGCGGTCGGCCTCCTCCGTTGCTCCGCGTGGGCGAGTACCGGCAATGGGGCGCACCGTGACCAGGTTGTCCTCGACCCGCACCAGCACTTCAGGGGAGCTGCCGACGACATGAAAGTCCCCAAAGTTGAAGAAATACATGTACGGCGTCGGGTTGAAGCAACGCAAGGCGCGATAAAGGTCGATGGGTGCTGCCTTGAAGTCGATGGACATGCGCTGCGACGGCACCACCTGCATGCAATCCCCGGCCAGGATGTATTCCTTGATACGGCCGACGGCATGCTCATAGTCATCGCGCGTATAGCTTGACCGGAATGCAGGCTCGGCGGCCTGAGGCCCGCTCAGGTCCAGCCCGCGGCGTGGCGTAATGGGCTGGCGAAGCGTTTCGAGCAGGCTTTGCAGGCGCGCCTGGCCCTGCTCGTAAGCGTGTTCCTGAGCAGGGTCCACCAGCACGATGGCGTGCATCTTGCCAGCCAGGTTGTCGAACACCACCACGGCGTCCGAGACCATCAGGAGGATGTCCGGCACCCCTAGCGGGTCCGGATTGGGGCTCGCGCCCAGACGCTTCTCCACGTAGCGCACGCAGTCATAACCGAAATAGCCGACCAGTCCACCGTTGAAGCGCGGCAGCCCGGGAACGTCGGCCACGTTGTAGCGCTGCTTGAAGGTTTCGACGAACGCCAGGGGGTCCTCGACGTCATGGCTTTCGACCTCGACACCATCCTGCAGGATGGTCACGTGGTAGCCATGGACGCGCAGCACGGTCCGCGACGGCAAACCAATCATCGAATACCGCCCCCATTTCTCGCCGCCCTGCACCGACTCGAGCAGGTAGGAGTTGGGCTGGTCAGCCAGTTTCAGGTAAATCGACAGGGGCGTATCGAAGTCGGCCAGGGTCTCGCAGGCCAGGGGGATGCGGTTATAGCCGGCAGCGGCCAGGCGCAGGAATTCTTCGCGGATCATGAGTAGCCTCGTGGCAAACAGCGTTGGTTCGGGCAAACGGATGGGCCGGCATGCGCCGGCAGGCAGGCGTCAGGCGCGCCAACGCCATCGGGCCAGGGCCTTGATGACTTTCATCCAGAATTTGCCGGTAACCGCCACGTTGGACCCTTTTTGGTCTGAGGCTTGAAGGTCCGCCAACGTTATCCCAGTGGCAGGGTCTACGCAACCGGGCAACAAAGCCCGCAGGTCATCGATCACGAGGCTGGGCGACTCTTCTTCGATAGGCCGCCCATGATTGTAGCCATAGGTCAGCCCAACGCATTGCACGCCAGCTGCCTTGGCTGCCAGCACATCGCTACGCGAATCGCCGACGAACAACGCTTGCTGCGGCGTCACGCCGGCCATCTGCATCACGAACAGCAACGCTGCTGGGTCCGGTTTCTTCTGCGCCAGGGTGTCTCCGCCGATGATCCAGCGGAAATAGCTGCCCAGCTTCATCTGGTCCAGCAAAGGCCCCACGAAGCGCTCCGGCTTATTGGTGATCAAGGCCATTTCCACGCCCCGCTTGCGCAGCCAGCGCAAGGTGTCCTGCACACCTGGGTACACGACCGTCAGGTCGTGGCTTTCGGCGTAGGCGTCCATGAACAGCGCCAAGGCCTGCTCGGCCAGGGCATCGTCCACTCCAGCGTGGTCGATGTCACCCGCCAGCGCACGACGTACCAGCACCTGCGCGCCATTGCCTACCCACTGGCGCACGGCATCGAGGCCCGCGGCGGGTCGGCCGAGTTCGAGCAGCATGCGGTCCACCGCTGCGGCCAGGTCCGGGACGGAGTCGACCAAGGTGCCATCCAGGTCGAACATCACCAGCCTGGGCAGCGCTCCTGGGAACAGCTGCTCGAAGCCGCTCATGGGCGGGCCTGTGCCAGTTCGCTGCGCATCTGGGCAATGACCTGCTGGTAGTCAGGGGCGTTGAAGATCGCCGACCCGGCCACGAACGTATCGGCACCGGCGGCGGCGATCTCGCGGATGTTGTTCACGTTGACGCCACCGTCGATTTCCAGACGAATGTCGCGGCCGCTGGCGTCGATCAGCGCGCGCGCTTCACGTAGCTTGTCGAGCGTGCCCGGAATGAACTTCTGACCACCGAAGCCTGGGTTGACGCTCATCAGCAGCACCATGTCGACCTTGTCCATCACGTATTTCAGGACGTCCAGACTGGTGGCCGGGTTGAACACCAGGCCGGCCTTGCAGCCGCCGTCCTTGATCAGTTGCAACGAACGGTCGATGTGCTGGGTCGCTTCGGGATGGAAGGTGATGTAGGTGGCGCCGGCCTCGATGAAGTCGCCGATGATACGGTCAACAGGGCTGACCATCAGGTGCACGTCGATCGGTGCGGTCACGCCGTACTTGCGCAGTGCGGAGCAGACCATGGGACCAATGGTCAGATTGGGTACGTAGTGGTTGTCCATCACGTCGAAGTGGACGATATCGGCGCCTGCGGCCAGGACATTATCGACTTCCTCGCCCAGACGGGCGAAGTCGGCGGAAAGAATGGAGGGAGCAATAGCGTAGGGCTGCATGGCGCACCTGTTGGGCAGAATCACGGTGGCGCGCATTGTAACTCAGGCAACGGGGTGAAGGCTGATTGGTATCAACGCGTGGCGAGCAGCGGTTGCAACAGGCGCTGGCTTGTCTGCCGCCACAAGGGCTGACAAGCCAGCGCAGACAGCGCTGTCAGGCCGGTTGCTGGGTCCGCAGCTTCTCGCTGCGCCCCCGCAGCCATTCCAAGGTCAGCAGCAGCACCACCGAAAAACCGATCAGCAGGGTTGCCGCAGCCGCGATGGTCGGGCTCAGGTTCTCGCGAATGCCACTGAACATCTGCCGTGGCAGGGTCGCCTGCTCTGGCCCGGCCAGGAACAAGGTCACCACCACCTCGTCGAAGGATGTGGCGAACGCAAACAAGGCCCCGGAAATCACCCCTGGTGCGATCAGCGGCAAGGTCACCCTGCGAAACGCCAGCAGCGGCGAAGCACCCAGGCTGGCAGCCGCGCGCACCAGGTTGTAGTTGAAGCCCTGCAGCGTCGCCGACACGGTGATGATGACAAACGGGACACCCAACACCGCGTGCACCAGAATCAACGAGGTGAAACTGTTGCCAAGGCCCAGAGGCGCGAAGAACAGGTAGCTGGCCACGCCAATGATCACCACCGGCACCACCATCGGTGATATCACCAGGGCCATTACCAGGGACTTGCCGGGGAAGTCACCGCGGGTCAGCCCGATGGCCGCCAGCGTTCCGAAGACCATGGCCAGCACGGTCGCCGCCGGAGCTACGATGATGCTGTTCTTCAAGGCCCGCATCCACTCGGCCGAGCCGAAGAAGTCCTGGTACCACTGCAGCGAGAAGCCTTGCAGGGGGTAGACCAGGAAGCTGCCGCTGTTGAACGACAGGGGCACGATCACCAGCACCGGCAAGATCAGAAACAGCAATATCAGGCCGCAGAGAATGCGCAGGCTGTAGAACCAGACCCGCTCGATGGGCGACATGTAAGGGCTCAGCATGACAAGGCTCCTCAGCTCAGACGCAGGCGGCTGGCGCCGACCAGCCAGCTATAGATCAGGTACAGCAGCACGGTGGCCAGCAGCAGTAGACCGCCCAGCGCGGTGGCCATGCCCCAGTTGATGCTGGTATTGGTGTAGAACGCCACGAAATAACTGACCATCTGGTCGTTCGGGCTGCCAAGCAGCGCCGGGGTGATGTAGTAGCCGATGGCCAGAATGAACACCAGCAAGCACCCTGCCCCTACCCCGGCATAGGTCTGCGGGAAGTACACCCGCCAGAAGCTCGCGAAGGGATGGCAGCCCAGCGAGATGGCCGCGCGCATGTAGCTCGGGGAGATGCCTTTCATCACGCTGTACAACGGCAGGATCATGAACGGCAGCAGGATGTGCACCATCGAGATGTACACGCCGGTACGGTTGAAGACCAGCTCCAGCGGCTGATCGATGATGCCCATGGCCATCAGCGCGCTGTTGATCAGCCCGCCTGACTGCAGCAGCACGATCCAGGCTGCCACCCGTACCAGAATCGAGGTCCAGAACGGCAGCAAAACCAGGATCATCAACAGGTTGCTCTGGCGTGTCGGCAGGTTGGCCAGCAGGTAAGCCAGCGGATAGGCCAGCACCAGGCAGATGGCGGTGATCACCACGCCCATCCACAGGGTGCGGGTGAAAATGTCCAGGTAGATAGCCTGGTCCGGCGTGGCCTTGGCCAACTCGCCCAGGTCGTCGATGCGGTGGTCCAGCGACGCCAGCAGGTAGAAGGGTGTCAGGGTACTGGTATTGCGGCGAATCGCCTGCCAATAGGCGGGGTCGCCCCAGCGCTCGTCCAGCGCCTGCAAGCCGTCCTTGTAGGAGGCAGGCTCGGTCTTGAAGGGCAGCGCCCGCGCGGTCTTGGCCAACAGGCTGCGGTAGCCGGCCAGCTCCATGTTCAAGCGCTTGGACAGGTCACCCAGGGTCTGGTTCTTGCGCGATTCGGCCAAGTCCTGGCTCAACGCCCTGTAGACGTCCTCGCCAGGCAAGCCCTTGCCATCCCACTGAGTGATGATATCGACCGTGCGCGGCAAGCCGGCGACCACTTCCGGGTTACCGACGCTCTTGTACAACAAGGCTGCGATCGGCACCAGAAACACCAGCAGCAAAAACAGCGCCAGGGGCGCGATCAGCGCCTGGGCCTTCCAGCGGTTGACCCGCTCGGCGTGTTTAAGGCGCTGTTTGAGATTGGGACCGGCGCCTTCGTTGAGGGGCACTGCAATGGCCATGGCGAACTCCACGATACACACTGAAAGAGGGGCCGCAGCGCAGCCCCTTGCACTGGACGTTTACTTCTTCGCCGCCCAGGCGTTGAAACGTTGCTCCAGTTGCTCGCTGTTGTCCGCCCAGAACGCCACGTCGATCTGCACCTGGTTGGCGATGTTCTCAGGCGTGGTCGGCATGTCTTTCTTGACCTCTTCGGACAGCAGGTCGACCGCCTTGCTGTTGGCCGGGCCATAGGCGATGTTTTCGGAATAGATCTTCTGCTGTTCAGGCTGCACGCTGAAGGCGATGAATTTTTTCGCCTCGTCGCTGTTCTTGGCGCCCTTGGGAATGGCCCAGGCATCGAAGTCATAGATGCCGCCGTTCCACACCACCTTCAGGTTGCTCTCCTTCTGCACCGCAGCGATGCGCCCGTTGTAGGCCGAACTCATGACCACGTCGCCCGAGGCAAGGTACTGCGGCGGCTGGGCGCCGGCTTCCCACCACTGGATGCTCGGCTTGAGCTGGTCGAGCTTCTTGAAGGCGCGGTCCACGCCCTCTTTGGTGCCCAGCACCTTGTACACGTCCTTGGGCGCCACACCATCGGCCATCAAAGCGAATTCCAGGGTGTACTTGGCACCTTTGCGCAGGCCGCGTTTGCCTGGGAATTTCTCGGTGTCCCAGAAATCAGCCCAGCTGCTCGGGGCGGTCTTGAGCTTGTCGGCGTTGTAGGCCAGCACCGTCGACCAGACGAAGAAGCCAACACCACAAGGCTGGATCGCGCCTGGCACGTAGTCGGCCTCATTGCCAAACAGCGCAGGGTCGAGCTCTTCGAACATGCCCTCGTCGCAGCCTCGGGCCAGTTCGGGTGATTCCACCTCGACCAGGTTCCAGGAGACGCTCTTGGTGTCGACCATGGCCTTGACCTTGGCCATTTCACCGTTGTACTCACCGGCGACGATCTTGCCCTTGCCGCCCTTTTCCCACGGCTCGTAGAACGCCTTGACCTGGGCGGCCTTGTTGGCGCCGCCGAACGAGACCACGGTCAGGTCCGCAGCCATGCTCTGGCCAGCGGCGAACAGCCCCAGGGCCAGGGCGGTCAGTTTCAACTGCTTGCGCATTATTATTCTCTCCACAGTTCAGGGTTGGTGCTGCAAACCATCAATGGGCTTCGGTGATCGGATCCAGTGCACGGGCGTGCTCCACTTCCCAACCCAGTGGCACCACATCGCCTACGGCCAAGGCCGGGTCGAGTTCGGCGATGGGCTGCTTCACGAAGAAGTCGGCCTTGCCACACACCTCCAGGCGGACGCGCACGTGGTCGCCCAGGTAGATGAATTCGGCCACACGGCCGGAAAAGCGGTTGGCGCAGTGCTCACTGTGGCCGTTGAGCCGTACCCGCTCCGGGCGGATCGACAGGGTCACCGCTTCGCCTGGCTGGCCCACGTTGACCGCCAAGGCTTCGACCCGCTCGCCACGCGCCAGCTGCACCTGGCAGCGGTTACCGTCATGGCTCAGCAAGGTGCCGTTGAGGCGGTTGTTCTCACCGATGAAGTTGGCGACGAACGTGTTGCTGGGCGCCTCATACAAGGTGCGAGGATCGGCAATCTGCTGAATTTCCCCTTGGTGGAACACCGCCACCCGATCGGACATGGTCAGCGCTTCGCCCTGATCGTGGGTCACGTACACCACGGTCACGCCCAGGCGCTGGTGGATGTGCTTGATCTCCATCTGCATGTGTTCGCGCAGTTGCTTGTCCAGCGCGCCCAGTGGCTCGTCCATCAACACCAGCTGCGGCTCGAACACCAGCGCCCGCGCCAGGGCCACGCGCTGTTGCTGCCCACCGGACAATTGGCCCGGATAGCGCTTGGCGAAGCTGTCGAGCTGAACCATGTTCAATACCCGTTTGACCCGCTCGGTGATATCGGTCTTGCTCAGGTTGCGCACGGTCAGCGGAAAGGCGAGGTTCTCGGCCACGGTCATGTGCGGGAACAAGGCGTAGTTCTGGAACACCATGCCGATATCGCGCTTGTGCGGGGGCACATTGTTGATGGAGCGACCGGCCAGCTGAATTTCCCCGGCTGTGGGGGTTTCGAAGCCGGCCAGCATCATCAGGCTGGTGGTCTTGCCGGACCCGGAAGGCCCTAGCAGGGTGAGGAACTCGCCCTTGCGGATGTCGAGGTTGAGGTTCTTGACGATCAGCGACTCGCCGTCGTAGCTCTTCTGCACACCACGGAAGCTGACCAGCGTTTCGCCGGTGGCAGCGTTCGACTTCGCCTCACTCATGCCTGCACCTTATTGTTGGATGACTGCTTGAGGCAAAGCGTAGAAGAGCCGCATCCCCCCGGAAATCGGGCGCCCAGAGAGAATGCCATCGTCCGGATGGAAGATTTGTTGTAGGGAACGCCCTACAAGCATGGCGCTTTCAGAACACAAGCCCACACAGTTTGAGGCGTTCGACCGTCAGTCCTTGAGCGCACGACCGCGCCCATGCAAGCGCCGGCGCTGCGTGCGTGCCGGCAGCCTTGGTCTACGCACCGGCTCACGACAGCGATGGCACGGCCCTGAATGTCGCAATCAGATCAGCTTGTGCTCCATCGCATACTTGACCAGCTCGGCCAGCGAATTCACTTTCAGCTTCTGCATCAAGCGCGCCTTGTGGGTGCTGATGGTCTTGCTCGATAACGCCAGTTGCTGGGCGATGTCATTGACGTTGGCGCCCTGGGCCAGGCGTTCGAACACCGAAAATTCTCGTTCCGACAGCAAGGTGTGCAACGGCCTGGATTCGGTCAGGCCCACTTCGAAGACCATGCGGTCGGCCAGCGCCGGATCGATGTAACGCCCGCCCCCAGCTACCCGACGTATCGCCGCCAGCAACAAGGCCGGGTCGCTGTCCTTGGTCGCGTACCCAGCCGCGCCGGCCTTCAGGGCGCGGGCCGCCATCTGCGCCTCATCGTGCATCGACAGCATCAGGATCGCAGGCGCATCGTGCAGGGCACGGATGCGCGGGATCGCTTCCAGGCCACTCACGCCCGGCATAGAAATATCCAGCAGCACCACGTCACACCGGATGTGCCGCAGGCTATCGAGCAACTGCTCGCCGTTTGCGGCTTCCCCTACCACCTGCATGTCCTTCGCCAGCCCGATCAACTGCTTGATCCCCTCCCGGACAATGGTGTGGTCCTCGGCCACCAGCACTCGAATCACGTTCGCTCCTCCTGCTCTAGGGCAATGGCTACGCTCAAGCGCGTGCCGTCGCCGGGCTCACTGTGCAGCACCATGCTGCCGCCCATCATCAATACCCGCTCGCGCATCCCGACCAGGCCAAAGGAGCTGGGGCGCGGCTGGTCGGGGCAGAAACCCTGCCCGTCATCACTGACCGTCATGCGCAAATGCCCGGCCTCGCGCACCAGCTCGATTTCCACGCTGTGCGCCTGGGCGTGGCGCATCACATTGGTGAGCGCTTCCTGAAGGATACGGAAAAGGCCCGTTGCCCGGGCGTCGCTCAATGCCGGCAGCTGGTCAGGAACCTGCACCAGGCAAGGAATCTGGGTGCGCGCCTCGAAGCGTCGGGCTTGCCACTCGATGGCCGAGGCAATCCCCGCATCCAGAATGGGCGGGCGCAGCGCGGTGGCGACATCGCGTACCAGCTGAAACAGCTGGCTGATCAGACGCTTCATGGTCGTCAGCCGCTCATTGAGGCCGGGGTCCAGTTCGGCAAAGGCCAGTTCGCACATGGACACTTCGAGTTTGAGCACGGTCAGCATCTGGCCCAACTCATCGTGCACCTCGCGGGCGATTCGGGCTTTTTCCTCCTCGCGCACGCTTTCCAGGTGCGCCGAAAGTTCGCGCAGTTGCTCCTGGGAACGGGCCAGGGCCTGCTCGGCGCGCTTGCCCTGGGTGATGTCCCAGACCACCCCATCCCAGACCAGTTGGCCATTACCCAGGCGCCGGGTGCTGGCCTTGATGTCGGCCCAGCGTTGCTCGCCCTGACGCGTCAGGATGCGCCTCTGCCAGGCCCAGTCCTGCTCATTGGCCAGCGCCAGGTCCTGCACCCGGTGATAATCGGCGCGGTCGTCGGGGTGCACCAGGTTGCGCAGCCCCATCTGTGGGTGCTGGATCTCGCCAGGCGTATAACCCACCAATGCCTCACTCCCCTCGCTGACATAGGGAAATTCAAGCCCCTTTTCAGCCGGGTCCCGCTCCAGGCGAAACACCAACCCTGGCACGTTGCCAGCGATCCCCTTGAGGCGTGCCTCGCTTTCGCGCAAGGCAGCCGTGGCGCGATGGCGCTCGGTGACATCAGCCATGTACACCACCAGGTATTCGGCATCGCGAAATCGCAGGAAACTCAATGACAGCTCCACCGGCAGCAGGCAACCGTCAGCACGCAGGCATCGGGTTTCGAACTGCCCGGCACCGCTGTCGCCTGAACGCGCGCCTTTCCACAGGTCCAGCCAGCGTTCCATGCTCAGCGAGGGTTCGAAGTCTCCCAAAGGCCTTTCCAGCAAGGCGCCTTCGCCATAGCCCAGCATGCGCTCAGCGGCCGGGTTGGCATAGCGCACATGGCTGTCCCAATTGACCCACAGAATACCCACGGTGCTCTGATCGATGGCGAACTGACTCAGGCGCGAGGCTTCATCGCGCGCATGCCGCTCTACCAGTCGCTCACGGGTGGCCAACAGGCTGCGCTCCAGCTGACTCTGCTGGCGGCGCTGCCATACCAAGGTGATCAATGCGCAGATCAGCAACAGCCCCAGCAACAAGGCCAGGTTTTGCCAGAACCCTGGCGACTCGCTGATCCTGGAGTACCTGGGCTGCAACCAGCGCTGATGCAGCTGTTCCAGTTCCTTGGCCGGCAATGCCTGCAAGCCACGCTCCAACACCTCGGCCAACCGTGGCCAGTCTGGCCGAGAACCCATGCGCAGCAGTTGCGGCAGGCCGATATCCCCCACGACCGCCAGTTCGCTGAACTCGCTTTCACGGGACAGGCGACTCAGTTGGGCCTCGTCCAGGACGGCATAGCTGGCCTGCCCTCCGACCACCAGTTGCAAGGCTTCACGGTCGTTCGGCACTCCCTGCAGGTTCAGGTTGCCGTAGTTGGCACGCAGGTAGTTGGCCAGTGCCCCTGGCATGCGCACGGCCACGCGCTGGGCTGCGTCCAGTTTCTCCAGCTCAACGCCCAGCGCCGCGTTGCGTGGCCCAACGATCAGCTGCGGCACGCGCATGTAGGGGTCGCTGAACAACCACAGGCGCAACGTGGCCGGTGTCTGAGTCAAGCCTGGTGCGAAGTCGATCTCCCCTGCCTGCAAGGCCCGTTCGAGACTGGCCTGGTCTGGATAATGGCGCCACGTGAGGTCCAGATGCAGCACCTTGGCCAAGCTGCTCACCAGCTCCACGTTAGCGCCGTACAGTTGCTGCAGGCGGCGGTCGAACTGGGCATAGGGGGCTTGCAGTACCAACCCAACGCGCAGGCTGCGGTGGGTGTCGAGCCACTGTTGCTGCGTCGGCTCCAGCGCGACCTCTGGCACCGCCTCAGGCCTTGCCACGGCCATCAGCGGCAGCCACAGGCAGCCGATCATCAACAGGCGATGCAATCGCTTCATCTACACGTTCGTCCACATAGGGGCGGCCATCGACCGTGGCCGTAACGGGCAAATACCATTACGCTGCCGGTATCATTCTTGCCTTGGGTTGAGACATGTTCACACTCTATCGCACGACGCTGGCAATGTGCTGCCTGGTCTCGCTCCTTCCTGTGGCTGCGCTGGCTGACGACGCACCGGCGACCCCGCCTGAGAAAGCGCCGGCAGCCACCGAAGCTGCGCCCTCGCGCCCGCCCCTGCTCGAGCGCAGCCAGGAGGACGCCCAGGCACTCGAACGCCGCGTGCCCAAGGCCGAGCAGCAAACCCTGCAAGCCGGTACTGACAGTTTCCTTGCGTTGTGGAAGGCCGCCAACGACAGCGACCCACAGGGCGCGGTGATCATCGTGCCGGGTGCTGGCGAAACGGCAGACTGGCCCAACGCCGTGGGCCCGCTGCGCCAGAAATTTCCGGATGTGGGCTGGCACAGCCTGAGCGTGAGCCTGCCTGACCTGCTGCTCGACAGCCCATTGGCACGTGTGGAAACCAAGCCTGCCACCGCGCCTGCTCAGGCCGATGGGCAAACGGCGCCTGCCAAGGACGAACCTGCCGACGCCAACGCCAACGTGGCGCAAGCCACCGCTGCCGAGCCCGAAGCGGCTCAAGGCACCGACGCCGAAGCCGCCAGCCAGCAGGCCGACCCTGCCGATGCCGAGCGCATTTTCGCCCGCCTGGACGCCGCCGTCGCGTTCGCCCAGCAACACAATGCTCGCAGTATCGTGTTGATCGGTCATGGCAGCGGCGCCTACTGGGCAGCCCGTTACCTGAGCGAAAAGCAGCCGCCAGAGGTGCAGAAGCTGGTCATGGTGGCCGCCCAGACCCCTGCCCGCGTCGAGCATGACCTGGAAAGCCTGACGCCTACCCTGAAAGTGCCCACGGCCGACATCTACTACGTGACCCGCAGCGCAGACCGTAACGCTGCGATGCAGCGCCTGCAGGCCAGCAAGCGGCAGAAAGACAGTCAATACCGCCAGTTGTCCCTGATCGCCATGCCGGGCAATCAGGCCGCCGACCAGGAACAGTTGTTTCGTCGCGTGCGGGGCTGGATGCAGCCCTGATTTCGCAGGCAGGGCAGGATCACTGCCGGCGCTCGGTGCCGGCTAGAGATCCCGGCGCTTACGGATCAGCGCGTAGGCCTGGTGCAGCTCGCGAGTTCGCTCGGTGGCTTCGCGCAGCTGCGCCTCGCTGGCGCCAGTGCCGGCCAGCTTGTCCGGGTGATGACGACTGACCAGTCGGCGATAAGCCTGTTTGACAAGTGCGCCGTCGGTATCGGTGTCCACGCCAAGCAGGCGCATCGCTGCCGCATAGGTCATGCCGACCCCTGCCATGCCAGCCGTTCGACGAGGTTCGTACTCCTGGGACATGGCCTGCACCTGGCGCCGGCTCATGCCCAGTTTGTGTCCCCAGTCCAGCAGCAGCTCACGCTCCTTGTTGCCCATCTTGCCGTCGGCCCAGACCATGCGCCAGCTGGCGCGCAAGGTGCCTTCGGCCGCATGAGGCTGCTGGCGGATCCGGCGCAGATAGCTGCCCAACCGTTCCTTGCCACCCTTGCCCCGATTGAAAGCATCGATCGCCCGCAACCTGGCCGCTTCATCCAGGTTCAGCCGGGCCATTTCCTGCCGAGCCTGCTGGATATGCTGCTCGACCACACGCCCATCGCTTTTGGCCAGGCGCCCCAGCAGCACAAACAGCAATTCTTCGTCCCTTGGCGCCGGACGCCCGCCTAACCGCTCGCGCACATCGTCCCAGCCTTGCAGGCGCAGGTGACGGTCCATCATCTGCCCCAGCAGTGCACCGAGCAGGGCACCCGGAATGCTGGCGATGGCAAACCCTGCCCCAGCCCCGATCAACGTGCCTGGCCACCACATCTCAGCGCTGCTCGCCCAGCAGACGCTCGGCCTCGGCCAGGCGCTCCACGGTACCCACATCGACCCAGTGCCCGGCAAAATGCTCACCGCTCACCTGGCCGCTGGCCATGGCCTGGCGCAGCAAGGGCGCCAACTTGAAGGCGCCAGGTGTGCAGCCTTCGAACAACGCCGGATGCAACACCGAGATACCGCTGAAGGTCAACGTGCCGGGTGCACCGTCCCCATCGACCACCTGAGTGCCGGCCAGGCGAAAATCGCCTAGGCCGTGATGCCCGGGGTTGTCCACCAGCACCAGGTGAGCCAACCCTTGCAGCGGCGCCTGTAGATGGGAGAAATCGTACTCGGTCCAGATATCACCGTTGATCAGCAGGAACGGCGCATCTCCCAGCAAGGGCAAGGCCTTGAAAATACCGCCTCCGGTCTCCAGCGGCTCGCCTTCCGGGGAATAGGCGATACGCAGGCCGTAACGGCTGCCATCGCCCAGGTGGTCCTCGATCTGCTGACCCAGCCAGGCGTGGTTGATCACCACGTCGGTGACCCCTGTCGCCGCAAGCGCCATCAGGTGGTATTCGATCAGCGGGCGCCCCGCCAGCGGTATCAGCGGCTTGGGCGTGTGCAGGGTCAGCGGGCGCATGCGCTCGCCTTTGCCTGCTGCCAGAATCATCGCCTTCATGCACGCGCTCCTGCTTGCAGGCCAGCGATCAGCTCGCCCAGCTCGGCAAGCTCCGGCCGCCGGCCGATCACTTCTTCTATATAGGCGAAGAAGCGCGGTACGTCGGCCAGATAACGCGGTTTGCCATCACGGTGGCAGATACGGGCGAAGATACCGATCACCTTCAGGTGGCGCTGTACCCCCATCAAGTCGCTGGCACGCTGGAAGGCTTCGAACGTGGCCTGCACTGGAACACCGGCGGCCTTGGCCTTGTGCCAATAGTCGTGCAGCCAACCTTCGACCCTCGCTTGCGGCCAACTGAGGAACGCATCCTTGAACAGGCAGGTGATGTCGTAGGTGACCGGGCCGTAAACGGCATCCTGGAAATCCAGCACGCCGGGGTTAGGGTCGCTCTGCATCAGGTTGCGCGGCATGAAGTCGCGGTGTACCAGCACCTGCGGCTGGGCCAGGGCGCTGTCGATCAGCAACTGGCTGCATCGCTGCCACGCCGCTGCCTGCGCCTCGTCGAACGCCAGGCCAAGCGCATGCTTCACGTACCACTGGGGGAACAGTTCCACCTCCCGGCGCAGCAGTGCTTCGTCATAGCGGGGCAACGGTGCATCCATGGGCAGCGCCTGCAAGGCCAGCAGGGCATCGATGGCATCGGCGAACAGGGCATCGGCATTGTCGGCGTCGATGACATCCAGGTAGGTCTGGCGGCCCAGGTCGCCCAGCAACAGGAAACCGCGTTCAAGGTCCTGGCCATGGATCAGCGGCACATGCACACCACCACCGGCAAGCAGGTGATCGATGGCGACGAACGGTCGGCAATCTTCCTGTGGCGGCGGTGCATCCATGATCACGAAACTGTGCCCTGCGCCTTCCCAGCGAAAATAACGGCGAAAGCTCGCATCGCTGCTGGCAGGCGTCAGGCCGCCGGCCGGCACCGGGCCCCAAGCCTGGCGCAGGAAAAGGTCTTGGAGTTGCTGGTCGAGCCACGCGGACAGTTGCTGCAGGCGTACATCGTGTTCAGGCATTACAAGGGTCTCCGACGGCCCTAGCCGTCAAGCGGGTCATGCTTTATTATCCAGCATCTTTTTCAGACCATCGAGAGGCGTGCGGCCCCACACGCGGGCAGATGGCACGCAGGAAGCCCGGACTAATAAGATGGCATTGAAATCCCCCGCGTTTCGTAGAAAGTTTCCGTTGCTCGTCACCGGCAGTCTGCTGGCCCTGCAACCTCTGGCCATGTCGCACGTCATGGCAGCCGAACAATTCGACTGCCAAGTGTCCGCCTCCGGTGGTTGGGACTGCAAGCCCAAAACCGCCGTCACCAACCTGCCACCGCGCCCGGTGCACGAGGGTGCCGCCGCTGCTGGCGGTACCGGCACCGAAGCGACGGGTGAAGCCGAGGCCGACCGGCCGATGCTGGTCACCGAGGCCAAGGGCCGTGGGCTGAAGTCGCGCAGCGAGGACTACAGCCACCTGGACTGGGTCCCGCGTGACAAGCTGACCGCCGCGCAGCTGGCCGAAACCGGCCCGTACTGCGGCGGTGCCTATGTCGAGCCGCTGCGCCCCGGCATGGCGGACACCACGCCCAAGGACGAGTCGCCGACCTACATCAACGCCAAGGTATCCAAGTACCAACAGGAGCAGCAGATTGCGACCCTGGCCGGTGACGTGGTCATGCGCCAGGGCAGCATGCAGGCCCAGGCCGACGAGGCCAACCTGTATCAGGCCGAGAACCGTGGCGAGCTCAAGGGCAACGTCAAGATCCGTGACAACGGCTCGCTGGTCGTCGGTGACCAGGCGCAGATCCAGCTCGACACCGGCGAAGCCCAGGTCGACAACGCCGAATACGTGATGCACAAGTCGCACATTCGCGGCAGTGCCCTGTACGCCAAGCGCGGTGAGAACGCCATCATCCGCCTCAAGGACGGTACGTACACCACCTGCGAACCGGGCAGCAACGCCTGGCAGCTCAAGGGCAACAACATCACCCTCAACCCGGCCACCGGGTTCGGCACTGCCACCAACGTCACGCTGCGGGTCAAGGATTTCCCGGTGTTCTACACACCGTACATCTACTTCCCGATCGACGACCGCCGCCAGTCCGGCTTCCTGCCGCCGTCGTTCAGCACCAGCAGCGACACTGGCTTCATGCTGGTCACCCCGTACTACTTCAACCTGGCGCCCAACTACGACGCCACGTTGTACCCGCGCTACATGACCAAGCGTGGCCTGTTGATGGAAGGCGAGTTCCGCTACCTGACGCCTTCGAGCGAAGGCCAGTTCGGCGGCGCCTACCTCAACGACAAGAGCGACGAGCGCAAGGACCAGACCGACTACAAAGACCAGCGCTACATGGTCAACTGGCAGCACAAGGGTGGCCTGAACGAGCGCCTGATGACCGAGGTGAACTACACCGACATCAGCGACCCGTTCTACTTCCAGGACCTTGAGTCGGACCAGATCGGCGTCGAGAACAAGGACTTCCTCGATCAGCAGGGCGCCCTGACCTATCGCGGCGACAGCTACACCGCGCGGTTGAACGTGCATGCCTACGAGGCAGCGACCATCTCGCAGATCACGCCTTACGACCGCCTGCCGCAGATCACCCTCAACGGTGTGCTGCCGTACCAGCCGGGCGGCCTGACCATGGCCTACGAAACCGAAGCGGCGCGCTTCGATCGTGACCTGAAGAACGGCCCGGTGTTCGACAAGGACGGTAATCTGGATCTCACCGCTGGCGCCGACGGTCGTCGTCTGGACCAGAACATCCAGGGTATCGAACGGGCCAACGGCACGCGCCTCAACGTAGCGCCATCGATCAGCTACCCCATGCAGGCCAGCTATGGCTACCTGACGCCGAAGCTGAAGTATGCCTACACCCAGTACGATCTTGACCTCGATAGCCAAGGCAAGGCTGACGCTGTTCGCCTTGCCAACGCCAACCCTGGTGCCTATGGCAGCTACAGCAGCTCGGTCAACCGCAGCGTCCCGATCTTCAGCGTGGACAGCGGCCTGTACTTCGACCGCAACACCTCGCTGTTCGGCAACAACTACAAGCAGACCCTCGAGCCGCGCCTGTACTACCTGAACGTTCCCTACAAGGATCAGAAGGACATCCCGCTGTTCGACACCGGTGAGACGCTGTTCAGCTATGACTCGCTGTTCCGTGACAACCGCTTCAGCGGTAGCGACCGCATCGGCGACGAGAACAAGCTCTCGCTGGGCGTGACCACCCGCTGGATCGAAGACAATGGCTTCGAGCGCCAGAACTTCAGCATCGGCCAGGCCTACTACTTCAAGGACCGCAAGGTCCAGTTGCCGGGCCTCGACTACCGTGACCGCCAGGACTCGCAGTCGGACGTCTCGCCGTACGCGCTGGTGTACAACTACTACTTCAACCGCGACTGGCGCTTCAATTCGGACTTCAACTGGGACCCGGACAGTCACAGCACCCGCTCGGGCAGTGCAATGTTCCACTACCAGCCTGAAGACAACCCGAACAAGATCGTCAACCTCGGTTATCGCTACCGTAACGACACCATCGCCTACGACTCGGCCACCGGTACGTGGAAAGTGGGTGGTGGCGACTACGGCACCCCGGGTAGCCCGAACTACATCAAGGACTACTACAAGATCCAGCAGCACGACTTCTCGGTCATCTGGCCGATCGTCCCGCAGTGGAGCGTCATCGCTCGCTGGCAGCATGACTACAACCGTAACCGCACCCTGGAAGCCATGGGCGGTTTCGAGTACGACAACTGCTGCTGGAAGCTGCGCTTGATCAACCGTTACTGGCTCGACTTCGACGACTTCAGCCAGGCACTGCCGCAGAACGAAAAAGGCGACCATGGTGTATTCCTGCAGGTCGTTCTCAAGGGCCTCGGCGGCGTCGTTGGCAACAAGGTCGAATCCTTCCTCGGCCAAGGCATTCAAGGTTACCGTGAACGTGAAGAACAAGCTTATTGATCGACTGCGCCCAGTGCTGCTGGGCGTCGCTTTGCTGAGTGGCGCGGTGCATGCCGCGGTGCAACCGCTTGATCGGGTGGTGGCCATCGTCGACAACGACGTGGTCATGCAAAGCCAACTGGACCAGCGCGTGCGGGAAGTTCAGCAGACCATCGCCAAGCGCGGCGGCAGCGTGCCGCCCAGCGGCGCCCTGCAGCAGCAGGTGCTGGAACGCCTGATCGTCGAAAACCTGCAGCTGCAGATCGGCGAGCGCTCGGGCATCCGCATCACCGACGAGGAGCTGAACCAGGCGATCGGCACCATTGCCCAGCGCAACGGCATGTCCATCGACCAGTTCCGCGCGGCCCTGGCCCATGACGGCCTGTCGTTCGACGATGCTCGCGAGCAGGTCAAGCGCGAGATGATCATCAGCCGCGTGCGTCAACGCCGGGTGGCCGAGCGCATCCAGGTGTCGGAGCAGGAAGTGAAGAACTTCCTGAATTCGGACATGGGCAAGATGCAGATGTCCGAAGAATACCGCCTGGCCAACATCCTGATCCCAACCCCGGAAGCGGCCAACTCCAGCGACATCCAGAAGGCTGCGCGCAAAGTGGGCGATGTCTACCAGCAGCTCAAGCAAGGTGCGGACTTCGGTCAGATGGCAATCGCCAACTCGGCCAGTGAGAACGCGCTCGAAGGCGGCGAGATGGGCTGGCGCAAAGCTGGTCAACTGCCTCCGGACTTTGCCAAGATGCTGAGCAGCATGCCGGTGGGTGAAATTACCCAGCCCATTCGCATCCCCAACGGCTTCATCATCCTCAAGCTTGAGGAAAAGCGTGGTGGCAGCGAGAACGTGCTGCGCGATGAGGTGCACGTGCGCCACATCCTGATCAAGCCAAGTGAAGTGCGCAGCGAAGCCGCCACTCAGCAACTGGCTGAAAAGATCTACGAGCGCATCGAAAACGGTGAAGACTTTGCCACCCTGGCCAAGAGCTTCTCGGAAGATCCGGGCTCGGCGCTCAACGGCGGTGACCTCAACTGGGTAGACCCGAACACCCTGGTGCCGGAGTTCCGCGAGCAGATGGCCAACGCCCAGCAAGGCGTGGTGACCAAGCCGTTCAAGACCCAATATGGCTGGCACGTGATGGAAGTGCTGGGCCGCCGCGCTACCGACAGCACCGAACAGGCCCGTGAACAGCAAGCCCTGAGTGTGCTGCGCAACCGCAAGTACGACGAAGAGCTGCAGACCTGGCTGCGCCAGATCCGCGACGAAGCCTACGTTGAAATCAAGCTGCCTGGCGCTGACCAGGCTGCTCAGTGAAGCCCCTGCGCTTCGCCGTCACACCCGGCGAGCCGGCGGGGATAGGGCCTGACCTATGCCTGCTGCTCGCTGCCGACGCCCAGCCCCACCCTCTGATTGCCATCTCCAGCCGTGACCTGCTCGCCGAGCGGGCCACCCAGCTGGGGCTGGACGTTAGCTTGCTGTCTGTCATGCCAGGGCAATGGCCGAGCCAACCGGCACCCGCCGGCAGCCTGTATGTGTGGGACACGCCGCTGTCTGCCCCAGTGGTGGCTGGTCAGCTGGACCAGGCCAATGCGCCATTCGTGTTGCAGACCTTGACCCGTGCCGGACAAGGCTGCCTGGACGGCCATTTCGACGGCATGATCACAGCGCCCGTGCACAAGGGCGTCATCAATGAAAGCGGTATTCCTTTTTCGGGGCATACCGAATTTCTGGCTGAGCTGACCCATACCGCCCAAGTGGTAATGATGCTGGCCACCCACGGCCTGCGCGTCGCCCTGGTCACCACCCACCTGCCGCTGCGTGACATCGCCGAGGCCATTACTGCCGAGCGCATCGAGCGCGTGACACGCATTCTGCATGCCGACATGCGCGACAAATTCGGCATCGCCAACCCTCGCATCCTGGTATGCGGCCTGAACCCCCATGCGGGCGAAGGTGGCCATCTGGGCCGCGAGGAAATCGACATCATCGAGCCTACCCTGACCCGTCTACGTGCCGAAGGCATGGACCTGCGCGGGCCACTGCCGGCCGATACCCTGTTTACCCCCAAATATCTGGAGCACTGCGACGCGGTGCTGGCGATGTACCACGACCAAGGGCTCCCCGTCCTCAAGTACAAGGGCTTCGGCGCTGCGGTCAATGTCACGCTGGGCCTGCCGATCATCCGTACCTCGGTTGATCATGGCACGGCCCTGGACCTGGCCGGCACCGGCAAGGTCGATACCGGCAGCCTGCGCGTTGCCCTGGACACCGCCTACCAGATGGCCGAGAACCGACCATGAACGAGCAATACCAACACCGGGCGCGCAAGCGTTTCGGGCAGAACTTCCTGCACGATGCAGGCATCATCGACCGCATCCTGCGTGCCATCAATGCCAAGCCAGGCGAGCATTTGCTTGAAATCGGCCCCGGCCAGGGCGCATTGACCGAAGGCCTGCTGGGCAGCGGCGCGCAACTGGATGTAGTGGAGCTGGACAAGGACCTGGTGCCGATCCTGCAGCACAAGTTTGCAGGCAGCGGCAATTTCCGCCTGCACCAAGGCGACGCCCTGAAGTTCGACTTCAACCAGCTGGGGGTACCGGCACGTAGCCTCAAGGTGGTGGGCAACCTGCCCTACAACATCTCCACCCCGCTGATCTTCCACCTGCTCAGCCACGCCGGCCTGATCCGCGACATGCACTTCATGCTGCAGAAGGAAGTGGTCGAGCGCATGGCCGCAGGGCCTGGGGGCGGTGATTGGGGTCGGCTGTCGATCATGGTCCAGTACCACTGCCGCGTCGAACACTTGTTCAACGTAGGGCCCGGCGCGTTCAACCCGCCGCCGAAAGTGGACTCGGCCATCGTCCGGCTGGTGCCGCACGACGTGCTGCCTCATCCGGCCAAGGACCCGCAGTTGCTTGAGCGGGTGGTGCGCGATGCGTTCAACCAACGTCGCAAGACCCTGCGCAATACCCTTAAAGGCTTGCTCGACAGCGCCGCCATCGAGGCCGCTGGGGTGGATGGTAGCCTGCGCCCCGAGCAACTGGACCTGGCGGCTTTCGTGCGCCTGGCCGACCAGTTGGCTGATCAGACGGCCTGACCGTCCCCCTGCCCCGCTGAACGCAGTCAGCACCTGCAAGCAGATCGCCGCCCCGATGCCCGGCGCCTGCTTGCGGGTCAGTCCGCCAGCGCACGTGCCCATCGCGCCGCTGGCCCTCTCCCCTCCCTATGGCCTAGACTGCATCATTGCGTCAGTTCCCCAAGGCCCTTGCATGACCGACCCTCGCTATCAGATCGACGTCAGCGTCGTGACCCGTTACCTCAAAGAACAATCCGACCCCGAGAGCAGCCGTTTCGCTTTCGCCTATACCATCACCATCCATAACCATGGCTCGCTCAAAGCCAGGCTGCTGTCCCGGCACTGGCTGATCACCAACGGTGATGGTGAGGTCGAAGAGGTGCAAGGCTCTGGCGTGGTTGGTCAACAACCTACGATCGAGCCGGGCCAGAGCCACACCTACAGCAGTGGCGCCGTCATCACCACCCGCGTGGGAACCATGCAGGGGAGCTACGAGATGTTCGCCGAAGACGGCAAGCGCTTCGACGCACAGATCGCGCCGTTCCGCCTGGCAGTACCTGGGGCGCTGCACTGATGGCCACGTACGCCGTCGGTGACTTGCAAGGTTGCCTGCAGCCGCTCAAATGCCTGCTTGAACGTGTGCGCTTCGACCCGGCGGTGGATAAGCTGTGGCTGGTTGGCGACCTGGTGAACCGTGGGCCTGAGTCGCTTGAGACGCTGCGCTACCTGTATTCGATTCGCCAATCGCTGACCTGCGTGCTGGGCAACCATGATCTGCACTTGCTTGCGGCCTGGCGCAACGTCGAACGCCTCAAGAAGAGCGACACGCTGCGTGAAATCATCGAGGCACCTGACGCCGACCAGCTGCTCGACTGGCTGCGCCAGCAAAAGCTGCTGCATTACGATGAACCGCGCGGCATCGCCTTGGTACACGCGGGCATTCCGCCGCAATGGACACTGGGCAAAGCCCTGGAGCTGGCTGGCGAAGTCGAAGAAGTACTGCGCGATGACAGCCGTCTGCCGCTGTACCTGGACGGCATGTATGGCAACGAGCCCGCCAAGTGGAGCAAGAACTTGGCGGGTGTCGAACGCCTGCGGGTCATTACCAATTACCTGACGCGCATGCGCTTCTGCACCGCAGAAGGCAAACTCGAATTCAAGAGCAAGGAAGGGCTGGACAGCGCACCCAAAGGGTACAAGCCCTGGTTCGCCCACAAAGGCCGGCGTTCTCGCCACGTGAAGATCATATTCGGGCATTGGGCCGCCTTGCAGGGCCAGGTCAAGGAACCCGGCGTCATCGCGCTGGACACTGGCTGCGTATGGGGCGGGTCCATGACCTTGTACAACGTCGATAACGGCCAGTACCACCATTGCGATTGTGCCGATGACGGCACACTGCGCCCTGCGGCGCCAACTTCAACCCTCAACGATCAACCCGGAACAGAGCCAACCCCATGAGCGAATTCAAGCGCATCCCCCCCGAACAGGCCCTGGCCCTGCGTGCGCAAGGTGCCGTCGTGGTCGACATTCGTGACCCGCAGGCTTACGCAGCAGGTCACATCACCGGTGCCCGCCACCTGGACAACCATTCGGTCGCCGACTTCATTCGCAATGCCGACCTGGACGCACCGACGCTGGTCGTCTGCTACCACGGCAATTCGAGCCAAAGCGCGGCTGCCTACCTGGTAGGGCAAGGCTTTTCCGACGTCTACAGCGTCGATGGTGGCTTTGAGCTGTGGCGCTCCACCTACCCTGCCGAAACCGCCCAAGGCACTGAAGAATAAATTTTTCATCGTCACTGCAGCCCGCGCCATGTGCGGGCTTGAGACCGTTCTGACGAACGGTCGCTGGCAACTTCCGTCACCCACGCCCTTGACCTTGCCGATTACCAACTATCCTTAAGCGCAGGCCATCCGGAAAAAGGGGAGAGCCGGTACACCGGCGTGCGGGTCATCGGTAGCGCTATAGGGTGTTTGGGGGGTATATGGCAATCGGCAGTGCCGCTTGCATGCCAGCATCAGCTGACTGATCCGGCGTCGTCTCAACGTATCGAGCGAGGTGACGTCATGAGTATTTTTAGCCACTTCCAACAACGCTTCGAGTCCACGCGCCAGGAAGAACTCTCGCTGCAGGAGTACCTGGAACTGTGCAAGGAGGATCGTAGCGCCTACGCATCGGCATCCGAGCGCCTGTTGCTGGCCATCGGTGAGCCAGAGCTGATCGACACCTCTACCAACTCCAGGCTGTCGCGCATCTTTTCCAACAAGGTCATCCGGCGCTACCCGGCCTTTGCCGACTTCCATGGCATGGAAGAGTGCATCGACCAGATCGTGTCGTACTTCCGCCATGCCGCCCAAGGCCTGGAAGAGAAGAAACAGATTCTGTACCTGCTCGGCCCCGTGGGTGGCGGCAAATCCTCCCTGGCCGAAAAGCTCAAGCAACTCATGGAACGGGTGCCTTTCTACGCCATCAAGGGGTCGCCGGTCTTCGAATCACCGCTAGGGTTGTTCAACGCCACTGAAGACGGGGCCATCCTCGAGGAAGAATACGGCATCTCGCGGCGCTACCTGAACACCATCATGTCGCCGTGGGCCACCAAGCGCTTGCAGGAATTCGGCGGCGATATCAGCAAGTTCAAGGTGGTCAAGCTCTATCCGTCCATCCTCAACCAGATTGCCATCGCCAAGACCGAGCCTGGCGACGAGAACAACCAGGACATCTCTGCGCTCGTGGGCAAGGTGGATATCCGCAAGCTCGAAGAATTCCCGCAGAACGACGCCGACGCCTACAGCTATTCAGGCGCGCTTTGCCGCGCCAACCAGGGCCTGATGGAATTCGTCGAGATGTTCAAGGCGCCCATCAAGGTGCTCCACCCACTGCTGACCGCCACCCAGGAAGGCAACTACAACAGTACGGAAGGTTTGGGCGCCATCCCCTATTCCGGGATCCTGCTGGCGCACTCCAACGAATCCGAATGGCACACCTTCCGTAACAACAAGAACAACGAAGCCTTCATCGACCGTATCTACATCGTGAAGGTACCGTACTGCCTGCGGGTCAGCGACGAGATCCGTATCTACGACAAGTTGTTGGTCAACAGTTCGCTGTCCAAGGCCCACTGTGCCCCGGACACGTTGAAAATGCTGGCTCAGTTCACCGTCCTTTCGCGCCTCAAGGAGCCTGACAACTCCAACATCTATTCGAAGATGCGGGTGTATGACGGTGAAAACCTCAAGGACACCGATCCCAAAGCCAAGTCCATCCAGGAATACCGCGACTCGGCCGGCGTCGATGAAGGCATGAACGGCCTGTCGACCCGCTTCGCCTTCAAGATCCTGTCTAAGGTGTTCAACTTCGACCCCCATGAGGTGGCGGCCAACCCGGTGCACCTGCTGTACGTGCTTGAACAGCAGATCGAGCAGGAACAATTCCCGGCCGAGGTACGCGAACGCTACCTGCGCTACCTGAAAGAATACCTCGCCCCCCGGTACATCGAGTTCATCGGCAAGGAAATCCAGACGGCTTATCTGGAGTCCTACAGCGAGTACGGCCAGAACATCTTCGACCGTTATGTGCTGTATGCCGACTTCTGGATCCAGGACCAGGAATACCGCGACCCGGAAACCGGCGAGATTCTCAACCGCATCGCCCTGAACGAAGAGCTGGAGAAGATCGAGAAACCGGCGGGTATCAGCAACCCCAAAGATTTCCGCAACGAGATCGTCAACTTCGTACTGCGCGCCCGTGCCAACAACAATGGCAAGAACCCAAGCTGGCTCAGCTACGAGAAGCTGCGGGTGGTGATCGAGAAGAAAATGTTCTCCAACACCGAAGACTTGCTGCCCGTCATCAGCTTCAACGCCAAGGCCAGCAAAGAGGATCAACAGAAACACAACGACTTCGTCACGCGCATGGTGGAGCGTGGCTACACCGACAAGCAGGTGCGTCTGCTGTCGGAATGGTACCTGCGGGTCAGGAAATCGCAATAAAGCGGCAAGCGACAAGCCGCAGGCTTCACGCTGGCCGGCGCCGGGCACCCGTTCGGCGCCAGTGCCCGCAGCTGCGGCGGCTGCTCTTTCTTGCAGCTTGAAGCTTATGGCTTGCAGCTGCTCCCCGCAGGAGGAACCATGAGCTACGTTATCGACCGACGCCTGAATGGCAAGAACAAGAGCACGGTCAACCGCCAGCGCTTTTTGCGCAGGTACCGTGATCACATCAAGAAGGCCGTTGAAGAAGCGGTCAGTCGCCGTTCCATCACAGATATGGAGCACGGCGAACAGATCAGCATCCCTGGCCGTGATATCGACGAGCCGGTGCTGCACCATGGCCGTGGCGGCAAGCAGACCGTCGTACACCCGGGTAACAAGGAATTCACCGCCGGCGAGCATATTCCCCGTCCGCAGGGTGGTGGTGGCGGCAGTGGCCGTGGCAAGGCCGGCAACGCCGGTGACGGCATGGACGACTTCGTTTTCCAGATCACCCAGGAGGAGTTCCTCGAGTTCATGTTCGAGGACCTGGAATTGCCAAACCTGGTCAAGCGTCACCTGACGGGTGCAGATACCTTCAAGAACGTGCGCGCAGGTATCGCAAGCGAGGGTAACCCGTCACGCATCAATATCGTACGTACACTGCGCTCGGCCCATGCCCGGCGGATCGCATTGACCGGCAGCAGCCGTGCCCTGCTTCGCGAAGCCCAGAAAGAACTTGCCCGCCTGCGCGTCGAGGAGCCTGACAACTTCACCGACATCCAGGAAATCGAGCAGGAGATCGAGCGGTTGAAGGCGCGTATCAACCGTCTGCCCTTCCTCGACACCTTCGACCTCAAGTACAACTTGCTGGTGAAACAACCGAACCCCAGTTCAAAGGCCGTCATGTTCTGCCTGATGGACGTCTCGGGTTCGATGACCCAGGCCACCAAGGACATTGCCAAGCGCTTCTTCATCCTGCTGTATCTGTTCCTCAAGCGTAACTACGACCGGATCGAAGTCGTGTTCATACGGCACCATACCAGCGCGCGCGAAGTGGATGAGGAGGAGTTCTTCTACAGTCGCGAAACCGGCGGCACCATCGTTTCCAGTGCCTTGAAGCTGATGCAGGAAATCATGGCCGAACGCTACCCGGCCAGTGACTGGAACATCTACGCGGCCCAGGCCTCGGACGGCGACAACTGGAACGACGACTCACCCATCTGCCGCGACATCCTCACCCGGCAGATCATGCCGCACGTTCAGTACTACACTTACGTGGAAATCACCCCACGTGAACATCAGGCGCTCTGGTACGAGTACGAACGTATCGGCGATGCCTTCCCCGACACGTTCGCGCAGCAGCAATTGGTATCGGCCGGCGATATCTACCCGGTCTTCCGTGAACTCTTCCAGCGCAGGTTAGCCACATGACCGCCAGAGCACAGAGACGCCAGCCCATCTCCACCGGCTCAGAGTGGACGTTCGACCTGATCCGGACCTACGACCGGGAAATCGGCCGCCTGGCCGAACGTTACGCCCTGGACACCTACCCCAACCAGATCGAGGTGATCACCGCCGAGCAGATGATGGATGCCTACGCCTCGGTCGGCATGCCGCTGGGTTATCACCACTGGTCCTACGGCAAACAGTTCCTCAGTACCGAGAAATCCTACAGCCGCGGGCAAATGGGGCTTGCCTACGAAATCGTCATCAACTCCGACCCCTGCATCGCCTACCTCATGGAAGAGAACACCATGTGCATGCAGGCCCTGGTGATCGCTCATGCCTGCTACGGGCACAACAGTTTCTTCAAGGGCAATTACCTGTTCCGCACCTGGACCGATGCCAGCTCCATCATCGATTACCTGGTGTTTGCCAAGCAGTACATCGCCCAGTGCGAGGAACGTCACGGGATCGATGCGGTGGAAGACCTCATCGACTCTTGCCACGCTCTGATGAACTACGGGGTGGACCGCTACAAGCGTCCCTACCCCATTTCCGCCGAGGAAGAACGTCGCCGCCAGAAGGACCGGGAGGAGCACCTCCAACGGCAGATCAACGACCTGTGGCGCACCATTCCCAAGAGTGCCGACAAGGCCAGTGAGCGGGACGACATGCGTTTCCCCGCCGAACCCCAGGAAAACATCCTCTACTTCATCGAGAAGAACGCGCCACTGCTCGAACCCTGGCAGCGCGAGGTGGTGCGTATCGTGCGCAAGATCGCCCAGTATTTCTATCCGCAGCGCCAGACACAGGTGATGAACGAGGGCTGGGCGACCTTCTGGCACTACACGCTGATGAACGATCTGTATGACGAGGGGCTGATCACCGAAGGCTTCATGATGGAGTTCCTTCAGTCCCATACCAGCGTGGTCTTCCAGCCAGGTTTCGATAGCCCCTATTACAACGGTATCAATCCATACGCACTGGGCTTTGCCATGTACACCGACATTCGGCGCATATGCGAGGCACCCACGGAGGAAGATCGCCATTGGTTCCCCGACATTGCCGGCAGCGACTGGCTTTCGACCCTCAAGTTCGCCATGAGCAGCTTCAAGGACGAGAGTTTCATCCTTCAGTACCTGTCGCCCAAGGTGATGCGTGATCTGAAACTGTTCAGCATCCTGGACGATGACCAGCGGGACGAGCTGTACGTGCCTGCCATACACGATGATGCGGGTTATCGCACCATCCGCGAACAACTGGCTGCCCAATACAACCTCGGCAATCGCGAGCCGAACGTGCAGATATGGAGTGTTGATCGTCGCGGAGATCGCTCACTGACGCTTCGTCACCAGCAACACAACCGCAAGCCCTTGGGGAGTTCGACCGAAGAGGTGCTCAAACACCTGCATCGGTTGTGGGGGTTCGATATTCACCTAGAGACCGTGCAAGGCGACCAGGTGATGAAAACCCATCATATGCCGCCCCGTGGCGAGCACGGCGAAGGCTCCGACTACGGACGCCTGGACATGGCGGTCATTCACCACCTGTGATGCGCCCCCTGGCGGCCGGCAGGTTATGCTGTCGGCAATCAGGGGGAGTTACCTATGCACATTTACAAAGTGGGGGGCGCTGTACGCGACCGTCTACTCGGGCGCCCGGTCAGTGATATCGACTGGCTTGTGGTAGGCGCCACGGTTGAAGACATGCTTGCCGAAGGATTTCGCCCGGTAGGCGCCGACTTTCCGGTGTTCCTGCACCCCAAGACCGGTGAGGAATATGCGCTGGCCCGCACCGAGCGCAAGAGCGGCAGGGGCTACGGTGGGTTTACCTTTCACGCAAGCCCGGACGTCACACTGGAGCAAGACCTGATACGCCGCGACTTGACCATCAACGCGATGGCCGAGGACGCGTGCGGTACGCTCTACGATCCTTACCAGGGCAAGGCCGATCTCGATCGACGCCTGCTTCGCCACGTTTCTCCGGCATTCGCCGAAGATCCTCTGCGTGTATTGCGCGTGGCCCGTTTTGCTGCGCGCTATGCGCCCTTGGGTTTCAAGGTGGCCAACGACACGCTGGGGTTGATGCAGCACATCAGCGCGTCGGGTGAGTTGCTGGCGTTGACGGCAGAACGCACCTGGAAGGAAATCGAGCGGGCATTGATGGAAGCGCACCCCCAGGTATTCTTCGAAGTCCTGCGAGCGTGCAATGCCCTGCAAGTGCTGCTGCCGGAACTGGAGCCTCACCCCCAGACCCTGGCCTCACTGGAACAGGCAGCCAAGCTTCAGCTTGCTTTGCCCATACGCTGGGCCTGTCTGCTGCATCCTTTGCCCACCGCGTCGATCAAAGCGCTCAATCAGCGCCTGAAAACCCCGCGAGAATGCCAGGAGCTGTCGATGCTGACCAGCCAGTGCCTGGAGCAGGCCAATCAAGCCTTTGAGCTGCCTGCCCAGGCGCTGCTGGATCTGTTGCAAACGTTCGACGTTTACCGCAGACCGCAGCGTTTCGAGGACTTTCTAGCAGCGTGCAGGGCGATCGCGCAGGGCAACGGGCGGACAGACTACCGGCAGGCAGACTACTTGCAAGGGGCTATGGCCGCTGCCCGGGCCGTGGATGTGAAGCCGCTGGTTCAGGGTGGTCTCACCGGCCAGGCATTGGGTGAGGCCTTGAAAAATGAGCGCCTGCAGGCGCTCGATGCCTACAAGGGCAGCTAGCGACGATGCCGCGCAGCTCGCTCGACCTGCGCGGCAACCCCAGCAGCAGATGGCTGACATACCGGGACTTGCATCCGACAGTACGAGCCTCCATCAGCCAGGCGTCAGTTGCAACCCACGCCACTCGAAGGCGACTGGCGCCAGCACCTGATCGATCTGCGCCTCTTGCCATACCTGCGCCATGGTCTTGCCTACACCCGGGTGTACCAGTTCAGGCGCCAGCAGCGACAACGGCCACAGCACGAAGGCATTTTTCAGAATCTCGGCCCGGGGCAGCACCAACCCGTCGAAAGTGCCATGCAGGTCGTCATACATCAGCACGTCGATATCCAGGGGTAGGCCGAGTCGATCAGGGGCATACCGGCCATTGTCGGCCTCGATGAATTTCAGCCGCCGGTCCAGTTCGATCAACGGCAACGTCGTCTGCCCGGTCACCACGAAATTGATGAACGGCCCGCTCTTGATGCCCACCGCCTGGCTTTCGAAGGCTGGCGAGCAGCGCATGTCGGTCAGGATGGCGGCCAGCGCATCGAGGCCGGCACACAGGTGGGTGTTCCGATCGACGTTGCTGCCAAGGCCTAGGTATACCGTGCTCAGAGACATCCGCGCTCGATCTCCACGCCAACACCACCACGCGCTGCCGGCACTGCGCCCGGCTTGGTGAGCTTCAGGCGTACCCAAGGAATGCCGAACTCGTCCATCAACACGGCAACGAGGCGCTCGGCGAAGGTTTCGACCAACTCGAAGCGTGCCTGCTCGGCGAACCCCTGGATACGCGTCGAAACGCTCGCGTAATCGAGCGCCAGGGCGAGGTCGTCGCCCGCGGCCGCAGGCTTGTTGTCCCAGGCAAAGCTCAGGTCAAGCCGCAGGCACTGGCGAATATCCCGCTCCCAGTCATAGGCACCAATCACGGTATCGACTTCCAGGCCTTCGATGAACACTCTGTCCAAGCACTTCTCTCCACAGCACGACAAGGGCGACTGGCGCCGTTAGAATCAGGGCGTCCTCGCCCGGAATAGTTAGCATGTTTTGGTTACTGGCGCTGCTCGCCTACCTGCTCGGCTCGCTGTCCTTCGCCATTGTCCTGAGCCGCCTTGCAGGCAGCCCGGACCCGCGTTGCAGTGGTTCGGGCAATGCCGGCGCGACCAACATGCTGCGCCTGGCAGGGCGCAAGATGGCGATCCTGACCCTGCTTGGCGACCTGTGCAAGGGGCTGTTGCCGGTAATGCTCGCCCGCCTTGCCGGGCTGGACCTGCACGCGCAGGCCTGGATCGGTATCTGCGCAGTGCTGGGCCACCTGTTCCCCGTGTACTTTCGCTTTCGCGGTGGCAAGGGCGTCGCGACCGCGGCCGGCATGCTGGTCGGCCTGTACCTGCCTGCCGCATTGCTGGCCATCGTTGCCTGGCTGCTGACCCTGTACCTCACCCGGACCAGTTCCCTGGCTGCGCTGATCGCAACACCGCTGACCCTGCCATTGCTGGCCTGGCGCCAGCCCGAGGCCCTGCTGCCGATGACGGTACTGACCGTCCTGATCGTATGGCGCCATCGCAGTAACCTGCGTGACCTGTTTGCAGGCCGCGAGCGGCACTTCTGAGCCCTACAGGGGCGGCAGCTGCTCCATCGGCCAGCGCGCCTGCACACTGATCGCCAGGTCCTGCTGCTGCCCCACCAGCAGTCGCTGGCAGCCGGCATAGGCGATCATGGCTCCGTTGTCGGTGCAGAACTGCGGACGGGCGTAATAGACATTGCCCTTGAGGTTGCCGAGCATGTCTTCCAACGAAGCGCGCAGGGCCTTGTTGGCACTGACCCCCCCGGCGATGACCAACCGCTTGAGGCCCGTCTGCTTGAGCGCCCGCTTGCACTTGATGGTCAGAGTCTCTACCACCGCCTGCTGGAACGCCAGGGACACGTCGCAACGGGTTTGTTCGTTGTCGTCGCCAGCCTCCCGGCACTGCTGCCAGGTATTGAGGGCAAAGGTTTTCAAGCCACTGAAACTCATTGCCAGGCCTGGCCGATCGGTCATCGGTCGTGGGAACACGAACCGGCCCGGCGTGCCGCGCTCGGCAAGCCGGGCAATTTCCGGCCCACCGGGGTAGTTCAGCCCAATGAGCTTGGCGGTCTTGTCGAACGCCTCGCCGGCCGCATCGTCCAGGCTCTCGCCGAGCAACTCGTATTGACCGATGCCATCGACGCGCACCAGCTGGGTATGACCGCCGGAAACCAACAAGGCGACGAACGGAAACGCCGGCGGGTTTTCTTCCAGCATGGGCGCCAGCAGGTGGCCCTCCATGTGGTGTACACCGATGGCCGGGATATCCCAGGCAAAGGCCAGGGCCTGGGCGCAGGAGGCACCGACCAGGAGTGCGCCGACCAGCCCGGGGCCTGCGGTATAGGCGATGGCGTCGATTTCGGTGGCCACGCAGCCCGCTTCGTCCAGCACCTGGCGGATCAGCGGCAGCATGCGCTTGACGTGGTCGCGCGATGCGAGCTCGGGCACCACGCCGCCAAATACGCGGTGCAGGTCGATCTGACTGAACAGCGCATCGGCCAGCAGGCCCCGCTCACTGTCGTATAATGCGACGCCGGTTTCGTCGCAGGATGTTTCCAATCCCAGTACTAGCATGGGCTCGTCCCTTGTGGGGGCTGAATTCGAAGGCGCGCATGATAGTCCCCGTGCAAGGTGCCGACCAGCGGTTTTCGATCAGAGGCTTTGCATTCCGGCTTGCTAAGGGTTAACATCCGCAACCCTTGAAAACCGACGTTCTCCAGCACACCTTTGTTTTGCCAGGAGCGCGTCTACCCCGGTAATGAATTAAGGTAGCCCTGGATGCCAGCCGTCAAAGTTAAAGAGAACGAACCCTTCGACGTAGCTCTGCGTCGTTTCAAGCGCTCCTGCGAAAAAGCCGGTGTACTGGCTGAAGTTCGTAGCCGCGAGTTTTACGAGAAGCCGACCGCAGAGCGTAAGCGTAAGGCAGCTGCCGCTGTCAAACGTCACGCCAAGAAAGTTCAGCGCGAACAGCGCCGCGCCGTTCGTCTGTACTAATACAGACGTTCATCGCAAAGCTTCTGCCCTGCCCGGTTAACCGCCGGGCGATGGCAGTGGTCGTTTCAAACTTGAGCAACTTGCTCAAGGCTCCATGCACCTGTTCAAGCACCGTGCATGCGGGCAACCTGCCTGAAACGTCAGAACTGGTCATTGTGCTGTAGGCCAGGCGTGCACGTCCGACTGACGGGCCTTATGGGCCGGCGACGAGCACTTATTCCCCGCATAGCTTCAAGCATCACCCGCTGCATTCGGCGCGTGAGCGATTAGACTTGCCAGTTGCCAGATTGACGAGACTGCCATGGCCGGGCTGATTCCCCAGAGTTTCATTGACGACCTCATCAACCGCCTCGACATCGTCGACGTGGTCAGCTCCCGTGTCCAACTGAAAAAAACCGGCAAGAATTATTCTGCCTGCTGCCCGTTCCACAAGGAAAAGACCCCGTCCTTCACCGTGAGCCCCGACAAGCAGTTCTATTACTGCTTTGGTTGCGGCGCCGGTGGCAATGCCCTTGGCTTCGTCATGGACCACGACAACCTGGATTTTCCCCAGGCCGTCGAGGAACTGGCACGCGCGGCAGGCATGGAAGTCCCGCGCGAGCAAGGCCGGCGCGACCAGAAACCGCGCCAGCCGACCGATTCCCCGTTGTATCCGCTGCTGGACGCCGCCTCGAAGTTCTACCGCCAGGCCCTGCGCAGTCACCCGACCCGCAAGGCGGCGGTGGAATACCTCAAGGGCCGCGGCTTATCCGGCGAAGTGGCGCGGGATTTTGGCCTGGGTTTCGCGCCGCCGGGCTGGGACAACCTGCTCAAGCACCTGGGTGCCGACACGCTGCAGCAGAAGGTCATGATCGATGCCGGCCTGCTGATCGAGAATGCCGAAACCGGTAAACGCTATGACCGCTTCCGCGATCGGGTGATGTTCCCGATTCGTGACAGCCGTGGCCGTATCATCGCCTTCGGCGGCAGGGTGCTAGGCGACGACAAGCCCAAGTACCTGAACTCCCCTGAAACGCCCGTGTTCCACAAGGGCCAGGAGCTGTACGGGCTGTACGAGGCCCGCAAGCACAACCGCAACCTCGACGAAATCATCGTGGTCGAGGGCTACATGGACGTGATTGCCCTGGCCCAGCAGGGCTTGCGCAACGCCGTGGCCACCCTGGGCACTGCCACCAGCGAAGAGCACCTCAAGCGCCTGTTTCGCGTGGTCCCGAGCGTACTGTTCTGCTTCGACGGCGACCAGGCCGGGCGCAAGGCGGCCTGGCGGGCGCTGGAGTCCGCCCTGTCGAACTTGCAGGACGGCCGTCGCGCGCGCTTTCTGTTCCTGCCCGAAGGCGAAGACCCGGACAGCCTGGTCCGCGCCGAAGGCACCGACGCCTTCATGGCCCGCATCAATCAGCACGCCCAACCGCTGGCCGATTACTTCTTCGAGCAGTTGAGCATCGAGGCAGACCCTCGCTCGCTCGAGGGCAAGGCGCACATGGCGACCCTGGCTGCACCGTTGATCGAAAAAATTCCGGGCGCCAACCTGCGTCAGCTGATGCGCAACCGCCTGCGGGACATCACCGGGCTCGATCCGCAGCAGGTCGAGCAACTGGCCCAGCAGGCCCCCGCGGCGCCCAGCGCAGACTACGATCCAGGCTATGACTACGACGCCATGGTCAGCTACACGCCTGATTACGGCGACATGCCGCAGCCCGATTATGCTGGCGCCCATCAGGAACAAGCCTGGACGCCAAAAAAGGCCGGCGGCAAGAAAGCCTGGAGCGACAAACCCTGGGACAAGCATCGCAAGGGCGGCAAGCCGTGGCAGCGTGACGAGCCCCCGCCCCGCGTGCCGGCACCGGTCGAACCGCCTACGCTGGCGGCGCTGCGTACGCTGCTGCACCATCCGCTGTTGGCCGGCAAGGTGGAGGACGCCAGCCATTTTGCCGACGAAGAACAGCTCTACAGCCAACTGCTGGTGGCATTGATCGAAGCTGCACAGAAAAATCCTGGGCTAAGCTCAATGCAGCTGATCGCACGCTGGCATGGCACCGAACAAGGTCGCCTGCTGCGGGCTTTGGCGGAGAAGGAATGGTTGATCGTGGCCGACAACCTTGAACAACAGTTTTTCGACACCATTACTAGCTTGTCCGCTCGCCAACGTGAGCGAAGCCTGGAACAACTGCTCAGGAAATCCCGTCAAAGCGAATTGACCAGCGAGGAAAAAACCCAGCTTCTCGCCTTGTTGAGCCGGAATGTTCCCGCACAAAACCCGACCTCATCTGGCGCGTGAGGTCCATGCTCGGGTATAATCCTCGGCTTGTTTTTTGCCCGCCAAGACCTTCAGTGGATAGGGTGTTATGTCCGGAAAAGCGCAACAGCAGTCTCGTATCAAAGAGTTGATCACCCGCGGTCGTGAGCAGGGCTACCTGACTTACGCGGAGGTCAACGACCACCTGCCTGAGGATATTTCAGATCCTGAACAGGTGGAAGACATCATCCGCATGATCAACGACATGGGGATCAACGTATTCGAGAGTGCTCCGGATGCGGATGCCCTTCTGTTGGCGGAAGCCGACACCGACGAAGCCGCGGCCGAAGAAGCCGCTGCTGCGTTGGCGGCAGTTGAGACCGATATCGGCCGCACGACCGACCCGGTACGCATGTACATGCGTGAAATGGGCACGGTCGAGCTGCTGACCCGTGAAGGCGAGATCGAAATCGCCAAGCGGATCGAGGAAGGCATTCGTGAAGTCATGGGCGCCATCGCCCACTTCCCGGGCACTGTCGATTACATTCTCGGCGAGTACGACCGCGTCACCACCGAAGGTGGCCGTCTGTCGGACGTCCTCAGTGGTTACATCGATCCCGATGACAACATCGCAGCACCGACAGAAGAAGTGCCGATTCCAGGCGCCAAGACTGCCGCTGCGAAGGAAGAGTCCGAGGACGAGGAAGAAGAGTCCGACAGCGACGACGAAGAAGAGACCGAAAGCGGTCCGGACCCTGTCGTTGCGGCCCAACGCTTCGGCGCGGTATCCGATCAGCTTCAGGCCACCAACAAGGTCCTGAAGAAGAACGGCCGTGATCACAAGGAAAGCATTGCTGCCCTGCAGGCACTGGCCGATCTGTTCATGCCGATCAAGCTGGTACCCAAGCAGTTCGAAGTGCTGGTCGAGCGCGTTCGCGGCGCACTGAGCCGCCTGCGTCAGCAAGAGCGCGCCATCATGCAGCTGTGCGTGCGTGATGCCCGCATGCCGCGTGCCGACTTCCTGCGCATGTTCCCGAGCAACGAAACCGACCAGACCTGGAGCGGTGACCTTGCCAAGCGCAACACCAAATGGGCTGCGGCCTTGGGTGAAAAGGACGCAGCTATCGTTGCGTGCCAGCAGAAACTGATCGACCTTGAGACCGAAACCGGCCTGACCGTTTCCGAAATCAAGGAAATCAACCGTCGCATGTCGATTGGCGAAGCCAAGGCTCGCCGCGCCAAGAAAGAAATGGTCGAGGCGAACCTGCGTCTGGTGATCTCCATCACCAAGAAGTACACCAACCGTGGCTTGCAGTTCCTGGACCTGATCCAGGAAGGCAACATCGGCTTGATGAAGGCTGTGGACAAGTTCGAATACCGTCGCGGTTACAAGTTCTCGACCTATGCCACCTGGTGGATTCGTCAGGCGATCACTCGCTCCATCGCCGACCAGGCACGCACCATTCGTATTCCGGTGCACATGATCGAAACGATCAACAAGCTCAACCGCATTTCCCGGCAGATGCTGCAGGAAATGGGTCGTGAGCCGACCCCGGAAGAGTTGGGCGAGCGCATGGAAATGCCTGAGGACAAGATCCGCAAGGTATTGAAGATCGCCAAAGAGCCGATCTCCATGGAAACCCCGATCGGTGACGATGAAGATTCGCACCTGGGTGACTTCATCGAGGACTCGACCATGCAGTCCCCGATCGACGTGGCCACGGTCGAGAGCCTCAAGGAAGCGACCCGCGATGTCCTGTCGGGCCTCACGGCACGTGAAGCCAAGGTCCTGCGCATGCGCTTCGGCATCGACATGAACACCGATCACACCCTTGAAGAAGTGGGTAAGCAGTTCGACGTGACCCGCGAGCGGATCCGTCAGATCGAGGCGAAGGCGCTGCGCAAGCTGCGTCACCCGACTCGAAGCGAGCACCTGCGCTCCTTCCTCGACGAGTGATGACTAACCCCGGCCCAGGCCGGGGTTTTTTCTAGGCTTCGCACACCACTGGCCATCCGTCTCCAAGGCCCTGTTAAGCCTGAAAAAACCTCCCTGACACCCATCCAGAGGTGATTGGCCGTCTACACTCGACTCAGACCATTTGAATGCGAGAGGCCGCTATGCCCCTGATGCCGGCAATCCTGCTGGTGACCCTGAGCCTGTGGACCACGACGGGCGTTGCGCAAGTGCAACAGCCAAGTTCGGTCGCCGAGTACGTCGCCGTGGCGATGCCCAGCCCAACCACGGGGCAACCCGACTCCCCGCAAGCCTCCGCACAGCACGGCACTGCCCGCATGTTCTGGTCCGATCTGGTGGTGTACGGCGTACCCACCGTATTGTTGCTGGTACTGGTGCTGGCCACGGTCATGCGTATCAACCGGCGCCTGAGCTCCGAAATCTCCCGGCGCATCGCACTGGAACAGGAGCTGCGCAGCAGCGAGTACCATTACCGTGGTCTGGTCGAGAGCCTTTCAGCCATCGCCTGGGAAGCGGACGTGAACGATTTCACGTACAGCTATGTATCGCCCCATGCCGAAGCTTTGCTCGGTTACCCCCTGAGCAATTGGCTAAAGCCCGGTTTCTGGCGCAGCATCGTGCACCCTGACGATGCGTTATGGGCTCAGGCCTACTGCGAAAGCGAAACCGCCGCCGGGCGCGACCACAGCCTGGATTACCGGGTGATTCGTGCCGATGGCCAAGCGTTGTGGGTGCGCAACATCGTCAGCATGATCAAGCATGGTCACCAGCCCGTCATGCGCGGCCTGATGATCGACATCAGTGAAACCAAGCGCACCGAAGATGCGCTGCGTCTGTCCGAGCAGAAGTTTGCCTCGGTGTTCCAGCAGTGCCCGGACATCTTGCTGATCGCCCGCCACAGCGACGGCTGCTTGCTGGAGGTCAACGAAGCGTTCGAGGAGCAGATAGGCCTGACGCCTGGCCAGGTCATCGGCCGGACGGCGACCGAGCTCAATCTATGGGCAGTCGAGGGTTCAGGCCCTCGCTTGCTGGAGCGCCTGCACCTGGGCGGCATCCGCAACCTGGAAATGAGCTTCAGGCGCAGCAACGGCCAGGTGTTCACAGGGCTTACGTCTGCTGAAACCTTCGAACTCGACGGCACACCTGCGCTGGTGGTCGCCGTACGCGACATCAGCCAGCTCAAGGAAACCCAGCAACAACTGCAGATTTCCGAAGAAAAGTTCGCCAAGGCGTTTCATGCCTCACCAGACGGCCTGTTGCTGTCCCGTCAGCACGATGGCTTGCTGCTGGAGGTCAACGACGGGTTTTGCCGCCTGACCGGCTACGCCCTGCACCCGACCCTGGACCAGACGTCGCTGGACCTTGGCATCTGGGTAGACCTCAATGAACGCAAGCGTCTGCTCGACCAGCTCAACCGAGAAGGCTTCGTACGCGACTTCACCTGCCATATCCGCCGTAGCGACGGGCAGATTCGCCTGTGCGAATTGTCTGCGCGCCCGCTGCCAATCGCCGGCACCGACTGTATGTTGACCATCGCACGGGACATTACCGAGCGCCACCTGATGCAGGAAAAACTGCAACTGGCCGCCACAGTGTTCGAAAACACGGCCGAGGGCGTGCTGATCACCGACATCGACCAGCGCATCAGTGCGGTGAACCGTGCCTTCAGCGAGATCACCGGCTACAGCGAGATCGAAGCGCTGGGCCAGACCCCCCGCCTGCTCGCCTCGGGCCAGCATGACAGCGCCTTCTACGCTGCCCTGTGGCATCAACTGACCGATGAAGGGCACTGGCAGGGCGAGATCTACAACAAACGCAAGAACGGCGAGCTGTACCCTAGCTGGCTGACCATCAGTGCCGTGCGCAATGCCGAGCGCGAGATCACGCACTTCGTGGCGGTGTTCGCCGACATCTCCAGCATCAAGCACGCACAAGCCGAGCTGGACTATCAGGCACATCACGACCCCCTTACTGGCCTGCCCAACCGCACCCTGTTCGAAAATCGGCTCCAGGCCGTGCTGACCTGTGGACAACTGTCCAATCGCCAAGGCGCCGTGCTGTTCCTGGACCTGGACCGTTTCAAGCACATCAACGACAGCCTCGGCCATCCGGTAGGCGACCTGCTGCTCAAGGGCATCGCACAGCGCCTCAAAGAGCAGGTGCGCGACGTGGACACCGTGGCGCGCCTGGGGGGCGACGAATTCATCATCCTGCTGCCTGGCCTGCACAAGCCCAGTGACGCGAGCACCATCGCCAACAAGCTGCTGGCGTGTTTCAACGCCCCCTTCCAGGCCGGCGAGCATGAGTTCTTTACCAGCGCCAGCATCGGCATAAGCCTCTACCCACACGACGGCAGCGATGTCGCCACGCTCATCCGCAACGCCGATGCCGCCATGTACCGCTCCAAGGCCAAGGGGCGCAACCGGGTGGAAGTCTATACCCGCGACCTTACCGCCCAGGCCAGTGAGCGTGTTGCCCTGGAGCACGAACTGCGCCGGGCCATCGAACGCAACGAGATGAGCCTGTGCTTCCAGCCCAAGCTCAGCCTGCAAACCCAGACCCTGGTCGGTGCCGAAGCCTTGATCCGCTGGAGCCACCCGACATTTGGCGAAGTGCCACCGGAGCATTTCATCCACCTGGCAGAGGAAAACGGCACCATCCTGCAACTGGGCGATTGGGTACTGGAACAGGCCTGCCGCCAGATGCAAGTCTGGAAACAGCGTTACGAACCCTTTGGCCCGCTGTCGATCAACCTGGCCGGCGCGCAGCTTCGCCAACCCAACCTGGCACGGCGCATCGAGGCACTGCTCAAGCAACACCAACTCAAGGCCGGCGATCTACAGCTGGAGATCACCGAGAACTTCATCATGAGCCAGGCCGAAGAAGCCCTCGCGGTTCTGCACCAGTTGAAGAAATTGGGCGTGCAACTGGCGATCGACGATTTTGGCACCGGTTATTCGTCGTTGAGCTACCTCAAGCGGCTGCCGCTGGACATCCTCAAGATCGACAAATCCTTCATCCGCGGCCTGCCCGACGACCCCCACGATGCCGCTATCGCCCGCGCCATCATCGCGCTGGGCCGCAGCATGCAGCTGACCATCATTGCCGAAGGCGTCGAGAACCAGGCCCAGCAGCGATTTCTGGCTACCGAAGGCTGCGAGCAGATCCAGGGCTACATCGTCAGCCTGCCCTTGCTGCCGGGGGAATTCGCTGCGCAATTTCTTCGTATAGCACTAACGGATCTTTCGGATGGCACAGGTGCGAAACCCTCGTTATAATCGCGCCTCCTACTGAGGGCCTATAGCTCAGTTGGTTAGAGCAGAGGACTCATAATCCTTTGGTCCACGGTTCGAGTCCGTGTGGGCCCACCATATTCAAAGCCGCGCACTGCGCGGCTTTCGGCTTTCTGGGTCGGCGGCGCGGGCGGCAAGGTCACCGTGGCTCAGGCCAGCAACCGGTCGATCAACGCCTGCTCGTAATCGTTGAGTGGCTGATCCTCGTAGAGCTTGTCGGAGGCCGCGACCAGCGCCTGGCCCTCGACCTCACGCCCACTGTCACCATAGACATGCCCAAGGTTCTCCAGCGACTGCAGGTTGCCGTGCTCTGAGAAGGAAATCAGGTACCAGCGCTCGGCCGCCTCGAGCTCGCCCAGTCGGTGATAGGCCACAGCCAGGTTGTGCTGGGCGTAGACGTGGTCGGACTCCAAGGCCTGCAACAACGCCTGCTTGGCCTGTTGATAGTCTTCGAGCTGCAAGTAAAGAAGGCCAAGATTGTTGTAGCCGTCGACATTGCCCAACTCGGCCGCGCGCCGGTAGGCCTGCTCAGCCTGCGGATAACGCTCTGCATGCAGATGGACGTCACCCAGCAAGTTCAACGCCTCCGGATGATCGTGGCGCACAGCCTTGTTGAGGTGTTCGACGGCAGCATCGTGATCGCCATCCTGGTAGGCCATGCTGCCCAGGTAGAAGTGGCTACGGACACAGTCGTACTCGGTGGCTTTCTGGAAGTATTGGCGGGCGGTGTCGTGGTCACCCTCCTGGAAGGCCATGCTGCCAAGGTTGTAGTGGCTGCCCGGATAGTCGTGCTCGGCAGCCCTCTGGAAGTGTCGGCGGGCAACGTCGTGATTACCGTCTTGGTAGGCCATGATGCCCAGGTTGTAGTGGCTGCCGGGATAATCACGGTCGGCGGCCCTCTGGAAGTGTCGATGAGCATTGGCGCGATCATCACGTGCCAGGCTCACCGCGCCAACGCCATTCATCCAGCGCGGGTCGTCGGGACACGCCTTGGCAAGGTTCTCGAAGCACTGCTGCGCAGCGTGCAGATCCTGTGCTCGGAACGCCGCCCAGCCCTGGTCATTGAGCGCAGTCGCCTGCTCGGCACTGAGCGTTTTTTTATTCGTGAACCACATGGTGTTTCCTGCCTTGCGAGGGTCTGCCATGTTAAGGGCGTATAGAAAAGCCAACAAGGTAATGGCTCTGCTGGGCAGGTTCGAACCACCTTCTTTGAAGCCGCGCAACTGTGCGGCTTTTTTGCATTTCATATCACGTCATGGGCCCGATGCCCGTGTTGAAACCGCCCTTGAGGCCACTATGTTCCCCGTTATGCATTAGACAGTGAGCCGAATAGGCGGCATTATCGGCTCATTTAATGAGCCGAATAGGCTCGCTAATCGGCTCACGTGAACGTAACCTATGAATGACCCGCAATGGATCTGGCAGCAGCCCGGTTGGCCAGGGTTTACTTGGCAAACTGAAACACTCGCCCCACTGCTGCACGCCTGCAGCCAGGCGCAGGGCCGTCTGTTGGGGATGCTCGATGCCGCAGGGCACGAAACTGAAGTGCAGAGCAGCCTGGATGCCATGCTGCAGAACATAATCACCTCTTCCGCCATCGAGGGCGAGCAACTGAATGTTGGTTCCGTGCGCTCATCGCTGGCGCAGCGCTTAGGGTTGAACGAGGAAAGCCAATCAGCCACACCGCGATCAGAAGGCCTGGCAGCATTGCTGCTCGATGCCACTCAGGGGTATGAACAAACGCTAGACACAGAACGGCTCTTCATTTGGCACCGCTGGTTGTTTCCAAGCGATGACCCGCTGATGTCAAGACCTCTGCATATCGGCACATTGCGCGGCGATGAGCCCATGCAGGTGGTTTCCGGTCGGCTCCACCGCCCGACGGTCCACTTCGAAGTACCTGCGCGAACTGGCCTGGAAACACAAGTGGCGGATTTTCTCGTCTGGTTCGAGCGCAGTCGCCGCGATGCCAGCCTGAACCCTTTCTTGCGTGCGGGTATCGCGCATCTTTGGTTCGTTACCCTGCACCCGTTCGATGACGGTAACGGCCGCCTTACCCGCGCCCTCACCGACTTGGCGTTGGCGCAAGGTGAACGACAAGCCATCCGTTTCTATGCGATGTCCGCGAGCATTCTCGACGACCGCGCCGGTTATTACCGCATCCTGGAAGCCAGTCAGAAAAGTGGGCTGGACATCACCCGTTGGCTGTATTGGTTTCTGACCACCTTGCTCAACAGCCTGGAAAAGGCTCTCGTACGTATTGATCGAGTACTGGCAAAGGCGCGATTCTGGCAGGCGCACCGCGGCCAGGGGTTATCCGCAGAGCAGGTAAAAGTACTCAACCGTCTGCTCGACGGTGGCGAGCGCGGCTTCGAGCAAGGTATCAGCGCAGCGCAGTACCAAGCCGTAGCGAAAGTTTCCAAAGCCACTGCTACTCGCCACCTCAGTGATCTTCTGGAAAAAGGCTGCATCGAACGCCTGCCCGGTGGCGGCCGCAGTACGCGTTACCAAATAGCCCAGTGAGCCTCAATGAACGTCTGAGCGCAGCGGGGCAATCCTCCTTGCCCCCACCCACCCAGCCTAGCTAGGCTACCTCCCCCCTTTCGCTCGCCGAGCCACGCCATGCCAGACCCTCGCCCGTTCGCCCTGGATGAAATCGACCGCCAGCTGATCGCCCTGTTGCAGATCAATGCCCGCGAAAGCGTAGCCATGCTCGCGCGCCAGTTGGGCATCGCTCGCACCACGGTCAACTCACGGCTCGAGCGGTTGGAGAAGAACAAGGTGATTTCCGGTTATGGCGTGCGCTTGGGGCAGCAGGTGATGGGCGGTGGGCTACAAGCATATGTGGGCATCAAGGTGCAGCCACGCTCGGGCAAAGAGGTCGTCAAACGACTAAGCACGATGGCCGCTGTGCGGCAGTTGTGCGCAGTGAGCGGCGAGTTCGACTACGTGGCCTGGCTGCACACGGAGTCACCGGAGCAACTGGACCAGTTGCTGGACCGGATCGGCAACGTCGAGGGCGTCGAAAAAACCACCACGTCGATCATCCTCAGCAGCAAGGTGGATCGCGGTCAGGCGCTTTGAAACCCATGCTCATGAAGCCGAAATCGTCAAAGTGCTCACCTGACACGTCACTATGACCAACCCTGAGACATTTCGACCTCATTCTGCTTCTTAATAACGAAACGTCCCCTCTCTAAAATGACCGCCAGACGTCTCCTATACTCAGGCTCAGCACATCGCGCAGCCGCTCTGGCAAGGTCCTTCAATGAACAAGAACAACCGGCACCCTGACGACGGCAAGAAACCCATCACCATTTTCGGCCCGGATTTTCCATTCGCCTTCGATGACTGGCTGGAGCATCCGGCAGGCCTGGGCACGATTCCGGCGCAACGTCACGGCGAGGAAGTCGCGATCATCGGCGCCGGAATCGCCGGCTTGGTGGCCGCCTACGAGCTCATGAAACTGGGGCTCAAGCCAGTGGTGTACGAAGCCTCGAAACTGGGTGGCCGGCTGCGCTCGCAAGCCTTCAATGGCACCGATGGCATCGTCGCCGAGTTGGGTGGCATGCGCTTTCCGGTCTCGTCCACGGCGTTCTATCACTACGTGGACAAGCTAGGGTTGCAGACCAAGCCCTTCCCTAACCCGTTGAGCTCGGCCTCCAGCAGCACGGTGATCGACCTCGAAGGCCAGACCTACTACGCCGAAACCCCTGCCGATCTTCCCCAGTTGTTTCATGAAGTGGCCGACGCCTGGGCTGACGCGCTGGAAAGCGGTGCGCAATTCGCCGATATCCAGCAAGCGATCCGTGATCGCGATGTACCACGCCTCAAGGCGCTGTGGAACAAACTCGTACCGCTGTGGGACGACCGCACGTTCTACGACTTCGTCGCCACCTCGCGCTCGTTCGCCAAGCTCAGCTTCCTGCACCGCGAAGTGTTCGGCCAGGTAGGCTTCGGCACAGGCGGTTGGGACTCTGACTTCCCCAACTCGATGCTGGAAATCTTCCGGGTGGTCATGACCAACTGCGATGATCATCAGCATCTGATCGTGGGCGGCGTGGAGCAGGTACCGCAAGGTATCTGGCGTCATCGGCCCGAGCGCTGCGCCCATTGGCCCGAGGGCACCAGCTTGCGGTCCCTGCATGGCGGCGCACCCCGCACCGGGGTCAAGCGGATCCAGCGCGCTGCCGATGGCCGCCTGGCCGTCACCGACAACTGGGGTGATACCCGCCAGTACGGCGCCGTGCTCGCCACCTGCCAGACGTGGTTGCTGACCACCCAGATCGACTGCGAAGAATCGCTGTTCTCCCAGAAAATGTGGATGGCACTGGACCGCACCCGCTACATGCAGTCGTCGAAAACCTTCGTCATGGTCGACAGGCCGTTCTGGAAGGACAAGGACCCGGAAACCGGCCGCGACCTGCTGAGCATGACCCTGACCGACCGCCTGACCCGCGGCACGTACCTGTTCGATAACGGCGACGACAAGCCGGGGGTCATCTGCCTGTCCTATGCCTGGATGAGCGATGCCTTGAAAATGCTGCCACACCCGGTCGAGAAACGCGTGCAGCTGGCCTTGGACGCGCTGAAGAAGATCTATCCGAAGACCGACATCGCCGGCCACATCATTGGCGATCCGATCACGGTGTCGTGGGAAGCGGACCCGTATTTCCTCGGCGCCTTCAAAGGCGCTCTGCCCGGTCATTACCGCTACAACCAACGCATGTATGCCCACTTCATGCAAAAGGACATGCCCGCCGAGCAGCGCGGCATCTTCATTGCCGGCGACGACGTGTCCTGGACGCCTGCCTGGGTGGAGGGCGCCGTGCAGACGTCGCTCAATGCGGTGTGGGGTATCATCAATCACTTCGGCGGGCATACCCACCCCGAGAATCCGGGGCCAGGCGATGTGTTCGACGAGATCGGCCCGATCGCGCTGGCCGACTGACCCAGGAGCTGTCATGCGCATAGCCTTGTTCCAAGCGCCGCCTGGCCCGCTGGATGTGCCCGGCAACCTGCAGCGGCTGCGCGACCAGGCGCAGTTGGCGGCCGGCCAGGGCGCGTCACTGTTGGTTTGCCCGGAAATGTTTCTGACCGGCTACAACATCGGCTCGGCCCAGGTGCAGCAACTGGCCGAAGCCTGCGATGGCCCGTCAGCGCAGCACATCATGCAGACAGCGCAGACCTATGGTATCGCCATCGCCTACGGTTACCCGGAACGCGACCCAAACGGTGCCGTTTTCAACAGCGCGCAACTGATCGCTGCCGATGGCCGCACCCTGGGCAACTACCGCAAGACGCATCTGTTCGGTGAGCTTGATCGCACGATGTTCACGCAGGGGCCGGATCATTTTCCGGTCGTCGAGCTGGACGGCTGGAAAGTCGGCCTGCTGATCTGCTACGACATCGAGTTCCCGGAAAATGCCCGTCGGCTGGCCTTGGCCGGCGCCGAGCTCATCCTGGTCCCGACAGCCAACATGAAGCCTTACGACTTCGTTTGCCAGGTGACGGTGCGGGCCCGGGCCCAGGAAAACCAGTGTTACCTGGTGTATGCCAACTACTGCGGCACGGAAGACGCCATCGACTATTGCGGACAAAGCAGCATCGTCGGCCCGGATGGCGGCGTGTTGGGCATGGCAGGCCATGAAGAATGCCTGCTGCTGGCCGAGCTGGAACAGCAAGCCGTGGTGCAAGGCCGTCGAGCATTCCCCTACCTCACCGACCTGCGTCAGGCCTTGCACGGACGAACGCCTGGGCAGGATCACTGACAGCGCAGCGCTTGCAGGCTAGCATGGTCGGACCACACGGAGCCCCCATGCCTGACACCATCCGCCAGCTCACCCTTGCCAACGGCCTGCAGCTCACCCTGCGCCACGCCCCTCGTCTCAAGCGCGCCGCGGCGGCGCTCAGGGTGCACGCGGGCAGCCACGACGCCCCTGCCAAGTGGCCTGGGCTGGCGCATTTTCTCGAGCACCTGTTCTTTCTGGGGACAACGCGTTATCCCCTCGAAAATGGCCTGATGCGCTACGTGCAGGCGCTCGGCGGCCAGGTCAATGCAAGCACCCGCGAGCGGACGACGGACTTCTTCTTCGAAACCCCGCCCACAGCCTTGGCGGGCGGTTTGATGCGGCTGTGCCAGATGCTGGCCGAGCCGGACCTGGCCATCGCCCGCCAACGCGACGAGCGCGAAGTGATCCACGCCGAATTCATCGCCTGGTCGCGCAGTCGTCAGGCCCAGGCGCATCATGCCTTGCTGCAATCCGTCGCGCCGTGTCATCCGTTGCGCGCCTTCCAGGCCGGTAACCGTTACACCTTAACGCTGCAAGACCCCGCCTTCCAGCAAGCACTGAGGGACTTTCACCGACGCTATTACCAGGGAGGCCAAATGGTGCTGGCGGTGAGCGGCCCTCAGTCCCTGGATGAACTGGAACAGTTGGCCGTGCCCCCCGCGCAACTGTTCGCCAGCGGCACGCGCGAGCTGCGGCGCCCTCCACCCCCATTGGGCACAAGCTGCAACCCGCAACTGTTCGCTCATGACCAGATGCCGGCCGGCGCAGAGCATGCCCTAGCGCTGCTGATCAGTTGCCTGAACGACAGCCGGCCCGGTATGTGGCTCGCTGCCGCGCGCCAGCACTGCGGGTTGCAGGCCATCAAGGTTGAAACGCTCTACGCCTTCGCCGGGCAATTGCTCTGGCACATCGATCTGACGCCAGGCACCGGTGTGGCTGTTGGGCAGGCCATGGCCCTGCTTCACGGCTGGTTCGGATACATGCAGAACGCGGACTTGGCGCAGCTCAATCGAGAATTCGGGCGCTTGCAAAGGCGTCGTGAGCACAGCGCCAGCGCCATGGAGCTGGCACGCAGGGACAGCGCAGGGCTTCCCTTTACCGCGCTCGACACACAGGGCCAGCGCGCTTTTGCTGCGCTTCTGGCGAGCCTGCCCCATTCGGACCAGGGTCGCTGGCAGCTCCCTGTGAGCGAGCCGTTGCTGCACACACCGTTGCCTGAGACCGGTGAGTGGTCCTTACCCGGTGGACTGAGCATCAGCGGCGCCTTGCCTGCCACGCGTCAGCATGCAGCCCTGCTTGTGCGTTGGCAGGTACCCCTTGCTTTGAAGGAATCACTGCATGCCGTTCTGGATCAAGCCCTGGCCCCACTCAAAGCGCGCTGCGAACGCGCTTCGGTACAGCTGAGTTTCGCCAGGGCCGGCCAGGGATGGGCGCTGCGCTGCGCAGGCGTAGCTTCGGCCGTGGTCACCGCCATGGGGATTGCCCTGCCATTGTTGAAGGCCCCGCCGGCCGACTGCTGGGCTGACCGCGCGGTACCACCCAATGAGCCCATGCCCATCAGGGCACTGCTCGAGCAGTTGCCAAACGCCGTGGTAGGCCTCGACGTGCAGGCGGTGACCGTGTCACGGCAAAGCCAGGCCCAACTCGACAGGCTCTGGCAACAGGCCACCTGGCATGGGTTGGCTGTGGGTTTCGATACAGATACACAGCGGGCACTGGCAGCCGTCCTGCAAGGCCTGCCTGGCCATGGCCGCGCGCCTGTTCCCGTCCCACCGCCCGCCCGTCGTTGGCACACGGTGGACGGGTACGGCAGCGAGCATGCCCTGCTGTTGTTCTACCCTCTGCCAGCGGGCATGGAGGTAGCGGGCAGGCTGCTGGCTCACCTGCTTCAAGGCCCTCTCTATCAACGTTTGCGGGTCGAACTGCAACTGGGCTATGCGGTGTTCAGCGCCATGCGCCAGGTGGAGGGCGTGCACGGGCTGATGATCGGCGTGCAATCGCCCCACGCCAGCCCGGCCATGATCCTGGAACAGGTGGTCACCTTGTTGCGCGAGCGCGTCACGCTCGATCTTTCCTCGCAGCAACTGCTGGCCGATCAGTTCGATGAAGCGGTGATGAGCAACGCCGAGGTCGTGGAGTGGGCCTGGCAGACACACCTGGCTACACAACCCTGGACGCTGGATGGCGTACGCAGGGCTATCCTCAATGTGCGGCAGCATGATCTGGACAGGCTGCAGGACGCATTGCTCAATGGGCAGGCGCCCTGGATCTGTCTGGCCACCGCTGCCGCGCCACCTGACTTTCAGGCCAAGCAGCGCGAGATTATTGCACCTGGTGCAACGCTACTTTCCTGATACACAGTCTTCGGATGAACGGTTTTCTTGTAAGATAGCGCAACCCTGATTCAGGGAACCTCCTGCCTATGGCGGTACCCAAGTAGTAGTCAAGCGTTCCTCAAACCCATTCGGAAGGAGTAATCCCATGTGGACCAAACCTGCATACACTGACCTGCGTATCGGCTTCGAAGTCACCATGTACTTCGCCAACCGCTAAGCACGGCTTAGGGTACGACGCCTCGGCCTGCCGGGGCGTTTTCGTTTTTCAGGCATGACTTTCCGCACAGCATAGAGAGCACCCATGTATATCCAGGTTCTCGGCTCGGCCGCCGGTGGCGGATTTCCGCAGTGGAACTGCAACTGCGTCAATTGCAAGGGCTTCAGGGACGGTACCCTGCGGGCCACTGCCCGCACCCAGTCATCCATCGCCCTGTCCGACGACGGTGTGCATTGGGTGTTGTGCAACGCTTCGCCAGACATTCGCGCACAGCTTCAGGCCTTCGCGCCCATGCAGCCTGCCCGGGGTCTGCGCGACACCGGCATAGACGCCATCATCCTGCTGGACAGCCAGATCGACCACACCACTGGCCTGCTCAGCCTGCGCGAAGGTTGCCCGCATCCGGTGTGGTGCACCGACATGGTCCATCAGGACCTGACCACCGGCTTTCCGCTGTTCACCATGCTCAGCCACTGGAACGGCGGCCTGCAATGGAACCGTATCGAGCTTGAGGGCAGTTTCGTCATCCAGGCCTGCCCCAACCTGCGGTTCACCCCTTTCCCGCTGCGCAGTGCGGCGCCGCCTTATTCGCCACACCGTTTCGACCCGCACCCAGGCGATAACCTCGGCCTGCTGGTCGAGGACACCCGCACCGGTGGCAAGCTGTTCTATGCGCCCGGCCTTGGCCAGGTGGACGAGCAACTGCTGGAGATGATGCAAGGCGCCGACTGTCTGCTGGTCGATGGCACCTTGTGGGAAGACGACGAAATGCAGCGCCGCGGTGTGGGCACGCGCACCGGCCGTGAAATGGGCCACCTGGCCCAGAACGGCGCCGGCGGCATGCTCGAGGTGCTCGACGGCTTTGCACGCCAGCGCAAAGTGCTCATCCACATCAACAACACCAACCCGATCCTCGACGAAGACTCCCCCGAGCGTGCCGAAGTGCTGCGCCGCGGTGTGGAAGTGGCCTTCGACGGCATGAGCATCGAGTTGTAACGGGCCTGCCCGCCACCCCCAGACTTCCAGGAGCCAGCCGAATGAGCGATGCACTGCCGATGTCCCCTGCCGAGTTCGAGCAGGCCCTGCGCGCCAAGGGCGCCTACTACCACATTCACCACCCCTACCACGTGGCCATGTATGAAGGCCGTGCTACCCGCGAACAGATCCAGGGTTGGGTAGCCAACCGCTTCTATTACCAGGTCAACATCCCGATGAAGGACGCCGCCATCCTGGCCAACTGCCCGGATCGCGAGGTGCGCCGGGAGTGGATACAGCGCTTGCTCGACCACGATGGCGCACCTGGTGAGGATGGCGGCATCGAAGCCTGGCTGCGACTGGGCCAGGCGGTTGGTCTTGACCCCGAGCAGTTGCGCTCACAGGAGCTGGTATTGCCGGGGGTGCGCTTTGCCGTGGACGCCTACGTCAATTTCGCCCGTCGCGCCAGCTGGCAGGAAGCGGCCAGCAGCTCGCTGACCGAGCTTTTCGCCCCGCAGATCCACCAATCGCGCCTGGACAGCTGGCCACAGCACTACCCTTGGATCGACCCGGCAGGCTACGCGTATTTCCGCACGCGCCTTGGCCAGGCTCGCCGCGACGTTGAGCATGGCCTGGCCATTACGTTGCAGCACTACACCACCTGGGCTGGGCAGCAGCGTATGCTGGAAATCCTCCAGTTCAAGCTGGACATCCTGTGGAGCATGCTCGATGCCATGAGCATGGCCTACGAGCTGAACCGGCCGCCTTATCACTCCGTTACCCAGGAACGGGTATGGCATAAAGGGATCACCCTATGAATTTCGATCGTCAGCAAGTGCCCAGGTGGCGCCAGGGTTACCGCTTCCAGTACGAGCCTGCCCAGAAAGGCCATGTGCTGCTCTACCCTGAAGGCATGATCAAGCTCAACGAAAGCGCCAGCCTTATCGGAGGGCTGATCGACGGTCAGCGCGATGTGGCAGCCATCATCGACGCACTCCAGCAGCAATTCCCCGATGTGCCGGAAGTGGCCGACGATATCGAGCAGTTCATGGAGGTGGCCCGTGCCGAACACTGGATCGAGCTTGCCTGATCTGCCGCCCACGCCCGAAGTCGGCCTGCCGCTGTGGCTGCTGGCCGAGCTGACCTATCGTTGCCCGCTGCAATGCCCCTATTGCTCCAACCCTCTGGATTTCGCAGCCCAGGGCCAGGAGTTGAGCACTGCGCAGTGGTTCAAGGTTATGGCCCAGGCCCGCGAGATGGGCGCCGCGCAGATTGGGTTCTCCGGGGGCGAACCTCTGGTTCGCCAGGACCTCGCCGAGCTGATCGCCGAGGCCCGCCGGCTGGGGTACTACACCAACCTGATCACCTCCGGTATCGGCTTGACCGAGGCGCGCATCGCCGCCTTCAAGCAGGCCGGCCTGGACCATATCCAGATCAGCTTCCAGGCCAGCGACGAGCAAGTGAACAACCTGCTGGCCGGCTCCCGAAAGGCGTTCGCACAGAAGTTGGAAATGGCCCGCGCCGTGAAGGCCCACGGTTACCCCATGGTGCTCAACTTCGTTACCCATCGGCACAACATCGACAAGATCGACCGCATCATCGAGCTGTGCATCGCCCTGGATGCGGATTTCGTAGAACTGGCCACGTGCCAGTTCTACGGATGGGCGCACCTGAACCGGGTCGGGCTGCTGCCCACCCGTGATCAGCTGGAGCGGGCCGAGCGGATCACCAATGAGTACCGCGACAAGCTCAAAGCCGAAGGCAACCCGTGCAAGCTGATCTTCGTCACGCCGGACTACTACGAGGAGCGGCCCAAGGCCTGCATGAACGGTTGGGGCAATCTGTTCCTGACCATCACTCCCGACGGCACCGCGCTGCCGTGCCATGGCGCCCGTCAGTTGCCGGTGCAGTTCCCCAACGTGCGCGACCATGACCTGCGACACATCTGGTATGAGTCGTTCGGTTTCAACCGCTTCCGTGGCTACCAATGGATGCCGGAACCCTGCCGCTCCTGCGATGAGAAGGAGAAGGACTTTGGCGGCTGCCGCTGCCAGGCCTTCATGCTCACCGGTGATGCCAGCAATGCCGACCCGGTATGCGCCAAGTCGCCCGACCATGACTTGATCCTGAAGGCCCGCGAGCAGGCGCAAAGCGCCGACCTCGCCATAGAACAGATGACTTTCCGAAATGAACGAAACTCCCGTGTCATCGCCCGAGGCTGAGTTCACCGCCGCCCAGGCTGTCGCCGCCGGCACCGATTTCGCCGAACTCAAGGTCGGTGACGCCGGCCTGTTCTGGGTCGAGTTTCGGCCTGCCGACGACGCTTGCCGCATTTGGCACTGGCATCATCACCAGGCACGCTGCCTGACCCCCGACGGCTTCAGTGTACGCAGCCGTGTCTACGAATATGGCGGGGGCAGTTTCTGCCTGGGCGGGGACGGACTGGTGTTCGTCAACGAAAAGGACCAGCAGGTTTACACCCAACCTTTGGACAACACGCCGCCGCGCGCCCTTACCCATGACCCCGCCTGCCGTTATGGCGATGTGCAATGGCATGGCGGGCAGACCCTGGCCGTGGAGGAGCGCCATGGCGAAACCGTGGAGCACCGTCTGGTGGCCTTGGCCGAGGGCACACGTCAGGTGCTGGTCGAAGGCGCCGATTTCTACGCTTCGCCCACGGTCAGCCCGGACGGGCAGCGCCTGGCCTGGATCGAATGGGATCGCCCGGCGCAGCCGTGGACGGTAACGCGGCTCATGACCTGCCGTCGCGAGGCCAGCGGCCAATGGGGGCCAGCGCAAACGGTGGCAGCGGGCGATGAATCGCTGCAGCAGCCCCGATTCGATGAGGCCAACCGCCTGTACTGCCTGTCCGATCGCGATGGTTTCTGGCAGCCGTGGGGCGAGCGTGACGACGGCTGGCAAGCGCTGGCAAGCGAGCCTGCCGACCATGCCGCAGCGCCGTGGCAACTGGGCGCCAGTACCTGGCTGGCACTCGGGCCACAGCATTACCTGGCCACTTGGTTCGAAGCAGGTTTCGGACAACTGGGTCTGCGCACGCCCGATGGTCGCACTGAGCGGTTCGCCAGCGCCTACACCCGCTTTCGGCACCTGGCCATGGACGCCACCTGCGTGTATGCCATCGCCGCCTCGCCCATCAGCCCGGCGGCGGTCATTGCGATTGCGCGTGACACTCACGAAGTGAGCATACTGGCTGGGGGCGCCGAGGTACTGCCGGCGCATCGGGTCAGCATGCCCCAATCATTTCATTGCGGAACCGGGAGTGCGCTGGCCCATGGCTTTTTCTATCCGGCGGCAGGCAGCACTACGCCATCGCCGCTGATCGTCTTCATTCATGGTGGCCCGACCTCGGCCTGCTATCCGGTGCTCGACCCGAGGATCCAGTTCTGGACCCAACGAGGTTTTGCCGTTGCGGACCTCAACTACCGCGGCAGTAGCGGCTATGGCCGCGCGTACCGCCATGCGTTGCACCTGCGTTGGGGGCAAAGCGATGTGGAAGATGCTTGCTCAGCCGTCGAGCGCCTGGCTGCCGATGGCCTGATCGACAAGACCAAAGTGTTCATCCGTGGCGGCAGTGCCGGCGGCTACACCGCCCTCTGCGCACTGGCGTTCAGGGAGGTATTCCGGGCAGGCGCGAGCCTGTATGGCGTCAGCGACCCGGTTGCATTGGCGCGTGCCACGCACAAGTTCGAGGGTGACTACCTGGACTGGCTGATCGGTGATCCGGAACAGGATGCCGAGCGCTACCGGCAGCGCACGCCGCTCCTGCATGCCGAGCGAATCAAGGTGCCGGTGGTGTTCTTTCAAGGGGAACTGGATGCGGTCGTGGTGCCGGAGCAGACCCGCGCCATGCTCGCAGCGCTCAACGCCAATGGCATCGAGGCCCAGGCACATTTCTACGCGGGGGAGCGGCACGGGTTTCGCAAGGCCCGTAACCTTGAGCATGCGCTCGAACAGGAATGGCGATTCTACTGCAAGGTGCTTGAGCAGCATTGAACCTGCGGCTCACGGCTACCCGTGAGCCGCAGGGAATTCAACGCTTGGCGATGATGTACACCGCGTGCACGATGCCTGGGATATAGCCAAGCAAGGTCAGCAGGATGTTCAGCCAGAAGGCTCCGCCAAACCCCACCTGCAGAAACACGCCCAAGGGCGGCAGAATGATTGCGATGATGATCCGAATAATGTCCATGCGAGTCTCTCCGTAAGGGGTTACATCACAGACTCGCCGCCGCTTGCAGAGGTTCCACAGGCAAAAAAAACGCCCTGGATCGAATGTGACAGACCCAGGGCGGTGCGCAGAAACGCCAGACGGTTCGGTTGTACGTGGGTGGACTAGGCGGGCATCTTGCGCCCCGAGACCTGGGCCGCGTGCAGTCGCGCGAACGCGCGCGATAGGCGCAACAGCATTTCGTCGACGTTGCCGCGGGTCACGGTAAGCGACGGCGAGAGCCGCAGTACATCGGCCTGGGGCGCACCGACCAGCAGGCACTCTTGCAACGCCGCACGCTCAAGCGCCCGTGCCAGGGGCTCGTTGAGCTGCAATGTCCACAGCAGCCCGCTCCCGCAGACCTGGCCCTGGCCAAAGCGGCCCGCCAAGCGGCTAAGTCCCTCGCGTAGATGGCGGCCAGTGTCCTGCACGTGCTCGATGAAGCCCGCACTCAGCACCGTTTTCAGGACTGCCAGGCCTGCTGCGGCCGTCAACGCATTGCTGTACCAGGCATCCGGCAGGCCTGCCATCGGCGTGCAGCCAGCGCTGCTGCGTACCAGCAAGGCGGCCAGTGGAACGCCTCCACCCAGGCCGCCACCTAGCACCACCATGTCGGCATGCACGCCGTACAGGGTTTCGGCCAGCAACGCACCGCAGCGGCCCATGCCAGTGTGCGCTTCATCAAGGATCAGCAGAATGCCCAGCTCGCGGCAAAGGGCCTCAGCGCCCTTGAGGTATTCCTCGGTTGCAGCAACGATTGCACCCTGGCTTTGCAACGGTTCCAGCACGACGGCTACCGTGCGCGACTCCACGGCCGCGTGCAGTGCGGCCAGGTCATTGAACGGCACATGGCTGAGAGGGGCGTGTTCGGGTGTGCAATGGCTTGCACGGCTGGCCACAGGCGCACCATACGCGGCTTCGCCGCCCTGGCGGGCAACGATGATATGGCCAGCAACGTGGCGATGGCGCTCACCCCACTGGCGAGCCAGGCGCACAGCACCTTCATGTGCCTGAGCCGTGCTGTCGAAAAGCAGGGCACGGTCACTCCCGGTTGCTTGGCAGAGCTGGTCGCGCAACGCCAGAACGCCCTCATGCGAGCGCCCCACGCCCGGGTTGATCAAGGCTTGAGCCTGGCTCGCCACCGCCTTCACCACGGGCTCTGGGCTGTGCCCCAGCGTGTTGACCCCGTCGCCTTGATTGAAGTCCAGGCACGCGCGGCCTTGGTCGTCCCAAAGCCAGGCGCCTTGCCCTCTGACGAAAACAGGTGAGCCCATCGCCGCTGTATCGAGACGAGGCCGAGCACGTGCTGGCTCATGCAATGTTTCAATCCCGACAGCACGCGCTGGACGGCGAAGGTTGAACAGATTCATCGAAGTTCTGCACGCTAGGATGATGGGCAGGGCTGGAACGGCTTTGATTCAACTGAATGCCGTACCTATGGATACGAAGTCAGGCTGCGGTAACGGTGGGGTCCGCACAAAGCCTGTAACCCGTTGTTATACAGCGATAGACTAGGCGCCGGATGCCGATTCCGACATTTCGATTTAGCAGTATTTTCAATAAGTAGAACTTATGGATTTTCGTCAACTGCGTTATTTCGTCGCGGTCTATGAAGAAGGCCATGTCGGGCGCGCCGCCGAGCGTCTGTCATTATCTCAACCGGCCCTGTCCCAGCAGATTCGCCAACTCGAGCATGGCCTGGACCTGAGCCTCTTCGAGCGCAGTAACAAGCGCCTGCTGCCTACACTGGCGGCGCACACCTTGTACAATCATGCCCTGCCCCTGCTCGACGGCCTGCAAAGGGCCCACGAGGCGATGCGAAACTTCAAAGGCCAGGCACTGCGCACCTTGGCGATCGGCGTTTTGCAAACGGTTCGGCCAAGCCTGGTACCGCAGCTTCTGGAACGACTGCGCAAGGCCCAGCCGCACCTGGTGGTGCAGATCTATGAGTTGTCGGGTCTGGAAATCGAGAAGCGCCTGATCAGTGGCACGCTGGATATCGGCATCAGCTATTTGCCCGCGCGCCAACCTGGGCTGCATGGCGTGTTGTTGTACGAGGACGAATTGCAGTTGGTCATCCCAGCGACCCACCCGCTCAAGGACTTCAAGAAGGTGTCGATCCACCAGGCGGCGGAATTGCCCATGCTGATGCTGGGCGAGGAGTTCCAGATGCGCCAGATCTGGCAGGCCCAGCTGGCCAGCCAAGGTCGTCGCCCGCAGGTTCAGGCAGAAATGAATAACATGGCAGGCATTCTCGACAGCCTGTCACACACCTCATTGGCGACCATCCTGCCGGGCCGTGCCAAGGAAGCCGAACAGGCGCAGCAAGGGCTGCTGTGGAAACCATTGAGTGAACCCAGGGTGCCCTTGAAAGTAGGGCTGGTGTTTCGTGACGCTCAGCGTCAACAGGCCTCTATCGAGCTTCTGCGTGGCCTGCTCGAAGAAGAAACCAACCTGCGCGGACCGGTGGCTTCGCCACTGGATGCACTGAGCTGAACGTGACGCACAAGAAAAACCCCGCCGAGGCGGGGTTCTTCAGACTGTTTCCCTGTGACATCCGTATCGCCCCACCATCCTGGCAGGAAATCCTTCGTCGTCTTCCTTGATCTGTCCTATGCGCTTCCTGCGCAACGTCCATGGAAGAAAGATAACCCTGGATCCAATCTGAGAACAGTGGTGAAAAGTCACCACGTGTTGTAGGAAAAGGCTTACAAAGGGTAATCATTCCTATCACCACCCTTTGTCATGGCGACCACCCTGGCGCCGAGCCCTTGCGCTACAGTCGTCTTCATCGCCTGCGCCAGTCCTAGAACTGTTCCGCACCCAGCAGGTACAGCGATTCGCTACCCGCCTTGACCGAGGCGATAAGCGAATCGACGCGGGGCAGCAAGCGAGCGAAATAGAAGCGTGCCGTGCCAAGCTTGCCTTGGTAGAACGCTTCATCACCCTCGCCTGCCAGTGCAGCCTGGGCCATCAATGCCCACATGTAGCCATAGGCGACATAGCCAAAGGCATGCAGGTATTCAACCGACGCCGCCCCGATTTCGTTCGGATTGCCCTTGGCTTGTTGCAGCACCCAGTCGGTCACGCCATCGAGCTGGTCGAGCGCCGCTTCCAAGGGGCTGGTAAACGCAGCCATGCCATCACCGGCACCGGCAATGAACTCACGCACTTCGTTCGAGAACAGCTGGTAGTACGCGCCACCACTGGCCACCACCTTGCGGCCCATCAAGTCCAGCGCCTGGATACCGTTGGTGCCTTCGTAGATCTGGGTAATACGCACATCGCGCACCAGCTGCTCCTGACCCCATTCGCGGATATACCCGTGCCCACCGAACACTTGTTGACCGTGCAAGGTGCACTCAAGGCCCAGGTCGGTCAGAAACGCCTTGGCCACCGGGGTCAACAGCGCGACCAGCTCCTCGCTGCGCTTGCGCACGGCACTGTCTTGCGCGTATTTGGCGCTGTCCAGTTGCAAGGCCACGTAGCTGGAAAACGCCCGTCCGCCCTCGGTCAGCGCCTTCATGGTCAGCAACATGCGCCGCACATCCGGGTGCACGATGATCGGGTCAGCAGGCTTTTCCTTGGCTTGGGGCCCGGTCGGTGCACGGCTTTGCAGGCGATCCCGGGCGTATTCGACAGCGTTCTGATAAGAGCGCTCGGCCGAAGCGAGCCCTTGGATGCCAACCCCGAGCCGCTCGTAGTTCATCATGGTGAACATCGCGGCCAGCCCCTTGTTGGGCTCCCCCACAATGTAACCGACCGCCTCGTCGAAATTCATTACGCAGGTGGCCGAGGCCTGGATACCCATCTTGTGCTCGATGGACCCACAGGTCGCCGGATTGCGAGCACCCAGGCTGCCGTCTTCGTTGACCAGGAACTTGGGGACCAGGAACAGGGAGATCCCTTTGGGGCCTGCCGGTGCGTCTGGCAGCTTGGCCAGGACCAGGTGAATGATGTTCTCGGTCAGGTCGTGCTCGCCACCGGTGATGAAGATCTTGGTGCCGGTCACACGGTAGCTGCCGTCAGCCTGGGGCTCGGCCTTGGTGCGGATCATGCCAAGGTCAGTACCTGCATGAGGTTCGGTCAGGCACATGGAGCCTGCCCACACACCTGAATACATGTTCGGCAGGTACGTGTGCTTGAGCGCCTCGTCGGCGTGGGCGTTGATCGACAGGCAGGCACCTGCGGTGAGCATGGGGTACAAGCCAAACGACAGGCTGGCTGCGTTGACCATCTCCTCGACCTGGGCCGATACCGCCTTGGGCATGCCCATGCCGCCGAAGGCAGGGTCGCCACCCACGCCTACCCAGCCGCCTTGAGCATAGGTGTCGTAGGCTTCGATGAACCCGGCAGGCGTATGCACCGCGCCGTTGTCCCAGCGGCAGCCTTCCTCGTCGGCAGCGCGGCTGAGCGGTGCGATGCTGCGTGCAGTGACCTTGCCTGCCTCCTCAAGCACCGCCATGGCCGTTTCGGCATCGACCAACTCAGCCAAGCCCGGCAGCTGCGCCCACTGCTGGCCCACGTTGAAGACTTCATTCAGTACGAAGCGCATGTCGCGCAGGGGCGCTTTATATTCAGCCATGACAACCTCTCGCTGGTCAGGACGGGCGGCGATGAGCATCGCAGCACGGGTAGTGGAACCAGTGTAACCGAACAACTTTTACGACACATAGGGTCATCAAGAGACTAAGTAGTCAGTTATGGTCACGCTTCCCGCACTGCTCCCCGACGATTTCTCAGGCCGTGCACCATCAAGCAATTACGCCCCGCGGCCTTGGCAGCGTACAGCGCCTGATCGGCAGCCTTGAGCACCTCTTCAACGCTGCGGTTATCGCCCTGCCGTTCGGCCACACCTACGCTGATGGTCACGGTAACCGTGTCGCCACTGCTGCCTGTGCGGCGCTGGCGGCCGGTGTTGTCATCCAGCGGACGAGCACTCTGGTCACGCAAGTGCATGGCATAGCCGGCAATCGCTTCTCGAACCGCTTCCAGATGCGGCACGCACTGGTCAGCCGTCTTGCCCGCGAACACCACGGCGAATTCTTCGCCGCCATAGCGGTAGGCGCGGCCTCCCCCCTTGACCTTGCCAAGCCGGCTGGCCACCAGCCGCAATACCTGGTCGCCCACATCATGGCCATGGGTGTCGTTGAAGCGCTTGAAATGGTCCACGTCGGCCATGGCGATCACATAGGAGCGCCCTAGTCGCTGCAGGCGCTCATTGAGCGCGCGACGGCCCGGCAACCCGGTGAGCTCGTCACGGAACGCCATCTGGTACGCTTCGTGAGCGACTGCCGTGGCAATCATCAGCATGACCTGGCTGCACATGATGTTCAGCGTGAAAGGCAACACGAACGTCTTGGGCAGCATCCAGAAAATACCGACCAGGCCCACGATCAAGGCGCCATGCAGGGGCCTGGGCGCACGCAGGTACTGTACGACGAGTAACGCCAGCATGCCCATGAACACCGGGTAGGCCAGCTGAATCAGGCTCATCCACTGACCGTGCAAGATCGGCCAGCGGATTTCCGCCAGGCTGGCCAGCAGTGCCTCGGGAAAGCTTTGCTCGAAGCCGGCCGCCACTGCGGCCGTGGCCAACAGCACCGCACACCTGGCGACCAGGTCCTGGAGCAGGTGCGTGCGCTCCTGCCAGATGCCATAAAGGCCATACAACGCCGGTAACAGCAGGCACACGAGGTGGAAGATCACGGCAGCATCTTCACGAACGCGGCCGTTGTCTCGATAGAAGTCAGTCTGGGTATCGAGCAGGAAATAGGCGATGTAGACCGTGAGCATCAGAAACAGCTCCCGCTGGCGCCTGTACACCGCGCAATAGGCGCCGCCCATCAACAGCACGAGGGTTGGCAGCACATTGAAAAGCGATGTGAAGAAAACGCTGAGGTCCTTGACGTAAGCCGCAGCCAAGCCTGCCCCCAGCAAGACGAGAGAGGGTACGAAATGGCTTGGGCGGACAGCGTTAAGGCGAAGCAAGGGCAATTCCAACCTGGCAGACCAATAGTGGCATTGTGCCCTTAGTTGATCGGCCGTTCACCTGGACACTTGAGTACCTTTATTGTTGGCTTGCGCCAGACATAAAAAAACCGTCTGCCGAAGCAGACGGTTCGCATACGACCTGAGGTGACTCAGTAAGCCAGGCCGAAGTGTTCTTCGTCCATGGCCATCAGGTTGTCAGCACCGGACAGCATGGCAGCCACATGCGTGCGGGTACGCGGCAGGATGCGCTGGAAGTAGAAGCGTGCCGTTTGCAGCTTGGCGGTGTAGAACGCCGCTTCACTGGTACCTGCTGCCAGCTTTTCGGCAGCCAAGCGGGCAATGTCGGCCCAGAAGTAAGCCAGGCAGGCGTAGCCGGAGTACATGAGGTAGTCCACCGATGCCGCACCCACTTCCTCACGGTCCTTCATGGCAGCCATGCCCACCTTCATGGTCAGCTCGCCCCATTCCTTGTTCAACGCAGCCAGGGGCTGAACGAACTCGTTGACCGCCTCCTTGCCTTCCTGCGACTGGCAGAACTTGTGCACGATCTTGGTGAAGCCCTTGAGGGCCTCGCCTTGGGTCATCAGCACCTTGCGGCCCAGCAGGTCCAGGGCCTGGATGCCCGTGGTGCCCTCGTACAGCATGGAAATACGGCTGTCACGAACGTTCTGCTCCATGCCCCACTCGGCGATGAAGCCATGCCCACCGTAGACCTGAACCCCATGGTTGGCCGCCTCGAAGCCGACCTCGGTCATGAAGGCCTTGGCGATTGGGGTCAGGAACGCCAGCAGGGCATCGGCCTTCTTGCGCTCTTCCTCATCCTGACTGTACTTGACGATGTCCACCTGCTTGGCCGTGAAGTAGACCATCGCACGGGTGCCCTCGGCGAAGGCCTTCATGGTCAGGAGCATGCGACGTACATCCGGGTGGACGATGATCGGGTCGGCGGCCTTCTCAGGCGCCTTGGGCCCGGTCAGCGAGCGCATCTGCAGGCGCTCGCGGGCATACTTCAAGCCACCCTGGAAGGCCACTTCGGCATGGGCCAGGCCTTGCAGCGCAGTCCCCAGGCGTGCCGTGTTCATGAAGGTGAACATGCAGTTCAGGCCTTTGTTGGCCGGGCCGATCAGGTAACCGGTGGCTGCGTCGAAGTTCATCACGCAGGTGGCATTGCCATGGATACCCATCTTGTGCTCGATGGAGCCGCAGCTCACACCATTGCGCTCACCCGCTGCGCCTCCGGCGTTGGGCAGGAACTTCGGCACGATGAACAGGGAAATGCCCTTGGTGCCAGCCGGTGCATCGGGCAGGCGTGCCAGCACGATGTGCACGATGTTCTCGGCCATGTCGTGCTCACCGGCCGAAATGAAGATCTTGGTACCGCTGACCTTGTAGCTGCCATCGGCCTGGGGTTCGGCCTTGGTGCGCAGCATGCCCAGGTCGGTGCCGCAGTGCGGTTCGGTCAGGCACATGGTGCCGGTCCATTCACCCGAAACCAGCTTGGTCAGGTAGGTGTGCTGCTGTTCGGCAGTGCCGTGGGCCGAGATGGTGTTCATTGCGCCGTGGGACAAGCCTGGGTACATGCCCCACGACCAGTTGGCACCGCCCACCATTTCGCTCAGGGCCAGGCCCAGCGACTCGGGCAACCCCTGACCACCGTGCTCCACATCGTGCGCCAGGCTCGGCCAGCCGCCTTCGACGAACTGCTGGTAGGCTTCCTTGAAACCGGTCGGCGTCTTCACGCCCGCCTCGCTCCAGGTGCAGCCTTCCTGATCGCCTACGCGGTTGAGCGGCGACAGTACCTGCTCACAGAACTTCGCACCTTCCTCGAGAATCGCGTCCACCATGTCGGGCGTGGCGTCCTGGCAACCTGGCAGGCTCTGATAGTGCGCCTCGTAGCCGAGTAGCTCATCACGCACGAAGCGAATATCACGCAGGGGGGCTTTGTAGTCAGGCATCGCGATGAACCTCTAGGTGAGTTCTGTGGGGGACCGGCGCACGCGGCAGGGTCTATCAAACAGTTGTTTGAAACTTACGTTTACCGCTGGCGGATGTCAAGAAGGGCCAGAGGTGCCATTTACGCCACGAAAAATGGCGAATCCGCCATCAACGCCCACGCCACTTCGCCCGTGAGGACGGGGACGCTTCTGGCGAAGAAAAGAAAACGAGGCAGTGCAAGCCTCTGGGCGGTGTGTGGCAGGCGGGAACGCGCTATCGACCGTTAGGCGTAGGTGTCGATGATACGACCCAGCATTTCGTCGGATGCCTTGACGACTTTGGCGCCAAGCTCGACTTCGGTTCTGCCCAGCGCCATTTGCACGGTGCTGGTGGCCAGGTCCATTTGCTGACTTCTGTCGACGGCACGCAGCCGCTCGGCCTGAAAATCACTCGACTGACTGGTGGCGGAACGTTCGGCGGTGGTGTTGGCGACCTGGCTGGCGGCCTGGTCAACGCGATTCTGACCATTGTGAATGGCACCAAGGCCTGCGTAGAAGGCGGAGCTACCGGTGATTTCCATGTCAGGACTCCATCGACACTGGATGACGGTGAGGCCTCATTAAAGCAGGCCAGCTACCAAAAAGCCCGTTTAAATCGCTAATGGCTCAGTGCCACTTGATAGGCCTTGACCATACCAGCGTCAGTTAACCTTGCACACGCTTGACCCCGCCGCTACCGCAGACACGCGCTGGTTAATCCAGCAAGTCCAGTTGCAAATGCTCGGCCACCTTGTCCGCCGTGGCTTGCTTGAGCTTGGGCACTCGGCCCAGACAAGGCGCCGGCAGCCGTTCGGCCAGGCTGGCCAGATTCTCTTCGAGCCGCGACGTTTTTGGCTCGATGATGTTCGCCACCCACCCGGCGAGCTGCAGTCCGTCACGTTCGATGGCTTCGGCACTGAGCAGCGCGTGGCTGATGCAGCCCAGCCTTACCCCGACCACCAGGATGACCGGCAGCTGCAATGCAACGGCCAGGTCCGACAGGTTCGCCAGGCCCGAAAGCGGCACCCGCCAGCCGCCTGCGCCTTCGATCAAGGTGAAATCGGCCTGGTGCTGCAACACCGTGCGCATATCCGCCAGCAGCTGCGACACCGCCAGCGTCACACCGGCTTCCCGCGCGGCGACATGGGGGGCGATGGCTGGCTCGAAGGCGAATGGGTTGACCTGCTCGTAGGCGAGCTTGATGGTGCTCTCGTCGATCAGCGCCAGGGCGTCGCTGTTGCGCAAGCCCTTGGCCGTCATGCTGCAGCCGGATGCCACCGGCTTGGCCCCCAGGGTGCTCAACCCCTGCAACTTCGCTGCGTGTAGAAGACCGGCTGCAATGGTGGTCTTGCCGACATCGGTGTCAGTTCCGGCAATGAAATACGCCTGACTCATGAAGTACTCCTATGCCACAGACTTGCGCAGCACGCCGTAGACCACTTGATAAGTGGCAGGCAGCCCTTGGGGCTGGCGGTAGGCCTCGTACGCCTGGAGCATACCCTGTATGCGGGCGCGCCCGGTGAGCCCGGCAGGACGACCCGGGTTGAGGTTGTGCGCCCCCAGCGCCTTGAGTTCATGGGTCAATGTGCGCACGTGTGCATAATGCAATACATGCGGCAACTGTTGCAGTACCTGCGTTTCGAGGGCACTGGCTGCACATGAACGCTGGTATTCGTCGAAGCGCCTGAAGCGGTTGACATGTACCTGGCCATCCACGGCCTGCCAACTGCCGCGCAATTCATCGAGCGTACCCACGCACAGGCTGCTGAAAGCCAGGACGCCGCCTGGTCGCAGAATACGCGAAGCTTCTTCCAGCACTTGGGCAAAATGGCTGCACCACTGGACGGCCAGGCTGGAAAAGACGAGATCGACGCACCCCTCCCCCAGCGGCAAGCGCTCGGCATCGCCGACGATGTAGCTTTGGGCGCCATCGGCTCGATCGCGAGCATGACGCAGCATGCCTTCGGCGATGTCCACGGCAACACCGCTTGCAGGCCCGTAACGCTCGGCAAGCACCCGGCTGAAATGGCCCGTGCCACTGCCCAGATCAAGCCAGCGAGTCGGTTCGAGGTCAGATGGCAGCATCGTCAGCAGGTTCATACCGACCGAACGCTGCAGGGCTGCCACGCTGTCATAGCTGGCTGCCGCACGCGAAAACGACGTGGCCACCTGGCGTTTGTCGGGCAAGGCGCCAGGCAAGCCTGGCTGGGAAAGATCAGTCATCGCCACTCTCATGCAGGAAACTTTTGATACCGCTGGCCAGTTCTTGTGGGTACTCGAGCACAAACGCATGGGAACTGTCTTCGACAAGGCCCACTTCCACGTCGGGCAACAGCTCGCTCAGCGCCTGCGCAGCTTCGGCTGGCACCAAGGCATCTGCGCCGGCAAAAAGATGAAGCTGCGGGCCGGCGAATGCCTCCAGCGCTGCTCGGGTATCGAGCTGGGCCAGTACCTGTAGCGCCGTAGCCAGGTACAGCGGATCGGTGTCTGGAACGCCTACGCCCAGCTGGCGAAGTAAGGTGCGCGCTTGCATGGCCCCTTCGCTGCACAACGTGCGAAAGCGCTTGAGCGTGACCGACGGATGGCTGCGGCAACCATCCAGGAACGTCCCGAAGGTGTCTTCGGCCATCCCGTGAGGCCAATCGGCATGGGCCACGAAACTAGGGTTACTGGCCAGGGTGAGCAAGCCGCAACAGTGGTCGCCGCGCTTGTCGGCCAGGGCACTGGCCAGCATACCGCCCAGCGACCACCCCCCCAGCCACACATCGTTGGGTACCTTGCGATCCAGGTGCTCGACCCAACCCTGGACGTCACAGTGATCCAGCTCCGGCATGGGCATCAGCGTCACCTGAAGCCCAGGGTCCTGGGCGCGCAGGCTGGCTGCAAGCGGCTCAAGAGAAGCGGTGCCCAGGCCCCAGCCTGGTAGCAGTACGAGTCGGTTACGCATCGGCGCGCTCCAGCTGTGGATAACACTCTGCCAATGCATTCAACAATAGCTGCACCTGAGCTGCTGTGTGGGCAGCGCTCAAGGTAACGCGCAATCGCGCACTACCGACCGCCACCGTAGGTGGCCGGATAGCGGTCACCAACAGACCGCGCTCGCGCAGTAGCTGCGACAGGCGAAGCGCTTGCGCGCTGTCACCGATGACAATCGGCTGGATCGGCGTCTGGCTCTCCATCAGGCGCAAGCCCAGTTGTTCTGCGCCTTCGCGAAATTGCTGGATCAGTGCCGCCAAGTGCTCACGTCGCCAAGGCTGTGTCCGCACCAGCTCAAGGCTCTTGAGGGTGGCGCAGGCCAAGGCGGGCGGTTGGCTGGTGGTGTAGATGTAAGGCCGGGCGAACTGGATCAGTGCCTCGATCAGCGCTTCACTGCCAGCCACGAACGCACCCGCCGTACCGCAGGCCTTGCCCAGCGTACCGACCAGTACCGGGACATCGTCCACGCCCAGGCCATAGTGCTCGACGACCCCTCCGCCGCCCACACCCAGGGTGCCCAGGCCATGGGCATCGTCCACCATCAGCCAGGCATCGCGCGCACGCGTCGCCTGGGCCAGCGCCGGCAAATCGGCCACATCACCGTCCATGCTGAACACGCCATCGGTCACGACCAATGTATTGCCCGTGGCCTTGGCCAGGCGGTCGCTCAGGCTGCCGACATCATTGTGCAGGTAACGACTGAAACGCGCGCCGCTGAGCAGGCCACCGTCGAGCAGCGAGGCGTGGTTCAGGCGATCCTGCAACACCGTATCGCCCTTGCCCACCAAGGCGGTGATTACCCCCAGGTTGGCCATGTAGCCGGTGGAGAACAGCAGCGCTCGCGGCCGCCCGGTGAGTTCGGCCAATGCTTGCTCAAGTTGATGGTGTGCCGTGGTATGGCCTATGACCAGATGCGAAGCCCCCCCACCCACACCCCAGCGATCAGCACCTGCCTGCCAGGCCGCGAGCACTTCAGGATGACTTGCCAGGCCCAGGTAATCGTTGCTGCAGAAAGCCAGCAGCGGCTGGCCATCGACCACTACCAGCGGCCCTTGTGGGCTTTCCAGCAAGGGGCGCTGTCGGTAGAGGTCCGCCGCGCGCCGGTCGGCCAGCCGCGCGGCCAAGTCGAAGGCCATGTCAGGCCGAAGCTGCATCGTAGAACAACGCATCGTTGCGCTGCTCGACCAGCGCCTGCTCGATCGCAGCCTGGTGGACTTCATCGGCGTGCTCTTCACCGGCTTCAGGCTTGATTCCCAGGCGTGCAAACAGCTGCATGTCCTTGTCGGCCTGCGGGTTGGCCGTTGTCAGCAACTTTTCACCGTAGAAGATCGAGTTGGCACCGGCCAGGAATGCCAAGGCCTGCATTTGCTCGTTCATCTGCTCACGGCCTGCCGACAGGCGCACGTGCGACTTGGGCATGAGAATACGGGCCACTGCCAGCATGCGGATGAAGTCGAACGGATCGACGTCGGCCTCGTCGGCCAGCGGCGTACCGGCCACCTTGACCAGCATGTTGATCGGCACGGACTCCGGATGCTCAGGCAGGTTGGCCAGTTGGATCAGCAGGCCTGCGCGGTCATCGAGCGTCTCGCCCATGCCGAGGATGCCGCCAGAGCAGATCTTCATGCCGGCATCGCGCACATAGGCCAGGGTCTGCAAGCGCTCGGCGTAGGTGCGCGTAGTGATGATGCTGCCGTAGAACTCGGGGGAGGTATCGAGGTTGTGGTTGTAATAGTCCAGGCCCGCCTGGGCCAGCGCCTGGGTCTGCTCCTGGTCGAGCTTGCCGAGGGTCATGCAGGTTTCCAGGCCCATGGCCTTGACCCCTTTGACCATCTCCAGCACATAGGGCATGTCCTTGGCCGAAGGGTGCTTCCACGCAGCGCCCATGCAAAAGCGCGTGGAACCAATGGCCTTGGCGCGCGCGGCCTCCTCGAGCACCTTCTGCACCTCCATCAGCTTCTGCTTTTCCAGGCCGGTGTTGTAGTGCCCGGACTGCGGGCAGTACTTACAGTCTTCGGGGCAGGCACCGGTCTTGATCGACAGCAGGGTTGAGACTTGCACCCGGTTGGCGTCGAAATGCGCACGGTGTACAGCCTGGGCGTTGAAGATCAGGTCGTTGAACGGCTGTTGGAACAGCGCCTTGACCTCGGCCAGGGACCAGTCGTGACGTGTTGTTGCAGTTGTACTGGCGCTCATCGGCGTTTCCTTGTTTAGGCTCTAGCAGGCGCCGGGCAAGGAGAACGCCCGCGCTTCACGGATAGCCGAAATAGTCAGGGAAGGCCCATGAACTGTCAACTTAAGCTTAAGAAGCTGGTCTACAACTGGTCACTAGTTAACCAAATATGCGCACTATGCGGTGCCACTGCGCTCCAGCCCTACGCGCTATGCGAGCCATGTGAACAACAACTGCCCTGGCTGGATGATGACCACTGCTCACGGTGCGCCCTGCCTCTGGCCATGGCAGGCATGGAATGCGGACAGTGCAACCGCAGGCCGCCAGCATTCGAACGGGTTCTGGCACCCTGGCATTTCACATTTCCGGTGGACACCCTGATCAGTCGGTTCAAGCACAACCGTCAGTGGCCGCTGGGACGCCTGATGGCTGAGATTGCCGGTCATGCGCTGAGCCATCACTATGCCGAAGGCCTGCCCCGCCCCGACGTGCTGCTTGCTGTACCCCTGACACGGCGCCGACTGCGTGAACGGGGGTTCAACCAGGCTGCGATGCTGGCGCGTTGGTGGTCAAGGCAACTGGCAGTGCCCTTCGTCGAACACCTGCTGGTACGCACCCGCCACACCACGGCCCAGCAGCATCTGAGCGCCAAGGCTCGATGGCGCAACCTGCGTCAGGCGTTCGCCGTATGCGGTGGCCTGCACGGCCAGCATGTCGCGCTCGTCGATGATGTACTGACCACCGGCGCGACGGCGCAGGCTGTTGCACAGGTCCTGCGCAAGGCAGGTGCCGCACGTGTAGACGTCTACTGCCTGGCACGCACACCCAAGCCCGGCTATGCATGAGCGTGCAGGCCAGTGGCGGCGACGCAGTGGTACGCTACGCCCACCCCGTACACTGGCCCATCACCAAACCGGTCGGATGCCCATGCCCTTACCTGCCCCACTGACCCATCACATTACCCGCCGCCCACAGCGCGTGGCCCTCTTGCAGCACATTGCCGAGCAGGGCTCCATCACCCGCGCCGCCAAGGCTGCCGGCATGAGCTACAAAGCTGCCTGGGATGCGATCGATGAACTCAACAACCTGGCCAGCAGCCCCTTGGTAGAGCGCAGCACTGGCGGGCGCGGCGGCGGCGGTGCACGCCTGTCTGCCGAAGGCGAACGGGTGCTGCGGCTGTATCAGCGCCTGCAAGCCTTGCAAGCTCAGTTGCTCGAAGCCACCGATGATGTGAGCGACCTTGACCTGCTCGGTCGCCTGATGCTGCACACCAGCGCCCGGAATCAGCTGCAAGGCCAGGTCAGCGCCCTTCATCGCGTGGGGTGGCATGACCGGGTCGGCCTTGCACTGAGTGGGGGGCTGCAGATCGAAGCCTTGATCACTCATGACAGCACCGAGCGCCTTGGGCTGACCTTGGGCACGACGGTGGTGGCCTTGCTCAAGGCAGGTTGGGTGCGCCTGCTGGGCCACAGCGACGAGGCGGATCAACAGCACAATTGCCTGCAGGTGACCGTGGACTCGATTCTGACGGGCACCGATGGCCCCCACGAGGTGCGCCTTGCGCTTGGCAATGGTCAGACCCTGTGCGCCTTCGCCGAACCGGCCTGGCTGGCAGAGCACCAGGTGACCGTTGGCAGCGCCCTGCGTGCGCAGTTCTCGGCCGCCGATGTGGTGATTGGTATCCCGGCCTGACCTGTAACGGCGTTTGGCACATGGCCGAGTGCCCTGCGGCGCCTCGGTGGCCAACGCGGTAACATGGGGGCCACGCTGCCTACCGCCGGAGTCATCATGTCCCACCCGTTCGCCACACTCACCCCCGACTTGGTGCTCGACGCCGTGGAATCATTGGGGTTTCTCAGCGATGCGCGGGTATTGGCACTCAACAGCTATGAAAACCGCGTCTACCAAGTGGGCATCGAGGGCGAGCAGCCCTTGATCGCCAAGTTCTATCGACCCGGTCGCTGGAGCGATGCAGCCATCGTCGAAGAACACCGCTTCACGGCCGAATTGGCCGGCTGCGAAGTGCCGGTGGTAGCGCCCCTGCAGCATCAAGGCAACACGCTGTTCGAACACGGCGGCTTTCGCTTTACGCTGTTCCCGCGCCGTGGTGGGCATGCCCCTGAACCCGGCAACCTCGATCAGTTGTACCGCTTGGGCCAGTTGATCGGACGCCTGCATGCCGTGGCTGCCAGCCGGCCGTTCGAACACCGGGAAGCGTTGGCTGTGGATAACTTCGGGCACGCCTCACTGGACACACTGCTAAAAGGCGGGTTCGTGCCCCGGGAACTGTTGCCCGCCTTCGAATCGGTCGCGCGCGATGTACTGGCTCGAGTGGAAGCCATCTATGCCCGCACCCCGCACCAGGTCATCCGCCTGCACGGTGACTTGCACCCGGGCAACCTGATGCACCGCGACGAGATCTACCATGTGGTTGACCTGGACGACTGCCGCATGGGCCCTGCGGTACAGGACCTGTGGATGATGCTGGCAGGCAATCGGGATGAGCGTCAGGGCCAGTTGGCCGAGCTGGTCGAGGGCTACAACGAATTTCACGACTTCGACCCGCGTGAGCTGGCGTTGATCGAGCCGCTGCGTGCCCTGCGTCAACTCCACTACAGTGCCTGGCTGGCGCGTCGCTGGGACGATCCGGCATTTCCGCCCAGCTTCCCGTGGTTCGGTCAGCCTAGATACTGGGGTGATCAGATTCTGGCGCTGCGTGAGCAAATGGCCGCCCTCGATGAAGCCCCACTCAAGTTGTTCTAGATCGACCGTCGGCGCTGTCTACAATAGCTGCCGTTAATCAGCATCTTAAGCAAGGACTCTGCATGCACGCTGCAAACCCGCGTCGCGGGTATCTACTGGGCCTGAGTGCCTACATCATCTGGGGCCTGTTCCCCCTGTACTTCAAAGCCATCCAAAGCGTCCCCGCCGTGGAGATCATCGTCCACCGTGTGCTGTGGTCAGCGCTGTTCGGCTCGATACTGCTCGCCTTCTGGAAACACCCCGGCTGGTGGCGCGACCTGCGCGACAACCCGCGGCGCTTGGCCATCCTGGCATTGAGCGGCACATTGATCGCAGCCAATTGGCTGACGTATGTCTGGTCGGTGAACAACGGACGCATGCTCGAGGCCAGCCTTGGCTACTACATCAACCCGCTGATCAACGTGCTGCTCGGCATGCTGATTCTCGGCGAGCGCTTGCGCCGTTTGCAGTGGCTGGCGGTCGGTCTGGCCGCGCTCGGCGTCATGCAACAGGTCTGGCAGGTGGGCAGCCTGCCCTGGGTATCCTTGGCACTGGCGCTGACCTTCGGGTTCTACGGGCTTATTCGCAAGCAAGCCCCCGTGGCGGCCCTGCCCGGCCTGGTTGTCGAGACCTGGATGCTGGTACCGCTGGCGCTTGGGTGGTTGCTGCTGCACCCCGGCGCGATGAGCGCGCAAGGTGAGTTCTACACCACAAGCGAGGCCTTGTGGCTGATGGCTGCAGGCCCCGTGACACTGGTGCCGCTGGTGTGTTTCAACGCTGCCGCACGGCATCTGCCCTACACCACGCTGGGCTTTCTGCAATACCTGGCGCCAACGCTGGTCTTGCTCCAGGCCATCTGGCTGTTCGACGAGCATCTATCCCCAAGCACGCTCACGGCATTCATGTTCATCTGGGCAGGGCTGGCGTTGTACAGCGTCGATGCGTGGTGGAATTTGCGTAAAAGTCGCTGATCAAAAAACGATCATGTCTCTGTACGCCTTGATATACATGGCCTGCAGAGACATCTCCAGAGCTTATCCACACCCTCGTCCCCGCCGTTTGTGCACAACCTCTCTACATTGATCAATTTTCGATCAAATCTCTGCAGCCCTTGCAAGCCGGGCGCTGGGACCCGATAGCCCCAGCTTATCCACAAGGCCGTCCTCTCTAAATCGGGATAACCTCTGCCAGAGTCTGCGGCAGTGGCGAGCCGCATTTACTCATCCGCGCGCAACCGCAACTCCACCATCAAGTCATCGGCCAGCGCTTCCAGACGTTGCTGCAGCTGCTCCAGCGGCAGGGACGCGGGTAATGCCAGAAGGGCCTCGGCATGAAACAGGGGTTCGTTGCTCATCGGTGCCGGGCGTACCTCAGTGGCAATCCGTTCGACGTTCACATTCAGCTCGGCCAGCACACGGGTGATATCCCGCACGATCCCTGGCCGGTCGTTACCTACCAGCTCCATGCCAAAGGGTTTGGATGCATGGGCAGGCTCGTTGCCACTTTCGGCCAGTTGCACGCGAATGCCGTGTGCGGACAATGCCCCGAGCGCGTCCACCAACGCGTCATACCGATCCGCCGGCACTGCCACCCGCAGGATGCCGGCAAATTGCCCAGCCATGCGCGACATGCTGCTTTCCAGCCAGTTACCCTCGAAGTCGGCGATGCACTGGGCGATCCGCTCGACTTGGCCGGCCTTGTCCGGGGCGATCACGGTAAGCACAAGATGTTCCACGGAATGTTCCTCGAGTGGGGTTCAGGCCATACAGCGCCAAGGTGTCGCCACAGTATAGGCAAGGCGCGTCAACCTGCCGCAGGGCAATCCTACTTATAAATCGTGTACTGTTTTTAGATTTATCTGGAACAATCACTCCGTTTTTTGCGAACATGGCGCTTCCTTGCAGGATCCTGTGCGACCAACAGGTCGCCTGACGGCGCTTTTAGTCTGATAGTGCCCAGCCGGCTGCTTCATGTAGTATCCGTGGGCGCGGACTACACAACGTCGTTTGAAGGTCTGTCGAGGCGCCTGTGAAGAATGCACGTTGCTTGCTGTCAGGCAGGCAAACCGCACCCAGCCGCGTCCGGGCTTGTACCGGAGGCATGCACTGGTGCCGTGCGAGGAGAAGCGCTACAGGCTCAATACAAAAGAGCGAAATAGCTGAGCAGAGTGAGGCAAGCAATGACTGGATACGTTCAAGTCGGTGGCCTTCAGGTCGCCAAAGTCCTGTACGACTTCGTGAACAACGAAGCCATCCCCGGAACCGGCATCATCGCCGAGCAGTTCTGGGCAGGTGCTGAAAAGATCATCAACGACCTCGCTCCAAAGAACAAAGCCCTCCTCGCCAAGCGCGACGAGCTGCAAGCCCAGATCGACGCCTGGCACCAGGCCCGCAAAGGCCAGGCCCACGACGCCCCGGCCTACAAGGCTTTCCTTCAGGAAATCGGTTACCTGCTGCCACAAGCCGACGATTTCCAGGCCACTACGCAAAACGTGGACGAAGAAATCGCCCACATGGCCGGTCCGCAGTTGGTGGTACCGGTCATGAATGCACGCTTTGCCCTGAACGCCGCGAATGCCCGCTGGGGCTCGCTGTACGACGCGCTCTACGGCACCGACGCCATCAGCGAGGAAGGCGGCGCCGAAAAGGGGCAAGGCTACAACAAGGTACGTGGCGACAAAGTGATCGCCTTCGCCCGTGCCTTCCTCGACGAAGCGGCACCACTGGCTGCTGGTTCGCACGTCGACTCCACGGCCTATCGCATCGAGGCTGGCCAGTTGGTCGTCACCCTCAAAGGCGGCAGCAACACGGGCCTGCGTGACGACGCCCAACTGGTCGGGTTCCACGGCGACAGCAACGCCCCCACTGCCGTGTTGCTCAAGCACAATGGCCTGCACTTCGAAATCCAGATCGATGCCAGTACCCCGGTGGGCAGCACCGATGCCGCAGGCGTCAAGGACATCCTGATGGAATCGGCACTGACCACCATCATGGACTGCGAAGACTCCGTGGCGGCAGTCGACGCCGACGACAAAGTGATCGTGTATCGCAATTGGCTGGGGCTGATGAAAGGTGACCTGGCCGAAAGCGTCAGCAAGGGCGGCAAGACGTTCACCCGCACCATGAACCCCGATCGCGAGTACGCAGCGCCGAACGGGGGCAGCGTCACGCTGCATGGTCGCTCGCTGCTGTTCGTGCGCAACGTGGGTCACCTGATGACCAACCCGGCCATCCTCGACGCGCAGGGTAACGAAGTCCCGGAAGGTATCCAGGACGGTCTGTTCACCAACCTCATGGCGCTGCACAACCTCAACGGCACCACCAGTCGCCGCAATACCCGTACCGGCAGTGTGTACATCGTCAAGCCGAAGATGCATGGCCCGGAGGAAGTGGCGTTCGCCGCCGAGATATTCAGCCGGGTCGAAGACCTGCTGGGTATGCAGCGCAATACCGTCAAGGTCGGCATCATGGACGAAGAGCGCCGCACAACGGTCAACCTCAAGTCCTGCATCAAGGCCGCTGCCGAGCGCGTGGTGTTCATCAATACGGGCTTCCTCGATCGCACGGGCGACGAAATCCATACCTCCATGGAGGCAGGCCCGGTCGTGCGCAAAGGCGCCATGAAGAACGAGAAGTGGATCGGCGCCTATGAAAACAACAACGTCGATGTAGGCCTTGCCACCGGCCTGCAAGGGCGTGCGCAGATCGGCAAGGGCATGTGGGCCATGCCCGACCTGATGGCCGCCATGCTGGAGCAGAAGATCGCTCACCCGCTGGCCGGTGCCAATACCGCGTGGGTGCCTTCGCCGACGGCAGCCACCCTGCACGCCCTGCACTACCACAAGGTGGATGTGCAGGCGCGCCAGCGCGAGCTGGCTTCGCGCACACCGGCTTCGGTCGATGACATCCTGGCCATTCCGCTGGCGACCAACCCCAACTGGTCGGACGAGGAAATCCGCAACGAGCTGGACAACAATGCCCAGGGCATCCTGGGCTACGTGGTGCGCTGGATCGATCAGGGTGTGGGTTGCTCCAAAGTGCCCGACATCAACAACGTGGGGCTGATGGAAGACCGCGCCACCTTGCGCATTTCCGCCCAGTTGCTGGCCAACTGGCTGCGACATGGTGTAGTCAGCCAGGAGCAGGTGCTCGAAAGCCTCAAGCGCATGGCGGCAGTGGTCGACAAGCAGAACGCCAACGACCCGCTGTATCGCCCGATGGCGGGCAACTTCGACGACAACGTTGCCTTCCAGGCGGCAGTCGAGCTGGTGCTCGAAGGTGCCAAGCAGCCTAACGGCTACACCGAGCCTGTGCTGCATCGCCGTCGCCGTGAGTTCAAGGCACGCAACGGGATCTGAACGACCGGCGTATAGCGTGAGCTGCTTGCAGCGTTGATCGGCGGGGCCTTCGGGCCCCGCTTGCACATCAGGCCAGCTTCAATTCGCGCTTCACCAGTTCGAGCAGTTTCGCCAGGTCGACGGGCTTCAACAGAAAGTCCACAACCCCCAGGTGCATGACATCAACGGCCTCTTTCACATCGGTATCGCCTGATACCACGATGATCGAAAGCGCAGCCCGGTCCGCTTCCTGCATCTCGCGCACCTTGTGGATAAGGTACAGCCCATCCTCGGGCTGCATCCGCAGGTCGGTGATCATCAGCGCGATGCGAGGCTCCCAATGGAGCTTGAACAGCGCCTCCTGGGCGCCATCGGCCGTCATGCCGTCGATACCCTTGCTTTTGAGATACAACATCAAGGCTTCGCTGTTGACCGGATTATCGTCGACCACGAGCACTACCGGCCGGGCAGGCGGCGGCGCACTCACAGCAGCGAGTGCCGCACGCTCTGCGTCGCTCAAGATATCGGTGTGCTCGGACATGGTCGTCTCGTATCCATTCGCTCTACTGGTAAGACCGCAGATTCTCCGACACCCAATTTACCTTTCGTCGGATTATTGACGTGTTCGTGCCCTAGACTTACGTCCAATGGGCACCACGCCCTCTGCAGGCCGACCATGAATGCCGAAAACAACAAAGCCGACCCTATAGATAGATATATATAGTTCGGCGTAGCGATACGGTCAGGTCGATGAGCAAAAAAGACGCCTACCAGCAAGCGGGTAGAACGGCAGTGCTGCAAAACATCCAGGGCACCCTGCAATTCCTGCAGCGCTTTGCGCCCTTCAACCAGATGGAGCAGAGCCATCTGGCCTACTTGGTCGAGCAGTGCCAGCTGCGCTTCTACGCCAGCGGCGAAAGCATCATCAAGCCAAGCGACGGGCCGGTCGAGCACTTCTACATCGTCAAGCAGGGCCGCGTGGTTGGTGAGCGGCAGCACCTGGTCAAACCCGGCGTCGAAACCACGTTCGAGATTACCCACGGCGAGTGTTTTCCACTGGCAGCCTTGCTCGGCGAGCGAGCCACGCGTACGGAGCACCTGGCCGGTGACGACACTTTCTGCCTGCAACTGAACAAGGCGGCATTCATCCGCGTCTTTTCCCTTTCCGAGGTGTTCCGCGATTTCGCCTTGCGAGGGGTCAGCAGTCTTCTGGATCAGGTCAACCAACAGGTCCGTCAACAGGCGGTGCAAACCCTGGGCACCCAGTATTCCCTCAATACACCGCTAGGCGAACTGGCCATGCGTCACCCCGTGGCCTGCGCCCCCGAGACACCGCTGCGCGAAGCCGTGCGGCTGATGCATGAGCAGCAGGTTGGATCGATCGTGATCGTCGATGGGCAGCGCCAGCCGACGGGCATTTTCACCTTGCGCGATCTGCGCCAGGTGGTTGCCGCAGCCGATGCCGATCTGGGTGCACCCATTGCACGGCACATGACCGCCGCACCGTTCTACCTGAGCCCCCAGGCGAGTGCCTTCGATGCGGCCATGGCGATGACCGAGCGGCATATCGCGCACGTGTGCCTGGTGGAGAGCGGGCGGTTGTGTGGGGTGGTGTCCGAGCGCGATCTGTTTTCCCTGCAGCGGGTGGACCTTGTGCACCTGGCGCGTACCATTCGTCATGCGCCGCGCCTGGACACGCTTGTTTCCCTGCGAGGCGAAATCAGTCAGTTGGTCGAGCGCATGCTCGCCCACGGTGCCTCCTCTACGCAGATCACCCAGATCATCACCTTGCTCAACGACCACACGGTATGCCGGGTCATCGAACTGGCGCTGGCAGAACGTGGCGATCCGGGGGTGCCGTTCAGTTGGCTCTGTTTTGGCAGTGAAGGGCGGCGCGAGCAGACCCTGCACACCGACCAGGATAACGGTATCCTCTTCGACGCAGCCGATGACACCGAAGCGCAGGCCATCCGGGCGCGGCTGCTACCGTTGGCGCAGTACATCAACCAATGCCTGGCGCAGTGCGGTTTTACCCTGTGCAAGGGCAATGTCATGGCCGGCAACCCTGCGCTGTGCCTGTCGCACAGCGAGTGGTCACGGCGCTTTGCCGGCTTCGTGCGTGACGCAAGCCCGGAGAACCTCCTGGGCTCGAGCATCTACTTCGACCTGCGAGTAGTCTGGGGCGACGAACACACGTGCGAGGCGTTGCGCAGCACATTGCTGACGCAGATAGCCGACAACCGTATCTTCCAACGCATGCTGGCTGACAACGCCCTGCGCCAACGCCCGCCTGTGGGGCGTCTGCGCGACTTCGTGCTGACACGCCAGGGCACTGACAAGGCTGGCACCCTGGACCTCAAGGTTCAGGGCCTGACGCCCTTCGTCGATGGCGCACGTGTGCTGGCGCTGGCCCATGGGATCGGTGCTTGCAATACCCTGGAGCGCATCCGCCAACTGGTGGTCAAGGGTGTGATCGATCCCCTGGACGGCGCCGCCTACGAAGAGGCGTACCATTTCATCCAGCAGACCCGCATGCAGCAACATCAACGCCAGGCACGCGACAACCTGGCCTACTCCAACCGCCTGGACCCAGACAGCCTCAACCACTTGGACCGGCGCATCCTGCGCGAGTCGTTGCGCCAGGCTCAGCGGTTGCAAAGCAGCCTGGCCATGAGGTACCAGCTGTGAGCTTCTTCGCATGGCTGCGCCCCCAAGCTCCGCAACTGGCGCTTTCGCAGCGCGAACGCCTGGCGGCCTTGCCCCTACCCACCGCGCTTGGCACCTGCACCCTGCGCGAGCAGCGCTGGGTGGTACTTGACCTGGAAACCAGTGGCCTGAACACCAACCGCGATCAAGTCCTGTCCATAGGCGCAGTGGCCATCGAGGACGGGGCAGTGGACTTCTCGCAGCAGTTCGAGCGGACCCTGTACCGACCTGAGCAGAAGACCAACCCCAGCGTCCTGATACACGGCCTGGGCCCAAGCGCCCTGGCAGCGGGCTGCGACCCAGGGCACGCATTGCTTGACCTGCTCGAGTTCATTGGCACCAGCCCGGTGCTGGCTTTCCATGCGCCGTTCGATGAGCGCATGCTGGCACGGGCCCTCCGACAGAGCCTGGGTCATCGTCTGCAAATACCCTTCCTCGATGTGGCCGAGCTGGCACCCATGCTCAATCCCGACACGGTGTTGCGAGAAGCCGGTCTCGATGACTGGGTAGCGCGTTTCGAGCTGCAGGTACAAGCGCGTCATCACGCCAGCGCCGACGCACAGGTAACCGCAGAGCTGGCGTTGATTCTGTTGAGCCAGGCGCGCCGCCAGCACATCCAGAGCCCGGCGCAACTTGAGCAATGCCTGCAGAACTGGCGACGTCGGATGGCCCAGCGCCACGGCCTATAGGCAACGGGTCAGGCACCCGGCCCTTACTACGTGATGGCGGTAGCGGGCTAGCACGCATGCCCCTGCCATATCGCCCAGGCTCGCGATCTCTCTAAAGGAGTTCGCACCATGCCATCCGTCTCACCCTTGCAACATTTCGAGTCATTCGACGCTGAAATCACTGCCCTACTGGCTCCCCTGCCCTTACCAGACCTGCAGCTTTCACCGCTGGCGGGCCGGCAACAATTCTTCGGCGCGCTGGCAGACTACTGGAACCTGCCGGACGAAGCAGGCAGCAACCGCCGTGCTCGGCTCATTGCGCTTCGGCGACAACAGCTTCAGGCCGAAATGGACCTGCGCATCGCTGACGCAACACTGGAGCCTCCGGCAGCATCGCTATTACAGATGTGCCTTGACCAACCCATGTCCTGGACTCGCCAGGGCATCGAAGCGTCCAAGCGCCCACAGCTCTATCGGCTGCTGCTCGATTGCTCAAGACCCAACTGGCGGGCCTACTTGCCCGGCGCCATACTGCTTGTACAAGGCAGTATCGAGGGACAGATGATGACGGGCGATGCGGCCGGCGGCCCAGCCTTGTTATGCAGCCTCTCCCACGGCATCGAAGCGTTCGCCGATGTCCAGAGCCTGCACCTTGAGCTGTGCGAGCGGCTGGATGATCCCCTGCAAAGTCAGCCGATGCTCAAGCTACTGGCGCCTGGTGATGCCGACCGCGCCCATAACGCACAACGACTGCGTTACGACTGGCTGCCCGACGATCTAGTGGAAGTCCAGATTCAGGCCTTGATCGATGCCCAGCGAGCGCGATTGAACGCGGTATGGGGCAGCCAACCCGTGGATCAAACTGGGTTCGCCGAACGCCTGGCAACGGCCGCAGACCTGCTGCCTTGGGTGACCAGCAAGGCAGCGCTGCCGACGCGTTATGGCCTGCTGCTTGAAAAGCACGCTCCTGCCTGGCTCAAGAAGACCTCTACCCAAGGGCTCACGCATATCATGCAGACGATGCAGGAGCTGATCGTGGCCATCGATCAGGCCGCAGCGTCGGGCATTCCTACGCTTGAGCAGTTCACCGAACGCAACAGCCTGCTGCAGTGGACCCGCGCCCGCCTCAGCGAGCGATTGAGACTGGACCACCAACTCGATCTGGCACCCGAACAGATCTTCATCAGCGTCACCATTGCCCGTCAGACCGGCCCGGTGATGCCTCCAGCTCAGCCCAGCAGCTATATACCCATCGCTAGCCGGCCGCAGACAGGGGACACCGTGGAGTTGGTCAGGCAAACCTACAGTCTGGATCAGTTGGCGTTGGTGAATGTGGGCTTGCTGGACCTGGACTACTGGCTGACCGCTCGAGTCCACCATAAGGACGAGACAAACATTCAAGGCTTGTCCCCTGCGCAGGCTCGGCAGATGGTCCGTGAGCTCAATGTCGGCGACAGCTATTCACGCTTTCTACGCAGCCACCTGATCGATCTGGAGCAAGGCCAGTGGCGACGGGATGCACATGCGCGAATCAACTGTGCTCGCATGCGGGCTGAAGCCGCCAAAGCCCGCTATGCCGGCCACTTCATGCCCGACCCGCTTGAGCAGGGCTATCGCTGGAGCAGGACCGTGCTCAACTACCCCGACAGCGACTGGCGCCCCCTGGTGCAAGAGAACCGCCTGAGTGTACGGCAGTTGCTGATTGCCGGGCACACCGTACAGGGGGTACTGCTGATCACGCCTGAAACACCGCAAATGCAGCGCTTTCTGGTGTATGCGCCAGATGCACCGGATCGCAGGCCTTGGCGCGAATACGCCAATGCGCGTGCGCTGATCCGATCGCTCCGCGCCAACCCGGATCTACGCACCTACGTGATGGACCGCATACCCTTGGCCCGGCGCAAAACCATCGAGCGCTTGCTGACCAAGGGCGGGCTCGCTCAGCGTCTGAGTCGCCCGGTCATCTCCGGCAATTTTTTGCACGCCTGTTATCTGGCAGAGGTCCGCGCGCTCATGTCGACGGTCGATGCCAGCACTAACACCAAACTGGAGCTGCTGGGCGAGGCCAGCCTGCATGCGTTGTGGATAATACTCGACTTGCTCAGCTTCGTGATTCCGGTACGTGGCCTGGCGCCGTTGGCATTCGCCCGCGCGGTGCTGAGCGTGCTGGACAGCCTTGAAGCGCTGGAAAAGAAAGATCGGGTAGGCGTGCTCAAGCATATGGTGGAGGCTTTTACCCACATGAGCGACGGGGTCAACAGCATCGGCGGCACGACAGTGATCAGGCGCGCCATTCGCGCCATGCCTCCCAACCCACCCTTGATGCTACCGCCTACCTTCCAGGTACGTCCGGACACCGCCAAGTTGCGTTACCGAATCGACGGCATCCATAGCGAAGGCGTGTATGAAAAGCCATCCGAACGTGCGGGACTGGCCCTCTACTACATCCAGGACAAGCAAGGCCGGTACTATCAGGTGGCGTTCGACGGTTATCGCTGGCGTGCCATAGACCCCAGGAAAACCGATGCCTACAGCAAGGTGGCGGTCAGACGGAACGCTGAAGGTGAATGGATCGTCGACTCACCCGTGCTGTGGCACGACGGCCTGCCAGACCTCAACGCATTGCTGGAGCTCTGTCAGCTTCCCGCGCCCCCAGACGGGATCCCACTGGAAGGGGCGAAGGAACTGTACGAAAGCGACGGCCAACCTTACTTGCTCGCCGGTGGCCATGCCTTGCCCGTGCGTGCCCACCTGCTGGCGGATCACTACCATCTGCTGATACCCGGACAGCCCGCTGCGACCACCACCGCATGGGCAATCCTGCGCTGGCACGACGGCCAATGGCGTATACGCGTGCGCCAACCGGGGCGAAGCAGCGACTGGCTGGCACTGCCTGCCGCTTATGCCGTCACTGTAGGCAGCACCTGATCCAGCCGTTGGTACAAGGCACTCTCAGCCGGCCAGTTGCGAAGTAGCCTCGCCCGGTCCCGAGCGAAAGCCGGCGCGAAGCTGCCCTGGCTACCGTGCTGGCACATGGCGTCCAGGTCGATCAGCGACCACCGGCCCCGCTCCCAGAACAGGTTGTGCCCCTTGAAGTCACCGTGGCTGATGCGCTCGCGGATCAGCTGTTGCATGAGCTGCACCAAGGCCTCCACCTGTTCGGCCGGCGCATCGCCCTGCTCGACGAAGGGGGCAAAGCATTCGATGAGGTCGGGGCCGTCGATGTAGTCGGTCACCAGGTAGGCGCGCGTGCGCAAACCCAGTACTCGCTGCTCCAGCACCGCCAGCGGGCGCGGGGTCGCGATGTCGAGAAACGACAGGCGATGCCCTTCGATCCACGAGTGCCAGGCCCTGCTCGGTCGCCAGAAGCGCTTGAGCCAGTGGAGGGTGTTCTTGATGTTGTAGCGTTTGATGACCCGCTTGCGGCCATCCACCTCGACCCGTGCCACGCTGGCTGCGCCGCCAGTCTTGTACAGGTGCCCACGGTCGATCAGCTCATCCGCCTGCTCAAGCACCGGCAACAGGGCCTGGGCCTCGCTACGGACCACAGCCCGCAGGCTCGTCAGGCTGCGCTCCACACTGAACAGGCTGCAATCGCGGCCGGCCTTGTTCAGGAAGTCGCGTTGGCGCCAGACGCGGATCTTGTCTATGTGCTTCTGCAACGCCTCCATCGGCAATGCATGCTCGGCATTGGCCAACAGGTAATGCACCAGCAGCTCCTCGGTGTACGGTTCCAGGCGCTTGGGTAGCTGCGCGAAGAACACACCAAGGTTTTCCAGCACGCGAGGGCGAGAAAGCTGCTGGCCTGGCGTTTCAGCCTTGATACCGGCCCCATCGATCAGGTACAGCTTGCCTGCATGACGCAGCAGGTTGTCCAAGTGCAGGTCCTCCTGCCACAGCCCCTGCTTGTGCATCTGCGCCACAGCCGCCAGGGCCTCGCCCAGCACCTGCTGCTGCTCGTCGGCGAGCACAGGCAGGTGCTCGACCGCCGCCCAGGCATCGGCCAGGCTTTGCGCGCCATCGAGGTACTCGAACAACAGCCAGCCGCCCTCACCCTCCACCAGGCCATCGGCGAGCAGCACCGGCGTAGTCAGCCCCTGCGCGGCGAGCAGCTTCACGCCTTGCAGCTCACGCTGGAACTGGCGCGCGGCATTGCTGCCCACCAGCAATTTGGCCAGTACCGGCCTGCCACGCCATACCCCGGCCCCCACATAACGCTGGCCCGGCAGCACGCGCAGTAGACTGAGCAACTGCAGCTCGGCGCTACCGGCGGCATCGGCGAGGTTGATGGCAAGCGGCAGCGATGGGCTGCGTCCTGTGTCCTTCAGCTCGGAAAGCTGCATCAGCGAGCCTCCTTGTGATGACGGCGTTGTACCAGGCGGTTGACCCAGGTTTGGACCAGCGTGCTGTCGATGGGTTGTGCGAGGTAGGCTGCCAGCAATGTGCGTATCTCGCCGTCGCTCCATACCGGTGCCCGGCGCAGCAAGGGCTCGAGGTCCTTGAGGCGGTCGCGCATGCCGAAGAGCAAGGGCCGGGTCTTCTCCAGGTCGATCAACTGCGCCTCCCAGCCTTCTTTGCGCTTACGCAGGAAGATGTGCTTGGGGTAGAAGCAACCATGCACCTGCCCAGCACCGTGCAGCGTGCGCGCCAACTGGCCGCAGGCCTGGAGCATGCCATCGCGTACCGATGCATCGAGTTCGGACCATTGCAGCAACTGGCTGTCGAGGTCGCGCCAGTCGTCCAGCGCGCGGGTCATCAACAGGGCCCGGTGCTTGCCACCTTGCTTGCGCTCACCGTAGAACACTGCCTCCAATGCAGGAATGTGCAGCTTCTGATAGCGAACGATATTGCGAAATTCGCGAGCGAAGGTCGGCTCGCCAAAGGGCTTGTGCAGGCTACGGGTAAGGTAGTCGCTCTGGCGCTTGAGGTAATACCCTTTGCCCTCGAGTTCCAGGCGGTACACGCTGCTCCATCCGCCGCGGCCGGTATTGGGCTCGTCCACCGCGTCGAGTTCGAGCGCCCACAGCGCCTCGAAGTCGTCCAGGCCATGGCGCTGGAGCAACGCACGGTCTGCGCTGGCCATATAGTCGGTCATTCCCTTCCCTCGAAAAAGCCCAGTACCTGACGAATGCGCTTCTTGTCACGGGCATTGAGCCGGTCGCGGCCTCGGTACTGCAAGTAAAAGCGCAGGCGCTGGGTTGCCGAAAGGTGGTACTTGGCGACCTTGTCCAGGCAGGCCAGGTCCTTGATCAGGCGATGGCGCCACATGAACCCACGCCAGAAGTCACCCGTGGGGCAATCGATGAAGAACAGCGTCCCTTGGTCATCGACCAGCAGGTTGCGCCACTTCAAATCGTTATGGGCGAAGCGATGCTCGTGCATGACCCGGGTGTGGCGTGCCAGCTGGCGGCTGATGTGGTCCACCCAGGCGCGATCGGCCAGGCGGGCATCGTTGCGGTCGGCCAGTGCCGAGAGGTCCTCGGTGTTGGGCAACTCGCGGGTGATCATTGCGCCACGGCCGAACGCCAGGCCATTGCGTTCGAGCCCCCAGGCGACCACGTCGGCCGTGGGGATGCCCCACTTGGCGAACTGCTTGAGGTTCTGCCATTCAGCCTTGATACGTGGGCGACCCAGGTAGCGGCGCATGTGCTTGCCAGCACCGGTGTAGCGCTTGACGTAATAGTTGACGCCTTCACGCTCGACACGCACCACTTCGCTGAGCGGATCCCGGGTCAGGCGTTCGCCCTGAAGGGCGAATACCGCCTCGAGGCTGCCGAAATCATTCGCCAGGTGCGCGTAACCTGGCGCCAGTGTCCAACTGGCCATCAGAGTGCATCCCCATAGCGTTGTTTACGGTCGTAGAGTTTCTGCGCCTTGCGCTCAAGCCAGGCGAGCAGTGCAGCTTCGTCCTTCATGACCTGACGCAGCGGGCGCTGGAAGTAGCTGCGCAGAAAACGCAGTTTGTCGCGTTGGGTCAGGCCAATGTCCAGGGCTGAGAAATACAGGGCAGCCAGGTCCTTGTTGCGCCAGCGGCGGCTGATGGCTGGGCGGGTCTGGGCGCGGTGCAGGTCGATCACCGACAACTTGAAATCATCGGCCGTCACGGGCCGGTCGGTGTGCAGCAGGAAGTGACAGATGTAGCAGTCCCGGTGGTTGACGCCGGCACGGTGCATGCCACCGGTCATCTCGGCCACGCGCGTGATCAGGGCACGTTTGAGGCGTGGCGCAGGCGGCTGCCTGATCCAGTCGATGCTGAAGTCTTCCAGGCTGACGGTCGGCGCCAGTTCCTCGGTGATGATGAACGAATGCTGAGTGGCCGGGTTGCCGCCCCGCTCACCGAAAGCCACGGCCGTCATGGTTGGCACGCCAACCTGGTGCAGGCGCTCGATGGCCTGCCACTCCTGGCCGGCGCCCAACACCGGCAACTTGGCCGTGAGCAGGTTCTTGAAGATCTCGCCCCAGCCAATGCCGCGGTGGATCTTCACGAAAAAGCCTTCGCCGGCGACCTCCGTACGCAGGGTGCGGCGCCCCTCGAGCTCCCGATAGACTTCGCCCTGCAGCGCTTCTACCGCCTCGAAGGCATCGCGCCCAGCCCAAAGCCGCTTGAAGGGCTCTGCCACGATCAATTTCATGCCCCCTCCTGCCCTAGGATTACATCGGCGGCATGCTGCGGCATGCTGTAAAGGTCGGCCGTGTCGGCAAATGCCAGGCCGTTGCGCGACCAATCGGCCCGCGCCGCGGGGTCATCGAGCATACGCTGCAGGTAGCGGTTAAGCTGCTCCTGCTCGAACGGCTCGTCCAGCACCAAACCGCAGTCGGCCTCGGCGATGTAGTGGGCATAGCCGCACACGTGCGAAACCAGCACCGGCAGGCCGGCGACCAGGGCTTCAAGCAGCACGGTGCCTGTGTTCTCGTTGTAAGCCGGGTGGATCAGCAGGTCGGCGCCCAGCAGGAAGCGTGGGATATCGCTGCGCCCCTTGAGAAACTGCACCTGGTCGCCCAGGCCCAGCGTCGCGCTCTGCAACTGGAAGACCTTGGGGTCGTCCTGGCCGATCACCAGCAACCGGGTGCGCTTGCGCAAGGGCGCGGGCAATGCCGCCAACGCTTTGAGGCTGCGGTCCACGCCCTTGGTCTTGAAACCGGAACCGATCTGCACGATCAGCAACGCATCCTCGGCCAGGTCGAACTCCTTGCGCAGGTCGGCGCGAATTTCAGCAGCGTTGGGCGGCGCCCGACGATCCTGGGAAATGCCCGGTGGCAGCAGGTGAAAACGCTCGACCGGCGTGCCGTAGTGCTTGATGAACAGCGGCTGCTGCACCTCGGAAATCATCAGGATCTGGGTGCCGGCATCCTTGGCGAACACCGCCCGCTCGTATTCGGCGAAATGCCGATAGCGGCCCCAGCGGCGGTACAGGTCGCTGCGCAGGTTCTGCGCCTTGTCCTCAAAGCAGCCGTCGGCGGCGTAGTACACATCCAGCCCTGGCATCTTGTTGAAACCGATGAGCCGGTCTACCGGGCGCTTGGCCAGGTCGGCCTGCATCCAGGCGGTGAGTTTCTCGTTGCGCCGGTGATTGAAGATCGCCTTGACCGGCGCCACCAGCACTTCGAAGCCCGGCGGAATGTCGCCCTCCCAGATCAGTGTGTAGACCCGGATCTGGTGGCCGCGCTGCTGGCACTCCAGGGCTATGCGCATGAAGTCGCGCTGCAGACCGCCAAAGGGGAAGTATTTGTAAAGTACGAAAGCCAGTTGCATCAACGGACATCCTCAGCCAGCAGCAGCGCGCTCAGGCGGCTCGCTACATGCTCGGGATTCAGGCGAGTGAAACACAATGGCCACTCGCGGTTCAGATCGTACCGGCGCAGGTCTTCGGCGCTCGGTTTGTAGGTGCACTTCTTCTGCAAGCAGGGTGCGCACGGCCAGTCACTGGCCTGGTGGATCTGGGTCCGTCCATAGGCGCCGGTCAGGCCCGGATTGGTAGGGCCGAACAGCGAAAGCGTCGGTACATCGAGGGCTGCCGCCAAATGGCCCAGGCCGGTATCGACGGCGACGCAGGCCTTTGCAGCGGCCAGCACACGTGCGACGCCGGCCAGGTTCAACTTGGGCAGTACCTGGCAATGGTTCAAGCCTTGGGCGATGCGCTCGGCCCGGGCCTTCTCGGCCGGGTTGCCCCAGGGCAGGCGCACTTCCAGCCTGCGCCGGCCCATGCGCTCGGCCAGCTCGCGCCAGTAGGCCTCGGGCCAGTGCTTGGTGGTCCAGGTGGTCCCGTGCAGGAAAACCACATAGGGCGCTGCCGGCGGCAACTGCAAGCGCTCAAGGTCCAGGCCGTAACGGCCAATGCCCTCGGGCAGGTCATAGGCCAGCGCCATGGCGAACAGCTGGCGCACGCGCTCGACGGCATGCTGGCCGACCGCAACCGACAGGCGTCGGTCGTAGAAGCGGCTGGCCCAGCCCTCACGGGCCGAATACCGGTCCAGGCCTGCGACCGGCGCCTTCACGTAGCGGGTCAGCCACGCCGACTTGACCAGGCCCTGGGCATCGATCACCAAGTCGTACTGGCGTTCGCGCAGGCGCTGCTTGAAGGCCTTCCACTCGCCGCTGCGAACGGTCTGCCAGAGGTGTTTGCGCCAGCGACGGATGGCCACCGGAATGACCTGATCGACCGCCGGATGCCAGCTGGGTATCTCGGCAAAGCCTTCCTCGACGACCCAGTCGAACCGGATGCCGGGTATGGCATGGGCTGCATCGGTGAGCGCTGGCAGCGTGTGGATCACATCGCCCAGCGAGGACGTCTTGATGATCAGTACCCGCACTTAGTCGACCTCGGTCAGCACGTCGATGATGTTCGCACCGCCCAGACGGGTCAGCGCGGCGATGACCTGACCGGGTTCGAGCAGACGCAGGCAGTTGTAGTGACCGAAGCGGCAGGTGCGATCGAAACAAGGGCTGCATTCGATGCCCAGGCGCACCACCTCGACCTGGCTGGCCAGCGGCGGCGTGAAGCCAGGCGATGTCGAGCCGTATACGGCGACCAGCGGGCGATTGAGCGCCGCCGCCACATGCATCAACCCGGAATCGTTGGAGACCACGGCGCCTGCGCAGGACATCAGGTCGATCGCCTCGGCCAGGGAGGTTTCACCGGCCAGGTTCACGGACTCTTCGCGCAGGCCAGGGATCAGCCGTTCGCGGATCTGCTCACCCACTGGGTGATCACTTTTCGAGCCGAACAGCCAGACCTGCCACCCCTGGCGGATCATGGCATCGGCCACGGCGGCGTAGTGCTCGGCCGGCCAGCGCTTGGCTTCGCCGAATTCAGCGCCTGGGCACAGCGCCAGCACCGGACGGTCCAGCTCCAGGCCGAACTTGGCCAGGGCCGCCTCACGGCTGTGTGGCTCGATCTGCAGGCTGGGCTGGGGGTAGGGCTTTGGCAGCTCGGCGCCCGGGGCATAGGCCAGGGCCATGAAGCGCTCGATCATCAGCGGGTAACGCGCTTTGTCCAGCTTGCGGACATCGTTGAGCAAACCGAAACGCATTTCGCCACGCCAGCCGGTGCGCTTGGGGATACCGGCAAAGAACGGCACCAGCGCCGATTTCAGCGAATTGGGCAACAAGATGGCCTGGTCGTACTGACCACTGAGCGACTTGCCGAGGCGCCGCCGCGTGGCCAGCTCCAGCGCACCGTGGCCGAGCGGGAAGCTCAAGGCCTGGCGCACCTCGGGCATGCGCTCGAGGATTGGCCGGCTCCATTCGGGGGCCAGCACATCGATCACGCAGTCGGGGTGCTGCTGTTTCAGGCACTGGAACAAGGTCTGCGCCATCACCATGTCGCCGACCCAGCTGGGGCCAATGATCAGTATTCTCATGCTAGGTCCAGAAACGCTCGGGGAGGCGACAGGCTGCGATTCAGCCTGGCCTCCCCTCTTTATATTCAGGCTATGTGGCCGACAGTGTAACACCGGGGCTGCTTCACGCCCCAATCGCGGCGGATCGTCACCCAGACGAGCCGCCGCCACAGGGTTCAGCTCAGGCCGAGCTCGCTCCAGATACGCCGCACCTGGCGGCGCTCATCGACAAACTGCGCTGCATCGATCACCCCGGCCTGCTTCTGCAGCGCCTGGCGGTGAGAGGCAGCGCGAAACGCCTTGTATACCTCGCGCAGCAGCACCGCGTCGGCAGCAGGCATCAACCCCACTTGCTCCAGCTCTTCCAGAATGCGGATGTTATCGGTCCATCGAACCAGGGCCGTATGGTCATGGGACCAGGCCAAAGCGGCGTATTGCACCATAAATTCGATATCGACGATACCGCCCGCATCCTGCTTGATGTCAAAGGGCATACCCGGGTCGAAGGCGTTGGGTGCGGTGCCGGCCACAGTGGCCTTCGTGCCCAGGCTGGCGCGCATCTTGACGCGCATTTCACTCACTTCGATACGCAGCTTCTCAAGGTCGCGCGGTTGCCCCAGCACGTGCGCCCGCACCTTCTCGAACGCCTGGCCAACCCGCGGGCAACCCACCAGCACGCGCGCGCGGACCAGTGCCTGGTGCTCCCAGGTCCAGGCCTCGCTTTGCTGGTAGCGCTCGAATGCGCCCAGCGAGCTGACCAACAAGCCCGCGGCACCCGAGGGCCGCAGACGCATGTCCACGTCATACAACTGGCCCGAGTTGGTCTGGGTGGTCAGCAGGTGAATGATGCGTTGCCCCAGCCGCGTGAAGAACTGCGCACTGTCGATGGGCTTGGCACCGTCGGTTTCGGCCTGAGGGTCGCCATCGTGGATGAACACCAGGTCCAGGTCCGACCCATGGCCCGTTTCAAGGCCACCGACCTTGCCATAGCCGATGATGACGAATCCCGGGTCGCAGGGGATGCCGTCACTGCCCATGGGTTGACCGTGGCGGGCAACGGTCTGACGCCAGGCCAAGGCAAGCACTTGGTCGAGGATGGCCTCGGCCAGCCACGTCAGGTAGTCGCTGACTTTCATCAACGGCAGGTTGCCACTGATTTCCGAGGCCGCCACGCGCAAGCTGTGCGCCAGCTTGAAGTGACGCAACGCCTCCATTTGCTGCTCCAGATCATCCTCTGGAATGCGCGTGAGGCGCTCGCGCAATTCGCTGGCCAACTCCGGTGCCAGTGGCGGGCTGAACAGGCGGCCTTCATTGAGCAACTCATCGAGCAACAAGGGGTAGCGTGCGATCTGCTCGGCAATCCATGGGCTGGCGGCGCACAGGGTCAGCAGACGGCGCAGGGCACCGGGGTTCTCGGTGAGCAGGACCAGGTAGGCAGAGCGCCGGGCCACGGCTTCGACCAGCGGCAGTACCCGCTCGAGCACCAGGTCGGGGTTCTCGTGCTCGACCGCCTGGGCCAGCAATCGCGGGATGAAGGCATCCAGCCGCTCGCGCCCAAGGCGCTGCATCGAACGCAACTGCGGGCTGGCGCGCAGGGCCGCCAGGCGCCGCAAGGCCTCGCCTGGCAGCGTGAAGCCGGCCTCCTCCAGCTGACGGCCAGCAGCCTCTTCATCCTGGGCCTGCTCCCACAACGGCGACCATTCACCGCCGACCACCAACTCGCCTTCGCTTTCCTCCTCATCGGGATCGGCGATGACCTGCCGGAAGTGCCAGTCGATGCGCTCACGCCACTGACCAAGTTGAGCCTCGAAGGCTTGCCAGTCGGCGTAGCCCAGCATGTAGGCGACTCGGGCCTGATCGGTTTCGTTTTCCGGCAACATTTGCGTCTGGCGGTCGGCGATAGCCTGGATGGCGTGCTCGGTGTAGCGCAGGAATGCATAACCCTCTCGCAGCTCGGTGACCACGGCAGGGGGCAGGTAGCCTTGGCCTTCCAGGGTAGCCAGCACCTTGAGCAAGGGCCGCTGCTGCAAGCTGAGGTCGCGGCCGCCGTGAATCAGCTGGAAGGCCTGGGCGATGAACTCCACTTCGCGAATGCCGCCTGCGCCCAGCTTGATGTTGTCCGCCATGCCCTTGCGCCGCACTTCCTGCTGGATCAGCTGCTTCATGGTGCGCAGGGCCTCGATGGCCGAGAAGTCCAGGTACCGTCGGTAGACGAACGGGCGCAACATTTCCTGCAGCTGGGCGCCGGCAGCCTGATCGCCTGCCACTACCCGGGCCTTGATCATGGCGTAGCGTTCCCAGTCGCGGCCTTGGTCCTGGTAATACTGCTCCAGCGCGTTGAAGCTGAGCACCAGCGCACCGGACGACCCGTACGGGCGCAGGCGCATGTCGACGCGAAACACGAAGCCATCGACCGTGACCGGGTCCAGGGCCTTGATCAGGCGCTGCCCCAGGCGGGTGAAGAACTCCTGATTATCCAGCGAGCGTTTCACGCCTTCGGTTTCGCCGCCTTCGGGGAATGCGAAGATCAAGTCGATGTCCGAGGAAAGGTTCAGCTCCCCCGCACCCAGCTTGCCCATGCCCAGCACCACCATGTGTTGTGGCTGGCCGCTGCGGTTGCCGATCGGCGTGCCGAATTGCTGGCAGTGGCGTGGATACAGCCACTGGTAGGCCTCATCGATGGCGGCGTCGGCCAAGTCGGAGAGGTCGCGGCAGGTCTCACCGAGATCGGCCTGGCGGGTGATGTCACGCCAGATGATGCGTACCTGCTGGCGGTTGCGTTCGCGACGCAGGTTACGGGCAAGCTCGTCCTCGCTTTGCGCCGCCTGGGCAACCTTGGCCACATGGCCGCGCAGCTCGCCCTGCCCGTAGCCCCGTTCCAGCTCGCCGCTGCCCATCAGGCCGAACAGCAGCCCCGGGTCACGTTGCACCTGGGCGAGCACGAAGTCACTGACCGCCGCTACCTGATCGAACTGCCGAGCATGCTGCTCGCTCCAACTGCCCAGGTCCAGTTCCGGGTGTGCGGCCACCGCCTCGTGCAGAAACTGTTGGTTGCGCAGGGTCAGTGGTTGAAGAACGGCAGGCAGCTGGCAAGGCAAAGGCAGGCGCATGGGCTATCCTTGATCGGCGTGAAATGGATGAGGAAAGGCGGCCAAGGGAAAGCCGGACCACGGTTGGACTGTCATACAAAAGTTGGAAATAGCTGAAAACTTCGAATTCGTGGCATGGAACATCAACAGTTACCCGTTCGTGGAACATTGCCAACCAACATGAACGTTTTTCCTCACAAGCCAGGATGCGACCAAACGTCGCACAAATGTAGTTTTACTACTGTGCCTGTCGTGCAAAAGCATGAAATGCGAAAGCAAATGTAGTAAAACTACACGGCGCCGGACGAAGATCCCGGTAATCCAAGAATTCACGACGTCTGCCCATAAGGCCAGTCGCAATCTCAGGCAATCGATTCTGGTTGCCTTTCCGCCCTGGAGCAAGCCATGCAAGACCTCGATCCAATCGAAACCCAGGAATGGCTGGATGCCCTGGAGTCGGTCCTCGACAAAGAAGGCGAAGACCGCGCTCATTACCTGATGACCCGTATGGGCGAGCTGGCCACCCGCAGTGGCTCCCAGCTGCCGTATGCGATCACCACGCCATACCGCAACACCATCCCTGTCACCCACGAAGCACGCATGCCTGGCGACCTGTTCATGGAACGCCGCATTCGCTCGATGGTGCGTTGGAACGCCCTGGCCATGGTCGTGCGCACCAACCTGAAAGACTCGGACTTGGGCGGACACATCTCCAGCTTCGCTTCCAGCGCCACCCTGTACGACATCGGTTTCAACTACTTCTTCCAGGCACCGACCGAAGAACACGGTGGCGACCTGGTCTTCTACCAGGGCCACGCCTCGCCGGGCGTCTACGCCCGCGCCTTCATGGAAGGCCGCATCAGCGAAGAGCAGATGAACAACTTCCGCCAGGAAGTCGATGGCAACGGTCTGTCCTCGTACCCACACCCTTGGCTGATGCCTGACTTCTGGCAGTTCCCGACCGTTTCGATGGGCCTGGGCCCGATCCAGGCCATCTACCAGGCACGCTTCATGAAGTACCTGGAAGCGCGCGGCTTCATCCCGGCAGGCAAGCAGAAAGTCTGGTGCTTCATGGGCGACGGCGAGTGCGACGAGCCAGAATCCCTGGGCGCGATCGCCCTGGCCGGCCGCGAGAAGCTGGACAACCTGATCTTCGTCATCAACTGCAACCTGCAGCGCCTCGACGGCCCGGTTCGCGGCAACGGCAAGATCATCCAGGAACTCGAAGGCGTGTTCCGCGGCGGTGGCTGGAACGTCAACAAAGTGGTCTGGGGTCGCTTCTGGGATCCGCTGCTGGCCAAGGACACCAACGGTGCCCTGCAACGCCGCATGGACGAAGTCATCGACGGCGAGTACCAGAACTACAAGGCCAAAGACGGCGCCTACGTGCGTGAGCACTTCTTCAACACCCCAGAGCTCAAGGCCATGGTCGAAGACCTGTCCGACGACGAGATCTGGAAGCTCAACCGCGGCGGCCACGACCCGTACAAGGTCTATGCAGCCTACCACCAGGCGGTCAACCACAAGGACCAGCCTACCGTCATCCTGGCCAAGACCATCAAGGGTTACGGTACCGGTGCCGGCGAAGCCAAGAACACCGCGCACAACACCAAGAAGGTCGATGTCGACAGCCTGCGTCACTTCCGTGACCGCTTCGATATCCCTGTCAAGGATGCGGACTTGGAGAACCTGCCGTTCTACAAGCCCGAAGAAGGTTCGGCCGAGGCCCGTTACCTGGCCGAGCGCCGTGCTGCCCTGGGCGGCTTCGTGCCTCAGCGCCGCGCCAAGAGCTTCAGCGTGCCGACCCCGCCTCTGGAAACCCTCAAGGCGATCCTGGACGGCTCGGGCGACCGTGAAATTTCCACCACCATGGCCTTCGTGCGCATCCTGGCGCAGTTGGTCAAGGACAAGGAAATCGGTCAGCGCATCGTGCCCATCATCCCTGACGAAGCCCGCACCTTCGGCATGGAAGGCATGTTCCGCCAGTTGGGCATCTACTCGTCGGTGGGTCAGCTCTACGAGCCGGTCGACAAGGACCAGGTGATGTTCTACCGCGAGGACAAGAAAGGCCAGATCCTCGAGGAAGGCATCAACGAAGCCGGCGCCATGTCGTCGTTCATCGCTGCCGGTACTTCGTACAGCTGCCACAACCAACCGATGCTGCCGTTCTACATCTTCTACTCGATGTTCGGCTTCCAGCGTATCGGCGACCTTGCCTGGGCCGCTGGCGACAGCCGCACCCGTGGCTTCCTGATCGGCGGCACCGCCGGCCGTACCACACTCAACGGCGAAGGCCTGCAGCACGAGGACGGTCACAGCCACATGATGGCCGGTACCATCCCGAACTGCCGCACCTATGATCCGACCTACGGCTACGAGCTGGCGGTGATCATCCAGGACGGCATGAAGAAGATGACCGAAGAGCAACAGGACATCTTCTACTACATCACCGTGATGAACGAGTCCTACCAGCAGCCCGCCATTCCGGCCGGTGCCGAGGAAGGCATCATCAAGGGCATGTACCTGCTCGAGGAAGACACCCGCGAAGCCGCACACCACGTGCAGCTGATGGGTTCGGGCACCATCCTGCGCGAAGTGCGCGAAGCGGCGAAGATTCTGCGTGAAGAGTTCAACGTCGGGGCCGACGTGTGGAGCGTCACCAGCTTCAACGAACTGCGTCGCGACGGCCTGGCCGTGGAACGTGCCAACCGTCTCAAGCCTGGCCAGAAGCCACAGCAGACCTACGTCGAGCAGTGCCTGAGCGGCCGCAAGGGGCCGGTCATCGCGTCCACCGACTACATGAAGCTGTTCGCCGAGCAGATCCGCCAATGGGTGCCGAGCAAAGAGTTCAAGGTCCTGGGTACCGACGGTTACGGTCGCAGCGACAGCCGCAAGAAGCTGCGTCACTTCTTCGAAGTAGACCGTCACTTCGTGGTACTGGCTGCCCTGGAAGCGCTGGCTGACCGTGGCGAGATCGAACCCAAGGTTGTGGCTGACGCCATCGTCAAGTTCGGCATCGACCCGGACAAGCGCAACCCATTGGACTGCTGAGGAGTATTTTTAAGTGAGCGAACTCATTCGCGTACCTGACATCGGCAGCGGTGAAGGTGAAATCATCGAGCTGTTCGTCAAGGTCGGTGATCGTATCGAGGCTGATCAAAGCCTGCTGACCCTGGAGTCCGACAAGGCCTCCATGGAGATTCCGGCGCCCAAGGCCGGTATCGTCAAGGAACTGAAGGTCAAGCTGGGCGATCGCCTGAAAGAAGGCGACGAGCTCCTGGTTCTGGAAGCCGAGGGAGCCGCTGATGCGGCCCCTGAGGCACCTGCCGCCGAGCAGAAGCCCGCACAGGCTGAAGCGGCCGCACCGGCGCCTGCTGCCCAAGCAGCGCCAGCGCCTGCTGCCGCCCCGGCTGCTGCCAGCGTGCAGGACATCCACGTGCCGGACATTGGCTCGTCGGGCAAGGCCAAGATCATCGAAGTGCTGGTCAAGGCAGGCGATACCGTCGAAGCCGATCAATCGCTGATCACCCTGGAGTCCGACAAGGCCTCCATGGAAATCCCGTCGCCTGCTGCTGGCGTGGTCAAGGAAGTCATTGCCAAGCTTGACGACGAAGTGGGCACAGGCGACCTGATCCTCAAGCTTGAAATCGCAGGCGCAGCGCCTGCCGCAGCGCAGGCTCCGGCCGCCGCTGCACCGGCCAAGGCCGAGGCCGCACCCGCCGCCGCTGCCCCTGCCGCCGCCCCTGCTGCTGCCCCGGCTGCCGCTACCCCTGCGCCAGCCGCAACCGCCCCGGCTGCCGGCAACAACGCCAAGGTGCACGCCGGCCCAGCCGTGCGTCAGCTGGCCCGTGAGTTTGGCGTAGAGCTCGGTGCCGTGGCAGCGACCGGCCCACATGGCCGCATCCTGAAAGAAGACGTGCAGGTTTACGTCAAGGCCATGATGCAGAAGGCCAAGGAAGCGCCGGCAGCTGCCGGTGCAACCGGCGGCGCTGGCATTCCGCCGATTCCGGTGGTCGATTTCAGCAAGTTCGGTGAAGTCGAAGAAGTGGCCATGACCCGCCTGATGCAGGTCGGTGCTGCCAACCTGCACCGCAGCTGGCTGAACGTGCCGCACGTCACCCAGTTCGATTCGGCTGACATCACCGAGCTCGAAGCCTTCCGCGTGGCCCAGAAAGCCGTCGCCGAAAAGGCCGGCGTCAAGCTGACCGTCCTGCCGCTGTTGCTCAAGGCCTGCGCCTTCCTGCTCAAGGAACTGCCAGACTTCAATAGCTCGCTGGCACCAAGCGGCAAAGCGGTCATCCGCAAGAAATACGTGCACATCGGCTTTGCCGTGGACACGCCCGACGGCCTGCTGGTACCGGTGATCAAGAACGTCGACCAGAAGAGCCTGCTGCAGCTGGCTGCCGAAGCGGCTGCACTGGCCGAGAAGGCGCGTACCAAGAAGCTGTCGGCGGACGAGATGCAGGGCGCCTGCTTCACCATCTCCAGCCTCGGCCATATTGGCGGCACCGGCTTCACGCCGATCGTCAACGCCCCTGAGGTGGCCATCCTGGGCGTCTCCAAGGCGACCATGCAGCCTGTCTGGGACGGCAAGGCCTTCCAGCCCAAGCTGATGCTGCCGCTGTCGCTGTCGTACGATCACCGTGTGATCAACGGCGCTGCCGCTGCGCGCTTCACCAAGCGTCTGGGCGATGTGCTGGGCGATATCCGCACCATGCTGCTGTAAGGCAGCGCACTGCCCCTCCCGGTGAGGGGCAGTCTCTTTTTCGAGCTGCCACGCTCGTACCTCAACCCCGTCGATTGACGGGGCTTTTTTTGCCTGGCGCAAAGTGGGCGCTGAGCGGGGACATGATGGCCCCGGTGCGCGTCGGCGTTGCCGATCATCGTTGCACAGCCGCTCTGAACAGCCGTCCTACAGATTCCGTACCCTCGGCCGATAACCTTGTTACAGCTTCGTACATGGCCGCTTGCCAGCTATAGGGACATGATGCAACCTTGCCAGATTCGACGCGGTCCAACGCGCGCGTTCCCTCTTCAAGCGAGTTTTCGATGAAAAGCCAACCCGATGCTGGCAACCGTGTGACGGGCGAGGTCGTCACGCAGTTACCCGTGCCCTCGCGGTTGGGCATGCTGCGCTTCGAAAGGCTCAATGAAGCCAGTTGGTCGTTGCTCTACCTGGACCCGGCCTGCGAGCGCCAGTTCGGCGTTCATGCCAGTGACCTCTGCGCGCTGGTCGATGCCCCTTACGCCAGCCTCATGGAACCTGAGGCCCGCTACCGGCTGCATGACGACATCCAGCTGCAACTGTCGCAACGCGGCTACTACCGCGTGCGCTACACCCTGCACACGCCAGGCGCTTCCGTGCGCATGCTGGAGGTCGGCGAAGCCTTCAAACAGCACGCCCGGCAGTTGCTGTGCGGCTACCTGAGCGTACTGGACGATCACCCGGAAGACACGGGCGAGACCGCCAGCGACCTGGAGTCACGCAACAACCGCCTGCAACTGGCCCTGCAACTGAACCAGCGTGCCCAACGTGAGCAGCTCGAGCACCTGGAGCGCGTACGCAGCCAGCAAGACCTGATCCTGCGCCTGGCCCGTCAACGCTACAGCGCCGAGAACTCGTTGCTCGAAGCCGCCGAACTGATCACCCGTAGCGCCTGTGAGATCTACAAGATCGACTGCGCCGGTATCTGGCACCTGGAAGGCCATCGGCTTGAGCCGATCACCGCCTGGTACAGCGATGTGCAAGCGCACCGGCAACCCCAGGCAATCGACGCCAGCCATTTCCCGGATTACCTCGAGGCCCTGCATGCCAGCCGTGCGATCGATGCGCACAACGCTGGGCACGATCCCCGTACACGTGCGTTGATGCAGAGCCTGGGGCCTGGCAACAAGGCCATGCTCGATGCCAGCATTCGCGTCGATGGCCAGGTGGTGGGCGTGTTGTGCCTGGAACAGGCCGGCCAGCCACGGGCCTGGCAGTCCGATGAGATCGCCTTTGCCGGCGAGCTGGCCGACCAGTTCGCCCAGGTCATTACCAATCACAACCGCCGCGCGGCGGCCAGTGCGCTGCACCTGTTCCAACGCGCCGTGGAGCAGAGCGCCAGCGCCTTCCTGCTGGTGAACCGGGATGGGCAGGTCGAGTATGTGAACCCGAGCTTCACCGCCATCACCCAATACAGCACCGAGGAAGTGCAAGGACGTCACCTGGGTGAACTGCCCGCCCTTGAGAACCTCAACGAGCTGCTGTTCGACTCGCCTTCGAGCCTGGCCATGGGTAATAGCTGGCAGGGTGAATTCAAGAGCCGGCGCAAGAACCTGGAACCCTACTGGGGGCAGCTGTCGATCTCCAAGGTGTATGGTGACAACCGCGAGCTGACCCACTACATCGGCATCTACGAAGACGTCACTCAGAGCAAGCTGGCCCAGCAGCGCATCGAGCGGCTGGCCTACACCGACAACCTGACCAACCTGGGCAACCGTCCGGCGTTCATCCGCAGCCTGGACGAATGCTTCGCCCGGGATGTGCAGAATCCGATGTGCCTGCTGCTGGTGGACATCGACAATTTCAAGCGCATCAACGACAGTCTCGGCCATCACACGGGCGACAAGTTGCTTATCAGCCTGGCCAGGCGCCTGCGCAACAGCCTGCATGCCGGCGGTATCCTGGCCCGTTTTGCCAGCAACGAATTCGCCGTGTTGCTCGACGACATCAGCCTGGAGGCTGGCCAGGGGGTTGCCCAGCAATTGTTGCGCACCCTCGACAAGCCGATGTTCGTCGATAACCAACTGATCAATGTCACGGCATCGGTGGGCCTAGCCAGCGCTCCCCAGCATGGTGCCGACCCCACCAGCCTGATGAAGAATGCCGGGTTGGCGCTGCACAAGGCCAAGGCCAACGGCAAACACCAGGTGCAGGTGTTCACCGAGGTCCTCAACGCCGAGGCCAGCTACAAACTGTTCGTCGAAAACAACCTGCGCCGCGCATTGACCCAGAACGAGCTGGACGTGTTCTACCAGCCCAAGCTGTGCCTGCGCAGCGGCCGGCTGCTGGGCCTGGAGGCACTGTTGCGCTGGAACCATCCCGAGCGGGGCATGATCCGGCCTGACCAGTTCATCAGCGTGGCCGAAGAAACCGGTTTGATCATCCCCATTGGCAAATGGGTTGTGCGCCAATCGTGCCGCATGAGCAACGAACTGCGTGCAGCAGGGCTTGGCAATCTGCACGTCGCGATCAACCTGTCGCCCAAGCAGTTTTCCGACCCTGATCTGGTCGCCTCGATCAGCAGCATCATCAGGGAAGAAGGCTTGCCTGCGCACCAACTGGAGCTGGAGCTGACCGAAGGGTTGCTGCTCGAAGCCAGTGAGGACACCCATCGGCAACTCGACGAGCTCAAAGCCTTGGGCCTGACCCTGGCCATGGATGACTTCGGTACCGGTTATTCCTCGCTCAGCTACCTGAAGAAATTCCCGATCGACATCCTCAAGATCGACCGCAGCTTCATCAAGGACATCCCCGACAACCAGGACGACATGGAAATCACCTCGGCGGTGATCGCCATGGCCCACAACCTCAAGCTGAAGGTGGTAGCCGAAGGCATTGAAACCCCTGCGCAGCTGGGTTTCCTGCGTCGACACCGGTGTGACATCGGGCAGGGCTACCTGTTTGACCGACCTATTCCGGGGCGAGAGCTGGCAGAGCGCCTGCAACGCTATCCGCGAGGTCCAGCCGCCTGACAGCGGCGCAAAGCTCGGGCACACTAGAAACCATTCGGGCTACATCGCGAGCAGGCCCGTCCCCACCTGGATCACGCAGGTCATGTGATCGGGAGCGGACATGTCGGCGATGGCCCTGAAGCTATCCAACTGAATAGACACAGAGGAACGGCCATGGTCCTGCGTTCGGAAATACTGGTGAACAAAAACGTCATGCCCACTGCGGAGCAGGCCCTGCCTGGCCGCGAAACGCCGATGAGCCTGCCCGAGTTCCACTACGTGTTCGAGGAAACTCCGCTGCTCGGGCCATTCTTCGAAGATGTGGATTTCGCCATTTTCGGCCTGGGGTGTTTCTGGGGCGCAGAGCGTCGATTCTGGCAGCGTGAGGGTGTGGTCAGTACCGTCGTGGGTTATGCCGGCGGCTTTACTCCGAACCCTACCTACGAAGAGGTCTGCTCAGGCCTGACCGGGCACACCGAAGTTGTGCTGGTGGTCTTCGACAAGAGCAAAGTGAGATACAGTGAACTGCTGGCCATGTTCTGGGAACTGCACAACCCGACCCAGGGCATGCGCCAGGGCAACGATGTCGGCACGCAGTACCGCTCGGCCATCTACTGCACGAGCCCAGAGCAGCTCGAGCAGGCCCAGTCCAGCCGCGAGGCCTTCCAGGCCGAGCTGGACAAGGCTGGCTTCGGTCAGATCACCACCGAAATCGACAAAGCACCCACTGTGTACTTCGCCGAGGCCTACCACCAGCAATACCTGGCCAAGAACCCGGACGGCTATTGCGGTATCGGCGGGACGGGCGTGTGCATGCCGGCCAGCTTGCAAGGGAATTGAGCATGAGCACTATGACCCTGTTCCACTCGCCCCTGTCGCCATTCGTGCGCAAGGTCATGGTGGTATTGCACGAAACCGGCCAATTGGACCGAGTGGCACTGCAGCCTGTGAACATCAGCCCAGTCAACGGTGACGAGCAGCTCAACGCCGGCAATCCCATCGGCAAGATTCCGGCGCTGCGCCTGGCCGACGGAACCGTGCTGCATGACAGCCGGGTGATCTGCGAGTACCTGGATCAGCAACATGTGGGGTTGCCACTGCTGCCCCGGGAAGGCTCGGCTCGCTGGCGGCGCATGACGCTGGCCTCCCAGGCGGATGCCATTCTGGATGCAGCCGTCTCGAGCCGCTACGAAACGTTCGTGCGACCCGTCGAGAAACGTTGGGATGGGTGGTTGGAGGCGCAGGGGGACAAGATCCGCCGCAGCCTGGCCAACCTCGAACAGGCCCACCTGGCGGAGCTGATGTCGGGATTCGATTTGGCAGCAATCGGCGTGGCTTGCGCATTGGGGTACCTGGACTTGCGTCAGCCAGCGTTTGGCTGGCGTGAGCGCCAGCCTGGGCTGGCGGCCTGGTACGCCGAGGTGAGCACACGGCCGTCAATGGTCGCCACCGCACCCGATGCCTGAACAGAAGGCTATTGCCGTCAAGCCGGCTCGTGTAGAAGCGATCCGGCGCCCCTGCAGGCGTGCGTCAGCGGCGATGCGCCCGTTCATGCAACGATAATCAGCAGTCAGGCTTGCCAGCGGTAAATCGTTTGGCAGGGTTCACCGCGCCTTTGAACTCGCGCAACGCCTTGGCACCCACCAACAGTGGGTAATTGAAGTTGCTGCGATCCACCAGGTTGACCTCCACGGTTCGCTTCACGTCTCCCAGGCACAGTTCCAGGTCCACCACTGGCCGCTTGGCGCTCTCGGGTGCATCGCCCTCATCCTCATCATCGGCACGGCCCTTGATCTTGCTGATGCGCGAGACCTGGTGCTCGTAAACCTTGTCGTCGGCATCCTTGGTTGCCAAACGGAAACGTACCCACTCCTGCCCATCGCGGGTGAACAGCTCGATGTCCTTGGCAGACAGTGACGCCGTATAGGCGCCAGTATCCATCTTGGCCTTGAGCGTCTGGCCAATCTCCGGCAGCGCGATATTCTCGTAACGCCCGTACAGCGTAGGCTCGGCGGCCATCACCGGTAGCGTCAACAGGGTCAGCACGGCAAACAGTGATTTCACAAGCAAGCTTCCTTGATCGATTTACGGGTTAGACCGCACAGGCAGCCCAGGTTCGCGGTCCAAAGCCTAACCAACATAATGTGAAACATTTGTCCGTGCCGCCGGGCATTGGAGGTTTGGCGTAGTTCGCAACCCTGCTTATCATTGCCGATCGTTATGGTTCTGACAGAAAGAGTCTCCTTATGCGTCGCGTGCTGACCGGCATACTTACAGCCACCTTGCTGCTGCTCAATACCTTGGTGTTGATCGGGCCCCTGCTGGTGTTCGCCTTGTTCAAACTGGTGCTACCTGGTCGTGGGCGAGACCATGCATCAGGGGCTGTAATGTGGGTGGCCGAAACCTGGTCGGAAATCGACAAAGCCATCTTTGCCTTGTGCACCCCCACCCAATGGGACATTCGCGGCATCGAAAACCTGCGCCGTGACACCTCGTACCTTGCGATCAGCAATCATCAGAGCTGGGTGGACATTCCCGCCTTGATCGAGAGCCTCAACCGGCGCACACCCTTCTTCAAGTTCTTCCTGAAAAAGGAATTGATCTGGGTGCCGCTGCTGGGCCTGGCATGGTGGGGGCTGGACTATCCCTTCATGAAACGCTACAGCAAAGCCTTTCTGGAGAAGCACCCCGAGCTCAAGGGCAAGGATCTGGAAATCACCAAGGCTGCCTGCGAGCTGTTCAAGCGCCAACCGGTGACCGTGGTCAATTACCTGGAGGGCACCCGCTTCACCGAGGCCAAGCGGCAGGAGCAGCAATCACCCTACCGCCATCTGTTAAAGCCCAAGGCCGGAGGCGTGGCGTTCGTACTCGCAGCGCTGGGTGAGCAGCTCGATGCATTGCTGGACGTCACCATCGTCTACCCCGGCGACAAGGCGCCAGGTTTCTGGGACTTGCTCAATGGCAGTGTCAGCCGGGTAATTATCGACATTCAGGTGCGTGAGCTCGACCCAGCGTTGTGGGCCGGCGACTACGAGAGCGATCCTGTTTTCCGCCAGGCAGTACAGGCGTGGGTAAACCAGCTGTGGCTGGAAAAGGATGAACGGATCGAGCAGTTGCGTTGGGAATGAGGGACGTTGTTGCCTGTAATGGCTATGGCGCCGGCAAGCTGGGTCCTGCGGGGTCATGACGGCGCGCGGGGCATCCAGGCGATAGGCGCATTGGACGCTTGGACACCCTGCCAATGAGAGTCCGGCGTCTATTCGGCCCCTGATACTTCTTGTCACACACCCCTTTTGTGGATAAAGATCGATCACAGCACAACTACAAAAATGTCTGGATCGCCCGATGACCCACCCATCAAGCTCCGCCCCGCCCCAACTGCGTCGTGTTCTGGGCCTCCCTGCCCTGGTGTTCTTTGGCCTGGTGTACATGGTCCCACTGACCATTTTCACTACCTACGGCATCGTCACCGAGCTAACCGGTGGCCGTACGGCAACCGCCTATCTGATCACGCTGATGGCCATGCTGTTCACAGCCGCGTCCTACAGCTTTATGGTCAAACGCTTCCCGGTCGCGGGTTCGGCGTACTCCTACACCCACATGGCTTTTGGCCAGAACGTAGGCTTTCTGGCGGGCTGGTCGCTGCTGCTCGACTATCTGTTTCTGCCGATGATCAACTACCTGCTCATCGGCCTGTTCCTGAATATCGCCTTTCCAGCGGTGCCGGCCTGGGCGTTCGTACTCGCCTGCATCACCTTGGTGACCGTGCTCAACGTGGTTGGTATCAGCTCGGTGGCCAAGACCAGCAATCTGATCGTGGGCGCGCAGATCGTCTTCATTGGTGTGTTCATCGCGCTGTCCTGGCAGACCCTCAGCGACGGCCACCCCATCGACTGGCTGGCGCCGCTGCAAGGTGACGGTAGCGCACCCGGCTTTGGTCCGATGATGGCCGGCGCGGCGGTGCTGTGTCTGTCGTTCTTGGGGTTCGATGCCGTTTCCACCCTGGCCGAGGAAAGCCGCAATGCTCGGCGTGATGTGCCTCGGGCGATCATCCTCACCACGCTGTTCGCCGGCCTGCTGTTCACCGTGCTGGCCTATGTGAGCCAGTTGGTGCTGCCGGGCAGCACCTTCGCCAATGCCGATGCTGCTGCAAACGAGGTCATGCTCAAGGCGGGCGGCCAGTTCCTGGCCAACTTCTTCACGGCCGCTTATGTCGCCGGTAGCCTCGGCTCGGCCTTGGCCTCCCAGGCCGCAGTGTCGCGCATCCTCTACACCATGGGCCGGGACCGGGTGCTGCCCCCGCGCACCTTCGGCCACCTGTCGCCACGCCTCGGCACACCGGTATTCGCCATCGCGGTGGTATCGGCGTTCTCACTGCTGGCGCTGGTGATCGACTTGTCCACCCTCGCCTCGCTGATCAGCTTCGGCGCCTTGGTGGCGTTCTCGGCGGTGAACCTGGCGGTGGTGAAGACCCACCTGATGGACGATGCCAGCCAGCGCAATACCAAGGGGTTGCTGAGCTATGGCGTGGTGCCACTGGTGGGGTTGGGGCTGACGCTGTGGCTGTGGACCAGCCTGTCGGCGCTGACGCTGGTGATCGGGCTGTGCTGGTTCGCGCTGGGCCTTGCCTACCTGGCCGTCCTGACCGCCGGCTTCCGCCGCCCGGTGCGGCTAGTGGATTTCAGCGAAGCGGCCTGATCCAATGATCTGGCGGCCTGCGCTGGCTGTTGTGGAGCGGACGCGTGTCGCGAAAGGGCCGCGCCAGCCTTCACCATCTACCTGGATTGTCCATACCGTGCCCTAGACCGAAGGCTGGTTCAAGGGCGCTGGTGCGGTCCACAAGCTACCCAGGTTCTGCAACAACGACCCTGCAATGCCCTGTTGGCCGAGGTATTGCAGAATCAACGGCGCAAACTGCCCGATCATCCCGGCATCCATCCCCAGCGCCTTGAATGCACTGTACAAGTCGCTGCGGTTTTCCACGTTGTTGCCCAGCGCGTTGCTCAATGCCGACTGGCTTTCGCTGTGCTTGCCCAGCAAATCCCCCAGCCCGCTCAACCCACCCAGCGCATTGGCCCCAGCCAACAGGTCCAGCCCAGGCACCGCTTTGGTCAACTGGCCATATTCCTCAGTGCTGAGGTTGTTACGTGCCATCCCTAGCATCGCCCCCGCCCCGCCCATGGCCTGTTCGGGGGTGATGTTCAATTGGCTGCCCAGGGTATTGAGCAGATTGGCCTGGGCCGCAGGAGCCTGCACCTGGCCTTGTTGCATCTGGTTCTGCATGGCAGAGACGGCGTTGGCCGCATCGCTGAGGTTGAAGGCGAACACCGGGCTTGCGGCCAGGGTCATCAGGGTCGCCAGGGTGAATGCTTTCATCGGGAGGGACCTCGTAGGCCGGGATGGCCCGGGAAACGAGGCATTCGACTGGGGTTCGGGGGATTTGTTCCTATCCGACTGTCGACGCAGATGTTCACCCGTACCGTATCCATCACCTGTTACTTCTGCCAGTAGCGGCATACGGAGATCACCGGGATACTCAGAGCAGCCGCTTTAAAAGAGCGAGAGCTATGCGCATTCTGACAGGAGCACACCCGTATGAAAGACGTCGGACCGCACGTTTATTCTGCCTATGGCTTCTGCGCAACACTCCAGCCAGCAAAAATCTTACTTGGATTCAACGGCCAGGCCATAGAGCAGTTCACAAAGTATTATCAGCTGGGCGTCGGTTATCGTAGCTATGCACCGTCACTTCTACGTTTTCTAAGTCCTGACAGTCTGTCCCCCTTTGGCGAAGGCGGGATTAATGCATACAACTACTGCGCTGGTGACCCGGTTAATTTTCAGGATCCTACGGGACATATGCCGAGGCCGATTACTAAAGTCGGTCTACTCCCGAGATACAAGGGACTCGGGCCGACAGCCAAACTGGCGCTCGTCAAAAAATCGCTTAATACTTCTACACCCCGACCGGGTAAACAACCAACAATAAAGCCGGCAGGCACTGCTCCTCAGCCAAAGCACAAACCACCTCGAGCTTCAGAGGTCCCAACCCTGTCTATCAGTACAAATCCTGAGCAGCTCTCGAGCTTACCAGGGGTTAGCAGTTCACATGGTTCTTCCCGAGCGCGTAGCGTCCTTGATGACTACGTAAGTGATATTAACATCAACATCAAAAAAATTAAGGATGGTGCAGCGAAAGCGGGAAGAGCACTAACGCGCGACGAGCAAAATTCAATTGATCACTTCAGACGTGAAATTGAGTCCACGCGTCCAGCCTGGAGCTCTTCGAATGCCGACAGCGGTAGTCACCCACCAGAAGCGAACGCAAAGATCCGTGAAGACAGATTGTTATATTAGGTAATGCCCAACCGGACCAGCGGATCAGCGCGCCTAACGCCGCCAGTTTTCCGATTTTTCCGCTTACTTGTAGGACGTTTCAGAAATATGCTTCCAAGCCGTTTAAGCCGTTGCGGTGATCCGGGATGGGCTCTAGTCTCGGCCGGTCGTTGCAAAATCAGCGACCGGCTTTGACAGGCCGCCTTCGTCAAACACATGGCTTAACCTCTATGGCAGCTGTGCATGGGACACTTCACGTGCGCCGGGTTTTGTTTGACCTACCGGTCTGTCAACCCATGTACAGCTGCCGCCTTCTTGTTTGACAGCAGGCTGGTTGTGGCCCCACTACAGGTCATTCCTCACGCTTAAAATCGTATATGCACGGGATTTGACCATTGACGGCCTGATGGACAACAAGCCGCAGTTGCTTTGGGCTTCGCATTATCTAAGCGCGCTGGCCAAGGCGCTGTTGGACGATGCGGAGTTGGGGATGATGCGCTGAGTGATGGCTAGGGCGGGCTGGCCTCTTCGCGGGCGGGCCCGCTCCTACAGGTTCCGTGTGAGCTTCCAAAACTGTCATTTCTGCCAGTACCTAAATCCCTGTGGCTGTTCAGAATGGGCTTAGAGCAACCTCCATTCACCCCGCACGGCAGGGAGTTGAACCATGAGCAAAGCACCGAACAGTTCGCTTTTATTCTACCAAGGCAACAAGCTGAGTACCGTCCGGGAGGACGCCGTCACTCGTACGATCCTGCGCGGCGCTGAAGCGCCTTTGGCAGAACAACTCACGGGGGCCACAACAACCGCCGGGCTGCTGACAACCGACGACAAGGGTTCTGTGCTCTCTGTGCTGAGCGACGATGAGGAGCCTCCCCACAGCTATTCAGCTTACGGACATGATCCCACCTTGCCTTCAACGCGAGTGGCGACAGGCTTTAATGGTGAGGCGTTGGAACCAACTGCCAGATGCTATCTACTGGGGCAAGGATACCGCGCTTACTCTCCTAGCCTTGGCAGATTTATCGCAGCAGACAGTCTCAGCCCCTTTGGCGAAGGCGGCCTGAATAGCTACGCCTACTGTACGAACGACCCGGTGAACGCGGTCGATCCCTCAGGCCATGCCACGCTCGTTATTGAAATTTTCAAACAAATCAAGCGACAGCCCACAACGACTGTAACCAGGTTTACAGCGGGTAGCAAAGTGCCGCCCTCGACGAAGATCGTGAAACAAGGGAACAGCAAGTATTACTCAAAAACCTGGCAGCCGGATACCCTCTATCGATATGAAACTCGAACGCTTAACAGCGTACCGGTAAACCAGGATCTGGGCGGTGGAAAAGGGGCCATATTGAAGGAAAATTTGGCCCGATATAAAGCCAATGAAAAAGATCTACGGACGTTGCAAACGTTACAAGATCTACTTCCGACGGAAGCGGGTGGACTGCACCTCAACACACTGGTGGAACGACAGCGCGGTATGTTGAACGAGGGTGGAAGACTGCTGAAGAGCGCATTGGATCCTCAGGACCTTACCACTCATATCCGTGGTAACCCCAGAACGACTCAGGGCGAATGATCCAGCCAAACGCAAAACGCCACGCACTCCCATGCGTGGCGCTTTCTTATACCGTTGCGAAGCCCGTCACGCCGCGCCCCACATCTTGTGCGGGTCGATCACGAATTTCTTCGGCACACCTGCATCGAACTCGCCATACCCTTCCGGCGCCTGATCCAGGTTGATCACCTGCACACCCACCACTTCGGCAATGTTGATGCGGTCCCACATGATCGCCTGCATCAGCTGGCGGTTGTACTTCATGGTCGGGGTCTGGCCGGTGTGGAAGCTGTGCGACTTGGCCCAGCCAAGGCCGAAGCGGATGCTCAGCGCGCCGATTTTGGCAGCAGCATCCACTGCACCCGGGTCTTCGGTCACGTACAGACCGGGAATACCGATCTGCCCGGCCACACGGGTCACCTGCATCAGCGAGTTCAACACGGTGGCAGGTGCCTCGTGCTTGGCGCCTTCATGGCCATGGCCGCGCGCTTCGAAGCCGACGGCATCGACGGCGCAATCCACTTCCGGCTCGCCAAGAATGTCCACGATCTGTTCGTGCAGCGGGGTGTCTTTGGACAGGTCGACCACTTCGAAGCCCTGGGACTTGGCGTGAGCCAGGCGAGCAGGGTTCAGGTCGCCCACGATCACACAGGCAGCGCCCAGCAGGCGAGCCGAAGCAGCGGCAGCCAGGCCCACAGGGCCGGCACCTGCAACATAGACGGTGCTGCCTGGGCCTACGCCTGCAGTCACGGCACCGTGGTAACCGGTTGGCAGAATGTCGGACAGGCAAGTCAGGTCACGGATCTTTTCCATGGCCTTGTCGCGCTCAGGGAGCTTCAGGAGGTTGAAGTCGGCGTATGGCACCAGTACATATTCGGCCTGACCACCGGTCCAGTCGCCCATGTCCACATAACCGTAGGCACCACCGGCGCGGGCCGGGTTTACGGTGAGGCAGACACCGGTGTGCATTTCCTTGCAGGAACGGCAACGGCCGCAGGCGACGTTGAATGGCACCGAGACCAGATCGCCGATCTGCATGCGCTCGACGTCACTGCCCTTCTCGACGATTTCACCAGTAATTTCGTGGCCCAGAACCAGGCCGACCTGGGCAGTGGTGCGGCCGCGGACCATGTGCTGGTCAGAGCCGCAGATGTTGGTGGAGACCACCTTCAGGATCACGCCGTGCTCGATCTTCTTGCCGCGCGGGTCCTGCATTTTCGGGTAGTCGATCTTCTGCACCTCGACCTTGCCGGCGCCGAGATATACCACTCCACGATTGCCAGACATGCTCTTACCTCGCTTGATTTGTATTTATGCAGCGGTGGTTGAACGCGCCGCCATCCATGGGCGGCATGTGTTTCTGGAATGGGGGAATTGTGGGCCGGATGGGGCCCGATGCACTGACTGGGAGCGACAGGGAGATGCCTTTTAGCGGCAGGTTTGTCGCGGGAAGATAAGGCGCGCACACAGGGAGAGGCAGAGGCGAGCCTCGCCGCGACCCAAGCGGCGAGGAGGCCAGCAAAAACGCTAAAGAACGACCGTGCGGTTGGCGTTGAGAAACACCCGCTTCTCGATGTGGTATCCCACCGCCCGTGCCAGGGTCAGGCACTCGATGTCTCGCCCCTTGGCGATCAGGTCTTCGGGGTAATAGGTATGGTCCACCACTTCGACACCTTGGGCGATGATCGGCCCTTCGTCCAAGTCATTGTTGATGTAGTGTGCCGTGGCCCCGACCATCTTCACACCCTTGTTGTACGCCTGGTGGTAAGGCTTGGCACCCTTGAACCCCGGTAGCAACGAGTGGTGGATGTTGATCGCGCGGCCATCGAGCTGGCGGCACAGCTCGGGCGAGAGCACCTGCATGTAGCGCGCGAGGATAACCAGCTCTGCGCCCGTCTGTTCGATCACCTGCAACACCTTGCGCTCTTGTGCAGGCTTGTCCTTCGGGTCGAGCGCGAAATGGTAGTAGGGAATCTTGTGCCAGTGTGCCAACGGCTCGAGGTCGGGGTGGTTGGAGACCACCGCCACCACGTCCATGCCCAGTTGACCGATACGCTGGCGATACAGCAGGTCGTTCAGACAATGGTCGGCCTTGGACACCATGATCACCACCTTGGGGCGATGGTTGGGAGCCGTCAGCTCGAACGCCATGCCAAACGCCTCGCTGCGCTCGGCAAGGCCTGCACGCAACCCGTCTTCGTCGAAGCCGTCAGGCACGCGAAACTCCACGCGAATGAAGAAGCGCCCGGACAGCCGATCATCGAAGGAATGGTGCTCCGTCACGTAGCAGCGTTGCTCGAAGAGGTAACGCGTCACCACGTCGACGGTACCGAGCATGCTCGGGCAGTCGGCGGTGAGAATCCAGGTATCCGGTGCCCGACTCATGGCAGTTCTCCTTAAGCTTCGATGGCCAGCCCGTACTCGGCCGATGCGTCCTGCAGCCACATCCACCAGTAATCGGAGAAGCTGCGGCGGATGACCAGCTCCCAGGTGTCTTCGGCAGTACGCCGAATCACCAGCTGCGACTTGGCGAACACCGTGCCGACAGCCTTGCCGACCGGGAAGTTGTTCGGATGCACGTCGTAGCTGGTGGACTTCATCAGCACGTCGCGCACGTTCGGGCCGCGCAGCTCCAGCAGGCTCTGCCCACCGCTGACATTGACCACCTGGATGTGTTGCCCTTCAAGGGCAGCACGCAGCTTTTGTTCAATCGCCACTTCCTGCCCACCCGGGACGATCAGCAGCCACTCATCAGGACCGACCCATTGCAGCGACAGATCGCCGTTGGCCACGACGGTCAATGCCACCGGCAACTCCAGGCCCAGGGCCTTGTGTACGCCACCGGCAAAGGCGGGATCATGACCGTTGCCACGCAGGGTCAGGTGGCCGAGGAACTTGCGCTCGCGCAGGGTCACGCCGGCGTTGTTGCGGCCCTTGCCCACCAGGCTTGCCAGGTCGGCGTGGTGCAATGGCGACTCGGCCTTGGCCGAGGCGCCGGGATTTTGCTCGAAGACGTTGATAGCGCTCATTTCATACCTGCCTTGAATTCTTGTTCGTCGATGGGATGCAGACACCCGGTCCAGCAAGCTCTGCCAGCCTCATCGCCGGCGAGCCGGCGCTTACTGAGCGTGCATGAACCTCGGTGTCTGCACCGCGCCTGTAGGAGCCGGCCGGCCTGCGACCCGGCCTGGCCTGCTCCCCAGGGGCCCGGAGTCAAACGTTCTGCCGCTCACCCTTCGGATCGAAGAACACCGAAGACACGATTTCCGCCTCGATCACGCTGCCATCGGCCTGAGGCGAGTAGACACGCTCGCCCATGCGCTTGAGGCCGCCCTTGACCACACCCATGGCGAACGAATAGCCCAGGGAGTTGGCGGCGTAGCTGGAGGTGACGTGGCCAACCATGTCCATCGGGATGGGCTGCTTCGGATCGAACACCAGCTGAGCGCCTTCGGGCAGCCACTGGTTCGGGTCGATCGGTTTCAGGCCAACCAGCTGCTTGCGGTTTTCACGCACGCAGTCCTCACGGTTCATGCCGCGCAGGCCAATCCACGAATACGGCTTGTTGCGCCCCACGCACCAGCTCATGTTCAGGTCGTCCGGCGTCATCGAGCCGTCCGTGTCCTGGCCGACGATGATGAAGCCCTTCTCGGCACGCAGCACGTGCATGGTCTCGGTGCCGTACGGGGTCAGGTTGTACTTCTTGCCTGCCTCGACGATCTGCTCCAGCACGCCCATGGCGTAGTTGGCTTGCACGTTGATTTCATACGACAGCTCACCGGTGAACGAGATACGGAACACACGGGCTGGCACACCACCGACGTTGCCTTCCTTCCAGGTCATGAACGGGAAGGCTTCCTTGTCCATGTCGATGTCGGTCAGCTCGCTGAGCAGCTTGCGGCTGTTCGGCCCGGACAAGGTCATGGTCGCCCAGTGGTCGGTCACCGAGGTGAAATACACCTTCAGGTCTGGCCACTCGGTCTGGTGGTACAGCTCCAGCCATTGCAACACGCGCGCCGCGCCGCCAGTGGTGGTGGTCATAATGAAGTGGTTGTCGCCGACGCAGGCGGTTACGCCGTCGTCGAACACCATGCCGTCTTCCTTGCACATCAGACCATAGCGCGCCTTGCCCACATCGAGCTTGGTCCAGGCGTTGGTGTACACGCGGTTGAGGAACTCACGCGAATCCGGGCCCTGGATATCGATCTTGCCCAGGGTGGAGGCGTCCAGGAAGCCGACGCTGTCACGCACCGCCTTGCATTCGCGGGCAACGGCGGCGTGGATGTCTTCACCGGCTTTGGGGAAGTACCACGGGCGCTTCCACTGACCAACGTCTTCGAACTCGGCGCCATTCTTCACGTGCCAGGCATGCAGGGCCGTGAAGCGCACGGGCTCGAACAGGTGCCCACAGTGACGACCCGCCACCGCGCCGAATGTCACCGGCGTGTAGTTGGGGCGGAACATGGTGGTGCCCATTTCCGGAATGGTGATGCCCATCGAACGCGCCGCAATGGCCAGGCCGTTGATGTTGCCCAGTTTGCCCTGGTCGGTACCGAAGCCCAATGCGGTGTAGCGTTTGACGTGCTCGACCGACTCGAAGCCTTCACGGGTAGCCAGCTCGATGGCAGCGGCCGTCACGTCGTTCTGCTGATCGACGAACTGTTTAGGCGCACGTGCGGTGCCCTTGTCGTGTGGCACCTGGAACAGCGCCAGGGTGGCGTCTTCCTTGCGCGAGACGGTTTTCGGCAAGGTGCCTACGGTCGCCTTGAAGCCTGCTTCGGTGGCTGCACGCACGCCGCCTTCGAAGCCGTCGGCAATGGCATCGCCCAACGGATAGACACCGTTGATGCCGCCAACGCACTCACGCTTTTGCGGGGCATTGCCCGGCACGAAGCCCAGAATGTCTTCACGCCATACCGGACGGCCGCCCAGGTGCGAAGCCAGGTGAACCACAGGGCTATAGCCCCCGGAGGTGGCGATCAGGTCGCACTCGAGGGTTTCGCCAGGGCTGGTGACCTTGTGGGCCTGCACATCGATGGCGGCCACCCGAGCACCCGTGACGTGCTTGCTGCCCTTGGCTTCGATGACAGCACTGGAGGTGAGGATACGAATACCCTTGGCACGCGCTTCTTCGACCAGCGAGCCCCGTGGGTTGTGGCGGGCATCGGCGATGGCCACCACCTGCAAACCTGCATCGTGCCAATCCAGCGCGGTACGGTAGGCATGGTCGTTGTTGGTCGACAGCACCAGCTTGCGGCCAGGCGCTACGCCGTAGCGGCGAACATAGGTCGAAACGGCGCCGGCCAGCATGTTGCCTGGCACGTCGTTGTTGCCGTACACCAGCGGGCGCTCGTGGGCGCCGGTGGCCAGCACCACACGCTTGGCCCGTACACGGTGCACGCGGTGGCGAACCTGGCCGAGCGGAGCACGGTCGCCCAGGTGGTCGGTGAGGCGCTCATGGATGGTCAGGAAGTTATGGTCGTGGTAGCCGTTGACCGTGGCGCGTGGCAGCAAGGTCACTTCCGGCAGGCCTTCGAGCTCCTTGATGACGCCACTGACCCATTCAGCGGCCGGCTTGCCGTCGAGGGTTTCACGGGTGTCCAGCAGGCTGCCACCGAATTCTTCCTGCTCGTCGGCCAGGATCACGCGAGCACCGCTGCGCGCAGCCGCGAGGGCCGCCGCCAGGCCAGCAGGCCCTGCACCGACGATCAGCACGTCGCAGTGCTGGTTCATGTAGTCGTAGCTGTCCGGATCATTTTGCAGCGGCGCGCGGCCAAGGCCGGCTGCCTTGCGGATGTACTTCTCGTACGTCATCCAGAACGACTTGGGGTACATGAAGGTTTTGTAGTAGAAGCCCGGCGGCATCATGCTGCCGCCTACCTTGCCCAGGATACCCATGACGTCATTGTTGACGTTCGGCCAGCCATTGGTGCTGGTGGCGACCAGGCCCGAATACAGGGCTTGCTGGGTAGCGCGCACGTTGGGGATCTGGGTGGCTTCGCTGGAGCCGATCTGCAAGATGGCGTTCGGCTCCTCGGTGCCTGCGGCGATGATGCCGCGCGGACGCGAGTACTTGAAGCTGCGGCCAACGATGTCGACGCCGTTGGCCAGCAAAGCCGCCGCCAGGCTGTCGCCGGCATAGCCCTGGTAAGTCTTGCCGTTGAAGGTGAAGTTCAACACCTTGCTGCGGTCGATACGGCCGCCGCTGGCGAGGCGATAGGTCTGGCTCATACGTTGACTCCCCGTTCGTTTACAGCAGCCGAGCGCGCCGGTGTGTGTTCACGGGCGCTGACTTGCGGCTTCTCGCCAATCTTGTAGGTTTCCAGGATCTCGTAGGTTTCGGTGTTACGGGTGACGTTGAAATACTGACGGCAGCCGGCAACGTGGTCCCACAGTTCGTGGTGAATACCGCGCGGGTTGTCACGGTAGAACATGTACGTGCCCCACTCCTGGTCGGAGCAGGCGTTGGGGTCCAGCGGACGGGCGATGTGCGCCTGGCCAGAGGCGTGGAACTCTTCTTCGGAGCGCAGCTCGCCGCAGTGGGGACAGAAAATATGCAACATGACGGTGTCTCCGGTTAGTGGGCGACGGCGGCAGCGCCGTGTTCGTCGATCAGGGCGCCGTTGTAGAAGCGGTCCATGGAGAACGGCGCGGCCAGGGGGTGCATCTCGCCCTTGGCCAGGCTCGCGGCGAAGACGTTGCCCGAACCTGGGGTCGCCTTGAAGCCGCCAGTACCCCAACCGCAGTTGAAGAACATGTTCTTGACCGGGGTCTTGGTGATGATCGGGCAGGCGTCCGGCGAGGTGTCGACGATGCCGCCCCATTGGCGGTTCATGCGCACACGCGAGAGGTTGGGGAACATCTCGACGATGGCCTGCAAGGTGTGCTCGATCACTGGGTACGAACCACGCTGGCCGTAGCCGATCCAGCTGTCGATACCCGCACCGATCACCAGGTCGCCCTTGTCCGACTGGCTGATGTAGCCGTGCACGGCGTTGGACATGATGACGCTGTCGATGATGGGCTTGATCGGTTCGGAAACCAGTGCCTGCAATGGGTGCGATTCGAGCGGCAGGCGGAAGCCGGCCAGCTTGGCCATATGACCGGAGTTACCTGCCGTGACCACGCCCACGCGCTTGGCGCCGATGAAGCCCTTGTTGGTTTCCACGCCGATGACCGCGCCGTTTTCCTTGCGGAAACCCGTCACTTCGGTCTGCTGGATCAAGTCCACGCCCAGGGCGTCGGCGGCACGGGCGTAGCCCCAGGCCACGGCGTCGTGGCGGGCGACGCCGCCACGGCGCTGCACGGTGGCACCCAGGATCGGGTAACGGGTGTTCTTGGAGCAGTCCAGGTACGGAATCTCGGCCGCGACCTGGGCGGTATTGAGCAGTTCGCCATCGACCCCATTGAGGCGGTTGGCGCTGACCCGGCGTTCGGAGTCACGCATGTCCTGCAGGGTGTGGCACAGGTTGTACACGCCGCGCTGGGAGAACATGACGTTGTAGTTGAGGTCCTGGGACAGGCCCTCCCACAGCTTCATGGCGTGCTCATACAGGTGGGCCGACTCGTCCCACAGGTAGTTGGAGCGCACGATGGTGGTGTTACGGGCGGTGTTGCCGCCGCCCAGGTAACCTTTCTCGATCACCGCGACATTGGTGATGCCGTGTTCCTTGGCCAGGTAGTAGGCCGTGGCCAGGCCGTGGCCACCACCGCCGACGATGACCACGTCGTACACCTTCTTCGGTGTCGGCGTACGCCACATGCGCTGCCAGTTCTCGTGGTGGCTGAGGGAGTGCTTGAGAAGGCCGAAGCCCGAGTAACGTTGCATGGTGTGGGACTCCACTCAGCGGTAAACAGGGAAATCTGCGCACAGCGCCGCGACATTGCTGGCCACATCGGCTTCGACGTCAGCGTCACCGAGGTTGTCGAGCACGTCACAGATCCAGCCGGCCAGGGCCACGCATTGGGCGACCTTGAAGCCGCGGGTGGTCACCGCCGGGGTGCCGATGCGCAGGCCCGAGGTCACGAAGGGCGATTGCGGGTCGTTGGGGACGGCGTTCTTGTTGACGGTGATGTGCGCGCGGCCCAGGGCAGCGTCGGCATCTTTGCCCGTCAGGCCCTGGCGAATCAGGCTGACCAGGAACAAGTGGTTGTCGGTGCCACCGGAGACCACGTCATAACCGCGATCAATGAACACCTGGGCCATGGCCTGGGCGTTTTCGATGACCTGCTTCTGGTAGCTCTTGAACTCAGGCTCAAGCGCTTCCTTGAAGCACACCGCCTTGCCGGCGATCACGTGCATCAGCGGGCCGCCTTGGGCGCCCGGGAAGACGGCAGCGTTGAGTTTCTTCTCGATCTCTTCGTTCGACTTGGCCAGGATCAGGCCGCCACGCGGGCCGCGCAGGGTCTTGTGGGTGGTGGTGGTCACCACATCCGCGAACGGGATCGGATTCGGGTAAAGGCCCGCAGCGACCAAGCCGGCCACGTGGGCCATGTCCACGAACAACAGCGCCCCGACCTTGTCGGCGATGGCGCGGAAACGCGGGAAGTCCAGGGTCTTGGAGTAGGCCGAGAAGCCCGCGACGATCATTCTAGGCTTGTGCTCGACCGCCAGTCGCTCGACTTCGTCGTAATCGATCAGGCCGGTATCGGTGTCGATGCCGTACTGCACGGCGTTGTACAGCTTGCCCGAGGACGACACCTTGGCGCCGTGGGTCAGGTGGCCGCCATGGGCCAGGCTCATGCCCAGGATGGTGTCGCCAGGCTGCAGCAGCGCCAGGTACACCGCGCTGTTGGCCGAGGAGCCGGAGTGCGGCTGAACGTTGGCATAGTCGGCACCGAACAGCTGCTTGGCGCGCTCGATGGCCAGCGCTTCGACCTTGTCGACGTGCTCGCAGCCACCGTAGTAGCGCTTGCCTGGGTAGCCTTCGGCGTATTTGTTGGTCAGGCCGCTGCCTTGGGCCTGCATCACGCGCTTGGACGTATAGTTCTCCGAGGCGATCAGCTCGATGTGGTCTTCCTGACGCTGCTCTTCGGCACTCATCGCCGCCAGCAGTGCATCGTCATAACCCTGGATCTGGTCTTGCTTGCTGAACATCTTGTATCTCCCGGCAGCGATCGTTTTTTGTTCGGAGGGTTCACTCTGACCCTTTGTGGCGATGGTAGGGCTGGCCGGGGTGTGCCAGATGCCTGCGCACGCCTTGCAATGGCGCGTTTACGACATTGGTCAGCGTCCGGATCACACTGGCCACACGTACGGCGCCCGGTGGGAGGCACAGGCCTGAAAACCAGCCGAGCCAAGCCCCCGTCTGCTCAAAGGGCAACGCTCACCCGTGTGGCGCTTCGGCGAGGTTGGCCACATTCGAATGTCGAGGATTCCTTGAACACACGACCTGAAAACGCACGGGTATCCGGGTTGTATAGTCAACCGCTGAATCGATGGTTTAGAGTGCTGTTCTGCGTCGTTCACAGGACAGTGTCATGACAGATAAGAGCCAACAATTCGCCAGCGACAACTATTCCGGCATCTGCCCGGAGGCCTGGTCTGCGATGGAAAAAGCCAACCACGGCCACGACCGCGCCTACGGCGACGATCAATGGACTTCGCGCGCCTCGGAATACTTTCGGGCCTTGTTCGAAACCGACTGCGAAGTGTTCTTCGCCTTTAACGGCACCGCCGCCAACTCCCTGGCCCTGGCCTCGCTGTGCCAGAGTTACCACAGCGTGATCTGCTCCGAGACCGCGCATGTCGAAACCGACGAGTGCGGCGCGCCGGAGTTCTTTTCCAACGGGTCCAAGCTGCTGACGGCACGCAGCGTCGGCGGCAAGCTCACGCCCGACAGCATCCGTGAAGTGGCGCTCAAGCGGCTGGACATCCACTACCCGAAACCGCGGGTGGTCACGCTCACGCAGGCCACTGAAGTCGGCACTGTTTACCGTCCCGACGAACTCAAGGCGATCAGCGAGACCTGCCGGGAGCTGAACCTGCACCTGCACATGGATGGCGCACGCTTTTCCAATGCCTGTGCCTTCCTGGGCTGCTCGCCTGCCGAGCTGACCTGGAAAGCGGGAGTGGATGTGCTGTGTTTTGGCGGCACCAAGAACGGCATGGCCGTGGGCGAGGCGATTCTGTTCTTCAACCGCGAGCTGGCCGAAGACTTCGATTACCGCTGCAAGCAGGCTGGGCAATTGGCTTCGAAGATGCGCTTCCTGTCGGCACCTTGGGTCGGTTTGCTGGAAGACGGCGCGTGGTTGCGGCATGCGCAGCACGCCAACCATTGTGCGCAGCTGCTGGCCTCGCTGGTGCAGGATCTGCCTGGCGTCGAGGCGATGTTCCCAGTAGAGGCCAATGGCGTGTTTCTGCAACTTCCCGAGCCTGCACTGACTGCGTTGCGGGATGAAGGATGGCGCTTCTACACGTTCATCGGCAATGGCGGCGCTCGCTTCATGTGCTCCTGGGATACCGAGGCGGCACGGGTCGAGGCCCTGGCATCGGCCATACGCCGAATCGTGGCAGCCTAAGATCGACTGCGACTAGCAGATTTGCCAGTTGGGCGTGGTGCACCGCCTGAGTACCTTGGGCCCTCTAGTCCTAAGAGTATCCGCCATGAAATCTCTGAACGCACCTGATCGCCCATACAGCTCTGTACCAGTGGATCCGGAAAAACTGTTGCAAGCTAGCTTCGGCAGCATTTTTCCGGAACCTGCCTTGAATCACCGCGTCTGGGTACGCTACATCGAATTGGATGAAGCATCGGACACTGCGGTTCTTAGTGTGCAAGCGCAAAACGTCGACGATGGCTCGACCCAGTTCTACACCGCGCAAGTTACCCGCCAGCAAGCCATAGACTGGAGCGGCCCACTCGATATAGTCATTGTCGATGGTAGCTACCACCATATCGAGCAAAAGCTCGTAACCAACAACCCTAAAGCCACTGCTCTTAAAACGTTGCCATGCCCCACGGATGCTCTCGTGCTCGGCGAGAAACACCAGGCGGCCCTGTACGCACCCAAAGGTACGGTGATCATGTTGCCAAGCACGTGGGAGACGGTTCATCACAGGACGCTGTATCACCTGGCAGACGGCACGCGTAAGTTCATCGTGAACCTTGGCGGTGACCGGCACCTGGAATACCCAGTCGATACCAGTGCTGGCCCGCTCGGTGTACCCGGCGATTTCATGGCGTTTGAGGGCAGTGGTTACGTGAGCCTGATCGTTGGTCGCTTATCGGAGAGGGAACTCATTAGAGACGACTCGAAACCGTTGATGCTCCTGGGCCTGGGCAAAGGGCAGTGGTTACGTGAGCCTGATCGTTGGTCGCTTATCGGAGGGGGAACTCATTAGAGACGACTCGAAACCGTTGATGCTCCTGGGCCCGGGCAAAGTGCAGGGCGTTGTAAACCCCGATTGAGCACGCGGCGCTAGGTGACTGCTGCACCAGCGGCCGTGGGCCGCTGGTGAAGTGAACGCGTCATCCGGCAAAGGCTGGCGCTTCTACACCTTCATCGGCAGCGGCGATGCGCGGCTCATGTGTTCCTGGGACACCGAGCAAGAACGTGTGCGTGAGCTGGCGGCAGACATCCAGGCCATCGCTGGCACCTGATACTTCTGCCAGTTTCTCTCTGCCGGACAGGACGATAGGCTGCTTACACCTGGCCGGGTAACCACTCTTGTGACATGGAGAAACGCGATGAACGAAAAAAATCAGGCAGTGCTCAGCGAAGCTGATGTTGCCAAGTGCATCAAGGTTGGCGACCGGATCAATGGCCAGGTCGTCACGGAGAAGGTGTGGACCCGCGACACCCCGGGGAACCTTACCGTTCACGTCATCTATAACAGTGACATCGCAGAGCGGGTGGAAGTACTCGATCCCGATATACTTTTCACCGTGCGTGAAGGCCTGGTGAGTTCAGGCGAGGTGTACGAAAAAAAACGTGTGGAAACACAGTACACCAAGTCTGATTCGGGTTGGACTGTCCAGGAAGTTCATTACGACCTGTTCGACGTGCTGAGTCTTAAGACTTGATAATCCAGATGCCGCCTCCTGCTCCGGACTGAGCGAAAGCAGGGCGCTTGGTGTGGTTGCCAGTGAAGCCATTGCTTTGCAAGCAGGACCACCTACACCTTCAGTCATTCAATGACTTGAGAAAACGTGAAGCGTGGGGGCGGGGTTAGCCGCTCCCACGTAGCTTGGCCAACGGCCTGTCACTGCTCGGCGATGGTCCGAACGATCGCATCCACCGTGGCGTCGATCTGTGCCTGGGTCCGGGCAAGGGTCCGCTGATGTTCCTTCTGCAGTTCGACCTGCTTTGAGCACAGGTTCAAGGCTGCCAGTACCAGCAGCTTGTCGCCGATCAGGGTCGGATACGAACGCTTGGTCTCGGCCAGGGCAGTGTTCAACATACGCACCGCGTGGGCCAAGGTCTCTTCCTGGCCTTCGGGCGCCTTGATCGAATAGTCGTTGCCCAGGATCGACACGACATTGACCGGCTGCGCTTGCAGGCTCATGCGTTGACGACACCCGCGCTGGCACGATCGACCAACGCCTGGATACGGGCGGCGGTGGCGCCGTTCTTTTCTTCCTGCTCCATCAACGACAGCTGCAGGGTTTCGTTCTCTTCGTTTGCCTGGGCCAGTTGCTGGCCGAGGACGTTGTTTTGCTCGGTGAGTTGAGCGTTCTTTTGCATCAGGTCGCTGACCAGTTGCTCGAGTTGATTCAGGGAAGCTTCAAGCATGGGTCTATCTCAGGTTGTTGCGAGGGGCGCACACGATAAAGAAAACCGTTGCCCATCGCCATTAAATATCGGATTCACAAGGGTTGTGCCCCGCACATTGACAGGGTAACCCCCCTCTTGTTCCGACCTGAGTCAACCATCGGTCAGTCAAAGACGTGGGGCTGCACCGCAGCCCCCGACAGATCCAAGCTGTGCCCTGGATTCAATAATCGATGCGCACATCCCCTTTCGGTACGCTGCAACATGACAGGATGTAGCCTTCGGCCTCGTCTTCCTCGGTGATGCCGCCGTTGTGTTCCATCTCCACTTCGCCGCCCAGCTTCAACACCTTGCAGGTACCGCAGATCCCCATGCCGCAGGCTTTAGGGATCATCAGCCCGACTTTCGCCGCCGCTGCGTGCACGGTTTCGCCCGGCGCGATGCGAATGCTTTTGTCACTGCCGATGAACTCGACCAGGTTGAGGTCGGCTGCGTCCACTTCCGGCGCATCGGCGGCCGCTTCGGCATGTTCCACTGCATCGGCCTTGGCTTCGGCTGGCGTCGCCCCGAACGACTCCTCGTGGTAATTGCTCATGTCGAAGCCGACCGCTTCGAGCATGCGCTTGACCGCCGTCATATAGGGGGTCGGGCCGCAGCAGAACACCACGCGTTCCATGTAGTCCGGCGCAATCAGCTCCATCAGCCGCTGGTTCAGGTAGCCACGGTAGCCCGCCCAGGGTTCGCCCAGGCCATGCTTCTCGCAGATGATGTGCAGGCCGAAATTGGGCACGCGGGACGCCATCTGCTCCAGTTCGCGATGGTAGATGATGTCCTTGGGTGAACGGGCGCTGTGTACGAACACCATGTCGACATTGGCGTTGGTGTCATAGAACCAGCGGGCCATCGACATGACCGGTGTGATGCCCACGCCGCCAGACAGGTACAGCACCTTGGCGCCGGGGAAGTCGATGGCGTTGAACAGCCCCACAGGTCCGTGCACCGGCAGCTCGGCACCTTCGTGCATGGTGTCATGCAGGAAGTTGGACACCAGCCCGCCGGGTACGCGCTTGACTGTGATGGAGAAGCTGTAGGGCACCGAAGGCGAGCTGGATATGGTGTAGGAACGCATGACCGGCTTGCCTTCGATTTCCAGCTCCAGGGTCACGAATTGCCCAGGCTTGAAGAAGAACATGATCGGCTGGTCTGCCATGAAGCAGAAGGTGCGCACGTCCCAGGTCTCCTGGATGACCTTGACGCAGCGCACGATGTGGCGGCCGTTGGCCCAGGTCTGGGTAGTGACCGGATTGAGGAAGGTTTCGGACATGTTCATCTCCAGCAGCCGACAGTTGGCCTTTTTATGGCTCGGATGATGCTCAAGCTTGCGACCTTGAACATTCCTGCCAGCGACATCGGCGTACTTATCGCGACCAGCCCCGCACGACAAGGGTTGCGGCGTCGTAATTCAAATCGGCCATGTCGCCCATGGATACGGTTCACGCCGCCTTCGCACGCACACTCCACCGCAAAACAACACGCTGTTCATGGTTAACAGCCTTGCGGCACCACAACAACGATTAGCCACCTTTTGCCGGCCGCGCACGGCCCCGAGGAATACACGATGGACGTCACCGCAACCCTGAGCCTGGGCGATCCACTTGAACCTGCACGCAAGGCGACCGCCGAGATGCTGCAAAACCGCGAGCGCACCTACTCGCTGCCCCAGCCTTTCTACACCGACGAGCGTCTGTTCCAGATCGACATGCAGGAGATTTTCCACAAGGAGTGGCTGATCGCTGGCATGACCTGCGAGATCCCGGCGAAAGGCAATTACCTCACGCTGCAGATCGGCAAGAACCCGATCATTGTCGTGCGCGGCACCGAGGGCAAGGTGCATGCGTTTCACAACGTCTGCCGTCACCGCGGCTCGCGCCTGTGCGTCAGCGAAAAAGGCAAGGTGGCCAAGCTGGTGTGCCCTTACCACCAGTGGACCTACGAGCTGGACGGCCGCCTGCTGTTCGCCGGCACCGAGATGGGCGCTGACTTCGACATGAACCAGTACGGCCTGAAGCCTGTGAACGTGAAGGTCGCTGGCGGTTACATCTTCATCAGCCTGGCGGAAAACCCGCCAGCCATCGACGAGTTCCTGGCCACCCTGGACCACTACATGGAACCGTACGACATGGAAAACGCCAAGGTGGCGGTGCAGACCACCTTGATGGAAAAGGCCAACTGGAAGCTGGTGCTGGAGAACAACCGCGAGTGCTACCACTGCAATGGCTCGCACCCGGAACTGTTGCAGACCCTGCTGGAGTGGGACGACACCAACGACCCGCGCGCCAGCCAGGAATTCAAGGACCACGTGGCCGCCTCTGCTGCCGCCTGGGAGGCCGAGAAGATCCCGTACCTGCACAAGAGCCATGGCCTGCGTAACCGTATCGTACGCATGCCGCTGCTCAAGGGCACGGTTTCGATGACCATGGATGGCAAGCAGGCCTGCAAGAAGTTGATGGGCCGCATCAAGAACCCGGACCTGGGCTCGATGCGCATCCTGCACCTGCCGCACTCCTGGAACCACTGCATGGGCGATCACATGATCGTGTTCACCGTGTGGCCGATCAGTGCCCAGGAAACCATGGTCACCACCAAGTGGCTGGTGCACAAGGATGCCGTCGAAGGCGTGGACTACAACCCAGAAAACATGCGCAAGGTATGGGACGCCACCAACGACCAGGACCGCCGCCTGGCCGAAGAGAACCAACGTGGCATCAACTCCACGGCGTACCAGCCTGGTCCTTACTCCAAGACGTATGAGTTTGGGGTGGTGAACTTCATCGACTGGTACAGCGGGCGCTTGCTGAACAACCTGGGGGCGGAGCCTGCGCCGTATCTGAAGGAAGTGCAGGCGCAGTAACTGGCTAGAAGCCGGGATAGCGGCAACTGTCGCTATCCTTTCTTCAAGCCGGCATTAAGTAGATCTTATAGTTGCAGCCTGAGTCCGCATCCTTTCCGAGGTGCCAGGGTCTGCAGAGTGCCTGCGTCTCCCTGAAGCCCTGTCAGGGGCACTCACCGATCGCTCGGCCAACGGCAGGTTAACGAGTTCGGGCACGTTTAGTCGCCACGGTTTCGCTTGAGCCAGCCTCCACGCTTCATAGGTAGAGGTGCCCAGCGACACTATCGTCAGCGCTGCAAGCGCCCAGGTTTGCCATTTGCTGTCCGGGTCGACCGCTCTGGTCACCCCAATGGTCAACCCCGCCGTACCCGATAGGGCGCTGATACTCGATAACACCCAATCAGCCCGCGTTGGCTTGGGTATCAGCGGTTGAAGAGCTTCCACGGCAGTTTGGGAAGCCGAATTGATCCGTTTATGGAAAGACCTGAAACGTAGGCCGCTGATAAAGACGCCCATGAGGTTGGTGAAGATGCTCAGGACTGGCAGCACATATTCCTCTGGCTTTTGCCCAGTAGGGTCGCTGTGGTTGACTGGATCACCCACGCAGTAGGCATAGGCATTCAAGCCGCCGTTACCGAATGGGCTCAATATGTCGGGTGAATGGAAGCGCATGAGCGATGGCTTGTAGTGCCGGTGTCCATTCCCCAGCGGGTAGCTGAACGTCAGCGGATCGCGCAACTCTCCACAAAAGGCAAGGCTTGGCTCCGAGAGCTCGTTCCCAGTGCCATAGGGCGAATAAGCCCGATGACCTTGGCGCCCGGTGTCTGATACGGGATGTCGTCGGTTGGCGCTGTAGAGAAAGATCGGCATGATTCCCCGAACTCGCGTGGCATGCGTGCAGGATAGACGGGCATGCAGCGCTGGGGGTACTGGCAAAAATGACAGGTCTTGCACGGCGCGCGTCACCCGCTGTGCTCCCCGGTGGAAGCGGGCTTGCCCGCGATCACCGGCACAGCCGATGCCAGCCGCTGCGCGGGATGCCTGGCGGGTTCAGTCGCCAGGCATGCCCATCAGCGCAGTACGCCTTCCTCCACCAATAGTTTCACAATGGCCTCGGCACCTTCCTGCGGCGTGACGTCCTTCAACACTTTGCCCCCGCCCCCGCTGGCCTTGGCCGTGGCGGCCTTCATGCGGTCGGCGCCGCTTTTGGCCTTGATAACCTTCAGCCGTTTGGGCCGTGGGCGGGCCGGTTGCAGGGCCTCTTCGCCCAGCAGTTCATCGTCCACCACCTGTACGTCCTGCGCCGCTAGCACACCACGGCGCGCTGGTCCGAAGGCACTTTGACGCGGCTTGGGCGCGGCGTTATCCACCGTCGCCACCATGGGCAGGCGTACCTTCAAACGCCGGCGCTGACCGCGCGGTAACGCCTGCAACACTTGGGCAGTACCGTTCTCGATGGATTCCACCTCGGCCAGCCCCACCACCAGCGGCCAGCCCAGTTTTTCAGCGAGCAGGAACGGCAGCATGCCCGACCCCTCCCCCGTCTCGGCCTGGCTGCCGGTAAGCACCAGTTGCGCACCGGCACCGCGCAGGTAATCGCCCAGCACCCCCAGCACATCGGCGCCGGCGGGTTGCTCGAGCACATCAAGGTGTTCCAGGCCCATGCCCAGGTAACCGCGCAAAGCCTCCTCACGGGGATCCCCTGCATGCACGACTTGCAGGTCCTCGCCGGCCAGTTGCAGACCCAACTCGACCGCCCGTGAGTCCTGCTCGGCGCGCCGCGCGCGACCGGAGCTTGGGTGCGCACCGATCGAAACCAGGCTGATGACTTTCGTACTCATGCTCGTGCCCTTATGCCGCGTCACGCTGGGCGCCGTTGCGGAACTGCTCCACAGCGTCGATCAGTGCCTGAAGAATCGCCGCGCTGTCGCCAATCACCGACAGGTCGGCGCGTTTGATCATGTCGCAACCGGGGTCCATGTTGATCGCCACCACCTTGTCGCAGGCACCGATGCCCTGCAGGTGCTGGATAGCGCCAGAGATACCCACCGCCATGTACACACGAGCCGTTACCCACGTCCCCGTAGCGCCGACTTGGCGATCACGCGGCATGTGGCCATCGTCCACCGCCACCCGCGATGCACCTTGGGTCGCGCCCAATGCGGTGGTCGCCTTGTGAAACAGGGCCCAGTCCTTGACACCGTTGCCACCGGATACAATGAACTCGGCTTCGGCCATGGCGATCTTGGCCGGGTCGACGGCCACCGAGCCCAGGTCCTCGATGCGCGAGATACTGCGCGCCACACTGCCGGACAGCTCGACCGGCAAGGCCTCGTGACGGGTTTCGCTCACAGGCTCTGCACATTCGGCCGCAGCCAGGATCAGGCGTGGCAGCACGCGTTGCATGTCTTGCTGCCCCGCACCGGCGCGGCCGATGCACTGGCCGTCCTTGACCTGCCAGACACGCGTTGCCGGTCGCTCACCCAGCGCAGCACCGAGGCGTCGGCCGAGCTCGCCACCGCCGGAACGGCTGTCTGGCAGCAGCCAGTGACGCGGGGCGAACTGGTTATCGACAGCGCGCAGGCCCTGCACCAACTGCTCCGGTGCATACCCTTGGTACGCCTCGCCTTCGATGACCAGCAAGCGGTCCACGCCTGCGGCGGCAAAGTTGGTTTCCTTGTGCTCGCCGAACACGATGGCCAGTACCGCGCCGTCGCTGCCCGCCAACCCATGGGCCAGGCCCAGCAGGTCGCGGTCGTGGCTACCCAGGCGCCCGCCGATCATGTCCGGTACCACGGCAATGTAGAACGCAGGCTCTGCCACCTGGTGCAGCGGCAACTGCACTTCGGCCGCAGCGCTACGCCGTGCGCCACCGCTGGTGCCCTGCTGGGCCCCCGAGCGGTCGATACGCTTGAGGCCGTTGGGGCCGATGAAGCCAGCCGCACTGGCATGGGGGTTCTTGCGCATGAGGCCGTTGGGCCCCATCCAGCTGGTTTGTTGCGTCTGCATGGCCGCATGCAGCGGATGCAGACGGTTACGGGCGATCCACTCGGCGCGAGGGTCGCGGCGGATGATGTCGCTCATCAATGCACCTCCGCAGGTTCACGTTTGGATTTCGCAGGTTTGGCAGCCGCTGGCTGGGCCTCTTCCTCGATCAGCACATCGGCCACCAGTTCGGCCAAATCCTTGATCAGCGGCCGTGGCTCTACCACCCCTTCGAGCATGGCCGTGCACTGCGGGCAGCCCACGGCGACCACTTCGGCTTCGGTGGTGCGGATGTCGTCCATGCGCATGTCGGGAATACGCTGTTTGCCCGGGATGTCGGTGATCGGCGCACCGCCGCCACCGCCACAGCAGCGTGAGCGAAAGCCCGAGCGCTCCATTTCGCGAACTTCGATGCCCAATGCGCGAAGCACCTCGCGAGGCGCCTCGTACTCGCCGTTGTAGCGGCCCAGGTAGCACGGGTCGTGGTAGGTGACGCTGCCGCCCTTGTGCTGCCCCAGGTTGAGCTTGTTGGCACCGATCAGCTCGGCAATGTAGGTGCTGTGGTGCTGCACCTGGTAGTTGCCACCCAGCGCACCGTATTCATTCTTGAGCACATGGAAGCTGTGCGGGTCGCAGGTAACGATGCGTTGGAACGTGTATTTGGCCAGGGTCTGAATGTTGCGCTTGGCCAATTGCTGGAACGTGGCTTCATCACCCAGACGGCGCGCCACGTCACCACTGTCGCGCTCCTCCAGGCCAAGCACGGCGAAATCGACGCCAGAGGCCTTGAGCACCTTGACGAACGCGCGCAGGGTGCGCTGGTTGCGCATGTCGAAGGCGCCATCACCCACCCAGAACAGCACGTCGGTACGTTTGACGTCCGCCAGCAGTTTGAGGTTGAGGTCAGCCGCCCAGTTCATGCGCCCGCCCGGGGCGAAACCGCCCGGGTTGTCGGTGGCGATCAGGTTGTCCAGCACCTCGGCGCCCTTGTTCGGGGTGGCGCCTTTTTCAAGCGTCAGGTGACGGCGCATGTCGACGATGGCATCGACATGCTCGATCATCATCGGGCACTCTTCCACACACGCGCGGCAGGTGGTGCAGGACCACAGTGTCTCGGCATCGACCAGCCCATTGACGATAGGCTGGTGGGGGTGGCCGCCGTGCTCACCCAACGGCTTGCCAGGATAGGGGCTGCCAGCGAACTTGGCATCGGTGCCGCCCGCCAGGCCGATGACCATGTCCTGAATGAGTTTTTTCGGGTTCAACGGCTGTCCGGCGGCAAAGGCCGGGCACATGGCCTCGCACTTGCCGCACTGCACGCAGGCGTCAAAGCCCAGCAGTTGGTTCCAGGTGAAGTCCACTGGCTTTTCAACGCCAAGCGGCGCACGGGGGTCTTCCAGGTCCAGCGGCTTGAGGCCAGTGGAGCGCCCGCCACCGAAACGCTCGGCGCGCCGGTGCCAGGCCAGGTGCAGGGCACCGGCGAAGGCGTGCTTCATGGGCCCGCCCCAGGTCATGCCGAAGAAAAGCTCCGACACGCCCCACAGCACGCCCAGGCCCAGAATCCCGACCATCACCCAGCCGCCCGTGTTGGCCGGCAGAATACCGGCCACGGGCAAGGTGGCGATGAAGAAGCTGGCAGCAAATACCAGCAGGCTCTTGGGCAGGCGCATCCAAGGGCCCTTGGACAGGCGCGAAGGCGGGTTCAGGCGGCGCTTGAAGACGAAGATGGCGCCGGTGAACATGATCACCGTGGCCAGCAGCAAGGCGTAGCCCAAGATCTTGCTCTGCAGGCCGAAACCATGCACCAGGATCGCCAGCAGCGCCGACAGCACGAAGCCGCCAGCGGTGGCCACGTGGGTATTGGACATGTACTTGTCGCGCTCGACCACGTGGTGCAGGTCCACCAGGTAGCGGCGCGGCATGGCCAGCAGACCGCCGATCAGGTCCACCTTGGAGGGTCGGCCTCGGCGCCACATGTTCACACGGCGCAGCGCACCGAGCACGGCAAGCCCGAGCGCGGCGAACAGCAGGATGGGTAGAAGGGTGTTCAACATGGGAAGCTCCCACAACAGCTAGATTCTTGCGCCACCCCGAAGGCCAGCGCGGGCCCCTGCGGGAGCGGCCTGGTGCTGCGAAAGGGCTATGAAGCGGCCCCAGCATCCGTGGTACTGATCAAATGCTGGGGCCGCTTCGCGACCCTTTCGTGGCACAAGGCCGCTCCTACAGGGGGGCCAGTCCCGCTTTCAGAAAGGCGGTGCGATCAGAAGTCCTTGCACAGACGCAAGGCATCGTAGATCGCCGCATGCACGTTACGCTGGGCCACACAGTCGCCGATGCGGTACAGCAGGTAGCCTTCGCCTGGCTGGCTCAAGATCGGCTGTGGCTTGATGGCGAACAGCGCCTCCACGTCGATCTGGCCCTTGTTGCGCGAACCGTCCTTGAGGGCGTAGTACAGCTGCTCGTCCGGACGCACACCGTTCTCCACCACCACCTGATCGACCACCCGCTCTTCCTTGGCGCCGGTGTACTCGTTCTCCAACACAGCGACCAGCTTGTCGCCCTCGCGGTAGACTTTCTCCAGCATCATGTCCCCGGTCATGATCACTTCCTTGGGGTACATGCTGCGGTAGTAGGTCGGGAACGTAGTGCCGCCCATGGCGACACCCGGCTTGATGTCGTCGGTGACGATCTCGACCTGGCTACCCTTGTCGGCGATGAAGTCGGCCACCGACATGCCGGTGAACTCGCAGATGGTGTCGTACACCAGCACGTTCTTGCCCGGCGCGACCTTGCCATCGAGCACGTCCCAGCTGCTGACCACCAGCCCTTCGGCCGCACCCCAGTGTTCGTTCTGCTCCAGGAACGAATGCCCGCCCACAGCCAGCACGATGATGTCCGGGCGCAGATCCTGAATGGTGTCTACATCGGCCGCGGTCCCCAGGCGCAGGTCCACCTTCAGGCGGGCCAACTCCAATTGGTACCAGCGGGTAATACCAGCGATCTGGTCACGTTGCGGCGCCTTGGCCGCGATGGTGATCTGACCGCCGATCTGGTCGCGTTTTTCGAACAGGGTCACATCGTGGCCACGCTCGGCGGCCACGCGCGCCGCCTCCATGCCTGCAGGGCCGGCACCGACGATGACGACCTTGCGCTTGGCGCCGGTGGTCTTCTCGATGATGTGCGGCACACCCATGTACTCACGCGAGGTCGCGGCGTTCTGGATGCACAGCACGTCCAGGCCTTGGTACTGGCGGTCGATGCAGTAGTTGGCGCCGACGCACTGCTTGATCTGGTCGATCTGGCCCATCTTGATCTTGGCGATCAGGTGGGGGTCGGCCATGTGTGCACGGGTCATGCCGACCATGTCCACATAACCACCTTCGAGAATCCGGGTGGCCTGGTTCGGGTCCTTGATGTTCTGCGCGTGCAGGACCGGGACCTTGACCACTTCCTTGATGCCCGCTGCCAGGTGCAGGAACGGCTCTGGCGGGTAGCTCATGTTCGGGATGACGTTGGCCAGGGTGTTGTGGGTATCGCAACCCGAGCCCACTACCCCGATGAAGTCGAGCATGCCGGTGCCATCGTAATAGGCAGCGATCTGCTTCATGTCTTCGTGGCTGAGGCCATCGGGGTGGAACTCGTCGCCGCAGATCCGCATGCCCACGCAGAAGTCGTCGCCCACTTCGGCACGCACGGCCTTGAGCACTTCCAGGCCGAACTTCATGCGGCCTTCGAAGCTGCCGCCCCACTCGTCGGTACGCTTGTTGACGCGCGGGCTCCAGAACTGGTCGATCATGTGCTGGTGCACCGCCGACAGCTCGACGCCATCGAGGCCACCTTCCTTGGCGCGGCGGGCTGCCTGCGCGTAGTTGCCGATCACACGCCAGATCTCTTCCACCTCGATGGTCTTGCAGGTGGCACGGTGCACCGGTTCGCGGATGCCCGAGGGCGACATCAGGGTCGGCCAGTTGAAACCATCCCAGCGCGAGCGACGCCCCATGTGGGTAATCTGAATCATGATCTTGGCGCCATGCTTGTGCATGGCGTCGGCCAGGTTCTGGAAGTGCGGAATGATACGGTCGGTGGACAGGTTGACCGACGACCACCATTCCTGCGGGCTGTCGATGGCCACCACGGACGAGCCGCCGCAGATGGCCAGGCCGATGCCGCCCTTGGCCTTTTCTTCGTAATACTTCACATAGCGGTCGGTCGTCATGCCGCCGTCAGTGGCGTAGACCTCGGCGTGCGCGGTGCTGAGCACGCGGTTGCGGACGGTCAGTTTGCCGATCTGGATCGGCTGGAACATTGCTTCGAATGCCATGACGCTATCTCCGGCTTACAACGGCTTCGTTACGAACAGGCCATCTTCGTGGCCTTCTTCCGACCCACCGTACACCTGCTCGGCAACGGTGCGGATCGAGCTGCCGCGGGCAGCGAGAATCTGGTCCATGGCACCGGCGAACCAGCCAGTGAACATGTAGTCGACCTTGCGGCCGCACTTGCCATAGACGTAGACGAAGGCCGAGTGCTTGAGCTTGACGCTGCACGTGCCCTTGTCCAGGTCGATGTCCTGGATCTCGAACAGCCCCCAGCCACGCTGGCTCAGGCGCTTCATGTAGTGCTCGAAGACCGCGACCCCTTCCAGGCCATGGCACTCGGCTTCTTTCTCGCACCAGTGCCACGCCGACTTGTAGCCCGCCTTGTAGAGAATGTCGGCGTACTTGTCGGCGCCCAGGACTTCTTCGATGCCCATGTGGTTGTTGACGAAGAAATGGCGTGGCACGTACAGCATCGGCAAGGCGTCGCTGGTCCAGACACCGGTCTCGCTGTCGACTTCGATTGGCAATTGCGGGGCGATCTTGGCCATGGAAACTCAACTCCAGAAAAAATTTTTATTGGGTAGCCCCGGCGTTGCTGGCAGGGGCTCGAAGCTTGAGAGCGGCTTATTCGCCCCAGACGTCTTTCAATACGTTGACCCAGTTCTCGCCCATGATCTTGCGAACCACGCGCTCGGAGTGGCCACGCTTGAGCAAGGTTTCGGTGAGGTTGGGGAACTCGCCCACGGTGCGAATGCCCAGCGGGTTGATGATCTTGCCGAAGTTGGTCAGGCGACGGGCGTAGCCCTTGTCGTGGGTGAGGTATTCGAAGAATTCCTTGCCGTGACCCTGGGTGAAGTCGGTACCGATGCCGATGGCATCTTCACCTACGATGTTCATGGTGTACTCGATGGCCTCGGCATAGTCGTCGATGGTCGAGTCGATACCCTTGGCCAGGAACGGTGCAAACATGGTCACGCCAACGAAACCACCGTGGTCGGCGATGAACTTCAGTTCTTCATCGGACTTGTTGCGCGGGTGCTCTTTAAGGCCCGATGGCAGGCAGTGGGAGTAGCACACCGGCTTTTTCGATTCGAGGATGACTTCCTCGGAGGTTTTGGAGCCGACGTGGGACAAGTCGCACATGATGCCGACGCGATTCATTTCGGCAACGATTTCGCGACCAAAGCCCGACAGGCCGCCGTCACGCTCGTAGCAGCCGGTGCCTACCAGGTTCTGGGTGTTGTAACACATCTGCACGATGCCCACGCCCAACTGCTTGAACACCTCCACATAACCGATCTGGTCTTCGAAGGCATGGGCGTTCTGGAAGCCGAAGAGGATACCGGTCTTGCCCAGTTCCTTGGCCTTGCGAATGTCGGCCGTGGTGCGCACGGGCATCACCAGGTCGCTGTTCTCGCGGATCAGTTTCTGGCTTGCAGCGATCTGGTCGACGGTTGCCTTGAAACCTTCCCAAACCGACACGGTGCAGTTGGCGGCGGTAAGGCCTCCTTTGCGCATATCTTCGAACAGCTCGCGGTTCCACTTGGCGATGATCAGGCCATCGATGACGATGCTGTCGGCGTGTAATTCGGCTGGGCTCATCAGGCGTCCCCTTTTATTGAATGGGCTGGCGCCAAACCTTGTGCCGGCGCTTTGGGGCCAGCATATGCCTGTGCCCCGAGGCGCCCCGATGCAAAAACGACAGGGGGTTTGCCGAAAGCGTCAATGCGCGACAAGCCGCCCTCTGGCGCGGCCTGCGGCGATGAGACACAGTCTCGATAACGACCATCGAGGGCCCTTTGATGAACAATCTGCCCAGGTGATACCGTACGCGCCGAGAGTACGCGAGAATCGTCAGGATTCGTCAGCCGGTGGAGGAAACAACGAATGAAAGCGATGGCAGGGATGGTACTGCTGGCCGTGGTGGCGGCAGCCCAGGCCGGTGAGGAAGAAAATACCCCGTGCGACAACGTCGAGACCGAGGCGCAAGCCCACGCCTGCGCAGCGTTTAACAAGCAAGCCTCCGAACGGGAGCTGAAATCGGCCTATGACGAACTTCTCCAGCGCGTTCATGACGCGTTCGACGACAAAGGCAGCGTTGCAGCAACAATGATCGAGCGCTTGAAGCAGGCTCAGGGGCTGTGGACGCAGCTTCGCGATGCCGATTGCAAGGTGGAAACCCTCACCCTGCCGACCAACGGCAAAGCTTACCAGGCCGCCTGGGACACCTGCGTGGCGCAACGCACCGATGACCGGTCCGAGTACCTGCAATCGATTCTGCAACAGTAGCGCGAGACTGCCTGGTCAGGAAAAGTTTGCGGCTTATTCATCGCACCAACCTCAAGCTCCAACGTGTGGGCAACGACATTTTGCAGGGCTAATTCGGCGGTGACGGCTTCACGACCCTTCGCTCCTCGCGCGGGCAGCGCCCGAAGCGGCGCTTGTAACGTCGGGTGAAGTACGACGGCAGTTCAAAACCGCATGCCACGCTGACCTGGGTGATCGTCATCTGGGTTTGGCGCAACAACTGGCAAGCCTTGTCCAGGCGCAGGCCGAGGTAAAAGCCGCTGGGGGTGTCGTTGAGGTGCAACCTGAACAGGCGCTCCATCTGGCGACGGGTGATCATCGCGCGCGCGGCCAGTTCCGTTGTGCCAAGGGGGTGTTCGGTGTGCTTTTCCATCTCACCGATCACCTGCACCAGCTTGCGGTTGCTGATGCCATAGCGTGCAGCGATCTGCATGCGTTGATGATCTTGGCGCGGTCGAATACGGCTCAACACGAACTGCTCGGAAACCTGCACGGCGAGCTCGGCGCCATGGGCCTGGGCAATCAGATCGAGCATCAAGTCGATTGAAGCGGTGCCGCCCGCACAGGTAATGCGTTGCCGGTCAATTTCGAACAGCTCCTGGGTGGCCTGCAGGCTGGGGTAGTTTTCCCTGAACGCATCCAGCGCCTCCCAGTGTACGGTCGCACGATGGCCATCGAGCAAGCCTGCCTCGGCCAGCACCACAGCACCCGTATCGATCCCGCCTAGCATGCCACCCTCGTGAGCCAGGCGTCGCAGGCTTTGCTGGAGCTTGGGGGCGTAGCAGCGCAGGGGTTCGAAGCCTGCCACGATCAGCAACGTACCGCAGGGCGTTTGCGCACCCAGCGCTGCGTCGGCATTGACCGACATGCCATTGCTGGCGTTCACGGCGCTCCCATCCAGGCTCAACACCTGCCAGTGGTACGCCTGGGCTTTGAACCTATTGGCCACGCGCAGGGGCTCCAGGGCACTGATGAACCCCATGGCCGAGAAACCGGGCAATAACAGGAAGTGGATGATCTGCGCCATGGCGTGCTCCAGAGAACAGGTCGCCTGCGTGCAAATGTTGGTCGCCGGCGTGCGATTTTCAATAGTGCCACCAGCGTAGCGTGTTCACACGGTCCGCAGAGACCGCCACCATAACAATCTGTACTGCCGATGGAGAGCCACCATGCACAGCTTGATCCGCCGCAGCCTGTTGACCTTGGCCCTGACCAGCCTTGTTACCCCCTCGCTTTACGCAGCCGATGCCGCTGCCTGCAAGAATGTCCGTCTGGGCGTGGTCAACTGGACCGATGTGATCGCGACAAGCGCCATCGCTCAGGCATTGTTCGATGGCCTGGGTTACACCACCAAGCAAACCAGCGCGTCGCAGCAGATCATCTTCGCTGGCATTCGCGACAAACGCCTGGACATGTTCCTGGGGTACTGGAACCCGATCATGACCCAGACCATCACTCCCTTCATCGAGGCCGGGCAGGTCAAAGTCATGGACAAAGCCAGCCTCGAAGACGCCCGGGCCACGTTGGCAGTGCCCAGGTACCTGGCGGACAAGGGGCTGCGCACCTTCGCCGACATACACAAATTCGAGAAGGAACTGGGCGGCAAGCTCTATGGCATCGAGCCGGGTTCCGGTGCCAACACCCAAATAAAGGCCATGATCGCCAAGAACCAGTTCGGCCTAGGCAAGTTCCAGCTGGTCGAGTCCAGCGAAGCGGGCATGCTGGCCGCCGTGGACCGCGCAGTACGGCGCAAGGAAGCCGTGGTGTTCTTCGGCTGGACCCCACACCCCATGAACGTGAACATCGACATGGTTTACCTCGGCGATAGCCAGGATGCGCTCGGCCCTGACGAAGGTCGCGCGACGGTGTGGACCGTAACCGCGCCCGATTACGCAGCGCGCTGCCCCAATGCCAACCGCCTGCTGGCCAATCTGAGCTTCAGTGCCGAAGACGAGAGCCGCATGATGCAGCCACTGCTCGACCACAAGGACGCGCTGGAATCGGCGCGCCAATGGCTCAAGGATCACCCCGAGGACAAGGCCCGCTGGCTTGAGGGGGTGACCACCTTCGATGGCAAGCCGGCCGCCGACAACCTCAAGCTTACCGCCAACTGATACCGCCCCATCACCAACAAGCCGGCCCCTACAGCTCCCTGCACACCGAGGTTCGTCCAGGACCTTGCAGGGGCCGGCTTGCCGGCGAAAAGCCCACAACAGATCGCACAGGATCCCTTATGAACCACGACGTCATCATCACGTGCGCCCTGACCGGCGCCGGCGACACCGCCTCGAAAAGCCATCTGGTCCCAGTCACACCCAAGCAGATCGCCGCAGCGGCCGTGGAAGCCGCCAAGGCCGGCGCCACCGTGGTGCACTGCCATGTACGCGACCCGCAGACAGGGCGCTTCAGCCGTGATGTGGCCCTGTACCGCGAAGTCATGGAGCGTATTCGCGAAGCCGACGTGGACATCATCGTCAACCTCACCGCCGGCATGGGCGGCGACCTGGAAATCGGGCCCGATGAAAACCCCATGGCATTCGGACAGGGCACTGACCTGATCGGCCCGCTCGAACGCCTGGCCCACGTCGAGGCGTTGTTACCGGAAATCTGCACCCTGGACTGCGGCACTCTCAACTTCGGTGACGGCAATTCCATCTACGTTTCCACGCCCGCGCAACTACGCGCCGGTGCCCGGCGCATCACGGAACTGGGGGTCAAGGCAGAGCTGGAAATCTTCGATACCGGCCACCTGTGGTTCGCCAAGCAAATGATCAAAGAGGGCCTGCTCGACAACCCCTTGTTCCAGCTGTGCCTGGGAATCCCGTGGGGCGCACCCGCTGATACCACCACCATGAAAGCCATGGTCGACAACCTGCCCGCCAATGCGACCTGGGCCGGGTTTGGCATCGGCCGCATGCAGATGCCCATGGCCGCACAGGCCGTGTTGCTCGGCGGCAACGTGCGGGTCGGCCTGGAAGACAACCTGTACCTGGACCGTGGCGTACTGGCCAGCAACGGCCAGTTGGTCGAGCGCGCGGTAGAGATCATTTCACGCCTGGGCGCCCGTGTGCTGAGCCCCGCCGAAGGCCGGGCAAAGATGAACCTGAACCGTCGCTGATCGCTTCTGGAGACCCGCATGAACTTCATCACTGACATCAAGACATTCGCGGCATTAGGCAGCGGCGTGATCGGCAGCGGCTGGGTTGCACGCGCCCTTGCCCACGGGCTGGACGTGATCGCCTGGGACCCGGCGCCAGGCGCCGAACAGGCCCTGCGCAAACGTATCGCCAACGCTTGGCCTGCCTTGGAGAAACAGGGCCTTGCGCCGGGCGCGTCACAAGCCCGACTGGCCTTTGTCGACACCGTTGAAGCGTGCGTGCGCGACGCTGATTTCATCCAGGAAAGCGCGCCTGAGCGGTTGGACCTGAAACTCGACCTGCATGCACGGATCAGCGCCGCAGCCAAACCCGATGCGATCATTGCCAGCAGCACGTCGGGCTTGTTGCCCAGCGAGTTCTACGCCTCGGCCGTTCACCCTGAGCGCTGTGTGGTGGGGCATCCTTTCAACCCGGTGTACCTGCTGCCGTTGGTCGAGATCGTCGGCGGCATGCGGACCGCGCCGCAGGCCGTCGAGGCGGCCAGCACCGTCTATACCGCCCTTGGCATGCGCCCGCTGCACGTGCGCAAGGAAGTCCCCGGTTTCATCGCCGACCGTTTGCTCGAAGCGCTGTGGCGCGAGGCGCTGCACCTGGTCAACGACGGAGTCGCCACCACCGGTGAAATCGACGACGCCATCCGCTTTGGCGCGGGCTTGCGCTGGTCGTTCATGGGCACCTTCCTGACCTATACCCTGGCCGGGGGCGATGCCGGCATGCGCCACTTCATGTCGCAATTCGGGCCGGCATTGAAGCTGCCGTGGACCTACCTTCCGGCGCCTGAGCTGACCGACAAGCTGATCGACGATGTGGTGGAAGGTACGTCGCAGCAATTGGGTGATCGCAGCATCGCCGCGCTGGAACGCTACCGGGATGACTCACTGCTGGCGGTGCTGGAAGCGGTCACCACCAGCAAGGCCAATCATGGCATGTCGTTCGGCGACTGAGGACAGCACGATGCCTGCATTGATTACCTACCGGACCCAGGTGCTGGAAGACTGGGTCGATTACAACGGTCACCTGCGCGATGCCTTCTACCTGCTGATATTCAGCTACGCCACCGATGCGCTGATGGAGCGCATTGGCCTGGATGCCGATAGCCGTGGGAGCAGGGGCAACTCTCTGTTCACCCTGGAGACACATATCAATTACGTACACGAGGTGAAATTGGGCACAGAGGTATGGGTGCAGACACAGATCATTGGCTTTGATTGCAAGCGCCTGCACGTCTACCACACCCTGCACCGGGCACGGTTCGACCCGGTACTGGCGGCCAGTGAGCAGATGTTGCTGCACGTTGACCTCACAGGGCCGAAAGCGGCAAAGTTCAGCCCATTCACCACCCAGGCACTTCAAACGCTGCTCAATGAGCAACGCGACCAGACAGCAGCGTGCTTTATAGGACGCCAGATCTCATTACGTTGAACGGCAGCAGAAGGTCAAACCGGTGCAGGCGGCTACTGAATGATGTCGTCTGCACGGTTGAAGCTTCATGGCGCGGGAGGCCAACCTGGGCTATTGTAGCCGAAGGAAATACGGTGCACTGAGCCATTTATGTGACCACCGCCTGCATGCGTGCGAACAAGCCCCTGCGGCAGGCCACTGCCAATGTCCCAATTTCTGATCTGAAAATTGCCCCGATAGCTCCCGGTGAAGCAAAGGCTTCGACGGTGGTCGCTGTTGAGGAAACAAAGTTTGTTATTACCCCCGGAGAAAGCGTGTATCTTCGCCGAGCGTGACTTGCCAGTGGCCACGGCGTCACATCCTGGCCATTCTGAAATATTGCGCACTGTGCCGAGGTTCAGGCGGAGCATACAGGAGTCACCTCGATAATCCGCGCGAGAATAAAGTTGAATGGTCGCGTAATAGTCAAAACTGTATCCGACACTCCGGACCTGCCCGATCAATGCCCCTGCATGAGCAGAGGTTTCCCGTACCAGTCCGTAAGGCAATGGGTGGTAGGCATCGAGGTCGCTCACTTCAAAATCACCTGAGTAAGCACCGCCGTAGCAGGCCCAGTTCAAGGTAGTGGCCTTGAAACACAACCGCATTCCACTGGTGAAATTTTTAAACTTAAACGAATGTACTCTATTACAAGGGGGAAACTCGTTAGCGTCGGAGAAAACCAGGGTGCACTGCCCTCCAGAAAAGTTCTTGCCGTTAAAAAGCTGCACTTGTGGACGCGGCGGATAAAAACCCTCTATCTTGCCCCTTTGCTCATTGAAGCGACGGGCGACGTCGTGATGCTCAACGGTGCCCAAGCGCATAGCATGATAGGTCAGTCGGGGATTGGACCAGTAGGCGATTCTCGGGCAGACTCCACCCGAACAGTCATAGGACATCTGCGTACGGAAACGCGGCGTTCCGGTATAACGATAGCCATATTGATAGGGGGGATTGCGGACCTTATCCCCAGCGTCCCAATTATGATCCGCCCCAAAATTATGCCCCAGCTCATGTGCAAGGGAAGAAGCACAGGTGATAACCGAGTGGGCCTGTGCTGCGCCGGGGTTGATCCACGCCATGCCACAAAACTCACTGGCGGTCGAGTACATGGAAACGAGGTGCGCTCTCAAGCGGTCGCGCTCTTTCAGTACCGCTCCTGCAAACGGCTGAGCCGAGCGAATGTCCTCTAACTGCTGCCTGTAACTCCTTCCGGTTTCGTTATACGGCCCCTCATAGAACCCAGCCAGTTCAAACGTGACGTTAACTTGGCTGTTCTTCATGTACTGATTTGCATTATTCAGCGCGTGACCCAGTTCGAGCATGTAGAAGGGCGAGGCCGCTTTACGCTGATTGGTCGCTATGAACAGTACGCGAATGATACTGTGGCTCGCCTGCGGATGGTTTGCCGACGTGGCGTGGGCAGCCTCACCCGATGCCGGTTCAGGCTCAAGGGGTTCTGCTTCCGGCGGCAGCTTCGACTCATCGACCTTGATCAGCACATGCTGCCCTGACCCAATGTTATCGATCCGGTAACGCTCGCCGTCGACGATCGCACTACCAATCAATACATCACCCGCACGAACAAGCGAAAGGTAGTACAGCGGGTCATGATCGATTTCCTCAGGGGAGGATGGCGCATGGCTCGCTTTCCAGGTAGACGCTTTATAACCGACCCAGCCTTGCATACCTTCAGCGAGCGTGTCGTAATCCCGTAGACGAAAATCGGCACTCTTACCATTGGGCAATGTGACCGTCAACGCTTGAGTTTTATCATTGATGAGCGCGGTATTGATGTCGATGAGCGTGATCTGCTCATTGGCAGGGTCTTTCAAGAGGCGCTTCAGATAATCACTTCCGTCTCGCTGGAGCGAAGTGCGGTCGGGCGTTGGCTCAAGTTTATATAAGGGCAGCCCACCCGACTTCTCGTTCTCCGAAGGGGAGGCAGCCATTGAACTTGCGGTGACCAGCATCATGCCTAGGCACAACAGAATGCGTGGCCATTCTGAATTTTTCATCATTTGCCCCTTTCATGAGTCCCAGGCACTCATGAGAGCAAACGCAAAAAAATTAGTAACCTGACAAAATTATCAGGCCTCTCGAATACTGAAACTATCCGGACGCGCAAAAATAACCCCGGAAAGCCGTGAGCGTCCGGGGCCAAGAGCGAGCAACATCCACTGTGCACGAGTGAGGGTGACCAAACCCTCCGCTTCGGTAGATGACTAGAGTGTGCGCAGTTCCTGGGCAGCGGATTTAGCCGGAAACGACCTGTTCATAGCCAAAGCAGCCACCCCGCCCTTTCGAGGTTGCGAGCATGACGGCGGCGTCACAGAATCGGTCGTGATCACTGCAGCACTCTCTATGCGATAAAAGGGACAACAGCCATGATGCATGCCGATTTGATTGATCAAGACGACCTGGCGGGCCACCTGCGAGCACGCGGGTTCGAGATTCCGGCCGGTGCCAGTGCCGAGCAGGCATGTGAGGCCGTGGTACGCGGGCTCACCGAACCAAACGCGCGGGCGCTCAAGGGGATGGTCGAGCAGATGTACGCGGGCAGCGCCACCTTGTTACCGGCCGTGCGGCAGGCGATTGATAAACAGCTGCTGCCAGCCTTGGCGCAATTCAATAACCGCACCTGAGCAAACGCTGCGATGCAGGCGTGATCGTCGGCAAGCCGGCCCCTACAGGGGCCGCGCCATGCCGGCGAGTGGGTTGAGACGCCGCCCCGGACCCTTAGAGCCTCACACTGGCAAACGTCGACTCATTACGCGCCTGACTCAATGCCGCCATGGGACCGCTGTGGGGCGACAGGGTGATGGCTTGTGGAATCGGCATCATCGCCACCTGCTGGGTCGTATTGGAGCCAACACGCTCGTCGCGCGGTGGAATGCCGAAGTACTCGCGGTAACACTTGGAGAAGTGTGGCGTGGACACGAAGCCGCAGACCGACGCCACCTCGATGATCGACATCGGCGTCTGCTTGAGCAGCTGACGTGCGCGTATCAGACGCAGCTTGAGGTAGTAGCGCGAAGGCGAACAGTGCAGGTACTTCTGGAAAAGACGCTCAAGCTGCCGACGCGACACCGATACGTAGACGGCGAGCTCGTCCAGGTCGATCGGCTCCTCGAGGTTGGCTTCCATCAGCGCGACGATTTCCTGCAGTTTCGGCTGGTTGGTGCCCAGCATGTGCTTGAGCGGTACGCGCTGGTGATCCTGCTCGTTACGGATGCGCTCGTAGACGAACATCTCGGAAATGGCCGCCGACAATTCCCGACCATGATCGCGGCTGATCAAGTGCAACATCATGTCCAACGGCGCAGTGCCGCCAGAGCTGGTGAAGCGGTTGCGGTCGAGGGTAAACAGGCGGGTGCTCATGTTGACCCGTGGGTAGGCCTCCTGCATGGCCGCCAGGCACTCCCAGTGCACGCTGCAATCGAAGCCGTCGAGCAGGCCGGCACAGGCCAGTGCCCAGCTGCCGGTGCACACCGCTCCAAGGCGGCGCGATTGGCGAGCCTGGGCTTGCAGCCAGGTCACGTGCTCACGTGTCACGGTACGCTGGATACCCACACCGCCACAGACGATGACCGTGTCCATGGGGGGTGCGCTGTGCATGGCGGCATCGGGGGTGATCTGCAGGCCGTCACTGGCCCAGACCTGGCCGCCATCGACGGTCAGGGTATGCCAGCGGTACAGCTCACGGCCGGACAGCTGGTTGGCCATGCGCAGGGGCTCGACCGCCGACGCCAGGGAAATGAGCGTGAAATTGTCCAGGAGAAGAAACCCGATGGACTGGGGGGTTGTGCGGTTCTGGGTTGGATTCCCGGAGGTGTACGACGTCATCGCGATTTCTCCTCACACAAATGCAGGGTGTGCCTCAGGCGGGCACTGATTTCTTGTTATTGCCCCAGGGTCGTCCACGGGGCTTGGTTGTCTATCACTACGCAAACGCCGTGCCTGAAATTGAACAGCTATCCGAAAAAACCTGAAAACGACCTACTCAGTGATCAAAATCAGGACTTTCCTACAAGTCTGTTACAGCGCTCAAACAGGCGTTCTAGGCGGTATGCGTGTAACCCCTGAGCACTTTGGTGACATACAGTCCCCAAGTTGCCCAGAAACGACACTCTTGAGTGTCACCGACAATGCCTGCACCGATCACGACATCCGACTGACGGTAGGCATCGTCTTGCACGTTTTAAGGTCACGAGGTGGTGCTTTGCACCGTTATGATGAGCGCAGTGCCAACGCCGATCGCTCGACGATGACACTGCAGATCGAAGAAGTGCCTCAGCACTCGATGGCGCTGACGGCAAGGCCGCCGCGCGAGGTTTCCTTGTACTTGTCGTGCATGTCGGCACCTGTATCACGCATGGTGCGGATCACCTGGTCGAGGGAGATGAAATGCTCGCCATCACCGCGCAACGCCATCTGCACGGCGTTGATGGCCTTCACCGCAGCAATCGCATTGCGCTCGATGCAGGGCACCTGCACCAAACCACCTACCGGGTCGCAGGTCAGGCCCAAATTGTGTTCCAAGGCAATTTCGGCTGCGTTTTCAACCTGGGGCGGGGTAGCACCCAGTACTTGGGCAAGCCCTGCCGCGGCCATGGCACATGCCGAGCCTACCTCACCCTGACAGCCCACTTCGGCACCTGAGATCGAGGCGTTCTTCTTGCACAGGATGCCCACGGCGGCGGCTGCGAGGAAGAAATCGACCACGCTGGACTCGTCCACCTCGTCGCTGAACCGCATGTAGTAGTGCAGCACCGCCGGAATGATGCCGGCCGCGCCGTTGGTAGGCGCGGTGACCATGCGCCCGCCTGCGGCGTTCTCTTCGTTCACGGCCAAGGCGAACAAGTTGACCCACTCCATGGCGCTCATGGTCGAGCCGATCACGTTGGGCTTGCCGATCTCCTGCAGGCTGCGGTGCAGCTTGGCAGCACGGCGGCGCACGTTCAGCCCGCCCGGAAGCGTGCCTTCGTACTTGAGCCCATTGTTGACGCACTCCTGCATGGCATCCCAAAGCGTGTGCAGGCCGGCGCGAATCTCCGCCTCGCTGCGCCAGACCCGTTCATTGGCCATCATCAATTGCGACACGCTCAGGTCGTTTTGCTTGCACAGGCGCAACAGTTCAGCCGCGCTGTTGAAATCGTAAGGCAGCACGGTCTGGTCGGCGTCCAGCACGCCACTGGCGGCCTGGGCGGCATCGACCACGAAGCCACCGCCGACCGAGTAGTAGGTATCGCGGTGAATTTCGCCATGCTCGCCTTCTGCCACAAGGGTCATGGCGTTCGGGTGGTAAGGCAGGTTCTCCTCGAGCAGCAGCATGTCACGGGCCCAGATGAAGTCGATGGGCAGGCGGTTATCGAGCTTGAGCACCTGGGTTTCACGCAGGTCGGCAATACGCGGGACGATCTGGGTGGGGTCGATGGCGTCTGGCCATTCGCCCATCAGCCCCATGATGGTGGCGTTGTCGGTCCCATGGCCGATACCGGTAGCCGACAGCGAACCATACAGGCGCACCTCGATCCGCTTTACCTGTTCCAGCTCGCCGCGCTCACGCAGCCCTTGGACGAACAGGGCACCGGCACGCATGGGGCCGACGGTGTGCGAGCTGGAAGGCCCGACACCGATCTTGAACAGGTCGAACACGCTGATGGCCATTGTCGAATCACCTCTTGCTGGGCTTGTCTGTGCGCGCAATGCGCAGGGCGGGGCAGCTGCTAGGCTGAACTGCAGGCCGCCTTCAATGCACGCATCATCGGGCTTTTGCCACCCTGCTCGCCGTCTGCAACCGACGTAGTCTTGTCCAGCCGCGCCGCCTGTTTTGCAGGCCCAGCGCGCCGCTTTCCGGCGCCTTGGTGACGCAAAAAAGCGGCAGGATGGGCAGAAGAATCCATAAGCGACATTGCCCATACTGGATGCGACCCGTTGCGTACTGGATACGACTCCACCAGTAGGCGATTGCTCGGCGCTGGAGGATTATCGAAAGCGACTCGTAAAGCACGGCCACGCAACCTGCCCTCTGCAGGCCTGATCGATCGGACCCTCAGAACGTCCGACGAACCACGCGAACCCGAAGACAAAATCACAGGAGTCCACCCATGAAAGGTTCACCCTCGCTGTTGCTGGTCGCGTTGCTGTCCGCACCGGTACTGGCCCAGGCTGCAGAACCCGAGCAGTGCCAGACGGTGCGGTTTTCGGATGTCGGCTGGACCGACATCACGGTAACCACGGCCACCACCAGCGCTGTGCTCGACGCCTTGGGCTACAAGACGCACACCACCATGATCTCGGTGCCGGTGACCTACAAGTCGCTGGCGGCCGGCAAGGACCTGGACGTGTTTCTCGGCAACTGGATGCCGACCATGGAGAACGACATCAAGCAGTACCGCGACGCCGGTACGGTCGAAACCCTGCGCGCCAACCTGGAAAACGCCAAATACACGCTGGCAGTACCGCAAGCCCTGTACGACAAGGGCTTGAAGGATTTCAGCGACATTCCCAAGTTCAAGGATGAGCTAGGCGGCAAGATCTACGGGATCGAGCCGGGCAATGATGGCAACCGCACCATCCAGAGCATGATCGACAAGAACGCCTTCGGCCTGAAGGACGCCGGCTTCAAGATCGTCCAGTCCAGCGAGGCCGGCATGCTGTCCCAGGTGGATCGCTCGCAGAAACGTGGCGAAGCCATCGTGTTCCTGGGGTGGGAGCCGCACCCGATGAACACTCGGTTCAAGATGCAGTACCTGACCGGTGGGGACGAGTTCTTCGGCCCCGATTTCGGCAAGGCGACGGTGTACACCAATACCCGCAAGGGGTATGCGCAGGAATGCAGCAACGTCGGCCAACTGTTGAAGAACCTGTCGTTCGAGCTCAAGGACGAAAGCACCATGATGGGCTATGTCCTGGACGACAAGATGAAGCCCGACGCCGCCGCGCGCAAATGGCTCAAGGACAATCCTGGCAAGCTGGACACCTGGCTGGCAGGCGTGACCACCGTGGATGGCAAACCTGGTCTCGAGGCGGCCAAGGCCAAGCTGACGCAATAACCGAACTACGCAGTAGCGCTATCTCGGGGCAGGACCGTGCCCGCCCCGGGTTGATTTCAATCTACGCAGGTGGAAGCTCGCTATCATGCTTATCGATCAGAAAATACCCCTGGGCCAGTACATGTCCTCGTTCGTCGAGTGGCTGACCCAGCACGGCGCGAATTATTTCGACGCCATCGCCCAAGGCCTGGAGTTCATGATCCATGGGGTCACCAGTACCCTGACCTGGTTCAACCCGCTCGTGCTCATCGCGCTATTCGCTGCCCTGGCGCACCTGATCCAGCGCAAGTGGGCATTGACCGCCTTCGTCGCAGTGTCCTTTCTGCTGATCCTCAACCTGGGCTACTGGCAGGAAACCATGGAAACCCTGGCCCAGGTCAGTTTCGCCACCGTGGTCTGCGTGGCCATCGGCGTGCCGCTGGGTATCGTCGCCGCACACAAGCCGATGTTCTACACCGCCATGCGGCCGGTGCTCGACCTGATGCAGACGGTCCCCACCTTCGTCTACCTGATCCCTACCCTTACCCTGTTCGGCCTGGGCGTGGTGCCTGGGTTGATCTCGACGGTGGTATTCGCCATCGCCGCCCCCATCCGCCTGACCTACCTGGGTATCTGCGATGTGCCCCAGGAACTGATGGACGCCGGCAAGGCTTTTGGCTGCTCGCGCCGTCAACTGCTCACCCGTATCGAACTGCCCCATGCGATGCCGAGCATCGCCGCAGGCGTCACCCAATGCATCATGCTGTCGCTGTCGATGGTGGTGATCGCCGCCCTGGTGGGCGCCGACGGCCTGGGCAAACCCGTGGTCAACGCACTGAACACCGCCGATATTTCCTTGGGCTTCGAAGCGGGCCTGGCAATCGTGCTGCTGGCGATCATGCTCGACCGTATCTGCAAGCAACCGGAGCTGCCGGCCAGGAGTGAAGCATGAGTATCATTCGATTCGAAGACGTCGACGTCATCTTCTCCAACAAGCCACGCGAAGCGCTGTCGCTGCTGGACCAGGGCAAGACCCGCGAAGAGATTCTCAAGCAGACCGGGCTTGTGGTCGGCGTCGAGAAAGCCAACCTGGACATCCAGAAAGGCGAGATCTGCGTGCTCATGGGCCTTTCCGGTTCGGGCAAGTCCAGCCTGCTGCGCTGTATCAACGGGCTGAACACCGTGAGCCGCGGCAAGCTGTTCGTGGAGCACGAAGGCAAGCACATCGATATCGCCCACTGCACCCCGGCTGAACTGAAGATGATGCGCACCAAGCGTATCGCCATGGTGTTCCAGAAGTTCGCCCTGATGCCTTGGCTCACGGTGCGCGAGAACATCAGCTTCGGCCTCGAAATGCAGGGCCGCCCCGAGAAGGAGCGTCGCAAGCTGGTCGACGAAAAGCTCGAACTGGTAGGCCTGGCACAGTGGCGCAACAAGAAGCCCGATGAATTGTCCGGCGGCATGCAACAGCGCGTCGGCCTGGCACGCGCGCTGGCCATGGATGCCGACATCCTGCTGATGGACGAACCGTTCTCGGCCCTGGACCCCTTGATTCGCCAAGGCCTTCAGGACGAATTGCTGACCCTGCAGAGCCAGCTGAACAAGACCATCGTCTTCGTCAGCCACGACCTGGACGAGGCGCTCAAGCTGGGCAGCCGGATCGCGATCATGAAGGACGGCCGGATCATCCAGTACAGCAAGCCCGAGGAAATCGTGCTCAACCCGGCCGATGAATACGTGCGCACCTTCGTGGCCCATACCAATCCGCTGAACGTACTGTGCGGACGCAGCCTGATGCGCTCGCTCGACAACTGCAAGCGCGTCAACGGCTCGGTCTGCCTGGACCCCGGTGGCGATTCGTGGCTGGACTTGGGTGAAGGCAATTCGATCAAGCGTGCACGGCAAGGCCAGAACGGGCTGGAGATGCAGAACTGGGCGCCAGGGCAGGCAGTGGAAGGCCTGAGCCGCAGGCCAACCCTGGTGCATGCCGATATCGGCATGCGTGAGGCCCTGCAGATTCGCTACCAGACCGGCAACAAGCTGGTGCTGCAGGAAAACGACAAAGTCGTGGGGATTCTGGGAGACACCGAGCTTTATCACGCCTTGCTGGGCAAGAACCACGGTTGATTGCACGAGGGCCGCATTCGCGGCCCTCTTCTTTAAAGGCGGCGCGCGCTGCGGGCTGGCTTGCCTACATCTTCAGAAACGCTTTACAGGCTGCCAATTCATCAGGTTAGAATCGGTTGGCACGCGACCTGCTAGCAAACACCGAATCCGCGCTATCACGTCTTCCCTCCTCGTTGTCCCGGAGTACCTGCCTTTGGATGCCAGTACCATCAATAGCCTGTTCCTGATCGGCGCATTGCTGGTGGGGGCAAGCATCCTGGTCAGTTCGCTGTCGTCGCGGCTTGGCATCCCGATTCTGGTCATCATCCTGGCCGTCGGCATGATCGCTGGCGTGGACGGGGGTGGCATCATTTTCAACAACTACCCAACCGCCTACCTGGTGGGCAACCTCGCGCTTGCCGTGATCCTGCTCGACGGTGGTTTGCGCACGCGGGTGGCAAGCTTCCGGGTCGCCTTGTGGCCGGCGCTTTCGCTGGCAACGGTCGGGGTCATGATCACCACGGCGCTGACCGGCATGGTGGCGGCCTGGTTGTTCGACCTGAACCTGATCCAGGGCCTGCTGATTGGCGCCATCGTGGGCTCCACCGATGCCGCAGCGGTCTTCTCACTGCTGGGCGGTAAAGGCCTGAACGAACGGGTCACCGCCACACTGGAAATCGAATCGGGTAGCAACGACCCGATGGCGGTGTTCCTCACCGTGACCCTCATCGACATGATCGCCAGTGGCCAGACCGGGCTGCACTGGAGCCTGCTGGGCCACCTGTTGCGCGAGTTCGGCATCGGCGGGTTGCTGGGGCTGGGCGGCGGCTGGGTGATGCTGCAGTTGGTCAACCGCATCAACTTGGCAGGCGGCCTTTACCCGATTCTGGTCGTGGCCGGTGGGCTGGTGGTCTTCTCGCTGACCAACGCTTTGCACGGCAGTGGTTTCCTTGCGGTCTACCTGTGCGGGCTGGTGCTGGGCAACAAGCCGATCCGCAGCCGGCACGGCATTTTGCACATGCTCGACGGCATGGCGTGGCTGGCCCAGATCGGGATGTTCCTGGTGCTGGGGCTGTTGGTGACGCCTCACGACCTGCTGCCTATCGCCCTGCCGGCACTGGGTCTTGCCCTGTGGATGATTCTGATCGCACGCCCGTTGTCGGTCGTTGCCGCACTGCTCCCCTTCAAGGCGTTCCACGACCGCGAGAAAGCCTTCATTTCCTGGGTAGGCCTGCGCGGCGCCGTGCCCATCATCCTGGCGGTATTCCCGCTGATGGCCGGTCTGCCGGACGCCCAGCTGTTCTTCAACCTGGCGTTCTTCATCGTCCTGGTTTCGCTGCTGGTGCAGGGCACCAGCCTGCCCTGGATGGCCAAACTGCTCAAGGTGACGGTGCCGCCAGACCCGGCGCCCATCTCTCGCTCGGCACTGGAAGTGCACATCACCAGCGAATGGGAGATGTTCGTCTACCGCCTGGGCGCCGAAAAGTGGTGCATTGGAGCGGCGCTCAGGGAGCTGAAGATGCCAGAGGGCACGCGCATCGCCGCGCTGTTCCGTGGCGAACAGCTGCTGCACCCTTCGGGCAGTACCGTGCTGGAAGTGGACGACATGCTGTGCGTGATCGGGCATGAGCACAACCTGCCTGCACTGGGCAAACTCTTCAGCCAGGCGCCCCAACGCGGCCTGGACCTGCGCTTCTTCGGCGACTTCGTGCTCGAAGGCGATGCCGAGCTCGGCGCCGTGGCGTCGCTCTATGGCCTCAACGTCGACAGCCAGGATGCCCACATGCCGCTGGCGCAGTTCATCCGACAGAAGGTCGGAGGCGCGCCAGTGGTAGGCGACCAGGTCGAATGGCATGGCACGATCTGGACAGTGGCGACCATGGACGGGAACAAGATTCAGAAAGTGGGCGTCAGATTCCCCGAAGGATCGCGACCAGGACCAGGATTGTTCCTCTAAACTTCGTTTCTGCCTGATCCACAAGTAGTCTGCCTATGTCCTTTCGCCTGCACCTTCGCACAGCCCTGCTCGGGCTGTGCCTTTGCCTTCCCCTGGCGGTCGCCGCCGCTGAAGCCCCCACCACCGCCAGCGTCCAGGAAAGCCTGGACAAGATCGCCGAGCGCAAGCTGCCCGAAGCCGATCAGAAGGCCCTGCAGCAAGTGCTCGAGCAAACCCTCAGCCTGCTGGCCAGCAAGGAAGACAACGAACGCAAGCTGACCGCCCTCAAGCAGCAGCTGGCCAGCGCGCCAAAGGAAACCAGCGACAGCCAGAAAGAGCTGGCAAGGCTCAAGCAGAGCTCGGTGCAGTCGGTGGCCCAGCGCTACGCCAACCTTGGCGTGCCGCAGCTCGAGCAGATGCTCAGTGAACGCACCACCCAGCAAGGCGAGCTGCAAAAGGCGCTGTCCGAAGCCAACAGCCTGATCATCAATTCGCAGACCCGTCCCGAACGGGCTCAGTCCGAGATCAGCAGCAGCCAGGCGCGGGCCCAGCAGATCAACAGCATCCTCAAAAGCGGCAAGGATGCGGGCAAGCCTATCAGTGCCGACCTGCGCAACCAGCTCAACGCCGAACTGGCCTCGCTCAACGCCCTCACCCAATTACGCCGCCAGGAGCTGGCCGGCAACAGCGTGCTGCAAGACCTGGGCAATGCCCGCCATGACCTGCTGATCGAGCGCACGGCACGCCTGGAGCAGGAAATCCAGGGCCTGCAGACCCTGATCAACGATAAACGCCTGGCCCAGTCCCAGGAAACCGTCACGCAGCAGTCGATCGAAGCCCAGAAAGCCGGCGGCAGCAGCCTGCTGGCCACCGAAAGCGCGGCCAACCTCAAGCTGTCCGACTACCTGCTCAGAAGCACCGACCGGCTCAACGAACTGACCCAGCAGAACCTGCGGACCAAGCAGCAGCTCGACACCCTGACCCAGGCCGATCAGGCGCTGGACGAGCAGATCAGCGTACTCAAGGGCAGCCTGCTGCTGTCCAAGATCCTGTACAAACAGAAACAGACTCTGCCGCACCTCAAGCTCGACCGTGACCTGGCTGACCAGATCGCCGACACGCGCCTGTACCAGTTCGAAGTCAATCAGCAGCGCGAGCAGATGAGCAGCCCGGTCAGCTACGTGGACAAACTGCTGGCTGCACAACCCCCCGAAACCGTCACCCCCCAATTGCGCAAGGCATTGCTGGAAGTGGCCATCACCCGCAGCGACTTGCTCGAACGCCTGAACCGAGAGCTGTCGGCGCTGCTCAACGAATCCATTACCCTGCAACTGAACCAGAAGCAGCTACTGGGCACTGCCCAAAGCCTGCGCACCACGCTGGACGAGCAGATGTTCTGGATACCCAGCAACAAGCCGTTGGACTGGGACTGGCTGGCCTATGTGCCGCAACGCCTGGCCGACCAGGTGGCGGACCTGCCGTGGAGCTCGGGCCTCAAGGAGCTGGCTGACGGGTTGAGCCAGCGCCCATTGCTGTTCCTGCCGCTGTTGCTGGTGATCGGCGCGTTGCTGTGGCGACGCAAGTACCTGTACCAGCGCCTGGGCAAGGTGCACCAGGACATCGGCCATTTCCGTCGCGACAGCCAGTGGCACACCCCGCAGGCGATCCTGATCAACATCCTGCTGGCGATGCCGGTGAGCCTGGGCCTGGCGCTGTGCAGCTACGCCCTGCAGATCGACGCCCGCGGGCAGAACGCCAACCTTGGCGCGGCACTGTGGCAACTGGCCCAGGCCTGGCTGGTGTTCTATACGGCCTACCGCATCCTCTCGCCTGGCGGGGTGGCCGAGATTCACTTCCGCTGGTACAAGCCCCAAGTGGAGTTCTTGCGCGGCTGGGTTCGGCGGCTGGGCACTGTGGTGCTGGCACTGGTGGGGGTGGTGGCGGTGGCCGAGCACCAGCCCTCGGCGCTGGCCGACGACGTGCTGGGGATTGGCGTGGTGCTGACCTGCTACGCACTGATGGCCTGGTTGCTCAGCCGCCTGTTGCTGAGCAGCCCTGCCCACCGCGACACCTCGCTGTTTCGCAAAGCAGTGGGCGTGGCCTTCACGGCCTTGCCCATCGCCCTGTTCATCGCCGTGTGCTTCGGCTACTACTACACGGCGCTGAAACTCACCGACCGCCTGATCTACACCCTCTACCTGCTGCTGTTCTGGCTGGTGATCGAGGCGGCATTCGTACGCGGGCTTTCCGTGGCCGCCCGACGCCTGGCCTACCAGCGCGCGCTCAGCAAGCGGGCTGCAGCCAAGGAAGGGCTCGATGGCGAAGTCGTCGTCGAAGAACCGACGCTGGACATCGAACAGGTCAATCAGCAGTCCCTGCGCCTTATCCGCCTGGCCTTGCTCGGTGGCTTCATCGCCGGCCTGTACTGGGTGTGGTCGGACCTGCTCTCGGTATTCGCCTACCTCAACAACTTCGTGTTGTACGAATACACCAGCGGTACGGGCGCTGCGGCGAGCATGGTCCCCATCAGCCTCGGTGACCTGCTCGGCGCACTGGTGATCGTGGGCATTACCTTCGCCCTGGCCGGCAACTTGCCCGGCCTGCTGGAGGTGCTGGTACTGTCGCGGCTTAATCTGGCCCAAGGCAGTGCTTACGCCACCACCACGCTGCTGTCCTACACCATCGTCGGCGTCGGCATCGTCAGTACCCTCTCCACCCTGGGGGTCAGCTGGGACAAGCTGCAGTGGCTGGTCGCCGCGCTGTCGGTAGGCCTGGGTTTCGGCATGCAGGAAATCTTCGCCAACTTCATTTCGGGCATCATGATCCTGTTCGAACGCCCGGTGCGTATCGGCGACACCATCACCATCGGCAACTTGTCGGGCACGGTGAGCAAGATCCGCATCCGCGCCACCACCATCACCGACTTCGACCGCAAGGACATCATCGTCCCCAACAAGACGTTCATCACCGGGCAACTGATCAACTGGTCGCTCACCGATACCGTTACCCGCGTCACCCTGAAACTGGGCATCGACTACGGCTCGGACCTGGACCTGGTACGCGACCTGCTGCTCAAGGGTGCGCATGAGAACCCGCGGGTGCTCAAGGACCCGGAACCTCTGGTGTACTTCCTGCAATTCGGCGAAAGCTCACTGGACCACGAACTGCGCATGCACGTCCGTGACCTGGGTGATCGCAACCCGACGCTGGACGAGATCAATCGCTACATCAACCGGGAGTTCAAGGCGCACGATATCAAGATCTCCGTACGCCAGGTCGAGGTGTTCCTGATGGACCCCAAAGCCGGCAAACAACAGTTGATACCGATGGACTCGCCCAAATCCGATGGCACTCAACCGGTGTGATTGGACTCCATAGGGCAGAGACGCCCGTTCAACCCGCGAGGGCCTGGCCCTCGCTCACGGCCGGTCCGCCCGCACAGGGCCACGCAGCGGCCGCTTGCCACCTCGACTCAGGAGCAGCCCCGTGAAAGCCCTCGACCAGCTCACCTTCGACAACCGCTTCGCCCGCCTGGGGGACGCATTCTCTACCCAGGTACTGCCCGAGCCGATCGCAGACCCTCGCCTGGTGGTCGCCAGTGCATCGGCCATGGCGCTGCTCGACCTCGACCCGGCCCAGGCCGAGCTGCCGTTGTTCGCCGAACTGTTCAGTGGCCACAAGCTCTGGGAAGGCGCCGATCCACGAGCGATGGTGTATTCCGGCCATCAGTTCGGCGGCTACAACCCGCGCCTGGGTGACGGCCGCGGCCTGTTACTGACCGAGGTGGTCAACGATGCCGGTGAACATTGGGACCTGCACCTCAAGGGCGCCGGCCAGACCCCCTACTCGCGCATGGGCGATGGCCGTGCCGTGCTGCGCTCCTCGATTCGTGAGTTTCTGGCGAGCGAAGCCTTGCATGCCCTCGGTATCCCCAGCAGCCGAGCCCTGTGTGTGATCGGCTCCAGCACCCCGGTGTGGCGGGAAACCCAGGAAAGCGCCGCCATGCTCACCCGCCTTGCCCAGAGCCATATCCGCTTTGGCCATTTCGAATACTTCTACTACACCCAGCAGCCCGAGCAGCAGCGCGTGCTGATCGACCATGTACTCGAGGAGCACTACCCGCAGTGCAAAGACGCCGAGCAGCCTTACCTGGCCATGTTCCAGACCATCGTCGAGCGCAATGCCGAGCTGATCGCACGCTGGCAAGCGTACGGTTTCTGTCACGGCGTGATGAACACCGACAACATGTCGATTCTGGGGATCACCTTCGACTTCGGCCCGTTCGCTTTCCTTGACGACTTCGATGCCAACTTCATCTGCAACCACTCCGACGACCGCGGCCGCTACAGCTATGCCAACCAGGTACCGATCGCCCATTGGAACCTCAGCGCGCTGGCCCAGGCCTTGACCACGGTGGTCGAGGTCGAAGCGCTCAAGCAGGCACTGGCGCTGTTCCTGCCCCTCTACCAGGCCCATTACCTGGACCTGATGCGTCGCCGGCTCGGCCTGACTACCGCCGAGGATGAAGACATGGCCTTGGTCGAGCGTCTGCTGCAACGCATGCAGAGCGGTGGTGTGGACTACAACCTGTTCTTCCGCCGCCTGGGCGATCAACCGCTGGCCGACGCGCTGCAATCGGTACGTGACGCCTTCATCGACCTGGCGGGTTTCGATGCCTGGGCTGTCGACTATCAAGCGCGCTGCGAACGTGAACCGAACCATGCTGCCGGGCGGCGTGAGCGCATGCACGCCGTGAACCCGCTGTATGTGCTGCGTAACTATCTGGCGCAGAACGCCATCGAAGCGGCCGAGGCAGGCGACTACACTGAGGTCAGGCGTTTGCATGAGGTGCTGAGCCGCCCGTTCGAGGAACAGGCCGGAATGCAGGCCTATGCAGCGCCGCCACCTGCCTGGGGCAAGCACTTGGAAATCAGTTGCTCGTCCTGAAGCCCACAGACGCCAACGGAGATGCAATGACCGATCCGCTAATTGTCCCTTGCCCTCACTGCAACGGCCTGAACCGCTTGCCCGCCGACCGCCTGGGCGATGCGCCCAAGTGTGGCCGCTGCAAGCAGCAAGTGGTGCTCCAGGCGCCGTTCGTGCTGACCGAGAGCAGCTATGCAAGCCAGGTCAAAGGCGACCTGCCCTTGCTGATCGACGTCTGGGCCGATTGGTGTGGCCCCTGCAAGGCCTTCGCGCCAGTCTTCGAACAAGCGGCCCGCCAACTGACTGGCCGCTGCCGCCTGGCCAAGCTCGACAGCGAAGCCAACCGCTCCCTGGCCGGGCAACTGGGCATTCGCTCGATCCCGAGCCTCATACTGATGCGCAACGGCCGCGAGATCGCGCGCCAGGCAGGGGCACTTCCCCTTCAGCCACTGCTGGAGTGGCTGCGCAGCCAGGGAGTTTGACCTCAGGTACCTGCAAGCAGCGACTCATAGGGGATACGTAGCCCCTCGTGCAGACGTCTGATCAAGCTGCACCTACTCATCCCCACCCAGCAAATCATGCAGCGCCACGAATTGCTGGGTCAGTTTGTGACGGGGGTCGAGGTGGATCAGGGGCAGGCTGGCGTGATGCGACTCCCGCATCTTCACTGAACTGCCCAGGTACACCGGCAGCACCGGCAAGCCTTCGGCCAGTAGCGCGTCCAGCATCTGCTGCGGCAGGCTGGCGCGGGGCTGGAACTGGTTCACCACGATGCCCTCGACGACCAGGTGTTCGTTGTGGTCTTCCTTGATGTCCTCGATCTCGGCCAGCAACCCGTACAGGGCCTGACGCGAGAAGCTGTCGCAGTCGAACGGGATCAGCACTCGGTCCGCTGCGATGAGCGCCGAGACGGCATAGAAGTTGAGGGCCGGCGGGGTGTCGATGTAAATCCGCTCGTAATCTTCACTCAAGACGTCGAGCAATTTACGCAGCTTGTTGATCTTGTGCTTGGCTTCGAGCTTGGGTTGCAGGTCGGCCAACTCCGAGGTGGCGGTGACCACATGCAGGTTTTCGAACGGTGTCAGGTGGATATCGACCTTATTCTTCTTCACCCCGGGCCCACTGGACAGGCTCTGCTTGAAGAAATCGGCGATGCCCATGGGAATGTCTTCGCCCACCAGCCCGGTGAGGTACTGGGTCGAGTTGGCCTGTGCATCCAGGTCGATCAGCAAGGTTCGGTAGCCTTCATGGGCGCTTACCGCTGCCAGGTTGCAGGCGATGCTGGATTTGCCCACCCCGCCTTTCTGATTGAACACCACGCGTCGCATGACTGACCTCCGGATAGGGACGAGTTGCCGAGTATGTGGCGACGCCGTGCCCATGGCCAGCGCTGCTACAGCGGCTGCGCACCAGACATGGCGCTGTGCCGACTGTCGGAAAAAGGAAACTATTCAATCGGACCACGCCACATCCGCTTGAAGGCGTTGTCTCTTTGGATCCGAATCCATTGCTACATCACCGCCGCACCGGGATAATGCGCGCCACTCGATGAACGCACCACCCCTGACAGGCAGGCGCCGACACGTTCGCTCGGCATGGAAGCCCCTCAGGGCGGGAAGAAAACCACCGTGATCACCTTCAACATCACCCAATGGCGTGCATGGGCTCCGGGCCTTTCGGCGCCTGCCGACTGGCACGCCTGGGCCAGTGGCAATTCGCCATCGGGTGCTGACGCCTGCGCGCCTGACGTGGCCTTTCTGCCGGCCATGCAACGCCGTCGGCTGAGCCACATGGCGCGCATGGCGTTCGCGGTGGCCTGGCCATTGGCAGAGGGCCAGCCGCCGCTGCCGCTGGTCTTCGTGTCACGCCACGGTGAAACACCCCGTACGTTTTCGATTCTGGGCGAACTGGCTGCGGGGCAGCCGCTATCACCTACCCAGTTCAGCCTCTCGGTGCACAACGCGGTCATCGGCCTGTGGTCGATCCTGCGCGGTTCCACCTGCGAGATGACGGCACTGGCCGCCGCGGGGGATGGTTTCGAGCAGGGCGTGGTGGAAGCCGCAGCGCTCATGGCTGATGGTGCCCCAGCCGTGCTGTTGATCGTTACCGAAGAACAGCCGCCGCCGGCCTATGGCCCCTGGATAGACGACGTCCCATTCGCCTATGCGCTCGGCCTGTTGCTGACCCCAGGCCAGCAATGGCAGCTAGCGCCCGGCCAGGTCGCCGCATCACCGGCAGTGCCTGGGCTGCCTCACGGCTTGGCCTGGCTCAAGGCCATGCTCAACGGCCGCACCGATTTCACTCACACAGGGAAGCGTCGTACATGGAACTGGCACCGACAGCCGTGAGCAGGTCAGGCGATGCCTTCATCTGGCGCCTGTTGGCCACCGCGACGAGCTTTATACTGTTTGGCATGGGCTGCCTGACCCTGCGGCTGTTCGTGTTTCCGCTGCTGGCCTGCCTGCCCGGTGGCCGAGTGCGCCACCGCGAGCGGGCCCGGCGCACCATCAGCTGGTTGTTCTGGCGCTTCGTGCAGTTCATGCGCGCCATGGGCGTGCTGACGTACGAAATCGAAGGGGCCGAGCGCCTGGGCCGGCCGGGTCAGATGATCATTGCCAATCACCCCTCCCTGATCGACGTGGTGTTCCTGATCGGCCTGGTACGCCAGGCCAACTGCGTCGTGAAGCAGAGCCTGTTCGACAACCCGTTCACACGCGGGCCGGTCAGTGAGGCGCAATACATCGGCAACGATGGCAGCATGGACATGCTCGACGCCGCCGTCGCCTCGCTGCAGCAGGGCCAGACCTTGGTGATTTTCCCGGAAGGCACGCGCACCTCGCCCGGCCAGCCGCCGGCCTTTCACCGCGGCGCGGCTGCGATTGCCCTGCGCGGTGCAAGCGTCATCACCCCAGTCACCATCAAGGTCAGCCCAACCACGCTGACCAAGAACGAACCCTGGTACCGCATCCCTGGCAGGCGTGTGCACTTCACCCTTTCGGTGGGCCCGGACGTGCATCCCGACGCCTACGCAGCGCTGGGCCCTGCACCCAAAGCTTCCCGCCTGCTCAACGACTACCTGCACAACTACTACATCAAGGAGCTCGCCGCCGATGAGCGCGCCACAGCAAGACCTCAACCGTGATCTCAAGCAACTGATCATCGACGCCCTGGGCCTGGAGGACATCAGCATCCAGGACATCGACGACGAACAGACCCTGTTCGGCGAAGGCCTGGGCCTGGATTCGGTTGATGCGCTCGAGCTCGGCCTGGCCATCCAGAAGCGTTATGGCATCAAGATCGACGCCGATGCCAAGGACACCCGCAACCATTTCAGCAGTGTCGCCGCCCTGGCGGCGTTCGTCACTGCCCGTCAGGCCGCCTGAGATCGCATCATGCAAACCCGTGAAGACATCTTCAACATCCTGCGCGACGCCTTGGTCGAATTGTTCGAGCTCGAGCCTGAGCGTATCAGCCTGGACGCCAACCTTTACCAGGATCTGGAAATCGACAGCATCGACGCCGTCGACCTGATCGATCACATCAAGCGCCAGACAGGCAAGAAGATAGCCGCTGACGAGTTCAAGTCGGTGCGTACCGTCAACGACGTGGTCGAGGCCGTGTTCCGCCTGGTGAACCCGGAGGCATGAAGCGACTGATCGGCGCCGGCCTGCTGATTGCCGGGCTGCTGTATCCGTTCGCCGTGCATTTCGGCATGGCGCACTACGCCCCCTGGCAATTTGGCCTGCTGCTCGGCGGCCTTTGGCTGGCACGTGCGCTCAGCGCCCCTCGTCGGCCCGGCAGCCTGTGGATGGCAATTGCCGCCCTGCTGTTCTGTGGGCTGCTGGGGCTGTCGGACAGCCAGGCACTGCTGCGTTGGTATCCGGTGCTCATCAGTACCTTCATGCTGGGGCTGTTCGGTAGCAGCCTGCTGCACGGCATGCCGGTGGCCGAACGCCTGGCACGCTTGAGCGACCCAGCGCTGCCACCGCGCGCGGTGCGTTATACCCGGCAGGTCACCCAGGCCTGGTGCCTGTTCTTTTTGCTCAACGGCCTGATCGCGGCCGCGCTTACGCTGTGGGCGCCGTTGGCCTGGTGGACGCTCTACAACGGCGTCATCGCCTATGCCGCGATGGGCGTGCTGTTCGCCCTCGAATGGCTGATTAGACAACGTGTGCGAGGACGCTCATGAACTGGATCAACCTCCAACACCTGCTGCTGCCGCTGGATGCGCCGCGCCAGGTGACCCAAGCCCCTGTCCTGGACCATGCCGAACTGAGCCAGCAGGCACTGCGCCTGGCCGGTGGCCTGCGTGCGCGGGGTGTTCGCCGATTGGCGGTGCACCTGGAGGACGCCGCGCAACTGGCCGCTGCCCTGCTCGGTGCATGGCGGGCCGAGGTTGAGGTCTTGCTGCCGGCCGACCTGCAACCGGCCACACGCGAGCGCTGGAATGCCCACGTAGACCTGTGGCTCACGGATCAGGCTGAGGATACGCTGCCCGACGACCTGTTCGACGCGCCCTTGCCACCTGCCGTTCTGGACTTGGCCCGGTGCCGCATCAGCCTGTGTACCTCCGGGTCCAGCGGCGAGCCCAAGCGCATCGACAAGCAGCTCACGCAACTGGCCAGCGAGGTGAACGCGCTGGAGCACTTGTGGGGCAAGGCCCTGGGCCCTGCCTGGATCATCGGCAGCGTCGCCACCCAGCACATCTACGGCCTTTTGTTCCGCGTGCTGTGGCCCTTGTGCGCCGGGCGTGGTTTCGAGCGCCGTCAATTGCCGTTCCCCGAAGACCTGCAACGGGCCAGCCGCGCCCACCCGGCCTTTGCCTGGGTCGCCAGCCCGGCGCTGCTCAAGCGCATGGGGGAAAACCTCGACTGGCCAGCCCTGCAACCGGTGCGCAAGGTGTTCTCGTCGGGCGGTGAGTTGCCCGCCGATGCGGCCGAGCGCCTGCACCAGCGTCTCGGCCAATGGCCGGCAGAGATCCTCGGCAGCTCGGAGACCGGCGGGATCGCCTGGCGCCAGGGGCAGCCCTTGTGGCAGCCGTTTGCCGGGGTACAGGTCAGCCAGAATGAACAGGGCGCGCTGTGCATCGCCTCGCCCTACCTCCCTGCGGGGCATGTGGAACACAGCGCCGACGCTGTCGAATTCTCATCAGATGGGCGCTTTCGCTTGCTGGGGCGACTGGATCGGATCGTCAAACTCGAAGAAAAGCGCATTTCGCTGCCCATGCTCGAACAGGCCTTGTGCACGCATCCATGGGTGTCTGAAGCACGCCTTGGCATGATCGAAAACGGCCGGGCCAGCCTCGGCGCCCTGCTGGTGCCGACCCCCGCAGGCTTGCACGCCCTGCGCAACCAGGGGCGGCGGGCCTTGGTCGAGGCCCTGCGCAGCCACCTGGCAGGCCACTGTGAGGCGCTGGCACTCCCCCGCCGCTGGCGCTTGGTGCAGCATTTGCCGCTCAACAGCCAGGGCAAGCTGACCCAGGCTGCGCTGCAGGCATTGCTGCTGGCGCCTCGCAGCATGGCGCCGCATGTGCTGGAGCAGCACCGCGAGGGTGACGAACTCCAGCTCAAGCTCGGCGTGCCCCTGGACCTTGCCTGTTTCCCGGGGCATTTTCCCCGCACGCCCGTGTTGCCCGGTGTGGTCCAGATCGACTGGGCCGTCGCGCTGGCCGCTGAGCTGACCGAGTCGCCGCTGCGCTTTGCAGGCATGGAGGTGCTCAAGTTCCAGCAGTTGGTGCGGCCCGGCGATGAGCTGGCGCTGAGCCTTCGCCTGGACAAGGCCCGCGGTAAGCTTTACTTCGCCTTCACCTGTGCCGGTCAACCGTGCTCGAGCGGCCGGGTTCTGTTGGAGAACGCCTGTGCATAAGCCCTGCGCGGTGATCCCGGTCTACAACCATGAACAGGCCGTTCCGGCGGTCGTGGACGACTTGCTGCGCGCGGGCCTGCCCTGCGTGCTGGTCGACGATGCCAGCGACGCAGGCTGCGCGCAGGTGCTCGCCCGGCTGGCCGAACAGACGAACGTGTTTCTGGTCACCCTGCCCGTCAACCAGGGCAAGGGCGGTGCAGTCATGGCCGGCCTGCGCGAGGCAGCGCGACTGGGCTTCAGTCATGCGTTGCAGGTCGATGCCGATGGCCAGCACGACCTGGGCGATGTGCAGACGTTTCTGGAACATTCGCGTCATGCCCCCCAGGCACTGGTGTGCGGTTATCCACAGTACGATGCCAGTGTGCCCAAAGGGCGGCTGTACGCGCGCTACCTAACCCACGTCTGGGTGTGGATCAACAGCCTGTCGCTGCAGATTCCCGACTCCATGTGCGGGTTTCGGGTCTATCCGCTGCCAGCCACGCTGGCCCTGATCGACACCGTGCGACTTGGCAAGCGCATGGACTTCGACCCGGAAATTCTCGTGCGCCTGGCCTGGCGCAACCAACCAATGCGCTGGCTGCCGACGCCGGTACATTATCCACAGGATGGCCTGTCGCATTTTCGCCTGGTCCACGACAACGCACTGATTTCCAAGATGCACGCCAAGCTGTTCTTCGGCATGCTGGTGCGCGCACCGGCGATCCTCTGGCGTCGGTGGCGGTCATGAGCGAACCGTCGCAGCACTGGGCCGACCACCAGGAGCGGGGCAGCTTCTGGCTGATGAAGCTGACCGCCGCCCTGGTACGGTTGCTAGGCCGCCGCGTGCTCAGCCCATTGATCCACGTGATCGTCGCCTACTTCTTCCTGTTCGGCCGCCGTGCCCGCCGCAGCGCGTGGCAGTACCAGCAACGCTTGCGCCAGTGGAACGCCGGGCAGACGCCTGCCCCTGGCTCATGGCAGGTCTTTCGTCAGTTCATGGCCTTTGCCGAGGCCCTGCTGGACAAGCTTGACGTGTGGAACGGCAAGCTGCGCATCGAGGATATCGAAATCCACGACCCTGCCGGCCTGCGTCAGCAACTGCGCGGCGCACGCGGGCAGATGCTGGTGGGCGCCCACCTGGGCAACCTGGAAGTCTGCCGGGCCCTGGCCGAAATCGGCGAGCAGGTGACCATGAACGTGCTGGTGCACACCCGCCATGCCGAGCGCTTCAACCGCTTGCTGGGCGAGGCGGGCGCCACCAACCTGCGGCTCATCCAGGTCAGCGAGCTGGACCCTGCGGTGATGCTGCAACTGTCCGAGCGCCTGGAGCGCGGTGAATGGCTGGCCATCGCGGGTGATCGCGTGCCGCTGCATGGCGGGCGTACCGTCGAGGTGGACTTCCTAGGCCACCGCGCCGCCTTCCCGCAGGGCCCCTGGTTGCTGGCGGGCATGCTCGAATGCCCGCTCAACCTGCTGTTCTGCCTCAAGCACGACGGCCGCTACCACGTCACCCTCGAGCCCTTTGCCGAACGCCTGCAATGGCGACGCGGCCAGCGCGATGAAGTCATCGCCCAGTGGGCCGCCCGCTACGCCGATCGCCTGGGCCACTACTGCACGCGCGCGCCCCTGCAGTGGTTCAATTTCTACCCTTTCTGGAAGACCGATGACGATGCAAGCGCATGAACCTGTCACGTTCGGCGAATCGCCGCTGGCTATCGAAGACGTCGTGGCGCTGGCCGAAGGCCGCGCCACGGCACACCTGCAGGGCGATGCCGCCTACCGCGAGCGCATTGCCCGCGGGGCGCGCTTTCTCGACACCCTGCTCGACAAGGAAGGGGTGATCTACGGCGTGACCACCGGCTACGGCGACTCCTGTGTCGTGGCCGTGCCGCTGGAACACGTCGAGGCGCTGCCACGCCACCTCTACACCTTCCACGGTTGCGGCCTCGGCAAGCTGCTGGACGCCTCGGCCACACGCGCAGTGCTGGCTGCACGCCTGCGTTCGCTCAGCCACGGGGTATCCGGTGTTCGCCTGGAACTGCTCGAGCGCCTGCGCGACTTCATTGCCCACGACGTCCTGCCGCTGATCCCCGAAGAGGGTTCGGTAGGCGCCAGTGGCGACCTCACCCCGCTGTCCTACGTGGCCGCGACGCTCTCGGGCGAGCGCGAGGTGATGTTCCAGGGCCAGCGCCGCCTCAGCGCCGACGTGCACCGCGAACTGGGCTGGCAGCCCCTGGTGCTCAGGCCCAAGGAAGCCCTGGCCCTGATGAACGGCACGGCAGTGATGACCGGCCTTGCGTGCCTGGCGTTTGCCCGCGCCGATTATCTTCTGCACTTGGCAACCCGCATCACCGCACTGAACGTGGTTGCCCTGCAAGGCAACCCCGAGCATTTCGACGAACGCCTGTTCGCCGCCAAGCCACACCCTGGCCAGGCGCAGGTCGCCGCCTGGCTGCGCCAGGACTTGGCGATCGACGCACCCCTGCCGCCCTTGCACCGCCTGCAGGACCGCTATTCGCTGCGCTGCGCGCCGCACGTCCTGGGGGTGCTGGCCGACAGCCTGGGCTGGTTGCGTGGTTTCATCGAGACCGAGCTCAACAGTGCCAACGACAACCCGATCATCGACGGTGATGCCGAGCGCGTGCTGCACGGTGGTCATTTCTACGGCGGGCACATCGCCTTTGCCATGGACAGCCTGAAAACCCTCGTCGCCAACGTGGCCGACCTGCTCGACCGACAACTCGCGCTGGCGGTGGATGTGCGTTACAACCACGGCCTGCCGAGCAACCTGTCGGGCGCACCGGCCGAGCGCGCCATGATCAACCACGGTTTCAAGGCTGTGCAGATCGGGGCCAGCGCCTGGACTGCCGAAGCGCTCAAGCAGACCATGCCCGCCAGCGTGTTTTCGCGCTCCACCGAATGCCACAACCAGGACAAGGTGAGCATGGGCACCATTGCCGCCCGCGATGCCCTGCGGGTCCTGGAGCTGACCGAGCAAGTCGCCGCCGCTGCGTTGCTGGCCGCCAACCAGGGCGTCTGGCTGCGCAGCCAGCAGCCCCAGGCACACGCGCTGCCCCCTGCGCTGGCGCAGATGCACGAGGCGTTGTTGCAGGAGTTCGCGCCGGTCATCGAAGACCGGGCGCTGGAAGGCGAGCTGCGCCACTGCCTGGTGCGCATCGGCCAACGTCACTGGAGGCTGCATGCGTAACCCTGGCGTTTTCCACGTCGACACCGAAGTCATCGTGCCGTTTTTCGATGTCGACAGCATGCATGTGGTCTGGCATGGCCATTATGTGAAGTACCTGGAAGTGGCGCGGTGCGCCCTGCTCGACCGCCTGGCGCACAACTATGTGCAGATGCAGGCCAGCGGCTATGCATGGCCGGTGATCGACCTGCAGCTGCGCTACATGCGCGGCGCCACGTTCGGTCAGCGCCTGGTGGTGCGGGCCAGCCTGGTGGAATGGGAAAACCGCCTGAAGCTGCATTACCTGATCAGCGACGCCGTGACCGGTGAGCGCATGACCCGTGCCAGTACGGTTCAGGTGGCCGTGCACATCGACAGCGGCGAAATGCAGCTGGCCTCGCCGCAGGTCATGCTCGACGCCGTGCAGCAGGTGTTGTCATGAGTGCTGCGCTAAGACGGCTGGCCTGCGTGCTGGCAACGTTGGCGGTGCTGATCGTCAGCCCCTTGAGCGCAGCCTTTGACCTGGACGCCCTGCAACACCAGCTCAGCGCACCTGCGGTGGTCAAGGGCCCCTTCATTCAGGAAAAACACCTGCGTGCCCTGCCCCAGCCCTTGCTGAGCGAAGGTGAGTTCGTGCTTGCCCGTGATCATGGCCTGCTCTGGATGCTGCATACGCCACTGCGTCAGGACTACCGGATCGACGCCCATGGCATTGCCCGGCGCGACCCGAGCGGCTGGCAAGTGCTGCCGAGCCGCAGCGCCGGTGCGCAGCAAAACCAGCTGTTCTTTGCCGTGCTGCAAGGTGACAGCACTGGGCTGCAGCGTGATTTCGAACTGGCCTTGAGCGGCGATTCAACCCAGTGGCAACTGCGTCTGACCCCACGCTCGTTGCTGCTCAAGCAAATCTTCAGCCGCATCGATATCAGCGGCGGGCGTTTTGTGCAGCGCATCGAGCTGAGCGAGACCCAAGGCGACAGCACCGTGTTGCGCCTGCCTGAAAGCACCGGCGCTGCCGAGCTGAGCGACATGGAGCGCAGTGACTTTGCCGACTGAACGCCAGTTGCCGCGCCTGTTCGTCTGCCTGCTGCTGATCATGCTGGCCGTGGCCGGCTGGCAGTGGCACCGCGGCGCGCCCTTGTCCGCCGACTTGATGGCGCTGGTACCCGGAGCGACCCAGGATCCGCTGGTGCAACAGGCCGAGCAGCGGATGCAGGAACCGCTGAACCGCGAGTTGCTGCTTCTGGTCGGCCACGCTCAGCGTCAACAGGCAGTGGCGCTGGCACAACGGTTGGCGGAACAGTGGCAGGCCACTGGCCTGTTCGAAAAGGTGCAGTGGAGCCTGGACACCGACCTGCAGGCAGTGCGTGATCAGTTGCTCAAAGGTCGCCTGGCCATGCTGCCGTCATCTGACCGGCAACAATTGCAGCAGGAGCCGGACGCCTTCGTGGCGCAGCGCGTCCAGAGCCTGGTCGATCCCTTCGCAGGGTTCAGCCTCGTGCCAGGCCAGGATGACTGGCTAGGCCTGACCGGGCGTATCCAGAATGCCCAGCCCAAGCCCGCGAACGTGGAACTGGACACCGCCAGCGGTGCCTTGATTGCCCAGGCCGAAGGGGATTACTGGGTGCTGGTGCGCGCGCGCACCCTGGGCAATGCCTTCGACATGCACCTGCCCCTGCAGGTCGCGGACTTGCTGGCCCAGGCGCGTGTGCAGGCAAGCGCTGTCGATGCGCAGTTGCTGGCCGCCAGCGGCCTGCTGCACGCGGCCGCCGGCCAGCAGCAAGCCAGCCGGGAGATCACCTGGGTAGGCGGCGGGGCAACGCTGGGCATCTTGCTGTTGCTATTGCTGGCCCTGCGCAGCGTGCGTGCGCTGCTGGCGTTCCTACCCGTGCTGGTCGGCATGCTGTTCGGTTCAGTGGTGTGCGTGGCGGTGTTCGGCCAGATGCACGTCATGACCCTGGTGCTGGGCTCCAGCCTGATCGGCGTCGCGATCGACTACCCACTGCACTACCTGACCAAGAGCTGGAGCCTCAAGCCCTGGCAAAGCTGGACGGCCGTGCGCCTGACCCTGCCAGGCATGAGCCTGAGCCTGGCCACCAGTTGCATCGGCTACCTGGCATTGGCCTTCACCCCGTTCCCGGCGCTGACCCAGATTGCCGTTTTCTCCGCCGCTGGCCTGTTGGGCGCCTACCTCAGTGCGGTGTGCCTGGTCCCGGCCCTGCTGAGCAAGGCGCAGCTGCAACCTGCCGATTGGCCAATGCGTATCGCGCAGGCGCTCACCCGCTGGCGTGAGGCATTGCTGCGCAAAGTGCCGAGCGCAGCGCTGTTGGCCCTGCTGCTGTTGTTCTGCGCCAGCGGCCTCTGGCACCTACAGACCCACAACGACATCCGCCAATGGGTGGGCACGCCGCCGCAACTGTTGCAGCAAGCCCAGGCAGTGGCACGCATCACCGGTTACCAGCCCACCAGCCAGTTCTACCTGGTGCGGGCTGCCGACCAGCAGCAATTGCTCGAACGCACCCAACAGCTTGGGGCCAAGCTCGATGAGTTGGTCGCGCTGGGCAAACTCAAGGGCTACCTGAGCCTCGGACAGCTGGTCGCAACCCCTGCCGAGCAAGCACAGGTGCGCGAGGCCCTGGCCACGCTAACGGCGCATTGGCAGCCGCTGGTGGCGCTCGGCGTTCCCCAGGCGGCCTTGGCCGCTGAAGTCGCGCAACTGCGCGCACTGCCACTGCAGCGTATCGACGACGTGCTGGCAGGCCCGTTGGGCGAGGCATGGCGGCCCTTGTGGCTGGGCAGCACAGGTGACGGCGTGGCTGCCATCGTCAGCCTGCAAGGTTTGTCTGACGCCGCCCTGTTGCAGTTGCAGGCGCAGGGCCTGCCCGGTGTACAGCTGGTTGATCGTCTTGGCGAGCTGAACCAGTTGTTCGCCGCCACCCAGGTCAGCGCAGCGGAACTCAAACTGCTTTCGTGTGCGTTGATTCTGATGCTGCTGGCAGTGCCTTTCGGGTTGCGGGGTTCTTTGCGCATCGTTGCCCTGCCGCTGTTGGCTGCTCTGTGCAGCCTGGCGAGCCTCGGCTGGCTGGGCGAGCCGTTGACACTGTTCAGCCTGTTCGGATTGCTGCTGGTGACGGCCATCAGCGTCGACTACGCCATCCTCATGCATGAGCGCATCGGCGGCGCCGCGGTGAGCCTGCTCGGAACCTTGCTGGCTGCGTTGACCACATGGCTGTCGTTCGGCCTGCTGGCCCTGTCCAGTACGCCGGCAGTCAGCAACTTTGGCATGGCGGTAAGCCTGGGCCTGGTGTTCAGCTTCCTGCTGGCGCCTTGGGCAGCGCCTCGCGAGGGAGCGCACGACCGCTCATGATGATCGCCGTCTTCTGGGCGCTGGCGCTGGCGCTCTTCACCCTGGCCAGCAGGCTGGGCAAGCGCCTCGGGCTGATCCCGATCGTCAGCCATCTGTTGCTGGCAACACTGGTACTCCCTGCCTTGATGGGTCTGTGGGTAACGCCGCACTGGCAATTGGAGGGCACTGCGTTAATTGCACCAGCATGGGTAAAAGCCCTCTACGGCGGCAGTTTCGCCTTGTTGCTCGGTCATATCCTGATCGACGTGCTGGCGCTGCGCCCGGACCGACAGGCGGTGAAACTTGCCGTGCCCAGCTTCCTGCTGCCGTTCCTCTGCGGTATCGCCTGCGCGATCTGGGTGATAGGCCTGAGCGGGGTCGGTGCACTGGCACTGGGCCTGCTGTTCGCAATCACCGCCATACCGGTGCTCTACCTCTATCTCCAGGCAATCGACTATCCCCCGGCGGCCAGCCGGCGGTTGTTGCAGGCTGCCATCTTGATCGACCTGGCGTGCTGGCTATTGCTAGGTGTGGGCCAAGGCAGCCTCGATCCCGGCACACTGGCCGTGCCGCTGTTGGCGGCGCTGCTGCCATGGCCGTTGCACGCGCTGGGTCTGCGCGCGCCTTCGCTGTATGGCGCGTTGTTCCTGGTGCTGCTGTTCATTGCCGAACACTACAAGCTCAACGCACTGATCCTGGGGGTTGGCTATCTGGCGTGCCTGGCCTGGCTCAAGGTCGCGGCGGCATTGCCACTGCCAGAGGGGTACAACCGCCGCGTGCAACAGGGCCTGGCGGTCCCCATGATCCTGACCTACGGCGTGGTGCAGATCGATGCCCACCAGGCCCTGGGGCAGTTGGACGCGTGGCAGCTGGTCGCCTTGCTGGTGCTTCCGATCGCCAGCAAGTTGCTGGGCAACTGGCTGGGCCTGTGCTGGGCTGCTGCGTCGCCCGGCGCTGCCGGCAAATGGCGCGAAAGCCTGCTGCTGAACATTCGCGGCCTCAGTGAAATCGTTTTTCTCAACCTGCTGCTGTCCCAGCAGTTGATTACCCCAGCGGTGTACTTCGCGCTCATGCTGATGAGCCTGGTCGCCACTCTGATGCCGGCGCTGGCCGGCCTTCATCGCCTTCCGCTCAACACAGAACCCATGGCAAGGAGCCCGCATGCCAACCCTTGAAACCCAACAACGCCAGGTCCTGGTCATCGGCGCCGGGCCTTCCGGTGCCATCGCGGCGGCCTTGCTCAAGCGCAGCGGGCACGACGTGCTGGTGATCGAGCGTCAGCGCTTCCCGCGCTTTTCCATCGGCGAAAGCCTGCTGGCGCACTGCCTGGACTTCGTCGAAGAGGCGGGCATGCTGGATGCCGTGCAGGCGGCAGGTTTCCAATACAAGAATGGTGCTGCCTTCGCATGGGGCGACGAATACACCGCCTTCGACTTCGGGCAGACCTTCACGCCAGGCAAGACCAGCACCTTCCAGGTGCAGCGTGCTCGCTTCGACCAGATACTGGCCGACCAGGCCCAAGCGCAGGGCGTGGAGATCCGCTACGAGCATGAGGTGGTCAGCGCCGACATGGGCGGGCTACAGCCACAGGTGCGTGTGCGCCGGCCTGATGCCAGCGAGTACGTGCTCCAGGCACAGTTCGTCCTGGATGCCAGTGGCTATGGCCGCGTGCTGCCGCGTCTGCTGGACCTTGAAGCCCCGTCCGCCTTCCCAGTGCGCAAGGCGGTCTTCACGCACATCGAAGACCGCATCGACCACCCCGGCTTCGACCGCGACAAGATCCTCATCACCACCCACCCCGAGCACCGTGACATCTGGTTCTGGACCATCCCCTTCAGTGATGGCCGCACCTCGTTGGGGGTAGTGGCTGCCGCTGAGCGCTTTGCCACTGCCCCTGACGACCTCGATGCGTGCCTGAAGCACTTCGTGGCGCAAGCGCCCGCCCTGGCCAAGGTGCTGGCCAATGCAGTCTGGGACACCCCGGCTCGCACCATCGGCGGCTACTCGGCCAACGTGAAAGCCCTGCATGGGCCGGGTTATGCGCTGCTGGGCAATGCCGCAGAGTTCCTCGACCCGGTGTTCTCCTCCGGGGTCACCATCGCCATGCGCTCTGCCAGCATGGCTGCAGGCCTGCTGCATCGCCAACTGCAAGGGGAGGCAGTGGACTGGCAGAGCGCATTTGCCGAGCCGCTGCAGCGTGGCGTCGACACCTTCCGTGTCTACGTGGAGGGCTGGTACGACGGCAGCTTCCAGGATGTGATCTATCACCCCGGCAGCTCACCGGAGATTCGCGCCATGATCAGCTCCATACTGGCCGGGTATGCCTGGGATACACGTAACCCGTTCGTCGCCGAGCCTCGGCGCCGGCTGCGTACCCTGGCTGAACTGTGCGCAAGGGACACCCCATGACCCAGCGCCCGTTCCTGAGCGAGACTTACGTGGAAGAAACCCGCATCGGGTTTCGCTTCCTGAGCAGCCACACCTGGCAGCATCACGTGCTGCGGGTGGCGATCGATGACCTCGCCCGACTCTTCGCAGGCGCCCTTCCCCAGGCGCCGGTTCTGCTCGATGCCGGCTGCGGGCAGGGCAAGTCGTTCAAACACCTGCAACGGGTATTCGCCCCCTCCAGGCTGCTGGGCACCGACGCCGATCCGCACAGCCTCGACCTCAGCGCAGCCGAGGCCAAGCGGCTGGGCATCGAGGTGGAATTGTCTGGCGGTGACTGCGCCAGCCTGCCCTACCCCGATGCCAGCATCGATGTGCTGTTCTGCCATCAGACCTTTCATCACCTGGTCGAACAGGAAAAGGCCCTGGCCGAGTTCTACCGCGTACTCAGACCGGGCGGCTACCTGCTGTTCGCAGAATCCACCCAAGCCTATATCGATACCTGGGTGATTCGCTGGTTCTTCCGTCACCCCATGCACGTGCAGAAAAGTGCCGAAGGTTATCTGCACATGCTGCGCATGCAGGGGTTCGCGTTCGGGTCCGACAACGTGTCCTATCCCTACCTGTGGTGGAGCAGGGCCAAGGACTTCGGCCTGCTGGAGCGTCTGGGCCTGCGCAAGCCACCTCCCGTTGGCGAACGCGATGAAACGCTGGTCAATGTCGTGGCTCGCAAGCCCTTGGAGCACGCATGAAAACCTGGATGGCGCTAGTCCTTTGCCTGATGCTCGGTGCCTGCGCCGCCAGGGCCCCGCTGCCCGCATCCCCCCCGGCGCTTGCCCTGCCGCAGCAACTGCATGTGGAGCGTACCCAGGCCGGTCAGCGCCAGGACTGGCTGCTGGTGATCCAGGACGAGGGTGGCCGCCTGCGCTGGTCGCTGCTCGACCTGCTGGGTATTCCCCAGGCGCGACAAGTGCTGGACGGCCAGCAGTGGCAGGCCGACGGCTTGCTGCCACCCGACCCGGCGGCCCGCGAGTTGTTCGCCGCCGTGCTGTTCGCCCTCACGCCACAGGACCAGTTGGCCCGGTCGTATCCCCAGGCCCGGCAGGAGCAGGGGCAGCGTTGGCTGGGCAAGCGCTGGCGAGTGACCTACCGCACGGCCCACGCCTTCGACTTGCACTTGGACCAAGGCCTGCGCTATGTAGTCGCCCCCCTGCCCCGTGAGCACACACCATGACCGCCTACCTCAATGCCCTGGGCCTGATCTGCGCCCTTGGCCATGGCCAGGCCGAGGTCGCCGCACGCCTGTTCGCCGGCGACTGCTCAGGAATGCGGCCGGCCGCAGGCTGGATCCCCGAGCGCCAGCCTCCGGTGGGAGCCGTGATGCAGCCACTGCCAGCCGTCCCCTTGCCGGAGCAGCACAGTCGCAACAACCAGCTGCTGTACGCCGCCGCGTTGCAGATAGAGCCCGCCCTGCGCCAGGCGATCGCACAATACGGCGCCCACCGTGTTGGGGTGGTCCTGGGCACCAGCACTTCGGGCATCGCCGAAGGCAGTGCCGCCATTGGCCACTTCCTGGCGGGCGGCCACTTCCCGGCCGATTATCACTATGACCAGCAAGTGTTGAGCGCGCCGGCCGACTTTCTCGCCGACTGGCTGCAACTCGGCGGCCCGGCCTATGTGATTTCAACCGCGTGTACCTCCAGCGGCCGAGCACTGCTGAGCGCTCGGCGCCTGCTGGACCTGGGCGTGTGCGATGCAGTGCTGTGCGGCGGCGTGGATAGCCTCTGTCACCTCACGCTCAATGGGTTCAGCGCTCTGGAAGCGATCAGCGAGCACCGCTGCAATCCGCTCTCGGCCAACCGCGACGGCATCAATATCGGCGAGGCCGCCGCCTTGTTCTTGATGACCCGCACACCCGAAGCGCAAGGCGAGCGCATCGCCTTGCTCGGCGCGGGCGCCAGTTCCGACGCGCACCACATCTCCGCGCCCGACCCAACTGGCGCCGGTGCCTTGCAGTGCATGGGCAAAGCGCTGGACAATGCGGGGCTTGAGCCCGCGCACATCCATTACCTGAACCTGCACGGCACCGCCACGCCCCATAATGACGCCATGGAAAGCCTGGCCGTCGATACCCTGTTCGGCGCCGGCCTGCCCTGCTCATCCAGCAAGCCGATGACGGGCCACACCCTGGGCGCTGCCGGTGCGCTCGAGGCAGCGTTCTGCTGGCTGAGCCTGAGCAGGCACAACCCGTTGGGTTTGCTGCCGCCGCACGTGTGGGACGGTCAGCCCGACCCTGCCCTGCCTGAACTGACCCTGGTCGACGGCAGCCAGCGCCTGGCAACCCATGGCCCACGCCGACTGATGAGCAACTCGTTCGCCTTCGGCGGCAACAACGTCAGCCTGATTCTTGGAGACACCGCATGATCACCTGGCCCCTGGCCGAGCTGCTGCCCCATGCTGGCGACATGATCCTGATCGATCACATCGAGCATTGTGACGAGGAGCAGATCAGCACCCGCACCACCGTACGGCCCGGCGCACTGTTCAATCGCGCCGATGGCAGCCTGCCGGCCTGGTTCGGCATCGAATTGATGGCCCAGAGCGTGGCCGCCTATGCCGGCTGTCGGGCACGGCGCAATGGGCAAGCCGTCGAGCTGGGTTTCCTGCTCGGTGCCCGCAAGTACTCGTGCGATGTCGAGTCTTTTCCGGCCGGCGCCCAATTGCATGTGCACGCCCAGCGTTCGCTCGAAGACGAGAACGGCATGGGCGTTTTCGAATGTCACCTGCGCGGCCCCGGCATCCACGCCACCGCCCGCCTGAATGTGTACCGCCCGCCGCAAGCGGCCAGCTACCTGGCCGAAGCGGGCCCTGAGGAGCCCCTGTCATGACTGATACCATTCTGGTGACCGGTTCGAGCCGTGGAATCGGCCGCGCCATCGCCCTGCGCTTGGCCCGCTCGGGCTACGACCTGGTGCTGCATTGCCGCAGCGGCCGGGCCGACGCCGACGCGGTGGCCGATCAAGTGCGCGCGTTGGGGCAGCAGGCGCGGGTATTGCAGTTCGACATCGGCGAACGTGCCGCCTGCCGCACAGCGCTCGAAGCCGACGTGGAGGCCCACGGCGCCTATTACGGCGTGGTGTGCAATGCCGGCCTGACCCGCGACGGCGCTTTCCCGGCGCTGACCGACGAGGATTGGGACCAGGTGCTGCGGACCAACCTGGACGGTTTCTACAATGTGCTGCAGCCGCTGACGATGCCCATGATCCGCCGCCGTGCGCCGGGTCGCATCGTCTGCATCACCTCGGTTTCGGGGCTCATCGGCAACCGCGGGCAGGTCAACTACAGCGCGTCGAAGGCGGGCCTGATCGGGGCGGCCAAGGCCCTGGCAATCGAATTGGGCAAGCGGCGCATCACCGTCAACTGCGTAGCGCCCGGGCTGATCGACACCGCCATGCTCGACGAACATGTGCCGGTAGACGAACTGATGAAGATGATCCCTGCCGGGCGCATGGGCACCGCTGAAGAGGTAGCGGGCGCCGTCAACTTCCTCATGTCGCCGGAGGCCAGCTACATTACCCGCCAGGTGCTGGCGGTCAACGGGGGGCTGTGCTGATGCGTCGCGTGGTCGTCACCGGCATGGCCGGCATCACCTCGCTGGGCAACGACTGGGCAACCATTGCCGGTCATTTCGCCAGCCAACGCAGTGGTATCCGCCGCATGGACGAGTGGGACCGCTTCGAGGAAATGAACACGCGCCTGGCAGGGCCCATCGATGATTTCAAGGTCCCGGCGCACTGGACGCGCAAGCAGCTTCGCAGCATGGGCCGGGTGTCCCGCCTGGCCGTTGGCGCCGCCGAACAGGCCCTTGCCGATGCAGGCCTGCTCGGCGACCCGAGCATTCGCGACGGCCGCATGGGCGTGGCCTGCGGCTCGTCCACCGGCAGCACCGACGAGATCAAGGCGTTCGGCAACATGCTGCTCAACTCGGTGGCCGACGGGCTCAATGCCAACTCCTATGTGCGCATGATGCCGCACACGACCGCCGCCAACATCAGCATTTTCTTCGGCCTGACCGGGCGCCTGATCCCCACGTCCAGTGCCTGCACCAGCGGCAGCCAAGGCATCGGTTATGCCTACGAAGCCATCAAGTACGGCCGCTTGCCGATGATGCTGGCCGGCGGTGCCGAAGAGCTGTGCCCGACCGAGGCCATGGTCTTCGATGCGCTCTATGCCACCAGCCTCAAGAACGACACACCGCACCTCAGCCCGCGCCCCTACGACTGCGGCAGGGATGGCCTGGTGATCGGCGAAGGTGCCGGCATGCTGGTGCTCGAAGCGCTTGAGCATGCACAGGCGCGGGGCGCGAAGATTCATGCCGAGATCATCGGTTTCGGCAGCAATGCCGACGGTCAGCACACGACCCGGCCTGAACAGTCGACCATGCGCAGGGCCATGGAGCTGGCGCTCGAAGACGCAGGCCTGGCCCCGGAGGCGATTGGCTATGTGAACGGCCATGGCACCGCCACCGAGCAAGGCGACATCGCCGAAACCCTGGCCACCAGCGGCCTGTTCGGCCCACGCATGCCCATCAGTTCGCAGAAGAGCTTCCTGGGCCATACGCTGGGGGCGTGCGGTGCACTGGAGTCCTGGTTCAGCATCGAGATGATGAACAGCGACCGCTATGTGCACACGCTGAACCTGGACGCGGTAGACCCTCGCTGCGGCGAACTGGATTACCTGCGGGGTGAGTTTCGCCATATGAACCACGGGTTTGTGATGAACAACAATTTTGCCTTTGGCGGGGTCAACACATCGCTGATCTTCCGCCGCTGGCCCTGACCCTCGATAGGAGCGCAAGGAATGTCCTCACTGCTACGCGCCGCTGCACTAGGGCTGGTACTGGCCGGCATTGCCGGCTGTACCTCCAAACCGGTGCTCAACCCCTCGGAACAATTGGCTGCTGCCACCCCTTACACCCAGCAGCAGGTCCAGCAGGCGATCCTCAAGGCCATCGTCGAGCGTGGCTGGACGGCCCGGTCGGTCGGCGCTTCGGTCATTCAGGCTGACATCACCGTGCGCAATACCTTCTACGCCGCCGTGGACATCCACTACAGCGCCAGCCAGTTCCGCATCGATTATCGCGACAGCCGCGAACTGGGGTATGACGGCGGCAAGATCCACCGTAACTACAACCGCTGGGTCTACAACCTGGACCGCAGCATCGTGCGCCAGCTCAACGCACTGTCCGCCGATCAGCTTCTGCAACGCAGCAACGCCTCATCCAACCACTGACCAAGGAAGAACCCGATGCGCTTGAAAACCCTGACCGCCGCTACCGCCCTGCTGCTGGCTGCCCTGCCCGGCCTGAGCCAGGCCCGCGACACGGCGTTGTACCTGCCGTTCGAAAAGGTGGTGCAGCAGATGCTTGCCGAGAAGAAGCTCGATGGCTCGGTCAAATTCTACCTGGCCGGCGTAAAGCCGCGCGGCAAGGTCACCGTGATCAGCCCTAACTCGGTCACCAACAAGAAAACCAACGCCTTCAACAAGAGTGACGAGGCTGCCTGCGAGTGGGCCCTGCAGTCCGCGTTGCTGACCTTGCAGGACGCTGCCCGCAAGGCCAACGCCAATGCGGTGACGAACATCGCCAGCTACTACAAGCGCAACGAACGCAAGGACGCTTCCACTTACGAATGCCACGCCGGTGCAGTGATTGCCGGTGTTGCACTCAAGGGTGACCTGGCCCGCGTCAACTGATGATCCGCTCTGCTCACCGGTCAGGTTTCACCCCTGAACCTGCCCGGTGAGCAGCTCGGCAAACGCCTGAGCCATCGCTGACCTGCGGGACTGGCGCTGTACCAGCCAGACCGCCGAGGTGGCCTGCTCGTCCAGCAAGGTGCGGTACACCACGCCCTCAATGCGCATGCGCTGATAGGACGCCGGCAGCACCGACACCCCAAGCCCCGCCGACACCAGGCCGATGATGGTCATGGCCTCCCCTGCCTCCTGCGCAAAGTGGGGACTGAAACCCGCCTGGCGCGCCAGCTCCAGTAACTGCGCGTACAAACCACTGCCGTAGCTACGCGGAAAGAACACGAAGGGCTCGTGGGCCAACGCTGCCAGGTGCACACCCTGTTCGGCGCCGTTGGCCAGCGCATGAGAGGCGTTGATCACTGCCACCAAGGGCTCACGAAACAGCTCGGTCGCCACCAGGCCGTCTGCCAGCGGCATGGGCCGCATTAGCCCCACTTCGATGGACTCGTCGAATACGCCCTGCGCCACTTCGCGGCTGCTCATTTCCATGAGGTTCAGGTGCACGGCAGGAAAGCGCTGCCGGAATGCATGAATCGCCTTGGGAATTTTGGAGGTGAACGGTGCCGAGGAGGTGAAGCCGATCTTCATCTCACCCAGTTCCCCCAACTGTGCGCGCCGGGCGACATCGGCGGCCTTTTCGACCTGCGCCAACACCTGGCGAGCCTCTTCCAGAAACAGTCGCCCGGCCTCGCTGAGCTCGACACGGCGGTTGGTCCGCTCGAACAGCCGCGCCCCGAGTTCTTGCTCGAGCGCCAGAATCTGCTGGCTAAGCGGCGGCTGCGAAATGCCCAGGTGCTGAGCCGCCCGGCCGAAGTGCAATTCTTCGGCAACCGCGACGAAATAGCGTAAATGGCGCAGCTCCATCACCCACCCCTCATAGGTCGTGAAACGTCTTAATTAGGTCGAACAATATATTGGACCTAATTATTAGCCAGCTATATGATTTTTTCACTGCCTCTGAGGTACTTGCCTGTGAAAACCGCTGTAGCCCTTGTAGCGACCAAACCCGAACCCGAGCCCATGACCTCGAACGACGCCTGGATCGAAAAAGGCACGCCGGCCTTCATGAGAACGGTGCTGGCGCTGTTCAGCGGCGGCTTCGCTACCTTTGCCCTGCTTTACTGCGTCCAACCGATGATGCCCTTGCTGTCGAAGGAGTTCGGCATCAACGCTGCACAGAGCAGCCTGGTGCTTTCGGTTTCGACCGGCATGCTGGCGCTCGGTCTGCTGGTCACAGGCCCGATTTCCGACCGCATCGGCCGCAAGCCGGTAATGGTGGCGGCGCTGGGCTGCGCGGCCTTGTCCACGATAGCCAGCGCGGTGATGCCGACCTGGGAGCTGGTCCTGGCAACCCGGGCACTGGTCGGGTTGTCGTTGAGCGGGCTGGCGGCGGTGGCCATGACCTACCTCAGTGAAGAAATCCACCCACAGCACATCGGCCTGGCCATGGGCCTGTACATCGGCGGCAATGCCATCGGCGGCATGTGCGGACGCCTGATCACTGGCGTGCTGATCGATTTCGTCAGCTGGCACGCGGCACTGCTCACCTTGGGAAGCCTGGCGTTGCTGGCGGCGATCGTGTTCTGGAAGGCATTGCCCGAGTCGCGCAACTTCCAGCCCCAGACCCTGAACCCACGCACGCTGGTCAACGGGTTCCTCATGCACTTCAAGGACGCCGGCTTGCCCTGGCTGTTCCTCGAAGCCTTCCTGCTCATGGGCGCCTTCGTCACTCTGTTCAACTACATCGGCTACCGCTTGCTGGCCGAGCCTTATCACATGAACCAAGCCCTGGTGGGTTTGCTGTCGGTCGTCTACCTGTCCGGCATCTACAGTTCGGCCCAGGTGGGCGCACTGGCTGACAGGCTGGGGCGGCGCAAGGTGTTCTGGGCCAGCATCGTGGTCATGGGCGGCGGCTTGCTCATGACCCTGACCCAGCCGCTGTCACTGATCATCCTGGGCATGCTCGTCTTCACCTTCGGCTTCTTCGGGGCTCACTCGGTGGCCAGCAGCTGGATCGGGCGCCGGGCGCTGAAAGCCAAGGGCCAGGCCTCTTCGCTGTATCTGTTCTGCTATTACGCCGGTTCAAGCGTGGCGGGCACGGCGGGCGGGGTGTTCTGGCATCATTGGGGCTGGAATGGTATTGGCCTGTTCATTGGGAGCTTGCTGGCGGTGGCCCTGATGGTGGCGTTGCGCCTGAGCACCTTGGCGCCAAAGGCCGCCTGAAGGCTGGGGGCAGGCCGGTTCACGGCGCGGCGGACTCGCCAAGAACCGGCCTGCCTGCGACAGGAGTGCTGGATCAGTTGATGATCTCGACACGGTCCACGTCCACCTCGCGGCTCATCAAGTGTTTCTCGACTTCACCAGTGAGCTTGACCTTGGTCTTGTCATTGAATGGCGTGGCTGGCAGGTCCTCGTCATCGATCTCGACCGTGATGGTGCCGGTGCTGTCCTTGAATTCGTATTTGTCATCGTTGTCGAGCTTGCGGGTTACGTAGCCCTGCAAGACCACCGGGGTATCGTCTGCGGCCTCGCTGGCAGCGGCCACGGTGGAAATCGACTGCGCGCCAGGGCCGGTGTAGCCACCTGAAGCCAATGCAGCGGTGCTGAACAGGGGGGCAAGGATCAGGGCAAGATAGCGTGCTTTCATGGGGGCGGGTCCTACCTGTGTTGGAGTAGGACCAGCCTAGCGAGCACCGCTGAATTGAAACTTAATGCGACAGCCTTGCTGCATTCAGCCCCAGTCGGGCCATGCAGCGTAATGCGCTGTCACAACCGGTTCACTGGTGATACTGCGCCGACAGCTCGTGCACGGCATTGATGAAGGCGCCCGCGTTTTCAGGGTCGACCTCCGGCGTGATGCCGTGGCCCAGGTTGAACACATGGCCGCTGCCATGGCCGTAGCTGGCCAGGATGCGCGCCACTTCCGCACGAATGGCCTGCGGCCGGGCATACAGGACGGTCGGGTCCATATTGCCCTGCAAGGCGACCTTGTCACCTACCCGGCGACGGGCATCGCCGATGTCGCAGGTCCAGTCCAGCCCCAGGGCATCGGCCCCGGCATCGGCAATGCTTTCCAGCCACAGGCCACCGTTCTTGGTGAACAGGATGACGGGGACTTTGCGCCCGTCATGTTCGCGAATCAGGCCGCTGACGATTCTGCGCATATAGGCCAGGGAGAATTCCTGATAGGCCGCCGACGACAGGTTGCCGCCCCAGGTATCGAAGATCTGCACGGCCTGGGCTCCGGCCAGGATCTGCCCATTGAGGTACGTGGTTACCGACTGCGCCAGTTTGTCCAGCAACAGGTGCAGTGCCTGTGGGTTGTCGTAGGCCATGGCCTTGGTCTTGCGGAAATCCTTGGAGGAGCCGCCTTCGACCATGTAGGTGGCCAGGGTCCAGGGGCTGCCGGAGAAGCCGATCAGAGGCACGCGGCCATTGAGTTCGCGGCGGATGGTACTGACCGCGTCCATCACATAGCCCAGGTCTTTCTGCGCGTCGGGAACAGGCAGCGCCTCGATGTCGGCCGGGGTGCTGACCACCTTCCGAAAACGCGGACCTTCACCGGTTTCGAAATACAGGCCCAGGCCCATGGCGTCCGGGATGGTGAGGATGTCCGAGAACAGGATCGCCGCATCCAGCGGGTAACGGTCCAGCGGCTGCAGGGTCACTTCGCAGGCGAACTGCGGGTTCTTGCACAGGCTCATGAAGTCGCCGGCCTTGGCGCGGCTGGCGCGGTACTCCGGAAGATAGCGGCCGGCCTGGCGCATCATCCATACCGGGGTGACGTCAACGGGTTGCTTGAGCAGAGCACGCAGGAAACGGTCGTTCTTCAGGGCAGTCATGTCGGCATCCGGAAAAATAGTGGGGGCATTTTCTCAGACACCGACACAAAAGGCACGGTCGGGGCCATGCGTTTTGTTTTTTGCGTGCTTCAGGTCAAGCATTCCTGGGCAAGCCCGGGCGTCTGCCCCAGGCAAATGAGGCCGCCCAGCGACCCCACCTTACCTGCCAGGGCGCTTAGACTTCCAGGTAGTCCAGAATGCCTTCTGCAGCGGTACGCCCTTCGAAAATCGCGGTCACGACCAGGTCCGACCCGCGCACCATGTCGCCACCGGCGAACACTTTTGGGTTGCTGGTCTGATGCTTGAACCTGCTCTTCTCCGGCGCCACGACACGGCCCTGGCTGTCGAGCTGGATATCGTGCTGCTCGAACCAGGAGGCGGGGCTGGGGCGGAAGCCGAACGCGATCACCACCGCATCGGCCGGCAGGATCTCTTCAGAACCCGGGATTGGCTCCGGGCTGCGGCGCCCGCGCGCATCAGGCTCGCCCAGACGGGTCTCGACCACCTTCACGCCCTCCACCTTGTCCTCGCCAACGATGGCGATGGGCTGGCGGTTGTAGAGGAACTTCACCCCTTCTTCCTTGGCGTTCTTCACTTCCTTGCGCGAACCCGGCATGTTGGCTTCGTCGCGGCGGTAGGCACAGGTCACCGTCTGGGCACCCTGGCGAATCGAGGTACGGTTGCAGTCCATGGCCGTGTCGCCACCGCCCAGGACCACGACTTTCTTGCCCTTCATGTCGACGAAATCTTCAGGCGACTTCTCGAAGCCCAGGTTGCGGTTGACGTTGGCGATCAGGAAATCGAGGGCATCGTGCACCCCTGGCAGGTCTTCGCCAGGGAAGCCGCCTTTCATGTAGGTATAGGTACCCATACCCATGAAGACCGCGTCGTACTCGGCCAGCAACTGTTCCATGGTCACGTCCGTGCCCACGTCAGTGTTGAGGCGGAACTCGATACCCATGCCGGTGAAGACTTCGCGGCGATTGCTGAGCACGCTCTTTTCGAGCTTGAACTCAGGGATACCGAAGGTCAGCAAGCCGCCGATTTCAGGATTCTTGTCGAACACCACGGGCGTCACGCCAGCGCGCACCAGCACGTCTGCGCAGCCCAGACCAGCCGGGCCGGCACCGATGATGGCCACGCGCTTGCCGGTAGGCTTGACCCTGGACATGTCCGGGCGCCAGCCCATGGCGAAGGCCGTGTCGGTGATGTACTTCTCCACCGAGCCGATGGTCACGGCGCCGAAACCGTCGTTCAGGGTGCAGGCGCCTTCACACAGACGGTCCTGTGGGCATACGCGCCCACAGACTTCGGGCAAGGTGTTGGTCTGGTGCGACAGCTCGGCGGCCGCCAGGATGTTGCCCTCGGACACCAGCTTCAACCAGTTGGGGATGAAGTTGTGCACAGGGCACTTCCACTCGCAATACGGGTTACCGCAGCCCAGGCAACGGTGCGCCTGTTCAACGGACTGCTGCGGCTTGAAGGGTTCGTAGATTTCCACGAACTCTTTCTTGCGCTGGCGCAGCAATTTTTTCTTCGGGTCCTTGCGGCCCACTTCGATGAACTGGAAGTCGTTGTTCAGACGTTCAGCCATTTTTCAAAACCTCTTAACAGCAGCCGCACGCTACACGCTGCAAGCCGCAAGACGATCACTTGAGCCGGGCAAACCCTGGGCTGCTCCGGTCGAGCGCCCAGGGTTGGTCACGTGCAGCTGTTTACTGCGGGTTGGCGCGGGTGCTGGACAGCAGTTGCTTGAGGTTGGCGGCCTTGGGCTTGACCAACCAGAAACGTCGTACGTAGTCGTCCAGGTTTTCGGAGAGCTCGCGCCCCCACTCGCTGCCGGTTTCATCCACATACTCGGCAAGAACCCGCGCCAGGTGGCTGCGGTAAGCCTCCATCGCTTCACCACTGATGCGCTGGATTTCCACCAGTTCGTGGTTGAGCTTGTCGACGAAGCTGTTGTCCATGTCGAGCACGTAGGCGAAGCCGCCCGTCATGCCAGAGCCGAAGTTGTAACCGGTCTTGCCCAGGACGCAGACGAAGCCGCCGGTCATGTACTCACAGCAGTGATCACCAGTGCCCTCTACCACGGCGTGGGCACCAGAGTTGCGAACAGCGAAGCGCTCGCCCGCCGTACCGGCAGCGAACAGCCTGCCACCGGTGGCGCCGTACAGGCAGGTGTTGCCGACGATTGCGCTGTGCTGGGTTTCGAACGGGCTGCCGGCCGGCGGCACGATGGTGACCTTGCCACCGGTCATGCCTTTACCGACGTAGTCGTTGGCATCACCCTCGAGGTACAGGTTCAGGCCACCGGCGTTCCAGACGCCGAAGCTCTGGCCTGCGGTGCCTTTGAAACGGAACGTGATCGGCGTACCGGCCATGCCCTGGTTGCCGTACAACCGCGCGATCTCACCGGACACACGCGCACCGATGGAACGGTCGCAGTTGCAGATGTCGAGCGCGAACTCGCCACCGGCCTGGTCACGCACCGCCGGCATGGCCATTTCGACCATCTTCTCGGCAAGCTCGCCCTTGTCGAAAGGCGGGTTCCTGTCCACCTCACAGAACTGCGGCTTGTCGGCCGCAATGTGCGAGCTGCCCAACAGCGGGGTCAGGTCCAGGTGGTGCTGACGCTCGGTGTCGCCCGGCAGCACTTCGAGCAGGTCGGTGCGCCCGATCAGCTCCCCAAGGCTGCGTACGCCTAGCCTTGCCAGCCACTCACGGGTTTCCTCGGCAACGAAGGTAAAGAAGTTGACGACCATGTCGACCGTGCCGATGTAGTGATCCTTGCGCAGCTTGTCGTTCTGGGTAGCCACGCCGGTTGCGCAGTTGTTCAGGTGACAGATACGCAGGTACTTGCAACCCAGCGCGATCATTGGCGCAGTGCCGAAGCCGAAGCTCTCGGCCCCCAGGATGGCCGCCTTGATGACGTCCAGGCCGGTTTTCAGGCCGCCGTCGGTCTGCACCCGCACCTTGCCGCGTAAATCGTTGCCACGCAGGGTCTGATGAGTCTCGGCCAGGCCCAGTTCCCATGGCGCGCCCGCATACTTGATCGAGGTCAGTGGCGACGCACCCGTGCCGCCGTCGTAGCCCGAGATGGTGATGAGGTCGGCATAGGCCTTGGCCACGCCAGCGGCGATGGTACCGACACCCGCCTCGGCCACCAGCTTGACCGAAACCAGCGCCTGCGGATTGACCTGCTTGAGGTCATAGATCAGCTGCGCCAAGTCTTCAATCGAGTAGATGTCGTGGTGCGGTGGAGGCGAGATCAGCGTCACGCCCGGTACGGCGTAGCGCAGCTTGGCGATCAGGCCGTTGACCTTGCCGCCGGGCAGCTGACCGCCCTCGCCGGGCTTGGCGCCCTGGGCCACCTTGATCTGCAAGACTTCGGCATTGACCAGGTATTCAGGGGTCACGCCAAAGCGGCCGGTTGCCACCTGCTTGATCTTGGAACTCTTGAGGGTGCCATAGCGCGCCGGGTCTTCTCCGCCTTCGCCGGAGTTGGAGCGCGCGCCCAGGCGGTTCATCGCCTCGGCCAAGGCTTCGTGAGCTTCTGGAGACAGCGCACCCAGCGAGATACCGGCAGAGTCGAAGCGCTTGAGGATGGCGTCGAGCGGTTCGATCTGCTCCAGCGGCAACGGCTGGTCAGCCACTTTGACCTTCAACAGGTCGCGGATCATCGACACCGGGCGCTGGTCGACCAGTGTGGTGTATTCCTTGAACTTGGCGAAGTCGCCCTGCTGCACGGCGGCCTGCAGGGTGTTGACCACGTCGGGGTTGTAGGCGTGGTATTCGCCACCATGGACGAACTTCAGCAAGCCACCTTGCTGAATCGGCTTGCGTACGCTCCAGGCCTCGGCAGCCAACAGCTTCTGGTCACTTTCCAGATCGACGAAGCGCGCACCCTTGATACGGCTCGACACACCCTTGAAGCTCAGCCCGACCACTTCCTCGGCAAGACCGATGGCTTCGAACAACTGAGCGCCCCGGTAGGAGGCGACCGTGGAGATGCCCATCTTCGACAGGATCTTGAGCAGGCCTTTGGAGATGCCCTTGCGGTAGTACTTGAACACCTCGTCCAGATCGCCCAGCACTTCGCCAGTGCGGATCAGGTCGGCCAGCACTTCATAGGCCAGGTACGGGTACACCGCCGAAGCCCCGAAGCCCAGCAGCACGGCGAAGTGGTGCGGGTCACGGGCGGTGGCGGTTTCCACCAGGATGTTGCTGTCGCAACGCAGGCCTTGCTCGGTCAAGCGGTGATGCACTGCACCTACGGCCAGCGAAGCATGTACCGGCAGCTTGCCAGGGGCGATGTGGCGGTCGCTGAGTACCAGTTGCGTCTTGCCCGCGCGCACGGCTTCTTCTGCCTGGTCGGCGATGTTGCGGATAGCCGCTTCCAGCCCAACGGCCTCTTCGTAGTTCAGGTCGATCAGCTGGCGCTCGAAGCCGTCACGCTCCAGGTTCATCAGCGAGCGCCACTTGGCCGGCGAGATGACGGGCGAGCTCAGGATGACGCGCGAGGCATGCTCCGGCGACTCCTGGAAAATGTTGCGCTCGGCGCCCAGGCAGATCTCAAGCGACATCACGATCGCTTCGCGCAGCGGGTCGATCGGCGGGTTGGTGACCTGGGCGAACTGCTGGCGGAAGAAATCGTATGGCGAGCGCACGCGCTGCGACAGCACGGCCATCGGCGTGTCGTCCCCCATCGAACCGACCGCTTCCTGGCCCTGCTCACCCAAGGGGCGCAGCACTTGGTCACGCTCCTCGAAAGTGACCTGGAACATCTTCATGTACTGCTTGAGCTGGTCAGCGTCGTAGCTGGCCACACCCTGGTCGTCGGTCAGGGTCGCCTGAATCCGCGTGGCGTGCTGACGCAGCCAGCGCTTGTACGGGTGGCGGGACTTGAGACGGTCATCGATGGCATCGGTGTCGAGGATCTGTCCGGTTTCGGTGTCCACCGCCAGGATCTGCCCGGGTCCGACGCGGCCTTTGGCCAGTACTTCATCGGGCTGATAGCCCCACACCCCGATTTCCGAGGCAATGGTGATGTAGCCGTTGGTGGTGGTGACCCAACGCGCCGGACGCAGCCCATTGCGATCGAGCAGGCACACTGCGTGGCGACCTTCGGTCATCACGATGCCGGCCGGGCCGTCCCAGGGTTCCATGTGCATGGAGTTGTATTCATAGAAGGCGCGCAGGTCGGCATCCATGGTCTCGACGTTCTGCCAGGCTGGCGGCACCAGCATGCGCACGCCACGGAACAGATCGATACCGCCGGTCACCATCAGTTCGAGCATGTTGTCCATGCTCGACGAGTCTGAGCCGACGCGGTTGACCAGCGGGCCTAGCTCCTCGAGATCGGGGATCTGGTCATTGGCGAACTTGGTACGCCGGGCCATGGCCCAGTTGCGGTTACCTGTGATGGTATTGATTTCGCCGTTATGGGCAAGGAAGCGGAAGGGCTGCGCCAGCGGCCACTTCGGCAGGGTGTTGGTGGAGAAGCGCTGGTGGAACACGCAAATCGCGGTTTGCAGGCGCTCGTCGCTCAGGTCCGGGTAAAACGCAGCCAGGTCCCGCGGCATCATCAAGCCTTTGTAGATGATGGTCTTGTGCGAGAAGCTGCAAATGTAGTGGTCGGCGTCATGGGCATTGGCTACCGACGAACGGCGGCGGGCGCTGAACAGCTTGATGGCCAATTCCTGGTCGCTCAGGCCGTCGCCGCCGATGAACACCTGCTCGATTTGCGGCAAGCGTTCCAGGGCCAGGCGACCCAGCACGCTGGTGTCGATCGGCACCTTGCGCCAGCCCACCAGTTGCAGGCCGGCCGCGCGGATTTCACGGTCCATGTTGGCGCGGGCCGCTTCTGCCTTTATCGGATCCTGGTTGAAGAACACCATGCCGACGGCGTACTGCCTGGGCAGTTCGACGGCAAAATGTTCCTGGGCCATGGCACGCAGGAACTGATCGGGCTTCTGCATCAACAGCCCGCAACCGTCGCCGGTCTTGCCGTCGGCGTTGATACCGCCGCGGTGCGTCATGCAGGTCAATGCCTGCATGGCGGTTTGCAGAAGGTGGTGGCTGGGCTCGCCCGTCATATGGGCGATCAGGCCGAAACCACAGTTGTCCTTGAATTCTTCGGGATGGTACAGACCTGTTTTCATAGACACATTCTCACCAGGTTCACCCCTCAACGGAGGCAAATCTCTTTTTTTAACAACCACTTACCATCCACGCCGATCAAACGCCAGCTTTTTTGCGGTGGCCATGGAAAACCATTGTTGCACAGCGACAGCGACACTCACAAATTTTCATGTCTCACCATTGAAAATTTATGTCGCATTTTTGAATGTATTGATGCCGCCAACCATGTGGCAACTTCGCTGGACTCTGAAGCGATTCAGCCAGGACTGCATGGGCGGCTTGTGGCCGGCAGCCCGGGACAGAAAAGCCTGCCGCGCTCAGGCGCAGCAGGCTAGACGAAAACCAGAATTCGCTTGGCTACAGGGCAGCGGGGTGGTGCTGCCCGGAAGGTATCAGCGGGCCGAAGCCAGCTCTTGTTGGACGCTGGCGACGGTACGTGGCCAAGGTTTACCAGCCTGGACCTTCGCTGGCAAGTTCTTGATGGCAGCCACAGCTGCATCGCGGTTGGCGAAGTTACCGTAAGTGACCACGTAAAGCGGTTTGCCCTGCAGGGACTTGCGGAAGTAGCGATAGTCGCCACCTTGGGCTTTCACGAAGGCCTGGGCGGATGCTTCGGAGCTGGTCCCCAGAATCTGCACCACGTAGTTGCCCGGCTTCTGACCGGTGTACCAGCTGCTGTTGCCGCTGCCACCTGACGCTGGTTTTTCAGCAGCTTTCTCGGCGACCTTGGGCGCGGGCTTGGCCACCGCCACCTGGGTAGGTGCAGGCTCAGGCTTGGCCGGCGTGGTTTGCTTGGGCTGTTGCGTGACCGGCTTGGGCGTGGAGGTCACCGGCTGGGCAGGCGCCGGCGCTGGGCCAGCAGACACGCCCTGTGGCGGTGCGATGGTGGTTACCGTGGGTGGCGGGTTGCCCGGTTGCAACGCGGTATCACCCGCCGGGCTGCCTTCTTCGCCCTCGCCCATGCCTGCTGCCTGGGCCAACGGTTCACGCATGACCGGTTGCGACTGCCCGCCCAGCGGCAGGGGCTTGGGCTGGGACGAGCCGGAGAACTCGATTGCCGCGCTGGAATTGCCGTCGCCAAGGGGCAACTGGGCCTGGGCTGCGGGTGCATCTTCAGGGGCCTTGTCGCCCTTGCGGGGCATCAACACCGCCGCGGCCACGGCGACGACGACCACGGCGGATAGCGCGAGTACGTGTTTTTTAGGCATCTTGAACCCCATGGCTGGTCGCTTTGCCGTCGAGCGGCTGGCGATCATGGCTTCGATCAGAGTGTCACGGGCAACCTGGTTGATAGTGCCAGGCCACCCATCGGCATTTTCATGGATATCGGCGATCTGCTCCCGGCTGAACACCTCGATACCCCGGCCGGCACCCACCAGGCGCTGTTCGAGATACTCGCGGGTTTCCTCCTCGCTGTACGGCGCAAGTTCGATGATGTGGAAGCGTTCTTCCTCGATATTCAACTCATCGAGCCCTGCGATCAGCGATGGCTCACCGAACAGGAATACATGCGGACGCCCTTCGGGAACGCCTGCCGCCAATTCCAGCAACGCTTGGAGTGCCGACTCGTCCAGTTGTTCCGCATCGTCCACCAGCAGATACACTTCCTGGCCAGTCAGGGCCAGTTGCACCATCTTGGACAGGATGCTCTGGACCTGCGGCTCGGCCACATCCAGGTACTGCGCAATCTGGCCGAGGATACTGGCAGCATCGCCGGCACTGCGGGCCGAAACCACGACGCTCTGCACCGACTGCTTGTTGGTGCTGGCCGCCAGCGCCTGGCGCAGCAAGGTCTTGCCGCTGCCCAGAGGCCCGGTGACCACCAGCATCAGGTGGCTGTAGCGAGCCAGGTGGTGCAGCTGCGCCAGAACCGGCTTGCGCTGGGCGGGAAAGAACTTGAAGCCCGGTACGCGCGGTGCGAACGGGTCATGGCTCAGTTGGTAATGGTCGAGAAAGGCCTCATCGGCGTGCAAACTGGTCATTGCGCTGTCACAACCTCAAAGCTGGGCCACGATCGCGCGGTAATCCGCCGACAGCGTGGCCTGGAGAATCTCATTGGGATAGTCGTCGGTGACCACGGCCTCGCCTAGCTGGCGCAACAGCACCAGGCGCAGACGGCCGTCCAGCACCTTCTTGTCGACCGCCATGTGTTCCATGAAATGCGCTGGGGTCATTTCCTGCGGGGGCACCACCGGCAAGCCTGCCTCCAGCAGCAAGCCAATGCCGCGGTCGCGTTCGGCCTGCGTGATCCAGCCCAGACGCATGGACATTTCCAGCGCCATGGCCGTACCTGCTGCCACGGCTTCGCCATGTAGCCAGACGCCATAGCCCATATGGGTTTCGATGGCATGGCCGAAGGTATGGCCAAGATTGAGCGTGGCGCGAACACCCGACTCGCGCTCGTCAGCCCCTACGACGGCTGCCTTCGCCGCGCACGAGCGGCGGATGGCTTCGGTCAACGCGACGGCGTCGAGGCTGCGCAGCGCCGGCATATTTTCTTCGAGCCAGGCCATGAAAGGCTTGTCACAGATCAAACCGTACTTGATGACTTCGGCCAACCCGGCAGACAGCTCACGCGCTGGCAGGGTCCCGAGGGTCGTGGTGTCGATCACCACGGCGTTGGGCTGGTAGAACGCCCCGACCATGTTCTTGCCCAGTGGGTGATTGATGCCGGTCTTGCCGCCGACCGACGAATCCACCTGAGACAGCAGGGTGGTGGGTACCTGGATGAAATCCACACCGCGCTGATAGCACGCCGCAGCAAAACCGGCCATGTCGCCGATCACGCCACCACCGAGCGCTACAACGGTGGTGCGCCGATCGTGGCGGGCCGTCAGCAGGCCATCGAAGATCAGCTGCAACGTTTCCCAGTTCTTGTGGGCCTCACCGTCGGGCAGGACCACCGGCAGTACGCTGTAAGCCCCCAGAGTCTTGCTCAGGCGCTCCAGATAGAGCGGCGCCACGGTCTCGTTGGAAACGATGGCAACCTGACGGCCAGCGATATGCGGCGTCAGCCACTCAGGCTGGTCCAGCAGGCCTTCGCCAATGTAGATCGGGTAGCTGCGCTCGCCCAGGTCGACCTTCAGTGTCTGCATGTATCCCCACAATGAGCTGGTGCACGGCGCCTTTGGCAGGCAAGCCACGCGGTATCGTTGAGCCTCGCCTCGGCGCAGGAGGCCGAGAATAGTCCCGGGTTAACGGGGCGGCAACTGCTGCAGGCGCTCGAGAATGTCGATCACCACCATTCGCGGTGGCCGCTCGTCGGTTTGCACCACCAGGTCGGCAATTTCACGGTAGAGCGGGTCTCGGGTTTCGAGCAAGGCGCGCAGGGTCGCCTCCGGGTTGGCGGTACGCAGCAATGGCCGGTTGCGATCCCGAGCGGTGCGGCCGACCTGCTGCTCGACCGAGGCATGCAGGTAGATCACCCGCCCGCCCTGGTGCAGCGCGCGGCGATTGGCCTCGCGCATGACCGCCCCGCCACCGGTGGCAACGACCACGCCATCAAGGCTGCACAATTCGGCAATCATGGCCTGCTCGCGGTCACGGAAACCCGGTTCGCCTTCCTTGTCGAAGATCCACGGAATGTTGGCACCGCACCTCAGTTCGATTTCCTTGTCGGAATCCCTGAATGGCAGGCGCAGCTCTTTGGCCAATAGGCGCCCGATGGTGCTTTTACCAGCACCCATGGGCCCCACAAGTATCAAATTTCGCACAGAATCAACGACTCACGGCAATCGTCTGGTCACTCATGATACGCGGAGTCAGGAAGACCAGCAGCTCGGATTTTTTCTCTTGTAGTACATCGCGTCGAAACAGCCGTCCAACATACGGCAGATCGCCAAAAAATGGCACCTTGTCCACTACATTGTTTTGCGTGGTGGAGTAGACGCCACCGATCACGATAGTCTGCCCGTTCTCGACCCTGACCTTGGCATTGACCTCGTTCTTGCGAATGGGCGGGACGTCATTGAGGGCATTGACGTAGTCAGGTTCGTCCTTGGTCACTCTCACGGTCATGACGACACTGTCATCCGGCGTGATCTGCGGCGTCACCTCCAGTGAAAGCGAGGCCTCGCGAAACGACACGGTTGTCGCGCCGTTCTTGTTGGACTGCTGGTAAGGCACCTCGGTACCTTTGAGTATCCGCGCCGTCTCCTTGTCGGCGGTCACCACCTTGGGCTGGGAGATGATCTCGCCCTCACCGCTCTTTTCCATGGCACTGAGCTCAAGGTCAAGCAGCACGTCGCCGCGCAACAGACCCACGCCAAGGCTGCTGCCGCCCCGCTCGACGCCCAGGTCAACGAACAGGTCCTTGCCCGCTCTCGGTGCGGCGCTGTACAGGTCGCCGCCCCATCTCACCCCCAGGCCTTTCTGGTAGTCGACGTTGGCCTCCACGATACGGGCCTCGATCGCTACCTGACGCACGGGCACATCCAATTGGGCGATCAGTTGCCGAATCTCGGCGAGTCGATTCGCCGGCTGGTGGACCACCAGCGTGTTGGTGCGCTCATCCACGCCCAGGCTGCCCCTGCCGGCAAGAATACCGTCCTCAGACAGGCTCGCCAGCAACAGCTCGGACAAATCGGCGGCCTTGGCGTAGTGGATACGCATCAGTTCCCGACGCATGGGTTGTGATTGCGTGTCGAGTGGGTTCGAGGTGCCCTCGAACGACTGCGCGCTCAGGGTAGAAAGCGGTGCGATCAGCAGCACGTTGCCTTCGTGGCGTCGACCCAGGCCCTTGCTGCGCAATACCAGGTCGATCGCTTGATCCCAAGGCACATCTTCCAATCGTAAGGTGACGCTCCCTTGTACGTCGTCGCTGGCGACCAGGTTGATGCCGGCATGATCGGCAAGCACCTGCAGCACGGCGCGTACCTCGACATCCTGAAAATTCAGTGACAGCCGCTCACCCTGGTAAGGGGCCGCCATTGCCGTCAATGGCAGCAGCAGGGTTGCCAATAGCCATTTCCATGTCTTGCTCATCCAGGACCAGGGCCTCCTTGCCCACAGGTGTTGCCATAGAGATAAACGCAACGCGCTCGTGCCATGCACCGTCCATGAACCAGTGTTCGCGGATTTCCACTTGAACCGAATCGATATGCGTAACGACCCCTTGATCGCGCCCGACCCGGTCGCCCAGCCGCACCCGATGAACCTTACCGGCCGCCATTAACAGCGCTTCGTTAGCCTGTGCCCGTGACAGGCTGCCAACCATGCGCACCTGGGACAGCGGCACGCTTGCCAGCCCGCGATCAGGCAGCCGGTCCTGCTGCGGCCTGAACGGATCGACCTGTGGTGCCGCCGCGGGCACGCTTGCCGGCAGCTGGGCCAATGTCTGTGGTTGCAGCGTCGGGACAGTTGCCTGAAAGGCATCGACCTGCAGCCGTAGCTGCACCATGCCAGGCTGCCCGGCGACAGGCTCCAGGCTCATGTCGCCAGTGCGCAGCAGCCGAGCTTGGCCAAGCCACTCCAATAACCATTGCCGCACGCCGGCATACTCGCCTTTGACCCGCAGCTCCAGCGGCACCTGTTGGTACTCACCATGGGGTTGCGCCTCTTGCACCCGCAGCAGCTCGATGAGCAAGCCGTGGGCACGGCCCAACGCCGAGATGTGGTCCACCAGGTCGCTCATGTCCTGGCCGGCGGCCATGTTCCACAGGGCCACCTGCAGGCGTTGCTCAGCCCCTGCCACCGAGGCGCGCAGGCTGTCGAGCGTTGCGCGTTCTCCATTCAAAGCCGATTGCTGCTCATCCAGTGCCTGGGACTTGGCCTGCTCCTGGTCCATTTGCTGCAGCGCTGCGGGCAGGCGTATCGCGCAGCCCAAGGCGAACAGGCAAACGGCCAGCAGCACTGGCGCCAGGCGCTTGGCCCGCACGGACTGCCCGAGCAGCGCCGCTCGATCCAAGTGCGCCTGCAGTTTCATGACCAGGACGCAGCGACGCGTGCCGTCAGCAGGAACTGATCGGCACGGGGCAGGCTTTTGATGTGCTTGAGTTGCAGGTCGATCAACATGCCAGAGCGACCCAGGTCCCGCATGAACTGGGCGATCACGGCGCCAGAGGGAGCGAGGCCCGTAATCTGCAGGTGGCTGGCTTCGAGTTGCAGGCCCAACAACTGCACAGTGGTCGGCAGGGCGCGCTCAAGGTCCGTGAACAGCCCCTCCAGGATGCGCTGTTCAGCGCGCAGCGTCTCAAACCGGGCAAGCTGACTCGACGACGTGGCGTACTGGTCCTGTAGCTGCGCCCTCGACGCTGTCGGCTCATTCAGGGCCGCCAATGCCGCCGCACGCTGCCTGTTATCGGTCGTCTGCAACTGGGCCCGTTGACGCGCCAGCTGATCGACCATCGTCACGGCGCACAGGGCCGCCAAGGCGCTTGCCAACAGCTGGTTGCGAAAGCGCCGAATGGCCGCTTGCCGCTGCCGCTCGCGCCAAGGAAGCAGGTTGAACCTGATCATGCCCGTAACCCACCTGCCGCCAGCGTGCTGGCAAGCAGCATGGGGCCACCGAGACACTCGAGCCCGCCGGGTGCGGGTAACGGCCGGCAACGCACGTTGAGCCGTTCGCTCATCGCGTGCAGGTGCCGAGGGGTCATGCAGGCGCCGCTGGACACCCACAGGTCCGCCGGCAGGCCCTGCGACACGAGCGCCAAGACGACCTGCTCTGGCAGCTCACCCGACAACATGGGTTCAGTCGACGTCCACGCCCATCGTTGGCAGACGCCTTGGCACTGCCAACGATGCAGGGCGATGTTTTGCAGATCGATCCGCAACACGGCGGATTGATCCGAACAGGCAGGTGGTAACAGCCGGGTAAGGGCAATCGTATCGACCTCGACGGCTTCCAGTTGCAGCCCCGCGTGCCTCGCCACCGATTGCACCAGTGCCAGCGTGCTCTGCCGGCAAGCCGCCACCATCACGTCGACACTGTTCGGCTCATCAGAGCAGGGACCCAGCACATGGAAATCCATGGCCAGGTCATCCAGCGCAAAAGGCAGTAGCCGCTCGGCTTCGGCGAGCAACTGCGCTTCGATCTGCTCCTCGCACGCCTGACGCGGCACGCGGCACGGCTTGCAAATCACCTGGTCGGCTGCCAACGCCATGGCCACTCGATGCGGGCATACACCGTGACGCTCGAAGGCACGGCGCAGCGCCGCTGCAGCATGTGCTGGCTGAACCATCCAGGTGGTGTCGGCTGGCTGCTGATAGGGTTCCTGTGCCTGGCACAGCACCTCAAAGCGCCGCTTGCGCTTGCGCAACTGAACCACCCGCACCGCATTCTCGACGATTTCAATCCCTGTAAATGAACCGGCATCCTTGCTGAAGCGTCCAAGCATCGCGGCCTCCCTTGCGCTCGATGCTGCCTGGGGCACCCCCTGGACCTGGCCGCCGCCAGACGACGAGCAGCCCGGGCGGTAACCCCGGCGTGGCGAAAAATGCTTATAATGCCCGGCGTTTTCCGGCCCGCCGGGCCTGCGTGCAACCCATTCACAACCTGGACACCGAAAAGCCTTGATACGTCTGCTTAAGTTCTTCTGGTGGTCTTCCGTCGCAGCCATCTGCGCGCTCGTACTCGGTGTGAGCGGCGCGTTTCTGTATCTTAGCCCCAACCTGCCTTCGGTCGATTCGCTCAGAAGCATCCAGTTGCAGATCCCCCTCAAGGTGTTCAGCAGCGACGGCAAGCTGATCGCGGAATTTGGCGAAATGCGCCGCTCCCCGATCCGCTTCTCGGAGATTCCGCCACAGTTCATTCAGGCACTTCTGTCGGCCGAGGACGACAATTTCCTCAACCACTATGGCGTCGACCCAAGCAGCCTGATGCGCGCGGCCACACAGTTGGTCAAGACCGGACACATCCAGACCGGCGGCAGCACCATCACCATGCAGGTGGCGAAGAACTTCTTCCTGACCAGCGAACGCAGTTTCTCGCGCAAGACCAACGAGATCCTGCTGGCACTGCAGATCGAGCGCGAGCTGACCAAGGACGAAATTCTCGAGCTGTACGTGAACAAGATCTACCTGGGCAACCGTGCGTACGGCATCGATGCCGCCGCCCAGGTTTACTATGGCAAGTCGATCCGTGACGTGAGCCTGGCGCAGATGGCGATGATCGCGGGCCTGCCCAAGGCGCCGTCACGCTTCAACCCGCTGGCCAACCCGGTCCGCGCCAAGGAGCGCCGTGACTGGATCCTGGGCCGCATGTACAAGCTCGGCAAGATCGACGAGGCAAGCTACCAGGCCGCCCTGGCCGAGCCGCTGAACGCCCGCTATCACGTGCCCACCCCTGAGGTGAATGCGCCCTTCGTCGCCGAAATGGCCCGTGCCGAAATGGTCGGCCGCTACGGCAGCGACGCCTACACCGAAGGCTTGCGCGTGACCACCACCGTGCCTAGCGACACCCAGGAAATCGCCAACAAGGCGGTCCTCAAAGGGTTGACCGACTACGACCAACGCCATGGCTACCGCGGCCCCGAGGCACGCTTCCCAGGCCGCACCGTGGCAGCCTGGACTCACGAACTGGCCAGGCAGCGCACACTGGGGGGGCTGGAACCGGCAATCGTTACCCGCGTCGAGAAGACCGGCCTTCAGGTGTTGACCCGCAATGGCAAGGAACAAACCGTAGCCTGGGACACGATGAAGTGGGCGCGTCCGTTCATCAACACCAATGCCCAAGGCCGTGCGCCCCAGTCGCCGGCAGACGTTGCCCAAGTCGGCGACCTGGTGCGCCTGCAGCGGCTGGATGACGGGTCGTTCAAATTCAGCCAGGTGCCCAGCGCCCAGAGCGCGCTCGTCACCCTGGACCCTACCAGCGGCGCCATCCGCGCACTGGTCGGCGGTTTCTCGTTCGAGCAGAGCAACTATAACCGTGCCATGCAGGCCAAGCGCCAGCCCGGTTCGAGTTTCAAGCCTTTCATCTACAGCGCAGCGCTCGACAGCGGCTACACCGCCTCCAGCCTGGTCAACGACGCACCCATCGTGTTCGTCGACGAATCGGTGGACAAGGTCTGGCGCCCCAAGAACGATACCAATACGTTCCTCGGCCCGATTCGCATGCGCGAAGCCCTGTACAAGTCGCGCAACCTGGTTTCGATCCGACTGCTGCAGGCCATGGGCATCGACCGCACCATCGACTACATCGCCAAGTTCGGTTTCAACAAGCAGGACCTGCCACGCAACCTGTCGCTGGCACTGGGTACTGCCACACTGACACCGATGGAGATCGCCACCGGCTGGAGTACGTTCGCCAATGGCGGCTACAAGATCTCGCCGTACCTGATCGACCGTATCGAGAGCCGCAATGGCGAGACGCTGTTCACGGCCAATCCGCCACGCGTTCCTCAAGGTTCGGAAGACAATGCCGGGCTGGCCGCTCCCGAGCAGCCCATCAGCACTGGTCAAGTGCCGGGTGAGCCCTCCACTTCGCTCGATCAGGCGCCCGCACCACAAGCCCCGGCAGTGGCCGAGCGCATCATCGACGGCCGTACCACCTATATCCTCACCAGCATGCTGCAGGACGTCATCAAACGCGGTACGGGCCGCCGAGCGCTGGCACTGGGACGCACCGACCTTGCGGGCAAAACCGGTACCACCAACGAATCGAAGGATGCCTGGTTCTCGGGCTACAACGCCGATTACGTGACCACGGTGTGGGTTGGTTTCGATCAGCCCGAAACCCTGGGTCGTCGGGAATACGGTGGCACTGCCGCACTGCCGATCTGGATGGGCTTCATGGGCCCGGCTCTCCAAGGCCGGCCTGAGCACCCGCCCGCGCAGCCTGAAGGCATCCTGAGCCTGAGGGTCGATCCCGTCAGTGGCCGTGCTGCCTCGGCAAGCACGCCCAATGCCTATTTCGAGCTGTTCAAGGCAGAGGACTCGCCACCGTCGGTGGACGAACTGGGTAACGGGACTGCACCGGGTAGCCCGCTTCCAGCCGATGAAGCAACGCCAATGGATCTCTTCTGAGACCTGACCGGTACCCTGACAGGGCTGCAAGGCGGCCCTGGCATTACGGCTCGATGCCGGCGAATTCCCGCTGCCCCTTTGTTCTACAGCCATGAAAAAACCCGGCTGTCATGGCTTGATACTGTCTTGATATCGTTGGGCCGCTTCGCGGCCCTACGTAAACAGCATCAGGCCATGACAGCCGGGTTTGTTGGTGCAGAACGACGATCAGCCGTTGAACACGTCATCAACGTTCTTGAGCGGGTAATGCTTCGGGTACGGCAGCGTAGCGACGCCCGACTCGATAGCAGCCTTGGCCACGGCGTCGGAGACGACAGTAATCAGGCGTGCATCCAGCGGCTTGGGAATGATGTACTCACGACCGAATTCCAGGCCGTCCACGCCGTAGGCTTCGCATACTTCCTTGGGAACCGGCTGCTTGGCCAGGTCTTTCAGCGCGATGGCAGCGGCGATTTTCATTTCTTCGTTGATACGCTTGGCTCGAACGTCCAGCGCGCCGCGGAAGATGAACGGGAAGCCCAGCACGTTGTTGACCTGGTTCGGATAGTCGGAACGACCCGTCGCCATGATCACGTCGTCGCGCGTGGCGTGTGCCAACTCAGGGGCGATCTCAGGATCGGGGTTCGAGCAGGCAAACACGATCGGGTTGGCGGCCATCGACTTCAAGCCTTCAGCGCTCAACAGGTTTGGACCGGACAGGCCCACGAACACGTCAGCGCCTTCAAGGGCATCGGCCAGCGTACGCTTGTCGGTGGCGTGCGCGAACTGTGCCTTGTACTGGTTCAGGTCGTCACGGCCAGCGTGGATGACGCCGCTGCGGTCGATCATGAAGATGTTCTCGACCTTCGCACCCATGCTGACCAGCAGCTTCATGCAGGAAATGGCCGCTGCACCTGCGCCCAGGCAGACGATCTTGGCTTCTTCGAGGGTTTTGCCGGCGATTTCCAAGGCGTTGATCATACCGGCGGCCGTTACGATGGCGGTGCCGTGCTGGTCATCGTGGAAGACCGGAATGTCGCACTGCTCGATCAGGGTGCGTTCGATCTCGAAGCACTCTGGCGCCTTGATGTCTTCGAGGTTGATGCCACCGAAGGTGATCGAAATACGGCGCACGGTATCGATGAAGGCCTGCGGGCTCTCGGACTCGACTTCGATGTCGAACACGTCGATACCGGCGAAACGCTTGAACAGAACACCCTTGCCTTCCATGACAGGCTTGGACGCCAGCGGACCCAGATCGCCAAGACCGAGAATGGCAGTACCATCGGAAATCACTGCAACCAGGTTGCCTTTGCCGGTGTACTTGTAGGCCAGCTCCGGATCACGACCGATCTCGCGCACAGGCTCTGCCACACCTGGGCTGTAGGCCAGGGCGAGGTCACGGGCGGTGGCGGTGGGCTTGGAGAGCTCGACGCTCAGTTTCCCTGGGCGAGGGTGAGCGTGATATTCGAGAGCGGCGGTTTTCAGGTCTGACATGTTGGGCATTCCGCTATTGGCTGTTCTGACGGACCGCCGAGGATACGCAAAGAGTCCAGCCGTCACAAGACTGGCCGGTCACTCGTGTCAAGGCCTCTAGCCTAAGACTTTATGCTACAACCCACGGGGCATGCAGGCTTCAGTGTGTACAATCTGGTGTAGAAATGTCTACATCTTTTATCTTTGCAGGCGGTCGAGCATGCTGACGTCTGTAAGGGTCATCTGCCAGCGTCGCTGACCCGGCGCGTAGGGCACTTTACGTGAATGGCTGCGAATCCAACCCCTGGCCTCGACCTTTTGCCCTTTGAGGTTATCGAAGAAACCCGCGGGCAATGCACGGCGCAGACGAGCGGGTATGTGCAGCGTCATGGCGCTGTCGAGGGTCAATCGAACCCCCGTACGACTGCGTTCGATGGCGGTGACGCGGCCTGACACCAGCGCAAAACCTGGTTTACGCACGGCATGGGCAGGCATCACCGGTGAGCGTTTCCACACACCGACAGCCGCCCGGCGCGCGACTGACTCGGCGCGCTGCTGGCAACCGCTCAGCTCAGTATTGGGTGCAATGGCAATACGGTATGCAAGCCCTTCGCTGAGCAGCTGCGCCTCAAGATTATGCCCTTCACGGCTGTACAAGTGGGCCAGGCTGCGACCGTACCGGTCTTTGCCCTCCTTGCCGCGTACCAAGCCAACGCGCCCGTCACTGGCTTTGATCAATGCTTGCAGGCGTTTGCGGGCAGCCTGGGCAAGAGGCTCATCCGCTTGCCCCTTGCGGCCGATTTCGGGGGCATTGATCCCGATCAGACGCACACTGCGGCCATCGACCAAGCGCACGGTGTCACCATCGACCACATGCCGTACGGCCACCCATTGAGCACGTGACGGCGCCGGGCAGAAAGCCTGCGCCTGGGATACCCAACAAGCGAGCATAAAAAAAGCGCCCACAAGGGGCGCTTTTTTCTGCAACGCTGCGAAACCCGAAGGGTTCGCCATGCGCATCAGCCTTTCTTGGCACCGAACATGCCAAAGCGATCGGCGAACTTCTGTACGCGGCCGCCGGTGTCCAGGACTTTCTGCTTACCGGTGTAGAAAGGGTGGCACAGGTTGCAAACGTCGATCGACAGGGTATCGCCCAGGGTCGAACGGGTTTCGAATTTGTTGCCGCAGCTGCAGGTGACAGCAACTGCTTCGTAGTTCGGATGGATATCAGCTTTCATGGTCACTTCCTCGAGCTGCGTGCCGCCATCCAACACCAATTGTTGAATACCGCACGTAATTAGGCGGCAAATAATACCAGAGCATGGCGCCAGCGCAAGTTGTCGCTTGTACCGACCGTCGTCTGCTAGGCTCGCCAGTTCTGAAACGCCCCCCGAGACCATTAGCGTGCCCGACGTCATCCTGCGCCTTGCCCTGCCCTCCCCGCTGCGCCGCCTGTTCGACTACAAGGCGCCGGTCGGCATGGCGAACCAGACATGGGTGCCAGGCATGCGCCTGCGCGTACCGTTCGGGCGGCGCGAGATGATCGGTGTTCTGGTAGAAGTGTGTGCCGAAAGCGAGGTGCCGGCTGACAAACTCAAGCCAGCCAGCGCCCTGCTCGACCCGGTATCGCCCATTCCGGCGTCGCTGTTCAAGCTGTGCCTATGGACCGCCCAGTACTATCAGCACAGCCTGGGCGACACCTTGAGCTGGGCGCTTCTTACCCTGCTGCGTCAGGGTGAACCTGCCGAGATGCGCCAGGAACGTTTCTGGCATGCAGCGCCGGGCGCTCGCCTTGAAGACCCACGCATCGCACGCGCCCCTCGCCAGCGTGATGCGCTCAAGACCCTGGCTCAGCACCCGCATGGGGTGGCCCACAGCGTGCTGTCGAAGCTCAACCTCAACAAGGACAGCCTTGATCTGCTGCTGGCCAAGGAACTGGTGTGCGTGGAAATACGCCGCCAACGCCCGGCTGAACGGCGTGAGCACTGGCTGGCGCAGTCGGAGTTGCCACTGAACGAAGAACAGCGTGATGCTTTCGATGCCGTGCTCGGCGGCTTCGGGCATTTTGGCGCTTTTCTGCTGGCGGGCGTTACAGGAAGCGGCAAGACCGAGGTTTACCTGCAACTGATCCGCGAAACGCTCGAGGCAGGCAAGCAGGCCCTGGTGCTGATCCCGGAGATCAACCTGGGGCCGCAGACACTGGCGCGTTTCGAGCAGCGCTTCAACGCCCGCATTGCCCTTGTGCACTCGAACGTCAGCGACCGTGAGCGCCTCGATGCCTGGTTGGCCGCGCGTGACGGCGAGGCAGACATCATCATCGGCACACGCTCGGCGTTGTTCACGCCAATGAAGAACCCAGGCCTGATCATCATCGACGAGGAACACGACGGCTCCTATAAACAGCAGGAGGGCTTGCGCTACCACGCCAGGGATCTGGCGCTGGTGCGCGCGCACCAGGAGAACGTGCCGATCGTGCTTGGCTCGGCCACCCCGTCCCTGGAAACCCTGCACAACGCAGTGAGCGGCCGCTACCGCCTGCTGCACATGACCCAACGCGCAGGCGGTGCACGCGCACCACGCATGTTGCGCCTGGACGTGAAAAGCCTGCCGCTGGACAGCGGCATCAGCGGCCCCTTGCAGCAGGCCATTGGCCAGACCCTGGAGGCGGGACAACAGGTACTAGTGTTCCTCAATCGCCGTGGCTTCGCCCCAACCCTGCTGTGCCACGATTGCGGCTGGCTGTCCGAATGCCCGCGGTGCGATGCGCGCATGACGGTTCACCAGCGCTCCGGCGTGCTGCGTTGCCACCACTGCGGCTACGACGAGCGGCTGCCGCATCACTGCCCTCAATGCAAGCACGTGGACCTGCGCCCTGTCGGGGCCGGCACCGAGCGCGCCGAAGAGCGCCTGAAGGTGTTGTTCCCGGACTATCCCGTGCTGCGCGTGGACCGCGACAGCACTTCGCGCAAGGACGCGATGCACCAACTGTTCACAACCATTCAGCGCGGCCAGCCAAGCCTGCTGGTCGGCACGCAGATGCTCGCCAAAGGGCACCACTTCCCCCGGGTGACGCTGGTTGCCATTCTCGATGCCGATGGCGGTCTGTTTTCCGGTGACTTCCGCGCCAGTGAACGCATGGCCCAGCTGATCGTGCAGGTCGCAGGCCGTGCAGGACGGGCGGAAGAACCCGGCAAGGTCATCATCCAGACGCACCTGGCTGACCACCCTCTGCTGGTTCAACTGACCGAGCAGGGCTATTTTGCCTTTGCCAAGCAGGCGCTCGACGAACGCCGCGCCGCCGGTTTGCCGCCTTTTTCGCACTTGGCCCTGTTGCGCGCCGAAGCGCACAAGCCGGGGCAGGCCGAGGCGTTTCTGGATGAAGCCTGCACGGCAGCCGAGCGCCTGATGGCGCAGCAGCACCTGCCCGGCATCGAGCTGCTTGGCCCGGTACCCGCCCCCATGGAGCGCCGAGCCGGGCGTTTTCGCGCTCAGTTGCTGCTGCAGGCCAGCACCCGCGCGCCCTTGCACCGCCTCATCAGCGCCTGGCTGCTGGTGCTGGAGCAACTACCGAGCGGGCGCCAGGTGCGCTGGTCGGTAGACGTCGACCCGGTGGATCTTTACTGAGGGCGGTTTCAAGCGCCAAGCCGCGAACGGCAAGGCTGCGGGCGGGCCCAACGGCGGTTTTCAGACGGCTCCATGCCTGGGCACATGCCTGCCAAGGTTGGCAACGCGCGCCCAGCCACGGATAATGCTCAGTTTTTCCACCAGCGCATCCAGGCGCCCGCCGCGCTTGCGGTCGAAAAGAGATTCCTATGAAAGACACCATTCGCCAGCTGATCCAGCAAGCCCTCACCCAACTCCTCAACGACGGTGTGTTGCCTGACGGGCTGTCGCCGGCGATCCAGGTGGAAAACGCCAGGGACAAGACCCACGGCGATTTCGCCAGCAACATTGCCATGATGCTGGCCAAGCCGGCCGGCATGAAGCCACGTGACCTGGCCGAAAAACTGATCCAGGCCCTGCCGGCCAGCGCCGACATCAGCAAGGTCGAGATCGCAGGTCCGGGCTTTCTGAACTTCTTCCAGAACACCGCCGCGTTGGCGGCCCGCCTGGACGCAGCGCTTGACGATCCCCGGCTTGGCGCGCGCAAGGCTGGCCCAGCGCAGACAGTGGTGGTCGACCTGTCGGCGCCCAACCTGGCCAAGGAAATGCACGTCGGCCACCTGCGCTCGACCATCATCGGCGACAGCGTGGCGCGGGTGCTCGAGTTCCTGGGGGATCAAGTGATCCGCCAGAACCATGTAGGCGACTGGGGTACCCAGTTCGGCATGCTGCTGGCCTACCTTGAAGAGAACCCGATCACCAGCGACGAACTCTCCGACCTGGAAAACTTCTACCGTGCGGCCAAGAAGCGCTTCGACGAATCCGAAGCCTTCGCCACGCGCGCGCGGGGGCTGGTGGTCAAGCTGCAGGCGGGCGACCCGGACTGCCTGGCCTTGTGGACACGGTTCAAGGACATCTCGCTGTCGCACTGCCAGAAGACCTACGAACTGCTCAACGTCAAGCTGACCATGGCCGACGTGATGGGCGAAAGCGCCTACAACGATGACCTGGCCAATGTCGTTGCCGAACTCAAGGCCAAAGGCCTGCTGGTCGAAGACCAGGGTGCTCAGTGCGTGTTCCTGGAAGAATTCAAGAACAGCGAGGGCGAACCGCTCCCCGTGATCGTGCAGAAGGCCGATGGTGGCTACCTGTACGCAACCACGGACCTTGCCGCGGTGCGCTACCGCAGCAACGTACTCAAGGCAGATCGCGCCCTGTATTTCGTCGACCAACGCCAGGCGCTGCACTTCAACCAGGTGTTCGAGGTCGCTCGCCGCGCCGGCTTCCTGGGCCACCCCATGCAGATGGAGCACATGGGCTTCGGCACCATGAACGGCGCCGACGGTCGCCCGTTCAAGACGCGTGACGGCGGCACGGTCAAGTTGATCGACCTGCTCAACGAAGCCAAGGACCGTGCGTATGCGCTGGTGAAGGAAAAAAACCCAGGCCTGCCCGAAGAGGACCTGCGTCGCATCGGCGAGGTGGTGGGCATTGGTGCGGTGAAATATGCCGACCTGTCCAAGCACCGTACCAGCGACTACAGCTTCAACTTCGAGCTGATGCTCAACTTCGAAGGCAACACTGCCCCCTACCTGCTTTACGCCTACACCCGCGTGGCCGGTGTGTTCCGCAAGCTGGGCAAGGGCTTTGACGAAGTCGAAGGCACTATCGTGCTGCAAGCGCCTCATGAGCAGGACCTGGCCGCGCGCCTGGCCCAGTTTGGAGAAATTCTCAATAACGTAGCCGACAAGGGTACGCCGCACGTCTTGTGCAGCTACCTGTACGACCTGGCAGGCCTGTTCTCCAGCTTCTACGAAAATTGCCCGATCCTGGCTGCCGAGACGCCCGAGCAGCAACAAAGCCGCCTGCGTCTGGCAGCCCTGACCGGGCGCACCCTCAAGCAAGGTCTGCAACTGCTCGGCCTGGAAACCCTGGAGCGCATGTAAGGTGGCTGCCAAGAAGAAACCTGCTCCCAAACGTGGCGCCAGTCGCCAGACGGCGCCCGCCAAGCAGCCCATGCCCGGCTGGGTATGGCTTGCAGTCGGCCTGACCATCGGTGCGTTCATCGTGTTCCTGATGAAGCTCGAACCCGGTGGCGGCGATATCAAGCGCACCAAGCCCGAGCAGCAGAAAACCGAAAAGACGGTCGAAGCCGGGAAGTCGACCCAGGCCACACCGCAACAGCCGGTAAAGCCCAAGTACGATTTCTACACCTTGCTGCCGGAGTCGGAAGTCATCGTGCCGCCTGAGGCCGTGCCCGAGAAAACGCCACCTGTGCCAGCCCAGCCCGTCACCCCAGTGACCCCGGCAGAGGCCGCCAAGATCGACACCGCACGCGCCCAGGCTGCATTGCTGGGCCAGACGCCACCGCCTGCCCCTCCGGTGATCAAGCCGGCGGCAACCACGCAGTTCTTCCTGCAGGCAGGCTCATTCCGCAAGCAGGCCGATGCGGACAAGGTGCGCGCGCAGATCATCCTGCTGGGGCAGAGCGTGAAAGTTGAGTCCGGTACGGTGAAGGACGAAACCTGGTATCGGGTACTGGTCGGGCCGTTCAGCAACCGCGAGCAGTTGACCGTGGCCCAGAAGCAACTGGCAGGCGCAGGCTTCAGTAACCTGCTGCTGCAACAGCGTCAGACCCGCCAATAGCCTTGGTGCAGCGCGGTTGGCGCGGCCTGTCCAGGCCGCGCCAGAGGGTCTGACGGTCAGCGCTGGCCGGCATTGCGCTCGGACACCTGCCCGTTCAATGTCCAGAAGTCGTACAAGACGCCCACCAAGAACAACCCGCCCGTGCAGAAGTAGATGATGGCGGTGATCCACTTGCCTTGGTAAAGGCGGTGCAGGCCGAAGATGCCCAGGAACGTCAGCAGTATCCAGGCGATGTTGTAGTCGATGCGGCCAGAGTGGAAACGCAGGTCGGCTTCGCGGTCCATGGCCGGGATCAGGAACAGGTCGATGAGCCAGCCAATGCCCAGCAGCCCGAAGGTGAAGAACCAGATTGTCCCGGTGATGGGCTTGCCGTAGTAGAAACGGTGCGAGCCGGTGAAGCCGAAGATCCACAGCAAATAGCCGATCACCTTGCTGTGGGTGTCATGGAAGGGCGCGCCCTGTTGATAAGTGTTCATGCATGGCCCTCGTGGGTTGCTGATTAAATTTTCTAAAAAAAGTTGTGACTTTTTCCGCCAAGGCCGACGGATGGTAAGCGAGAATCGACCAACGGATCAAAATTTGAACAAAAAGCTGTTATAAAGTTGCGCGCCCAACACACAACTATTCATAAGAGCTTCATCTATGCCGCCTTTGATCAAGACATGGCTGACCCTCTGCCTACTATTGCCCCTGGCCGCCCACGCCACCAACCGTGAGCAACGTCTTCCCAACGGCTTTACCGGCTACACCACCAACGCTTCGGTAAAGCGCACGCCCATCAAGCAGACCACCCTGCACGCCCGTCCTGGCAACGCTGCCAGCACCACGCGTGGCAAGACGGTGGCAGCCGCGTCGAGCAAGCAAAGCAGCGCTGTGCTCGACCGTGCCGTTAACATGCTCGGCACCCCTTATGTTTGGGGCGGCACCAGCCCGAAAAAAGGGTTCGATTGCAGCGGCCTGGTTCGCTACGCCTTCAACGACGTGGCCGAGGTCAACCTGCCTCGCACCTCCAGCGCCATGGCCAGCGGTCACGGCACCAAGGTCGCCAAGGGCGACCTCAAGCCAGGCGACCTGATCTTCTTCAACATCAAGAGCCGCCGCGTCAACCATGTTGCCATCTACCTGGGCAATGACCGCTTCATTCATGCGCCGCGTCGCGGCAAGCGGGTGAGCATCGATAACCTGAGCAAGCCCTACTGGCAGAAACACTACGTGGTCGCCAAACGCGTACTGCCCAAGGAAAAGCAACAGCTAAGCCTGGCCAAGCGCTAATCGAACCTCATCCCAATCTCGTGCGCCGCCGCTCACTTGCCCACCTTGGGTAATGGGCGGCGGCACGGGTTGCATCACTCGGCGAGCAGCCCGCCCGCTTGAAGTTGCTTCATGGCCCCGGCCAGGGTTTGCATGCCCTCTGCCGCGCCGGTCTGCATCACCGAATGAAGCTGGGCCATGCGCCCTTCGCGGATCAGGTTGCGGGCCGCATCGTTCACCACCAGCACTTCTCGCGCCGCGACCCTGCCCCCGCCCCGCCGGCCGACCAGCACTTGCGCCACAACCACTCGTAGCGAGTCCGCCAGCATCGCGCGCACCCAAGGCTTTTCCTGCGCTGGGAATACCTCCACCACCCGGTCGACAGTGTTCACCGCTGACCGTGTATGAACGGTTGCCAGTACCAGATGACCCGTTTCGGCGGCACGCAGTGCAAGACGAATGGTCTCCAGGTCCCTCAACTCGCCCAGCACGATCACGTCGGGATCCTGGCGCAATGCGCTGCGCAGGCCTTGAGCAAAGCTGCAGCAATCGCGGCCGATTTCGCGCTGGTTGACCACACCTTGATGGCTGGCATGGACGACCTCGATCGGATCCTCGAGGGTGACGATGTGCAGCGCACGCTCGCGGCCCATCTGATCGAGCAGGGCTGCCAATGTGCTCGTCTTGCCACTGCCCGTCGGCCCGCCTATGAGGACCAGACCGTCACGGTATCGGCCAGTGGTTCGGACGATCTCGCCCAGGCCAAGCGCCTCAGCGCAGGCGATGCGCGCGGGGATCAAGCGGACAGTGAGCGCGGGGCCGTTCATCTGCCTGAACAGGTTCACGCGAAACCGCCCGAGCGCGGGCAGCTCCAGTGCCACGTCCAGGTCGTGACCGGCAGCCCACTGTCGATACGGGTCGGCATCGAGCAACGATTCCATGCTTCGCATCAAGTCATCCGGCGTTGCCATCGGTACCGGCAGGCGTTGCAGCACGCCATGCACGCGCATCGCCGGTGCCTGACCTGCAGCCAGGTGCATGTCACTGGCACCTGCCTTCAAGGCAAGCGCCAGCAGGTCTGTCACCTCCATGAGACTCCCCATCTGCCTTCAACCAGGTAAAATGCGGCGAACCTTCAGTTGCCGGCGTCGATCTATGTCCACCCTAGCAGACAACCTTTCCTCGATTCGCGACCGCATCACGCGGGGCGCCCAGGCTGCCGGGCGTGATCCCGCCGACGTCCGGCTGCTGGCTGTCAGCAAAACCAAGCCGGCCGCCGCCATACGCGAACTCCATGCCGCGGGCGTGCATGATTTCGGGGAAAACTACCTACAAGAGGCGCTGACGAAACAACAGCAACTCATCGACCTGCCTCTAACCTGGCACTTCATTGGCCCGATTCAGTCGAACAAGACCAAGGCCATTGCCGAGCATTTCGACTGGGTGCACTCCGTGGATCGCCTGAAAATCGCCCAACGCCTTTCAGAACAGCGCCCAGCTGGCCTGGCGCCGCTCAACATCTGCCTGCAGGTGAACGTTAGCGGTGAAGCCAGCAAGGCCGGTTGCGCACCCGCGCAACTGCCCGCCCTGGTGACGGCCGTGGCTGCCCTGCCTAACCTGCGTTTGCGGGGGCTGATGGCAATCCCCGAACCTACCGATGATCGCAACGACCAGGAAGCCGCCTTCGCCCAGTTGCGTCAGCTACAGGACGCGCTAGGGCTGGGCCTGGACACCCTGTCAATGGGCATGAGCCATGACCTGGAAGCTGCAATTGCTCAAGGCGCGACCTGGGTCCGTATCGGCACCGCCCTGTTTGGTGCCCGCGACTACGGCAACGCTTGATGACATGCTTAACTCACTTTTCCTAACAAGGACCTGACATGAGCAAGACACGTATTGCCTTTATCGGCGCCGGCAACATGGCCGCAAGCCTGATCGGTGGTCTGCGTGCCCAGGGCGTGGAGGCGTCGCACATCCGCGCCAGCGACCCCGGTGCCGAAACCCGTACCCGCCTTCAGGCCGAACAGGGCATCGAAACCTTCGAGCACAACGCACAGGCCATCGAAGGCGCCGATGTAATCGTGCTGGCGGTCAAGCCGCAGGTGATGAAGACCGTGTGCCAGGCCTTGCGCGCCGACCTGAAGGACGGCCAGCTGATCGTGTCCATCGCTGCAGGTATCACCTGCGCCAGCCTGCAGAGCTGGGTGGGCAGCCGCCCAGTGGTGCGTTGCATGCCGAACACGCCGTCGCTGCTGCGCCAGGGTGTCAGTGGCCTGTACGCCACAGCCGAAGTCACGGCCGAGCAGCGCCAGCAGGCCGAGCAACTGTTGTCGGCGGTAGGGACGGCGCTCTGGCTCGAACAGGAACAACAACTGGATGCAGTGACCGCCGTCTCCGGTAGCGGCCCTGCGTATTTCTTCCTGCTGATCGAGGCCATGACGGCGGCTGGCGAAAAACTCGGCCTGCCCCGTGAGACCGCCACCGAGTTGACCTTGCACACGGCGCTGGGCGCCGCCCGCATGGCGGTTGCCAGCGATGTGGATGCCGCCGAATTGCGCCGCCGCGTGACCTCACCTGCCGGCACCACCGAAGCCGCCATCAAATCGTTCCAGGCCAGTGGCTTCGAGGCCATCGTGGAGCAGGCGCTGCGGGCTGCAGCCACGCGCTCTGCAGAGCTGGCCGAGCAACTGGGCAAATAAGGAGTTTCAGATGAATGCACTGTCCGGCGCCGCGATCTTCGTGGTGCAAACCCTGGTCAGCCTGTACCTGGTGATCGTCCTGCTGCGCTTTGTGCTGCAACTGGTCAAGGCCAACTTCTACAACCCGCTCAGCCAGTTCACGGTGCGCGCGACCCAGCCGCTGCTCAAGCCGATCCGCCGAATCGTACCCAGCATCGCCGGGCTGGATACCTCGTCGCTGCTGTTGGCCGTGGTCATACAGGCCTTGCTGATGGGGTTCGTGCTGATGGTGACCTACGGTACCTTCGGTGATGTGCTGCACCTGCTGTTGTGGGCCATCATCGGTATCACCTCGCTGTTCCTGAAAATCTTCTGGGTGGCCATGATCGTCATGGTGATCGTTTCCTGGATAGCGCCCAACAGCCACAACCCGGCGGCCGAGCTTGCGTATCAGATCAGCGAGCCGGTGCTGGCGCCGTTCCGCCGTATCGTGCCGAACCTTGGGGGCTTGGATATTTCGCCGATCTTCGCGTTCCTGGCCATCCAGGTCATCCAGTCGTTCGTCATGCCGCCATTGGCCGCCTACGCTGGCATGCCGCAAGAGCTGTGGCGGATGATCTGACCCGACAGCACCCCGGCGACAAGCCTTCGCTTGCCGCTGGGGGTGGTGCTCTTTAGACTTACGCCTCCGTCAAGCGTGAGCAGGGTCGATGTCCACTGTCTTTCCCGAAGATTCCGTCGGTCTGGTCATACCCCAGACCGCCCGGTTCGACGAGCCGCTGGCTCTGGCCTGCGGCCGTTCACTGAACCGCTATGAGCTGGTCTACGAGACCTATGGCACGCTGAACGCCAGCGCGAGCAATGCGGTACTGATTTGCCATGCCCTGTCTGGGCATCACCATGCCGCGGGTTACCACGCTGCCACTGACCGCAAGCCGGGTTGGTGGGACAGCTGCATCGGCCCAGGCAAGCCCATCGACACCAATCGCTTCTTCGTGGTCAGCCTGAACAACCTGGGTGGCTGCAATGGCAGCACCGGGCCGAGCAGCATCAACCCGGCCACTGGCAAGGCCTATGGCGCCGACTTCCCGATCCTGACCGTCGAAGACTGGGTTCACAGCCAGGTCCGCCTGGCAGAGCGCCTGGGCATCGCGCAGTGGGCAGCCGTGGTGGGTGGTAGCTTGGGCGGCATGCAGGCGCTGCAGTGGACCATCAGCTATCCCGAACGCGTGCGCCATTGTGTCGATATCGCCTCGGCGCCCAAGCTGTCCGCGCAGAACATCGCATTCAACGAGGTGGCGCGCCAGGCCATTCTCACCGACCCCGAGTTCCATGGCGGCTCGTTCCAGGACCAGGGCGTCATTCCCAAGCGGGGCCTGATGCTGGCACGCATGGTCGGGCATATCACCTACCTGTCGGATGACTCGATGGGTGAGAAATTCGGCCGCGAGCTCAAGAGTGACAAGCTCAACTACGACTTCCACAGCGTGGAATTCCAGGTCGAAAGCTACCTGCGCTATCAAGGCGAAGAATTCTCCGGGCGCTTCGATGCCAACACGTACCTGCTGATGACCAAGGCCCTGGACTACTTCGACCCGGCTGCGGCTCACAACGGCGATCTGGCCGCGACCCTGGCCCACGTCAAGGCCAGCTACTGCATCATGTCGTTCACTACCGACTGGCGCTTCTCGCCGGCCCGTTCGCGGGAAATCGTCGATGCCCTGATGGCGGCGCGCAAGGACGTCTGCTACCTGGAAATCGACTCGCCCTACGGCCACGATGCCTTCCTGATTCCCACGCCTCGCTACATGCAGGGTTTCTCGAACTACATGAACCGCATTGCCATCTGAGGACAGCATGAGAGCCGATCTGGAAATCATCCACGACTGGATTCCCGCCGGCAGCCGGGTACTGGACCTGGGCTGTGGTACCGGCGAGCTGCTGGCTTCGCTGCGCGACCGCAAGCAGGTCACCGGCTACGGCCTGGAGATCGACGGGGACAACATCGCCGCCTGCGTGGCCAAGGGCGTGAACGTCATCGAGCAGGACCTGGACAAAGGCCTGGGCAATTTCGCCAGCGACAGTTTCGATGTGGTGATCATGACCCAGGCCTTGCAGGCGGTGGAGTATCCCGACCGCATCCTGGACGAAATGCTGCGCGTCGGTCGCCAGTGCATCATCACCTTCCCCAACTTCGGTCACTGGCGCTGCCGGTGGTACCTCGCGACCAAAGGCCGCATGCCCGTCTCGGACTTCATGCCGTACACCTGGTACAACACCCCCAACATCCACTTCTGCACCTTCGCCGATTTCGAAGAGCTGGTTCACGAGCGCAAGGCCAAGGTGCTGGACCGGCTGGCGGTGGACCATATGCACCGCAACGGCCTGGGCGGCCGGCTGTGGCCCAACCTGCTTGGCGAAATCGGTATCTACCGCGTCAGCAGCCCCGGCCTGCAGGCACATCAAGTCGCGGTCTGACCCAGGAGAATCTGCGCCATGCGTCGCCTTGCCCTGCTTTTGATCGGCCTGTGTCTGGCGTTGCCAGTACTGGCAGCCGATACTGCACGCGCTGCTCGCAAAGAAGTATTTGGCGATATCACGGTGCACTACGGCGCGTTCACCTCGAGCATGCTCACCCCGCAGGTCGCAGCGGCCACGGGGCTGGTCCGCAGCCGTCACCAGGGCGTGCTGAGCCTTACCGTACTCAGAGACGGCAAGCCGATTACGGCCGTGGTCAGCGGCGCGGTCAAGGACCTCACCGGGCGCAAGCAGCCCCTGGCCTTCAAGCAGGTGACCGACCACGGCACCGCGTCGTACGTCGCCCAATTCACGATCGAACAACCTGAGACCGTCGTCTTCGAGCTAGGCGTCCAAGCCGGTGGTGTCAGTCACTCCTTCAGCTTCAACCAGGACGTTTTCCCAGGCGAATGATGAATTTCCAGCAACTCGTATTGGCCAGCCATAACGCCGGCAAACTCAAGGAACTGCAGGCGATGCTCGGTCAATCCGTGCAATTGCGATCGATCGGCGAATTCAGCCAGGTCGAGCCGGAAGAAACCGGTCTGTCGTTCGTCGAGAACGCCATCTTGAAGGCCCGCAATGCCGCGCGTATTTCCGGGCTCCCTGCCTTGGCGGACGATTCTGGTCTGGCCGTGGACTGCCTGGGCGGTGCACCGGGCATCTACTCGGCGCGTTATGCCGATGGCCAGGGCGATGCCGCCAACAACGCCAAGTTGCTCGACGCGCTGAAGAACGTACCGCAGGCCGAGCGCACTGCGCAGTTCGTCTGCGTCTTGGCGCTGGTGCGTCACGCCGATGATCCGCTGCCAATCCTGTGCGAAGGCCTGTGGCAGGGCAGCATCCTGTTCAAGGCGAGCGGCGAACATGGTTTTGGTTACGACCCGCTGTTCTGGGTGCCAGAACGTGATTGCTCAAGCGCCGACCTGACCCCGGCTGACAAGAACCAGATCAGCCACCGTGCCCGCGCCATGGCGCTGCTGCGTCAACGTCTGGGCCTGGCATGACCCTGACGTCGCCGCTCATCCAGGCACCCGGCATCAGCCAGCTGCCGCCGTTGGCGTTGTACATCCATATCCCGTGGTGCGTGCGCAAATGCCCCTACTGCGACTTCAATTCCCATGCCGCCGGGCCTGAACTGCCCGAAACGGCCTACGTGGCGGCGCTGCTGACCGACCTTGATCAGGAACTGGCCGCAGTCCAGGGCCGCGTCATCACCTCGATCTTCTTCGGTGGTGGCACACCCAGCCTGTTCAGCGCCGATGCCCTGGGCCGGTTGCTGCGCGGCGTCGAGCAACGCATCCCATTCGCTTCGGACATCGAGATCACCCTGGAAGCCAACCCGGGAACGTTCGAACAGGACAAGTTCAAGGCCTATCGCCAGACCGGCATCAACCGCCTGTCCATTGGCGTGCAGAGTTTCCAACCGGCCAAGCTGCAAGCACTGGGCCGCATCCACAACGGCGAGGAAGCGATCCGCGCCGCTGGCATGGCAAGGGCCGCAGGCTTCGACAACTTCAACATGGACCTGATGCACGGCTTGCCCGACCAAACGATGGACGACGCCCTGGGCGATCTGCGTCAGGCAATTGAGCTTGGGCCCACACACCTGTCCTGGTATCAGCTGACGGTAGAACCCAACACCGTATTCTGGAACCAGCCGCCCGAGCTGCCCGAGGACGATATCCTCTGGGACATTCAGGAGGCCGGCCAGGGCCTGATGGCGGCCAACGGGTTTGGCCAGTACGAGGTGTCTGCCTACGCCCAGCCCGAGCGCGCTGCTCGCCACAACCTCAACTACTGGCGCTTCGGGGACTTCATCGGTATCGGTGCCGGCGCCCATGGCAAGCTCACCTACGCCGACGGGCGCATCGTACGCACCTGGAAAACCCGGTTGCCCAAGGACTACCTGAACCTGGCCAAGCCGTTCAAGGCCGGCGAAAAACAGTTGCCCGATGACGAATTGCCCTTCGAGTTCCTGATGAACGCGCTGCGCCTGACCCAGGGTGTGGAAGCGCAGCTGTTCACCGAGCGCACGGGATTGCCGCTCGCACGGCTGGCCCAAGCCCGTCGCCTTGCAGAACAAAGAGGGCTTTTGCAGGTCGAACCGGATCGACTGGTGGCAACGCCCAGGGGCCAACTGTTCCTCAATGACTTGCTGCAGTATTTCTTGACCTAAGGATGACCCATGGATTTGGTACTCGACCTGCTCGCGACGATTTCCCGCTGGAGCCGAAGCAACTTGTCGGAAATTTCTCTGGCGTTGGTAGGCTGTCTGCTGGTGCTGTTCGGGACGGACATCAAGGCCTGGGCTGAACAGCGCCTGGGAGGGCTGACAGGGGCCCTGCGGGTACCGCTGATGGCATTGCTGGTGATGATCGGCAGCGGCGCGGCCTTGATCTACGCCACACCTTGGGTCCTGAAGGGGCTGAGCCAGTTCAACAACTACGCGTTGGCGCCTGTGCTGCTGGTGGTCTTGGCGCTGATCGGTGTGGTAGCGGATCGTCGCGGCTGAAGCTGTAGCAGTCCAGGCGCCTTATGCGCAACGCTTCAGCGTAAGGCCGCCTAGCGGCTCAGCAACCAAAAAAAACCGCCCTTTCGAGGCGGTTTTTTGTCTATCAGCACAGCGTACGGTTCATCGCCTCACGCGGTCTTTTCGAATTTCAGGTCCCACACACCATGGCCCAAGCGCTCGCCGCGGCGTTCGAACTTGGTGATCGGCCGCTCGCTTGGGCGCGGCACGTAGGTACCGTCCGCTGCCTGGTTACGATAGCCAGGGGCTGCATTCATCACTTCCAGCATGTACTCGGCATAGGGTTCCCAGTCCGTGGCCATGTGGAACACGCCGCCTGGCTTGAGCTTGCGCCGGACCAACTCGGCGAACTCCAGCTGGACGATGCGACGCTTGTGGTGACGCGCCTTGTGCCAAGGGTCGGGGAAGAACAGCATCAGGCGGTCGAGGCTGTCGTCGGCCACGCAACGATTCAACACTTCGATGGCATCGCAGTCATATACCCGCAGGTTGGTCAGCCCTTGGGTGAGCACGCCGTTGAGCAGTGCTCCTACGCCTGGGCGATGGACCTCGACACCGATGAAGTCCTGCTCAGGTGCAGCGGCCGCCATTTCCAACAGGGAGTGACCCATGCCGAAGCCGATTTCCAGCGTGCGCGGTGCCGAGCGGCCGAAGACCTGGTCATAGTCGACCGGGCTGTCCGCCAGCGGCAGGACGTACAGCGGCCCACCCTGGTCCAGGCCGCGCTGCTGGCCTTCGGTCATGCGCCCGGCACGCATCACGAAGCTCTTGATGCGGCGGTGCGGGCGGGCGTCGCCGTCGGCGGCGTTCGGCAGATCTTGTGAATCAGTCATCAGGGGCTCTTACTTGATCAGACCATCCAGCGGCGAAGAGGCGCTGGCATAGAGTTTCTTGGGCATGCGACCGGCCAGGTATGCCATGCGACCCGCCACGATGGCGTGCTTCATGGCCTCGGCCATCAGTACCGGTTGCTGGGCGTGGGCGATGGCCGAGTTCATCAGTACCGCCTCGCAGCCCATTTCCATGGCGATGGTGGCGTCGGAGGCAGTGCCTACGCCAGCATCCACCAGTACCGGTACCTTGGATTCTTCGAGGATGATCTGCAGGTTGTAAGGATTGCAGATGCCAAGCCCCGTACCGATCAGGCCAGCCAGGGGCATGACGGCGATACAGCCGGCTTCGGCCAGCTGGCGGGCGATGATCGGGTCGTCGCTGGTGTAGACCATCACGTCGAAGCCATCCTTGACGAGCACTTCGGCGGCCTTGAGGGTTTCGATCACGTTGGGGAACAGGGTTTTCTGGTCGGCCAGCACTTCCAGCTTGACCAGGTTGTGCCCATCGAGCAGCTCCCGGGCCAGACGGCAGGTGCGCACCGCCTCGACGGCGTCATAGCAGCCGGCAGTATTGGGCAGAATGGTGTAGCGGTCCGGCGGCAGTACGTCCAGCAGGTTCGGCTCGCCCGGGTTCTGACCAATGTTCGTGCGGCGCACCGCGACAGTCACGATCTCGGCACCCGAGGCCTCGATGGCCTGGCGGGTTTGCTCCATGTCACGGTACTTGCCGGTGCCTACCAGCAGGCGCGACTGGAAGGTGCGCCCGGCCAGGGTGAAGGGCTTGTCGCTGCGAACGTTGCTCATCGTTGTTCCTCGGGAAAAGGTTGCTGGGCCTGCGGTTGGGTTGCCGACAGCGGTCAGCCGCCACCGATGGCGTGCACCACTTCGACCTGGTCGCCATCGCTCAGCGCGGTGGTGTCATGCTGACTGCGCGGCACGATGTCCTGATTCAGCTCAACCGCCACGCGGCGGCCAGCCAGCTCAAGGCGTGCCAGTAGCCCAGCGACGCTTTCGCCAGCAGGCAATTCGTAGGGTTCACCGTTCAGTTGGATACGCATGCTCACGGCCACCATTGTTCTTTGGGGCCCGCATTCTAGCGCCGAAAGGCCGCGCAACCCAAGGCCACCGCACGCCATTAGTCGTTAATGTGGACTGGGCGGTCAGCCCAGTCGCCATGCGGCGAGCCCTAGGCAGACCCACCCTGCCAGGAAGCATAGGCCGCCGATGGGCGTGATCATGCCCAGCTTGCTGATGCCCGTCAGTGTCAGCAGGTACAGGCTGCCGGAGAACAGCACGATACCCAGCACGAACAGATAACCGGCCCAACCCACCAGCCGGCCAGGCAGATGGACCGCCAGCAATGCCACGCCAAACAGCGCCAGCGCGTGAACCAGTTGGTAGGTGACTCCGGTGTGGAAAATAGCCAGGTAGTCAGCGCTGAGTCGATTTTTCAGGCCGTGGGCTGCAAAGGCGCCCAGGGCCACGCCGGTAAAACCGAAAAAAGCGGCAAGCATCAGGAAGCTGCGAAGCATGGGACGACTCCTCGGATCGGGTCTGTATAATGGCCCTTCCCCAACGTCCGGCCAAGCCACCCTATGCTGCGAAACCTTCTCCGACGTCTTCTGCGCGCTCTGCTCTGGTTTGCCGCCGTGAGTATCGTGCTGGTCCTGGTGTTTCGCTGGGTACCTCCGCCCGGCACGGCGTTGATGTTCGAGCGTAAGGTGCAATCGTGGGTAAGCGGCGAACCGATTGACCTGCAGCGCGAATGGGTGAGTTGGGACCATATCTCCGATGACCTCAAGGTGGCTGTCATTGCCGGTGAAGACCAGAAATTCGCCAGCCACTGGGGCTTCGACATACCCGCCATCCAGGCAGCCCTGGCCTTCAACGAGCGTGGCGGTAACGTGCGCGGCGCCAGCACCCTGACCCAACAGGTGGCCAAGAACCTGTTCCTGTGGCCAGGGCGTAGCTGGCTGCGCAAGGGTCTGGAAGCATGGTTCACTGGCTTGATGGAACTGTTCTGGACCAAGCAGCGCATTCTCGAGGTCTACCTCAACAGTGCCGAGTGGGGACAAGGGGTATTCGGTGCCCAGGCAGCCGCTCGCTATCACTTTGGCGTGGAAGCCAGTCAACTCAGCCGGCAGCAAGCCGCACAACTGGCCGCCGTGCTGCCCAGCCCCCTCAAGTGGAATGCTGGCAAGCCAAGCACCTACGTAGCCAGCCGCGCGGGCTGGATTCGCCGCCAGATGAGCCAGCTGGGCGGGCCCAGCTACCTGATGCAACTGGACACATCACGCAGGCCATGAGCCTGTCACCGCATACAGAGCAGGCATGAAAAAGCCGCTATCCCCTTGCAGGGCAGCGGCTTTTTGTCGAACAGAGAACGATCAGGCAGCGATCAAGGCCTTGACCTTGTTCATCGCGTTCTTCTCCAGCTGGCGAATACGCTCGGCCGACACGCTGTATTTCTCGGCCAGCTCATGCAGGGTGGCTTTCTCTTCGGCCAACCAGCGCTGGTACAGAATATCCCGGCTACGGTCATCCAGGCCCTGCAGGGCTTCATGAAGGTTGCTGGTGGAGTTGTCGCTCCAGTCTGCATCTTCAAGTTGTACCGCCGGGTCGTAACGGTGGTCTTCCAGGTAATGCGCTGGCGACTGGAAGGCACTGTCGTCGTCGGCTTCGGCCGCCGGATCGAACGCCATGTCGTGACCGCTCAGACGGCTTTCCATCTCGCGTACTTCACGAGGCTCGACCCCCAGGCTTTCGGCAACCCGATGCACTTCGTCGTTGTTCAACCAGGCCAGACGCTTTTTCTGGCTGCGCAGGTTGAAGAACAGCTTGCGCTGGGCCTTGGTGGTCGCCACCTTGACGATGCGCCAGTTGCGCAGGATGAACTCGTGGATTTCGGCCTTGATCCAGTGCACGGCGAACGACACCAGGCGCACGCCCATTTCCGGGTTGAAGCGCTTGACGGCCTTCATCAGGCCGACGTTGCCTTCCTGGATCAGGTCGGCCTGGGCCAGCCCATAACCGGCATAGCTGCGGGCGATGTGCACGACGAACCGCAGGTGGGCCATTACCATTTGCCGAGCAGCTTCGAGGTCCTGCTCGTAATAGAGACGCTCAGCCAGATCCCGCTCCTGCTCGACAGTCAGCAGCGGGATGCTGTTGACCGTATGCACGTAGGACTCCAGGTTTGCACCGGGTACCAGGGCATACGCAGGTTGCAACGATGTGGTCATTAAAGAACCTCCGACTTACTGAACTCGCGCTTTTCAGGCGCTGCCTACATAGACCTGGGGCCCAGGTACAAGTTCCAACGGGCGCGCCCAGGCCAATGCTGGCAAATAAAAACTATCGCGGCGCCAGCTCGTTCAAGTGGCGGGCGACTGCAATCCATGCACCGATATACCCCAACAGCACCGCTCCGATCAAGAGCGAAAGACCATCGGAGGCCGGTACGCCACCCAAGGCAAAATCGCTGCCATACAGACCAGAAAGGCTCACCACGGCCTCGTTCAGCCACCCTAGGCCAAACGCCAGGATAGCCCAGGCCAACAGGCCCGCACCCAGGCCGTACAAGGCCCCCATGTACAGGAAAGGCCGGCGTACGTAGGCATCGGTGCCCCCCACCAGCTTGATCACCTCGATCTCGACACGGCGGTTCTCGATATGTAGACGAATTGTGTTACCAATTACTAAGAGCAGCGCGGAAATCAGCATGACGGCCAGCCCGAATACGAACCGGTCCCCAAGCTTGAGGATGGCCGCCAGTCGCTCGACCCATACCAGGTCCAGCTGCGCCACATCGACGCGCGGCAACTCGGACAGGCGCTGACGCAGCGCTTCCAGAGCCGGCTTGTCGACTTCGGTCGGGGTCACCACGACCACGCCGGGCAGTGGGTTGTCGGGCAACTCTCGCAGCGCCTCGCCGAGGCCCGATTGCTGCTGGAACTCCTGCAGTGCCTGCTCGCGACTCACATACTGCGCCTCTGCTACGCCCGGCATGCCCTTGATTTCATCGCGCAACGCCTCGCCGTCACGGCTGTTGGCATCGAGCTTGAGGTACAGGGAGATTTGCGCGGCGCGCTGCCAGGACCCGCCCAACTGCTCGACGTTCTTGAGCAGCAATGACAGCCCCATGGGCATGCTCAGCGCCACGGCCATCACCATGCAGGTGAAGAAGCTGCCAATGGGTTGCTTGCCCAGTCGCCGCAAGCTGTCCGCCAGGCTGGCGCGATGGCTTTCAAGCCAGGCGTGCATAAGGGTACGCAGGTCCGGGCCGTCATCGTCGGCGCCTGCACCACGCTTCTTGGCAGGCTGGGGGTCGGCAGGCTTGGGCGCGACGCGCTCGGAAACTTTTGGTGAACGTGTGGTGCTCATTGTCCGGCCTCCCCGTCGCCGATCAAACGGCCGCGCTGCAAGGTCAACATGCGGTGACGCATGCGCGCGATCAGGGCCAGGTCGTGGCTGGCGATCAAGACCGTTGTGCCCAGTCGGTTGATGTCTTCGAAAACACCCATGATCTCTGCGGCCAGGCGCGGGTCGAGGTTGCCGGTTGGCTCGTCGGCCAGCAGCAAGGCTGGCTGGTGCACGATGGCGCGGGCGATACCCACGCGCTGCTGTTGGCCGGTCGACAAGTCGGCAGGGTACAGCTCGCCTTTGTCGACCAGAGACACCCGCTCCAGCGCCGAGTCCACGCGCTTGGCGATCTCGACCTTGGACAAGCCCAGTATCTGCAGGGGCAAGGCAATGTTGTTGAAGACCGTGCGGTCGAACAGCAACTGGTGGTTCTGGAACACCACGCCTATCTGGCGGCGCAGGAACGGGATCTGCGAATTGCTGATCTGACCCAGGTCCTGCCCGGCCAGCATCAGTTTGCCGCTGGTGGGACGCTCCATGGCCAGCAGCAGGCGCAGCAGCGTACTTTTACCTGCACCCGAATGCCCGGTGACGAACAGGAATTCGCCCCGACGCGCCCGGAAACTCAGCTCGTGCAGCCCCACGTGGCCGTTGGGGTAGCGCTTGGCAACCTGTTCGAATCGAATCATGGTCAGTCTCGCTCGGCGAACAGGGCCTTGACGAACGGCTCGGCTTCAAAGGTGCGCAGGTCATCGATCCCCTCACCGACACCGATGAACCGGATAGGCAGCTTGAATTGCTTGGCCAGGGCGAAGATGACACCACCCTTGGCGGTACCGTCGAGCTTGGTGAGCGCAAGACCGGTCAGCTCCACGCTCTGGTGGAAATACTTGGCCTGGCTGATGGCGTTCTGGCCGGTACCGGCGTCGAGCACCAGCAGCACTTCGTGCGGCGCATCGGGATCGAGCTTGCCGATGACGCGGCGGACCTTCTTCAGCTCCTCCATCAGGTTGTCCTTGGTGTGCAGGCGCCCGGCAGTGTCGGCGATCAGCACATCCACGCCCCTGGCCTTGGCTGCCTGCACCGCGTCGAAGATCACCGAGGCGGAGTCGGCGCCAGTGTGCTGCGCGATCACCGGGATGCGGTTACGCTCACCCCACACCTGCAACTGCTCGACCGCTGCGGCCCGGAAGGTATCGCCTGCAGCCAGCATCACTTTCTTGCCTTCCATCTGCAGCTTCTTGGCCAGCTTGCCGATGGTGGTGGTCTTGCCGGCGCCATTGACGCCTACCACCAGGATCACATAAGGCTTGTTCTGCGCCGCCACGACCATCGGCTGCTCGACAGGCCTGAGCAACGCGGCCAGCTCTTCCTGCAAGGACTTGTACAGCGCGTCGGCGTCGGCCAGCTGCTTGCGGGCCACCTTCTGCGTCAGGTTCTGAACGATGGTGGACGTGGCCTCCACGCCGACGTCGGCGGTCAGCAGGCGGGTCTCGATCTCGTCGAGCAAATCGTCATCGATGACTTTCTTGCCCAGGAACAGGCTGGCCATGCCTTCGCCAATGCTGGCGCTGGTCTTGGACAACCCCTGCTTGAGGCGGGCGAAAAAGCCTGCTTTCACAGGCTCGGACTGAGCGGCTTCGACGGACGGGGCAGCCTCGGCCTCGATGTGCAAATCGACCTTGGCCGGCTCTGCAACGGGCTGGACTGCCGGCGCAGGCGCCGGGCGATCCGGAATCACTGGTGGCGCCTTGGCTTGCAGATCGGGCACCAGCGCCACGGGTTCTTCTGCAACCGGCAGCACCAGGTTGCTCACGGGGGCAGGAACTTCCACTTCAGGCACAGCAGCAGGCGTTGGTGCAGGTGCAGGTGCAGGCACGTGTGGTGCAGGGTCGGCGACCGGCGCGGGTGCCACGGGCACAGCGACCTCGGGCAAGGGCGCAGGCGTCACCTGAACTGGGGGTGTCGGCTCCGCAGTCGGCGCTACGGCCGGGGCAGCGTGCTCGGCCAGCGGTGCAGGCCCATCCGTTTGATCGGGTGTCGCTGGCGCGGGCGCTTGGACAGCAGGGAATTTTTCCGTCGGCACGTCCGCTTGCGCAGGTGGCTGCGGCTTCTTGCGGAACCAGCCGAACAGGCCTTTCTTCTCGCCAGCCTCGGCCGGCGCTTTTTTGTCGTCGTTGGAACCAAACATGGAAGACGGCTATCTCAGGGTAGCGATGGCCCGCTAGGGCGCATCAGGAATTCTTTCTACGCAGAACAGACTATCTAGAAGCCGGCTGGTTCATGCGCAACGTTTTGTCTTGATGTCCTGCAGGCCAGAACGGCGACAGGCATGGTCGCCAGGCAACCGGATCAGTATCCTAGCACCTCCTGGCCTGCCGACGCTAAACCCAGCGGGCCGCCGAACAGGTTAAACACCGTATGAATGCTCTAGCCCGCCGCGCCGCTGGCCTGTTGCTCGGCACGCTGTGCCTCCCGCTTGCGGCCTTCGCCGCCGATGTGCAACCCACTCACGAATTCATCCTGGATAACGGCCTCAAAGTGGTCGTGCGCGAAGACCATCGCGCCCCGGTGGTGGTCTCGCAGATCTGGTACAAGGTCGGCTCCAGCTACGAGACGCCTGGCCAGACCGGCCTTTCGCATGCGCTCGAGCACATGATGTTCAAGGGCAGTGCCAAGGTCGGCCCTGGCGAAGCCTCGCGCATCCTGCGGGATCTGGGCGCCGAAGAGAACGCGTTCACCAGCGACGACTACACCGCCTACTATCAGGTGCTGGCGCGCGATCGCTTGCCGGTCGCCTTCGAGCTGGAGGCCGATCGCCTGGCCAGCCTGCGTCTGCCGGCCGACGAGTTCAGCCGTGAAATCGAGGTCATCAAGGAAGAGCGCCGCCTGCGCACCGACGACCAGCCCAATGCCAAGGCGTTCGAGCTGTTTCGTGCCATGGCCTACCCGGCCAGCGGCTACCACACCCCAACCATCGGCTGGATGGCTGACCTGGAGCGCATGAAAGTCGAGGAGCTGCGCCACTGGTACACCTCGTGGTACGCACCCAACAACGCCACGCTCGTGGTGGTGGGCGATGTTACCGCCGACGAAGTCAAGGGCCTGGCCCAGAAGTACTTCGGCGCTATTCCTCGCCGGGACACACCTGCGGCCAAGCTGCCGCTGGAGCTGGCAGAGCCCGGCCAGCGACAGCTGACCCTGCACGTGCGCACCCAGCTGCCGAGCCTGATCTACGGCTTCAACGTACCTGGCCTGCCCACGGCCCAGGACCCTCGCACGGTGCATGCCTTGCGCCTGATCTCGGCCTTGCTCGATGGCGGCTACAGTGCGCGCATGCCCGCACGACTGGAGCGCGGGCAGGAGCTGGTGGCCGGGGCCTCGTCCAGCTACAACGCCTTCACGCGCGGCGACAGCCTGTTCCTGATTTCAGCCACGCCCAACGTGCAGAAACAAAAAACCCTGGCAGACGTGGAAAAGGGCATCTGGCAACTGCTGGATGAACTCAAGACCACACCGCCGACGGCAGAAGAGCTCGAGCGCGTGCGCGCCCAGGTCATCGCCGGGCTGGTGTATGACCGCGACTCGATCAGCAGCCAGGCAACCACCATCGGCCAGCTGGAAACCGTCGGCCTGTCCTGGAAGTTGATCGACAGCGAGCTGGACGAACTCAAGCGCGTTACCCCTCAGGACATCCAGCAAGCTGCCCGTACCTATTTCACCCGCGAACGCCTGAGCGTTGCCCATGTTCTGCCCGAGGAGTCCGCTCATGAGTGACCGTCGCTTGCATCGTCCCCACTGGCTGGCTACGGGTATCTGTACCTGGGCATTGACGGCTGCACTGGCCGTACCGGCACTGGCCGAGGACGCTGCCAAGGCTGGCAATGCACAAGCCCGGCAGGCCAACACATTACAGTCCCTGGCCGAGCTTGACGGCAAGGCGCCCACTACCCGCCAGCTGAACATCCAGCACTGGAACACGGCTGAAGGCGCGCGGGTGCTGTTCGTCGAGGCCCGCGAGCTCCCGATGTTCGACCTGCGCGTGACCTTCGCCGCCGGCAGCAGCCAGGACGGTGACACACCAGGCCTGGCGGCCCTGACCAACGCCATGCTCAACGAAGGCGTAAAGGGCAAGGATGTGACTGCCATCGCCCAAGGCTTCGAGGGCCTTGGGGCGGATTTCGGCAACGGCTCGTACCGCGACATGGCCGTCGCTTCGCTACGTAGCCTCAGTGCCAAGGACAAGCGCGAACCGGCCTTGAAGCTGTTTACCGAGGTCACAGGCAAGCCCACCTTCCCGGACGAGGCGCTCAAACGGCTCAAGAACCAGATGCTGGCCGGCTTCGAGTACGATAAGCAGAACCCCGGCAAGCTTGCAGGCAAGACGCTGTTCACCCACCTGTACGGCGAACACCCTTATGCGCATCCCAGCGATGGGACACCGCAAAGCATCACCGGCATTACCCTTGAGCAGTTGCGTGCGTTTCATGCCAAGGCTTACACACCGGGCAATGCCGTCATTGCACTGGTGGGCGACCTGAACCGCAGCGAAGCCGAGGCAATTGCCGCGCAGGTTTCAGCCGGCCTGCCCAAAGGCCCGGCCTTGCCTGCCCCAGCCCAGCCGACAGCGCCCAAGGCAGGCTTCACCCACATCGAGTTTCCGTCCCAACAGACACACCTGATGCTCGCAGAGCTGGGTATCGATCGCCAGGACAAGGATTGGCCAGCCTTGTCACTGGGCAATCAGATCCTCGGTGGCGGCGCGTTCGGCACGCGGCTGATGAGTGAGGTGCGTGAAAAGCGCGGTCTGACCTACGGTGTCTATTCGGCCTTCAGCCCGATGCAAGTGCGCGGCCCGTTCATGATCAACCTGCAAACCCGCGCCGAACTCAGCGAAGGGACATTGAAGCTGGTTCAGGGTATTCTGGCCGACTATCTGCGCAGCGGCCCTACCCAGCAGGAACTGGACGATGCCAAGCGCGAGCTGGCTGGAAGCTTCCCGCTTTCCAATGCGAGCAATGCCAGCATCGTCGGGCAACTGGGCGCCATCGGCTTCTACAACCTGCCATTGAGCTGGCTGGAAGACTTCATGCAGCAGTCCCAGGCCCTGACCGTCGAACAGGTCAAGGACGCCATGAACAAGCATTTGTCCGCCGACAAGCTGGTCATCGTCACAGTCGGTCCGAAGGTGCCGCAGAAGCCACTGCCAGCCCCTACTGATAAACCCTCCGGGCAACCGCTCGGGGTACCGGAGCACTAATGCCAAGATCCAACCCTCCCGCCCGCCAGCAACCGGGCCAGAGCAAGGGCCAGGGCCACCTGCGCATCATCGCGGGCCAATGGCGCAGCCGTCGTCTGGCCGTGCCCGATGGTGAGGGCTTGCGCCCTACACCTGACCGGGTACGCGAGACGGTTTTCAACTGGCTGGCCCCCTATATCGAGGGCGCGCACGTGCTCGACGCCTTCACCGGCAGCGGGGCGTTGGTACTGGAGGCCCTGTCTCGCGGGGCCGAGGATGCCGTGGCACTGGACAGCAATTCTGCCGCCATCGCCAACCTCAAGCACAACCTCGAGATCCTGCGCTGTCCACGGGGACAGATCCTTCAGACCGATGCCTTGCGCTATCTGCAAGGCCCTGCCAAAAAGCAATTCGACCTGGTATTCCTGGACCCACCTTTTCATCAGCAGTTGCTGGCAGACACCTGCAACCTGCTCGAACAGAACCAGTGGCTGAGCGAGCAAGCGTGGGTATATACCGAGAGCGAAGCGGCTCCGTCGACCTTGCAGCTACCTGCCAACTGGCGACTGCACCGGGAGAAGAAAACCGGACAGGTGCATTACGCACTGTGGCAACGGGGCTAACTATTTAGCGCAGCTGGCGCCCCACGTTGACTGATGCTGCTCGGGTCTCTAGCCATCCGAGCACCTCAGCATGACCGTATCGCTCTCCGCGCCTTCACTGGCCGATGATGTCTCGGCGGCGCTTGCCTCTCTTGCAGGCGCCAGCCCCTCCCCTGTGCAGCATTTCACGCTTGAAAACGGCCTGTCCGTCTACCTGAGACAGCAGAGCCGAAATGCCCTCGCCGCCGTCCAGCTCTGGTACAACGTCGGTACCCGTCACGAGCCAGCAGGGCAGACAAACCTCTCGCACTTGCTCGAACACGTCATCTTCGAAGGCAGCCGCAAGCTTGAGCCTGGGCAGTACGCGAAAGTCGTTGCCCGCCTTGCGGGACAGGCCAATGCCAGTACTCTCCTCGATGCCACCTCTTTCGACATGTTGTTGCCTGCATCGCGCCTGCCCGTTGCGCTCGAACTGTTGGCAGATGCCATGGACACGGCCACATTCGGGTTGCCCGAGTTGACACGAGGCGCCAAGGCGATCGCTGACGAACGACGCCTGAAAGTAGACGCCCAGCCCATCCAGCAAGCCTACGACCGTCACTTGGCCCTGGCTCACGGCAGCAGCCCGTATGCGACCCCAAGCTTCGGTTCGGCGATAGATCTACAGAACATCGACCTGCCAACGCTGCGGCAGTGGTACACCACCCGCTACCGGCCTAACAACGCCACGCTCGTCGTGGTGGGCAACGTGGAACTGGAAACGTTGAAACAGCAGGTCGAAACGTACTTCGCGCACCTGGAGCGCGGTCAGCTGCCAGACTCGCCTTTTCCCCGCTCAGACGCTCCAATGGCGGAACGCAGCCAGGCCGTTAGCTTGCCCGGCCTTAGCCATGGCCTGCTGATGTCCTTCAACGTCCCCAGTTGTGCCACAGCCAACGATGCACTCACGAGCAAAACCCTCGAGCTGATCTGTGAAGTGCTGGCCGAGGGCTCCAGCGCTTGGCTGTATGCCGAACTTGTCAGGGGACGGGGCCTGCTGACAGGCGTTGCCGCAACCTATGACCCCCTTGTACGTGGCGACACCGTAATCACCTTCTCAGCCTACGTGAACACACTGAATGCGACCCTCGAACAAGCTACTGAAGCGACTTATGAGCAGATAGCACGCTTGCAAACCGAAGCCTTGTCGGCTGAACAGTTGCAGCAGATAAAGCTGCGACTGCTCGCCCGCCAGCTTTTCTCTCTCGACAGCGCAACGGCCCAAGCTTCGCAAATCGGCGCCATGGCCGCGACAGGGCAACCAGCAAGCCTGATCGACGAACATGCGCGCCTGATATCGATCATCGACAGTGCTCAGGTGCAGCAGGTAGCGCGCACTTATCTGGGGCGTGAGCGGCTGACCACCACCTCTCTTCTACCAGGAGCGCAAGCATGAACGACGATCAGATACGCCAACCAGCACCTGTGCTGTGCCAAGGGCCTGCCATCGATACGGCGCGGCAAGCGATGGCAAGGCTGAGCTCGACCCAGCGTGTCGAACTCGACCAGCCTCCTGCACTCCTGGCCACGGCTGAGCGGTGGGAGACGGCGCAAGGCACGAAGGTCAGTTTCATGGCTACGCATGATCGCCCCATGATTGATCTGGTGCTGCGATTCCGGGCAGGTAGCGCACTTGATGGCGATCACCCAGGGCTGGCCGCGCTGACGCTCTACAGCCTTGATCAGGGCACGGCAACCCTGAGCGCGGCGCAATTTGCCGAGCAAATGGCTGCAAGGGGCGCCATCGTGGGACGCTCGTTGAGCGAAGAAAAAGCCACGATCACGCTAAGGTGCCTGAGCACACCCGGTTTGCTGCGAGCAGTTTCGCAAACGCTGGCGCAGATGCTGGCTCGCCCTGCGTTTCGCTCAGAGGACGTTACGAAGATACGTGATCGAATAGCGCTCTACCAAGGCCGGCAAAAACTCAATCCGCTGGCACGCCTGATCAATACAACCACCGGTCATGTCTTCAGCGGCCATCCGTACGCGTCGCACGCCGATGCTGGGATCATCGGCCCCTTGACCACTGACCAAGTGCGGGCTTTTCATGCAAAGGCCTACTCGGCCAATAACCTCGACATAGGGCTGGTCGGCGACCTTAGCCGGGACGACGCAGAGCAACTGGTCAATGACCTGACACGTGATTTGCCGCAGCAGTGGGCAGCGCAGCCGCCGTCCATGCTGGCTGAGCAGTCGCCGCTGTCACACCATATCACGCACCCTGGCAGTGCAACTCAGGCAATGCTGACAGTGGCCGTTCCTGTGCTACCCAGCGACCCGGTCTATGCTGCACTGGAGTTGCTGACCGAGATTCTGGGCGGCAACCACGAAGCGCGCTTGCCTCAGGAACTGCGCCATCTGCGAGGGCTGACCTACACGGTCACCACCAAACTCAGGCACTTGGATGCTGGAACACTGCTGCACATACACTGGGACGTCGCCCCCCAATACCGGGAAGCTTCACATGCACTGGTCGCAGGGATGCTGGACTGCCTGCACACACGTGGGCCAACTCAGGTCGAGTGCGACATGGCCGTCAATCAGATCGCTGCCCGGCTGCACCGCCAACTGGCCGACAGCGCACATCTGGCAGCGACATTGGCCACGCACAGCCATCAGGGCTTGCCCGCCGATTACCTGACCACCCATCTGGACAGGCTTGCTTCATTGACCCCTGCATACCTTCGTGAAGTGGCGCAGGTGTGGTGGCGAAAGGCACCTCAGGTATTCGTCACCCTCGGCCCCGACGCTGAGCAGTCCCCCTTGCCTGCGCCGGAGCCAGCCCAGCGATAGGCGAGCACGGGGTAAGGCGAGTCAGTGAAGGCTGATACAAGCGCTGTTTCATGGCACTCTAGCCGGGCACATCACGAGTTGCCCAGCATGCCAAGTTCCAGCGCCCTGTTTCATCCTGCCAAAGGCCTTTCCAACCCTCACCTGCAAACATTGTGGGGACCGCTGTGGCGCAAGACGCCGACGCTGCAACGCGAGCGCGAACGCATCTGGCTGGCGGACGGGGACTTCATCGACCTTGACTGGCATGGCCCGCACCAGCCCCATGCGCCGCTGGTGCTGGTGCTTCACGGGTTGACGGGGTCATCGGGCTCACCCTATGTCAAAGGCTTGCAACAGGCGCTGCACGCACTGGGCTGGGCGAGCGTCGCGGCGAACTGGCGGGGCTGCTCTGGGGAACCGAACCTGCTGCCCCGCAGCTACCATTCCGGCGCCAGTGAGGACCTGGCTGAGATCGTCAGTCACCTGTGTGCCAAAAGGCCGCTGGCGCCCCTGTACGCGGTGGGCTACTCCCTGGGAGGCAATGTCCTGCTCAAATACCTGGGCGAACAGGGTGACAACAGCCGGTTGCAGGCGGCAGTCGCCGTTTCCGTGCCTTTTCGCCTGGATCAGTGTGCCGATCGTATCGGCCTGGGGTTTTCGAAGGTGTACCAGGCGCATTTCATGCGCGAGATGCTGGCCTATGTGCAGGTCAAGCAGCGCCTGTTCAAAGACCATGGTCACCCAGAACGGCTGGCAATCCTGGAGCAGCTCGGTCCACTGCATGGCTTGCGCACGTTCTGGGATTTCGATGCCAAGGTCACTGCACCGCTGAACGGTTTTCAGGATGTGCACGACTATTATCGCCGCGCTTCAAGTGGCTTCTACCTGAGCCATAACCGTACCCGGACCCTGATCATCCAGGCCAGCGACGACCCCTTCGTCTCGCCTCTGAGCGTGCCGACGGCAGATGAGCTGGCCCCAGGGACCGAGCTTGAGCTGCACGCTCAGGGTGGCCATGTCGGGTTCGTCGACGGCAGCCTGCGAAAACCGGGCTATTACCTGGAGCGCCGAATTCCGCAATGGTTACGCGAAGGCCTGTAGTGGAGGGCCTACTGGTCGCCCGTTGCCACTGCATGCTCAGGGCGGGTGATCCACTCACTCCATGAGCCTGCATACAGTTTGCCGAGCGGGTAACCGGCCAATGCCAGCGCGAACAGGTTATGACACGCCGTTACCCCTGAACCGCAGTACGCAACCAGATGCTCAGGCGCGCGTCCCTGCAGCTGCTGCTCGAAACGTTGCCGGAGTTGCTCGGGCGGAAGAAACCGGCCGTCGCTGCCAAGGTTCTCGGTGAAGGCGGCGCAGCGTGCGCCAGGGATGTGTCCTGCCACTGGGTCGATGGGTTCCATGTCGCCACGAAAACGTGGCAATGCGCGCGCATCCAGCAGGGTCAGGTCTGAGCTGCCCAGGCGCTGAACCAGGCTTTCGGCATCGATCAGCATGGCCTCATCGGGCTGGCCGCTGAAGTTGCCTTCGCGCCGGGCCGGGGGATCCAGGCTCAATGGCAGGTGCGCGGCGTGCCAGGCGGTCAGGCCGCCGTCCAGGATTGCAACGCCACTGCGTTTGCCCAGCCAGGCCAGCAGCCACCAGCCTCGCGCCGCATAGGCACCGGTACCGTCGTCGTACAGCACCACGTCGCTCTCGTTATCTACGCCCCATTCGCGCAGGCGCGCTACCAGCTTTTCTGGATCAGGCAGCGGGTGTCGCCCTGTCACACCCTTGCTGACCGGGCCGCTGAAGTCTCGCTCAAGGTCGGCAAAGTGCGCCCCTTCGATGTGACCCAAGGCGTAACTGCGCTGACCGTAATCCACATCCTCAAGGGCGAAACGACAGTCGAGAATGACAAGGCCGGGTGAATCCAGCCGCTCGGCCAACTGCTGCGGGGTGATCAACTGCGCAAGTGACATGACAATCTCCTGATCGATGTAATCCCGGGCCCGGGCGCTAGTGCTCAAGCGCCTGAATGAACGGTACGTGAAACTCGCTGCACAAGGCCTGCACGGCATTGCGCGCAGGCTCGGTGACGAACCCCAGCTCAAGGGCCAGCACCTGATAGACGCCCCGCTTGAACGCTTCTTCACCCAGGTGCGTTGCATGCTCCCGGGTCGTGCTGAGAAAGCGCACCCACGAGGTGAGCACGATCCAGGCATTGATGGTCAGCGACTCCTGCTGCGCGGGGTTCATCGCCAGAATACCCGCCTCGACGAAGCCGCGGTAAATGGCCTTGCCCTGACGCATGCAGCGTGCGGAGAAGCGCCGATAACGGGCTGCCAGCTCAGCATCGCTGCCCAGCAGATGCTCCAGGTCCCGGTGCAGGAAACGGTAGTTCCACATGGCAGCCAGCAGCGCCTGCAAGTAGAACCGCTTGTCCTGCACCGCCAGCGGGCGCCCCTGCGGCGGACGCAGAAAACTGTCTACGTGCGTTTCGTACTGGCTGAACAAAACCGCGATGATCGCCTGCTTGTTGGGGAAATGGTAATAGAGATTGCCTGGCGAGATGCCCAGGTGCGCCGCGATATGGTTGGTGCTGACGCTGCGTTCGCCCGACTGATTGAACAGCTCAAGGCTGCTCTGAACGATTCTCTCGCGGGTCTTGATGGGCCGGGCCATGTCCAGCATCCTGTCTACGGAGCAGTGAAAACCGCCATGGTACGAGGTATTGCCAAGGCGATGCACCGTATCAAAGCGCCGTGCCCTCGCACCATTGGCTGGCCCAAAGTATAGTGCCTTGGCCGGCCGCATGACTTGGCCGGGCGCAGTCGCTGCGCTACCATCCGACTCCCCAACGCACTCCAGCCAGGATGACGCGATGAACCGAGTGTTGTACCCGGGTACTTTCGACCCCATTACCAAAGGCCATGGCGATCTGGTCGAGCGCGCCTCGCGGCTGTTCGACACCGTGATCATTGCAGTGGCCGCCAGCCCCAAGAAAAACCCTTTGTTCCCGCTGGAACAACGCGTGGAGCTGGCCCGTGAGGTCACCAGGCACCTGCCCAATGTCGAAGTCATCGGCTTTTCCTCGTTGCTGGCGCATTTTGCCAAGGAGCAAGGTGCCAATGTGTTCCTTCGGGGTTTGCGTGCAGTGTCGGACTTCGAATACGAGTTCCAGCTGGCGAACATGAACCGTCAACTGGCACCCGACGTCGAGAGCCTGTTTCTCACGCCGTCGGAGCGGTACTCGTTCATCTCGTCGACCCTGGTCCGCGAAATAGCCGCACTGGGGGGCGATATCAGCAAATTCGTGCACCCGGCCGTGGCCGATGCGCTGACTGAACGCTTCAAGAAGTAAAGCCGCTGTTCCAGATCGTCGCGCCTGCGTGCACTGCAGGCGCGAATGCGGCACAATTGTGCCCATTGCGTTGAACATGCCCGGGCGCTGAGCCCCGGCCGGAGCCCCCATGTCCCTGATCATCACCGACGATTGCATCAACTGCGACGTCTGCGAACCCGAGTGCCCCAACGAGGCCATCTCCCAAGGCGAAGAGATCTACGTGATCGACCCCAACCTGTGCACCCAGTGCGTGGGTCATTACGACGAGCCGCAGTGCCAGCAGGTCTGCCCGGTCGACTGCATCCCACTGGATGAGGCGCACCCGGAAAGCGAAGAGCAACTGATGGCCAAGTACCTCAAGATCACTGGCAAGGCCTGACGCTGCCGGCCGTCGGCATCCTCGCGCATCGGCCTCTCCATGGCGATCATCCCGAAGCGCGCACGGCCTCAGCGTTGGCAGCGCGGGCAGAACACACTGGCGCGTTGCCCAAGCTTCACATCCCGCAACTCGGTGCCACACACCTTGCAGGGCAAGCCGCCGCGCCCGTAGGCGAACAGTGTCTGCTGGAAGTACCCTGGCTGGCCATCACCGCCGATGAAATCGCGCAGCGTGGTGCCGCCCAGTTCGATGGCGGCCGCCAGCACGCGTTTGATCTCGATGGCCAGCTTCAGGTATCGCGCCCGCGAGATGCCACCGGCCGCTCGGCGCGGATCGATGCCGGCAGCGAACAGTGCTTCGGTCGCATAGATGTTGCCCACCCCAACGACCACGGCGTTGTCCATGATGAAGGGCTTGACCGCCATCGAACGGCCTCGGGACAGCTGGAACAGTCGCTCACCGTCAAACAGGTCGGTCAGCGGTTCGGGGCCGAGCCGCAGCAGCAATTGATGGTTGAGCGGGTCTTGGCTCCAGAGCATGGCGCCAAAGCGGCGCGGGTCGGTATAGCGCAGCATCAGACCGGATTCGAGCTCGATGTCCACGTGCTCATGCTTGCCAGCCGGCAAGCCCGCCTCCACCAGCCGTAGATTGCCCGACATGCCCAAGTGGCTGATCAGGGTGCCCACTTCGGCATTGATCAGCAGGTACTTGGCCCGGCGTTCGACCGTGACGATGCGCTGCCCGGAGAGCCGCACGTCCAGGTCTTCCGGGATCGGCCAGCGCAAGCGGCGGTCACGCACGACCACGCGGCTGACGCGCTGACCTTCGACGTGCGGTGCAATACCGCGCCGGGTGGTCTCTACCTCGGGTAACTCAGGCATGTATCAGTGCCCACCTAGTTCTCGGATGTTCTGTTTGAGGTTGTCGAAGTCATATTCCGACAAGCCTATGTAATCGAGCACCAGCGGCCCCACTACGTTCCATTCCTGATCCACCGACTGGTTGCCCAATACCCGGTAGGAGGCACAGATATGCTCGGCCATCTTGAGCACCGCCAACAGGTTTTTCATCTGGCTCTGGTTGTTGCGGGCGCTGTCATCGCGAAACACCGCCAGCGCGTTGTGGTGGTTGGCGATGGCCCCGGTCAGGTGTTCGGGCAAGCGCCAGGACTTGGCCGTGAAATAGCCGACGACGGCATGATTGGTGTTGAAGGCGCGGTTCTCCGTGTCCACGACGCGGGTCTGCTCGTCGGTTTTTGCATAGGCTTCTTCGAGCACATCCATGTACGTGGGGAAGCGCTTTAGCATCAGCGGAACGCCGCAGTCGTGGAACAAGCCGAGGGTATAGGCTTCGTCGGCAGGCTGAATACCCGTGCGCTTGGCCAGCGTCAGGCAGGTCATCGCCACATCCTGCGCGGTATCCCAGAACCGGTTGAGCGTGACGATGGTTTCATCGCTCATTTCGCCCTTGATCGACTGCGCGTTGATCAAGTTGATGATCGAACGACTACCCAGCAAGTTCACCGCACGCTGGATCGAGCCTATCTTGTTGGACAGGCCAAAGTGCGCCGAGTTGACCAGCTTGAGCAAGGCGCCCGACAACCCAGGGTCCTGTGCGATCAGTTTGGCGATGGTTTCCAGGTCCGGATCAGGCATGTACTGCTCGAACTGCAAATCGACCATGATCTGCGGCTGCGGCGGGATGGTGATGCCTTGCAAGGCTTGCTGGATCTGTTCGGCGGTGAGTTCTTGGGACATGCGTGCACACTCGTATGGGACTGCCAATTCTACCGCGATGCACCCCACAGAACTAACCGCTGGATCAGTGAACTTGAACTTTCACAAGCGCGGATGGGCCTGTTTATCATATTCATCGAGTAAAGGAGCAAGGCCCATGGGTACTGAATTGAACGGCAAGCGCGTGGCCATCCTGGTGACTGATGGCTTCGAACAGGTGGAATTGACAGGCCCGCGTGACGCCCTGCAGCAGGCAGGTGCGCAGGTGCACGTGCTGAGCGAAAAGCAAGGCACGGTGCGCGGCTGGAACCACGACGAGCCCGCGGACGAGTTCAAGGTCGACGGCACCTTCGACAGCGCCAGCGAGCTTTATGATGCCGTGGTCCTGCCAGGCGGCGTACAGAACTCGGACACCATTCGCCTGGTTGAAGGCGCCCAGAAAATCGTCAAAAGCCATGACGCAGCCGGCAAACCGATTGCCGTGATCTGCCACGGCGGCTGGCTGCTGATTTCGAGCGGCTTGACCCAGGGCAAGCGCATGACCAGCTTCAAGACCCTGAAGGATGACCTGCGCAACGCTGGCGCCGAGTGGGTCGACGAAGAAGTGGTGGTTGACGGGAACCTGATCAGCAGCCGGCAGCCCGATGACATCCCTGCCTTCAACAAGGCACTGATCCAGGCCCTGTCGTCCTGACCGCTGGCGCTCAGCAATAAGGCTGGGTAGGGGTTATACTCCCGCTCTTTTTTCCGGAGCGACGTCATGTCCCTGCCCAGTCTTCGCCTTAAAGCCAATGCCGACCGCCGCCTGCGCGCAGGCCACCTGTGGGTCTACAGCAACGAAGTGGACGTTGCCGCCACCCCGCTTCAAGGCTTGCAGGCCGGTCAGCAGGCCGTGCTCGAAGCCGCCAACGGCAAACCACTGGGCATCGTTGCCCTAAGCCCCAATAACCTGATCTGCGCCCGTCTGCTGTCACGCGACGTTAAACTGCCGCTGGACAAATCGCTGCTGGTGCACCGCCTGAACGTGGCCTTGTCCCTGCGCGAGCGCCTGTTCGACAAGCCGTGCTACCGACTTGTCTATGGCGATTCCGATTGGCTGCCGGGGCTGGTCGTCGATCGCTTCTTCGACATTCTGGTGGTGCAACTGGCATCGGCAACCATGGAAGCGCACAAGGATGAGGTCATCGCGGCGCTGGTCCAGGTGCTCAAGCCGAGCGGCATCCTGTTCAAGAACGATTCGGCAGCCCGCGATGCCGAAGGCCTGCAGCGCTATGTGGAAACCGTCTACGGTGAAGTCCCGGATTGGGTACCGCTGGAAGAAAACGGTGTCCGTTTCGAAGCCCCGGTCCGTGAAGGCCAGAAAACCGGCTGGTTCTATGACCACCGCATGAACCGTGCACGCCTGGCCCCCTATGTTCAGGGCAAGCGCGTACTCGACCTGTTCAGCTACATCGGCGGTTGGGGCGTGCAGGCAGGAGCCTTCGGCGCCAGCGAAGTGTTCTGCGTCGATGCCTCGGGCTTTGCCTTGGATGGCGTTGAACGCAACGCCCAGCTCAACGGTATCGGTGACAAGCTGACCTGCATCGAGGGCGACGTCTTCGAAGTCTTGCGCGAACTCAAGGCAGCCGAGGAACGCTTCGACGTGATCATTGCCGACCCGCCCGCCTTCATCAAGCGCAAGAAAGACCTGAAGAACGGCGAGGCTGCCTACCGCAGGCTCAACGAGCAGGCCATGCGCATGCTGAACAAGGACGGCATTCTGGTCAGTGCTTCCTGCTCGATGCACCTACCCGAAGACGACCTGCACAACATCCTGCTGACCAGTGCCCGTCACCTGGACCGCAACATGCAGTTGCTCGAGCGCGGTGGTCAGGGCCCTGACCATCCGGTGCACCCGGCGATTGGTGAAACCCGCTACATCAAGAGCATTACCTGCCGGTTGCTGCCTAACAGTTAACACTATGAACCTCTAAAAAAAAACCGGCGAAAGCCGGTTTTTTTTGGTGGACTGTTTCAAATGTATAATCCTAAGTAACTTTTCCCACAGCCACATCGGAAGTTTCTCAGCATGAACAAGATTGCACATGTTGACCTAACTGCTAGGCTCGAAAGTGTCGCAACCCCGCGACAAACAGGAGAAAACAACAATGAATGAACCTCAATTGGAATTTAAATAACTGAAAATCTCAATCACGTTGTAGTGCCAAAATAATGCGAGAGACCATGGCACAGCCTATGATCCGAGATTGCTAAAAGTGGCGAATAATCGCTTAATACTGGCTGGATCAGAAACAGTCATCGCCATAAGGAAGGCGGGAATATTAGACATCCCTAAATACAGAGATGCATTAGAAAAAGCAGGCCTTACACATGGGTGAAACTGAAAAAAACGCCATTCAACATTCACCCATAGCGTTAACAGGTTTTTTGTTACTGATCACTATGCTAGGGGTCTTTCCGATTGATGTCATCTTACCTTCGTTCCAACCGATAGCTAAACATCTAGATACGGGTCCTAACAATATCGCGCTATCAGTGGGTTATTTTGTACTGGCCATGGCCTTCTCGCAACTGGTCATCGGCCCACTGTCAGATAAACTTGGAAGGAAACGACTTCTAATTTGGGGACTGTGGGTGGCATCGATCGGTGCTTTAGGATGCCTACTGACCGAACGATACGCGCTGTTCGTCGCCTTCAGAGTAATCCAGGCTTTAGGGTGCGGCTGCTTTGTTCTCACACAACCGCTTGTACAAGATTTTTTTGATAATACGCGGAGAAACGCTGCCAGGATCGTCCAAATTACCGCAAGCGGATTGTTTATCTCCGTGTCACCGTTGATTGGCAGTTGGCTGCAAAGTCATTTTAGCTGGCAAAGCAGCTTTGTAGTATTTATCGCCTTGACGGGAATGACGTTATTTGCCGCCCAATCGCTACTTGAAAAAGACAGTACTGAATCGTCACACAGCCCCTCTATCGTGCAATCTTACGCCAAACTGATGCTGGATAAACTGTTTATTCGCTACTCCATTCTCGCCGCACTGGGCTTCGCCTGCCACTTCTCCTTCATTGTGGCCTCACCGTTATTGTTTATAAAAATCCTGCATTTCACGCCTTATCAGTTCTCAGTGGCATTCATATTTTATGGCATGGCTTATGTTATAGGGGGTGTGGCCGCAACGCTCATCAACCGTCGTGCAAGTTCGTTAGCACAGCTCTTTTTAGGTGTAGGCCTAATTGCTGTAGCTGGCGCCTTCATCTTCGTATGGCATTGGATCAAACAACCATCAGCCCCGTCCCTGCTGCTTCCGATGGTGCTCAGCACAGCCGGCACATGCCTGTGTCGCTGCGCCGCGACTACCTGCGCTTTGGAGTGCCGACCGAACGAAGCGGGCGCATCCTCCGCCTTACTGAGCGCGCTGGTTTTCGCCGTAGGCGCAATCGCCAGCGGCTTCGTAAGTCTCTTGCACGAAAACTTGCCTGTCGGGCTGGGTGCTGTTTTTCTACTTGTCGCTCTCACTTCTCTGTGCCTGATAGGCATGATCCGTAGATTAAGCGATGGAAGCGGGGCTCAGACCTCTTCATGAGCACGCTTAAAGGTAGCGCCTGGAAACTTTATTCCAAATGACAAGTAAGCGTGTTTTGCTTCAAGGCCCACGGCTACGCTTTAAATGGCGTGCCGCTCAACGCAACGCTGAACAGCGTTGGCGGTAAGCTGAGCGGCATCAAGCACGACCTAGTCGGTTGCCTTGTTCAAAGCCCAAGCACCTGGGTCGCGATCCCGAAGTACACCAATACGCCTGCTGCGTCGGCAATCGAGGTGATCAGCGGCCCGCTGGCCGTGGCAGGGTCCAGCTTGAGCCGGCTCAGCAGAAACGGCAGGCTCATGCCGATCAGGCTGCCGACCAGCACGATCACCACCATGCTGCTGGCCACGATCAAGGCGATCTGCGGGCCGCCCCGCAGCAGCCCAAGCGATGCCACGGCCACCGCCATGGTGCAGCCCAGCAGCAGCGCGACGCCAAATTCACGGCCCAGCATTCTTCCCCAGTCGCTCAGCGTGACCTCGCCTGTGGCCAGACCTCTGACCATGAGAGTAGCCGACTGCGAGCCGGCATTGCCGCCGCTGTCCACCAGCAGTGGCAGAAAGAATACCAGCGCGATGTGCGCGGCAATCGTTTCTTCGAAGGCCGCGATGCCGGCCCCTGAGAACAGGTTGCCGAACACCAGCAGCACCAGCCACAGCACACGCTTGCGGTACAGCAACCCGAGGGTCGCATGCCGCAGGTCACCGATGGTGTTGGTGAGGGAGGCGCCTTTGTGAAAGCTTTCGGTGGTTTGCCGCCGTTGCGTATCGAGCGCAGCGTCTACGGCACAAACAGCGGTGTTTTTATCGATAGGGTTTTGCATGAAGTTCTCCAGGCGCCGACCAGGCGCCTGCAGGCTTCAGCCTCGCAGACTCAAGCCCTAGGCAGCCCTGGCGGCGGCGCGCTCAGTGCCAGATTGCAGTTCATGGTGAACCGGTAACTGGGAAGGTCCATTGAGGGTCATCTCGTCAAGCCGCACATGCGGCGGCCGAATGATAATGGCAAGTCAGGTGCAGGTCAGCCTCACACGGATCGTTTCAGACGGTTCCTACAACTTCGGGTTTTGCCCAAAAACGCCACCTGGGCACATCGTCATGCCTTCCCGGCGCCAGCGGTGTAGAATCGGGCTATTCATCGCCAGTCATCCCCCGGCGGGTTTATGAGCTCCGGCCAAGCACGCGGCGATCCCGCGCGGTCTTCGGCCCCATCCGTGCCAGTGGCAACCGGCCTGCGGTACAGAGGACAAGAGAAGCTCACTCCCCTTTCTGTGACCTGATTAAGCCGCCAGGAGTGTTTCATGCCTGATTATCGTTCCAAGACTTCCACCCACGGCCGCAACATGGCAGGTGCACGCGCCCTGTGGCGTGCCACCGGCATGAAGGACGAAGACTTCAAGAAGCCGATCATCGCCATCGCCAACTCCTTCACCCAGTTCGTGCCGGGCCATGTGCACCTCAAGGACCTGGGCCAGCTGGTCGCTCGCGAGATCGAGCGCGCCGGTGGCGTGGCCAAGGAATTCAACACCATCGCGGTCGATGACGGCATCGCCATGGGCCACGACGGCATGCTGTACTCGCTGCCCAGCCGTGAAATCATCGCCGACGCGGTGGAGTACATGGTCAACGCGCATTGTGCCGATGCCATCGTCTGCATCTCCAACTGCGACAAGATCACCCCCGGCATGCTGATGGCCGCCTTGCGCCTGAACATTCCGGTGATCTTCGTCTCCGGCGGCCCGATGGAAGCTGGCAAGACCAAGCTGGCCAGCCATGGCCTGGACCTGGTCGATGCCATGGTCATCGCCGCCGACAGCACGGCCTCCGACGAAAAGGTCGCCGAATACGAGCGTAGCGCCTGTCCTACCTGCGGCTCGTGCTCGGGCATGTTCACCGCCAACTCGATGAACTGCCTGACCGAGGCGTTGGGCCTGGCCCTGCCGGGCAACGGCTCCACCCTGGCTACCCATTCGGACCGCGAGCAGTTGTTCCTGACCGCCGGCCGCACCATCGTCGAGCTGTGCAAACGTTACTACGGCGAGAACGACGCATCGGTCCTGCCGCGCAGCATCGCCAACTTCAAGGCGTTCGAGAACGCCATGATGCTGGACATCGCCATGGGTGGCTCGACCAATACCATCTTGCACCTGCTGGCGGCGGCGCAGGAAGGCGAAGTGGCGTTCGACCTGCGCGACATCGATCGCCTGTCGCGCAAGGTGCCGCAACTGTGCAAGGTGGCGCCCAACATCCAGAAGTACCACATGGAGGACGTGCACCGCGCTGGCGGTATCTTCAGCATCCTGGGTTCGCTGGCCCGTGGCGGCCTGCTGCACACCGACCTGCCTACCGTGCACAGCCGCAGCATGGAAGAAGCCATCGCCAAGTGGGACATCACCCAGACCGACGACGAAGCAGTCCACACCTTCTTCAAGGCGGGCCCGGCCGGCATCCCGACCCAGACCGCGTTCAGCCAGTCGACGCGTTGGGAAACCCTGGATGACGACCGCGAGAACGGCTGCATCCGCAGCTTCGAGCACGCGTATTCACAAGAGGGTGGCCTGGCCGTGCTGTACGGCAACATCGCCCTGGACGGCTGCGTGGTGAAAACCGCCGGTGTCGACGAATCGATCCACGTGTTCGAAGGCACGGCCAAGATCTTCGAAAGCCAGGATAGCGCCGTGCGTGGCATCCTCGCCGACGAAGTAAAAGCCGGCGACATCGTGATCATCCGCTACGAAGGCCCGAAAGGTGGCCCGGGCATGCAGGAAATGCTCTATCCCACGTCGTACCTCAAGTCCAAGGGCCTGGGCAAAGCGTGCGCCCTGCTCACCGACGGCCGCTTCTCGGGAGGCACCTCGGGCCTGTCCATTGGCCATGCCTCACCGGAAGCCGCCGCAGGCGGCGCCATCGGCCTGGTACGCGACGGCGACAAGGTCCTGATCGATATACCCAACCGCTCGATCAACCTGCTGGTCAGCGATGACGAGCTGGCCGAGCGCCGCGCCGAGCAGGACAAGAAGGGCTGGAAACCGGCTGAAGTACGCCCGCGCAAGGTGACGACAGCCTTGAAGGCCTACGCCCTGCTGGCGACCAGTGCCGACAAAGGTGCCGTGCGCAACAAGGCGATGCTCGAAGGGCTGTGATACTCGTCCAGCTGGACAAGAACCGGCGCCTTGAGCGCCGGTTTTTTATTGCCGAAACGGTGACTTGGCTCATACATCATCTTTGACATCGACTGGTCAGCGATCGTGTCCAGGGACGTTGGCGTTTAACCAAAAGCAGGGGTCGCCGGCAGTGGCGGTTTTGAATGCAAGATCGCGTAAGAATGTCCTGAAAGGAACGATAGAAATCAGTCCGACACCCTGTGGTCGCGAACCTCTGCAACGGCCTACACCCCCCAGAAGACGCAGGGTCTAGCGGAATTGACGAATTTCCCTTATTCCCTTTTCAAATATGTAAAGTCCATTTGGATATATAGAACGCCATTTTTTGACTGTTAGCCTTTTCATTTGAAATCGTATTGCACGGCGTTGAGTCCGCCGCCTTTTCCGGAGTTTCAATGAATCTGCCACTGCTGTTTAACCTGCTGGCGTTCCTGGCATTGTTGTTTGGGCTGGCCCAGACTCGTCATACCAATTGGAGCCTGCCCAAGAAAGTGCTCCTGGGCTTAGCCCTGGGGGTGGCCTTCGGCTTGGTCCTTCGCAGGATTTATGGCACGGAAAGCTCCGTGCTCAAGGCCACCAGCCCGTGGCTGAATCTGGTGGGCGACGGGTACGTCGAACTGTTGCAGATGATCACCCTGCCGCTGATATTCGTCTCAATCCTTCACGCCATTGCGCGTCTGCGCACTGCCCGCTCCCTGCCGCTTATCAGCGTCCTGAGCATCGGCACGCTGCTACTGACCACCGCCATCGCTGCCCTGATCGGTATCCTGCTGACCAACTTCGTCAGCTTTGCTATCGAAGCGTGGACGCCAAGCGCTCAGTTATTCGACCCGTTCCAATTCAACGACAAAAGCCAAGCATTCGAGAGCCCCGATCTGAACATCCCAGACACGCTGCTCTCGCTCATCCCCAGCAACCCGGTAGGCGAGCTGCCGGAGGCCAAGTCGTCCTCGATCATTGGCATGATCATCTTTGCCGTCTTTGTTGGCCTGGCCGCCCTACGGTTGGGCAATGAAGATGCAAAAAAGGGACGGCGTGCACTGTGGGCCATCGACACGCTGCAAGGCTGGTTGATACGCCTGGTGGCCGTGATCATTAACCTGGCGCCTTACGGCGTGCTGGCGCTGATGACAAAAGCAGTCGTCAACGCCAACCTGCAAGATCTCATTGGGCTGGGCAGCTATGTGTTCGTGACCTGTCTGGGCCTGATGCTGATGTTCCTGATACACGCCATAATACTGGCGGCAGTCGGCGTTAGCCCTCTGCATTTCTTCCGTAACGTGTGGCCGGTGCTGACTCTCGCTTTCAGCAGCAGTTCGAGTATGGCCAGTATCCCGCTGAACATCGACGTACAAACGCGCCACCTCAGAGTGCCGCACTCGATCGCCAGCTTGAGCGCATCATTCGGAGCCACCCTCGGTCAAAGCGGCTGCTCCGGGCTCTATCCTGCCATTTTGGCGGTACTGGTCGCGCCCTCTATCGGCATCGACACCTTGGATCCGCAGTGGATCGCCGCATTTATAGGTGTCGTCACGCTCACTTCGCTCACAGTTGGCGGCGGCGCACTGATGCCGATAGTCGTGTTGACGGTCATGGGCATGCCGGCGGTATTGGTGGTATTGCTGATTCCGGTAGAGCCACTGCTCGCCATGGGCCGTACGGCGTTGAGCGTGAACGGATCAATGACGGCAGGCGTAGTGACCAGCCAATTGCTCAAGGACACCGACAAGCCAATGCCGGCTGGTGATGAATCAGCAACACTGAGCCATACTTGAGTTCACGTGATGCCACGGCAGGGCGATCCTGGGCCCGAGCGCAAAGGCGTTCAGGCCCTTTCCTACATCTGGAAGTCATACACCTAGACATCTTCTTCGGCATGGGCTTGGCTAAAAGTATGCGTCCACTATTTGTGATCGACATTCAGGATGCCAGGCATTTCACTGCGCCAGCACTCGATCCGCATTCCATAAAAGCTTTTAACGGTGTTCACCGCCTGGCTCACGAGGAAACCGTTGCACGCATCACTGAATCTGTTCAGGCGTCACGATCACCCAGTTCTTGTCTGCCGTCACCGGCAACCCTTCCTTGGCCTGGGCAGCTGCCTGGCTGGCGATCATCCCCTCAAGCTGCTCCATGTACTTGGGCTTGCGGTTTATCCACAGGTGGATACCGCCCTTGCCGACATCCACGCCATGAAACTGCATGTAGCCATCGCTGGTCGGGGTATCGCCGCCCACCAGCACGGGCTTCTTCCATTCATCAATGTAGGTCAGGATCGCCGCTTGCTTGCCCGCCATCCACGTGGCTGGTGTCCACAGGTAAGGGGTCAGTTCAAGCCCTTCGTTAGCCTTGGCATCGTAGTGCCCAGCGCTGATCTGCTTGCGTGCCGTTGTCAATTGTCCCGTGGCGCGATCCTTGAGCAACAGGCTGACTCCAATCACGTTCTGCGGTTTCACGTTGTAGCCGTACTTGGGGTCGGAGGCGACCATGCGCACCAGCTCTTCGGAAGCGGCTGATACCACGTAGACCTCGATGCCGTTCTCCATCAACTTGTTGTACAGCTCGGCCTGGCCCTTGAAGACCTTGGGCGGCTGCACTTCGATGGCCTTGACCTGACCCCCTTCGTAATAGGTGCTGGGCACAGGCTTGCCAGACGCCATGAGTTCATCCACCTGTACTTTCAGTTCCTTGAGGGTGAAGCCGGAAAACACTTGCGCCACCCAGGGGTAGCAGACCATGTCGTCGATCTCGCACAGTCGGTAGTAGTAGCTGAACAGGCTCTCCTTGTGCTCGGCGCTGTCCTTGAAGGGTATGAGTTTCAGCGAAGGGTCCAGCTTGTCGCGGCTCAGCAGCCCTTTGTTCTCCATGAAGGGCAGCAAGGCCTCTTCCAGGTCATAGCGATAGCTGGTGTTGTCCATGTCGAACACCGCGTAGTTACCTTTGTGGGCATTGGCGGTGATCATGCGGTCGAGCTGTTTGGCGGCTTCAGCTGGCCAATGATCAAGCTCGGTAGCGAAGGTTTTCAGGCTCAACAGCAGGGATAGGCCAATGGCAGCGGTTTTGAGCGCAACGTTCATGTACGAATCTCCTGAGACGACTGACAGACGCTAGTCGAGTGAGACCCGTCGGTCACGCTCGATTGCGACCTTTATGCCCCCGTAAACGCCGTGTTCATTGCAATCCGCGACGTCTCGATATTCCATTTACGACTATACAAATTCCATTTGGGTATAAATTCCTTTGTTTTCAGGCTGTTAGCATTTCCACTCGCAATCGCACATAGAGGCGGCGACTCATCCTCTCGTTTCCGGAGCTTTAATGAACCTGCCACTGCTGCTTAACCTGCTGGCGTTCCTGGCCTTGTTGCTGGGGCTGGCGCAGACCCGTCATACCGATTGGAGCCTGGCCAAGAAAGTGCTGCTGGGCCTGGCACTGGGCGTGGGCTTCGGCCTGGTACTGCACACGATCTATGGCGCAGGGCACCCCGTGCTCAAGACCACCATCACCTGGCTGGACCTGGTCGGCAACGGCTACGTAGGCCTGTTGCAGATGATCGTCATGCCGCTGATTTTCGCCTCCATCCTCAGTGCTGTGGCGCGTCTTCACAATGCTTCTTCCCTGGGGCGTATCAGCGTCCTGAGCATCGGCACGCTGCTGCTGACCACGGCGATCGCTGCCCTGATCGGCATCCTGCTGACCAACCTCTTTGGCCTCAGTGCCGAAGGCTTGGTGGCAGGCGCCCAGGAGAGCGCACGCATGCAGGTGATCCACAGCGACTATGCAGGCAAGGTCGCCGACCTCAACATCCCGCAACTGCTGCTCTCGTTCATCCCCAGCAACCCGGTCGGCGACCTCGCGCGGGCCAAGCCGACATCGATCATCAGCGTGGTCATCTTTGCCGTTTTCGTCGGCCTGGCCGCCTTGCAGTTGATCAGGGACGACGCCGAGAAGGGTCAGCGTGCACTGTCGGCCATCGATACCTTGCAAGCCTGGGTAATGCGTCTGGTGCGCGTGGTCATGAAACTCACCCCTTACGGCGTGCTGGCGTTGATGACCAAGGTGGTGGCCAGCTCGAACATGGAAGACATCCTCAAGCTGGGCAGCTTCGTGGTCGTGTCCTACCTGGGCCTGGCGCTGATGTTCGTGGTTCACGCCCTCATCCTGGCGGCAATCGGGGTCAGCCCGCTGCGCTTCTTCCGCAAGGTGTGGCCGGTGCTGACCTTCGCCTTCACCAGCCGTTCGAGCGCTGCCAGTATCCCGCTGAACATCGAGGCCCAGACGCGCCGGCTGGGCGTGCCGCAGTCGATCGCCAGCTTCAGCGCCTCGTTCGGGACCACCATCGGCCAGAATGGCTGTGCCGGGCTCTATCCTGCCATGCTGGCAGTGATGGTCGCGCCAGCGGTTGGCATCGATACCTTCGACCCGCTGTGGATCGCCACCTTGGTGGCCATCGTCACGCTCAGTTCAGCCGGGGTGGCCGGGGTTGGCGGCGGCGCCACCTTCGCCGCGCTGATCGTGCTGCCGGCCATGGGCTTGCCGGTGGAGCTGGTGGCACTGCTGATTTCGGTAGAGCCGTTGATCGACATGGGCCGTACGGCGTTGAACGTGAACGGTTCGATGACGGCAGGCGTGGTAACCAGCCAGCTGCTCAAGGAAACCGACAAGCAGGTACTGGCCGATGATGAACACGCAGAATTGAGCCATACCTGAGTGCAGATGGGGCCGCACAGCGCGGCTCCCTTCCTGGCGCAACAGGCGTTCAGGCGTTCAGGCGTTCAGGCCTTGTCCCACACCTCGAAGTGATACCGCGGCTTGCCTTCCTCAGCCTGCGCCTGGCTGGACGTGAGCGTCCACTGCTTGCGATCGAAATCCGGGAACCAGGCATCGCCCAGCGGCGACAGCTCGACCCGTGTCACGTACAGGCGGCTGACGAGCCCTTGCTCGAGCGCCTGCCCGTAGAGCTGCGCCCCACCGATCAGCATCAGTTCGTCGACACCTTGCTCGCGCGCCCACTGATCGGCCCGCACCAGCGCCTCTTCCAGTGAAGCGAAAACCTCGGCACCGGCCAGTTCCAGCCCGGGCTGCCTGCTGACCACGATGTTCAACCGCCCAGGCAGCGGCCTTCCCAGCGAGTCCCAGGTCTTGCGGCCCATGATGATGGGCTTGCCCAAGGTGGTGGCCTTGAAGTACTTGAAGTCCCCCGGCAAATGCCAGGGCATGGAATTGTCGATGCCTATCACGCGGTTTTCGGCGCAGGCCACGATCAGGCTCAGGGGCAGTAATGTGTTCATGCCAGCGAGAATAGCACCGCACGGGTGAGTTATGCTGCTGCCACGACCTGTGCAATGGAAGACCCTGTGACTGCACCTTCTTTGCTGGACAAGCGCTGGCTCACCGAGGCGATACGCCTGCGCGAGGAACATGCCGGCCCCCTCGAGGATCAGGAAGCCAACCGCCGTGCTCGCCAGCAAGGCGGCAGCCTGGCCTTGCGCATCGAGACCCGTGCGCTGCTGTTGGCCGAACGCGACGGCATGACCGCCGCGTTGTGGCGCTGGAAGCAAGGGGCGCGCCTGGCGCTGTTGGCGATGCTGGTGATGGCGGTGCTCAGTGGCGGGGGCCTGGCGTTGGCCGCCCTGGGTGACGGGCAGCGGCCGGTGAATGTCTTCTGGGCGCTGGGCAGCCTGCTGGGGCTGAACCTGGTCATGCTGCTGGGCTGGCTGATCGGCTTGTTCCTGAGCGGTGAGCACGGCGCGCTGCTGGGGCGGCTTTGGCTGTGGTTGAGCGAACGCTTGGCCCGCGACGCCCGTGCCGCCCACCTGGCGCCGGCCTTGCTAGTGCTGCTGGGGCGCCAACGCCTGGGCCGTTGGTTGCTGGGTTTGCTGGTCCACAGCCTGTGGCTGGTGGCCATGCTGAGCGCGGTAGGTGTGCTGCTGACATTGCTGGCCACCCGGCGCTATGGCTTCGTCTGGGAAACCACGTTGTTGGCGGCCGAACCCTTCATCGCCATGACCCAGGCCCTGGGCGCCCTGCCCGCGCTGCTGGGCTTTGCGGTGCCTGACCCGGCCATGATCCGTGCCAGCGGCGACACCGCGCCGGCCCTGGCCATGACGCGCCAGGCATGGGCCAGCTGGCTGCTGGGCGTGGTGTTGGTCTATGGCGTGCTGCCGCGCCTGCTCTTGGCCGGCGTGTGCCTGTGGCGCTGGCGGCAAGGGCGCGAACATTTGGCGCTGGACACGAACTTGCCAGGCTACATGCCGCTGCGCGACAGGCTGATGCCCAACAGCGAGCGCCTGGGCGTCCAAGACGATGCACCCGACACACTGCCGCAGTTCAAGGCCGAGCCGTCACTCATCGAAAATGCCGGCGCACTGCTGGTTGGCGTCGAGCTGGACGATCAGCGCCCCTGGCCGCCGTCATTGCCCGCCAACGTCGCCGATGCCGGCGTACTGGACAGCCGGGAGTCGCGGCATCGTCTGCTCGAACAACTGGGGCGTTTTCCACCCGCACGCCTGGCCATTGCCCTTGACCCTGAGCGCTCGCCGGATCGCGGCAGCCTGGCCTTGCTCGCCGAGCTGGCGCGCAATGCCGGAAGTACGCGCATCTGGCTGTTGCCTGCCGCCGCTGATCAGCCTCGCGATGAGCGGCGCCTGAATGACTGGTGTGAAGCCCTGGATCGCCTGGGGCTTCCCTATGCCGACACCCTACCGCTGGCCTGGTTGGAGCACGCTCATGACTGAGCCCTTGAAGCTGGCCGTGGTAGGCCACACCAACGTGGGCAAGACCTCGCTGCTACGCACCCTCACGCGCGACGTCGGTTTCGGGGAGGTCTCGCATCGTCCCAGCACCACACGCCATGTGGAAGGCGCTCGCTTGTCCGTGGACGGGCAGCCTCTGCTGGAGCTCTACGACACACCGGGACTGGAAGACGCAATTGCCCTGCTCGACTACCTCGAACGCCTTGAGCGCCCTGGCGAGCGCCTGGATGGCCCGGCGCGGCTGGAGCGGTTTCTTCAGGGCAGCGAGGCCCGCCAGCGCTTCGAGCAGGAGGCCAAGGTGCTGCGCCAGCTGCTGGCCAGCGACGCCGGGCTCTATGTCATCGACGCCCGCGAGCCGGTGCTGGCCAAGTACCGTGACGAACTCGACGTGCTGGCAAGCTGCGGCAAGCCACTTCTACCGGTGCTTAACTTCGTTTCCAGCCATCCGCATCGCGAACCGCAGTGGCGTGAAGCACTCGCCCGGCTTGGGCTTCATGCATTGGTGAAATTCGACAGCGTGGCCCCGCCAGAAGATGGCGAGCGCCGCCTGTACGAGAGCCTGGCCCTGCTGCTGGAGGAGGCGCGCCCCAGCTTGCAGCGCCTGATCGATGATCAGCAGGCCCAACGGGTAGCTCGTCAGCAAGGCGGCAAGCGTCTGATCGCCGAATTGCTGCTGGACTGCGCCGCTTGTCGGCGCAGCGTGGAAGGTGAACCGTCTGCCCAGGCACAGGCCATCGAGGCGCTTCACCAGGCCGTGCGCCAGCGTGAACAGCGCTGCGTGGAGGCCCTGCTCAAGCTCTATGCGTTCCGGCGCGACGATGCGCACGCCAGTGACCTGCCGTTGCTGGACGGGCGCTGGGGAGACGATCTGTTCAATCCTGAGACCCTGAAGCAGCTTGGGGTGCGGGTAGGCGGCGGAGTGGCGGCAGGCGCGGCGGCCGGTGCCGGGGTGGACCTGCTGGCAGGTGGGCTGACCCTGGGGGTCGCAGCATTGGCCGGGGCCATCGCCGGCGGTGCCCTGCAGACGGCTCGCGGCTATGGCGCGCGCCTGATGGGCAAGCTCAAGGGCAAACGCGAGCTCACCGTCGACGATACCGTCCTGCGCTTGCTGGCCCTGCGTCAGCAACAACTGATGGTGGCACTGGACCACCGTGGGCACGCCGCTCAGGACAGTATTCGCCTGGGCCAGCTGGATGAAAAGACCTGGCGTCAGGGCAAGCTGCCCGAACCGCTGGTGCGGGCTCGCGCGCATCCACAATGGTCCACGCTCAATCCCGGTGCTAAACCGAACCAGGCCCAGCGCCAGGAGCAGCTCGAATCGCTGGTGCAGCAGCTCTAGGCCTGGCCTTTGAGTCGGCGGTCACTTGCGCAACAAGCGCAGGCCGTTGAACACCACCAGCAGGCTAACGCCCATGTCGGCGAATACGGCCATCCACATGGTGGCCAGCCCGGCGAACGTTATGCCCAGGAAGATCGCCTTGATCGCCAAGGCCAGCACGATGTTTTGCTTGAGGATCGCTGCGGTATGCCGCGACAGCCTGATGAACGCAGGGATCTTGCGCAAGTCGTCGTCCATCAGCGCCACATCGGCCGTTTCGATGGCGGTATCGGTGCCAGCCGCCGCCATGGCGAAGCCGATTTCGGCCCGGGCCAGCGCTGGTGCGTCGTTGATGCCGTCCCCGACCATGCCAACGCGATGACCTTGGTCGTACAGCGCCTGGATACTACTGAGCTTGTCGGCTGGCAGAAGGTTACCTTCGGCCCGATCAATGCCTACTGTACGCGCGATAGCCGCAGCGGTGTGCGGGTTGTCGCCGGTCAGCATGGCCGTCTGGATGCCCAGCGCATGAAGCTCGGCAATGGCTTGCCGGCTGCTTTCCTTGACGGTATCGGCCACTGCAAACAATGCCAGGGGGCCTGATGCGTTGAGCAGCAACACCACTGTCTTGCCCTGCTGTTCCAAGGCATCCAGCTGGGCCTCCAGTTCTGGTGAACACAATCCCAGCTCCTCGACCAGACGATGGTTGCCCAGATGCAACACCTCACCCTCAAGGTTGCCACGCACGCCACGGCCCGCCAGCGCGGTGAAATCCCGGACCTCAAGGTGGGGCAGGTCGTTGTCCTGGCCGAACTGGGCTATCGCTCGGGACACGGGGTGATCGGAGCGTGCACCCAGGCTCGATGCCAGGGCCTGCGCACGATGCTCGAACGCCGGTTGCAGGGCTTTGAAGTCTGTCTGGACCGGCTTGCCGTGGGTGATCGTGCCGGTCTTGTCCAGGGCCAGGAAGTCCAGGTGGCGCCCGCCCTCGAGGTACACCCCGCCCTTGATCAGGATGCCTTTGCGCGCTGCCGCCGCCAGGCCACTGACGATGGTGACGGGGGTCGAGATCACCAGTGCACAGGGGCATGCCACTACCAGCAGCACAAGCGCGCGATACACCCAGTCGAACCACGTGCCGTTCAGCAGGAGCGGCGGGATGATCGCCACGGCCAACGCCAGGGCCAGCACTGCCGGCGTATAGATCCGCGAAAACCGGTCGACGAAGCGCTGGGTTGGCGCCCGCGCCCCTTGCGCCTGCTCGACGGCCTTGATGATGCGCGCCAGCGTGGACTGACCAGCTACTGCGGTGGCTTGGATTTCCAGTGCGCCTGCCTGGTTGATGGTACCGGCGAAGACCTTGTCGCCCTGGACCTTCTCCACCGGCAGGCTTTCACCCGTGATCGGTGACTGATCGACGCTGGACTGCCCGCTGATCACTTGGCCATCGAGCCCGATCCGCTCGCCTGGCCGTACTCGCATCGTTGCGCCGACAGCGACTTCACGCACGTCCACTTCGCGCCACTGGCCATCGGCCTGTTGCACGGTTGCCATGTCCGGCGCCAGCTGCATGAGCCCGCCAATGGCATTGCGTGCACGGTCCAGCGAGCGGGCCTCGATCAGTTCGGCCACGGTAAAGAGCACCATCACCATGGCTGCTTCCGGCCATTGGCCGATCAGCAGCGCACCGGTGACCGCGATGCTCATCAGGGCATTGATGTTGAGGTTTCGGTTTTTTAGCGCGATCCAGCCTTTCTTGTAGGTACCCAGACCACAACCCAGGATCGCCGCCAGTGCCAGCGCGGCCACCACCCACTGCGGTGCGAGCTGGGCGAAGTGCACGACTTCGGCGCCCAGGGCTGCCAGACCGGACAGCGCAAGTGGCCACCAAGCCTGTCTGGGCGGCGGCGCTGGCGCGGCAGCGCTATCGGCATCCCCCACGAGCGGCTCGGCTTTCATCCCCAGGCTGTCGATGGCCCGTTCGATGTCGGACGTGCCATCGAGCGTGTGCCTGACCCCAAGAACGCGGCTGATGAGGTTGAACTCCAGGGCCTCGATGCCGGCCATCTTACCCAGCTTGTCCTGGATCAGCGTCTGCTCGGTCGGGCAATCCATGGCTTCGATCCGAAAACGGCTGAGCAGAGCCTGCTTGCTGGGCCGGGACGTCAACTGCACATGAGCAGGCGCCGCCTGCGTGCTGCAACAGGCATGACCCTGATCGCCATGGCCCACGCCGTCATGGGCATGGTCATGATTGTGCTCATGATGATGCGAGTGTTCGGGGCTGACAGACTTGTTCATGGGTCATCCTTATTGAGCCTGTTGCCAAGTGAACACCCTGTAGCCACTATAGGGTCAAGCGAATGCCTGGAGTTTCCAACATGAAGATCGGCGACCTTGCCAAGGCGACGGACTGCGCTGTCGAGACCATTCGTTATTACGAACGCGAGAAGCTTCTGCCAGAGCCTGCGCGCAGCGAGGGCAACTACCGGATGTATACGCAAGCGCATGTCGAGCGCCTGACATTCATCCGCAACTGCCGCACGCTGGACATGACGCTGGATGAAATCCGCAGCCTGCTGCAGCTGCGTGACAGCCCCCAGGCCTCGTGCGGCAGCGTGAATGCCTTGATCGACGAGCATATCGAGCACGTCCAGGCCCGGCTCGATGGATTGGTGGCGTTACAGGCGCAACTGATGGATTTGCGAAGACGGTGTAGCGAAGAAGGCGCGCAATGCGCGATTTTGCAGCAGCTGGAAACCAACGGCGCGGTGACGGTGCCGGATATCGAGCATTCACATGTTGGACGTAGCCATGGGCATTAGTGGGCGTGACCAGCCTGTCGGTCACCCTGCCAGAACAACTGTCTTGCGCCGCATCTGAAGGCTAGCGAATTTCGGGGCGGCCTTGCCGGGGCGCCGGCAAGACCGCTCCCGGGATCGTTCACCGGGGGTATGAAGGCGCCACCTTCAAACCGCCATCGGAGCCGTCATCGGGGCATGATGTTCATACCCTTCGAGCCAGAAATCACTCGGCTCGATCTGTTCAAGCCACTGCGGCTCGTACTTGCCCGTCTCGGCGAACGCCGGCACCCTATCTCTGATCACCAGCTTCGGCGCTTCCAGCGGCTCGCGCTTGAGCTGCTCGTTGAGCATGTCAAGATGGTTCTCGTACACATGGGCATCGCCGATGAAATAGGTGAACCAGCGCGGGGTATAGCCGGTCAGCCGACCGAACAGCGCCAGCAATGCCGCCCCTTCGGTGAGGTTGAATGGCGTACCCAAAAAATTCTTCCGACACTTTATATGCACATTTCACCGTAGATTCTAGCTTTAACACGGTATGTGCTTGTGTGCAAAACAAATATCGCACAGTACGACAAGAATAGCAAGACACATGTGCAGCAATCACATTTGGCTCAAGCCCAGTGTTTACGGGGCCTAACGGCCAACCAGCGTTTGTGGGAGCTACAGCCTCCTGCCCTATCCCTATCGCTATACTCGCGACGAAATGGCACAGTGCCTCTATGGCATTGATTGCCGTGAATTGCCTCTTTTATCGCGAGCGCAGACGCTCACCGAAGAGCTGATTCCTGGCTGCCAGATCCTCGAATCCTGTCGCCTCCGGCGATGGGGAAAGCAAAGGCTGCGGCCCCTTTGGAAAGATCGTGTTATGGATGGCGTAATCTTCAAGCAAGCCGGTCAGTACGCATTGTGCTGCGTTGAGAATTTCTCAGATGAGCTCAAGACCGCTCTTCGGGACAACCTAACGCGAATCTGCCACGGAGCCGATTTCGCCAGCCGTAGCATGCTCATGTTCAAGTATGCGGCCACCCTTAAATCCTTCTGGGATCGCTACTCGACTAAAGATGAGAAGACACGAATCGGGATGCTCGGAGAACTCCTGGCACACGTGATCATTCTCAAAAAGCTCGATAACTTCGATGTCGTATCCCCCTTCTTCAATATGGAAGAAAAAAGCATCCGGAAGGGCTTTGATCTCGTCCTTTACGAATCCGCATCTAACGAAGTTTGGATCACCGAGGTGAAGTCGGGTGGTGCAGGCACTAAAACTTCGTGCGCAGCCACCAGAGGGTTGCTTGCTAAGGCGCGAGATGACCTAAAGGGCCGGCTCGCCGAGGCTGAAACGAACCATTGGCACAACGCGATTAATGCCGCCCAAAAGTCAATCAACGACAGTAAAGACTATAAAGAATCAGTTCTTGAGATCCTAGGTGTCGAAGGTGACAACGCGTACCTGGACACTGCTGTGGCCTCAGACAATAACGTCGTCCTGGTATCTGCACTATTTAACGATGCGACCTGCAAAGTAGAAGAAACAACAGTCGAAGACTTTACAAACAAGCTGATAACCAACCCGATATTCAAAACCGTTTTGGTGCTATCGCTACAGAAAGGAACTCTTCTGAAGCTCGAAGATTTCCTCCGCACAGAGGCAGGATGCTAAATGCAAGAACTTACCATAAAGGAGCTGGCAAAGACTCGCTTCAAAGACATCTACATGGATCTTCTACGCGGACGCGACTTGTCCGACAGCGAAACCGTTAAACTTCTGGCCATCGCCGTACTGCTACTTAATCACAGCGCAGCTGAGATAAAGCGTCTAGGCTATCGAATTACCCTATTTTATGGAAATTTAACTGGTCGATACGAGCCTCTTTACGACGTAGCCGTAAATAGCGGGCTACTTCCAGTCTCTGCCGTTATAGGAAAAAAGCTTGAGCAAGATGAGCGGCTGAGTAAATCATTTATTCAGAATATCGTAAGCAGCTATGTGGATACCTTCCGCGATCAAGGCATGGTGCTCACAGAGCAGCAGGACATCCTAAGAACTTTCGTACAAGACGAGTATGAAAACTCTTCAGTTGTAGTAGCACCGACCTCTTACGGCAAATCAGAACTGATCATTAAGTCCGTTAGAGACAATCCTGAAAAACGTGTACTCATTCTTGTACCGTCAAAAGCCTTACTAGCCCAAACAAAGAAGCGGTTGATTTATGCTGATATCAAGGACATGGGCAAAGTCATAACACACCCCGAGATGTACTCTCCTGAGCGAGACTGCCGTGTTTTTGTACTGACCCAAGAACGACTGAATCGATTGCTTAACGAGCATAGTTATTTAAATTTCGACATGGTGTTCGTGGACGAGGCGCACAACCTTCTCCAAGGCGATAGTCGCAACGAACTATTGGCCACCATGCTATGTATATTGGGCGCTCGAAACCCCTTCACGTCTTTCAAGTTCCTTACGCCATTCCTATGCAACGAGCTTAACGTCCGCGTTCGGTACTTGGACATGACACCTAAGGGATTCAGGATCAATGAGTACATTAAATCTGAACGCTTCCTTGTTAGAGACTTCAGAACCGGAAAAGATGATGGGAAGCTTAAACTTTATGATCATTTCCTTAACCACTGGATTGACATAGATCGCAAACACGAGAATTGTTTTGACCTTATTAAAAATGAATCTTTAGCCAAGAACATTATCTACGGAAACACCAAGAAACGGATCGAGCAGTTTGCGCTAGAACTAGCCGAGGGCTTGCCAAATATTGAGTGCCCGCTGGTTCAAACAGCTTGCGACGAACTCGAGGAAACGTTCGACAAACGCTATCGGCTAATCGCCTGCTTACGAAAGGGTGTGATGTACCATCACGGATCAATCCCAGATACCATCCGTCTTTATCTTGAAAATCTGTTCAATAAGTCCAAGGCAATGAAATACTTGGTATGCAACTCAACGTTGCTTGAAGGAGTAAACTTACCAATTGAACGATTGTTTATATTTGACTATTCCAAAGGAAGAGGAAATCTGACGTCATCACAGTTCAAAAATTTGATTGGACGGGTAAACAGATTTAGTGAGGTATTTGACCCCAAGGCAGGCTCTGCACTGCAAAAACTTGAATCCAGCATTTACCTTTTGGGGGTTGATGAGTACACCCATAAGAGAGCGAACCTCAAGACGTTCTACGAAAATTCCGTAAACGTCGCGCAGGAAGACGAAGACACGGTCAACAATGTTCTCCTCCAAGCAGCAGATATAAGTGATGACAAGGCCGCCCTTCGCCACAAGGACGCCGTATCTAGGCTTGAAAACCTTCAGCCAGGCGTTGTCACTGGCGAAGAATGCAAATATGTAAAGACAGAGGTTGGCCGCTTAATGATCGCCAACAGCGTCAGCGAAATCGACGTATTTGCCTCAGAAGAAGAAGTGGACGAAGCCATTAGCCTATCACTCGAGGCGAATGGGCCAATCAATACCGCCGACCGGCTCTTAACCGACATCAAGACTTGCTTCATCGAAAAGTTTCATGCTGGAACAAAAAATAGCGACATGCTGCGCCTAAAAAACCAGGCAGCGTTGGACTTCTACGCAATGTTCCTAGATTGGAAACTAAAAAAACGCACTACAAAACAAATCATCAGACACACGTTAAAATACTGGGAAGATCTCCCCCAAACGAAAGGCACCGACTATGTATTCGTGTCAAGCTGGGGCGACACCAAGTACAGAAATAGCCATAGCGCTCACTATGTGAGAATTTCTCGAAAAAACGAGGTGGAACGAGTCAATCTCGCAATTGTAAGGCTCAAAGACGAAGATGACTTTTTTGACAACAAAATCTTCAGATTCCTTGAGATCCTCAATGGAGTTGGCGCCGTCGAGCCTAGTTTCTACAAGCGAGTGAAGTACGGTACCGACGATGAATCAAAAATTAAATTGATTCGCGAGGGCTATAGTCGCGGATTATCCGAACTGTTGCTTGATCGATATCCTCGGTATGTGCGCATGAATGCGAATGGTGAGATCGAGGTCAGCTCCCATGTAATCGGGCTGATGAGACGGAACGAAGAAAGTGACCTGCTGATTTTTGAAGCCCAGATGAACTTGAAACCTGTGCCAGAGCAGTCGGCGTAGCCCCACAGAGAGCTGAAGGATGATGCCCGCTCGCCTAGTTGATACTGGGAGGGCGGGCAACCAGCAGAGCAGCTATCAGTCAGCCTGGAGGGTATAGACCGTCTTCCGCTTTCCATACACTGCAATCTTCAGCACCTCGTTCCCGGCACTTGCAGCCTCTGCAACCTTGATGAGCTTGACCATGCTGTTAACCGTGCTCGTTTTGGACTGGTACTTGAACCGTTCGATTTCGGCTACGGAGCAGGCACGGTAGGCCGTTCGGATCACCCCGGATTTCTCTAGGAGGTCGATCTTTTCTGGCGAAATCCATGAGATCAGCTCAGTGATTTTGCTAATTTTCTCGTGCAGGTGGGCCACTGCTTGGTGCTCATCATTGACGTTGAAACGCTTCCAAGCGGGTTCGTGGTGGAACACTCGATTTCGGAACTTCCTTACCAGTGCAACCTGATCCTTGCATCCGGCAAGCATGGCGCTCGCCTGAGTCGTTGGCCACTGGCCCTTGAAAACCCGCCCCAGATTCTTCGGCCAGATAAGGTTGTTACCCATGTATTCGTTGTCCAAAACGAATTCCCATGTGGAGAATTCCGTTTTGGATACGACTTCTTGGTGGTCTGGCTGCCCGCTGACCTGCCGGCTTTTGCGCTCGTACCAGGCGGTATTGAAGGCTGACCCGAAATTTTGGGTCAGTTTCGCAACCGCATCGGGCACCTGGCCTCCGGGGGTAAAGCTCTTGTACTTAAGCGTTTTTGCCTTCCACCAAAATTTCCCAAGATCAGCCGTCAGGACGGTGTCAATCGAGTTCCGCAACGTGACCTCCGCCGCGCTGAGCAGAGGGTAGAGAACGCCACAAACGTGCGAGTTCCACAGGTAGGCCCCCACTAGCTCAGCGTCATTGCTGGTCGAAAATACCTTGCTGTAGCTGGCGATCCGGTGAGAGCTGATGAGGTGGTCGATCAGCTGGGGTCTATACTGGACGGTGTGCGGCATGCTCGGCTTCCTACTGGCCAGGTGCCTGTATAAAGGGGGTTGACATCAGTGTCAACCGCTCGTACGATTGAAAAACGGTTGGCATTGAGCTCCAATGAGCGAAAGCTTACGACTCCTTGCAAAGACCACGAAACACCCGCCCCGGCCTCGAGCCGGGGTTTTCGTTTCTGGAACACACGTACCCGTTCTATCCCCTGCATCCAAGCGGCCATCACATATCGTCTGCTCCTTGTCGGCATAAAGGCTCAAGTGGCCTACTTACTCTAAACGGCCAGCCGGTCTCTTCGAGCCCGCAGCAGCGACGTTCTCAAACCGCCTGCCGACACCGACCGCACAGCCTCCGATCGCCGTGCACCTTCCTAAAACCCCTCCAAACGTTCCTGATTTCCCGATGTCGAGAAGCTCGAACATTAGTTTGATCCCCACGCTTGCACGGTAAGTTGGATAAAGTAAATACCCTCATCAAGTTGACTTTTATATTGACAGATAGTCTACTTACAAAGATGATCGGGTTACACTGAATTTCGCTCTATAGGAGGCCGGGCAAAGCCCGACCTCCTATAGAGCATTTTTTCACAAACTTTTTCGTTTCAGCGACCAAACCTCTACGTGGCTTCTGAGTGCTCTCGGCATCGATCAATGCGTCGACTCAAGATAGCCATAGACGACAGAGCCAGTCATGCAATGACCCGAGAAGCAATTACTTCCCGAAAGACATAGGCAACTGCCTTGATTGGCTGGCCTAACTAGGGGCTTGTACGTTAGACCTTGTCGAAACGCAACGTCCTTCTTTGGCAGGTACATGTGTACTTGGCCTTCATGCCGATGGCGAACTCGACCCATTACCGAGTAACCTCAAGGGTCAACCGCCGGCCCTTAAAGCAACGCACGCCGACTAAGCTCGCGCTGAAGATCGCAGTGGAAGCAACCATGTACAACCCGACGCCGCTCAACCTACTCAGCTCGCTGGACTCCATTTCAGCTGCCCGACTGTCCTCCTACCGGCGTTTTTTCAATCCGGCGTCCGACACAGAGCTGTACGGCCTCTATTGCTGGAACGAAGTTATATCCACGAATTTCATGCGATTAACAGGCATCGTCGAAGTGGCGTTAAGAAATCGCTTCCACCTCGCTCTGAGCCAGTACGCGATGGCCCAGCATCCATCCAGGATCATCGGCAGCGCTGATGCCAACAACTGGTACGAGGTGCTTGCATTAAGCGGGAAAAGCTCGGAGAAGGTTCAGGCCGTCACTCATGACAGGTACTGGAACAAGGCTCAAAAACGATACATCTACACCCCGAAACTCCATCCGGTCAGTCCTAATCAAGTGATCGCGAACATGACGTTCGGCTTCTGGGCACCACTGCTGGATCTCGGCCTGTCTTGGAACACAATCATCCCGACTATCTTTCCTTACCATCGATACGCGAGTAACGCCGGACACTGGAACAACAAGACGAACGTAGGCACCGTCTACGCGCGCCTTGAGACCCTCAGATCCCTGCGCAACCGCGTCGCACATTTCGAGCCGCTGTGGAAAATCCCGGACATCAAAGAAGAAAAGAAAGAAGTAAAGGGGGTAACGGTCAATGTAGAGTACCCGGCTCCCGCTACTGAAGCTGAAGTGCTTGCCCGGCTGAACATGCTCTATCGCCGTATCACCCAGACGCTCCATTGGCTGTCGAAAGACAGAGCTAGTGACCATGAACAGTCAGAGTTTCATCAAAAGTCTTTGTACCTGATGACGCAGGAAGCTTTGGACGGCTTCAAGTGCGGGTACGCCCACTCAGACGTCAAGCTCAGCAGCATGACAAAATCCTGGGGCATGAAACTGGTACTCAAGAGTGGCAAACCGATCCAGATCTCCCACCAGCAGAAAGTGATTGGAAATTTCTATCCCACTCACTGATGCCTCACGTCCATGTGGCCGCCCTTTATACTCACCGCACCCGATCAGCCGTCATGCTCGAATCCAGGGTGCTTGAACGAGAATGGGGCGGCAGGGAGTAAAGCACTGCGAGCGGCGGCTCTGAAGCAAAAAGAGGGGAGCTTCACGCGTAGCAGCGCTGACGCAGCGGCAGAACTGGATTTTCTCGGTATCTTGAAAAGGAAAAGGCCACCCTTTAGGGGTGGCCTTCTCACGTACTTCATTGCCCTTGGATCTTCAGTGGTGCTCTTAACCTGCTGACGATTAAGCCCAAGCGCCTACACATTCATGGTACACAACGTGGAGGCCGGGTGTCTATCCCTAGTAAGGGCTTTTGGAAGGGCACCCTCCAAAAAATGCACCGGCAGTCGCCCAGGCGCAGCCCTGACCTAACTGAGCAAACGTGCCTCGGCTAGGTTGCTGCCATCGCCATCGTTGCGTAATGAATCGAGGCTGGAACACAGCCATGTACCTCCAAGCATTGCCGCCAAGTCACCCTTTCCCGGACAGCCAGGGGGAGGACATGACCGGGGCAACCCTTGTAGCTGACGCATCTCTACCTGGCTTCAAACGAACGAAGCTTCGCCAGCGCACGATTGATTGGAGGATTTTCCATGCCTGCCGGAATGTAGATATCGTCATCAGGTTTGATAGCCGAAATCTCTTGGGCGCTTTCATCGATTTCCCATGCATACATGACAACTACACCAGAAGTTATCAAATGGCTAACGAGCTTGCCCTTGGTATTCACAGTAGCGATATGACACTTCTTATGTACTTCGTAATCTTTCAAAAACCTGTCGATATTTTCAGAAGAGTTTGGCGTCATTGTAAGTAGCTTAGACAACCCCGCTTGAACTTTCGAAGGCCTATCTTCAGATCGATCGAGATCACTTGTAACCGCCACGCGATAATGCGGAGGATTCTGCCTATCAATGCCCTGTATCAATGCGATGCGCAACGTATGGTTGGAGTTTTTGTCTCCGATAGTTTTTGCGATGTTCTCAAATATTCTATGCCCAACAGCGGCATTTTCGAAGCCGAAGATCAGCACCGGGATTTCGCCTTCGCATGTCTGAAAACCTAACCCTCTCCAGCCAGCTTGACTCCACAGGCCCTCCTGAATGAGAGAGACTACTTTAATTTCTCTATGCTTCATTGTCGAAAACTGAAATGGATGTTTTGGACGTCCCTCAGACTCATCAGATTTAGAGGGCCAGTCCATAGGCTCTACATTATGATGCTCATGCCAAGTTATGCGCCGAGTTGGCTTGTATATTTCATAGGCAGCATCCTGATGAGACTCGATGCTTGGAACAGCTTTACGCCCCATGAAGTAACTGTCCAATCCAATATTACAATTGAAGACAACTGCTCGCTCCAAGGCCTTGTCGTCTCGAAGCATCGCTTCAATTTTTGACCAGCTTATTTGAGGGCAAATAATGGACACAAAGTGAAGACAGAATTCACTGTAAAATTGCCTGATCGCATCTCGTTGTTCATCGGTCAAACTGGCAATGCTAAACGGCGAACAGAGGATCTCAGCAGAGGTGACCTGCGCAGCGGTGTCAAAGCTGTGCTTAAGTATGAAGCCATCCTCATCTTCCAATAAGATGTCGATATCTACGGCGGGCACTGTAGCCGTCGCATGATCTGCCATCATGGGTGCGCAGAAACTCTCCAGTACAGCCAGCAATTGCTGCGCTAATTCAATGCATGGCGATTTGACCGGAAAAGACACAGACACCTTACAGCCCAAGATATAGGAGCTTATAGTAGTCCAGCGATCCAGATAGAGGTCGAGTGGGGCCACGGGAGCGCCCATATCAATGCTGCGCCACATGTTCATAAGGTGAAGATCAATTGCCTCACCCTCAGGCCCCGCCTTATCTTCATGGCCTAAGGATATTAATAGCGCATCTGCACTGAGCCCTAGGTCGAGCTGGTTCAGTTTATCCGGTAGCCAGGCTATTTTTTCAACGTCTGAAAAATTGGCATTGAGAAGTAGCTGACCAATCAAAACCTCGTAATTCATTTTCTGATTTTCTGTCCACAGCTTTTCATCCACCGTTTGAGAGACTAGTTGAGCCAAGTGGTACCAAGTCAAGGACTGACTCACGCGACCTAGTTGACCTTCAATCCACATGAGTCGTTGGTAAATAGCCGCTTGCTTATAACTGCTTCGCTGCTCCTTCAGGGCGTCAGAAGTGACCACATAAGCCGCCATCAGCGCGGCCCCTCGCGCAGCCCAGAGCAGGCCCTGCTTCTCGTATGCATGGGACAACATATAAAGGGCAGCGAAGACTTCCATCTTACTTTCACTGTTATACAGCCCATACAGAGACAAACCGAAGCACTTGATCGCCCTATAGTAGTCCTTTTTGTCGCTACTCAGCGCTCCCCGCCTCAGGTACATTTCAGCCTTCATCCGGCTATTTTCCCGTGCACCGGCATCATCAATGAGCTTATCCATGAGATCTTCATAGGCCTTGAGATCTCCAAAAGCCACGTCGAGTGCTTCGAGTAAATTGACGAGACGAGCCATAGGGTAGCCAATCAGCTTGTGAGCACTATCAGCGATTTCGCTCAACGACCGGAAGATTTTATTGGCTTGCTCCTCATTTTCCGCAGCCAGCAGATCTAGAAGCGCCAGAGAGGTCTTGGCTTGCAACGCGCCGCTTATCATGTCCGCGTTGTTGGCAAGTGAGTTCAGCTTCTCTCGAATGGTGGCCTCAATTAAGTCCACATCAAGGGTGCACTTATCGTCTCGATAACTGGTGACCACCAGATTGAACAACGTTACGACTTTTTCCCACACCTCAACGTTGTCGGTGCCTTGCGCCACTGCGAGCGTTTTCTCAAAGGTTTCCTCAAAGAGCTCGGCATTCTCAAGCCACCAGTACGCGGCCCATGCCAGCTGGTAGAGGGCGTCGAAATGCTGTCTCTGGGTACCAAACTTTTTTGCTGTACGCACAGCGATATTGAATTGATGCTCCACAGCAACGGCATCACGTTCCAGCTCTTTGTAAATGATGGCCCGCTTGGTGTAGAGGTCGACCTGAGAGAGCGTCAGACGGCCCGGATCTGCAATCTGTTCGATCTGACGTTCGATCTCTGTGAGCTGAATTTGCTTGTCAGCGTCGAACGGGCCGGTCTGTATCTTGCTCTCAATGCTGCCTGTAAGACCTAGGTGATCGATGGCAAGGTGCTGATTCTTTGGCTGCAGTGTTCTATCAAGCAGCCAGGTACGATCGAGGATTGTGACCTTGACGCCATACTTTTCGGAAAGCTCGTCCTGAAACGACGCTCTGGAGCTGTTCTTGATGAAACGACTGGTGACACAGAAAATTCGCACGTAGCCACGCCCTGTCGACATGATGCTCTCGACGTCCTTTCTACATTTCGTCTTCCAGTCTTTTTGAGTGCTGACCCCAAAGGCCCATCGTTCGGACTCGGGGGCTTCATTCAACCCCCAGAAAAAGGCGATTTGGCTCGCTACAGGATATGTCTCGGTATCGGTCTTACCGTCCCCACCCGCAGTCGGGCCGGTCTGGGCAACCAGGTTGGGGCAGATTTCTCGCTCGCAAAGCTTCCGTACGAATATCTCGAACTCAAGCTCTTGGCTTCGATTGTTCAGGGTCTCGAAGTGGTACTCCAGCATGGAGCGATCGATTGTCGACTCCTGTAGCTTTACAGAGTCCGAGAACTGCTCAGGACGTCTTGCTCGCAGAAAGTCTTGAGGCTTGGGAGCAGTTATTTTGGTGGCCGATTGTTCCTTGTCCATCATCCACTCCTGAAATGACTATTGGCATCACCCTGCTACGACCAACGCTCTGGCCGTATGTCAACGCAGCCCCCGCGTCATCGTGATGGTGTGCGGTACACAATGCTTGTGAACGTCCGCGAGTACTCAGTGAGCGAACGGTCGTTACACCACCCCAGGCTCCGAGGCTGATGTGTGCTCGAATCTAGGGTGCCGGCTTCTCGGCCTGCCAAAAATTGCAGCTGAAATTGTTCAAGCCCCCACCGTAGGGACTAGGCCTTACGGCGAACACCTCAGGCACAGCATCACCGTCGCCACCATCGCGGAAGAACTCCCTCATAGAGAAGAGCGCCTGAGCCTTCAAGCGCTCCCATTCTCGATGCCGACTATCTTCGAGATCCCTCGCCACCTGGGCCGCGCTGGGTTTGCGCTTGGGCAGCGGAAAGGCGTAATTGGGCTGAGGAGAGAAATCGTAGACGAAAGTCACGTACCCGTGCTTCCAGTCCGCAGATGGCGAGGCCCGCCAGCGGAACGACACAGGCACCGATAGCCGCTTGCTGAGATGAAAAGGCGCCCTGATCTGATCATCAATAAAGAACAGCTCCCCCTCTTGGCGCTCTGTTTCGAGCCGGCCCTTCATCTGCTGTAACGCATGAACGAGGTCACTGCCAGCGTGAAGCGCAGCTTGCCGAGTCCGTTCGCGCTTGGCATGAGCCTTGGCTTTGCCGTACTCAGCAATCGCTTGTTGGAATGCATGAAGCTTGGTGCCCACATAGGGGCCACAATCACTTAGTCCAAGGCCAAGAATCGGCCCTATTCGTTCTTCATCTAGGCACTTACGCACTGCTGCTCGAAGCACTGTCTCATCAACATTGCTGATGGCCGCTTGCTGATAACTGGGCAAGTTAATGTACGTCATGACCAAACCTATCCTTGTGAAATTGGCAGTGTTCCCCACTCCAACGCTGGGATGCCGGCAGGATGCCACCATATAGCATGGCCGCCGGGCGGCGGAAGCCCCTCTTGAAAGGGACACCAGTACCGAAATAGGCATCCAGCCGCTCGATGACGTCATACACCTTGAACCATTTGCACTGTTCAAGCGGCTGGACGTTCTCATCATGGATATTGGGCGTAAGCGTCCGGCGAACTCACCTTCCGAACTCCAGCTTTAAGGGCGATGGTGTCCGCGTATTTTTAAGCGGACGCGATCACCCTTATCGCCAGGATTTCCATGCTCCAACGAAGCCCTTATCCCAAACCGTTCAAAGCCCAGCGCCGGGCGAGAAGAAAACCCACCGAGCCTACGTCTGGGCCTACAGCAGCACACCGTTCTCAGCGCTCAAAGCCGTGGTGTATGACTTCAGTCCAAGCCGTGCTGGCGAACACGCACGTAACTTTTTGGGCGACTGGAACGGGAAGCTGGTTTGCGACGACTTCGCCGGCTACAAAGCTGGTTTTGACCACCGACCTGTACAACCTGGCAACGCAACACACGCCGAACCTACACGCTTGCAACCCCTCATGGCTTCCGCCAACGCCACCGCAGTCGATCGTCCTGATCCAGAACCCACATGCCCGACCAGATCGCCAACCAGAACTGAGCCGTTACTAGCCACGGGATGCTCATGACCCAACCAATGGCCTTGGCACCTACGCGCACCCAAGAGGCAGCGTATTTGGGCCCGCCATCTGCGACGGGGACGTACAGACCCGAACAGGAAAAAGTGCCAAACCAACGCCAGTAGATTTCTAGCTCCTGCTTGGCAAACTTCACCGCATCCAAATTCCAATGCATATCCCAGCGCTCAGACCACTGGGAGTTGAACGTCGACGTCTGTGTCAAGGTCTGGGTCATACCATCCGCGATGAGGATATTGCGCCCATCACTCAATTCGATGCTGCCGTAACGAAAGCGATAGGTATCCAAAGAAAACCGCACCCTGTCATCCGTCACGTCGACAAGCTCGCACACTGGCTGGTTGTTCAACTTGAATACGGCGGGTGTCTCATCTACATCCACTGCGATGATCCGATCTTGGTACTTGACCCCCATACCTCGACCTTCGAACACACATTCAAAACGGTTGACGATGCCTTGCTTCGCTCTCAGAGCAATTTTGGACACCTGAGGATGCGGATCAGTGGACTCCGCTAGGTAAACGCTGCACTCCAGATGTTCTCCAAGCGGCTCCCAAAATGAGCCAAGGCCATGCCTACTCGTCCAGCGGCGATGTGAATGGAGATACGTTTTGTAAAACAGCGCCTTCTCGACTTTTCTCCAACACCATCCAGCCGCGAAAGCCAAGATTCCCCAAGGAACTGACAGGTTCATTCACTCTTCCTTTTATCTAAACCTTGCGTAGCAGAGGCCGCATGCGGCCTTGAACGCCTTGAATGACATGGTGCCAACCACTATACCGGTAGGTATGGGGGCCAAGGAGCGGGAATACAATCAGGGTGATATTGGCAGCTTGACCTGACGTTGCCCATCAACGCGTCCTGGGTGCACAAACCGGTCGATAACAACTCAGCTGATGTTCAAACATCTGACAGGACGCTGACGGCCTGCTAGGCGCAGACCTACGAACCCGATGCATTCAGCGGATCAACCAATGCCCTAACCAGTGAACGACTTCTCGGCTTCGGAGGTAGTTGACTCAGCACTCATGAAATCGCCCGCGCAGCCGATGGGATTACTGCGCAAGGAACCATCCCCGAAAACACGGTGGCCCACCTGCGTGAACAGTGGAGAATCCCTCAAAGGAATAGATTATGGCAGCGTTTAAAGTTTTCGAAACGGCATCCTCACTGGTTATTGCGTACGAAACACTCGGCTTAGAACACCGAAGACTATGGAGCCTCGAGGGCTATCGTGCTCAGAGCAAGAATGAAGACCCAGTTGACTGGGTCAACTATAATAATGCGTTTGCAATCCTCATCCTCAATGCGTCAATCATCGAGGGTACGCTTCGCAGCATTCTCACCCACAAGCTTCGTCACGATGTAAGCGAAGCAGTCGCTCAAGGCATTGCGGCTGGCCAGACCGCCCCAAATAAAATGGAGCAATTGTTAGCGAAATTTCAAGCCGAAGTAGAAATGAGTGGAGGATGGGAAGCGTTGAAGCGACACATTGAACTGTACCTCGATGTGTCCGTCGACAAGGCCGTCAAGCCGGAGACTAAAGAAGCTATCACGGTGCTGTTCGCACTGAGAAACGTCCTATCTCACGGAACAGCCATCATTCAGCCCTCAGTGAAAATGTCGGACGAAATGAAAGATGTTTATCCGTGGAATTGGCAGTCTAAACTCCATGGGGTAGCTATGTACCTAGAGCGAACTTTTGGCAAAGGTGGGGTGTTTGAAAATCTGGCAGATCACGAAATGCCAGGGCACTTCTGGAAAGTCACACAAGATTACTTTACCCAGCTGGAGCCTATTTTTACCCCGTTGCCAGATGCCGTAAAAAAGACGATCAAAATGATCAAGGATCTCAGTTTTGGCTACCGAATGCACACATGATTCCGCAGCCTAGTGTCGATATCAATAGGTGATAGCGGCAAGGCATATCCGCATTACGGTCATCAAAAGTACGTTACGATCGTTGAGATTGAACGAACGAGACAATAGCCTTTATCCGACCATAAACGCTGTCAAAGCTGTAGTGCGTGAGGGGCAGGAAGTGCTCGGAGGCGCTCCTTCGACCTGATCGAAATCGCGGCTACCGATTACTGGTGGTGATGCCTGCGGGATTGCACGCCTCGCCCCCAGCCTATAGCCGCTGCGCGGATTGCGATGCTTTGAACGCTCCCTGCCCGCATACAACTGGCACGGGGTGGCCTGGGCACGGCGTTTAGAAGAGCACCCGCTGATCAACCGCCGGCATGCCTCAGATCCACATCACTCCTCGTCAGGGGGGAAAGCCCGTCGCTCGACCGGCTTGAGCTTTCGCTTCGGTTTGGCCCCCTTCTTCAGCTTCGCGGCCCTCGGCTGCACTAGCACCACTGTGAACCTCTTCACCCCTCGATCTTTGAGGAAGCCCGCCGCCAGGGTCAGATTTTTGAAGACCCTTGGACTACCGCGCTGGGTGAAAAGCGTGTGTTGCAGATCTGAATGCTCAATCTGGAGCGTGAAGCCGGTCGCCTGAGCTACGAACCGAACTTGACACCCCGAGACACCTAGGTGGTCTTGAAGCTGCCCTTCGAGAATCGAAAAATCACCACCGGCCATATCATTCCCATGCTTTCGACTTCAAATATTCACTATCAATAATCAAAACATCAGTTTTGATTATTTGCAAGTATTGCCAAAAATACTAATAATTTTCCCAAAAAACTCTTTCAAGCCCAATAAATACAAGGCTTCTAGGTTTGTGCCAAACTCCGCCTATATCTAGATACATCCGGCCGTGCTCGATTAAATTTCGGCTCATCGAAGGAAACGGAGCTTATTTCCATGACTGAATTGATCCTCCTGGTCGACAAAGCGATCACGACCGCCCCACTAAACCTCTCCCTGTGCATCGCACTGGTGTTGAGCCTGGCGTTGATGAGGAACCACTAATGAGCGAATCGGAGAAACCCAAGCCTCGCTGGGCCAAGATGCCCAATCGGTGGGCGATGTCCGGGGGCTTGAAGAAATTTGGCGAGGTGGATGACCAGGGCAAGGTCGACACGGTCGCGATAAATGCCTCGCTGGCGGCGCTGAAGGTGTACCTCGCTATCTGCACACGGGCGGACTATGCCAGCGGGACAGTGAAGACGACCTACCCTGAGCTCTGCGCTTTGGTAGGTCATTCGCGGAACTTAGTGGCACGCTCGCTGCGGCTACTCGAGGAAGGGGGGCATATCCGCCGCGATACAACTCAGCCACGCGGTGGATCGCGGATGTACGTTGAGCGCTGGACGGAAGATAAAGGCTTCGCGAAGATCCCAAAGAGCTGGCTGTACCAGGGTCGGGGGTCGAAAGATGATCGGGCGAGCAATCCGCCCGAGAAAACCCTGATCAAGCTCAAAGCTTTCACCTTCGGCAAACGCCTTTCGTTGCAGGCATTGAAGATCTATGTGCTGCTGCTGGCCATGCGCAACCGTGACTATCCGAACGGGGACGGCTTAACCGTCATCACCTATGACAAGATCTCCGAGTACACGGGCGTGAAGCGCCATTCCGTAAGCCTGGCCATCAATCTACTGATGGAGATGAACATGATTTCGTTCCGCTCGGGCGATCCGAACACCGACGACTCTCTGGACTTTGACCGGACGAACCGCTACCTGATTAAAGGCCTAGAACTACGGTATCGAGAGCAGGCTGCGTCCAAAACCGCCCGCACCTCGGAGCAGCCTGATCCGGCGCAACCATCGCCGGTAGCTGCGTAGAGCCGGGGGGCATCCAGTTATGGCATATTGGCACCCTTTGAACCAACCGCTGGCACCAGGGAAAGGCATGGACACAATCGTCATCCGGTACTTTGAGCAGATCAAAGACCTCGCTACAGGGACAGTGAACGTGTCTCCCCTGGGCAAAGAAACCTATGAGTCGATCTCTGAGGCTCTGATGCCTGGAGACGGCGAACATAAAATCTTCTGCATCAAGAAATTCACTGGTGTTGCCAACTACCGATGGTACGTCGAAGGGGTTGCGCAGCTGACTGCTCCAGGCGTGGTTCCCGCTGAGTTTTCGGTCACGCTAAGCGAGATCTTCAATACCGTACCTGAGGAGTATCTTCAGCAAACGCTTAAGAAGACAGGCTACAAACTGAACAACGTTCTTCAGTTCGGGACGTTGGTCGAAGTCGACTATGGCTTCATCCAGACCATTGGGCGTGAGGATGGCGAGCTTCGGACGAACAAGCGCTACTGCGATACGCTCCAGAAGGGAGAGATGCACAAGCGCCGGCTCGCCATTGTCGTACGTGCTAACCGAGGTGTCTGCCAGGTTGTCCCGCTAACATCTCGCACTCAAGGCAGCTCGGATAAAACGAGCTTCCAACTTACGCGGGCGACCTTGGATCAGCTGACGTTCTGGGGATCCAGCGGGAAAGACAGCTGGGCAATTTCCCAAATGATCGAATCGGTATCAGTCAGCCGCATCCTGCCTCCGGCCACCGTGTACCAGGTTCGTGGGCAGACCCGTAGAGGCCGTAACACTCACTACGCGCTGCGTCTGACGGAGCCGGAAAAAGCACTGCTGAGAAATTCACTCCTTCATAGCATCGGCGTCACAGACTACCAGCAGACCAAAACCAAGCTGAGCGAAACACGTGATCAGCTTCAGCAGCTCACCAATGTCGCCACAGATCTGGAAGCCGCCCATGCTCGGATTGCCGCCCTAGAGGCGGAGCGACGCGAGCTGGAGCTTTACAAAGAGGTCGCCCAGGATTGGGGGAAAGGCATGGGAGATGGCCAGCTGGAAGCGCGGATCGTTGAGTTGAAAGAGCTTTACGAGGACATGGCTGCAGAAGATTCGCCTGAGAAATTGATCGCCTAATCGGAAGCCGAACAGCCAATTTGTTTGACATAGTGATTCGCTGGCGATAAAATTTTCATCACTGGCGGGGAATGCTGGAGCAGTACCGGAACCTCGCGACGGCCTTAGGGCATATACTGCAGAAGAAAACGTTTCACAGAAAACCGCCTATTTGGCGGTTTTTTGCTTTCTGGGTTTACCCACGTTTTTTGATCAAATCCAGCAGCAGCTGACCTTCCGGCATCGGAGACATCGTTCTGAGGAGCACGACGTTCTTCTGAACCGTCTTCTTGATCTCCGCCGCCGAGATCGGTTTTTCCAGGCGCTCAAACCCTTCAAGCTCTTGATAATGGCATTCGTCGATATGGCCATCGTGCATGCGCTTTTTGGTAACGCCTGTGCCCTTGCCGTAAGCAACGATACCCTTGCCGTTCTCGTACAGGAAGACGACGTCACCTTGGTTGATGCGGTCAATGTTGAGCTTCCAGGGCGCATAAAATGCAGCCGCACAGCCCTCGCTTAGCATGCGCTCATGATCCTCGACGCTATGGCGCTTGTTCGTGTTCAGGATGTGAAAGCTTGAAACCGGTAGGGACTCAATTTCTGCTGCAGCTTCCACTTCGTCATCGAGCTTCAGCGCGACCTTGGCTAGCTCAACGCCTTTTTCAAGAAGCTTGAGCATAGTCTCCTGACGGCTCATATCGAGATGGTCAGCCAGCCCTTCAATGAAGGAATAGAGCTCTTTGGGCATCCGAATAGACGCGGAAGCTAGGTCGCTCTTGGTCTTAGCAACGTTCTCGATCAAGGAAATGATGTCGCTCATAGGGCACTCCTTTTCAGATGGAAAAAAGCATCCCATGGAATAGACCCAGAAGCAATCAATGCTTTTTAAAAAAAGCATATAGAGAATCACACGCTTAGCCGCCGCATCCCGGATGAAGGCAAGATGGTTTGGACGAAATCGACGATCTGCCGGCCATAGCGGTCATCAGGCAGGCCGTTGGTGATTGAGGGCTGGATACCTGTTCGCCGAACGAGGCCACCCAAGAACGATATTCTATCGGAGCCTGTAGCCCCTTCGGGGAACGCGACGCTTTCTAGGCTAGACATCGCCCATGGCGCATTCGACCGACCAAAGCGAGATTTTCGCCGGCCTCAAAGCACAAGCTTAGGAGCACCAAAAGAAGCCTTCCACCAGGATTCTTAAGATTCGATCCTCTGCAGGACTCATCAGGAAGCTTATCTTCGAAGCACCCAATGTATCCCGAGCGGAGCCTACCATGAGCAAGAACGTCGTCTTCACACCAGGTCGTCAGATGTACCATTTCACGCAGCTTCGCCAGGAGGTAGGCGACCTGCAGGTCATCGGCCTGATGGCTCAACGACTGATCAACACCACTCAGCTATCCATACCGATGGCTGTTCGCACCGCGACTGACCAGTTCGAGATGCTTGATCAGCTTCAGCAAGGCAGCCCCGTATTTTCGCAAATGCGGGCGGATGCCGGATTTGGCCGCATAGCCGTAGACACTACCCCAACCCCGGCGGCGATTCAACGCATCGAAAACAAGGATGAGTGATATGAGCGAGAAACACGTTGCCTCAACCGACCCTGCACTCTATGACCCCACAATCTCAATCGACGTCATTGAGCCAATGAGAAAGTTCGACAAGGAAAGCTTCGCTAACTACATCTACAAAGAGTTCCAAGCGTCTGAGAAAATATATGAGCCACTCAAAGATTTGCTGGCAAGCTACAAGATTGAGTTTGATCAGATTTTGGGCTCAGAGCTCTCGACGATCGAAAACTCAGGCCAGCTCTTACAATTCGAACGAGCAAAGCTTTTGGTTTTAGCGCGCTCAATGTCTGCGCAAAACAAAAAGTGGCGATCGATTGTCAGTCGTTCCAAGCCCACAATGAGCGCTGTATTTGGCTCTAGCGCCCCTGGCAGCTTGACTCACAAAGAGAAGCTCGCATTATCTCGCCACTACATTACATTACTTAAAAATGGCATTCCAGCCGCACAACATGACTCAGCTAAACCGTTATTGGAAAACATAACCGGTGATGTGTTTGATGGCGGGACTTTCGAAAAGCTCGGATCCCTGATGTCGACGTACACCACTAACTATATCACCGCCCGTCAGCGCGAGCTTTTAGCAAAATCAAATAAAATCAATGGCCGAATGGATGGCACAAATGGCTATAAACACTGGCCATCGGACATACCCCCTGAGTTTGGCTTAGCGAATGCAATTGAGCGCGCCAAAGATGGCTTCCTATTGATGTTAGAGCAGTCTCAACCAGACGCTGATAAGGACATGGCTCGGGTTCGACTGCTGAAAGACTTCTTCCTTGATGCCGAAAGCTCGTTTTGGGAAGAAACACACGAACTCAACTTGGACATTATAAATCACTTCCCTCCCGAGTTACTCAGGCTTAATTTACAAATGTCCTGGGATCACGTTGGCGAGCGAGTGGCCCAAGCATTTGACAATAATTCAAATAATTTGCCGGATGCGCTGTTAGCAGAGGCAGAGTGTTTGATTTGGCTTTATGGCTTGAAGCACTGCCCCATCACTATTGAGAAAGCTGACGAAGAAAGAGATATATATTTTGAAGCGAATAGAACACCCCAATACTTGGCCATATCGGCAGTAATTTTGAACCACTTGCGCCTTGTGCATAAAAATATAAAAATAAGTATCCCCGGGGAAACTTATGTAAAAGTCCCCGTGTACAAAGCATTCCAGAGCGCACTGATGGACGCGGGAGTAGATTTGACTTTGGGAGTAGAAGCCAACAAGGTACAGCTAGCCAGCGCTTACCGCGATATGGACACAAAAGCGATGGCATACATAGCATCATTATTCTCCATCGCAACAAATGCCGTAGATGGAAAATCAAATTATATACGCCCGGATTATTTCCCTGGACAAGTCGAAGTCAAGGCAAGACGTACCGCGCTCCTCGCCGAACTACCTAAAATGCTCAAGCCTTATAGCTGCAGGACTGCGTTCATGCACATCTGCACCTTCATATGCGTAATGCGAGACTGTACACTTAGTGCACTTCGCTAGGCTGGCCCTCGAGCAGCAAAAGAAACCGCACTGACATCGATGGCGAGAGTCAGCTCTAAACAATCACAGGAGGATCAATACAATTGTTTCCGCTCAGGACAGCTCAACGAGAAGGCACTGAGCATTTGCTCAACTGAAACCTGGTTAATCATCTACCGCTGGCTGCTTCACCAGCCAGCGCTCTGCTCCGTTGTAGTCATCACCGCCCACCGCGATAAAGATTTGTCCCGTCTCATCAACTGCGTATACACTTGGTCGTTCGCATTGAGGATCTCGAACCTCATCTTTCCAAGCGTATACCTCTCCTTCCCAGATCATCACGATCCCGCCCCGGTACTCTTCATTCTTTGCTCGTCATCGGGCAGCAGTTACGCGCATTGCATTCCAAAAATCCTTCATAGATCGATTTCCCCTTTGCTAGCCCTAAATGTCAGGCACTCAGCAGCGCAAATAAAATACTCACCAACAAACCTACCGCTGTCCTAGTCTTTCACTTGCAGTAGACAGTCCATAGCTCGTCAACTCGTGTGGTGAAGCTTTGGCTCATCATCTCCCGGCGCATGCCCCATGGATATCCGTACCTGGGAGCCTGCGCATGAAGCTTCATGGCGAAGTGACCTTGCGCGCCATTTGACGCGATGAACAGAGAACTTCGACCATCTGAAGATTGCTGTCATCGTCGATGCTTTCGCAGGTTATTCATTGTGGATTCCCGAGGGCAACTACGCAGAGCTTTGCACCCTCCACGTAGCCCCAGGATTTCGCCGCAATGGCGTTGGAACGATGCTGTTGGAGGCATACATGTTCGATGCCGTCTGTCAGGGATTCACTCAGTTACGGTTGAGCGTACGGCCTGACAATCCTGCAAGGGTGATGTACGAGAATGCGGGTTTTTTGTGCATCGGTACTGATGCGAATGGCTATTTGATATACGAGCGTTGCACATAAAAACGCTCTGGTGTGCGCGGAACTGTGGCCGTTCGCTGCCCTTAGTCGGTGACCGCCTGGAAACGATGCTCAGCCATCAACCATAAGCGTTCAGCTCCATCCCCACGATCCCATCAGCTTCAGCCTGATGGTAGACCTTCAGCGCTTCCACAGCCTCGTAGTACAGAGGGTGGTCGGGCATGAGCACCTTGCTCAGATCTCTTTTCACGATCTCTCCCTTTCGCCATGGCTATCCCGACACAACGCCATGCCACCAGGACGTGTATTAGCTTACCACTGCTGATCCGCTTGGACAGAGTGGGCGTACATCAATGCTTCATCCGCGAGTTCCAGCATGTCGGCCAAGGCTCCTGAGTCTACGGCATGCGAATCACGTAGCGCATATGCGCGATGCAGAAGCTCCCGGTGATGTTTCTTCGGCGATTGGGGCAGTGCCTGGGTGTCGTTGAGCAGCTGCCGCCACTCTTGAATCGTCATTACGGGCAGATTGGTGCCTGTCATGGCGGCATCCTCTATTGCTGTATGGACATACAGTATTCGGAAAATGCCCGGCTGCATAGGTACTGCGGAAGAAATGCGCCTGCGATGAGAACAGAGCAGTCGCTGGAACCTGGTGCGTTTTCACTGGTAGTAGCGATGCCTCGCCCAGATGGAGAGATTGTTACAGGTGACGCAACGCCACGCCGCAAGGGGGAACGTGGAGCCAAAATTTGCCACGCTTCGATGGCGCCCGATTTCGACGTGTTATGTATGGCCATCACCCAAGGAGCGGAATAATGGATCAGACTACCAAACTCGTAGACAGCATCGAGCGTTTGGCCCGTCTCGCGGATGAGCTTGAAGAGACACGAGACGATCATGATCATTGATTAGTGCCAAGCAGCTGACAGCACCGGCGCATACGCCGAGTAGACGATCCAGATCTGCATGACTAGCGAATGTCAGGCGTCGCTCACAGACCTTGCTTCCCAAACGCTTCAATTCCAGTCGTCTTTCAGGCCGTGTCATAACCAGGAAGAACCGCCCTCGCTGGTCGGTTAAAAGCACATTTTTGCAGACCACCCCGTCTAGTAGGGCTTCAACAATGTGGACGTCCTCCATCGTCCTGGCGGGCTCGTGGTGTGCCAAGCGATAAGGCATTCCTCTGACGCGCAAGAAAGCAAAGAGCTCACTGGAGCCGACCATGTGCATATTCATCCGGAATTCTCGACGGTAGTAACGCTCTGCGGTTAGAGTCTCACCCCCCTGCCCCCCCGGCAACCGACTGATCTAGAGGCGCGCAGACCCTCGACTGATCAAACGCAGAGGGCAACCCGTCAATGCATACAGTGCATCTGACCAAGATGTCAGGCAAGCCAGCATAAGACCGACAAGGATCGAAATGAGTCTCTACCACTACACCGACGCCCACGGATTGATGGGGATCATCCAGAACAAAGCGCTCTGGGCTACCGACATGGGTTTCCTTAATGACTCCAAGGAAATGTTCGCCGGGATCAGCCTTATCCAGCGCCGCTGTGCTGAAATTTTGGCTTCGACCTCGCAAAGCAACGATGCCGTGGTGATGGCAACCAGAGGCCTTTATGAGTTCATACCCAAATTCGTCTGGGACAATCTCACCATGCGAGACGTATACATCGTCTCCTTTTCGCGGGCTTACGACAACCTGAGACAATGGATGGCGTATTGCCCCAAGAATGCCGGCTATGCCATCGAATTCGATGAAGCCAAAATCCTGCCGTCAGAAGGAGTTGACAGGAAGAAGACCGTCGTATGTCGTCTTGAAAAGGTGGACTATGACGAGAAGCACTTGGACAACATCATATCGATCGACTCGATTACCAATAAATTTGAAAGGCGAACCACCAGCGTCGAGGACACCTCGGTGGAAATCGTGAATGACCTGATTTTCCACTGCTGCGCCATCAAATCAGCAGAGTTTTACGATGAGCGAGAGACCCGGTTGGTCATCCAGTCACAGCTGGAAAAGCAGCAGAAAGTCAGCTTCCGAAGTCGTGCCGGGCTAATCATCCCGTACTTCGAATATCCCATAGACCTCTCTTGGATTAAAGAAATCACCATCGGCCCAAACGTCAATATGCCTCTGGCTCGTAAAGGACTGGAAACCTTTTTGCGAGTGCACGAAGTCGACTGCAACGTACGCGAAAGCGCATGTTCCTTGAGAGTTTTTTGACCCAAGCAAATCCTGAAGGCGTTGACTGGCTGGGCCCGATTTCCGACTATCGCTAGCGGCTACAGACCGGCTGGACGCCCTGCGATTCATCCCGCCATTTGGGCGGATATAACGTGAGTGCCCAGCCGTTACCCGTTGCAGCTGAAAAGTTGCGTGAACTTCGCCAATCAGCGAAAGATCAACGGCCTGAAAGGCCCCTGCAGCGGGCAGCCTTTCAGAAGGGTGGGGCTCACTGAAGCCAGGACTCCACGGTCTCAGCGCCGTGTTCGGCCTTCCAAGCTTTGAGAACAGCGTGGTTACCACCTTTGGTTTGCACCAGCTCACCATTATGTGGGTTTTTGTAGACCTTCACCTCACGTGGCTTGCGGGATGGCTTTTCTTGCACTTGAGTAGCCTGACGGCGAGTAACTGCTTGCGGATCAAGGATGTTGATCACGTCCCGAAGGGTGTAGCCATACTCACCGAGCAGAGCGCGCAGCTTTTCCTCAAACTCCATTTCCGTCTTGATTGCGGAATCACCTTTCATAGCTTCCAGCTCCGCGAGCTGCTGAGCGAGTTGCTGCTCCAAGCGTCGGTATTCGGCGAGACGTGACATATACTTGCTCCCTAAATGGTTGTTTCAAGAAGAGGACAGTTTGTCATATTCGACTGCTACATCGAAGTGAAAATGTTCCGCCCAATTGGGCCTAATTCGAGACTCATACTTAAGAGTGCCAGTCGACTAACCAGTATCATCGTTCAATGACTGGTCGCTGCCGGGCCGCCCAGAGCCTGAAGCTGATAGTCCGTAACCGCCTGGAAGCGATGCTCAGCGAGCAAACGCAGTCGCTCAAGCTCAGTACCAGTAATACCGTCATCCTGCGCCTGGTGATACGCCTTCAACGCCTCGACGGCTTTCGCGTACATCGGATGATCATGAGGAAGCATTTTGCTGAGGTCTTTCATGACTGCTGCTCCAATGGACAAAAATTCCGGGTGGCGTGAGCTCAATCTTGCTCAGGCTTGACGGCGTTGAGTATTTCGATCATCCCTCTCTACACCTCCTGTATTCTCGAGGGTACAGCTCACGAGCCCTGGGTGTTGACCATCTGCCTGAAGCTCTTGGGCCGGCCGTTTCAACTCAGCAGACTCTTGGCTCGTGAAGATCAAATCGCAATAGTGAAGGTCTGCGGTGGCCTCATTCAACTTGGCCTGATTATCCTTCATGGAAGATACCTGGGCTGGTCAAGAGCTATCGGCCACTAGGCCAGCCTAGACCGCCCATTGGTGCCTTCAAATTGACATCGAACGGGCTCGGAGACGGCATCACGGCCACCGAGGCCGTGGTAAGGGCTGCTCAAAAAAAACCAAGCCGCTCTGCATTTGAGGTCAACAGAAAAGCTAGCCGGCCTAGCGGCCGGATAAGCGATTCCCTCTACCATGGCTCAAGGTAGGAGACATCGTAGCCTTTGATAAAGAAGCATCAAAAAGCCACTCTACCTTCATGTTGATAGCGAATAGCCAAGGAAAAAGAAAAAGCAAAGCAATAGAAGCAGCTGAAGGGTATTCGACGAGTGACGGGGGAGAGGTGGGAGAGAGCAGCTTTTTTTTGATTACAAATAATATACTCCGTCCCGCAAAAAAAATTTCAAGGGGGGTCATTGAAAAATATTTTCGGAAGTCGCCTTTCAATGGCTCATGGCCACCAACTACCTGCAGAATCTACCTAAGAGCGAAACCCTCAACGATCCCGCTTCAACCCCTGCACCTCGTGGAGTTTTCTATCCGCCCAAAGGCTTCATCGGCCAGGAAGGCGTCCGCTTTTTCTTCGAACATCATGCCGAGCCACCGCTCTCGCTTGATGCCTGATAGCTGAGTGAAGAAACAGCTTTCGCAGAGGTGCAACTCGTACACCTCACTGTGGTGTTTCGCCCCGTCACCCCATGCCCCGTGCAATGTTCCAAACTGAAAATCGCCCTCGCGCCCCCGCGTGGAACACCCACAGCCGTCACACGTGACGTCAACAATTTCGTTGGGTTCATGTAATCGTATGAGCTTCATTTCATACCCCACTCTTTAACTCGCTCATCAGGACTCAAGCCATACACTCAGTGCCTGGTTTTCGAATTCTCACGAGCGCAGTCGCCAGCCCAATCGCACACCACATAGACACTGCGTAGGGTTCGGACAACCAGGAAGCCCTGAAGCTCTTGGGAGTCGAGGACGATTGATGTGATGATCGACGATCCATCCTCGAAGCGACGCTCGCGATCGCCGAAAATGATCCCTTTGAGGGATAGCTCACCGGCCTCATATCGCACACTCGACAAGTACCCCGTTATCTCGACCCCAAAGGAACGTTGCATTGCCTTTGCGACGCTGCTTGGGATGGTGATCGCTGGAGTTTCCTCGACCGGACAGCTAGAGAGCGGTACGCGGCTTTTGACCATCTCAATCTCCTTGCGTGAACGTTGCTATGTGTGAACTGAGCGCTCCATGGCCGGGCTTTTAACAGGCGAATGAATAAACACGTGATAGCCTTGCCATCCCCCATTCCCTAGGAGAACCCTCCTTGAGCACCACTCGCGTCCTGGCTATTACGCGTCCCTTATCCATGCGTCCTCTTTCGCCGCCGATGCCACCGGCAGTCGCCAGAGCGAGTGCTGGAAACGCCTCGTTGATGACATTCACAGCTGCACAACCGAGCAAGACCTTTGCGTGGCGAGAGCCAAGGCAGAAGGCTTCATCTTCGGCCTGGTCGAAGCTGGCCATCTCCGCCCAGACGGCGAAAGGGACTACGTAATTCTGAGCAGCATCCAGCGCCGAAAAGATTTCCTGCGGATGCTGCTTTCGACGCTCAGTTGATGAAGCATTCGCGTCTTCAGGCGCCCGCCAAGGCGCCTGGCTGCGTACCAGAACGCGCATCTGGCTCGTCGGCTGTTGCGATCAATGCTCGAAGGCTGTCACGGCCTGCGCCGCGCCTGAATGAGGTCAGCACGTAATTCCCGCACTTCGAGGAGATAACCCAATACCGCCCTATCTTCGACAGGGTGTAGATCGGCTCCGTCCTTAGCGCGTAACCACGCAAGTGATGCGCACGTCCTCGGATCGTTTGGCCAAAAACAACACCGAACGCGCAGTCCGCTGAGATGACCACATCACTCAGGTAAGCCGTGATGGGCATAGGGTACTTCTGAGCCATTGCCCGGATGACCCGCTTGAGTTGAAAAGTCGATAGCTCTTCACCGCAGTATTCCTTGATTTGATCTGCCATTCACACTTCCTGTTCATACGCCAAAAACACACCAATGAGCTTGGTGCTTGCCGCTAAAGCGGGATTCAAATATCGATGGTGAATTCACGGGAAAAACCAGTGCGCTCACCGGGATACCCCTTGGGGTTAGAGACCACACGACAGCCAGAGACGACTGTGTCCACCGCGTGATGCGTATGGCCAAAAATCCACACGTCGGCCTTCGCTACCAAGTCGTGCCACGCATTGAAATAAGCAGCTCCCAGGTGACCCTCATGACCACTCCCGGCAACCTCAGGGATAGGGCAATGGTGCGTGACCACAACGGTCGAACCGTCAAAGCTCTTGGCGAGCTCTGAGACCAGGTAAGCACGAGCAGCAATGTTCCGGGCAATGAGGTCGACCGGGCGAAGCTTGCTGTAGCCCGCACCGACGCGGATCCGTTTGAAGTCAGTCATCCACTCTGAACACTCCCGCATCGCGGCCATGTAATCGCCGGTTGCGGTGTAATCCGTCCAAGCCGTAGCGACCAAAAACCGGACGCCGCCAATGACGATGCTCTGGTTGTCCAGCACATGTACGTGGTGCGCAGCGGCCTCACACATTTTGACCAACGTCCGGTCAACATTTCCGCCGTAATGCTCGTGGTTGCCGCAGGCATAAATCACCGGGCAATCGAAGACCTCATTCGCCCAATGCACACCCCGGCTACGCACTGAAATGTCGCCCGCCAGTACAACGAGATCCGCGTCTACTGAAGGTGGCTGGAAGTCAGCAAACTCCAAGTGCAAATCAGAAAAAACCAAAACCTTCATACGGAACCCCGTACTCCACGCTGCGGAAGGCAACGTCGCCCATCCAAGGCCACCCAGAGGGGGCCGGGCTCAAAAAATCTGGAATGCTCTAGGGCTGCAACGACAAAACCAGCTCAAGCTTCGCCTGCTTCCGGTAACCATCACCGACGAGAAGGTAGACCGTGCTTCTCGTTTCAAACATGCACGGGTGCTCGAACGAAACCCCATACGTAGATCTCACCCAGGAGTGCGGCGCAAAACGCCTCCGGCTGTCATGGATCACGTCATGGGCAAAGATCACCATGGGCGCCATTCCATTCGGTAACGGCTCAACCTCTTCCGAAGGTAGCTCGACCAGAATCCAGCGCTGCACCAGGCAAAACGCTTTACCTGAAAATCGTTCGTGCGCAGCTTGAACCAGGTCAACTCTCGTACCTGTCCAACCCTCCAATAGCTCCCCGGCGCCGTAAAGAAACTCCGTTATCTCATCCAACGAGATGACCATGATTCAGCCTCTCGCGCTCGAATAGACGTGGCCATCACTCGTGACAAATTCGTACACCGGGGTTGGCTGGGTACCATCCTTGATCCGAATTTCGGAGAGCAGCTTCATCGAGAACTCGGATTGATTGGTCATCGCTGGAGGGGCGAGAAGCTGGACTTTGTTAACGCTTAAAAAATCCACTGCATCCCCTTTGCAGAGGGAATCAACAACCTCAACGCTCGACACCAAACGCACGGAGGGGCCTAAACAGCCATTAACGAAGCCACTTCCTTCAACGACAAAGTAATAGCAATCAGGATTGAGGCTTGCTGAATCCCAAAACAAATTCAGGCTGTCCAGAGCTAAAAACTGCCCTCGTAGTTCGGTTCTTTGGGTGACCAGCACGACGCACTCCACCTATCAATCGCGGGCAACTGGCTAGCACTTCGCCCCTAAACAATTCATATAAATTGACAACCTCGCGCCCACGGATGATCGTGCTCTAAGAACAAAAGCCACATGCGGGAACGGATGGCGCCACCATAACACCATTCTACATTCACTGCCTATAGTACGTAGATGTAGAATTTTCAGTGTGGCCTTATGCTTCCCTTTGCGGGAAGCTCAACATGCCAACGCGATACACCCTGGCAGCCGTCCTCCGCACCACGCGTGCCGCTCGTGGCCTATCCCAGGAACATCTCGCAACCACGGTGGACGCTAGACACCTGCACAGGGTCGAGCACGCGAAATCCAACATCAGCCTTGAGATGCTCGAAGACATAAGTAAGCGCCTGGACGTCGATTCGGTAGCACTCCTCGCAGCTGCCGCTTGCTACGAACGCAAGGAGTCACTTGAAGAGTTCATGACGCACCTCTGGACAGAGCTGAGCAAGCTGCGTGAGATGCGTGTGATGGAAAACCTGCCGGCGCAGTTCTCGAATGGGGTGCTGATAGCGGCGAAATCCGGCAAGCCGCCGACTCCTCCAGACAGGATCAAAGCAATCCTCGACTGCAAGGCTGACGGCCTCAGCCAGAAAGAGACCTCAGTGAAGCTGGGGATGCCGTACTCGACTGTCCACAAGTTCTGGCACATGCCAGCGGGGGAGCAGAAGGCCTGAGCAGCTGAGCCTTCAAATTCTCACCAGGGGGCGCTGTAGGCTCCCGGAGTTGTACTGTCGGCGGAGAGTGAGCTGAACACGACAACCGACCCATAGGGCCGGTAATCGTATGCCAGGTCAATCAGACCGAGACGGCTGCCGCGATGTGAGGGTGCGGATCGTAGCCAACAAGCTCGAAATCCTCGAACTTGTAATCGTAGATCGAAGCCGGCTTGCGCAGCAGCTTCAGCTCAGGCAGCTGCTTAGGCTCACGTGCGATTTGAGTTTTCACCTGCTCCATGTGATTGGAGTAGATGTGGACGTCACTCAAAGAGATCACAATCTCACCCACATCCAGGTCGCACTGCTGAGCCAGCATATGGGTCAGGCACGCCAAGGACGCCGTATTGTAGGGCAACCCGAGGAAGCTGTCGGACGAACGGATGAATAGGTGCGAGGACAGCTTGTTGTTCACAACATAGAACTGATATAGCAGGTGGCACGGAGGCAGCGCCATCTTGCCGTTTTTGGCGTTCTCTTTCGGGCTCACCTTCTCATCAGGCAGGAACTCAACGTTCCACCCATGGAACAAGATTCGACGACTATTAGGGTTCGTCTTCAAGGCATTAACGACATAGTCGATCTGGTTGATCGTTTTGCCGTCTTTGGTAGGCCAGGCTGTCCATTGCTTGCCATAGACCGGGCCGAGGTCACCGTCTTCAGTGGCCCACTCATTCCAGATCTTGACACCATTCTCATTGAGCCACTTGATATTGGTATCACCATTAAGGAACCAAATCAGCTCATTAACAATACTTTTGAAGTGTAACTTTTTAGTTGTAAGTAAAGGAAAGCCTTTGGACAAGTCATGGCGAAACTGACGGCCAAAGACACTCACAGTACCAGTGCCAGTACGATCACCTTTGATCGCACCATTTTCTAGAACATCAGTCAGTAGTTCCAGGTAGCTTTTCATGAAATTTTCTCCGCCTGGGCAGCTTCCAGGATACTGATCACCTGCTTGAGTCTATCAATTTCCTTCTGCGAGTCCAAGACCCGCCGGTTAGCATCCGCTAGAAGGTTCTGATAAGTATCACGGGATTTCATCATGTTAAAATATTTTACTTCGCTATTTTGATGCTCTTTTTCAGCATCCTTGGCTTTGGTAAACCAATGCAAAATTTCAAGCCTTGCGTTCTCCAACTTCTCAGTCAGGAGCGTAACAGGATCAACTGGTTTCTTTTTTGTTACCTGTTGACGTAGAACCTCAATGCGCCGATTTTCTTTGATGGTCTCAAGCCGCTCCAAAGGCCATACACGCTGCCTGATGGTATTGCGGTGAATACCCGTTAGCCGGCTCAATTCAGCTGCTGTGGCTTTCAGTGAGTCATTTGCCGCGATGTCCAGAAGCGCTTGAGCAAGCAGCTCAGAATACCGATCAAAATCTTCTTTGTTTTTCTGGTCGAAAGCGTGGGAATCAGTCATTTAGAGTTCCTCACCCAGCAGCTCAAGAACACCGTAGGCCTCTTCCATTGCAGCTTTGCTTTGCGCATGCAGATGGGCGTACTCCGGGTTTCCCAACAGCTTCTTGTTTTGATAATACACATCGCGCCAAGCAGGGGCGTTGGCCTTGCTGACGACAGCATTTTGGCAGCGGTTAGGGTTGCAGCGAAGCCCACCGATGCAGGGGATCGATTCATCGAACTCCATGGGCCCGCCCCCGTAGCAGAAGCCCTGGCCCACGCTGATGACTGCGATGTGCTGTTCAGCCATGGCCTCGAAGATATCGTCCTTGGTGTGCCCGGATGCCATGTACCCTTTGAATACCCTCTGCAGACGCTCCTTGTGCGCTGCAGCGTTCACACCGGCATAACTGCCATCAGGGTCGAATCGCTGCTTGATGCTTTCAACCTCGGCGTCATGGCGGAAGGACTTGCCACTGACGCCTTTGCCACCGTTTTTCGTCAGCATGTCAGCGATCTCGCCGTATCCCAGCGTTGTCTTACTGAAACCCCTCTCAGAATGGCCCACCCCTACGATTTCGCCGAAATGCTTCAGCTGGTGAGAGATGAAGGGAAGGCCCACATCCGCACGGTACAGCTGATAGGCGAGCGTGTGCCGCATCATATAAGCATTGAAGTCGAGGTCGGAGAACTGCTCAGGAGTCAGAACCTTCTTGAAGAATTTATCTAGTGTCTCCTTGGAGCCGGCACCACCCAGCGGCTGACCCAGCTTGCCAAAGGGCACCGTGTCGACGTTCGAAAAAATGAAATCGTTATTCTTATATTTGGCAAGTAACTGAGCAACACGCACGGCATCGCGAACAATCGGAATCGCCAACCAGAAGTCGTCAAACAGTTCAACTAGACTATCTTCATGCTTACTGACATTGCTTCTCAACAACCAGTAAGTGCCATCAAATATCAGACAGGAACTCGCCAAAAGCTCGGCATATTCGGAAGGGCGCATGCCAGTATATTGACCAATGACGTACATACAAGCGTAGTTAACATAATTCAAATAATACCTAAACCCATCGTCAATCTTTGAGCCAGTATCTTCAGAATACATCTTCACCGCATCTAGAGCGTCTGTAAAAAAGTAATAGCTTGAATCAAAAAGCGCACCGCCAACCACTTTGGAGACTTCACTCTTAGGAAACCCTTTGTACTCAAGACGCTTATAAACATACACGTTGAATTTGAGCGGACACAATCCATATGTTCGGCTTAATAATTGCTTTTCCGAGTTGCGGCGATTCAAAGTAAGAGTATCGACAACCCTTTCACCCATAGCATCAAGAAAATCGACAATGGCCAGCGAGGAAGCGCGCGAGGATACTTCAAAGACGTCGTTTGGAAGCACCTGTCGCTTCTTTTTCTTCTCTCCCTCAGGACGTTTAGCTTTACCAAGAAGCTTCCATTTGAGCGTTGAAAGATTTACAACGGGCAAGCTGGAACCAAAGACATTCTCTACGAGATATCCAGAGCGAAGTCCTTTAAAAAAAACTTCCAAAGCATTATCAAAGACATATTCAAATTCTTTCGCAGCTTCTTCATACAAGTGAGAAGGCAGCATGTAAACCGACAGTAATTCGCGTTCAACATGTTCCCACCCCAACTCTTGAACTGCAGCCGAATAGATTTTATCTAAGAATCGTAATCCAGCCTCGAATCTAGCTATCACTGTATTAGGTTTTGGAAGCGCCTTTGAAACTCGCATGAAACTTCCTTCCTCCGGCACTCCACTAACCCCCTTCAAAATAAGCATGAAGGCAGTTCGCAACTCAAGCATCGCAAATTCAGGAATACTCGGGTACTTTGTGAAGTCCATTTGCAGCTTCGCTCCGCGAACATGCCGCGATGCATTAGGATAGTCCGCATTGAAGTCCCAGACCGGCGAAACAAAGGCGGAAATCTTGGATACTTGTAATGACTGAATATAATTCAGAAATTTCAGAGCTTCACCCGAAGCGGCACCATCATCACCTGATTTCAACTGAAGCAAAATCGTAGATACGGACTCTCGATACTTGGCGAAAGACAGCAGAGATGCAAATTCGACCTGTTCCACAAATTACAACCCCACGCCATCAATAAGAATAGTTGTATCTACGAACTCAGCGAGACGACGACCTTCGGCAAGCTCTTCAGCAGTAAAATCAGATTTGTCACCAAGGATACTTTCGAGCAGCGACAAATTCTCATGCACTACATGCCCATAAGGGGTATCCATCACTCGGCTGACCTCAGCAAGTTTTCGATAATCCCGCTCCATGGCAAATAGCTCAGGCAGGTTGGAAGCAGTGAGCAGGACGTTCTCACAGCCCAAGCACATGTTGTACATGGAACATGGCCGCCCAGGTACGTAAGTGTTCAACCTTTTGATGAAATCTGGGGGGTTGAAGATATTCTTGCAGCTTGCCAATGGCGTCTTGAACACCACCACTGGAGCATCGAGCTGTACGACCTCGATGAGATTTGAGGATTGTGTCCCGTTCGGCATAGGCGCAATAGTCAGATCTGCTGCCTCAACCGCACGGTCGTGAATCTGCCGTAGCGCCACATCTAGCTTGGCACGGGCAATGGTGTTGAAATCCATCCGATCGAGGTATGCCTGGGTGGTCTTGATGTGTTTGTGGCCCAGAATCAGCTGGATTTCACGAATCGGCACACCACGCTCAACCAGCTCGCTGATGAAACTCGGACGTAGGCGTGCGGGGGTAAGGTTCAGCGGGGTGCCTTCATCGCTTGGGATGCCTTTTCGCTGCGCATAACTGTTGAAAACGACCGTTACGAACCCGTTCTTACCCGTAGTAAACGACTTAACCTCAAGGAAAGCGCCGGGCGAACTCGATTGCCAGATGAATAGGCTGTTTCTCGCTTTCTCAGGCGCAGCGCCACGGAACCGCGCGGTGAGTGCCTCCACGTCCTTGAAGACTTTCGCTACCGCTTCAGCCTGAGAAGTGGTGAGCCAGGTGATATCCGCATCAAAGAGATCAACGGGCATCACCTTTCCACCCCCTGAGCGCTCCTTCCAATATTTCAAGCAGGCACGCCCGGTCAGCTCATGCTGCGGCTCGAAGTCGTCTAAATTCAGATATTTTAGCGAGTCCGCATTAAGACCCGTTATTTGCCCCAATTTAATCGCATACGGTGCGATAACTTGGGAGTCGATAACATAATGCGTACCCCAGCTCTCTAGGAGCTCACGCAGGCCTACACCAGAACGACTAACGATGCCCCAGAACGCATCAGTGTATGAATCACCCCTAGTTCTCGATCTCGTACCTACCACACTGCAGTTCAGTTTGTTTTCGAAAATCCACCGGGCATTGTCGAGCGTACCGAATCCCTTTTTCACTTGGCCATTGGAGCCGACAGGATCCTCACCAACACCGGATAACTGATATGGCTGCGCGAGCGCGTTGTTGCGCAAGATGTCTTCATCTACGCATGCGGCGATCCGCCGACGCTCGGAACTTGTATACGGACGATACTGATCCGTTACTCGGTCAGCATCAAATCCCTGACAGTTGACAAAGTCAGGGCCAGCATAGCCCTTAAGGTTCTTGATGACGGTGAGAGTTTTGCGGAGCGCACTGAGCAAGGTATTGGCAAAGGTCGGGGAGCATTCTCCACGGACAATCATCTGCTCCAGATGGCTGTAGATACGAGGAAGGATGAACGCATCCAAGGTGGCAGCAATGGGCTCGCTTCCGATGAGTCCACGCTCAAGGAAAAAACGCGACACTAGGTTGAACGCATCGAGGTAATTCCGCTCGCCCGAATCACTCGCCGTTTTCAACGATGCAATTGCAAAGGCATGCTTGAGATCATTGAATGGCTTGCCCTCTGAGGCTGCTTCAAGGTCGGCCAAAGTTACGAACTCTTTCATTCGTAGCCGCTTGAAATCAACGAGGATGGATTCCTCTGGGATGAATTCTTCTTGATTTTCGCGCCGCTCTTTGACGGTTTGATAGTCGCTGGAAATTACCCCCAGACGCTGGAGGTCTTGGTTGATTTCATCGTACGCGCTGGCGACACTCGGGTAACGAGTGATATGGGCCTGGATTCCTTCCAGGCCTGGTATCAAAGTAAGACCACGCCTCAAGCTCAGCTTGTTGCCGAAAATAGGGAGCTTGCGTTTGTCCTCCTCAGGAAGGCTTTTGTACCAACCTAAAACTTTGAGGCGCCAATTGCACCCAGCAGCAGATTCACCGTGCTGGATTGCGCCACTGATGCACATATCCAAGATGAGCTTCTGCTCCGCCAGCTCAAAGACTTCAAGCGACGGGTCAAGATCTTTGCTGGCAATATAAGAGGCGCTCAACATGAGCGGGGCGTACATCCCGCTGTCATTGTCGCTGAGTTCTACTTCGTAGCAGCTAAGCGGGTTCTCTTCCAGCTCCTTTAGCCAGCTATAAATCCGTGAGCTTCCGGTGGCGCGCTCATAAATACTCATTTTTTATCTCCCAAACGAATCTTGAGCGCGGTCTCGGCAACGAGAGCTGCCATGCTACTTGCCTTAGTTGCAACCTTTCCATTATAGGAATGGCAGACGCGAAACACTTCTTGAGGAAGCTGTAGGTAGTGCCGTTCGGTAGTGGTGCTGCTGCTATGCCCCAAAGACAATTGAGCCGCGATCAGATTATCCAAATAGGTCTCACCCAAATCAGGGCTGGTCATGATTTCGTATCCATGTCCATGCCGAAGCTTGTGCGGAGAGATACTGCGAGCTAGCCGCTTGCCTTTTAGTGCGCGCTCCGAGATCCGCTCAAGCAATTTACTGACCGCATCTGCATTGAATGGCGATCCCTCTGAGTTGAAAAAGCAGGGAGTAACATCGGCGGACTCATACTGTCTCGCGTATTTTCGGTACAACGGAGTAGCGTGATAGCGCTTAATACGCTCAAGCGTAGACTTACTCACGATTGCATATCGCTCTTTCAGCTCTTGCCCGCGTCCTTTGCTGCCTTCGATGAAAAGTGGGCAATAATCGGGATGTATCCACTCAATATCATTTTCACCGATGAAATTAGCGCGGGAGAAATCGAGGGCCTTGTTCACCGCCCCAAGAGTAATCCTGCCAACCTCGCTCCGACGAAGACCCGCGTCAAAAATTGACTGCAAGAGAACCCGCTCTCGCTCACTATCAGTGCTCAGAATGAGGGACTTCAGATCTTTGAGCGAACAGGGCTCAATCAGTTTTTTCTTCGGCGGCGGAGAAATGAATCCAGCAGCATATGGATTATCTTTTCGCAGAGCGGGTTGATGATTACGACCAACACACAAGAAGTCGTTGAATAGGGCAGCGTAACAACCATCTCTGTTTCGGATAGTTACCGACGATAAACCTTCAACCTCGCGTAGATGAATGAAGTATCTGGCAATTCCCTGTTGGCTTACATTGAGAAGAATTTCATCCCATGAAGAATGTTGGAATGTGGTAGTCCCTTTAAGGTTCTCGAGCAAGTACCCGATATTCCGCCCATATGTTTGAGCAGAAGGAAAGGAGAGATTCGCGGTTTTAATAGCTTGGGTGAGGTACTCACTTACAAGCGGAACGAGCCTCTCCTCTGAGTCAAAAAGCCCCACCGCCGTCACGGATGCCAGGCCTGCTGCGTGTGGCCCGTCCTCGTTGAGCATCGACCCGCCCAGGTCGATCATTTGATTTTGTGTGACTACAACCTTCACCGACTACCCCCTTTTGAAGGCCGCTCATCCTATGCAGAATGTGCAGCTTGTCAAGGTCAAGATAAAGTCGGGAGAAAGGCAAATTTTTTACGCTGCTAGCACGTACTGTGCGTTATTAGCTGCGTCAGATAAAAGGCCAAGATCGTTGGAACGGATATAAAGCGTCAGCGAGAGCTCGCGCGTTGTCACGTTGGGGTGGAACTGGTACAGCAGATGGCAAGGCGGCAAGACCATTTCATCGAGCTGGGCGCAGTTCCAGCCATGGAACAGGATGCGCCGGCTGCCAGGGTCGTTTGCGATGGTGTCCAGGCACTGACGGACCTGATCGATGGCTTTGTACAGGATGACAAACGCCACGCCATCCTCTTCATCCTGGGCAATCTGACGGAACCCGGCCTTCTCCGCCATCTCGATCGCGGCTCGATTGCTCAGGGGGATGCGCTTGTAGCCCGGCCACTGCCGCCACTGGACCCCGTAGATCTCGCCCAGGTCGTCATGGCCCTGGCGGAACGGGTTGGCCAACCACTGGGCGTTTTCGTTGGCGTTCTGGTCCCAGACCTTGCAACCCAACTCACGGAATTGGCCGGCGTTGCGAACCCCGCGCAGGAAACCTACCATTTCGCCGATCGCCGACTTGAACGCCAGCTTGCGCGTGGTGATGGCGGGGAACCCCTTCTGCAGGTCGAAGCGCAGCATCGCCCCTGGCAGGCTGATGGTGCGGATGCCGGTACGGTTTTCCTGCAACGTGCCGTTTTCGATAACGTCGCGGACCAGGTCCAGATACTGTTTCATGGCTTACCTGTAGCTAGACGGCAGGGGGATCGCCCCTGCCGGGAGAGTGATCAGGCGGGTGTCGCCGTAGGCTTGCGATTATAAGCCCACCAGATGAGCGCAAGGCCAGCCACGATCATGGGGATGCACAGAATCTGACCCATGGTCAGCCATCCCCAGGCCAGGTAACCGAGCTGGGCATCCGGAACTCTCACGAACTCGACGATGAAACGGAAAATACCGTAGAACAACGCGAACATTCCGGAAACGGCCATGGTGGGCCGAGGTTTGCGCGAGTACAGCCAGAGAATCACGAACAGTGCCACGCCTTCGAGGGCGAACTGATACAGCTGCGAAGGGTGGCGCGGCAACTGGGCCGGGTCGCTGAACGGTGGGAAGACCATCGCCCATGGCACATCGGTCGGCTTGCCCCACAGCTCGGCATTGATGAAATTGCCGATACGCCCGGCACCCAGGCCGATCGGCACCAGCGGGGCGACGAAGTCCATGAGTTCGAAGAACGACTTGTTGTGGCGCTTGCCGAACCACAATGCAGCGAGCATCACGCCAATGAAACCGCCGTGGAACGACATGCCGCCTTTCCAGACCTCGAAGATCAGCGTCGGGTTGGCCAGGTACGCGTGCAGGTCGTAGAACAGCACATAGCCCAGCCGCCCTCCCACGATCACCCCCATCGACAGCCAGAAGACCAGGTCGGAGAGCTTTTCGCGGCTCCAGGTAGGGTCGAACCGGTTGAGGCGGCGGGTGGCCAGCAACCAGGCCCCGCCAATGCCGATCAGGTACATCAGGCCGTACCAATGGATTTTCAGCGGTCCGATGGCCAGTGCCACGGGGTCTATCTGCGGGTAAGGCAGCATTTAACATCCTCTCGATTCAAATCAGAAAGCTCAGGCCTACACAGAACAACAGGGCCGCAAACAGGCGCTTCAACAGGCGCGGTGACAGTCTGTGAGCCAACCGCGCCCCGTAACGTGCGAAAAACATGCTGGTCACGGCGATGCCGACCATCGCCGGCAGGTAGACGTAACCCACGCTGTGCGGCGGCAACTGGGGTTCATGCCAGCCCAGCACCATGAACCCCACTGCACTGGCGATCGCAATGGGCAGGCCACACGCTGACGACGTTGCCACGGCCTGCTGCATGGGCAGGCTGCGCCAGGTCAGGAAGGGCACGGTCAGCGAGCCGCCGCCGATGCCAAAAATGGCCGAGGCCCAGCCGATCACGCCCCCCGCTGCCACCCGTGCAGCCTTGCCGGGCACACCGCGGCTGGCCTTGGGCTTGAGGTCCAGTGCCATCTGCGCGGCAATCACCAAGGCAAAGACGCCGATGATCTTCTGCAGCATGGGCCCCTGGATCAGCGACGCCGTCTTGGCCCCGACACCGGCACCCAGCAGGATCCCCAGGGTCATCCAGGCAAAGATCGGCCATTGCACCGCGCCTTTGCGGTGATGCTCGAGCACGGCGTTGATGGAGGTGAAGACGATGGAGGCCAGGGAGGTGCCTACCGCAAGGTGCGTCAACACCGAAGCGTCAAAGCCCTGCAACGTGAAGCTGACCACGAGCACAGGCACGATGATGATGCCCCCGCCCACGCCAAACAGGCCAGCCAGCACCCCCGCACATGCACCCAAGACCAGATAGAGCACGAATTCCATTCGGCTTCCCCGAGAAATCAATCCGGCATGGTAACGGAAGCTGGGTTCGCGGCTCTAGTGAAGTCTGTGTCAGGTTGGATCTGCCGCGCTGCCTGGGTACAGTGGAAGAAAACACAGGACCGGAAAAATGTGCCTGATCGTGTTCGCCTGGCGGCCAGGGCATGCCCTGCCGTTGATCGTGGCAGCCAACCGTGATGAATTCTATGCCCGCCCTACCCTGGCGTTGGCACCGTGGGAAGACGCACCGCAGGTGTACGCGGGCAGAGACCTGGAGGCTGGCGGGACTTGGCTGGGAGTCGGCCCACAGGGAAGGTTCGCCGCGTTGACCAATATCCGTGACCCCAGACAGCCACTGGGATCGCATTCGCGTGGCGAGTTGGTGGCCGCTTTTCTGAAGGGTGAGCAAACCGTAGAAACTTATCTGAATCAGGTGGCAAGCCGAGCCGACCAGTATTCAGGCTTCAACCTGCTCATTGGCGATCAGCATGCTCTGGGGTACGTCAATGCCAGGGAAGCAGTGCCACGTCTGCTTGAGGCGGGCGTGTACGGGCTTTCCAATGCGCAGCTTGATACCCCGTGGCCGAAGCTGGTCAAGGCGCGCAGCCGCCTGGCGGAGTTGTTGGAAAAACCAGCCCCTGACCGACTATTGGGACTGTTGGCAGATGACGAGCCTGTGGTCGACGCCCTGTTGCCGGAAACAGGCGTGGGCCTGGCCACCGAGAAACTGTTGTCGAGCGCGTTCATCGCCAGTCAGCACTACGGCACACGCGCCAGTACCGTGCTGATTGTCGATAATCGAGGCCAAAGGCAGTTCATCGAACGCAGCTTCGGCCCGTTCGGATCCCTTCTCGGGGAGGTGAAACTCTCGGTTTGATCACCCAGGCCGACCTTGTATGCAGGTCAACTCACTAGGCGCCGGTACACATGGCGCTCAGAGCGGCTTGTTGGCCCCGGGCCCGATCATTCGTGCAAGCCCCAGGTTCTTCAGCGCCAGCTGCAGCGAGCTGTGGATGACCTGCGGGTTGTCATGGCTCAGCGCCTCTTGCAGCAGCTCTTTAGCCTTGCTCATGTTCACCTGGCGCAGCATCCACTTCACCTTCGGCAGGTTGGTGGCGTTCATCGACAGGCTGTCGAAGCCCATGGCCATGAGCAGGATGGCAGCTGCCGGGTCGCCCGCCATTTCGCCGCAGATACTTACCGGTTTGCCTTCGGCATGAGCATCGCGGACCACGGTGTTGACCGCCTGCAGCACGGCTGGATGCAGGTAATCGTAGAGGTCGGCTACCCGAGGATTGTTACGGTCCACAGCCAGCAGGTACTGGGTCAGGTCATTGGACCCCACTGACAGGAAGTCCACCTGTCGCGCCAGTTCACGGGTCTGGTACACCGCGGCCGGGATTTCCACCATCACGCCCACCGGCGGCATCGGTACATCGGTGCCTTCGTCGCGCACCTCGCCCCAGGCACGGTGAATCAGGTGCAGCGCTTCCTCGAGTTCTTGAACGCCGGAAATCATCGGCAGCAGAATCCGCAGGTTGTTCAAGCCTTCGCTGGCCTTGAGCATGGCCCGCGTCTGCACCAGGAAAATCTCGGGATGATCGAGCGTGACGCGAATGCCACGCCAGCCCAGGAAGGGGTTTTCTTCCTTGATCGGAAAGTAGGACAGCGCCTTGTCGCCGCCGATGTCCAGTGTGCGCATGGTCACGGGCAGTGGATGGAAAGCCGCCAGCTGTTCGCGGTAAATCGCCAACTGCTCTTTTTCGCTGGGGAAGCGCTGGTTGATCATGAACGGCACTTCGGTGCGGTACAGGCCTACCCCTTCGGCGCCACGCTGCTGGGCGCGAGCGACATCGGCCAGTAGGCCGGTATTGACCCACAGCGGCATGCGGTGCCCGTCAGGGGTCACGCAGGGCAGCTCGCGCAAGGCGTCCAGGCCCTGTGCCAGCTGGCGCTCTTCCTCGACCACGTCGCTGTACTGTTTGCGCAGCACATCGCTTGGGTTGGTGAAGACCTCCCCTTTGTAGCCATCGACGATCAGCTCGATGCCATCGACCTTCGAATAAGGCAGGTCGACCAGGCCCATCACGGTCGGAATACCCATGGCGCGGGCCAGAATGGCCACGTGCGAGTTGCCCGAGCCCAATACCGAGACCAGGCCCACCAGCTTGCCTTCGGGCACTTCGCCCAGCATGGCCGGGGTCAGCTCTTCGCTGACCAGAATGGTGTTGTCGGCATACACCAGCGACTGCGAGCGGGCCTGTTGCAGGTAGGCGAGCAAGCGTCGGCCTAGGTCCTTGACGTCGGAGGCCCGCTCGCGCAGGTAATCGTCGTCCATCAGTTCGAAGCGGTTGACGTGCTCGCCCACCACCTGGCGCAGGGCGCCCTGCGCCCATTGGCCGGTCTTGATGACCTCCCGCACCTCGCCGCCCAGGGCAGCGTCCTCGAGCATCATCAGGTAGACATCGAACAACGCCCGCTCTTCGGGGCGCAGTTGGGTGGCCAGCTTGGCCGACAGCTTGCGCATGTCGGCGCGCACACCTTCGAGGGCCGCATGGAACAGGTGCAGTTCGGCGTCGATGTCCTCGACCGTCTTGTCCGGGACCACTTCCAGGTCGGCCGGTGGCAGCATCACCACCGCCCGCCCTACGGCAGCACCAGGCGAGCCAGGCACACCAACGAACCGCGCCTCCTGAATACCCTTGCCCTGGCGACCCAGGCCGCGAATCGAGCCAGTGGCCTCGGCATGGGCGATCACCCCCGCCAATTGCGCACTCATGGTCACCAGGAAGGCCTCTTCGCCTTCGTCGAACTGGCGACGCTCGCGCTGCTGAATGACCAGGACCCCCACCACGCGGCGGTGGTGGATGATCGGGGCGCCCAGGAAGGAAGCGAAGCGTTCCTCGCCGGTCTCGGCGAAGTACCTGTAGCGCGGGTGTGCGGCGGCATCTTCGAGGTTCAGGGGTTCTTCGCGGGTGCCCACCAGCCCGACCAGTCCTTCGTTGGGGGCCATGCTGACCTTGCCGATCGAACGCTTGTTCAACCCCTCGGTGGCCATCAATACGAACCGGTTGGTTTCCGGGTCCAGCAGGTAGACCGAACAGACCTGGCTGGCCATGGCCTCTTTGACACGCAAGACAATGATCCCCAACGCCGACTTGAGATCTTTGGCGGAGTTCACTTCCTGGACGATCTTGCGCAGCGTATTGAGCATGGCTCGGGGTCGAACTCCGTCGTCAGTCGCGCGTCAGAAGACGCGGTGCTAGCTCTTTCAGGGCGCGCCGATAGACCTCGCGCTTGAATGTCACAACCTGGCCCAGCGGGTACCAGTAGCTCACCCAGCGCCAGCCATCGAACTCCGGCTTGCCGGTCAGGTCCATACGCACCCGTTGTTCATTGCTGATCAGACGCAGCAGGAACCACTTCTGTTTCTGGCCGATGCACAACGGTTGGCTGTGGGTGCGCACCAGTCGCTGGGGTAAACGATAACGCAACCAACCACGGGTGCAGGCAAGAATTTCCACATCATCGCGTTCAAGGCCAACTTCTTCGTTCAGCTCGCGGTACAGGGCGTCTTCTGGCGTCTCGTCAGGGTTGATACCGCCCTGTGGAAATTGCCAGGCATCCTGGTTGATCCGTCGAGCCCATAGCACCTGCCCGGCATCATTCGTGAGAATGATCCCGACATTGGGGCGAAAACCATCCGGGTCGATCACGGCAGCAACCTCGCAAACGCATGTCACCGCATTGTTCCACAAAGCCTGCGAGCGCAGCAACGCGCCTGCGGTGCTTATATACCGTCAGCGCTATGCAAGTCTGTGAACCAGGCTTTGCCGACAGGCAATCGGTGGATACCTTGGCGAGGATCAGACGGGCTTGGCGCCCATCAATCCGGCGATGGACAGCAGGCACACGGCACTGAACACGGCCAACGCCAGTGTTAGCCGAGCACCCTGTGCAGGTGTCCTGCGCAGCCGATTCAGGCGCACCACAAGCCATACCCAGGCCAACGCGCCCACGGTATACAGCGCACTCGACGCCAGTAGCCAGGTCTGACCCAGCGGCCAACCCACCAGGTGCACCAGCCACCAACCGGTGAACGGCATGCTGATCAGGCTGATACCCATCACCAACCAGACGAAGACCAGAGGCCGCTGCATCAACCTGCCATACACCGTCCCGCCACCCTGCCGGCGGGCGCGCATCGTCCAGATCGCCAAGCCCAGAGCACCCAGCAACAACAATGCGGTGCCGATCACGTGCAAGGCTTTGAGGGTGTTGAGGTGTTCCATGTCACTCGTCCTGGGCTGGTTGCGTTACAGGGGGCTGCGAGCGAGCAAGGCCGCCAGGCTGCGCCGCCTGTTCACTGCGAAGCGGCGCCCCCCCGTGGGTAAGAGCTTAGCCGTTCAGCCAAGGAACAACGTGTAGGCCGGGTTCTGGGTTTCATCCCAGTAGGGATAGCCAATCTGCGCCAGCGCGGCCGGCACAAGGTGGCGCTCGTCCTCAGGGACCTGCAGCCCCGCCACCACACGGCCATCTGCCGCGCCATGGTTACGGTAGTGGAACATCGAGATGTTCCAGCGCCCGCCCAGCTTGTCGAGGAAGTTGAACAGTGCCCCTGGCCGCTCGGGGAATTCGAAACGCAGCACCATTTCATCGCTCGCCCCGGCCGAGTGCCCGCCCACCATGTGGCGAATGTGCAATTTGGCCAGCTCATTGTCGGTAAGGTCCGTGACCGGGAAGCCCTGGTCGATCAACTGCTGCACCAATGCCGCGCGGGGGTCGTTTTCCGGATGGGTCTGCACGCCCACGAAGATGTGCGCTTCATCGGAGGTGTGTTTGCGGTAGTTGAATTCGGTGATCTGGCGCTTGCCCACCGCTTCGCAGAAGGCCTTGAAGCTACCGGGGCGCTCCGGGATGGTGACCGCGATGATAGCTTCGCGCTTTTCACCCAGCTCTGCCCGCTCCGCGACATGGCGCAGGCGGTCGAAATTGACGTTCGCCCCGGAATCGATGGCGACGAGGGTCTGGCCGCTGACCCCGTACATCTCCACGTAACGCTTGATACCCGCCACCCCCAGTGCCCCCGCAGGCTCGGTGATCGAACGGGTATCGTCGTAGATGTCCTTGATCGCCGCGCAGATTTCGTCGGTGCTGACGGTGATGACTTCGTCCACGTACTGGCGGCAGATGTCGAAGGTATGCTGGCCAATCTGGGCCACCGCCACGCCGTCGGCAAACAACCCTACCTGCGGCAGCACCACCCGCTCACCAGCGGCCATGGCGGCCTGCAGGCAATTGGAGTCGTCCGGTTCAACGCCAATCACCTTGATTTCGGGGCGCAGGTACTTCACGTAGGCGGCGATGCCGGCGATCAGACCGCCGCCGCCGACCGGCACGAAAATGGCGTCCAGCCGACCAGGGTGCTGGCGCAGGATTTCCATGGCCACGGTGCCCTGGCCCGCGATGGTGTGCGGATCATCGTAGGGATGGATGTAGACGAAGCCTTTTTCATCGACCAGTTTCAGCGAATACGCCAATGCCTCGGGGAACGAGTCACCGTGAAGGACCACTTTGCCGCCGCGCGAGCGCACACCTTCGATCTTGATTTCAGGTGTGGTCTTGGGCATCACGATGGTGGCCTTGATGCCCATTTCCCGCGCAGCAAGGGCCAGCCCCTGGGCATGGTTGCCTGCCGACGCGGTGACCACACCGCGAGCCAGCTCTTCTGCGGTCAACTGCGCCAGCTTGTTGTAGGCCCCGCGGATCTTGAACGAGAACACCGGCTGCAGGTCCTCGCGCTTGAGCAGAATCTGGTTGCCCAGGCGTTTGCTCAACTGCCCGGCGCTGTGCAAGGGGGTTTCGACGGCAACGTCATAGACGCGCGAGGTGAGGATCTTCTTGACGTACTGTTCGAGCATCGGGAAAGCATCACTGGCCGCGGGACAAGGGCTCGGAGTCTACCCCAGCGTTATGTCGGACGACCACAGCCAAGCCGCGCTTGCCGTTATACTGGTCGCCTTTACATCCGCCCTGCCCCCTCTCGGAGCCCGCATGACCCAGGACCAACTCAAACAGGCCGTTGCCCAGGCTGCCGTCGACTTCATTCTGCCCAAGCTCGATGACAAAAGCGTCGTTGGCGTTGGCACCGGCTCGACCGCCAATTTCTTCATCGACGCCCTGGCGCAGCACAAGACGGCCTTCGACGGCGCGGTCGCCAGCTCCGAAGCCACGGCCCAGCGTCTCAAGGGGCATGGCATCCCGGTCTACGAGCTCAACAGCGTCACCGAGCTGGAGTTCTATGTGGACGGCGCCGATGAAAGCGACGAGCACCTGAACCTGATCAAGGGGGGCGGCGCGGCCCTGACTCGGGAAAAGATCGTTGCCGCCGTGGCCAAGACGTTCATCTGCATCGCCGATGGCAGCAAGCTGGTACCGGTTCTGGGCAACTTCCCGTTGCCGGTGGAGGTGATCCCGATGGCGCGCAGCCACGTCGCTCGCCAGTTGGTCAAGCTGGGCGGTGACCCGGTCTACCGTGAGGGCGTGGTCACGGACAACGGCAACGTGATCCTCGACGTGTATAACCTGCAGATCACCAACCCGGTGGAGCTGGAAGCCCAGATCAATGCCATCGTGGGCGTGGTCACCAATGGCCTGTTCGCCGCACGGCCTGCCGACCTGCTGCTGTTGGGGACTGCCGACGGCGTGAAGAGCCTGAAGGCCGAGTAACCATACAAGCCGGCATGCCCGGGTACGGTTGCGCCGTCCGGGGCTTGCCGAGCGCCGACATGGTCATGGCGCCGGCTGCTTGAATACGTAGAACAGGTTCGGCTCACTGACCATGTAAATGGTCCCGGTCTCGTCCATCGCAATGCCCTCCGCCTGCGGGACTGTCGCTTTGAGCCCCTGGAACCCCTTGCGCAATGACAAGGTGCTCAGTGGCCGCCCTTGCACATCCAGCTCCAGGACCAGGCGTGATTCATCCGACAGCGCCAGCAGGTGCCCACTGCGCTCGTCGAACTGCAGGCTCGACAGGTCGCGCACGAACAGGCGCGAATCGCGCTTTCGGTCCTGGACAACGTTCACGGCATAGGGTTGTTGCGGATCGTCATGAGGAAACCCGTGCACTTCATAGATGAGCATCGGGTCGCGCTCCTTGGCCACGAACAGCCGCTTGCCCACCGAGTCGAAGGCCAGCCCCTCGAAACCCTTGTTACCGTTGAGGCCGATGCCCAAGGTCAATTGCTCGGCCTGAGTAGCGTCCAGGGACAAGGTGTCGTCGGTGAGCCGCACACGGATCAGCCGCTGCTGGCGCTCGTCGGTAATCACGTAGCTGTTGGGACCGATGTACTCCACCGCCTCGGGATCACCGAAACCGTGCAACGCGATGCGCCGCAGGATTCGCCCGTCCAGCGACAGCTCGATCAGCTCCGAGCGGGCGTTGGTCACGGTGAACAGGCTCTTGCGGTCAGGGTCGTAGGTCAGCGCCGAGACATCGTCATCCAGCCCTTCGATCGGCCGCCCTTCGACCACCACCTGATAGCGATTCAAGCCAATGCTTTGCTCCGCCGGCTGCCACCACGTGGTGAGGTTGAACCAGGCACGTTCGAACAGACGAAATTCCTGCCCGACCCAGCCCAGCAACAGCAGACCTAGAACGACAGGAACCAGTGACAGACGCAGATAACGGTGCATGAAGGCAGACTCGACGAAGGATGGCGAATCTAACCACAAACAACTGAAATAAAGCTTAATGCCATCATGTAAATAGCAGAAAAACCTAGCCTTTGGTAAAGCGGTAGAACAATGCCGGTTCGCTGACCATGTACAGGGTGCCCTGGTCATCCATTGCCACACCTTCGGCCCGAGGAATGGTGTGCTGCAGGCCATTGAAGCCCCCCAGCAACGTCATGAAGCTGACCTGCTCACCCTGCTCGTCCAGTTCCAGCAGCATGTTGGAGTCGGCAGACAGCGCCAGCAGGTGCCCCGTTCGCGGGTCAATGCCCAACGCCGACAGGTTTCGCAGGTCGAGCGAATCACTGGGCAGCGGCGTTTTCTCGCCCGTCAGTTGGCCTTGCCCATTGGACTTCCATTCGTAAAGGCGCGGCGGCCGCTCCTCGCCGATGACCAGCCGCTGCTTCGACGCATCCCACACCACGGCCTCATAGCCCTTGTTTCCGTTTGGCGACTCCCCTAGGTCGTGGCTGAGGAAGTCCGCATGGTTGAGCACGGTAGTGGTGGCATCGACTTTCACCACCGTCAGGTCATGCAGCCGCTCGTCCGTGATTGCCAGGTAGCCGCCGTCCATGACCGTGACGCCTTCCGGGTTTGCCCAGCCATTAAGGGGAATGTTGCGCAGTACGTCGCCGTCCAGGTTCAGCTCGGTGAGGAAGGGTTGCTTGCCCATGACAGCGAATAGCGTACGCGTACTGGGGTTGTACGCGAGGTCCGATGCCTCGTAGTCGGCCATTGCCGGCAAGGGCTTGGCATCGATATCCACCGTGTAGTCCGGCAGCCACACGCTTTCACTGCGCTCGGCCGTGCTTTCGAAACCTTCCTTGATCCACAATGCTGCCCGATCGTCCCAATGCATGGCGAAGGCCACGCCATAGGTAATCACCACGCCCACGGCCAAGCCGAACGGCCAGCGCAGGTAGAACGGGCGCTTGAAGGAGGCAGGGGCGTTTGATTGCATCGAGGCGTCCTGGGGAAAGAAGCAAAGGTCCGCGCATTATCCAGAAGACGTGTGAAAAAACAGTCAACCCGCCCGGGCATTCGCAGATGACGCGGAGGTGGGCCGCCTGACCGCTGCCGTGGCCAAGGCGGATCATCCGCGAAAAGCCGAGTGGGTACCGGCTTAGAGCACCCGGCTCTCGAAACGGCTAACCCCTGGCAGCTCCAGAACCACGTCATCGCCCACGTTGAAGGGGCCTACGCCTGCTGGTGTGCCGGTCAGGATGACGTCGCCGGCCTGCAGCGAAAACTGCGCAGCCATGTGCTGGATCATCGGCACGATCGGGTTGAGCATCATTGCACTGGAGCCGTCCTGGCGGACTTCGCCGTTTACCGTCAGGCGCACCGGGATGGCCGTGATGTCTTCGAAGCTGGCGGCAGACACGAAGGGCGGCAACACGCAGGCGCCGTCGAAACACTTGGCCAACTCCCAAGGCAAGCCCTTTTCCTTGAGCTTGGCCTGCACGTCCCGCAGGGTCAGGTCCAAGGCCGGCGCGAAGCCAGAAATGGCATCGAGCACCTCTTCCTGGCTCGGCCGTGTGGACAGTGACTTGCCCAGCAATACCGCGATTTCCACCTCGTAATGCACCGACCCGCGGTCGGCAGGAATCTTGAACCCGCCCTCGGCCGGCACCACGCAACTGCCCGGTTTGATGAACAGGAGGGGTTCGGTCGGAATGGGATTGTCCAGCTCCTTGGCATGTTCGGCGTAGTTACGCCCGATGCATACCACCTTGCCCAGTGGAAAATGAATGCGCGTGCCGTCTGCATACTGGTGCTGGTAGTTCATGGCCACTCCTCTGGATACCGCTTTTTATTCAGGTGCGAAGATCTTACCCGGATTCATGATGCCCGCAGGGTCGAACACCGCCTTGATCGCCTTCATGCAGGCGATTTCTTCAGGGGAACGGCTGTAGCCCAGGTAGTCGCGCTTGGTCATGCCCACACCGTGCTCGGCGGAGATCGAACCGTCGTAGCGCTGGACGATCTCGAACACCCACTTATTGACCTCGGTGCAGGATGCGAAGAAGTCATCCTTGCTCATGTGCTCGGGTTTGAGGATGTTCAGGTGCAGGTTGCCGTCGCCGATATGCCCGTACCAGATCACCTCGTAGTGCGGGTAATGCGCCTGGACGACGGCGTCGATGTCGCGCAGGAAGGCCGGCACTTTCGAGACGGTCACGGAAATGTCGTTTTTATACGGCGTCCAGTGCGAAATGGTTTCGGACAGGTATTCGCGTAGCTTCCACAAATTCTTCAGCTGCGTCTGGCTCTGGCTCATCACGCCATCGAGCACCCAACCTTGCTCGACACAGTGTTCGAAGGTGGCCAAGGCTTCGTTGGCCACCGCTTCGGTGCCGGCCTCGAACTCCAGCAAGGCATAGAACGGGCATGGCGTTTCGAAGGGCGCAGGCACGTCACCGCGCGCCAGGATCTTGGCCAGGCCCTTGTCGGAGAAAAACTCGAACGCCGTCAGGTCCAATTTGCCCTGAAACGCGTGAAGTACCGGCATGATCGAGTCGAAATCAGGTGTGCCCAACACCATGGCGGTGAGGTTGCGCGGTGCACGGTCCAGGCGCAGGGTGGCCTCGACCACGAACCCCAGCGTACCTTCGGCGCCAATGAACAGCTGGCGCAGGTCGTAGCCGGTGGCGTTCTTGATCAGGCCCTTGTTCAATTCCAGCAACTCGCCGCTGCCGGTGACCACCTTGAGGCCCGCAACCCAGTTGCGGGTCATGCCGTAGCGGATCACCTTGATGCCACCGGCATTGGTACCGATGTTACCGCCTATCTGGCTGGAGCCACTGGAGGCAAAGTCCACTGGGTAATACAGGCCCTGCTCCTCGGCGAACGCCTGTACCTGCTGGGTAATGACCCCTGGCTGGCAGACCACGGTGCGGTCGAAGGCGTTGAAATCCAGGATGCGGTTCATGTAATCGAAGGCGACGACCACCTCCCCGCTGGCGGCCACGGCGCCCGCGGACAATCCGGTACGCCCCCCGGAAGGCACGAGCGCCACACGATGGGCATTGGCCCAGCGCACGATGGCCTGCACCTGTTCGATCGTCCGGGGCAGGACGATGGCGCTGGGCGCAGGCGGGTAATAGCGCGTCCAGTCCTTACCATAGGCTTGCAGGGACTCGGGGTCGGTCAACACCTTGCCGGGGTCGACCAGGGTCATCAACTCATCCAATGCAGCGGGCTGGGTCATCGCCTGAACTCTCGCTTTATTCATGGTCACCCTGAGCACTCTTCACCTGTCGGGATAAGCTCAGATTGTGTCGCGTATGCTAGCATAGCGCCCCCGCTGTTCATGCTAGAGCTGCCCACGGGCGCCTGGCATCACCCTCGCCACTTTTCTCCGGGATACAGGTTTACGCAGATGAGCAAGACTTCTCTCGACAAGAGCAAGATCCGGTTCCTTCTTCTTGAAGGTGTACACCAGAACGCGGTCGATACCCTGACGGCTGCCGGCTACACCAACATCGAATACCTCACTGGTTCGTTGCCCGAAGCAGAGTTGAAGGAAAAGATCGCCGACGCCCATTTCATCGGCATCCGCTCACGCACCCAGTTGACCGAAGAAATCTTCGACTGCGCCAAGAAACTGGTCGCCGTCGGTTGCTTCTGCATCGGTACCAACCAGGTTGACCTGGAAGCGGCCCGTCAGCGCGGTATCGCGGTGTTCAACGCGCCGTACTCCAACACCCGTTCGGTAGCCGAGCTGGTACTGGCCGAAGCCATTCTGCTGCTGCGCGGCATTCCGGAAAAAAATGCCTCGTGCCATCGTGGCGGCTGGATCAAGAGCGCAGCCAACTCCTTCGAGATTCGCGGCAAGAAACTGGGCATCGTCGGTTACGGCTCCATCGGTACCCAACTGTCTGTACTGGCCGAAAGCCTGGGCATGCAGGTGTACTTCTTCGATCCGCTGACCAAGCTGCCGCTGGGCAATGCTGTCCAGGTGACCAACCTGCACGAATTGCTCGGCTTGGCCGATATCGTCTCGCTGCATGTGCCTGAGCTGCCATCTACCCAGTGGATGATCGGCGAGAAGGAAATCCGAGCGATGAAGAAGGGCTCCATCCTGATCAACGCTGCCCGCGGTACCGTGGTCGAACTTGATCACCTGGCCGCAGCCATCAAGGACAAGCACCTGATCGGCGCTGCCATCGACGTGTTCCCGGTCGAGCCACGCTCCAACGATGAAGAGTTCGAAAGCCCGCTGCGCGGCCTGGACAACGTGATCCTGACGCCGCACATCGGCGGTTCCACTGCCGAGGCTCAGGCCAACATCGGCCTGGAAGTGGCCGAAAAGCTGGTCAAGTACAGCGACAACGGGACCTCCGTGTCGTCGGTCAACTTCCCGGAAGTGGCCCTGCCTGCTCACCCTGGCAAGCACCGCCTGCTGCACATCCACGAAAACATCCCGGGTGTTCTCAGCGAAATCAACAAGGTATTTGCCGAAAACGGCATTAACATCTCGGGTCAGTTCCTGCAGACCAACGAGAAAGTGGGCTATGTGGTGATCGACGTCGACGCCGAATACTCGGACCTTGCGCAGGAGAAGCTGCAACAGGTCAAGGGCACCATCCGCTCGCGCGTACTGTTCTAACTTGCGGCCAGCGTGAATCAAGGGAGGCCCAGGTGGCCTCCCTTTTCGTTATGGGGCCACCACAGCGGCGGACGGGGAGCACAAAAAAACCAGGCTGCACGTCAAACGATGCCGCGACTTCAGGGTCATAGGCTGCGCTCGACCATGGCGAGGAATAAAGCCGTGGCGACGGTTATTCATTCGCTAAACGAAAAGGGGCATTCATGCGTTCGACCATAGGGGTACTGCTGGCAGTACTGATCAGCCCATTGGCTCAGGCAGAGCTGATGGACGAAATCGCCGATCGCGGTGAACTGCGCATCGCTGTGCAGAGTGACAACGCACCATACGCCTTCAAGCAGGATGACCACCTGACAGGGTTCGATGTGGAGTTCGGCCAGGCCCTGGCCTCGGAGCTCGACCTGCGCGTGGAGTTCGTCGAAGCACCCGAGGCGCAAACCCTGCCCGGCGTTGAAAGTGGTAAATACGACATCGCGTTGCTGCCTGTCACGGCAATACCGCAAGGCGATAGCCCGCTCGACACCAGCCAGCCTTTTGGCAAGCAACAGCTGGTGGTGCCGTTCCAGAAGGACAACCCAGCCTTCGAAAGCGCCGTGAACAACGCGCTGCAACGCCTGAAGGACAGCGGGCGTACGGCCGAACTGGAACACAAGTGGCTTGCCGACGAGCAGCAGGCCGCAGCGACTCGGTAGCGTGCCGCAGTCAACCGTGGCAGGTGCTGATCAGCATGCTCGCCCGCTCAGAAGGGATCATTGCCACGGCGCCTGAACCAGCCAGTCAATGACAGGCGCTCGCGACCGGCCGGCAGCACCTCATGAGGGACTTCGCCGGACAGGAAGACCACCAGGCACCCCGCGACGGGCTGAACATCGTGCTCCACCCCATCGGCCAGGAACATGCGCAACTGTCCACCGTCTGCGGGCGTCCAGTCATCGTTCAGGTAGAACACGGCCGAAACCATGCGCCGGTCGTCATCGCGAAAACGGTCAAAATGCCGTTTGTAGAAAGCGCCGGGTGGGTAAAGCGCAAAGTGGCATTCGAAGTCTTCCAGGCCCAGGAAGAGCCCTTGGTTGATTGCCAGGCGCAGTTGGTCCATGGCTGCCAGGTACTGGTCGCAGGCGTGCGCCTGGCCTGGATCGATCCACTGGATCTGATCCCCACGGATGGCCTCGCGCACCTCTTGGGAAGGCCCCCGTCCAATCCCTGCGGGGTTGAGCTCCCCTTCGGCATAACGGCGTCGGCATTCGTTTGCCAGCGCGCCGACCAGGTCCGCCGGCAGAAACAGTGCCTGCTGGGACCAGCCATGGGTGGCCAAATCGTCGACGACGGCCGCAAGCATTGGGTGTTGGGGGGAAATGTGCATGGCGCATCATATCCATTCGCCCCGTCGGCGCACAGCGCCACTTGGCTGAGAAGCGCGTGGATATCTCGACAAACCGGCGCTGCCCCACAGACAATAGCCCTCTGCCGACAGGAGTCCTGAATGCGCCGTCTGTTTTCCCTGATTCTGCTGATGAGCTGCACGTTGCCTGTCTGGGCAGATAGCCTGGATCAGCTGTACAAGACCGCTGGCTGGCCCGAGCAACGCGCCCATTTCACCGACGCCTTGAACGCCGCCCAGCAGCGCTACCGCAACAGCTTGCCACCTGCCGTTTACCAGGCGCTGGTGAGCAACAGCAACCAGCGCTTCCAGGCCCAGGCCGTGGACCGCCGTGCACTGGCGCAACTGCGCTCGGCACTGCCCAATCCATCACCGGCGCTGGCCTTTTTCCAGTCGCCGCTAGGGCGCAAGATCGTCGCGGCCGAATTGCGGGCTACCCGCAAGGATGAGTTGGCCAAGAACGCCGATGGGCTCCCGAAGATTCAGGCCAGCGATGATCGCATGCTGATCATTGGGCACCTGGCCCAGGCGCTACCCGCCCGTGAGGCAGGGGCCGAGGTGAGCCTTGCCATTGCCGGCATGGCTGCCGACAGCCTGAGCTCGATGATTCCGGGGTTGTTGGGCGGTGGGCAGGCCCAAGGTCTGCTCGACGGCCAGCGCCAACGCCTTATGAAGCAGATCGGCCAGGACCTGAACAACACCCTGCTGTATGTATACCGTGACCTCACGGACGCAGAACTCGAAGCGTTTGCAACCTTTGCCGAATCCAACGACGGCAAAGCCTACTATCGAGCTGCGCTGGCAGCCATTCGCGCCGGCCTGGCGGTTGGCCAAAGTACCGGCGAGCTGAATTGATCAACCCAAGTGCTGGTCGATGAAGTCGAAATAGCGCTGTCGAATGGCAGGCAGTTCGTTGGCAAGATGATGTCGGGCCCCGGGTAGCATCATGACCTGCGGCTGCGCGAACTTAGCCCTCAGCACCTGAAGGTTGTAAGGCCAGTCAACCGTGCCATCGGCCTCTCCTTGCACAATCAAGGGCTGCCGGGTACTGACGGGCGCCGCCTCGATGCGTGTGATCCAATCGATCAGTGCGCCAACCCATGCCGTTGGTAATCGCCTGGGCTGAAGCGGATCAGCTTCAAGAAACGGTAGAAACGCAGGGTCTGTGCTGTTTTCGGTGAAACGCCGCTCGATGCCGTTCACGAAGTGGCGCAACACGTGATAGCTGAGCTTCGACCAGCGCCAGGCACAGGGGCGTACCAATGGGGCAAGCAGCAATACCTGCCCATCGATGGGGCTTGTCTGTGGGTTGTGCAGCAGGTGATCCACGGCAATGGCCCCACCTGTGCTCTGCCCGCACAGGTGCCATGGATGAGGCAGCTGCAAGCTGCGCGTCTGTTCGAACAGGCACTCAAGTACCTGCTGGTAGATCGCGAAATCATCGATGCTGGCGCGTTCGCCGCTAGACAGGCCGTGGCCGGGTAAATCGCAGCTGACAACGGCATAACCGCGCTTCAATGCCCATGCCACCAGATGCCTGTACAAGCCCATGTGGTCGTAGTACCCGTGCAACAGCAGCAAGGTAGCCTTGGGCTGCTGTGGACACCACACCTGCGCAACCACCTCGAATCCGGCAACCGCAAACTGCCCAAGCCAGCTGTGGACAGGCAGATCGAGCCCATAGAAGCGTTGGTAGGCCTTCGCATGGGTGCACAGCGGCTTACGCGCATTCAGCGGGGCCAGGCTTGTGCGCAGGAGGTCTGGATGGAAGCTTGCAGGCATTTTGGTGGGTCCGGCGTGAAGCAAGTATTGACCTGAGATATTCAGCTCATCGACGCGCCGTGGCAAGCTGGCCGTACCAGCAACCCACCTCCCACTGCCCGTGGGAGCAGCAATCGGCCTTTCATGAACCTGCGAACTCTCAAATGGCTGAGCATGATGCTCGGCGTCGTGGCCGGGACGGTCATCATCTGGCAGGCGTACACGACCTTCCAGGTCCGCTATTTACGCCCGTTCGACAACCAGGCCACGTTGTTCGACGGCTCGCACTTACAGCTACCTACCGAACTGGCCGGCCCCGGACCCGTGCGGGTCGTGCATTTCTGGGACCCAACCTGCCCGTGTAACGTTGGCAACCAACAGCACCTGGCCGACCTGATGAAGCAGTTCACGAACCGGGGCGTCAGCTTTCATGTCTTGCACAAACCCGGCACACGGGGCTATCTGCCGGACGACCTTGCTGCGCTGGAACCACTAAGCAACCTGCCTGGCAGTGAACATATGCCAGCGTCGCCCGCGGTAGCCATCTGGGATCGCCAAGGGCACCTGGCCTACTTCGGCCCGTACAGCGAAGGCGCGGTATGCAACGCTGCCAACAGCTTCATCGAGCCCATACTCACCGCGCTGCTCGACGGCCGCCCTGTCAGCGCCTCCAACACCCTGGCGATCGGCTGTTACTGCCCCTGGGCAGACTGATGTATGCGAGCAGGGTTGCCCACCACCGTCGCCCCTGCCGGAACATCCCGGGTAACGACACTGCCTGCGCCGACCACTGCATCATCACCGATGCACACCCCTGGAAGAATGATGGCACCGCCACCAATCCACACGTTATTGCCAATGCTGACCGGCCGCCCACTCTCAAGGCCCGTGCGCCGCAGCTGCGGGTCGAGCGGGTGGTCGGCCGTGTAGATCTGCACATTGGGGCCGATCTGGCAGTCCTCGCCGATGTGCACAGGCAGCACGTCAAGGATCACGCAATTGAAGTTCATGAACGTATTGCGGCCCACGCTGATGTTGTATCCATAGTCGCAATAGAAAGGGGCACGCAGCACCACACCCTCACCCGCATGGCCGAGGTGCCCTGCCAGCAATGCATGCCGCGCCTGGGCCGTCAGCTCCACGCTGTTGTTGTAGCGGTGCATCCAGTGTTTGTTGGCCGCCTGTTCGGCTTGCAACTCGGGGCACGTGGCGTGATACAGCTCGCCTGTCAGCATTTTCTGTTTTTCGCTTTTGGACATGGAAACTCCTGGCGGCTCGTTATGCTACTGATCGTCAGACCTCACGATGAACCAGACTTCCCAACGCGTCGCATGAAAACGGCGTGCTGCTCAACCCCGCAGCGGCTGTGCAGCGCGCTATCAGAACCCGCCGATGGCAACGCGTTTGCTAAAGGATACGTTCTGGTGTGCATCCACTAATCAGACAAGCGCATGTAACGAGCAGGCCTACGCGCTTACTGCATGCATTTTTTCTCAAGAGAAATGACCTATGCATAAAAGATTCATGGAAATCGATGGCGCACGGCTGAGCTACATCGACCAGGGCCAAGGTTTTCCAGTGCTCCTTGGCCACAGCTATTTGTGGTCAGCTGACATGTGGAGTGAGCAGCTCGACGCGCTGTCCCGGCATTTTCGAGTCATCATTCCAGAGCTCTGGGGGCACGGCGACTCCGATGCTCCGCCGGTTACGACCAGAACCACCTCTGATCTGGCGCGTCAGCACATTCAATTGCTCGACAAGCTGGGGATTGAACGCTGCCACCTGGTGGGGCTATCGGTCGGGGGGATGTGGGGGGCACTGCTGGCCGCCGAGCATCCCGAGCGGGTTGACCGCCTGGTGCTGATGGATACCTACCTGGGCGCAGAGCCGGACGCCACCAAACGCAAGTATTTCGCCTTGTTGGATGCTGCGTCTGCCGCAGGTGCGTTCGACGATGAGCTGCTGGACGTCATCGTACCCATCTTCTTTCATCCCGGCGGCCATACAGTGCCAGCACTGCGTGAACGGTTTCGAGCAACATTGAAGGCCACGTCCGCCAACACTATCCGCGACAGCTATGACCCAATGGGCCGCATCATATTCGGCCGACCGGACGCACTGGCGCAATTAGGGGGCCTTTGTAGCGAACGAACCATCGTGGTGTGTGGCGACCAGGACATCCCCAGGCCACCGGCTGAAGCCAACGAGATGGCGCAGATCATCAATTGCCTGGCCGCTCAGATCCCCGTTGCGGGGCATATCTCGTGCCTGGAAAACCCTGAGGTGGTGAACCAGTTTCTCTTGAATTGGCTACCGCGACACTGCTGAAGCCTGCTGGCCTGTTTCAAGCAGCTGACCATTCTTGCAACGCGGTAACCTGAGCCCAATAGGGTTGGGCTCAGGTGGAGACGCCCTCAGGTCGCGATTGGAAACGACCCGAAGGCAGCCGGTGCATCAGAATGCAGGCAGCACGGCACCTTGGTATTTCTTGGCGATGAATGCCTTCACTTCAGGGCTGGTCAAGGCTTTGGCCAGCTTCTGAATGGCATCGCTGTCCTTGTTGTCAGGACGCGCCACGAGGAAGTTGACGTAAGGCGAGTCGCTGCCTTCGATGACCAAGGCATCCTTGGCAGGATTCAGGCCGGCTTCCAGCGCGTAGTTGGTATTGATCATGTCCAGGTCGACCTGATCCAGCACGCGCGGCAACATGGCCGACTCCAGCTCGCGAAACTTCAGGTTTTTCGGGTTCTCGGCGATGTCTTTCGGGGTGGCCAGGGCGTTCTTCGGGTCCTTGAGGGTGATCAGCCCCGCCTTCTGCAAGAGCAGCAGTGCGCGGCCGCTGTTGCTGCCCTCGTTAGGAATGGCAACGGTTGAGCCTTCCTTGAGCTCATCCAGGCTTTTGACCTTCTTCGAGTAGCCACCAAACGGCTCGACATGCACGCCGATCACGGTCTCAAGGTGCGTACCCTTGCCCTCGTTGAAGCTCTGCAGGTACGGGAGGGTCTGGAAGTAGTTGGCATCCAGACGCTTCTGATCAACCTGCACGTTGGGTTGCACGTAGTCGGTGAATACCTTGATCTGCAAGTCGACACCTTCTTTGGCCAACGTCGGCTTGATCAGCTCCAAGATCTCGGCATGGGGCACCGGCGTTGCGGCAACCACCAGTTTTTCGGCGGCGGCGACCAGGCCGCTAAAGGACAGGGCGGCAGCCAGGGCAGTGGTCAGCAGGGTCTTCTTCATGGTGATCCTTGTTCTGCATCTGAGCCATCGAAGATGGCAAATGGGGCGCCCAACGCAATGCGATGACGGGCGTGAAGCGGACAATACCGATAATTTTTATTCCCGAACAATATCTTTTATTTCGTTGGTTATTCCAAAACCAAAATGCCACCAGCGTGTTTGCTTATGAGCTGCCTCTAGCGTGGAACGTCGGGCAGGTCCAGGTCTTCGGGCAGGATTTCCGGCCCATCACTGACCAGCAGGGCGAAGTGGATGACGTTTTCCAGCTCACGGGTATTGCCGGTCCAAGGATGCTGCTCGAGCAGGCTCTGTGCAGCCTCGCTTATCAACGGCACGGGCCGCTGCAAACGCCCGCTGTAGATGCCAACGAAGTATTCCGCCAACGCAAGGATGTCCCCCGGCCGCTCGCGCAGCGGCGGCAATTCAAGGGCGCCCTCGCGCAAATATTGATACAACCGCTCGCTGAAGCGCCCTGCCTTCACCACCCGCGCCAGGTCAATGCTCGTGGCCGCCACCAGTCGTACATCCACCGGCTGCGCCTGGTGTGCGCCTACGCGGGTGACTTCGCGGTTTTCCAGTGCTGCCAGCAGCTTGGCCTGAATGGCCTGTGGCAAGTCGGCGATCTCGTCCAGGTAAAGCGTGCCGCCGTTGGCCGATCCGAACCAGCCAGCGCGGCTGCTGGCAGTGCCGCCATGGCTACCGGCGCTATAACCGAACAGCTCTGCATCGGCATAGGTTGGGCTGATGGCGGCGCAGTTGACCGACACGAACAGGCCGGTGCGGTCGCTGGCGCGGTGAATCTGGCGGGCCAGCAACTCCTTGCCGGTGCCGGTTTCGCCTCGGATCAGCACCGGCAGCGGCAGCGGCGCCAGGTGCTCCAGCTCCGTGCGCAATCGCTGGGAACGCGGGTCGATGAAGACCAGCGCCTTGGCGCGAATGCTCAGCGGGCTCTTGTCGAGTTCGGGGAATGTCAGCAATGGCTGGCCGAAGGGGTTCTGATACGTCATGACGAGCTCCCGCCCCTGGCCTGCGGCGGCCGGGCGTGTGACGGATGGAAACGGACGCCGTTCAGGCGCGGCGCAGCGCGCGTTGTTCGATGCGGCCTTGCAGGCGATACAGGTAGGCGAACCCCTGCTCCCAGCATTCATGGCCGGATTTCACGTTGATGTGGCCGGCGCCGGTCAGAAGCCCTGTTTCTGCACCCCACTGCTGGGCCATGTGCAAGGCGCGCGGGACGCTGACAGCGGGATCGTTGTCCGAGCTGACCACCTGACTCGGAAAGGGAAGCGGCGCCTGCGGGATGGGCGAAAAATTGCGCAGCGCCGGCGCGCACCCTGGTCGCTCGACATCCGCCGGCGCCACCAACAAGGCGCCACGCACGCGACCGAGCAGAGCGGCAGCGGCCTGTTCGGCCCAATGCGCCACCGTGATGCAGCCCAGGCTATGGGCAATCAGGATCACCGGGCCGGGCTCGGCGGCGATGGCGGTATCCAGCGCCTTCACCCAGTCCTGGCAGAGCGGTGTCAGCCAATCGCGCTGCTCCACGCGTGCGCTGTTGGGCAGCGTACGCTGCCAGTGGCTTTGCCAATGATTGTCCGGCGATCCCTGCCAGCCTGGGATGATCAGGTAGCGAACTGATTCGTTACGCATGAAGTGGGTCTCCAGTAGCTTGCGTGCTTGGAAACCCAGTATAAGGCGGCCTATATATACTTAAAGGAATAAAAAGAAATTTGTTTATACCCTTTAAGTAAATAACCAGCCGACGTGACCTTGCGACGCCGCGTTATTCCCATCAACCGTACTGCCTCAAATGGCTGGCAGTTTCTGCCAGACCTTCGGCCGGAAGAACAACGTTTCGCCCCTTGCCAGCCCTGTCAGACTGTCGTGGTCCTTGACCACCTCAGCTTCGATCAGCTCGCTTTGGCCCTCGACTTTCAAGGTCACCCGCGTGGTGGCACCCAACGGGCGAATATCCCGAACTTCGGCGGCATGGTGGCCCTCGGTTTCATGACGCGACAACGACACTTCATGGGGCCGGAACAGCACATGCTGACCCTCGCTCAAGGCCAGGCGGTTGGAATCCCCCAGGAAGTGGTAGACGAAATCATTGGCGGGTTGTTCGTACACTTCGCCCGGCGAGCCGATCTGCTCGATCACGCCCTTGTTCATGACCACGATCCGGTCAGCCACTTCCATGGCCTCTTCCTGATCATGGGTCACGAATACCGAGGTCAGGTTGATATCTTCGTGCAAGCGGGCCAGCCAGCGGCGCAGCTCCTTTCGCACCTTGGCGTCCAGTGCGCCGAAGGGTTCGTCCAGCAGCAGCACCTTGGGCTCCACGGCCAGCGCGCGGGCAAGGGCGATACGCTGACGCTGACCACCGGACAATTGCTCCGGGTAGCGATCGGACAGCCAGTCGAGCTGCACCATGTTCAGCAGCTCGTGCACTTTATGGGCAATGCTGCTTTCGCTCGGGCGCTCACCCTTGGGCTTCATGCGCAGGCCGAAGGCGACGTTGTCGAATACGGTCATGTGCCTGAACAGCGCGTAGTGCTGGAATACGAATCCGACGTTGCGATCACGAACGTCATGGCCAGATACGTCCTCGCCATGGAATACGATATTGCCCTGATCAGGTGTTTCCAGGCCGGCGATGATGCGCAGCAGCGTGGTCTTGCCGCAGCCGGATGGGCCCAGCAGCGCTACCAGCTCACCGCTGTTGATGTCCAGGTTGATACCATCGAGCGCCTGGAAACTGTTGAAACGCTTGCTGACGTTACGAACTTCGATCGACATGAATCATTCCTCCGCAGCGCTATGGCGCAGACGGTTAATACGGTTCTCGCTCCACTGCTTGAGCAGCAGGATGAAGAGCGCCAGGATCAGCAACAGGCTGGCCACGCTGAAGGCCGCCACGTGGTTGTACTCGTTGTAGAGAATTTCCACGTGTAGCGGCAGCGTGTTGGTCACGCCACGAATATGGCCGGAAACGACCGACACCGCGCCGAATTCGCCCATCGCCCGCGCTGTACACAACACCACGCCATAGATAAGGCCCCACTTGATGTTCGGCAGCGTCACATGCCAGAACATCTGCCAGCCATTGGCACCGAGCAACCGGGCAGCTTCTTCTTCCTGGGTGCCTTGTTCCTGCATCAGCGGAATCAGCTCGCGGGCTACGAACGGGACCGTGACGAAGATGGTGGCCAGGACGATGCCCGGCAGGGCGAAGACGATCTGGATGTCGTGATCCTGCAGCCACGGCCCGAACAGGCCCTGGGCACCGAACATGAGCACGTAGACCAGGCCGGCGATCACGGGCGACACCGAGAACGGCAGGTCAATCAGGGTGACCAGAATACTTTTGCCGCGGAAGCTGTACTTGCTCACGCACCATGCCGCACTGACCCCGAACACCAGGTTCAGCGGCACCGAAATGGCAACGGCGAGCAGGGTGAGTTTCAGGGCCGACAACGCGTCGGGTTCGAAGATGGCTTCGAAGAAAGTGCCGAACCCATTCTTCAGGGCCTGGGAAACCACGATGACCAGCGGCAACAGCAGAAACAGTGCAAACACCAGCCAGCCAAGGCCGATGAGTAACCGCCGCGATGTGGCGCTGCCGCGGCGGGCGGCGTTGGCGGCGGCGGTTGCATTCAGGGAAGAACTGGACATGCCGACCTCCTTCAAGGGGTTTCGATGCGGCGCTGCAACAGGTTGATCAGCAGCAGCAGAATGAAGGAAACCACCAGCATCAACACGCCAATGGCGGTAGCGCCGGTGTAGTCGTACTGGTCGAGCTTGACCATGATCAGCAGGGGCAGGATCTCGGTTTTCATCGGCATGTTGCCGGCGATGAAAATGACCGAACCGTACTCACCCACGCCACGGGCGAACGCCAGGGCAAAGCCGGTGAGCCAGGCCGGTAGCAAGGCCGGGGCCAGGATGTGGCGAAACACCTGCAGCGGTCTGGCGCCCAGGCAGGCAGCGGCTTCTTCGACCTCGCGCGGGATGTCTGCCAGCACTGGTTGTACCGTGCGCACCACGAACGGCAGGGTGACGAACGTCAGCGCCAGGGTGATGCCCAAGGGGGTATAGGCGATCTTGAAACCCAGGTCGGTCGCGAACTGGCCGACCCAGCCCGCCGGCGCGTACAGCGCGGTGAGCGCGATGCCGGCCACTGCCGTTGGAAGGGCGAAAGGTAAATCGATCATCGCGTCGATGATCTTGCGCCCGGGGAAGGTATAGCGCACCAGCACCCAGGCCAGCAGCGTCCCGATCACACCGTTGATGATCGCGGCAAACAGGGCGGTGCCAAAGCTCAGCTTCAGCGCAGCGATGACCCGCGGCGCGCTGATGATGGTCCAGAACTGTTCGAAGGTCAGCTGCGAGGCATGGATGAACATGGCCGCCAGCGGTATCAGCACAATCAGGCTGAGGTACACCAAGGTGTATCCCAGCGTCAGCCCGAAGCCGGGTATGACGGGGGAAATGCGACGTGACATAGAGATCCCTGGTTGAATGCACGTGGCCCGGGAACCATCCCGGGCCGTGGTAGGCGTCCGAATTGTGTGTTGTTCCTTGGCCCTTACTGTGCCTGATAGATCTGGTCGAACACACCGCCATCATTGAAGAATTTTGGCTGGGCGATCTTCCAGCCGCCGAAGTCCTTGTCGATGGTCACCAGGTCTAGCTTGGGGAACTGCTTGCCAAATTCAGCCGCCACCTTCTCGTCACGCGGGCGGTAGAAGTTCTCGGCGGCGATCTTCTGTCCGGCCGGGCTGTAGAGGTGTTCCAGGTACTCGGTAGCGATTTCGGTATTGCCCTTTTTCTCGGCGTTCTTATCGACCACCGCCACGGGCGGCTCGGCCAGGATCGACAGCGACGGCACGACGATGTCGAACTTGTCAGCCCCACCGTCTTCCTTCAACGCCAGGAAGGCTTCGTTCTCCCAGGCCAGCAGCACATCGCCCTGACCGTTGTTGACGAAGGTGATGGTCGATCCGCGGGCGCCGGTGTCCAGGACTGGCACGTGCTTGAACAGTTCCTGCACGTAGGCTTTTGCCTTGTCCTCGCTACCGCCGGTTTTCAGGCCATAGGCCCAGGCGGCGAGGAAGTTCCAGCGCGCGCCCCCGGAAGTCTTGGGGTTCGGGGTAATGACCGACACATCCTTCTTGATCAGGTCGCCCCAGTCCTTGATGCCTTTGGGGTTGCCCTTGCGTACCAGGAATACGATGGTCGAGGTGTAGGGGGTGCTGGCGTCCGGCAAACGCGTCTGCCAGTTTTCCGGCAGGGTCTTGCCGAGCTTGGCGATTTCGTCGATGTCGCCGGCCAAGGCCAGGGTCACCACGTCGGCGCGCAGACCGTCAATCACCGCACGGCCCTGTTTGCCCGAGCCGCCATGGGACTGCTGGATCTTCACCTTGTCGCCTGGGTGAGCCTGCTGCCAGTGCTTGATGAACTCGGCGTTGTACTGCTGGTACAGCTCACGGGTCGGGTCGTAGGACACGTTCAGCAGTTCGTAATCCTTGGCGATGGCGGAACCGGCAAAAATAGCACTGGCCAGAGCGGCAAGCGCATAACGACGGATGGACATGGTGAAGCTCCCGATTGGCATTTTTCTAGTTCTGGAAGGTGGGGCGTGTTCAGCCGGGCTTGTTGCCAGGCTGCTGCAGGCGGAACTTCTCCTTGCGCTCGATCTGCACCACCTGGGCGTTGTGCACGGTGATTTCCACAGCGCCAAAGCGCAGATCGCGCAGCGCGCTCTGGATCTCACGCAAGATGGTGGCTTCGTCCTGACCGTCGATACTGCGCAGCGATGCACTCATGCTCGTTCTCCTTGGAGTGAGATTGCCGGGCAGAGGTTTGAATGAGGGTTTGCGCCTGGCGTGAGGGCAATAGTAGTGGGGGCGGATTATTCTTAAAAATACTGTTTGGGCATTTTTATATAACCATTTACACGATTGTCTGGATGCGCTTCCTCAATGGACGTATTAGCGCAGGCCATGCGCTGGTTGACGTGTTTGCGCGTAGAGTCCATCGCCGAAAAGTCGGCTTTTACGCGCAGGGTCGCTGGCTTCCAGGTCGTGGCTTAGGTGTGCAGTTGAGGGGTGCAGGTTCGCCTCGTAGGCGCGGCGTCTGCGGGGCGCCAAAGCGGCCATGATGGGCCGCAGAACGGCCCCGCATGGCAAGCGGCGCGATAGGCGCCTCAACCTTCCTGATGCGGCTCGCGGATCTTGTAGGACGCTACGTAGAGCGCTGGCAAGAACAGCAAGGTGAGCAAGGTTGCCACAATGATGCCGCCAATCATGGCGTACGCCATTGGCCCCCAGAATACTTCGCGAGCAATCGGAATCATGCCCAGGCTGGCAGCCGCAGCTGTCAGCAGGATTGGCCGGCGACGATGGTTGGTGGCCTCGACCACGGCATCCCATGGTGAATACCCCTGGGCTTCGAATTCATCGATCTGGGTGACCAGAATGACCGAGTTACGAATGATGATGCCCGCCAGCGCCAGGATGCCCAGGATCGCCACGAAGCCCATCGGCGTACCCGTCGGCACCAGCGCCAACACCACACCGATCAGGCCCAACGGCGCGACGCTGATCACCAGGAACAGCTTCTTCACGCTGTGCAACTGGATCATCAGGAACGTGGCCATCAGGAACAGCATCAGCGGGATCACTTTAGCGATGGGCCCCTGTGCCTTGCCGCTCTCCTCCACGGTGCCGCCGGTGGCCACTTCGTAGCCGGTGGGCAACTCGCTGGCGAACTTTTCGATGTCTGGCTTGAGCTGAGCCACCAGGTCCGTAGGCTGAATATCCCCGTTGACCGACGCTTTGAGGGTGATCGTAGGCTTGCGATCGCGCCGCCACACAAGAGGCTGCTCCTGCTCGTAGCGCACCGTGGCGAATGACAGCAAGGGTATCGAAGTGCCGTTGGGTGTAAGGATCTGCAGGTTCTGCAGCGTATCGGGCGAGCCCCGCTCGCTATCCACGGCGCGGGCCACCACGTCGATCAGGTAGATATCATCGTTGACCTGGGTAACGGGCACGCCGGTGACGATGCTGTTCATTACATTGGCCACATCTTCCGAAGAAAGCCCCAACTGGCGGGCCTTGTCCTGGGCAATATCGATGCGCAGCACTTTACCCGGCTCGTTCCAGTCGTAAATCATTTCGCCGATGTTGGGGTTCTTGTCCAACAGGGTCGCCAGCTCGATGGCATGCTTGCGCACCTGCTCGATGTCCTTCCCGCTGACGCGGTACTGGATCGGTCGCCCCACAGGTGGCCCCATCTCCAGCGACTGAACGTTCGAACCGATACCGACGAAGTCCTCTCGCAGACGTTTCTGCAGGCGAGTGATGAGCTCACCGCGCTCTTCCAGGCCTTTGCTGACGATGACCAATTGGGCGTAGTACGGGTTCTGCAGTTGCTGGTCCAGCGGCAGGTAGAAGCGCACCGCACCTTGACCGATATAGGTGCTCCAGTGATCGATGTCTTCGTCATCCTTGAGCGTGGCCTCCAGCTGGTCGACCACCTTGCGAGTTTCCTGGATCGACGCGTTCTGTGGCAGGTTCAGATCGACCAGGATTTCCGGACGGTCCGAAGCAGGAAAGAACTGGTTCTGCACGAAGCGCATGCAGAACACGGCCAGGGCGAACAGCACCACGGTGCCGATGATGGTCATCCAACGGTGGCGCATGCTCCACAGCAGGCCATGCTCGAAGACCCGGGCTACCCTGCCCGGCTTGTCATCATGGGACTTCACTTTGCGGGCGTTGAGAATGTGCACGCCAAGCACGGGGGCGAAGAACACGGCCACCACCCATGACACCAACAGCGCAACGGCAATGACCGCGAACAAGGTGAAGGTGTATTCACCTGCCGAACTTGCGTTGAGGCCAATCGGTACGAAACCTGCGACAGTCACCAGCGTACCGGTGAGCATTGGGAATGCCGTGGAGGTGTAAGCGAAAGTAGCAGCGTCTTCCTTGCTCTCGCCCATTTCCAGGCGCGTGACCATCACCTCCACGGTGATCATGGCGTCATCCACCAGCAGCCCCAGCGCAATGATCAGTGCACCTAGCGAGATACGCTGCATGGTGATGCCGCTGTATTCCATGAATACGAACACCATGGCCAGTACCAGCGGGATCGAGCACGCCACCACCAGGCCTGCACGCACACCCAAGCTGACGAAGCTCACGGCCAGAACAATGATCACCGCTTCGAACAATGCACTGGTGAAGCCACCGACGGCCTTCTCCACCACCGTCGCCTGGTTGGACACCGTGTGCACATCGACGCCTACCGGAAGCTCGTTGGTGATGCGCTGCATGGTTTGCTTGAGCGCCTTGCCAAACTCCTGGATGTTGCCGCCCTTCTGCATGCCGATGGCAAGGCCCAGGGCCGTCTTGCCGTTGTAGCGGAACATCGGCGCAGGCGGGTTGGTGTAGCCGCGTTCGACCTCGGCGATGTCTGCCAAGCGGAAGAAGCGATCGTTGATGCGCAGGTTGACGTTCTCAAGGTCCTTTTCCGAGGCGAACTGCCCACTTGTCCGTACGGAGATGCGCTCCGGCCCGGCCTCGATCACGCCCGCTGGCGTCACGCTGTTCTGCGCCTGCAGAGCCTGCATCACCTGGCGCTGGTCGATACCCAAGGCGGCGAGCTTGCGGGTGGAGAAGTTCAGGTAGAGCACTTCGTCCTGGATACCGACCATTTCGATCTTGCCGATATTGGGTACTTCGCGGACCTCGGCCCGCGCCTGCTCCACATAATCACGCAGCTGGCGCAGGCTCAGCCCGTCGGCGGTGAAGGCGTAGATGGAACCGAACACATCGCCGAATTCATCGTTGAAGCCGGGGCCCTGCAAGCCCTCGGGGAAATCGCCGCGAATGTCCTGGATCTTCTTGCGGACCTGATACCAGATCTGCGGTATGTCGTCTGCCTTGGTAGTGTCGCGCAGGTAGACGAACACCGTTGATTCACCAGGCCGGGTATAGCTCTTGGTGTAATCGAGCGAATCGAGCTCCTCGAGCTTCTTCTCGATCCGGTCGGTGACCTGCAGCAGCGTTTCTTCCTGGGTAGCGCCAGGCCAGCGGGTCTGGATCACCATGGTCTTGATGGTGAAGGACGGATCCTCCTCACGACCCAGGTTGAAGTACGAAAAGATGCCCATGAGCAAACCGACGAACATCAGGTACCACACGAACGACTGATGCTTGAGCGCCCATTCGGACAGGTTGAAGCTTCCTTTCATTGCGCATCCTCGTCGAAGGTGACCTGCTGGCCAGGCTTGAGGCTATTGACGCCGGCGATCACCACCCGCTCCCCAGGCTGTACGCCTGATGAGACGACGATGCGGTCCTCGTTTCGGTCGATCAGGGTCACGTCGCGCAAGGCGACGGTTTTCTGCTGGGGGTCGACGACCCATACCTGTGTCTTGCCATCGCGCTCCAGCAGCGCGCTGACCGGCAGCTCGCTGCGAGGAGAAACCTGCGAGCTGAGAGTGACGCTGACGGCAGTTCCCAGATGGAACGTTTCAGGGGTGCTGGCCAAGGTCAGCCGCGCACGCCGCGTGCGGGTGGTGGCATCGGCCTTGGGCTCGAGCTCGCGCAGGGTGGCGGTGGTGTTGACGGCGGGGTTGAGCTGCGAGGCGACAGTGAAGGTCAGGTCCGGTGTCAACTGCTCGGCAATGCCGATGGGCAGGTCAATCACCGCTTCCTTCACGTCCGGCCTGGCGAGCGTGACCACAGCCTGCCCAGCGGTGACGGTTTGCCCGGCTTCGGCCTGCCAGTCAGTAATCACCGCCGCATGATCGCTGCGCAGCGTGGTATAGCCCAGCTGGTCACGGGCCTGACTGACCGAGGAACGAGCCTGCTCCAGCGTGGCGCCGGCTGTTTTCAGGTTGGTCTGGGCGATGTCCAACTGGGCCTGAGCACCCACGCCGCGGTCGTACAACTGTTGTTGCCGGCGGGCGTCGGACTGCGCGTTGATCCACTGCGCCTGCACCCTGGCCAGATCGCCTTCGGCAGCGCGCAGCTGATTTTGCTGATCGGTTGGATCCAGCGTGGCCAACGTATCGCCCGCTTTGACCTGGGCCCCGACGTCCAGCCAGCGGCGAGCGATGCGCCCGCCCACACGAAAGCCCAGGGTACTTTCGTAACGCGCTTCGATCACGCCTGCAAAGCGGCCCAAGCGGGCCTGCAACTGAGGTTGCACCACTACCGACAGCACTGGACGAACCGGCTCCGGCGGCTGCTCTTCCTTGCCGCACCCGACAAGCAAAACACCGGCACACATCAACGTCAGCCAAGGCTTCATAGCGGGCTCTCCGGCGCTTTGGCGGGTACTTTTTCAACTTTCATACCGGGGTGCAGCAGCTGCCCGCCGGTTACCACGACGACTTCGCCACCGTCGAGACCTTTGCCGATGACCACAGTGCCGGTCAGGTAGCGGCTTACTTCGACTTCCCGCAACTGCACCTTGTCCCCCTCGCCCACGATCCACACGGCGGGTTTCTTCAAGCCTTTGGTCAGTGCCGACCAGGGCAGCTCGACACTCGGCTTGCCCCGCCCTTGGGTCGTCACGGTGACGGGCGCGCCCAACTGCATCGCAGGCGGAACGTCCTGCAATCCGACCTTGACCTGCACCGTGCCGCTTTGAGCCGAGACAGTGGGGGTAATTTCACGCACCGCTCCACGGGCCTGTACCTTCGGATCGTCCAACAGGCTGACCACGACGCTGGCATCACTGGGCGTGCCCGCCAGAAGCGACTCGTACACGTTGAACACCGCATCACGCTCGCCGTCACGGGCCAGGCTGAAGATGGGCATGGTCGCTTGCACCACTTGCCCTACCTCGGCCTGACGCTCGGTGATCACCCCGTCGGCTTCGGAGACCAGCGCGGTATAACTCAATTGCTCGTTTGCGTTGGCCAGTTGAGCTTGCGCAGCCTTCAGCGCGCTTTTATTGCTGCGCAACGAGGCCTGGGCAGCATCATATTCGCTTTGACTGGTATAGCCCTTGGGCAACAGCTTCTGCTGACGAACGAAGGCAGCTTGGGTCTGGGTCACCCGTGCCTGCGCCGCGAACACTTCGGCCTTGGCCGAAGCCACGTTGTTCTGCAAGTCTTTAGGGTCGAGCCGGGCCAGTACCTGCTTGGCCTTTACGTGATCGCCTACATCTACACTGCGCGAAATGATCTTGCCGCCTACGCGGAATGAGAGGTCCGTCTGCACCCGCGCCTGGATGTCGCCAGTCAGCGTCACCCGGGCTGCGAAATCGGCGGACTGGACATTCTGTACCCCTACACGGGGCAGCGTTTCAGGCAGCTCTTCCTTGCTGCAGCCGGTGAGCATGCCCAGCAGCCCCAAGCCCGTGACCAGTAGCGCACGCGACAACGTCATGGAGGCTCCTTTCTTGCGCGCAAAAGATTCATGCATGCGATTCGCCAAGCAGGCCAGGGTTCCATAATTCTTGCTGTAGACGCCAGACGCCCTGCCCCCTCCAGCCTCGTGGGTGGCTTCGTCAGGCCAGGTGTTGGCAAACCCTGGCAATTCTGTCAGTAGCCCACGCTTTCAAGATCACGATACTGTCGCCTGACGCGAAACTTCCAACCTACCACTGCTTGCAGACGGTCGGTCTTATTCATCCGGGGATGTTGGTATGGACAAATCTGGCAGGGTCCACGCGTTCTATCAAGCCGGCCAACTCGTCACGGAACTGGGTGACGACGTCAAACGCTCGGTGTTCCGAGGTCAGGCACGCTTTCTAGGCCATCTTGCAGGCGATAAGCGGACGCCTTCAGTAAGCGCGGTAGACAGGGGCAACACCGTAATGGCCGAGCCCCACACCAACTGCCTGGCTCGCTTTTCCTACACGCCTTACGGCCAAAGGGCCCGTTTGAATGAACCGGACACGCCATGGGCGTATCACGGTGAGCGACTGGATGCACTATTGGATGGGTATCCACTGGGCAACGGCTATCGACTGTATAGACCGGCACTCATGCGGTTTGGCGCCCCTGACAACCTGAGCCCTTTTGGACAGGGGATGCTCAATGCGTATGCCTACTGCCTGGGTGACCCTGTCAATCAAAGTGATCCATCAGGCCACTTCGCGGTGAGAAGCCTGATCAAGTATGCAAGCTGGATCACAGCCGCTGCGTCCTTAACAGCAGGCACAGCCCTTGCTGTCGTCGGTGCTTCGAAAAATGACGATAACCTTATCGGAGTGGCGATCGGCGTTTATATTGGTGGGTCATCGCTTGTCGCCGCTTTATTCGTCCGGGAAAAATATATGAGTACGCTCAGAGCCGACTCGTCATATGGAGAACGGTTCTCGACTACAGTGGGAGGCAGCGACCGACGAAACGTGCATGACCCTGTACAGAGCTTTTCATCAGCGGATGTGACCTTGGTACCTCCAAGTGTCCATACGAATAGAAGATTTGGTGGCTCGCATTTAACAACGCAACCGGTAGTTCCGGCCCCGCCTCCCAGCTATTCGAGTTTAAACCTTCAAGCGCCAGGTCTGGACGAGCTTCCCAGCTATTTGGATCTTTATCCCAACCAGGACTCAACTGGAGGAAGCTTGTCGCACAGGAACAGCCTCCCCCCACATATCGAGCCACAGCGAATTATGAATAGAGTTCGGCGCTTAAGTGTCTAGTGACCTCGCCGTAGCAATTCGTCACAAACGATACGTTTATGCGGCCACATTCAGTTCTCCGCACGGCGCAAGCGCAAGTGTGGAACAGCTGCTCGCTCCAAAAGCGTAACGAGCAGCCATACCTCGATCAGATCGGCGCTACCGGCGCCGGGCGCCGTACCTGAGGCTGCGACGCATTGGCCGCCGCACCTTCTTCAATCGCCTGCTGTATGGCCTTGCGGCGACGCTCTTCGGCACGGCGACTGAAGTACCAGACGAAGAATGTCACCAACGAGACGGACAGCAGAATCAGGCTGGCCACGGCGTTGATCTCAGGTTTCACGCCCAGGCGTACCGCCGAGAACACTTCCATCGGCAACGTGGTCGAGCCTGGCCCGGACACGAAGCTGGCCAATACCAGGTCATCGAGCGACAAGGCGAACGACATCATGCCACCTGCCGCCAGCGAAGGCGCAATCATGGGGATGGTGATCAGGAAGAACACCTTCCAAGGCTTGGCCCCCAGGTCCATGGCCGCCTCTTCGATCGACAGGTCCAGCTCACGCAGCCGGGCCGACACGACGACGGCCACATAGGCCGCGCAGAAGGTGGTGTGGGCAATCCAGATGGTGACAACGCCACGCTCCTGCGGCCAACCGATCAATTGCGCCATGGCCACGAACAGCAGCAGCAGCGACAGACCCGTGATGACTTCAGGCATGACCAACGGTGCGGTGACCAAGCCACCGAACAAGGTACGCCCGCGGAACCGGGTGACCCTGGTGAGTACGAAAGCCGCCATGGTGCCCAACGCGACAGCCGCTACCGCCGTGTAGCAAGCGATTTCCAGCGAGCGCATCACCGAACCGATCAGCTGAGTGTTGTCCAGCAAGCCGACATACCATTTGACCGACCACCCGCCCCACACCGTCACCAACTTGGAGGCGTTGAACGAGTAGATGACCAGAATCACCATCGGCAAGTAGATGAACAGCAAGCCGAACACCAGCATCAGCTTGGAAAAACCGAAGCGCTTCATGCCCTGCCCTCCATTTCCTTGGCCTGGCTGCGGTTGAACAGCAAAATGGGCACGATCAGGATCGCCAGCATCACCACCGCAAGCGCCGAGGCCACCGGCCAGTCACGGTTGTTGAAGAATTCCTGCCACAACACTTTACCGATCATCAGGGTTTCCGGTCCGCCGAGCAGTTCGGGGATCACGAACTCGCCCACCACGGGGATGAACACCAGCATGCAACCGGCGATGATGCCGTTTTTTGACAGCGGCACGGTGATTTTCCAGAAGCTGTTGAAGGTGCTCGACCCCAGGTCGGATGCCGCTTCGAGCAGGCTTGGGTCATGCTTCACCAGGTTGGCGAACAAGGGCAGGATCATGAACGGCAGGTAGGAATAGACCACGCCGATGTACACCGCCAGGTTGGTGTTGAGTATCTGCAGCGGCTGGTCGATCAGCCCGGTCCACATCAAAAAGCCATTGAGCAAACCGTTGTTGCTCAGAATGCCCATCCAGGCATACACGCGGATCAGGATCGCGGTCCAGGTCGGCATCATGATCAGCAGCAGCAGGACGGTCTGGGTTTCCTTCTTGGCGTTGGCGATGGCATAGGCCATCGGGTAGCCGATCAGCAGGCAGAGCAGCGTGCTGATGAACGCCATCTTCAGCGAACCGAGGTAGGCCGAGATATACAGTTCGTCCTCGGTCAGCAAACCGTAGTTGGCCAGGTTGAGCACCAACTGGATCTTGTCCTCGACGTAGCTGTAGATCTCGGTGTACGGCGGGATCGCCACGTCGGCTTCGGCGAAGCTGATCTTCAGGACGATGAAGAACGGCAGCATGAAGAACAGGAACAGCCACACGAAAGGAACACCGATCACCAGGTGCCGCCCTTCAGGGGTGATGCGCCGGAACGCTCGCTTGAGCTTGCGCAGCTTCATGACCGCAGTACCACGCCGCTGTCGTCTTCCCACCATACGAAGACTTCATCGTCCCACGTAGGGCGCGCGCCTTGGCGTTCGGCGTTGGCGACGAACGACTGCACCACCTTGCCACTGGGTAGCTTCACGTAGAATACCGAATGCCCGCCCAGGTAGGCGATGTCATGGATCTTGCCGCGCGACCAGTTGTACTGGAAATCAGGCTGGACAGTGGTGACCAGCATCTTTTCCGGGCGCAGTGCATAGGTGATGTGCTTGTCCTCCACGGAGGTGGAGACACCGTGCCCGACGTAGATCTTGCGCTCAAGTTCAGGCGAGGCGATCAGGGCGTGGCCTTCGGCATCGTCGATCACCTCGGCATCGAACAGGTTGACGTTGCCGATGAATTCGCAGACCAGGCGGCTGGTCGGGGTTTCGTAAATGTCTACCGGCGAGCCGATCTGAGCGATCCAGCCCAGGTGCATGATGGCAATGCGCTGGGCCATGGTCATGGCTTCTTCCTGGTCGTGGGTCACCATCACGCAGGTCACGCCGACGCGCTCGATGATTTCCACCAGCTCCAGCTGCATCTGCGAACGCAGCTTCTTGTCCAGGGCACCCATCGGCTCGTCCAGCAGCAACAGCTTAGGCCGCTTGGCCAGGGAACGAGCCAAGGCCACGCGCTGGCGCTGGCCACCGGAGAGCTGGTGCGGCTTGCGTTTGGCGTACTGAGTCATGTGCACCAGCTTGAGCATCTCGGCCACGCGGGCGTCGACCTCGGCCTTGGGCAAGCGGTCCTGCTGCAGGCCGAAGGCGATGTTCTGCGCCACGGTCATGTGCGGGAACAGGGCGTAGGACTGGAACATCATGTTGATCGGCCGCTCGTAGGGCGGCATGTCGGTAATGTCCACGCCGTCCAGGAAGATGCGTCCTTCGGTGGGGCGTTCGAAGCCTGCCAGCATGCGCAGCAAGGTCGACTTACCGGAGCCGGAACCCCCAAGCAAGGCGAAGATTTCGCCCTTGCGGATTTCCAGGGACACATCGTCCACCGCTACCGTTTCGTCGAATTTTTTCGTGACCCGGTCGATCTTGACCAGCACCTGCTTGGGTTGCTGGCCACCCTCGAGGGCTTTCTTATAGGCGCCGGAGGCAACTGCCATGAGTGAAACTCCCAACAAGTTTTTTGTGCCCGCGCGGCCTGCCAGGCAGGCCGCGCGGGTGAGGTGGATTACTTGCCCGACTTGACCTTGGTCCAGCTGCGGGTCATCAGGCGCTGCACTTTGGGCGGCAGCTCTGAGTTCACGAACATCTTGTCCAGCACATCCTGCGGTGGATAAACCGCAGCGTCAGTCCTCACGGCCTGGTCCATCAGGTCGCCAGCCTTCGAGTTAGGGTTGGCATAACCGACGTAATCACTGACCTGGGCGATAACCTCAGGTTTCAGCAAATAGTTGATCAAGGCATGCGCCTGCTCCACGTTTTTGGCGTCCTTGGGAATCGCCAGCACGTCGAACCAGAGGTTGCCGCCTTCTTTGGGAATGGCATAAGCCAGGTTCACACCCTTCTTCGCCTCTTCGGCGCGGGCCTTGGCCTGGAACACATCACCCGAGAAACCTGCCGCGACACAGATGTTGCCGTTGGCAAGATCGGTGATGTACTTGGACGAATGGAAATACGTCACGTAGGGGCGTACCGCCAGCAGCTTCTGCTCGGCCTTGGCGTAATCCTTGGGGTTGGTGCTGTTGGGATCCAGGCCCATGTAGTTGAGGACGGCCGGAAGCATTTCGTCCGCCGAGTCGAGGAAGGCCACGCCGCACTTGGACAGCTTCTTCATGTTCTCGGGTTCGAACAGCACCGCCCAGGAGTCGATGGTATCGACGCCAAGCGCCTCTTTGACCTTGTCGACGTTGTACCCGATGCCATTGGTGCCCCACAGGTAAGGCACGGCATACAGGTTACCCGGGTCGTTCTTCTCCAGGCGCTTCATCAACGCAGGTTCAAGGTTCGCGTAATTGGGCAGCAGTGCCTTGTCGAGCTTTTGGAAAGCGCCCGCCTTGATTTGCTTGCCCAGAAAATGGTTGGAGGGCACGACCACGTCGTAGCCGGTCCTGCCGGCCAGCAGCTTGCCTTCCAGGGTTTCGTTGGAATCGAAGACATCCTGCACCGGCTTGATGCCCGTGGCTTTCTCGAAGCCTGCGAGCGTGTCGGGGCCGATATAGTCGGACCAGTTGTAGAAATGCACCGTAGGCGCCGCTTGGACGCTGCATGCCAGCGTCAGGCTCGCTGCAGCCATCACGGCCTTGCGTAATACAGAATTGGACAAGTGGGTGGTCCTCACAATCAGTGTCTGGATAGCGACAATGCTGCCGCACACGCAAAACCGGCGCGCAACTTACCTTCGCAGCTTCGATGCCGCAATGCTCAATTGCCTTTCACTGGTTTCGGACCGGGAATACCCGGTCCGAAAATGCTACATCAGGCTTATTTGCCCGATTTGATCTTGGTCCAGCTGCGGGTAATTACCCGTTGCACTGCTGCTTCAGGGGCGGCAATGGCGTACAGATTCTTTTTCACTTCAGCGGACGGATAGATGCTTGGGTCGCTGGTGATGTCCTTGTCCACAAAGGCGGTCGCGGCCTTGTTGCCGTTGGGGAAGCGCACGGCATTGGTGATTTCGGCCATGACTTGCGGCTGCATCAGGAAGTCCATGAACTTGTAGGCCGCTTCCTTGTGCTCGGCATCCTTGGGCATGGCAACCATGTCATAGAAGGTGCCGGCGCCTTCTTTCGGGATCACGTAGTCCAGCTTGACCTTGTCCCCCGCTTCGTGGGCGCGGGTCTTGGACTGCTCCAGGTCACCCGAGTAGCCGACAGCCAGGCAGATGTTGCCGTTGGCCAGGTCGCCAATGTACTTGGAGGAGTGGAAATAGGTGATCGACGGACGGATCTTGAGGAACAGGTCTTCGGCAGCCTTGAGGTCTTCCTTCTTGGTGCTGTTGGTCGGCAGGCCCAGGTAATGCAGGGCCGCTGGCAGCATTTCGGTTGGGGCATCAAGGAAGCTCACGCCACAGCTCTTGAGCTTGGCGATGTTCTCTGGCTTGAAGACCACGTCCCAGGAATCGATCTTGTCCACGCCCAGCGCTGCCTTGACCTTCTCGGGGTTGTAGCCGATGCCGATCGAGCCCCACATGTAGGGGAAGGCATGCTTGTTTTCCGGGTCGCTGGCATCGCCCACGGCCTTGAGCAGATCCTCGTCGAGGTTCTTCCAGTTGGGCAGCTGGGTGCGATCGAGTTCCTGGTAGACGCCCGCCTTGATCTGCTTGGCCAGGAAGTTGTTGGAAGGCACCACGATGTCATAGCCCGACTTACCGGCCAGCAACTTGGCCTCCAGGGTTTCGTTGCTGTCGAACACGTCGTACTTGACCTTGATGCCCGACTCTTTCTCGAACTTGGCGATGGTGTCCGGAGCAATGTAGTCCGACCAGTTGTAGACGTTCAGTACCTTGTCTTCAGCCTGTACAGCCCCGACCACTGCGCCCATCAGCGCAGCGGCCAACAACGTCTTGCCCATATTCTTCATGCGTCATGCTCCAGAGTGTTCGATTAGCCATCCGTTCAGAAGCCGGGTCCCGCAGTACACGCGTGTGGGCGACTGAAGCAGCCGCTAGTCTGGCAAGTTACAAGGCCCGGTTTCAAGGAAACCTGGCCCTTGTAACGACTTAATGTCACATCGCTAGCTGTCAGCGAATCGCCTCGAGTGTCAGGTCCAGGCATTTGCGTGCCTTTTCCACCAGCTCGTCGATCTGCGCCGGGCTGATGACCAGAGGTGGCGCGATGATCATCGTGTCGCCGACGGCCCGCATGATCAGGCCATTGTCGAAGCAGAAATTACGGCAGATCATGCCAGCACCTTTGCCCTCGAAACGGCTGCGTGTCGCCTTGTCCTTCACCAGCTCGATCGCGCCGAGCAGGCCAACACCGCGCACCTCGCCCACCAGCGGGTGGTCCTGCAACTCACGCAAACGCTTTTGCAAATACGGTGCCGCTTCGGTGCGCGCTTTCTCGACGATCTGTTCGTCGCGCAGGATGCGCAGGTTTTCCAGGCCTACCGCGGCAGCCACCGGATGCCCGGAATAGGTGAAGCCGTGATTGAAATCCCCGCCTTCGCTAAGCACCTTGGCAACCTTGTCACGCACGATCACACCGCCCATGGGGATGTAACCGGAGGTAAGGCCCTTGGCGATGGTCATCAGGTCGGGCTTGAGGTCATAGAAATCCGAGCCGAACCACTGCCCTGTTCGCCCGAAACCGCAAATGACTTCGTCAGCCACAAAGAGGATGTCGTACCGGGCCAGGATTTCCTTGATCTTCGGCCAGTAGGTGTCTGGCGGGATGATCACGCCACCGGCGCCCTGGATAGGCTCGGCGATGAACGCGGCGACGTTGTCCTCGCCGACTTCGAGAATTTTCTTTTCCAGTTGCTCCGCAGCCCAGACCCCGAACGCCTCCGGTGTCATGTCACCGCCCTCGCCATACCAGTACGGCTGAGGGATATGCACCACGCCCGGGATGGGCAAGCCGCCTTGCTCGTGCATGCCACTCATGCCGCCCAGGCTGGCACCGGCCACGGTGGAGCCGTGATAGCCGTTGACCCGACCGATCAGGGTCTGCTTGCTCGGCTTGCCCTTGAGTGCCCAGTAATGGCGAACCATGCGCAGCACGGTGTCGTTGCCCTCGGAGCCTGAACTGGTGAAGAACACATGGCTCATGCCCTCGGGCGCCACTTGGGTGATCGCCTTGGCCAACTCCAGCGCCGGAGGATGGGCGGTCTGGAAGAACAGGTTGTAGTAGGGCAGCTCACGCATCTGCCGCTCTGCCGCCTGAACCAGCTCCTCCCGCCCATACCCCACGGCCACGCACCACAGGCCAGCCATGCCGTCGAGAATCTTGTGCCCCTCGCTGTCCCACAAATGCACGCCTTGCGCCTTGGTGATGATGCGCGGCCCCTTGTCCTTCAGCTGCTTGTAGTCGCTGAAAGGCGCGAGGTGATGCTCGCCACTGAGGGCTTGCCATTCACGGGTTTGCGGGTTGTTCAGGCTCATGTGGTTCTCCGTTGACGGACGGCCGCGCGTCTGCGGGGCCGAGGTTGATCAAACTGCGAACAGCAGGAATTCACGCTCCCAGGAACTGATGACGCGCTTGAAGTTCTCGTGCTCGGCACGCTTGGTGGCCACGTAACCGGCGATGAATTTCTTGCCCAGGTATTGCTCCAGGGCGCGGCTGATTTCCATGCGTTCCAGGGCGTCTTCGATGGTCAGCGGCAGGCGCAGGTTGCGACGCTCGTAACCCCGGCCCTGGACCGGTGCGCTGGCCTCGATACCTTCGACCATGCCGATGTAACCACACAGCAGGCTCGCGGCGATGGCCAGATACGGATTGGCATCCGCACCCGGCAGGCGGTTTTCCACCCGGCGGCTTTGCGGGCCAGCGTCCGGGACGCGCAGGCCTACCGTACGGTTTTCCTCGCCCCACTCGACGTTCACTGGCGCCGAGGTATCCGGCAGGAAGCGGCGGAACGAGTTCACGTTGGGCGCAAACAGCGGCAACGCTTCGGGAATGAATTTCTGCAAACCGCCGATGTGGTTCAGGAACAGCGTGCTCATGCTGCCGTCTTCATTGCTGAAGATGTTCTTCCCGGTGGTCACATCGACCACGCTCTGGTGCAGGTGCATCGCACTGCCAGGCTCGCCGGTCATGGGCTTGGCCATGAAGGTGGCTGCCACGTTGTGCTTGAGCGCCGCCTCACGCATGGTGCGCTTGAACACCAGGATCTGGTCGGCCAGGTGCAGGGCATCGCCGTGACGGAAGTTGATTTCCATCTGCGCCGTGCCGTCTTCGTGGATCAGCGTGTCGAGGTCCAACTGCTGCAATTCGCACCAGTCATAGACATCCTCGAACAGCGGGTCGAATTCGTTCGCAGCTTCGATGGAGAAGGACTGGCGCCCGGTTTCAGGCCGGCCCGAACGGCCCACTGGCGGTTGCAGCGGGAAGTCAGGGTCTTCGCTGCGTTTGGTCAGGTAGAACTCCATCTCGGGCGCGACGATGGGCTGCCAGCCCTTGTCGGCGTAAAGCTTGAGCACCTTCTTGAGCACGTTGCGCGGCGACAGCTCTACGGGGTTGCCCTTTTTGTCATAGGTATCGTGGATGACCTGCGCGGTCGGCTCGATGGCCCATGGCACCAGGAACACGGCATTCTCATCGGGCCGGCAGATCATGTCGATGTCTGCAGGGTCCAGCAGCTCGTAATAGATGTCGTCGTCGACATAGTCGCCGGTCACGGTCTGCAGCAACACGCTCTCGGGCAGGCGCATGCCTTTCTCGGCGATGAACTTGTTGGTAGGCGAAATCTTGCCGCGCGTGATGCCGGTCAAGTCGCTGATCAGGCATTCGACTTCGGTGATCTTGTGCTCTTTCAACCAATCGGTGAGCTGGTCGAGGTTGTTACTCATAAATACCTCAGGAGGTAAGGTGGTCCGCGACTTGATTCTGGATGCAGTGGATGGCTAAAGCAAAACCCCCGCGCAGGCGGACGGTGGATACACTGAAATGACGTGTGTCCTAAGCGATTCGTAATGGCAGAAAGAAGCGAAGCGTGGAGATGAGGTGCCATGAAGGCGGGGCCGAGCATGCCAGACGTCAATTATTGCGAGCACTGCCGCCATGGGATTGGCAGGCCAGGCTAACGTGACTGAACAGCCTGATTGCACTGCATTGGCAGCGCTTCCAGGTCGCGGCAGGCGGACCATGAGACCCTCGTATTATTCTGTTTTGGGTTGAATCGGAGCTTAGCGCCGTTCATTTTTTTACACAACACCTGCGTAAAAAATAAACGACGCAGTGCTCGCGATAGCGCTTTTCCAGAGAAATAGCGGATAATGCCGTGCCCCGATATGCAGCAAATCTGCCGTAGACGTGCCATTTCAGGGCATCATGGGGTTGGCTTGACATCAGTATGGCTTTTCGATTGACTGGTCCTGCAAGCCCCCCTTGATTGATATTTTTAACAACAAAGGTGTTGCATCATGTCGGTACCCCCGCGTGCCGTTCAGCTTAACGAAGCGAACGCGTTCCTTAAGGAACATCCTGAGGTTCTCTACGTTGACCTTCTGATTGCAGATATGAATGGTGTGGTGCGTGGCAAGCGCATAGAGCGCACCAGCCTCCACAAGGTTTACGAGAAAGGCATCAACCTGCCGGCCTCCCTGTTTGCACTGGATATCAATGGCTCCACCGTCGAAAGCACCGGGCTGGGCCTGGACATCGGCGATGCAGACCGCATCTGCTATCCGATCCCCGACACCCTCTCCAACGAGCCGTGGCAAAAGCGCCCGACTGCCCAGTTGCTGATGACCATGCACGAGCTCGAGGGCGAACCTTTCTTCGCCGACCCGCGTGAAGTACTGCGCCAGGTGGTGAGCAAGTTCGACGACATGGGCCTGACCATCTGCGCCGCCTTCGAGCTGGAGTTCTACCTGATTGACCAGGAGAACGTGAACGGCCGCCCACAGCCGCCGCGCTCGCCCATTTCCGGCAAGCGTCCGCAATCGACCCAGGTCTACCTGATCGATGACCTGGACGAGTATGCCGACTGCCTGCAGGACATCCTCGAAGGGGCCAAGGAACAGGGCATCCCTGCCGACGCCATCGTCAAGGAAAGCGCCCCGGCTCAGTTCGAAGTCAACCTGCACCATGTGCCGGACCCGCTCAAGGCGTGCGACTACGCCGTGCTGCTCAAGCGCCTGATCAAGAACATCGCCTACGACCATGAAATGGACACCACCTTCATGGCCAAGCCCTACCCAGGGCAGGCAGGCAATGGTCTGCATGTACACATTTCCGTGCTGGACAAAGATGGCAACAACATCTTCACCAGCGAGGATCCCGAGCAGAACGCCGCGCTACGTCATGCTGTCGGCGGTGTGCTCGAGACCCTGCCCGCGTCCATGGCGTTCCTGTGCCCGAACGTCAACTCCTATCGCCGCTTTGGCGCGCAGTTCTATGTGCCCAATGCGCCAAGCTGGGGCCTGGACAACCGCACCGTGGCGTTGCGCGTACCGACCGGATCCCCGGATGCCGTGCGCCTGGAGCACCGCGTGGCGGGTGCTGACGCCAACCCGTACCTGATGATGGCGGCCGTGTTGGCAGGCGTTCACCATGGCCTGACCAACAAGGTCGAGCCGGGCGAGCCTATCGAAGGCAACTCGTACGAGCAGCTGGAACAGAGCCTGCCGAACAACCTGCGTGATGCGCTGCGCGAGTTGGATGACAGCGAAATCCTGAACAAGTACATCGATCCGAAGTACATCGACATCTTCGTCGCGTGCAAGGAAAGCGAGCTGGAGGAGTTCGAACATTCGATATCCGACCTCGAGTACAACTGGTATCTGCACACCGTGTAAACCAGAACGCCGCCCTTGAAGGCGGCGTTTTCATTTCAGGCGCACAGGCGCAGAACGCCTCACCCCAACGGCTTTTCGAAGATTTTCGAATTGCGCTGGAAGTTGTACAGCGAAGCCCGTGCCGCCGGCAGCCGCTCGACACCACTGGGCGAGAAGCCGCGTTCGCGGAACCAGTGCGCCGTGCGTGTAGTGAGCACGAACAGGGTGCTCAACCCCATCTCCCGTGCCCGGCTTTCGATACGCGCCAGCAGCTCGTCCCCGCGCCCGCCATGGCGGTATTCCGGATTCACCGCCAGGCATGCCAGCTCGCCAGCATCGGACTCTGCAATCGGATACAGCGCTGCGCACGCGATGATCATGCCTTCGCGCTCCACCACACTGAACTGCTCGATTTCCCGCTCCAGCACTTCCCGTGAACGGCGCACCAGGATGCCCTGTTCTTCCAGCGGGCTGATCAGGTCGAGCAGGCCGCCGACGTCTTCGATGGTGGCCTCTCGCACGATCTCGAACTGCTCCTGGGACACCAGCGTACCGCCACCGCCCCGGGTGAACAGTTCGGTCAGCAGCGCGCCGTCCTCGGCATAGCTGACGATGTGACTGCGTGCCACGCCGCCTTTGCACGCCTCGGCAGCGGCATCGAGCAGCTCGGCCTGGTAATCACTGCCCAGGCGCTGCAAGTGCGGCGCAACCTGTTGGGGGCGCAGTTCGCGCACCAGGCGGCCATGCTCATCCAACAGACCAGGTGCTGCACCGAACAACACCAACTTCTCTGCACCCAGTTCGATGGCCGCACGGGTGGCCACGTCTTCGCAGGCGAGGTTGAAGATCTCGCCGGTTGGCGAATAGCCCAGCGGCGAGAGCAACACGATGGAGCGTTCGTCGAGCAGGCGGCTGATGCCCTTGCGGTCTACCCGACGCACTTCGCCGGTGTGATGAAAATCCACGCCTTCGAGCACGCCGATCGGCCGCGCGGTGACCAGGTTGCCGGAGGCCACCCGCAGGCGCGAGCCCTGCATGGGCGAGGCGGCGATGTCCATCGACAACCGCGCTTCGATGGCCAGGCGCAACGCGCCGACCGCGTCGATGACGCAATCCAGGGTAGCGGCATCGGTGATACGCAGGCCGTGGTGGTAATGCGCTGCCAGGCCACGTTCAGCCAGGCGGCTCTCGATCTGCGGACGAGAGCCGTGCACCAGGACCAGGCGTACCCCAAGGCTGTGCAGCAGCACCAGGTCGTGGACGATGTTGCCGAAGTTAGGGTGTTCGACCCCATCGCCGGGAAGCATCACCACGAAGGTGCAGTCGCGGTGGGCGTTGATGTAAGGAGAAGCGTGGCGTAGCCAGTTGACGTAATCGTGCATGACAGGGCCTGTGGATAAGTGGACGGAGAACGGCGTTACAGGGGCGTTCAGGATCATCGTCGGAACAGGCTTGCGGTCACGCGCGGTCTCCTCTAGGCAGAAACGAATAAATGGGGTGGACGTTTAATGCAGACAATAGTGCCCGATCAAGTCACGCAATAGACGCACGGTCGGCTCGATACGTGACATGTCCAGGTATTCGCCAGGCTGGTGTGCGCAGGCGATGTCACCAGGGCCGAGCACGATGGTCTGGCAGCCAAGCTGCTGAAGATAAGGTGCTTCGGTGCCGAATGCCACCGCTTCGGCACGGTGGCCGGTGAGCCGTTCTGCCACCTGGACGAGTTCACTGTCGGCCGCCTGTTCGAACGGCGGCACTTCGGGGAACAGCGGCGCGTAGTCGATACGCACGTCATGGCGCTCGGCCACCGGAACCAGTTTTGCACGGATGGCAGCGCGCAACTGCTCCACGTCCATGCCCGGCAATGGGCGCAGGTCGAACTCCAGGGCGCACTGACCGCAGATCCGGTTGGGGTTGTCGCCACCGTGAATGCAACCGAAGTTCATGGTGGGTGCCGGCACCGTGAACTGCGGGTTGTTATAGGCCTTCTGCCATTGCTGGCGCAGGCCCATCAGTTCGCCCATGACCGCATGCATGGCGTCCATGGCGCTACGGCCCAGGCTTGGGTCCGAGGAATGACCACTGCGCCCCAGGATGTCGATACGATCCATGAGAATGCCCTTGTGCATGCGGATCGGCCGCAGCCCGGTCGGCTCGCCGATGATCGCCGCGCGACCCAGGGGCTGGCCAGCATCGGCCAGGGCACGGGCGCCAGACATCGAGCTTTCCTCGTCGCAGGTGGCCAGAATCAGCAGCGGCTGCTTGAAGTCGTGCTGCAGCAACGGAATGACGGCTTCGATCACCAATGCGAAAAAGCCCTTCATGTCGCAACTACCAAGCCCCACCCAGCGACCCTCGACTTCGGTCAGCTTCAAAGGGTCGCTGCTCCAGAGCTGCTCGTCATAGGGCACGGTGTCGCTGTGGCCGGCCAGCACCAGGCCGCCCGGGCCGCTGCCGCGGCTGGCCAGCAGGTTGAACTTGCCGGGGGTCACCTGCTGAATGTCGCAGGTGAAGCCCAGATCGCCCAGCCAAGTAGCCAACAGGTCGATGACCTGACGGTTGGACTGGTCAAGCGAGGCCTGGGTGCAACTGACCGAAGGCGCGGCGATCAAGGCGGCAAATTGGTCTTTCAGCGTCGGCAACGGCATGCGTTTACTCCTCGGAAGCATTGCCCATCATAGGACCATCCGCCGTCTGGAATAAACCGTTGACGGCCTACTGCTGTAGACTCTGCATCGACCACGCCCCCTTTCGAGCCTGTGATGCCCAAAGAAACCGAACTCAAGCTGCGCGCCAGCCCCGAGACCCTCGCCGCCTTGCGCGAGCACCCGCTGCTGAAAAAGCGCAACAAGTCTGGCTGGCAGACCCGCGAACTGCTGAACCAGTATTTCGACACGCCTGAGCGCGCGCTGGCCGAGGCACGCGTTGCCCTGCGCCTGCGCCGTGACGGCGATACCGTCATCCAGACCCTCAAGTGCCGCGGAACCAGTGTGGCTGGCCTGTCCGAGCGCAACGAGCACGAATGGCAACTGGACAAGGTCAAGCTGGACCTCAAGAAGCTGGATGACAGCTGCTGGCCGGCGCAACTGGCCGACCTGGACAAGAAGACCATCAAACCGTTGTTCACCACCGATTTCACCCGCGAATATGCCGAAATCGCTTGGGGCCGTGGCAAGGCCAAGGTGGTGATCGAGGCTGCGCTGGACCAAGGCTTCGTAATTGCCGGCAAGCGCAAGGAAGCGATATGCGAGTTGGAACTGGAGCTGCGTGAAGGTGAGCCGGCGGCGCTGCTGGAACTGGCTGCCGAGCTGACCACAAGCGTTGCGCTGATGCCCTGCGATATCAGCAAGGCCGAGCGCGGCTATCGTCTGCTGGAGCCAGAGCGTTTCGAGCTGGATCTGAGCGTCGCCGACCTCGAAGCGGACATGGCCTTGGACGACGCCTATGCTGCGTTGGCCTGGCAACTGCTGGGCAACAGCCAGCGCCTGGCCGAGCAATACCGCCACAGCGGCCACTGGCGGTCGCTGCAGGACTGGGTGCAGAATATCATCGAGCTGCGCGCAATCACCGCCAGCCTGGGCCAGGCCGCCCCCCGCGCGGCTACCCGTGACCTGCGCGCGCGCCTGGATGCCCTGCTCGAAGACTGGCGTCCACTGGTGCAAGCCGGCAACGATGACGAAGACATCCGCCGCGCCGCGCCCGAGCAGTTCGCAGAAGAGCTGGATGATCCTCGCTGGGGCCAGTTCTCCCTGGAAACCTCACGTTGGCTGTTGTCGCGTGCCTGGACTGCCGAACGCAAGGGCCGTGGCGAGCGCCAGGGCAAGGCGCTTCTGGCAAGCTGGCTTGCACACCTGATTGCCGAGGAAGGCCGCGCCCTGAAGTTGTCGCTGTACACCCAGCGCCCCGAGGACCTGGCAGAGCAACTGCCGCGCATCGAGCAATTGATGGCCTGGCTGCACCATGCCCGCCATGTGCTGGACGCACCACAAATGGACCGCCTGTACGGCGACATGAAGAAGTTGCACGAACTGGCTGAGCAACCGATCAGCGATGAGGTACTCGAAGCCCGCATCGAGCAGGCACGTGCCGTCGATCAGAGCCGTGGTTGGAAACATCTGCTCAAAGCGTGATGCCCTCAGCCCGATAGCGGCAGGCTGGTGGTGGACTTGATCTCTGAGAGGGCCACGATCGAGTTCACCTCCTGAATGCCGGGCACGTTCGAGAGCTTTTCGAAGAAGAACCGCTCGTACGCCTCGATGTCCGGGGTGACGATACGCAGCAGGAAGTCCACCGAGCCCATCAACACGTAGCACTCCAGTACTTCCGAAAACCCGCGAATCGCCTCCGTGAACTCGGTGAAGTTCGAACGGCCGTGGGCATTCAATTTTACTTCGGCGAATATTTGGGTGTTCAGCCCGATCTTCTTGCGGTCCAGCAAGGTGACCTGCCCGCGAATCACCCCCTCCTCTTTGAGCCGTTGAATCCGTCGCCAGCACGGCGATTGGGACAAGCCAATGCGTTCGGCGATCTGGGCGCTGGACAGCGAAGCGTCTTCTTGTAGCAACTCAAGGATACGACGGTCGTAAGCATCCAATGCGCTGTGCATGAACAATTCTCCAGATCGACCCGCATCGATAATAGCTATGCAAAAAAAGACTCATTAGGTCGAATCTTAGCGAAAAAATTCCGGCCTAGGCATGCAAAAATTTCTGCATTCAACGAGGATAACGCATGAACTCACTGCCGCGTGCCGATGTATGGGCCAACAACAATGCCCACACCACCGTGCTGTATCGCTTGCAGGCCGAAGCCGAGCCCGACAGCTTGTGCCGGATACTCAATCAGTTCGCCTTGCAAATGCTCACACCGCACAGCATGCAGGTCACTCAACAGGATGACTGGTTGACCATCGACATCGGCATTGGCGGATTGAGCTGGCATCGCGCCGAGGTGATTGCTCAGAAACTGCGCAACATGGTGTGTGTGGCCGATGTGCACATGGCCCCGCAACACCGTGTGGAGCTGTCAGTAGTGCACGCCTAACGGCGCCTGCCAACGCATTGAGGCGCGGAGCAAGCGTCACCCTCAGGCAAAACCCTGAAACCCTTCCGATCCGGCTTGAGCGAAGGCTGAGCTAGCCTTGATCAGGTCTTCTTGATCAGGCACGGACGCCTCATGCATAACCCAGATACCCTGGCACTCGACCTGCACCGGGTGCTCGAAGCCCTGCTTATCGATCAGCGCCTGCATGCCAGCGATAGCGTGCGTGTCCTTGAGCAGGCCGTCGATCACCCCGCTGATCATCCGCTGGAGCAGGTGGCCGCCTGCAACCTTGTCGACCGCCTCCACCCGGGGCAGATACTGGACCTGGATCGGCTTTGCCAATGGCTGGCTGCCAAGGCGGGTCTGCCCTATCTGCGTATCGATCCGCTGCAAATCGACCTGCAGCAGGTGGCTGAGCTGGTGTCGCCGGCCTTTGCGCAAAACCACGGCATTCTCATCGTGGCGGCTGACGCCGCGAGCGTCACCGTGGCCAGCGCACAGCCCTATCAGTGCTGCTGGCAGGCCGATCTTGCCCTGAGCCTTGGACGAACCGTACGGCGGGTGCTCGCAAGCCCTGTGCAACTGCGTCAGGCCGGTGAACCCTTCCAGCGCCTGGCCCAGTCGGTGAAGGGCGCGCATCATCAGCAATCGAACCGCTTTAGCGAGCTTGAGCAGTGGCTGGAGCTGGGCAAACGCCACCTGCAGGCCAGTGCGGATGACGCGCACATCGTGCATATCGTCGACTGGCTGCTGCACTACGCGATCGACCAGCGCGCCAGCGACATCCATCTGGAGCCACGCCGCGACCAAGGGCACTTGCGCTATCGCATCGATGGCCTGTTGCACACCGTCTACGTGTTCCCCGGCGCAGTCATGGTGGCCCTGATCAGCCGCCTGAAGCACCTTGGGCGCATGGACGTCGCGGAAAAACGCAGGCCTCAGGATGGCCGACTGCAAAGCCGCCTGCCAAACGGTAACGAGGTGGAGCTCCGGTTGTCGACCCTGCCCACTGCCTTTGGTGAGAAGCTGGTTTTGCGCCTGTTCGACCCGCAGCAGTTGCACGAGAGCTTTGATCGGCTCGGCCTTCAGGGGCAGCAATTGAGCCATTGGCAAGGCCTGCTGCAACGGCGCCAGGGCATCATCCTGGTCACAGGGCCCACAGGCTCAGGCAAGACCAGCACGCTGTACGCCAGTCTCAAGCTGTTGGCCACCCCGCAGGTGAACCTGTGCACCATCGAGGACCCCATCGAACGGCTCGAACCCGCGTTCAACCAGTTTCAGGTGCAGCCGCCACTGGACCTGGGCTTTGCCAACGGCGTGCGCGCCATGCTGCGCCAGGACCCGGACATCATCATGATTGGCGAAATACGAGACCCCGATACCGCACGGGTGGCCGTGCAGGCCGCCCTTACCGGGCACCTGGTGCTGTCTACCCTGCACACCAACGACGCCTGTGCCGCAATTATCCGCCTGCAAGAACTGGGTGTGGCTGACTACCTGATCAAAGCGACGTTGATCGCGGTGATGGCTCAGCGGCTCGTGCGTACGGTGTGCAGCCAGTGCCAGGGGCGCGAGGCAGCCAGCTGCAGAACGTGCCGCGGCACGGGCTTTCACGGGCGTACAGGTTTGTTCGAATTACTCGAGCCTAGCGACAACCTGCGGGCTCTGATCGGCCCTGATACAGACCTTGCGCAATTGCGACGCCAAGCCCAGGCAGATGGTCTTGTGGACCTGCTCCGCTGCGGCGAAGCCAAGGTTGCGTGTGGGCGAACCCTGGCAGAAGAAGTCCTGCGTACATGCAGCTGATCAGAAGCGGCAAGCCCCGGAACTTGGCAGGCCCGCGAGCATCCAACCGCACATCTTCAACGCTCACCTTCGAGGTGTCTCATCATGCGTCTCAACACTGCCATCGCTGCCGCAGCCCTGCTCGCGCTGCCCGTGGGTTCGGCCATGGCCGATTCCTTCTGGCGTAATGTGATCTCTTCCGGGGCAACCACCGGCTCGACCTACCTGACCTCGCGCGACCACAAGTTGGTGATGGCGGCGCAGGATGATGCCGGCAGCTTCGTAGCCAGTGAAGGCGCTATCCGTGGGCCATTCCTGGAGTCGGCAATCAAGCAGGTGCGTGCGGAACATCCAGGCCTTCACGCGTCCGACATGGAACTGGCCAATGCCATTCTGGCCGAGCATGCAGTAGTCGACTGATCGATACAGCGCCGGCCCCATCGCTGGCAAGCTCGCGCCGGGAGGTCTTCACCCCCTGGCTGCGAGTGCTCATGCCAGTGATGGCCGGACGGCTTACTCGCCGATCACGGCCTTGTAGCCAGCCGCATCCAGCAGTTTATCCAGATCAGCCTGGCTGCTCGGCTTGAGCTTGAAGATCCATGCGTCGTAGGGCTGCTCGTTCAGTTGCTCAGGGCTGTCAGCCAATGCCTCGTTGACGGCGATCACTTCGCCACTGACCGGGGCATAGATGTCGGAAGCGGCCTTGACCGACTCCACGACACCGGCCGCGTCGCCTGCGGTGAACACCTTGCCCACCTCGGCCAGCTCGACGAACACCACGTCACCCAGCGCTTGCTGGGCATGGTCACTGATGCCTACCGTGACGGTACCGTCGGTTTCCAGGCGGGCCCATTCATGGCTTTCGGCAAAACGAAGTTCGGCGGGGATATTGCTCATGTCTTGAATTCCTCGATTGGCTCAGCGGTACGCCCGCCGTTTGATGATGGATCAGATCAGAATCTTGCCATGGCGCACGAAAGTCGGCCTGACCACGCGCACCGGGTACCATTTGCCACGAATTTCCACTTCGGCCCGGTCGCCCGTGGCCATGGGGACGCGTGCCAGGGCAATGGACTTGCTCAGCGTAGGTGAGAAACTACCACTGGTGATCTCCCCTTCGCCAATCCCCGCCACACGGACCACCTGGTGGGCACGCAGTACACCGCGCTCTTCCAGTACCAAACCCACGAGCTTTTCCTGTACGCCCCGCTCGATTTCCGCCAACAATGCCGCGCGCCCGATGAAGTTTCGGCTCGCCGGCTCCCAGGCGATGCTCCAGCCCAGGTTGCACGACAACGGCGTGTGCTGCTCGTCGATGTCCTGCCCGTAAAGGTGCATGCCGGCTTCGAGCCGTAACGTGTCGCGAGCCCCCAAGCCGCTGGGTGCAATACCGGCGCCGACCAGGTCGTTGAAAAAGGTCACGGCCTGGTCACCCGGAAAGATCATCTCCAAGCCATCTTCGCCGGTGTAGCCGGTGCGCGCGATGAACCACTCCCCGTCCATCACGCCTTCGAACGGGCGTAGCGTGCGTATCAGCGCGGCCCGCGAGGCACTGACCAAAGCAGCTACCTTCTCGCGCGCGTTCGGGCCCTGAACGGCAAGAATGGCGAGGTCCGGACGAACCTGAACGTCGACGGCAAGCCCGTCACGCTGCTGGTCCAGCCACGCGAGCACCCGGGCTCGGGTAGCTGCGTTGGTGACCAGGCGGTAACCCGTCGCCGTGCGGTAGGCGATCAAGTCGTCGATCACCCCGCCCTGCTCATGCAACATGGGGCTGTAAAGTGCCTTGCCAACCTGATCGAGCCGGGCGACATCGTTAGCCAGCAACCGCTGCAACCAGGCCGTGGCCGCATCGCCCTTAATATCAATGACGGTCATGTGGGAAACGTCGAAGACCCCACAGTCACTGCGCACCTGGTGGTGCTCATCGACCTGCGAGCCATAATGCAGCGGCATGTCCCAGCCACCGAAATCGACCGTCTTGGCGCCAAGCGCCAGATGCAGGTCGTACAAAAGCGTGCGCTGTCCCATGGGTTTCTCCTTCCGGGCGTGGCGAAGCGGCAGCAGTGGAGGGCTCATGGCCTTCAGCTGTGTGAACAGCGTTGTTTTGATTGCCTGCTGCGCGAGTGCCGCGCATTGTAGCGGCAAGGGCGCACGCTGGCACCCTTAGCAGGAATGGCCGGGCCTGCGCGCCGAGCGGCGGATCAGGCCAATGACCGGCAGCAGCCCTACCACCACCAGCGTCAATGCTGGCAGCGACGCCCGCGCCCATTCACCCTCGCTGGTCATCTCGAACACCCGTACCGCCAGCGTATCCCAACCAAATGGGCGCATCAGCAGGGTTGCCGGCATTTCCTTCAGCACATCGACGAACACCAGCAACGACGCGCTCAGTGCGCCTGGCAACAGCAGCGGCAAGTACACCTTGATGAACAGCCCTACCCCGCCCACACCCAGGCTGCGTGATGCCTGCGGCAGCGAGGGACGAATCCGATCCAGGCTGCTCTCCAGCGGGCCGTATGCCACGGCGATGAAGCGAATGACATAGGCCAGCAGCAACGCCGCAAGGCTGCCCAGCAGCAATGGCCTGCCAGCGCCTCCCAACCAGCTGGACAGCGGCGCGACGACCTGACTGTCCAGGTAACTGAAGGCCAGCATGATCGACACCGCCAGTACCGAGCCGGGCAAGGCATAGCCCATGTTGGCAAGCCCTACGCCGATGCGGATACCCGGTGTAGGTGCCTGGCGACGGGCGAAGGCCAGCAGCAGCGCCACGCAGACCGTCACCAGCGCTGCAACGCCGCCCAGGTACAGGGTGTGGAGCACCAGGCCGATGTAGCGATCATCCAGATCATGGCGCCCGCGCTGCCAGAACCACACCAGCAGTTGCAGCAATGGGATGACAAATGCGCAGGCGAAGACCAACAGGCACCAGCCGCTGGCCATCAGCGCCTTGCCACCCTGCAGTCGGTACAGCGCCTGGCCTCTGGGGCGTTCACTGGCGCTGTGGTTGGCGCCCCGCGCACGGCGCTCACCGTACAGCACCAGCATGACGGCCAGCAGCAGCAAACTGGCCAATTGCGCAGCGCTGGACAGGCTGAAGAAGCCATACCAGGTCTTGTAGATGGCGGTCGTGAACGTGTCGAAATTGAAGACCGCCACGGCGCCGAAGTCAGCGAGGGTTTCCATCAGGGCCAAGGCGATACCCGCCCCAATGGCAGGCCGCGCCATGGGTAGGGCCACACGCCAGAATGCCTGCCAGGGGGAGAGCCCCAATACCCGGGCGGCCTCCATCAACCCTTTGCCCTGGGCAAGGAACGCTGTGCGTGCCAGCAGGTAAACATAGGGATAGAAGACCAGCACCAGCACGGTGATCACGCCGCCGGTGGAGCGCACCCGTGGCAGGCGCATGGGCCCGAAAGCCTCACGCAGGGCACTCTGCACTGGGCCGGCGAAGTCCAGCAAACCTACGAAGACGAAGGCCAGGACGTACGCCGGAATGGCGAACGGCAACATCAGCGCCCAATCCAGCCAGCGGCGGCCCGGAAACTCGCACAGGCTGGTGAGCCAGGCCAGGCTGACACCGAGCAAGGAGACGCCCAGACCGACCCCCACCACCAAGGTGGCGGTGTTACCCAGCAAGCGCCCCATCTGCGTGTCGAGCAGGTGGGACCAGATCTGCAGGTCGATCGACTGCCACGACAACAGCAGCACGCTCAGGGGCAGCAGCACGAGGCCAGCGATCAGGGTGACGGGGAGGTACCAACGACGACGGTGGGTGTAGGGCACTTTAGATCTCTATGACGGGCCGCAGCTCGACCCACGAAGAGGCCTTTGCAGGCCTCTCGAGCGGGATGTGGCGCTCAGTTCCAGCCGGCACGGTCCATCAGGCGGATGGCTTGGGCCTGTCGCTTGCCGGCCACTTCCACCGCAATGCTGTCGGCCTTGAAGTCGCCCCACGCGGCGACTTCGTCCGAAGGCTTGACCTGAGGGTTGGCCGGGAACTCCTGATTGAGGTCGGCGAACAACTTCTGCGCCTGTTCACCGGTCATCCATTCCACCAGTTTCGTTGCGGCCTCAGGATGAGGCGCGTGCTTGGTCAGGCCGATGCCGGAGAGGTTCACGTGCACGCCACGGTCTTGCTGGTTGGGCCAGAAAATCTTCACCGGCAGGTTAGGATTCTGCTTGTGCAGCCGGCCGTAGTAGTAGGTATTCACAACACCCACGTCGCACTGACCCGCCTCGACGGCCTGGATCACTGCGTTGTCATCCGAGAATACGTCGGTGGAGAGGTTGTTGACCCAACCCTTGACGATCTGCTCGGCCTTCGCTTCGCCGTGGCTTTCGATCAGGGTGGCGGTCAGGGACTGGTTGTACACCTTCTTCGCCGTGCGCAGGCACAGCCGACCTTCCCACTGCTTGTCTGCCAGGGCTTCATAGGTGCTGAGCTCCGACGGCTTGACCCGTTCGGTGGAGTAGATGATGGTACGCGCCCTCAGGCTCAGGCCGGTCCAGTCGTGGGACGAGGCACGGTACTGAGGCGGGATGTTGCGCTCGATGATGTCGGATCGGATCGGCTGCAGGATGCCCATCTGCTCTGCCTGCCACAGATTGCCTGCATCGACGGTGAGCAGAAGATCCGCCACACCGTGCTCGCCCTCGGCCTTGATGCGCTGCATCAGGGGAGCTTCCTTGTCGGTGATGAACTTGACCTTGACGCCGGTCTCGGCCGTGTAGGCGTCGAACACCGGCTTGATCAGCTCATCGATACGCGAGGAGTAGACCACGACCTCGTCAGCGGCCTGCACGGTACCACCGACAACGCTCAGGGCCAGGGCGGCCAGTAGGGACTTGCGTGGCAACATGGAAGGCGCTCCTCGATCGAATAGAGAGGCGCAGATGGTAGTGAATCCCATTTGAAGGCTCACCCCCATTGACGTTACTGGATGTTGCAATGTGCCAGGGCCCGCCACGCATCCGCTCTCGCCAACGCGCCAAGAGCAGCCTTTACACCTTGGCCAAATCCGGCAAATCGCCACTCAAGCCCAGTGCCTGTCGCACGAACACAGCCTTGGCCTCTGGCAGCTGCTCAACCAGCTTCAAGCCACTGTTGCGCAGCCAACGCAGCGGCAACTTGTCGGCCTGGAACAACCGCTCGAACCCTTCCATGGCTGCCATCAGCGCCAGGTTGTGCGGCATGCGACGACGCTCATAGCGGCTCAGCACCTTGACATCGGCCAGCCTTTCTCCGCGCTTGCAGGCATCCACCAGGACTTCGGCCAGTACCGCCGCGTCAAGGAACCCCAGGTTCACCCCCTGCCCTGCCAGCGGATGAATGGTGTGGGCCGCATCACCGATCAGCGCAAGGCCGGGTTCCACGTAGCGTTTTGCATGTCGCTGGCGCAGCGGTACGCACAGCCGCGGGTCAGCCTGCAGCACCGTCCCGAGGCGGCCTTCGAATGCACGCTCCAGCGCCTTGAGGAAGGCTGGCTCATCCAGCGCCATCAGCCGCTCGGCCTCGGCCGGCGTGGTTGACCACACGATCGAGCACCAGTCCTGTTTGCCGTCGCGGGTCAATGGCAGGAAGGCGAGCGGACCATCGTCGGTGAAACGCTGCCAGGCGGTGGCCTGGTGATCCTGAGCGCAACGCACGCTGGTGACGATGGCATGGTGCAAGTAGTCCCACTCGCGCGTTTCACAACCTGCCAGGCGGCGAACCGCGGAATGAGCACCGTCGGCTGCGACGACCAGCGGCGCACGCAGCTGCCGGCCGTCGTGCAGCGTCATCAGCCAGTCTTCGCCGGAATGGCGCAGCTGTTCCATGCGCGCATTGGGCAACAGGCCGATGTCGCTGTCGTGCAGGCGCTCGAGCAAGGCATCCTGGACCACTTTGTTCTCGACGATATGGCCCAGCACCTGCGCATGCACGCTGGCGGCGGAAAAGTGGATCTGCCCGGTGCCGCTGCCATCCCATACCTGCATATCCGAATAGGGCGTCGCGCGCCGCCGTGCGATGCCTTCCCAAGCCCCCAGGCGGTCGAGAATACGCTGGCTGGCGGCCGACAACGCGCTGACCCGCGGCTCGAACGGCCCCTGGGCGTCGAACGGCCTGACGGCCAGGGGACCGCCATCGAGCAGCAGCACCTGCAAACCGCTATGGCGCAAGGCGAGCGCCAGCGCGCTGCCGACCATACCGGCACCTACGATCAGAACATCTGCGCGTGTTTCCATGCCTTACGCCAGCCTCGCTTGCGGCTTGAGCCGCACGTATAGGGTTTTATCGACCCGCGCCACCAGTTCACCTGCGCCGTCGCGGATATCGACCTGCAAACGGGGCAGGCATTTCTTGCCGGTGGCGGTCTGCTGGCGGATGTCGTCCAGCAGCGCGTCATCGACATGGAACTCGGCATACACCGGGCCCTTGCCAGGGGTGATGAAATCGATGCTGGCGGCCTTGTCCCAGACGATGTAGTCGCGCCCCAGCCGCTCGATGAGCAAGAGCATGTAGAACGGATCGACCATGGCATAGAGGCTGCCACCGAACTGGGTGCCCACGTAATTGCGGTTCCAGCGGGTGAGTTTCATCGCCACCCGGATGCTGCGCATGTCAGGGCTGATGTACTGCACACGGATACCGGCGCCCAAGTAGGGCGGATACAGGTTCAGCATCCAGCGCAGAACGCGCGCACGCCGGGCCAGTTTGCGCGGGTTGCTCATGCCTTGCCCCGTACATCGGAACGCGTACCCAGGCCCATGGCCTGGCGGGCGAACCAGCTTTTGGCCGGTGGAAGCAGGTCCAGGCCCAGCAAACCCAGGTTACGGCCCGCGGCGAGCAAAGGCTGGCCGCTGCCGAACAACCGTGTTACCTGATCGGAAAACCCGATGGTGAGCGTTTGATCCAGGCGCTGGCGCTTACCGTAAGCCCGCAAGGTCGCAAGGTCGCCTGGCCGCTGCGGCCCTGCAAGCAGCGCCTCGGCAAGGGACTGCACATCCCGCAGCGACAGGTTGAACCCCTGGCCTGCGATGGGGTGCAGGCTGTGTGCGGCGTTGCCCAGCACAACCAGGTGGGGGCGGATCTGCTCCTGCGCCTCGATCAGCGACAGCGGGTACAGGTGCCGCACGCCTACCTGGCGAAGGGTCCCCAGGCGATAACCGAAGACGCCCTGCAATTCACGCAGGAAATTGCGCTCATCCATGTCGGCCAGGCGCTGCGCATCCATGCCCTGCCGTGTCCAGACCAGCGCGCAGCGGTTTTCCGGTAACGGCAGCAAGGCCATGGGACCGGCTTCGGTGAAGCGCTCGAAGGCCTGGCCGCGGTGAGGCTCGCCGGGGGTGATGTTGGCGATCAATGCACTCTGCTCATAAGGCGTGTGGCAGACGTGAATGCCCAGTTGCTCACGCAGCCCCGAGCGCCCACCATCGGCCAGCACCGCCAGGTCGCAGTCAATGTGCGTGTCGTCATTGAGGCGCAAGCGGTAACCGCCCTCTATAGCCTGCATCGACGTCACTTCGGCCGGGCAGCGCCAGCTGACCACATCCCTGTCCAGGCCCTGCCAGAGGCATTGCCCGAGCCAGGCATTCTCGACCACGTAGCCCAGGGCCGGAACACCTTCCTCCCTCGCGTCCAGGCGGGTGGCACCAAAGCGTCCTCGGTCCGAGACGTGAATCTGTGCGATCGGTTCAGCACGCCGCTCGATGGCAGGCCACAGGCCCAGTCGATCGTAGATCTGGCGGGTCCCGAACGACAGTGCCGAGGACCGCGCATCGTAGCTGGGCTGGAAGCTGTCGCCGGGGGCAAAGGGTTCGATGAGAAGGATTTTCCAACCACGCGCCTTGGCGCCTGCCTGCAGGGTCAGCGCCAGGCTGGCCCCAACCAGCCCGCCGCCGATGATAGCGAGATTCACCTGGGTCATAGGCTGGCCTGACGCGCGTCGTGCATCAACGCCTCGATCTCGGCGACGGTGCGGGGAACGCCCGATGTCAGGATTTCACAGCCTTGCCTGGTGACCACCACATCATCCTCGATCCGAATGCCGATGCCGCGCCATTTCTTGGCCACGCTTTCATTGTCGGCTGCTATGTAAATGCCGGGCTCGACCGTCAAGGCCATGCCTGGCTCGAGCACCCGCCACTCACCGCCCACCTTGTAATCGCCCACGTCATGCACATCCATGCCCAGCCAGTGGCCGGCACGGTGCATGTAGAACGCCCGGTACGCCTCGCTCTCGATCAACGACTGCACGTCGCCCTTGAGCAGGCCCAGTTCAACCAGCCCTTCGGTGATCACCCGCACGGTGGCTTCATGGGCATGGTTCCAGTGCTTGCCCGGGGCGATTTCGGCAAACGCCGCTGCCTGGGCGCTCAGAACAAGCTCATAGATAGCCTTCTGCTCGGATGAAAACCGCCCACTGACGGGAAACGTGCGGGTGATGTCACTGGCATAGCAATCGATTTCGCAGCCCGCGTCGATCAGGACCAGGTCGCCCTCCTTGAGCGGCGCGTCGTTCTGCTGGTAATGCAGGATGCAACCATTGCGCCCTGCGGCGACGATCGACCCATACGCCGGCATCTTTGCCCCGCCCTGGCGGAAGGCGTAATCGAGTTCGGCTTCAAGGCTGTACTCATGAAGGCCCGGGCGGCAAGCCTGCATCGCCCGCACATGGGCCTTGGCAGAAATCTCGGCGGCCGTGCGCATCACTTTCACTTCCGCCGCCGATTTATACAGGCGCATGTCGTGCAGCAGGTGATCCAGGGCAACGAATTCGTTCGGGGGCTGTGCACCGAGGCGGGCCTTGGAGCGAATCACGTTGATCCAGTCCATCAACCTGCGATCGAATTCGGGATTGCTGCCCATGGCGCTGTAGACGCGTTCGCGGCCTTCGATCAGCCCCGGCAGGATCTCGTCGATGTCGGCGATGGGAAACGCATCGTCAGCGCCAAAATCGCGCACCGCCCCCTCCTGGCCGGCCCGCAAGCCGTCCCACAGCTCGCGCTCAGGGTTGCGCTCGCGGCAGAACATCACGTATTCGCCATGCTCGCGGCCAGGTATCAACGCAATCACCGCCTCGGGCTCGGGAAAACCACTGAGGTATTGAAAGTCGCTGTCCTGGCGGTACACGTGCTCGACATCACGGTTGCGGATGGCAACGGCGGCGGCAGGCAAGATGGCAATGCTGTTGGGGACCATCTGCGCCATCAGCGCCTTGCGCCGGCGGGCATATTCGGCCTTGGGAATGCGGCTCATGGGCAGGCTACCCCGTGGTTCAGTGCAGAGAAGGCTTGGGCGCAGGCGCTGCAGGCTTGGCCAGTTCGGAAAACAGCAGTAACGGCGCGACGCGCAGGTATTCCATCACTTCCATGTAGTCGCTTTCGCCGTCTTCGGATTCTTCCAGCGCTTCCTGGACCTGGGAGATGGCCACCAGGTCCTGGAGCACTTCCTTGGCCTCGATGGACAGGTCCTTGCCACCGGCGTTCAGGCCGAAGCCTGTGATGAAGCCCTGGCACCACTGCCCCAGGGCGGTGGCGCGATCAGTCAGCGCAGCGTCGTCGGACGGCAGCAGCAGCACGATGGCCATATCGTCGCTGGTAAGCTCGCCCTTGACCATTTCCTGCAGGCCAATCAGGGCATTACGCACAGCGTCTTGCGGTTCGGTTTCCAGCAACTGGGCCGCATCGGCCAGCCAGCCGTCGGCATCGAAGCCGGCGCCCGCACAGCTGCGGCCGATGAGCAGGCCGTGCAGTTCGGCGGGTGTGACGGGGTGGCCATTGCTGGAAAGCAGCATGGCGAAGGCAACGTAGGGCGATTGAGTATTGGGCATGGGCTGCTAGGCGCCGGAGGGCGCAATGACTAGAATGAAGGCCTTGTATCCTAGCACCGGCAGGCGCGCCAAGACCATCGGCACTGGCAGCCACGGCCCAGGGAGAGGCATCATCGCAAGATGAGTCAATGACGGAGCGAATCGAGTGCAACCCACGCAAGAGAACGACCTGCAGGCCCTGATGAGCCGATTCGAGCTGCTGATCGAGCGTGTCGAGCAACTTAAACGGCAAAATGCACTCCTAGTAGCTCAGGAAAAGTCCTGGCGCGAAGAGCGCGCCCACCTCATCGAAAAGAACGAGATCGCCAGACGCAAGGTCGAGTCGATGATCTTGCGTCTCAAGGCCCTGGAGCAAGACTCATGAGTTCAAGCAATAGCGTCACCGTGCAGATCCTCGACAAGGAATACTCGATCATCTGCCCGCCCGAAGAGCGCAACAACCTGGTCAGTGCAGCTCACTACCTGGACAGCAAGATGCGCGAGATTCGCAGCAGCGGCAAGGTGATCGGTGCCGACCGCATCGCGGTCATGGCGGCGTTGAACATTACCCACGAGATGCTCCATCGCCAGGAAGACCGCAGCGCTGCTCCGGCCGGCGGGGCCACGCGCGAGCAGGTGCGCGATTTGCTGGACCGGGTCGACCAGGCGCTGTCCGACGAGACGGGTACCAAAAAAAACTGAGGTTGTTATACTGGCGCCACTCCCTGGTGGATGCGCCAGTCGGTTATGTCCCTGAGCCGATACGCACAACCACGGGGGTTGCACGCTGGGGCAGGTGTGCATGTCCGCTCGACGGAAAGCCTTAATGTCCCCTGCAATCTCCACCTTGAACTTTCGGGTTCAAGGGCTACACCGATAGCGGTCTTATCGGGGAGCCCGAATTCCTTTGCCCGCCTCCCGGCGGGCAAATCGTTTTGGCCAACAGCAATGGCCAGCACCCTCGGATCGCCCGTGCCATGACCGACACCGCGACGCTCACCCGCCCTCAACTTCGCAGGCACTTGCGCAATGCGCGCAGGGCGCTCACGCCCGCGCAACAGCGTCAGGCCGCTGCGGGCCTGTACCGTCTGCTGGCACAGCACCCGCTCTTTCGCAAGGCCAGGCATATCGCCTTGTACCTGCCCAACGATGGCGAGATCGACCCTGCATTGCTGCTGCGCGAGGCGCAGCGACGCGGCAAGCGCACCTACTTGCCGGTGCTGCATCCATGGCCACGCACCCGCATGGTGTTTCAGCGATTCGAGAAGGGCGAGAAACTCACGCCCAACCGGTTCCGAATCCCTGAGCCGACCACCGACCGCAGGCGTCAACGCCCCGTATGGGCACTGGACCTGATTCTGCTGCCCCTGGTGGGCTTCGACGACGCGGGAGGGCGACTGGGCATGGGAGGTGGCTTCTATGATCGCAGCCTGGCTTACCTGGCTCGCCGGCAGACCTGGAAAAAACCACGGCTGCTAGGCTTGGCGCATGAGTGCCAGAAGGTCGAACGGCTAGCACAGGCCAGCTGGGACGTGCCTTTGCAGGGAACGGTCTCGGATCGTCACTGGTACGTGGCACCACGCTGAGCGGTGCCGGGAGGGTCAGCGTTGCGCCTGACCGGCTTCGTACGGCATCTGGTAGGCGTTATCCAGCTTGCGCTCCCAGATCCCCTGCGCATAACCGGTGGTAACCACACCCAAGCCAAAGATGAACACCAGGACCCACAGTAGGTCCGGCTTTTTACGTTGATTCATCGACGATTGCCCCCCAGGCAAACTGTTCAGTGCTCGGCGACTTCTGGGTCGTACCTGAGCATCGCACCTCAAACGGGGCGCATTCTCCGACAACCTGAGCCACCACGCAAACGTTGACGTCAACCAGTCGTCGGTTTGATTGAACGAGTTATTTCAAAGCATTTCTGGAGCAAACAACATGGCCTATTGGCTGATGAAGTCCGAGCCCGACGAACTGTCCATCGAAGGTTTGGCTCACCTTGGCGAAGCCCGCTGGGACGGTGTGCGTAACTATCAGGCGCGCAATTTCCTGCGTGCGATGAGCGCGGGAGACATGTTCTTCTTCTACCATTCCAGCTGCCCTCAACCTGGCATCGCCGGCATTGCCAAGGTCATCCGCGCAGCCTATCCGGACCCCACTGCGCTGGACACGCAGAGCCCTTACCACGATGCCAAGGCCACGCCCGACAAGAACCCGTGGAGCGCGGTAGACGTGGCTCACGTGCGGACACTGCCACGCGTGCTTGAGCTGGGCTGGTTGAAACAACTGCCAGCCCTGGCCGAGCTGGCGCTGGTGCAAAAAGGCAGTCGCCTGTCGGTCATGCCGGTAACGGCCGAGCAATGGACTGCCATCCTGCCGATGGATTGAGGCACCTGCCCCGCTCCGACATTCCCATGAAACCCAGCCTTCAGTGGCTGACCGAAGACCGGGTTAGCCGCTCACTGGACGATCAGGTTGTTGAACAGCAGGTCCTCGACGATCGGCTTGCCCTCTTCGGTCTCCATCACCTGCTGAACCTGCTTGAGCGCCTCTTGGCGCAAATGCTCCTTGGCCTCCACATTACTCATGCTGTCCACGGTCTGCTGGGTAAACAGTGCGACGAGCTGGTTGCGGATCAGCGGTTCATGGTGCTGTACCGCCTTGGCGGCTTCATCCCCGGTCACTCGCAACGCGACATCGGCCTTGAACACCCGCAACCGCGGACCACCATCGAGCGCATAGTTACCTACGAACGGCGGTGTCAGCGTGATATAGGCCACCTTGGGCGCGCCCTCCTTGGCCTCCTCGGCCACGGCTGCGGCGGGTAACACCAATGCCAACACCATCAATATCCACGCTTTCACGAAATCGCTCCTCTATTCAGGTGGCGCCAGCTTAACCAGCACATCATTCAAACCCAAGCCTGGGCTTATGCCGGCTCATCAGGACAAGCCATGCTCGTTGACCCGACTGGCGGCCCTCCTACACTTATCGGCCATTACCCGCAAAGGAATAGGCCACGATGAAAGCGCTGCTCTGCAAGCACCTGGGCCCGGCCCGCGACCTGGTCCTGGAAGACGTGCCCAGCCCAACGCCCAAGCCCAATGAAGTGCTGCTGGACGTGCAGGCGGCAGGGGTCAACTTTCCCGATACCCTGATCATAGAAGGCAAATACCAGTTTCAGCCGCCCCTGCCCTTTTCTCCGGGTGGAGAGGCCGCGGGCACGGTCGCAGCCGTTGGCGCCAAGGTGGGCGCCTTCAAGGTGGGTGACCGCGTCATGGCGCTGACCGGCTGGGGTGCTTTCGCCGAGCAAGTGGCAGTGCCCGCCTACAACGTAATGCCCGTGCCAGCCGGCATGGACTTCATTACCGCCGCCGCATTCGGTATGACCTACGGCACCTCGATGCATGCCTTGCGCCAGCGCGGTCGATTGCAAGCTGGCGAAACCTTGCTGGTATTGGGTGCGTCCGGCGGGGTGGGCCTGGCAGCGGTTGAGATCGGCAAGGCCATGGGGGCGCGGGTTATCGCGGCTGCCAGCAGCGCGCAAAAGCTCGCGGTGGCCCGTGCCGCCGGTGCTGATGATCTGATCGACTACAGCCAGGAAAATCTGCGCGAGGCCATCAAGCGCCTGACCGATGGCAAGGGTGTGGATGTGATTTACGATCCGGTCGGCGGCGAGCTGTTCGAGCACGCCGTGAGGGGCCTGGCGTGGAACGGTAGGCTGTTGGTGGTAGGTTTTGCCAGCGGCAGCATTCCCCAATTGGCAGCCAACCTAGTGCTGCTCAAGGGGGCGGCGGTGCTGGGCGTGTTCTGGGGCGCGTTTGCACAGCGCCAACCGGAGGATAACGCAGCCAACTTCAAGCAGCTGTTTGCCTGGCACGCGCAGGGGAAATTGAAGCCGCTCGTCTCACAAACCTACACCCTGGCCGACGCGGGTACGGCCATCGAAACACTGGGCCAGCGCCAGGCGGTCGGCAAGCTGGTGGTGGTGCCGCCTGGCACCTGATCACCGTTCGCGCAGGTCATGACAGCGCCTGAAGCGCGCCTCCAGGTTGCGATCAGGCATGTGATGGCTGCGCAGGGCGTGAAGGGTCTGCTCGACATAATCACGCGTGGTGCCATACCGCCCTTTAGCGCTGGCCAGTATGTGGCTGAGCACGTTATCCGGCAGATTGCCCGCATAGCAAGGCAGATGCCGCTCCAGCACGAAGCCCAGGGCCTGTACCTTGCTGCCATCGTCGAGCCGGCAGTTGAGCCAGTGCGGGCGGTAGGCCGGGTAAGGCATTTCGCGCTGCCACAGGGCACGAAGCGACGCATCGAGGGTGGCATCGTCCAGCCTGTAGGCAAAGCCGCTGCACGAGCCGCCTCGATCCAGACCGAACACCAAACCTGGGGTTTCAGGCGTGCCACGGTGCTCGTGCGACCACAGGTACAAGCCCCGGTGGTAACCGTGCACCCGCGCACGTCGACGCTCCACCGCGCTGCACTCGGGCCGCCAGATCAAGGAGCCATAGGCGAACAGCCACACCGGCCCGCCCTGGTGACGGGACATGGCGGCTTGCATGGAGTGATGCAGTTGCTCGTGGGTCAGTTGCTGACCAAAATCGAGCGAAGGGGGGTATGGGACTTGCCAGGATGAACGTTCGAGCGCCGACATAAGCTGCCGCTATGATTCCCTGTGAACAAAGCATGTAACGTGGCCGAGCCTGATGCGTTAGCCACTGGGTCGTTGACCAGAGCCCTCAGGCAAGTCATTTACGGCAGTCGCGCCAGGCGGTGTATAAGCTAAGTCAGGGCAAGGGGCTGAACAAGTGCATGCAGAGCTTTTCACGCCAGGCGCCGACGACCGGCCGTGCAGCGCGTCAAGTGCGTACGGGGTGGCGCGGGCAGCCTGACGGGCGCCGCGCACCGCGAGGGGATGCTTCAGCCGCGAGGCGCGTAAGCGAACACGTCCGCACGCATGCGGTGCGCATCCATGCCGGCGTCCACCAGCGCATCGAGCGTGGCGTAGATCATGTTCGGCGAGCCACTGGCGTACACGTGTACGCCGTTGAGGTCGGCAATGTCCTCGCAAACCGCTTCGTGCAGCATCCCACAACGGCCCTCCCAGCCACACAGGTCGCTGACCACCTGGTGCAGGGACAGGTTAGGCAGACTCAGCCACTGATCCCAATGCTCGATCTGATAGAAGTCTTCCGGGCGTCGTACGCCCCAGTACAAGTGAACAGGGTGTTTGAAGCCCTGAGCGCGGCAGTGTTCCACAAGGCTGTGCATCTGCCCCATGCCGGTACCGGCGGCGATCAGCACCAAGGGGCCGTCGGGCAGTTCGGCCAAGTGGGTATCGCCGAAGGGCATTTCGATACGAGCCAAGCGCTCGCGCTGCAATTGCTCGATCAACTGCACGGCGCTGGGCTCGCGCGCCAGCACGTGCAATTCAAGCTCACGCCCTGCATGGGGAGCGGAGGCCAGCGAAAAGGCGGCCGGCTTGCCCGCTTCACGTTCGATCATCAAATACTGCCCGGCATGGTAGCGCGGCGGCTTGCCCGCAGGCGCCAACAGGCGCACGCGCCAAACGTCGCCACCCACTTCACGGCATTCACTGACCGTGCAGGTCAGCTTGCGCACCGGCAGCTCGCCCAAGGCCAGCACGCCGTCCCATAGCAGGATGCAATCTTCGAGCGGCTCGGCGATGCAGGTGAATAATTCGCCATGGTCCCGGACTTCTCCGTTCTGGCGCACACTGCCTTCGACCAGCAACGCAGCGCAGACATGACAGTTGCCATTACGGCAGCTGTTGGGGCAGTCATAACCCAGCCGACGCGCACCTTCCAGGATCCGTTCCCCGGGCTCTAGCGTCAGCACTGCTCCGGACGGCTGCAACGTTACCTGCATCAATCTATTCCCAACTGATCCCACAGCTCATCGATACGCCGGGTGACGGCTTCGTCCTTGACGATGACCCGCCCCCACTCGCGTGTAGTCTCGCCCGGCCACTTGTGCGTGGCATCCAGGCCCATTTTCGATCCCAGCCCCGACACTGGAGAGGCAAAGTCCAGGTAGTCGATCGGCGTGTTGTCGATCATCACCGTATCACGCTTGGGGTCCATGCGTGTGGTGATGGCCCAGATCACGTCGTTCCAGTCGCGGGCGTTGATGTCGTCGTCGGTCACGATAACGAACTTGGTGTACATGAACTGTCGCAGGAACGACCACACACCCAGCATCACGCGCTTGGCATGCCCCGGGTACTGCTTCTTCATGGTCACCACCGCCATGCGGTAGGAGCACCCCTCCGGTGGCAGGTAGAAATCGACGATTTCCGGGAACTGTTTCTGCAGGATCGGCACGAACACTTCGTTCAGCGCCACGCCAAGAATCGCCGGTTCATCCGGCGGCCGACCGGTGTAGGTGCTGTGATAGATAGGGTTTTGCCGGTGGGTGATGCGTTCGACGGTGAACACCGGGAAGCTGTCCACTTCGTTGTAGTAACCGGTATGGTCCCCATAGGGGCCTTCAGGCGCCATCTCGCCTGGGTGGATTACCCCTTCGAGGATGATCTCGGCCGTGGCCGGCACCTGCAGATTGCTGCCGCGGCACTTGACCAGCTCAGTGCGATTACCCCGCAACAGGCCCGCGAAGGCGTATTCGGAAAGCGTATCGGGCACTGGGGTCACTGCACCCAGGATAGTGGCAGGGTCTGCCCCCAACGCCACGGCCACTGGGAACGGCTGGCCGGGATTTTTTTCACACCACTCACGGTAGTCCAGGGCGCCGCCACGGTGGCTGAGCCAACGCATGATCACTTTGTTGCGGCCAATTACCTGCTGCCGGTAGATGCCCAGGTTCTGGCGATCCTTGTTCGGGCCGCGCGTGACGGTCAGGCCCCAGGTGATCAGCGGTGCCACATCGCCCGGCCAGCAGTGCTGGATCGGCAATGCGCCAAGGTCCACGTCCTCTCCTTCGAGCACCACTTCCTGGCAAACGGCGTCCTTGACCACCTTCGGCGCCATCGATACCACTTTCTTGAAGATCGGCAGCTTGGACCAGGCGTCCTTGAGCCCTTTCGGGGGTTCAGGCTCCTTGAGAAACGCCAGAAGCTTACCGATCTCGCGCAGCTCATCGACCGACTCGGCACCCATGCCCATGGCCACCCGCTCAGGCGTGCCGAACAGGTTGCCCAGCACGGGAATGTCGAAGCCGGTCGGCTTTTCGAACAACAGCGCAGGGCCTTTGGCACGCAGCGTGCGATCGCAGACCTCGGTCATTTCCAGCACTGGGGAGATCGGGACCTGGATGCGCTTGAGCTCGCCGCGCTGTTCCAGGCCACGAATGAAGTCGCGCAAGTCGCGATACTGCATGCATGAGCCTCGTGTTGGCCGTATCGGTCGGGGGTTCAGAGTGTAGCGCCGTTCAGAGCGCAATGGTCAAAACTGATCAGGGCCGCGTCGCGTCCCATCGCAGCCGGTCCGACGTCCCGGCAAAGCCGTTCTTACAGGATTACGCTATCCCTGTAGGAACGGCCTTGCAAAGGCATCGGACCAGCCGCGATGGGCTGCGAAGCGGCCCCATTCGATCTAGACCTGAAACGCTTACTTGCGCTTCATCGACAGGAAGAACTCGTCGTTGGTCTTGGTCTGCTTGAGCTTGTCGACCAGGAACTCGATGGCAGCGATTTCGTCCATCGGGTGCAACAGCTTGCGCAGGATCCACATGCGCTGCAGTTCGTCGTCGGCGGTCAGCAGCTCTTCGCGGCGAGTACCCGAACGGTTGATGTTGATGGCAGGGAACACACGCTTTTCAGCGATACGACGGTCCAGGGGCAGTTCCATGTTGCCGGTGCCCTTGAATTCCTCGTAGATCACCTCGTCCATCTTCGAACCGGTTTCGACCAGCGCGGTGGCGATGATGGTCAGCGAACCGCCTTCCTCGATGTTACGGGCGGCACCGAAGAAGCGCTTGGGCTTCTCCAGGGCGTGAGCGTCGACACCACCGGTCAGCACTTTGCCCGAGCTTGGAATGACCGTGTTGTAGGCACGTGCCAGACGGGTGATGGAGTCGAGCAGGATGACCACGTCCTTCTTGTGCTCGACCAGGCGCTTGGCCTTCTCGATGACCATTTCGGCCACTTGCACGTGACGGGTTGGCGGCTCGTCGAAGGTGGAGGCAACCACTTCGCCGCGTACGGTACGCTGCATCTCGGTCACTTCTTCCGGGCGCTCGTCGATTAGCAGAACGATCAGGTGGCACTCGGGATTGTTACGCGTGATGTTGGCTGCGATGTTCTGCAGCATGATGGTCTTGCCCGCCTTGGGCGGGGCGACGATCAGGCCACGCTGGCCCTTGCCGATCGGGGCGCACAGGTCGATGACCCGGCCGGTCAGGTCTTCGGTGGAGCCGTTGCCGGCTTCCATCTTCAGGCGCTTGTTGGGGAACAGCGGCGTCAGGTTCTCGAACAGGATCTTGTTCTTGGCGTTTTCCGGCCGGTCGAAGTTGATGGTATCGACCTTCAACAGGGCGAAGTAACGCTCCCCTTCCTTCGGCGGGCGGATCTTGCCAACGATGGTATCGCCGGTACGCAGGTTGAAGCGGCGGATCTGGCTAGGCGAAACGTAGATATCGTCAGGGCCGGCCAGGTAGGACGCATCAGCAGAACGCAGGAAACCGAAACCATCCTGGAGAATCTCCAGCACGCCGTCACCCGAGATCTCTTCGCCGCTTTTCGCATGCTTTTTCAGCAGGGAGAAAATCACGTCCTGTTTGCGCGAACGGGCCATGTTCTCGATGCCCATTTGTTCGGCCATTTCCAAAAGATCGGTAATCGGCTTTTGCTTGAGTTCAGTCAGGTTCATAAGGGGAATGACGTAATCATGTAAGAAGGGAGAATTAAGCTTCTGGCTTAATGAAGCCGCGCCGCTAGATGGCGAAAGGATCGCGTACTGATTCGAATTGGGGATGCTTCGGCGACGGCATGTAGAGGGCACTGAAGAAGCAGTGCGAGGCCGAATGTAACACTTGCTTTTTTGTGCGTCTAGTGCTCTGAAAAAGAAAAGCCCCGCATTTGCGGGGCTTTTTTATCACAGGTGGGCGTCGAGGAACGCTGCCAGCTGCGATTTGGACAAGGCACCGACCTTGGTGGCTTCCACGTTGCCGTTCTTGAACAGCATCAGCGTCGGGATACCACGCACGCCGTGCTTGGCTGGGGTTTCCTGGTTTTCGTCGATGTTCAGCTTGGCGACGACCAGTTTGCCTTCATACGTGGAGGCGATGTCGTCCAGAACCGGAGCGATCATCTTGCATGGGCCGCACCATTCAGCCCAGTAGTCGACCAACACCGGGCCTTGAGCCTGAAGCACTTCAGCATCGAAGGTGGCGTCGGTGACGTGTTTGATTTTGTCGCTCATGGAAATCTCCAAGGTCGTAAGCACGGAAAACGTTGCCCATCATAGCCGCCCCCGCGGTCGACAGGAAGCCGCAGACGATTGAGTGTAACTATAGTTGTGCAAGAGCACTCGAATCAAAACTGTCACATCGTCTTCATAGAATCGAATGGCACATTGCCGTATATCAAGCGCATCGCGCAGGCCAGGTGCCACGCGTTGGCGACCAGCCTGCTATCGTGGCACGATTGCCAGGTTAACGACCGAGAACTTCCAGATCATGCCGCATACCACCGCGAAGAACCTGTCCCTGATAGCCGCCATCGACCTCGGCTCCAACAGCTTCCACATGGTCGTGGCCAAGGCCCACCACACCGAAATCCGCATTCTCGAGCGGCAGGGCGAGAAGGTACAGCTGGCCGCCGGCATCGACGAGGAGCGCAGGCTCAGTGAAGAAGCCATGGAGCGCGGCCTGGAGTGCCTCAAGCGCTTCGCTCAGCTGATCAACGGCATGCCCGCAGGCTCGGTGCGCATCGTCGGCACCAACGCCTTGCGTGAAGCGCGCAACCGCAACATCTTCATCCAGCGTGCCGAAGCCATTCTTGGCCACCCGGTAGAAGTCATCTCAGGCCGCGAAGAAGCCCGCCTGATCTACCTGGGCGTTTCCCATACGCTGGCCGACACCGCGGGCAAGCGCCTGGTGGCGGACATCGGCGGTGGCAGCACCGAATTCATCATTGGCCAGCGCTTCGAGCCGCTGTTGCGCGAGAGCCTGCAGATGGGCTGCGTCAGCTTCACCCAGCGCTATTTCCGTGACGGCAAGATCACCCCTGCGCGCTATGCCCAGGCCTATACGGCCGCCCGGCTTGAGTTGATGAGCATCGAGCATGCCCTGCACCGCCTGACCTGGGATGAAGCCATCGGTTCGTCGGGTACCATTCGCGCCATCGGCGCCGCCATTCGGGGTGCAGGCCTGGGCAATGGCGAGGTAAACGCCGAAGGGTTGGCCTGGGTCAAGCGCAAGCTGTTCAAGCTGGGCGAAGTCGACAGAATCGATTTCGAAGGGGTCAAGCCGGATCGGCGCACCATCTTCCCGGCGGGCATGGCCATCCTCGAAGCGATCTTCGATGCGCTGGAGCTGCAGCGCATGGACCACTGCGACGGTGCGCTGCGTGAAGGTGTGCTGTTCGATCTGCTTGGCCGGCATCATCATGAAGACGTACGCGAGCGTACCCTCAACTCGCTGATGGAGCGTTACCACGTCGATCAGGGCCAGGCCGCCCGGGTCGAGCGCAAGGCACTGCATGCCTTCGACCAGGTGGCCGTAGCCTGGGACCTGCAGGACGGCAATTGGCGCGACCTGCTGGGTTGGGCAGCCAAGGTCCATGAGATCGGCCTGGACATCGCCCACTATCATTACCACAAGCACGGCGCGTACCTGATCGAGCACTCCGACCTGGCAGGCTTTTCGCGCGAGGATCAGCAGATGATGGCCTTGCTGGTGCGCGGCCACCGCCGCAACATCCCCAAGGACCGTTATGCCGAGCTGGGGGATGATGGGGTCAAGCTGCTGCGCCTGTGCGTGCTGCTGCGCTTTGCCATCCTGTTTCATCACATCCGGGGCACGCAGCAGATGCCCAAAGTCGAGCTCAAGGCGGCCGATAACCGCCTGGAAGTGGTATTCCCGGAAGGTTGGCTCGAGCAGAACCAGCTGACCCAGGCCGACTTCGCCAACGAAGCGGAGTGGCTGGCCCGGGTCGGCTTCGTCCTCAGCGTACGTTGAGGACCGGGTTGCTCAGGCGCTCCAGCAAGGTCGCCTGGGCACTGCGGGGGTTCTGGTTACCCGTCGGGCTGCTGCGCACATAGCGCCCGTCTGGCTGAAGGGTCCAGGCGTGAGTGTTGTCGGTCAGGTACGCCTCCAGTTCCTTTTTCACCCGCAGCAAGAGCTTCTTGCCCTCGACCGGGAAGCAGGTCTCGACCCGCTTGTCGAGGTTGCGCTCCATCCAGTCCGCACTGGAGAGGTAGATCTGCTCTTCACCGCCATTGAGGAAGTAGAACACACGGGTGTGTTCCAGGAAGCGGCCGATGATCGAGCGTACCTGGATGTTGTGTGAAACCCCTGGAATACCTGGACGCAGGCAGCACATGCCACGCACGATCAGGTCGATCTTCACCCCCGATTGACTGGCCTTGTACAAGGCCTTGATGACCTTCGCATCGGTCAGCGAGTTGAATTTGGCGATGATGTGCGCCGGCTTGCCGTCCAGGGCGAACTGGGTTTCGCGGGCGATCATGTCCAGCATGCCCTTTTTCAGGGTGAACGGCGCATGCATCAGTTTCTTCATGCGCAGGGTCTTGCCCATGCCGATCAGCTGGCTGAACAGCTTGCCGACGTCCTCGGTGAGCGCATCGTCGGAGGTGAGCAGGCTGTAATCGGTGTACAAGCGGGCATTGCCAGCGTGGTAGTTGCCGGTCCCCAGGTGCGCATAGCGAACGATCTCGCCCTGCTCGCGGCGCAGGATCAACATCATCTTGGCGTGCGTCTTGAAACCGACCACGCCATAGATCACCACCGCGCCTGCCGCTTGCAGGCGGCTTGCCATCTGCAGGTTGGACTCCTCGTCGAAGCGTGCGCGCAGTTCGATCACGGCGGTGACTTCCTTGCCGTTGCGCGCTGCATCGACTAACGCATCGACAATTTCCGAGTTGGCGCCGGAGCGGTAGAGCGTCTGACGTACGGCCAGAACGTGCGGGTCCTTGGCCGCCTGGCGCAACAGGTCGATGACCGGCGTGAACGACTCGAAGGGGTGCATGAGCAGGATGTCCTGCTTGCTGATCACGCTAAAGATGTTGTCGGCGTTCTGCAGCAACTTCGGGATGGCCGGGGTGAACGGTACGTATTGAAGTTCGGGGTGGCTGTCCAGCCCAGTGATGCTGAACAACCGCGTCAGGTTGACCGGCCCGTTGACCTGGTACAGCTCGCTTTCGCTCAGGCTGAACTGCTTGAGCAGGTAGTCCGACAGGTGCTTGGGGCACGTATCGGCGACTTCCAGGCGCACGGCATCGCCGTAGCGGCGCGAGAACAGCTCGCCACGAAGCGCTCGGGCCAAGTCATCGACCTCTTCGGAATCCAGCGCCAGGTCGGCGTTACGGGTCAGGCGGAACTGGTAGCACCCCTTCACCTTCATACCCTGGAACAGGTCGTCGGCGTGGGCGTGGATCATCGACGAAAGGAAGACGTAATTGGCACCAGTGCCACCCACCTCCTCAGGCACGCGAATGACCCGTGGCAGCAGCCGCGGTGCCGGAATGATGGCCAGGCCTGAATCGCGGCCGAACGCATCGACGCCTTCAAGCTCGACGATGAAGTTCAGGCTCTTGTTCACCAGCAATGGGAATGGATGGGTAGGGTCCAGGCCGATCGGGGTGATGATGGGCGCAATCTCGTCGCGGAAGTAGCGACGCACCCATGTCTTGAGCTTGGGTGTCCAGTGACGGCGGCGAATGAATCGAATCTGGTGTTTTTCCAGCTCCGGAAGCAGCACATCGTTGAGAATCGCGTACTGGCGATCGACCTCGATATGCACCAGTTCGCTGATGCGCGTGAGGGCCTGGTGCGGCTGCAAGCCGTCGGCACCGGCCTGCTCGCGGGCGAAGTTGATCTGCTTTTTCAGCCCGGCCACACGAATCTCGAAGAACTCGTCCAGGTTGCTCGAGAAGATCAGCAGGAACTTCAGGCGTTCGAGCAACGGGTAGCTTTCATCCAGCGCCTGTTCCAGTACGCGGATGTTGAACTGCAGCTGGGACAGTTCGCGATGAATGTACAGGCTGGTATCGTCCAGGCCAGGCACGACGATGGCCGGGGCGGGGGCCGGCGTGGGCGCCGCTGACTCCGCTGCAGGTTCCACAGCGACCTGAGACGCGGGTGGCAGATCAGGCGGGGTCTGCACCAACTCCTCTGGAAGCTCCTTGGCATCCTTGATCAAGACAGGGGGAAGCACTTCGTTATTCATCTGGCGGTCCTGAGGACGTTAACGCCCTATCATCAATTGAGCGGCAAGATAAGCGCCCATTATGACGCCTGTGTTACACGCCAGGGCAAGCCATGGCACACGGTTGCAGACATTGTGGTAGCGGGCACTGTTCACGTCGAGACACATTTGGACACTTTCCCGAACGCACGCGAAGGGGTAGGCTGCGCGTTCATTTCGCCAGCACCTCAGAAAATGCTCCAACAATTCCTGCAGGATTTCGGCTACTTTGCCCTTTTTCTAGGCACCTTCTTCGAAGGCGAGACCATTCTGGTCCTTGCAGGCTTTCTTGCGTTCCGCGATTACATGGACATCAAGCTGGTATGCCTGGTGGCATTCATGGGCAGCTATGCCGGTGATCAGTTGTGGTATTTCATGGGTCGTCGCCATGGGCGCAAGATCCTGGCGCGCAAGCCTCGCTGGCAGGCAATGGGCGACCGCGCCCTGGGCCACATCCGTCGCCATCCCGATATCTGGGTGCTCAGCTTCCGCTTCGTTTACGGGCTTCGCACGGTAATGCCGGTCGCGATTGGTCTCTCGGGCTATCCGCCGCGGCGCTACCTGCTGCTCAATGGCATCGGGGCCGCGATCTGGGCCATCGCCCTGGGTGCTGCGGCCTATCATTTCGGCGCAATCCTCGAAGGCCTGCTGGGCAATATCAAGCGCTACGAATTGTGGGTACTGGGCGCCTTGCTGGTGCTTGGCGTAGGCCTGTGGCTGCACCGGCGCTTTCGCACGCTGCGGGCAGAGCGCCGGGCTGCGCGCGAGTCCCAGGACTGAACACCTGCACCTGTGCACACTCCAACAGACATGGACCATCCCGCACTGCGCCGCGCTGCCAGCCTGACGGGTATCAAGCGCTTCGACCTGGAGTAATGAGCATGACAAAAAAAGTGGCGGTGATTCTTTCCGGCTGTGGCGTTTATGACGGCGCAGAAATTCACGAAAGCGTGATCACCTTGCTGCGCCTGGACCAACGCGGCGCGCAGGTGCAGTGCTTTGCACCGAACATCGCACAGATGCATGTCATCGACCACCTGACAGGCCAAGAAATGCCCGAGTCGCGCAACGTGCTGGTGGAATCTGCCCGTATCGCGCGTGGCGATGTGAAAGACATTCGTGAGGCGCGCGTCGAGGACTTCGACGCCTTGATCGTACCGGGCGGCTTTGGCGCAGCCAAGAACCTCTCGGACTTTGCCGTGAAAGGCGCAGACTGCACTGTCAATCCGGATGTCCTGGGGTTGGCCGAGGCGTTCGCCGCCGCCTGCAAGCCAGTTGGCCTGATCTGTATCTCGCCTGCATTGGCTGCCAAGATCTATGGCCCTGGCGTGGTCTGCACCATCGGCAACGACGCCGACACCGCCGAGGCCGTCGTCAAGATGGGCGGTACCCACGAAGAATGCGACGTGCACGACATCGTCGAGGACCCGCAGCGCAAACTGGTGACCACCCCTGCCTACATGTCGGCAAAGACCATCAGCGAAGCCGCTGGCGGGATCTACAAGCTGGTTGATCGGGTGCTGGAACTGACCCACGAGTAAGCGCCGCTTGCCCGGCTGGAGCGCCTGACCAGGCGATTGGCGCTCCATTGGCTATCAAAGCGCCGACAGCCGAGCGATGATCCGGTCCAACGCATTGGCAAACGCCTGTTTGTCGCGATCCCCATAAGGCCCCTGCCCGCCACCTGACTGGCCTTGTTCACGCAGCTCGGTGAACAGATTGCGCGTAGCCAGGCGCTCGCCCATGTTGCGCTCGTCGAACTCGCGCCCGCGCGGGTCCAGCGCCGCTACGCCCTTTTTCACAAGCCGGTCGGCCAGAGGCACGTCGCTGCAGACGACCAACTCGCCGGGTACGGCATGCTCGACCAGATAATCGTCGGCCGCATCCATGCCGCTGGGTACCACGATCAGTCGTACGATGCCGAATGCTGGTTTTGCCACTGCCTGGCCCGCGACCATGACCACTTCGAACTTGCGCTTGAGGGCGAACTTGACGATCAGGTCCCTGGCAGCCTTGGGGCAAGCGTCGGCATCGATCCAAACACGCATGATTGACCTCACGTTGTCATTTAGCCAGTCATGATGCACTACCCCGACAGGTTGCAGGAACTCGCGCAAATAGCTCCAGAACTGAATGAGCCTGTGTGAGCCGTACCGTTCAGGCTACACTCGCCCCAGCTTCAGCGGACTGATGAGCGCAAAATGAATTGTCCCGACGAGATCCAACTGGACCTGGACAACGGGATCGACCGTAAGCTGCTGGCCAACTTGCGTGGGCGCTACCTACAGATCAACGCAGGCCGCCTGCAGCGAGCAATGGCCGGTTTGTCCCCCCGCCAGCAGCAGGTCCTGACGGTGCTGCCCGTGCTGTTCCATGTAAATCATCCGCTACTGCCCGGCTATGTTTCGTCGACGACGCCGGCAGGCATCTGCGACTTCGAGCCAAGCGCCGATCAGGTATTCGAAGCTCAGCGCCTGGCACGCGCCTTCAGCTACAAAGCCCGCGACAACACCTCGCCACGCCCCATCGACGGGCTGTTTCTAATCGGCAGCCTGGGCACGCTTGCCCAGGCTGAGGACAGCGACATCGATGTATGGGTATGCCATACCAGCGACCTGGAGCGCGAAGCGCTGGAGGCACTACAGCGCAAATGCCAGTTGCTGGAAACCTGGGCCGCGAGCCAGGGCGCCGATACGCACATCTTTCTGATTGACACCCAGGGGTTCGCTCAGGGCCAGCGCACAGGCCAACTCGGCACCGACGATTGCGGCACTACGCAGCATTATCTTCTGTTGGACGAGTTCTACCGCACGACCCTTTGGCTGGCAGGGCGGACGCCGCTGTGGTGGTTGGTGCCGCCCGACCAGGAGAGCGGCTATCCGGCCTACGCCCAAGCCCTGCTGGCAAAGCGTTTCGTACGCCCTGGGGAAGCCCTGGACCTGGGCCACCTGGCGCAGATCCCAGGCCACGAATTCGTCGGCGCCGGGCTTTGGCAGCTGTTCAAGGGCATCGATGCCCCTCACAAGTCCTTGCTCAAGTTGCTGCTGACCGAAGCCTATGCCAGCGAATACCCCGCCGTGCGTTGCCTGAGCCTGGACTACAAGCAAGCGGTCTTCGCCAATCAGCTCGACCTTGACCGTCTCGATCCTTACGTCATGGTCTACCGACGGATCGAGCGCTACCTGATGCAACGCCGTGAGCAGGCTCGGTTGGAACTGGTGCGGCGCAGTTTGTACCTGAAAGTGAACAGCAAGCTCAGCGAACAGGGCCGCGCCGAAGGCTGGCAACGCCGCCTGCTGCGCAGCCTGACCGACGAGTGGGGATGGGGAGGCGCGCAGTTGGCCCTGCTCGATGGTCGCCCTGGCTGGGGCGTGCACCAGGTTACCATGGAGCGCCGAGAACGGGTGGCCGAGCTCAGCCGCAGCTACCGGTTCCTGGTGCAGTTCGCGCGCACACATGACGCGACCAGCCGCGCCGACTTGCGCGAGCTCAACCTGTTGGGACGGCGATTGCAGGCAGCATTCGAGCGCCGTGCGGACAAGGTGGAAATCCTCCAGAGCGACCGTGCCTGCGACCTGGCCGAGCAAACCGTGACGCTGGCCCAGTCACCCAGCCGCAGAGCGCCAGGTGGCCACCCCTGGGCACTCTACAGCGGCAACCTGCATGGCCATGAAATGGAACTCGCCAACCCGATCAAGCGCTGCTGGCACCTTGTGGAGCTGTTGGTCTGGGCCCATTGCAATGGCGTGATAGACAGGCATACACGACTGGCGCTTCATCCGGGTATCAGCGATCTGAAAGAGCCTGAATTGCAGGGCCTGCTCGCGAGCCTGCAGCAGCTCATCGTGTTGCCGCTGCCCGCCGTCAGCGAGGTGAGCCTGTTGCAGCCAAGCGTCGCCGACGATGTGCTGCTGCTGATCAACGTGGGCATTGACCCCCTGCCCCACCACCGTGAGCTGGATATCCTGCTGACCACCGAGCGTACCGACTCGCTCAGCTACGGTGGCCTGCGGGAAAACCTGGTATTGACAGTGGACCAGGTCACGGTCAACTCCTGGAACGAGGTGCTGGTACATCGCTACGACGGCGAGCATGCGCTGATGCGATGCCTGCGCGATTTCATCAACCTGCCGAAACAGGCAAGCGGCTGGCCCAATGTGCGGGCGCACTGCTTTGCCCAGCACCGGGCGCAGGCCATCAGTCAGCGTGTGGCCGAGCTCTTCCAGACTGCGCGGCAGTTGCACGCACAGGACGTTCCTGGCCGTTACCTGGTGCAGGTGGCGCACCAGGTTCATGTGCTGGAGTGGCTCCAGGGCAAGGTCGTCCTCACGAGCCTTGACGACCATGATGCGCTACTCACGTTCATGGGCCAGGAGCGCAGTACCTACAGCCCCGTGTGCCTGGATGCCAATGCCCTGCCGGACACCGATGTGGGCCTTGTGCTCGAGCAAGGCCGCCGCGACTGCGTCCAGGTCTTCTATCGACTGTTCGACAGCTGGGCCGAGCTCTACGTGCTGGATGAATGCAACGCTTTGTGGCACCAGCGCGTGCCGTTGCAGGACGAACCTCACCTTCTGCTGCCGCTGCACCGCTTTCTGGCTTCGGTCTTGCGCCGACGCGAGGCGCAGTTGCCTTATGGTGCAAGGCAAGCAGCACGCCTGGACATCGTGTACGCGCAGCTGCTTGGGTCTGGATCAGCCAGGGCACGGGGCCTGGAGCAGAGGGCGGCACCGGATGCGGGGAACGTGCAGCCCTACTACGACGTCCAGGCCATGATTCACGCCGACACCGACGGTGCCACGCACGTGACCTTGTTCTGCGAACAACAGGAGTTCTCCGAGCTCGACCATGGGCCGAGCCTGTATGGCGTGGTGGCACGAGAAATCATCGCCCAGCGGCGAAGTGCAGGCCTGTATCGGTGCTACATCACCGACTTGGATGTTTCCGGGTTACCCGATGGCCGCCAGGCCACGACGCAGGTTTACCTGAACTACAAGCGGACACTTGAGCAGGCCTTGAATGAGGGGCTACAGCAGGTGCTGGCTGGCCAGGCTTAGGCACTGGCCACGCCACAGGTGCGTTGAAAGCACTACAGGTCGAAATCGCCCGCCGCTTCCGGCTGATACTCGACTTCCAGCAACTCTAGCCTGAGGGTCTTGCCCCCTGGCGCCGGCCAGTCGATCTGCTCACCCACCGACAACCCGAGCAAGGCACAGCCGATGGGCGCCAGGACCGAGACCTTGCCGTCTGGCCCGGCATCCTTGGGGTAGACCAAGGTCAAATGGTAGTCCTTGCCACTGGCTAGCTCGCGGCAATGCACGCGCGAATTCATGGTCACCACACCTGCCGGCACCTCATCATGCCCCACCACCTGCTCGGCGCGGTCGAGCTCGCCGCTGAGCGCGAGCACGCCAGGGGTACTTTCGTCGAGACTATCGAGCAGACGCTCCAGACGTTGTACATCCAAACGGGTGAGGATAAGGGAAGGCTTGGTGCTCATGATCCAGTCAGACTCCTTTGAACAGGCAGTTTTCGATGCACAGATAAAGCAAAACCCCGCCCTATGCGCGTAGTGCTGTTCACTTGAGAGTGTTTGGGCTGCAGAGCAGCCCTAAGTGACCAGCATTACGCCCAAAGGCGGGGTTTTCGAATGCTTTGGCGTCATCGACGCAAGCCCCGACACTACCACAGCGGGGCAAATACTCAAGCCCTTGCTATCAGTGTGCCTTAAGGTCGCGAAGCGCAGTGGCCTCGCGGCAGATCTGCCGACGGCGCTCATCATCGGCAGAGCGCCATTCGCGGATATGTTCAACATGCCGATGACAGCCGGTGCACACGCGCTGTTCGTCAAGGCGGCAGATGCTGATGCACGGCGATGGCACCGCTGGGCTGACGTTGCTGTAAAGCGGCTTGGGGGGCCGAACGGGTGCATTGCTCATGTCAGATGTCGTCGAAATCCAGCTTTTCGCCGGCTCGCTCCCACACGATGCGCTCAAGCATTTCACCCAGCAGCTCTTCGCTCTTCTCGCACACCCACTTGCCGCTCTCTTCGTCATAGTCGAAGTGGAAGCCGCCGGACCGATCGGCCAGCCACAGCTGGCGCAGAGGCTCCTGGCGGCTGAAGATCAGCTGGGCTCCACCTTCGAACTTCACGGTCAGCACTCCAGCGGAGTTCTCCATGTCCAGATCCAGCCCGCTTTCGTCGAACAGGTCTTCCAGCGCCTGCTGGGTAGCGTCGACCAGATCATGGAAACGCGCTTCACTCAAACTCATTGCAGGAACCTCGAAATTGGCGGCGTGACAGGCAAGCCGGGCACGATACGGGCGCTTGCCGATGAATGCAAAGGTTTAGCCAGGGTCCTTGCAGGCCACTTCGCTTGCAACGCGGCCCTGACGGCAAACAGGTGCGGCTCGGCACCCAGAATAGCCTGCCCGGCGGGCCGGTACTTGCATAGGCAAGCCGCCGGTCGCTCGGTATACTCGGGCTCAATACTGCATTTTTCTAAGGATTTCATCCATGAAGCGCCTGATTTCCTCCCTCGCGGCGCTGGTCGCTGTTGCCTGCCTCGTTTCTGCATGCGGCCAGAAAGGCCCGTTGTACCTGCCCGATGACGGCAAGGACCGCAAAGACGCCCACTCGGCGCACCAGCACCAGACCAAAGCCAAGTCAGCACAGACCCAGGAGCAGCAAGACACGCTGCAGTCCGAGCCTGAGCAGTCGCCTGAGCAGTAAGGGAATCGGATGAACGTCTTCAATTACCGCGACGGTGAACTGTTCGCGGAAGGGGTGTCCCTGTCGGCAATCGCCGAGCGGCACGGCACCCCCACCTACGTGTACTCGCGTGCCCACATCGAGGCCCAGTACCGTAGCTACACCGATGCCTTGCAAGGTTGCGAACACCTGGTCTGCTTCGCGGTGAAAGCCAACTCGAACCTGGGCGTGCTCAATGTACTGGCGCGCATGGGTGCAGGGTTCGACATCGTTTCCGGTGGCGAACTTGAGCGCGTACTGGCTGCCGGCGGGCGCGCTGACCGCGTGGTGTTTTCCGGCGTGGGCAAAACCCGCGAAGACATGCGTCGCGCGCTTGAAGTGGGCGTGCATTGCTTCAACGTCGAGTCCACCGATGAGCTGGAGCGTTTGCAGCAGGTGGCCGCCGAAATGGGCAAGGTTGCGCCCGTCTCGCTGCGGGTCAACCCGGACGTGGATGCAGGTACCCACCCGTACATTTCCACCGGGCTCAAGGAAAACAAGTTCGGCATCGCCATCGCCGATGCCGAGGCCATCTACGTGCGGGCCGCTCAGTTACCCAACCTGGACGTAGTCGGGGTCGATTGTCATATCGGTTCGCAGTTGACCACCGTGGAGCCCTTCCTCGATGCGCTGGACCGCTTGCTGGTACTGGTCGACCGCCTCGCAGAGTGCGGCATCCACCTGCGCCACCTGGACCTGGGTGGCGGGGTCGGCGTGCGCTACCGCGACGAAGAACCACCGCTGGTAGCCGATTACATTCAGGCCATCCGCGCGCGCCTGGGCGATCGGGACCTGGCGCTGGTATTCGAGCCGGGGCGCTACATCGTGGCCAACGCTGGCGTACTGCTGACCCGTGTGGAGTACCTCAAGCATACCGAACACAAGGACTTCGCCATCATCGATGCGGCCATGAACGACTTGATCCGCCCAGCCCTGTACCAGGCCTGGATGGGCATCTGTGCAGTCAAGCCGCGTGAAGGCGAAGGTCGCCCGTATGACCTGGTCGGCCCGATCTGCGAAACCGGCGACTTCCTGGGCAAGGACCGGGTTCTGAACCTCGCCGAGGGTGACGTGCTGGCCGTTCAGTCAGCGGGCGCCTATGGTTTCGTGATGAGCTCCAACTACAACACCCGTGGCCGTTGTGCGGAAATACTGGTCGACGGCGACCAGGCTTTCGAAGTACGCCGCCGCGAAACCATCGCCGAATTGTACGCTGGCGAAAGCCTGCTGCCGGAGTAAGCCCATGCTGCTGCGTTTTACCAAGATGCATGGGCTGGGCAACGACTTCATGGTCCTGGACCTGGTAAGCCAGCACGCCCACATCCAGCCCAAGCACGCCAAGCAGTGGGGCGATCGCCACACGGGCATCGGCTTCGACCAGTTGCTGATCGTCGAGGCGCCGAATAACCCGGAAGTCGATTTCCGCTACCGTATCTTCAATGCCGACGGCTCCGAAGTGGAACAGTGCGGCAACGGGGCACGCTGCTTTGCGCGGTTCGTGCTCGACAAGCGCCTGACCGCCAAGAAGCGCATACGCGTGGAAACCAAGAGCGGCATCATCGTGCTGGACGTACAGAACGACGGCCAGGTTAGTGTCGACATGGGTCCGCCACGCTTCGTCCCTGCCGACATCCCGTTCGTCGCCGACGAGCAGTCGGTGAGCTACCCGCTGGAGGTAGACGATCAGGTGCATTCGATTGCCGCGGTGTCCATGGGCAACCCTCACGCCGTACTGCGCGTGGACGACGTGGTCAGCGCCCCTGTGCATCAGCTGGGGCCGAAGATCGAACACCACCCGCGCTTCCCCCAGCGCGTCAATGCCGGCTTCCTGCAGGTCATTGACCGCCATCGCGGCAACTTGCGCGTGTGGGAGCGCGGTGCTGGGGAAACCCAGGCGTGTGGCACTGGCGCCTGTGCAGCTGCCGTGGCGGCCATCAGCCAAGGCTGGATGGACTCGCCCGTCGCACTTGACCTGCCGGGCGGGCGCTTGCATATCGAGTGGGCCGGGCCAGGCAAGCCGGTGGTGATGACCGGCCCGGCCGTACGCGTCTACGAAGGACAGGTTCGATTCTAAGCGAGTAACCGTCATGACCGATCACCCCAAGGATATACCCCAGCAGGCCGCTGAGCTCGATGCCGAAGCGGTGGTCGCCTACCTGCGTGCTCATCCAACCTTTTTCACCGAGCATGATGAGCTCTTGGTCGAGCAGCACATTCCCCACCAGCGCGGTGACAGTGTTTCGCTGGTCGAGCGCCAGCTCAAGTTGCTGCGCGACCGCAACATCGAGATGCGCCACCGCCTTTCGCAGTTGATGGACGTGGCCCGCGACAACGATCGGTTGTTCGACAAGACCAGACGCCTGATCCTGGACCTGCTCGATGCAACCACGCTGGAAGACGTGGTGATGGTCGTCGAAGACAGCCTGCGTCAGGAGTTCCAGGTACCTTTCGTCAGCCTGATCCTGTTTGGCGACAACGTAGCGCCGGTGGGGCGCTGGGTCAGCAACGCCGAAGCCCAGCAAGCGATCGGCCCGCTGCTCGGTAGCGGCAAGACCGTCAGCGGCAGCCTGCGCGAGCACGAGCTGGCGTTTCTGTTCGGTGAGGAGCAACGCCGCGACGTGGGCTCTAGCGCGGTGGCGACCTTGGAGCACCAGGGGCTGCATGGGGTGCTGGCCATTGGTAGCCGCGACCCGCAGCATTACAAGAGCAGTGTCGGCACGCTGTTCCTGAGCTATATCGCCGAGGTGCTGGGCCGTGTGGTCCCCCGCGTCAGCCAAAGCCTGCGCCCGGTGCGCTGATGGAGCGCCAGCTGGAAGCTTACTGCGCACACCTGCGCAATGAGCGCCAGGTCTCCGAGCACACGCTTGTGGGCTACCGCCGGGACCTGGAGAAGGTCATGGCGTACTGCAGCGAGCAGGCTATTGGTGGCTGGCAAGCCTTGCAGATTCAACACCTGCGCCAGCTGATCGCGCGCCAGCATCACCAGGGCCAGTCTTCGCGCAGCCTGTCCAGGCTGCTATCGGCGGTGCGGGGCCTGTACCGTTACCTCAACCGCGAAAAGATTTGCCAGCACGATCCTGCCAATGGCCTGAGCGCCCCCAAGGGGGAGCGTCGATTGCCCAAGGTGCTCGACACCGACCGTGCCTTGCAACTGCTCGATGGCGGCGTGGACGATGATTTCATTGCCCTGCGCGATCAAGCCATTCTCGAATTGTTCTATTCCTCGGGCCTTCGCCTTTCGGAGCTGACCAACCTTGACCTCGACCATGTCGACCTGGCCGGTGGCCTGGTACAGGTGCTGGGTAAGGGCGGCAAGGCCCGCGTGCTGCCGGTAGGGCGCAAGGCGCGGGAGGCACTGCAGGCGTGGTACCGCCTGCGCGGCGCCGGCAACCCCAGGGATCGCGCCGTCTTCATCACCCGGCAAGGCAATCGCATCAGCCCACGCGCCGTGCAACAGCGGGTCAAGGTGGCCGGGGAACGCGAGCTGGGCCAGCACCTGCATCCACACATGCTTCGCCATTCCTTTGCCAGCCACGTGCTGGAATCGTCCCAGGACCTGCGCGCTGTACAGGAAATGCTCGGACACGCCGACATCGGCACGACGCAAATCTATACGCACCTGGATTTCCAGCACCTGGCAACGGTGTACGACAGCGCCCATCCCAGGGCCAAACGCAGCAAAGGCAACGACTGATGAACATCAAGCTGATCACCTTCGACCTCGACGATACCCTTTGGGATACTGCGCCGGTCATTGCCAGTGCCGAAGTCGTGCTGCGCGACTGGCTTCAAGCCAATGCCCCGTTACTGGGCGATGTGCCTGTCGAGCATCTGTTTGCCATCCGAGAACGGATCGTCCTGGCAGAGCCCGAGCTCAAGCACCGCATCAGCGCCTTACGCCGCCGCGTGCTGACCCGCGCCCTCGAAGACGTCGGCTACGGCCAGATGCAGGCACAGCAACTGGCCGAGCTGGGGTTCGAGGTGTTCTTGCAGGCCAGGCACAAGGTCGAGATATTCCCGGAAGTTCAACCGATGCTGGAATTGCTGAGCCAGCATTACGCCCTGGGTGTCATCACCAATGGCAATGCCGATGTCAGCCGGCTGGGGCTGGCCGATTATTTCCGCTTCGCCTTGTGCGCGGAGGACCTGGGCATCGGCAAACCCGACCCGGCCCCGTTTGTAGAGGCCCTGCGCCGCAGCGGCGTGCCTGCCAGCGAAGCGGTGCACGTCGGCGATCATCCTCGCGATGACATTGCCGGTGCTCAGCGCGCCGGGCTGCGCGCGGTTTGGTTCAACCCCCAGGCCAAGGCGTGGCCCGGTGAGCAAGCACCCGACGCCGAAATTCAGCGCCTGTCGCACCTGCACGAGGTGCTCGCCCGCTGGCAATGACCTTGCCGACAGCACCTCCCTGCGCAAGCCAGGCATAAAAAAACCCGCAGCGACGGCGGGTTTTTCGAAGGCATCGCTTAGATAGGGCGACTGCCGTATTTATTGTCCGGCTTCTTGGGTGGGTCGGCGACCACGTTGGCCTCGACTTCCTGAACCTTGCCACCACGCGACAGGAACTCTTCCATGGCCTTGGCCAGGGCATCACGCTCCTTTTGCTTGGCTTCCAGGCTGGGCATCTCGTCTACCGAGACAGCCGCCTTGGATTTGCCCTTGGCAGCGGGTGCAGGACTGCTGTCGTCGTCGCCAGCGTCTTCTGCAACATCATCGGCAGCCGCTTCAAGGCCGTCATCAGCCTCGTCTTCATCACCGACCTCGAGGTCATCATTTTCCAGATCGTCGTCGCTCATGTTCTACCTCATGACGTGCAAAAGCAGGTTAGTTAGAGACCAGTGCTGCCGTAGACCGGCAGCTTCTGGTGAAAATTCCACTGGCCGTGGGTTCGACCACGGCCTTTGGGCCAACGCATCTGACGGACGGCTGTACCCGGGTGGGCCTGCACGTGGCAGTGCCGCACAAAACCTGTGACCCCTGCTGGGCCACGCGCTTTTTAGCCAGCCTGGCAAAGGCCGGCAGGGGTGATGAATGTACGTTCCAGCACCCTTCGGCGCGCATTCTAGCGCGCTCGCAGAAAAAGCAAAGCGCCATGAATGCCCCAACTTTTGTAAGTTTTGTACCCGTGTCACAAATAGACGGGATAAACCGTTTTCGCACGTGAAAATGCTGGGCAAGTGATCAAAAAAAATGGCAGCAGGTGCCGCTTGTGAGCGCCTTGCCAGCCCCCTGCGCGCACGCTTGATCAGGCCGACCTTAAACACAAGACGAAAAAATGCCCGGCGAGCCGGGCACATTTCTGCAGCGTCGTTGTTAGAGGTTGTAGCCGCGTTCGTTGTGCTGCGCCAGATCCAGACCAACGGATTCTTCTTCTTCGTTGACCCGAAGCCCCATCACCAGGTCCAGGACCTTGAGGATGATGTAGGTGACGATGGCGGTGTAGGCCACGGTGAAGATCACGCCTTTGGCCTGCACCCAGACCTGCATGCCGATATCGGTGACCGCGCCGAAGCCACCCAGCGCCGGGGCTGCGAACACGCCGGTCAGGATGGCGCCGACGATGCCGCCGATGCCGTGTACGCCAAACGCATCCAGGGAGTCGTCGTAGCCCAGCTTGCGCTTGAGGCTGGTGGCGCAGAAGTAGCAGATCACGCCCGATGCCAGCCCGATGACCAGCGCGCCCATCGGCCCCACCGTGCCCGCTGCTGGCGTGATGGCAACCAGGCCAGCGACCACGCCCGAGGCGATACCCAGCGCACTGGGCTTACCGTGACCGATCCATTCGGCGAACATCCAGCCCAATGCCGCGGCAGCCGTGGCGATCTGGGTGACCAGCATGGCCATGCCCGCAGTGCCGTTGGCCGCAGCCGCCGAACCGGCGTTGAAACCGAACCAGCCGATCCACAGCATGGCCGCACCCATCAGCGTATAGCCCAGGTTGTGCGGTGCCATGGGTGTGGTCGGGTAGCCTTTACGCTTGCCCAGTACCAGGCAGCAGACCAAGCCTGCGATACCAGCGTTGATGTGCACGACGGTGCCGCCCGCGAAGTCCAGCACGCCCCAATCCCACATCAGGGCACCGTCACCGCTCCATACCATGTGGGCGATCGGAGCATAGACGAGGGTGAACCAGATGCCCATGAACACCAGCATGGCCGAGAACTTCATGCGTTCGGCGAAGGCACCCACGATCAAGGCTGGGGTGATGATGGCGAACGTCATCTGGAAGGTGATGAACACCGCTTCAGGGAACAGCGCCGTGGCCGAGGTCAGGCTGTCAGGCGTCACGCCGCTGAGAAATGCCTTGGAGAAGCCGCCGACGAAGGAGTTGAAATTGAGTACGCCCTTCTCCATACCGGTGGTATCGAAGGCCATGCTGTACCCGTAGACGACCCAGAGAATGCTCATCAAGCCAGTGATGGCGAAGCACTGCATCATCACCGACAGCACGTTCTTGGAGCGCACCATGCCGCCGTAGAACAGCGCCAGGCCTGGGATGGTCATGAACAGCACGAGCGCCGTGGCGGTGAGCATCCAGGCGGTGTCGCCGGAGTTGAGTGCTGGCGCGGCCTCCTCTGCAAGGGCGAGCCCTGGCATGACGAAGGACAATAGGGCTCCTAGCCCTGCGATCTTACGCAGAGTCATGTTGTTTTCTCCTGGGGCGTTGGGTTTGGTGAGGCTTGTGTTGCTGCTTAGATCGCGTCGGTATCGGTCTCGCCGGTACGGATGCGGATCGCCTGCTCCAGATTCACCACGAAGATCTTGCCGTCACCGATCTTGCCGGTGTTGGCAGCCTTGGTGATGGCCTCGATTACCCGATCCAGGTCTTTGTCATCGATAGCAACATCGATCTTCACCTTGGGCAGGAAATCGACCACGTATTCGGCACCGCGATACAGTTCGGTGTGACCCTTTTGACGCCCGAAGCCTTTGACTTCGGTGACGGTGATGCCCTGCACGCCGATTTCCGACAGTGACTCGCGCACGTCGTCCAGCTTGAACGGCTTGATGATGGCTGTGACTAGCTTCATGAAACTCTCTCCCGATTTGGTGGACTTGCCCCAGGAAAACAAACCCGTCTCAAGTCTAAGCGCAGCGGTTGCCTTTTGTAACGCGTCGTCGGCATGCGCACTGCCTGGTCACAAGGAACTGCATCAGTGCATGGCTCGCTTAGCACTTTGCAGAAACCTTGCCAGGTCTGTGAACACCAGGGAAATCAGGGGTTTGGCCCGACGTTACAGCTTTGGCTAATCGCCAGCACTTAACCTGTGCACCCATACGGTGCGAGGCTGGTTCAGGCTTTGCGCGAAAAACGTGCAACACCGCCTCGTCATGGGAGGCACAAGGGTGCGTGCTACACTGGCCGCCATTTCTCGACACTGGTGGACACCCTCATGCTCGCGCCCAAAGCCCTTCTCGACGCCCTGAGCGACCAGGCCTCGCGCCTGTTCAGCAGCGACAACACCCAGCCTCGGGCCGAGCTGGAAAGCCAGTTCAAGGCCTTGATGCAAGGCGCTTTGAGCAAGCTCGACGTGGTCAGCCGCGAGGAGTTCGACAGTCAGATGGTGGTGCTGGCACGCACCCGGGCTCGCCTGGAGGCGCTGGAAGAACAAGTCGCAGAACTCGAAGCGCGCCTGGAAGGCAAGCGCTGACACCAAAGCTGCGTGACCCAGCCTCCTATCGACTTTCAGCGCGCTTCACGTCTGCTGGCCGGTCGATCCAGGCCAGGTTTGGGCGGCAGTTCGCTGGGGCGTAGGGTGCCCCGGAACAACGCGGCGCCGTATTGCGTGAACAGCGTCCGTACCCTGTTGCGCGAATTGAGGACTTCGGCGTGAATGTCTTCGATGGCTGTGTCGCCAGGTCGCAGGCTCGCCGCATGGGTCACCCACTCAATGGCTGCATAGCGGCTTTGCCTGCGTGTACCTTGCCCCTGCATCCAGGCAAGCCCCAGCTCGGCACTGGCACGTGCTGCAATAGCGCTGTCCGGGTGCTCCACCAGGCTCAGCAAGTAGGCGACCGCCTCGGCTCGCTCACGCGGCTGGCCAAACTGGCGCAGCAATATGCCCAGGTGCAACCGTGCGCAGGCATTGGTCTGAGCATTGCCCAGGGCGTCTATCAACAGGCGCCTGACCTCGAGCATTTTTTCTCGATCACCCAGGTTCGTCCCCCCTTGCATCTGCAAGCAGGCCAACCGGTATTTGGCCTGGCGACTCCCTGTCTGGACGGCGCGCAGCAACCATTGCTCAGCCACTTCACAGTCCCTGTATCGCCCAGGGGTATCGCTCCACTCACCCTGGTGAAGCTCGAACAGGCTCAACGCCGCACCTGACAGGGCTTGCTCGGCACCGCCTTGAAGCAAATAGTAGGCAACCTCATGCCGATCATGGGACCAGAGCAAGCGGGCCAGTTCCAGGATTTTCAGGCCGGGAGCCTGACCCGCCCGCTGGCGCTTGATCGCAATCGTCAGCCAGCGTTTGGCTTGATCGCCGCTGCGCGCCAGGCCCCACAAGCCAAAGTGATGTCCCGCGGCCCGCAGCGCGCAGGCAGCGGCGTGGGAGCGGCCATCGCTCAGGCGAAGAATCGCGGTATTGAGCAGTGCCTGCTCGTGCGCAGGGCTGCGTGTCAAAGCCGTGATGACCAAATGCCGAAGCGGTGGTCCCAGCGCCTGGATGCCGCCCAGGTCGGCGGGGCATGCAAGGCTTTGGGTAAAATCGGCCAGTGCCTTGTCATGGTCGCCCCAAACGCTCGCCTGCAACGCACCGCGCCATGCCAGCAATACGGCAGTCTCCCTAGGCAGCAGTGGGCGCACGGCCCAGTCTTCGAACAATTGCTGGTACTTGGCCACTGCGCTTGGGCGTTCGGCACTTGGGCGTTTCAAGCGTGCTTCCACGGCCATCCATCGCAGCGCGTTGCGCAACGGCTCGCTCCAGCCCCGGCAAGCCGGCATGTTGACCAACCGTTCTATGGACTCGACTTGCCCACGTCGGTCCTGCAATAGATACAACGCGTGGGCCTTGATGGCCTCGAAGCAGCCCGGCCGTGCGGCCAGTGCCTGGCTCAGCCAATAGGCCTGCGGCTCCTGGCGCTCTGTGCGCGGCTCAAGTCCATCGGGCAACATCCGAGGCAGCTCGGCCAAAGGCATCACGCCATGCCTGACCAAATACGGTGCGGCAGCCTCCTGCACCTCCACGTCCGCATGTGTACTGGGCCTGAAGCGGGCTGGCTGCTCATTGAACAGCTCGACCAGCCAGCCCGGCTCGCGAAACCTGGCACTGAGCAACTGCAAGCCTATGGCAGCCGCGACCGGCCGCTGCGAACGGGCCAAGGCTCTGAGTAAATGGGCAGTGGCGGTTTCGCACATTTGCTCGATCGCCAGCCAGCGTGCCGGTGTGCGGGCGCCGCCGTGGTCCACCTGGCAGGCACGGCTAAGGCAGTAGAAGCCCATGACGACCTGCGGGTGATAGGCCCTGGGGCAGGCATCGATCCAGGCGCGAAGCACTTGGCTCAGCGCCCTGTCCCCCTGGTCCGGGTCGACCAGCAGATGGCTCTCGACGGCTGAGAGATAGGCCGGGAACTCGCCCGGGGGCGCTTGGTACCAGCGAGCCTCCAGGGAATCGAAATAGCGATTGAGCTCGACGAACGCGTTGGTCTGAACCAGTTCGCGAATAACCTCACGGGTGTGGGTGAGCGTTTGCACAGCGCAATACCTCAAGTCCATTTCAAGGTCGAAGCGGTGCCATCCCATGGCATCGGTGGTTTGCTTGAACAACACTAAGCCAAAGAAGGCCGCTGCGCAAAACTATTGGATCCATTTCTAGGCGGTGCACAGGTAGAAATGATCAGAAGCACACTGGCATCCCCTGCCCCGTCTCGGCTCGCTATGCTGGGTCCATCCGCAGGAAGCGGTCTTGGCAGCGAATGGAGCGCCCATGTCTTTAGCCCTTGTTCACAGCCGCGCCCAGGTAGGCGTGCAGGCCCCGGCCGTCAGCGTTGAAACCCACCTGGCCAATGGCTTGCCTCATCTCACACTGGTCGGCTTGCCCGAAACCACGGTCAAGGAAAGCAAGGACCGCGTGCGCAGTGCCATCGTCAACAGTGGCCTGAACTACCCAGCCCGGCGCATCACGCAAAACCTCGCTCCGGCCGACCTGCCCAAGGACGGTGGCCGCTACGACCTGGCCATCGCCCTGGGCATCCTGGCCGCCGATGCCCAGGTGCCCGTGGCCACCCTGGCCGAGCTCGAATGCCTGGGCGAACTGGCACTGTCGGGCGCGTTGCGGCCGGTGCAGGGCGTCTTGCCCGCAGCGCTTGCCGCACGCGAGGCGGGGCGGGCACTGGTAGTGCCCCGTGAAAATGCCGAGGAAGCCAGCCTTGCCAGTGGCCTGGTGGTGTATGCCGTAGGCCATCTATTGGAGCTGGTGGCCCACCTGAACGGACAGGTACCGCTAGCTGCCTATGCCGCCAATGGCTTGCTCCTGAACCCTCGCCCCTATCCCGACCTGAGCGAGGTGCAGGGGCAACTGGCGGCCAAACGCGCGCTGCTACTGGCCGCTGCCGGGGCGCACAACCTGCTTTTCACCGGGCCGCCAGGTACTGGCAAAACCTTGTTGGCCAGCCGCCTGCCGGGCCTGCTGCCACCGCTGGATGAGCATGAAGCGCTGGAGGTCGCCGCCATCCAGTCGGTCAGCGGGCACACCCCGCTGAACAGCTGGCCACAACGGCCGTTTCGCCACCCTCATCATTCCGCCTCCGGACCTGCGCTGGTGGGTGGCGGAAGCCGGCCGCAACCCGGGGAAATCACCTTGGCCCACCACGGGGTGCTGTTTCTGGACGAGTTGCCCGAATTCGAGCGCCGGGTACTGGAAGTGCTGCGTGAACCCCTGGAATCTGGCGAGATCGTAATCGCCAGGGCGCGGGATAAAGTGCGCTTTCCCGCCCGCTTTCAGCTCGTCGCTGCCATGAACCCCTGCCCTTGCGGCTACCTGGGCGACCCTACAGGGCGATGCCGCTGCAATACCGAGCAGATATCCCGTTATCGCAACAAACTGTCAGGCCCGCTACTGGACCGGATCGACTTGCACCTGACCGTGGCGCGCGAGAGCACCACGCTCAACAACCAGCCTTGCGGGCAAAGCAGCGCCGACGTCGCCCTTCAGGTCGCGCACGCCCGGGAGGTGCAACAACGTCGGCAAGGGTGCGCCAATGCATTCCTCAACCTCGATGGCCTGCGCCAGCACTGTAGCTTGGCAGCACCTGATCAAGCTTGGTTGGAAGGCGCCTGTGAACGATTGACGCTGTCGCTGCGAGCAGCACACCGATTGCTCAAGGTCGCCAGAACACTGGCAGACCTCGAGGGATGCACGGCAATTGGCCGGGCGCACCTGGCTGAGGCCCTGCAGTACCGTCCCGGGAGTGGTTGAGAGGCGAACGCGGTAGCTGGAAGCACTTGACCAGGCCGGAGCACCTCACCTCCTGTACATCGCATCAACCTCCAGGTGGGTAGACGCTCCTCCCCAAGCACTACTCGCCGTTTCGTTTGTTTCGAATATTGTGCATTTCGTTTGTTTCGAATATAAATTGGCTATCTGTCGTACTAGGCGCCGGAATTCTGTTTAACGACTGGAGACAACCCATGACTACCGCCGATCTCGCTCAAGCCATCCTTCCAGATGAAAAAGCGATCACCGCGGCTATTGAGTCAAGCCGCCAGATTGCCGCGTTCGTCTCAACCAAGTTGGATACTCAGCGCATTGAGTTGGTAGATGAAGCCCAGCAACGGCAGACTGTTGAACTGCCAACGTTCGCGCTCAGATTGCTTGGCGACATACTCAACGAGCTGGCCTTGGGCAACACCGTAAAGGTGGTGCCTATCCATGCGGAACTGACCACCCAGGAGGGCGCCGATATGCTCAACGTCTCGCGTCCTCACTTGGTCAAGCTGCTGGATGAGGGGCTAATCCCACACACCAAAACCGGCAGCCACCGCCGTGTAAAATTTACTGACCTAATGGCCTACAAGGCCGATCGTGATAAAGCAAGCCAGGCCGCCATGGATGAACTGGCTGCACAAGCCCAAGAACTTAATATGGGCTATCAATGAGGCACTCACCTTTTACAGTTATCTACGACGCCTGCGTGCTTTATCCAGCACCATTGCGTGACCTATTGATGCATCTGGCTCTGACTGGCGCGTATCGCGCGCGCTGGTCCGAGCAAATCCACGATGAATGGACACGAAACGTGTTAAGAAACCGTCCCGACGTGTCAGAAACACAACTTTATCGCACAGTCGGACTCATGAATCGGGCGATTCCTGACTCTCTGGTAAATGACTACGAGCCACTTGTGCAGGGGCTTGACCTTCCAGACGAAGACGATAGACACGTCTTGGCAGCAGCGATCAAATGTGGCGCCTCGGTGATTGTCACGTACAACCTCAAAGATTTTCCGGCCGAGATTCTGAAACGTTTTGAGATCGAGGCGTTGCATCCCGATGTATTCCTCTCCGACATCTGGGACCTTGATCAGGCAGCTGTGCTCAAGGCCGTCCAGAAGCAGCGCGCAGCCCTTAACAATCCGGTTTACTCACCCCGCGAGCTGCTGGACATCCTCCTCAAGCAGCGGCTCCCAGAGACCGTCAAGCACCTCTCGAACTACGAGCTGCTGATCTAACCATCTTGACCGGACGCACCTGGCTGAGGCCCTGCAGTACCGTCCCGGGAGTGGTTGAGGGGCGAACCCTGGTGCCCGCCCCCCGGCAGAAACAAGGCTGTCCAGCGCCCTCAATGCCTGAATGAACTTCCCCAGCCGCTTCGCTTTCCATCTACAAAGCGAACGATTTCAGGTGCTCGATGCTCCCACACAGCCAGCAAGGCCGCGGTCCCGTTACCTTCGTGTTGATGCATTTTTTGGGTGGTTCGCACCGAACATGGTCCGCCACGGTCCCTTACCTAGACCGAGCGCATGCCTGCATCGCCCTGAACACACCCGGGTACGGCGATGCCAATGCCGTCACCGGCTATACCGTTGAAGAAATGGCCGATCAGGTCGATGCGAGCATCCGTGAGCTTGGGCTCAAGCACTGCATCCTCGTTGGCCACTCGATGACCGGCAAAGTCGCGGTCGTGCTGGCCGCTCGTCGCCCGGACTACCTTCGGGGCCTGATCCTGGTGGCCCCATCGCCTCCCGGCCCCCAGCCGATGAGCGATGAAGACCGCGACCAGCAACGGGCCTACACCGCCAGCCGGGAGCAAGCCGAAGCCTTCGTCGACGACTCGAGCTACCACAGGCTGCCCGATGCGCTGCGCGAAGTCGCCATCGCCGACGCCCAGGCCGTCAACCTTGACGCCTGGCGTGCCTGGGTCGATCACGGCAGTCGCGAGGACTGGAGCGATCGCATCGGCCTGCTGCCCTATCCGGCCCTGCTGATCTGCGGCGCCGATGACCAGCAGGTGCCCGACGCCCAAGAGCAGCGGCGCACCACCTTGTCGCACTTCCCCAACGGCACCTTGCTTACCCTGCCCGGTGCGGGCCACCTGATGCCTTACCAGACCCCTCAGGCATTGGCCGAGCCGATGCTTGATTTCGCAAGACCAATCGCTGCTGAACTTTCCCTGGGAGATCGTTGATGGATTTAGGTTTGAAAAACCGTGTGGCCCTGATCAGCGGTGCAGCTGGCGGCATTGGCCTGGCCACTGCCCACCTCCTCGCCGAGGAAGGTGTGAAGCTGGTGTTGACTGACATCGACCAGGACAAGCTCGAAGATGCCGTCAAGGCGCTGGGTGGCGCGCCCTTGCTCATCGCGGCGGACATGACCAGTCAGGACGAGGTGGATAACTTGGTCCGGCAAGCCGAAGAGCGTTATGGCCAGGTGGATATCGTGGTGCATACCACGGGGGTAACAGGCGCCAAAGGCGACCCGCTGGAAATGAAGGACGAGGATTACCAGGAAGCCTGGGATACCGACTTCTTCACCGCCGTGCGCGTGGCGCGGGCCACCGTTCCGGCGATGCGCAAACGGGGCTGGGGGCGGTTGGTGTGCATCACCTCCGAGAATGCCGTGCAGCCTTACTGGGAAGAGGCGGTGTACAACGTCGCCAAGGCCGCACTGGCCGCGTTCATCAAGAACCTGTCCTACAAGGAAGCGGCGCATGGGGTGCTGTGCAACACGGTATCGCCGGCATTTATTGAAACCAACATGACCGATGGCATGATGAAGCAGCGCGCCGAAGAGAAAGGCGTGAGCTTCGAGGAGGCCATCGAAAGCTTCCTGGAAGAGGAACGACCCGGCATCGTACAGAAGCGCCGAGGCAAGCCAGAAGAGGTCGCGGCCGCGATCGCGCTGCTGGTTTCGGAGCGGGCTTCGTTCATCAATGGCAGCAACCTGCGGGTCGATGGCGGCTCGGTGCAAAGCGTCCAGAACTGAACCTGCACTGGCGCTCGGGCCAGGGCAAGCACGCACGCGCTGCGGCCCAAGCGCCAGATGCGGCATCCAGCTTCCAGGAACGTTAAACTGCGCAGGCCGCCCTTGGCGGGTTCTGTGGAGACGCATTCTTGGAAGACCTCAACTCGCTCTACTACTTCACGCAGGTGGTCGAGCACGGTGGCTTCGCCCCGGCGGGTCGGGCGCTGAACATGCCCAAGTCGAAACTCAGCCGACGCATTGCCGAGCTCGAAGAGCGTCTGGGCGTGCGCTTGCTGCAGCGCACCAGCCGCCGCTTCGCACTGACCGAGATCGGCCAGGCTTATTACAACCGCTGCCTGGCCATGCGCGTCGAAGCCGAGGGTGCGGCCGAGATCATCGAGCGCAACCGCAGCGAACCACGAGGGCTGGTGCGCATCAGTTGCCCGACCACCCTGCTCAACGCTTGGGTCGGGCCGATGTTGACGCGCTACATGCTCAAGTACCCGCAGGTGGAGCTGTTCATCGAAAGCACCAACCGGCGCGTCGATCTCTTGGATGAAGGCTTCGACATTGCCCTGCGTGTTCGTTTTCCGCCGCTGGAAAACACGGACATGGTGATGAAGGTGCTGAGCGACAGCACCCAGTGCCTGGTAGGCCATCCCCACCACCTGGCGCAATTGCCCGACGGTTTCGATCCTCAGCTACTGGGCACGCTGCCCAGCCTGCATTGGGGCAGTGCCCAGCGGGAGTATCACTGGGAGCTGTCCCGAGACGGTGACAACAACCAGAGCATCGTCATACCGCACATGCCGCGCATGGTCACCGACGACCTGTTCGCCCTGCGCCATTTCGTAGTGGCGGGTATCGGCATTGCGCACCTGCCACGGGTGGCCGTGCGTGACGACCTGGCAGCGGGCCGCCTGGTGGAGTTGCTGCCAGGCTGGTACCCGCGCAGTGGCATCGTGCACGCGATCTTCCCCTCACGACGCGGCTTGCTGCCTTCGGTGCGGGCATTGATCGATCACCTGGCGGATGAATTTGCGCTTTGCGACATGGCTTGAGGTTCGAGCCTGCAACGCCCATGGCCACCGCCCAAAATGTCCCGCCGCTACAGTTTCAGGGGGAGTGGGCGGCTGGTGATGGGGGCGCTCACTGATCGCGATGGGCTGCAAAGCGGCCCCGGCAAAATGAGCTGCCAAGCTGAAACCTTGGGGCCGCTGTGCGGCCCATTGCGGTCGGTTCGTCGCCCCGGCAAGGCCGCTTTCACAGAGTTAAGCGGGTTGAGGCCTGCGCTGTACTTGCAGGCTGGCTGCGACGGGTTGCTGCACAGCCCTCAGCATCTCGGCCTAGAAGGCAAAGCACGAGCAACCCAACGCGCCCCAGAACCCCTGGAAGTCATTGACCGGCACGCTGGAATGCCGGGCCTTTTCATGGCTGTGGGCATGGACACCGCACGGGCCCGAGCACTGGTGTGCCATGGCTGCCAGCGAGGGGGTGCCCACGCGCCAGTGGCCGGGCACCTTGGCGACCGGTGACCACTCAGGCAACACAGGCACCTGCGGTGGCCCCAGCTTGTCGAACTCGGCGGCGCCGTATACGACCTTGCCGTCTACCAGGGTGAGCACCGACTCGATACCCTTGATCGCCTCTTCCTCCACCGAGAAGAAATCCTGCGACAGCGCCGCCAGGTCGGCGAGCTGACCGACCTTGATCTGCCCCTTCTTGCCCTGCTCACTGGAAAACCAGGCACTGCCTTGGGTGAACAGCTGCAAGGCCGTGTCCCGGCTCAACCCTTCGGGATACAGTGCCATGCCGCCAACGGTCTTGCCGCTGACCAGCCAGTACAGCGAAGTCCACGGGTTGTAGCTGGACACGCGGGTCGCATCGGTGCCCGCCCCTACCGGCACCCCCATCTCCAGCATGCGCTTGATCGGTGGTGTCTGCTGCGCCGCTTGGGCGCCATAGCGGTCGACGAAATACTCGCCCTGGAAGGCCATGCGGTCCTGAATGGCAATGCCGCCACCCAGGGCGCGTACCCGCTCAATGTTACGGGGCGTGATGGTTTCGGCATGATCGAAGAACCACGGCAAGCCGTTGAACGGTACGTCGCGGTTGACCTTCTCGAACACGTCGAGCATGCGTGTGATCGACTCGTCATAGGTCGCATGCAGACGGAACGGCCAGCGTTGCTCGACCAAGTGCCGCACCACCGGCTCCAGTTCTTGCTCCATGGTCTGCGGCAGGTCCGGGCGCGGTTCCAGAAAGTCTTCGAAGTCAGCCGCCGAGAACACCAGCATTTCGCCCGCACCGTTGTGACGCAGGAAATCGGTGCCACTGTGCAGCTTGACGCTGGCAGTCCACTTGCGGAAATCGTCCAGCTCTTCCTTGGGCTTCTGGGTAAACAGGTTGTAGGCGATGCGCACCGTCAGTTGACCCTTGTCGGCCAGCTCCTGGATCACCGAATAATCGTCCGGGAAATTCTGGTAGCCGCCACCGGCATCGATGGCGCTGGTCAGCCCCAATCGGTTCAGTTCGCGCATGAACTGGCGCGTGGAGTTGACCTGGTATTCGAGTGGCAGCTTGGGGCCTTTTGCCAGCGTGGCGTAGAGAATCATGGCGTTCGGCCGCGCGATCAGCATGCCCGTGGGGTTGCCGAACGTGTCACGCTGGATTTCCCCGCCAGGCGGATTGGGCGTGGTCTTGTCATAGCCCACAGCCTTGAGCGCTGTACGATTGAGCAACGCCCGGTCGTACAGGTGCAGCAGGAACACCGGGGTATCCGGGGCAGCCTGGTTGATTTCCTCGAGGGTGGGCATGCGCTTTTCGGCGAACTGGAACTCGTTCCAGCCACCCACCACCCTGACCCATTGCGGGGTCGGCGTACGTGCGGCTTGGTCCTTGAGCATGCGCAGGGCATCGGCCACCGACGGCACCCCTTCCCAGCGCAGCTCCAAGTTGTAGTTGAGGCCCCCGCGGATCAGGTGCAGGTGCGAGTCGTTGAGCCCGGGAATGACGGTGCGCCGGCGCAGGTCGACAATCTGAGTGGCCGTTCCTTTGTGGGCCATGGCCTCGGCATCGCTGCCCACGGCGATAAAACGGCCATCCTTGATGGCCACGGCGGTGGCGTTGGGGTTCTCGCGGTCGACGGTGTGCAGCTTGCCGTTGAACAGAATCAGATCGGCGTCCATAGGGCCTCCTTGGAATGGAGTTCATAGGTCAGGCGCAGCGGCGTCGTCGCGACGCCGCTTGCCTGTCTGGCTCAGCGCTGGAGAAACGCCAGCAGATCTTCGTTCAGCTGTTGCGCATGGGTCACTGCGAACCCATGCGGCGCACCGGCATACACTTTCAACTCGGCGCCGGCGATCAACTGCGCGGCGCGCTTGCCGGTGGTTTCGAAGGGCACGACCTGGTCGGCGTCGCCGTGAATCACCAAGGTGGGCACGTCGACCTTGGCCAGGTCCTGCCGGAAATCGGTCTGCGAGAACGCCGTCACGCAGTCCAGCGTGGCCTTGAGCGAGGCCAGCAGCGCGATGTTCAAGGTCTGCGTCTGCACGCCCTGGGACACCTGCTGCCCCTGGTTCAGCCCGTAAAACGGGGCCGCGAAGTCGGCGATGAACTGGGCGCGGTCGGCCCGCAGCCCGGCCTCGATCCCTTCGAACACCGACAGGTCCACCCCGTCCGGATTGTCTGCGCGCTTGCCAAATACAGGCGTGACGGCCCCCAGCAGCACCAGCCCAGCCACCCGCCCGGTACCGTGGCGACCGATATAGCGGCTGACATCACCGCCCCCCATCGAAAAGCCCACCAGGGTGACCTCACGCAGGTCCAGGTGCTCGATCAACTGCGCGATGTCATCGGCGAAGGTGTCATAGTCGTAGCCGGTCCACGGCTGGCTCGACCGCCCGAAGCCACGGCGGTCAAAGGCGATGGTCCGGTAGCCGCGGCTGGCCAGGTACTCCATCTGCGTGTCCCACATGTCGGCATCCAGCGGCCAACCATGGCTGAACAGTACCGGCTTGCCAGTACCCCAGTCCTTGAAATAGATCGAAGTGCCATCACGCGTTTGGAACGTGCTCATATCGGTATCTCCTAGTGGTACGTGGAAAAAGGCTTGTTCAGCCGCGCAGCCAATGGGCGCAACGGCGGGTGATCCAGGGCATGATGTAGAACACCACAGGCAAGATGACGAACAGGTTACCGATCAGGGTGCCTCTGACCGGGCCAGCCAGTTGTGGCAAACGTTCGAATAACGGGGCCAGCAGGTGCGGCACCACCAACGTCATCGGGCAGATCACCAGGTACGTCAGCACCGCCTGTTTCCAACGCGGTGGTGGTACGGCGCGGGTGCCGGGTGGGGTGAACCAGAATTCCGGGTCCTCATGGACCTGAGGGCTGTCACCACCGTCGAGCAGCGGCAGCACGTCCCGGACCATCGCCTGGCGTTCTGCTGAGTTGACCCACGCCTGCAACAGGTCGGCGTTGGCGAACCGGACCACGGTGGTGAAGTGTAGACCGCCCTCATCGGGTCGAATGACATTGACGTCCAGGTGCCCCGCCTGGCGGCGGGCGGTGCCTACCGCATGCTTGAGCCACACTTCGTAGTCGTTCAGTGACGCGGCGCGGACCTTGTGCTGGATCACCAGGGTAACCACGTCGCGGTTGTCTTGGGCGGCGGTGTTCATCTGCATTCCTTGGGCTGAGCCTGCCCGCTTGCGCTGGGCAACAGTGGACGGGCTGAACGTTATCGAGGTGTGCGGCCCGGCGGGCACCGGCCGGGGTGCCCGCGGCGATGGGGTTACTTGCTGGCGTTGAAGGCGTTGTAGCTGGTCATCAGGTTGCGGTAGTCAGGGATATGGTTGGAGCACAGTGCGGCCAGGCCCTCGACGTCGTTGCGCCAGTCACGATGCAGTTCGCAGGCTACGCCGAACCAGGTCATCAACTGCGCGCCAGCACGGCTCATGCGGTCGTGGGCGGCATCGCGGGTCATGGCATTGAAGGTGCCGGACGCGTCGGTCACCACGAACACCTCGAATTCTTCCTCCAGGGCGGCCAGGGCCGGGAAGGCCACGCACACTTCGGTGACGACACCCGCGATGATCAACTGCTTCTTGCCAGTGGCTTTCACCGCCTTGACGAAGTCTTCGTTGTCCCAGGCGTTGATCTGGCCAGGACGCGCAATGTAAGGCGCGTCCGGGAACAGGGCCTTGAGCTCTGGCACCAATGGGCCGTTGGGGCCTTGCTCGAAGCTGGTGGTCAGGATGGTCGGCAGGTTGAAGAACTTGGCCAGGTCCGCCAGGGCCAGCACATTGTTCTTGAAGGTGTCGGGCTCGATATCGCGCACCAGCGACAGCAACCCAGCCTGGTGATCGACCAGCAGAACGGCAGCGTCGTCTTTGTTCAGGCGGTTGTATTTGAATTGAGTCATGGCGGTAGCTCCAGTAGTCGTGATTTGCAGTAGGTGGGGTGTTTCGCGTTGATGGGAGAAGATTAAAACCATCCAGTTTTCGGCGGTAGATAGCGTTTTTTGGCTTTAGCGTTCTATTTTATGAACGATGGTTCAGCGCCCTGTAGGGCCGGTTCTATGCAACGCCATGCCCATTGCCTCCTGCGTGAACCTGCTCTATTACTACCGGCAGCCCTTCCCTGTCCCGAGACCATCATGCTGGCGTTCATCCAGTCCTCCCCACTGCTGCTCGGCACCACCTTGTTGTTGCTCGACTTGATCGTTTGGCAGCTGATCCCGGCACAGCGCCATGCCTGGCGAATAGCCGCGCGGCTGACGCTGTTCCTGCTCTTCAGCCTGGTGCTGGTGGCGGCAGGGATGAGCCCGCTACAGCCCGCGCCCTGGGCCGACGACGTTGCCCGCAACTTGCTGGCCACGGTGCTTGCCATCGCATGGTGGCTGTTTGGCGCGCGCACCGTCACGGTGGTTTTCGGCCTGCTGTTGGTGGCGCGCGGCAGCCACGGCGGCCGGTTGCTGCAGGATGTGCTCGGGGCGTTGATCTTCATCGCCGCGGTGGTGGCGGCGGCCGGCTATGTACTGCAATTGCCCGTCAAAGGGCTGCTGGCCACATCGGGAGTGATGGCCATCGTCATCGGCCTGGCCTTGCAGAGCACCCTGGCGGACGTGTTCAGCGGCATCGTGCTCAACACCACGCGGCCCTATCAGATCGGTGACGCCGTTTCCATCGATGGCACGGAGGGCAAGGTGCTGGATATCGACTGGCGTGCCACGCGGCTGCTCACCAGCAGCGGTAGCCTGGCGGTCATTCCGAACTCCGTGGCTGCCAAGGCCCGCTTGCTCAACCATAGCCGTCCAACTGATGTGCATGGCGTGTCGATCAGCGTGGTCGTGCCTGCAAGCGTGCGCCCTGGCAAAGTGTTCGATGCGCTGGAAAAGGCGCTGCGCGGTACCCGTGCGCTCCTCCCTTCACCTGCCCCCAAGGTGGCCGTGAAAACCGCGACGCTCGATTCGGTGGAATACGAAGCCAGCGGTTTCATCGCCGATATGAGCGCCAAGAACGCTACGCGCAACCAGTTGTTCGACCTGGCCCATCGGCACCTGGAAGCGAACGGGGTCATCTGGAACCAGGACCTGGCGACGGCGCCGCGTAGCCGTCAACGGGAGGTGCTGGACGAAGTACGGGTGTTCCGCGCGCTGAGTGATGAAGAGCGCGACGCACTGAGCCAACACATGATCGCCGTTGAGTACCTGGCTGACACAACGATCCTGGAGGTGGGCAAGCAGTCCGAACACGTGCTGGTCATAGGGCGAGGTGTCGTATCAGCGGCGGTGCTGGAAGATGGCAAGCGCCTGGAGGCCGGACGCATGGGCCCAGGTGAAGTACTGGGTATCGACGGGCTCGTCGATGAAGACGACTCGCTGGTGGAGTTCAGAACCTTGACCAGTTGCCTGCTGTATCGCATCGACAAGCAACGAGTCAAAGCGTATCTGCAGCAGCACGGCGATGTGCAGACCGCCTTGGGCAAACTGCAACGCGTCCGACGTCAGGGTCGCGATTCGCTGCTCTTGCACAAGCCTGCTTCCATCAAGAAAGGCGGTTTCCTGAGCTGGCTGCACAAATGACGCGTCACCTGCCGTTGCGGAGCGTTGCCTTACAGCACCACGCGCAGGCACTGGCCGGCGTGGTACAGCGAGAACCCGGACTCGTAGAACGCGGTGCGCAGTGAGGTCGCGCTCACGCCTTTCATGGTCGAGAACGGTATCGGCAGGCTGGCGGCTTCCCCTTTGGACAGAAACTCGGCGAACGCCCGGCCAATGACGGTGCCAGTGGTATTGCCGCGCCCGTTATAGCCGGTGACCGCCACCAACCCTGGGGCGGGTTCGAACAAACGCATCAGGTGGTCGGGCGTAAAGTCGATGCAGCCGGTCCAGTGCATGTCCCATTCGACCTTGCCAAGCGTCGGGTAGTAGTGACGCTGGATACGGTCGGCCCAGCTGCGCACGAACCACGCGGGTTTATTGTCGACCCGGCCCAGGCTACCGAGCAGCAAACGGCCCTGATCATCGCGACGGATACTGCTGAGCACGGTGCGGGTATCCCAGGAGCCTTGGCCGTGAGGGAGTACCTTGTCGGCCTGCGCGCCCTGCAATGGCTTGGAGGCGACCTGGTAGTAATAGCCTTTGAAGAACTGCTTTTGCAGGTTGCTCCAGTCCCCTTCGGTGTAGGCGCCAGTGGAGATCACCACCTTCTCGGCGCGAACCGAACCGCGTGCAGTCTGCACACGCCAGCTGTCACCTTCGCGCGTCAGGCCCTGGACTGCGGACTGCTGGAACAGCTTGCCACCCAGGCGCACCACGGCAGCTGCCAGGCCCTGGGTGTAGCCCATCGGGTTGATGGTGCCGGCGCGCCGGTCCAGCAGGGCGGCGGCGATCTTGTCGGTGCCGCAATATTCCTGGCACTGTGCGCCGGTCAGCAGTTCGACATCGGCACCGCGCCGTCGCCATTGCTCGTGGCGGGCCTGCAGATCGGCGATGCCGGTCGCGTTATGTGCCATGTGCAGGGTGCCCTGGTGCCGCGCCTGACAGTCGATGCCCAGGCGTTCGATCATGGCGAACACATCGGCCGGGGCCTGACCCAGCACCGTGTTCAACCGGCTGCCTTGTTTCTGACCCAGGGTGGCCTCGACATCATCCGGGCGAATCCAGGTACCGGCATTGACCAGACCGACATTACGGCCGGAGCCGCCGTGGCCCACTTTCCAGGCCTCCAGTACGATCACCGACTTGCCCTGCTCGAGCAGGTGAATGGCTGCTGACAATCCGGTAATGCCGCCGCCGATCACGCAGACATCGGCGTGGTACTCCCCCGCCACGGCCTGGACAGTCACGCTCGGCACGGTGACGCATTCCCACAAGCATTCTTGACGCAGTTCGGACATGGCCCGGCTCCCGCAATTTATTCTTGTTCGAGACCGCCGTGCGGCCTTTCGCAGCCAAGCCCGCATGCCCAGATAGCGGTGCAAGCACACCGATCCTGATGGCCGCGGGCTTGGTCGCCCACCAGGGGCCGTGCCCCTGGTTCTACACCATTACGCTGATCAGTCGAACACGATGCCTTGCGCCAGTGGCAACTCACGGGAGTAGTTCACGGTGTTGGTCTGACGGCGCATATAGCCTTTCCAGGCATCTGAACCGGACTCACGGCCACCACCGGTCTCCTTCTCACCCCCGAACGCCCCGCCGATTTCGGCACCGCTGGTGCCGATGTTGACGTTGGCGATACCGCAATCGCTACCAGCCGCGCTCTGGAAACGCTCAGCCTCGCGTAGATCGGTGGTAAAGATGCAGGACGACAAGCCCTGCGGGACTTCGTTGTTCAGCCGCAAGGCTTCGTCGAAGTCATCGTAAGCCAGTACATAGAGAATCGGCGCGAACGTTTCATGGCGCACCACCTCGCTTTGCCCAGGCATTTCGGCAATGGCAGGCGACACGTAATAAGCATTGGGATACTGGTCGGTCAACTGACGCTCGCCCCCGAACACTTGGCCCCCTTCGTCGCGAGCCTTGGCCAGGGCGCCTTGCATGGCATCGAATGAGGCCTTGTCGATCAGGGGCCCAACCAGGTTGTCCTTGCGCGGGTCGCCAATGCGCACCTTGCCGTAGGCGGCCTTGACCCGAGCCACCACTTCGTCCTTGATCGAACGGTGCACGATGAGGCGGCGCAGCGTGGTACAGCGTTGCCCGGCAGTGCCGACTGCCGAGAAGAGAATGCCCCGCACGGCCAGGTCCAGGTCGGCGCTGGGTGCAAGGATCATGGCATTGTTGCCGCCAAGTTCCAGGATGCTGCGCCCGAAACGTGCGGCTACACGCGGCCCGACTTCACGGCCCATGCGCGTGCTGCCGGTGGCACTCACCAGGGCCACGCGGGGGTCATCGACCAGGGCTTCGCCTGCTTCACGGCCACCGATGACCAGCTGCGCGAGACCTGCCGGCGCATCGCCGAAGGCTTTCAACGCCTTGTCGAACAACGCCTGGCACGCCAGGGCGGTCAATGGCGTTTTCTCGGAGGGCTTCCACACCACCGAGTTGCCGGCCACCAGGGCCAGGGCGGTGTTCCAGGACCAGACCGCCACCGGGAAGTTGAATGCGCTGATCACACCGACCACACCCAGCGGGTGCCAGCTTTCGCGCATGTGGTGACCCGGGCGTTCGGAGGCGATGGTCAGGCCGTACAACTGGCGTGACAGCCCCACTGCAAAGTCACAGATGTCGATCATTTCCTGCACTTCGCCCAGACCTTCCTGGGTGATCTTGCCTGCCTCGATCGAAACCAGTTCACCCAGGTCTGCCTTGTGCTCGCGCAGCACTTCGCCGAACAGGCGCACCAGCTCACCCCGGCGAGGGGCTGGCACGCTGCGCCATGCCTCGAAGGCCTGCTGAGCCTGCTCGATGCGCGCGGTAGTCTCGGCTTGACCGAGCAGTGTCACCGAAGCGATCTGGCTGCCGTCGATGGGCGTGTGTACAGCGTAATCGCCTTGCGTGTAAGCCTGGGCAGCAACCCCCAGGCGCTCGAGCAATCCAGCAACCATTGGTGTTCTCCTACATCGGTGGACAGGTTGGATATGATGTGGATCAGTATTAATCCGATCAGTTAAGCGCAACAAACGACCTTTATTCCGCATATCATTCCGTCAGGTAATGACTCGAGCCCTTGAGAACGCTATGTCAAAACGTCTGGTGCCTTCCATGACCGCCCTGCAGTGCTTCGAAGCTGCAGCCCGCCACTTGAGCTTCACCCGAGCCGCCGAAGAGCTGCACTTGACCCAGAGTGCGGTCAGCAAGCAGGTCGCGCAGCTTGAAGACCTGTTGCGTCACCATCTTTTCCTGCGCATTCGCCGACGTTTACAACTCACGCCAGCCGGCAGCCTCTATCTGGCCGAGGTGAACAAGATCCTCACGCAGGTCGATATGTCCAGCCGCTATGTGCTGACCTACGGGGAGCAGACCGAGATCCTGAAGGTCGCAACGCAGCCGAGCTTTGGTGTGCGGTGGCTGATCCCCCACCTCAAGGGCTTCGGCCGGCGGCACAGCAACATTCACTTGGACATCCGCAACGAAATGGAGCCCTTCTCGCTGTTGCAGGGCTCGGCCGACGTCGTGTTCTTCTACGGCCAGGGCACCTGGCCGGGGGCCAGCTGCATCGAGCTGTTCGGTGAAGAAGTGGTGCCGGTGTGCTCGCCAGAGTTACTGGCCGCCCGTGACCTGGCCAGTGCCGAGGCATTGACCGACCTGGTGTTGCTGCAAAGCACTTCACGGCCGGAAGCCTGGCACGAATGGTTCCTGGAGCAGGACCTGCAAAGCGTCAGCGCCTACCACGGCCCACGCTTTGACACCTTCTACATGGCACTGAGCGCTGCCCAGGCCGGCTGCGGGGTAGCGCTGGTGCCGCGCTACCTGGTCGCAAAGGAGTTGGCCGAAGGCAGCCTGGTCATGCCTTGGAACCATGCGATGCGCAGTGCCGGCGCGCACTACCTGGCGTACGCCGAACATGCCGCAGAAGTGCCCAAGGTGCGGGCGCTGGTGGATTGGATCGGTGAGCAGTTGCAGGCCTGATGCTCTAGACAGGCGTAGCGCCCTAGCCCGCCTACGTCGATCAAAAAAGGAATGACACACCTACTTTTTTTCGCTTGTAGACCGGGTGCATTCCCCGCTTTCATGTAAAGGTCAGCCATCAACCAGGAATCCAGCGATGCCCGCCCATGATTTCGTCAGCCCCGACAGCATCCGTGCGCAGTTTTCTGCCGCCATGTCGCTCATGTACAAACAGGAAGTGCCGTTGTACGGCACGCTGCTTGCGCTGGTGAGCGAAATCAACCAGCAGGTGATGGCCGAGCAGCCAGAAGTGACGCAGGCGCTGCGCTGGACTGGGGAACTCGAACGGCTGGGCCATGAACGCCATGGGGCCATCCGAGTAGGTACGGCCCAGGAGCTGGCGACCATCGCGCGACTTTTTGCGGTCATGGGCATGCAGCCGGTGGGCTACTACGACCTCAGCAGTGCTGGGGTGCCGGTGCACTCCACCGCGTTCCGTGCCGTGCACGAGCAGTCGCTGCACGTCAGCCCGTTCCGCGTCTTCACCTCGCTGTTGCGCTTGGAGCTGATCGACAACCTGCAGTTGCGGGAAATGGCCAAGGATATCCTGGCCAAACGCCAGATCTTCACCCCTCGCGTACTCCATCTGATCGAGCAGCACGAACGCGATGGCGGCTTGAATGCCGCAGATGCTCAGGCTTTCGTACAGCAAGCCCTGCAGACCTTCCGCTGGCACCACGACGCCACCGTCACCGCCAAGCAATACCAGCAGCTGCACGACCAGCACCGCCTGCTTGCCGATGTGGTCGCGTTCAGGGGTCCGCACATCAACCACCTGACTCCGCGCACCCTGGACATCGATGCCATCCAGCTCGGCATGCCAGCCAAGGGCATCACGCCCAAGGCCGTGGTCGAAGGCCCCCCTCCCCGCCGCCACCCAATCCTGCTGCGCCAGACCAGCTTCAAGGCCCTGCAGGAAAAGGTCGCATTCTGCGGTCAGCACGGTAGCGAAGGCAGCCACACCGCGCGCTTTGGGGAAATCGAGCAACGTGGCGCGGCGTTGACACCGAAGGGGCGCCAGCTCTATGACAAGCTGCTCGACACGACGCGTGTCGCATTGGGGGGTGCGCCCGTCGAGGCCAATGCCGCACGGTACATGGCGATACTCACCGACACCTTCGCCGCCTTCCCGGACGACCTGGCGCAGATGCGTGAACAGGGCCTGGCGTATTTTCGCTACTTCGCCACCGAGAAAGGCCTGGCCGCGCGCGATAAGCAAGGCAGGCCAACTACCCTGCAAGGGCTGATCGACGCAGACCACGTGCATTTCGAGGCGCTGGTGTACGAGGATTTCTTGCCGGTAAGCGCCGCAGGGATCTTCCAGTCCAACCTGGGCGACGATGCCCAGGCCGAGTACGGCAGCAACGCCAACCGCGCGGCCTTCGAAGCGGCGCTGGGGCTGCAGGTGCAGGATGAACTGGCGCTGTATGCGCAAAGCGAGCGCCGCTCGCTGCAGGCCTGCGCCCAGGCATTGAACCTGGTATCGGTGTAAGGCGACAGAGTGAAGGGGCACGTGGGTGCCCCAGCGTGTCAGCGGAAGCGGTCCACTTCCTGACGCAACTGCGCAGCCAATCCTTCCAGCTCCCGCGCTGTGAGTGCCAGCTCGTTGGCCACCTCGCGCTGCTCACCGTTGGCCTGGGCGATGCTCTGCAAATTGCGGCTCAGCACGGTCGCTGTGCTGCTCTGCTCCTGGGTCGCCGTACTGATCACGGCAAACTGCTCACCCGCCGCACGGCTTTGTTCGTCGATGCGGGCAAGTGCTTGCGCGACCTTGTCGTTACGCTCAAGGCCGTCCTGCATCAGCTGGTTACTCTGCTCCAGTGTGGTGATGGCGTGCCCGGTATCGGACCGGGATATAGCGCTCGCAATCAAAGGGCTGGCAGGATCACCACCTCGGGTAGCGCCATGGCAGCCACCTCTGCTTGCAGGAAGGCACTGAGGCGGCGCAGCCGCTCGCCGCCCGGTCGGGTCCGCGGCCATACCAGGTAGTAGTCCAAGCCGCTGGGGACCGCCGTGGGCCATGGCAGGCTCATGCGCCCCTGCGCCACATCTTCGGCCACCATAATCAGGTCGCCAATCGAAACACCGTAGCCACGGGCCGCTGCAATCATGCCCAGTTCCAGCGTGTCGAACACCTGGCCGCCCTTGAGCGAAACCCTGCTACCCAGGCCCAGGCGTTCCAGCCACACTCGCCAGTCGCGCTTGTCCATTGTGGGGTGCAGCAGTTCGCTGCTCGCAAGGCGCGCCGCGCACCAAGGCCCGTCATCCAGCAGCCCTGGTGCGCCCACCGGCACCAGCAGTTCGGGGAACAGCTTGCGCACCTCCCACTCCGCCGGGAACACCCCATCGCCCAGCAGCACCGCGCAATCGAAAGGTTCCTGGTTGAAGTCCACATGGTCGACGTCCATCCAGGCACTGGTCAGTTGCACTTCATTGCCAGGCTGCAGCCGACGGAAGCGGCTTAGCCGGGCCAGCAACCAACGCATGGTCAGGGTGGATGGCGCCTTCATGCGCAGCATGTCGTCTTCACCGCGCAACGTGTCACAGGCACGCTCAAGCGCGGCAAAGCCTTCGCGCACACCCGGTAGCAGCACCCGCGCCGCTTCGGTCAGTTGCAGGCTGCGGCCACTGCGCGTGAACAGGCGGCAGGCAAAGTGATCCTCCAGCGTGCGAATGTGCCGGCTGACCGCGCTTTGGGTAATGGACAACGCTTCGCCAGCACGGGTGAATGAGTTCAACCTCGCCGCGGCTTCGAATGCACGCAGCGCATACAGGGGCGGCAGCTTGCGGGTCATGAGATTCCTTGTTCGGTGGAGAAGCGGCGACCTGCGCATCATATCGCCATGATTAAAACTCATGCCAATGATCGCATTTATCCTTTTGTTAAAAGCTGACCCAAGCCTCAGAATCGCCCTTCGTCCGCCATTGTCTTTGCCAAGGATCACATCCATGCACGTCGCACCTACGCTCGAGCTCAAGGCATTACTGCGCTTGGCAGGCCCACTGATCGCCTCGCAGCTGGCGCACATGCTCATGGTACTGACCGACACCCTGATGATGGCACGCATCAGCCCGCAGGCCCTGGCCGGGGGCGGATTGGGCGCGGCGGGCTATTCGTTCGTGTCCATCTTCTGCCTGGGCGTCATCGCGGCGGTTGGCACCCTGGTAGCCTTCCGCAGGGGCGCCAATGACATCGAGGGCGCCACACGGCTGGCGCAAAGCGGTCTGTGGCTGGCCTGGGGCCTGGCCCTGTTCGCGGCGCTGGTGCTGTGGAACCTCGAACCTGTCCTGCTGCTCTTCGGGCAACAGCCTGACAACGTGGCCTCGGCGGCCGAGTTTCTCACCCTGCTGCCGCTGGCTTTGCCGGGCTACCTGACCTTCATGGCCTTGCGCGGCTTCACCAGCGCCCTGGGCCGCTCTACGCCGGTGATGGTCATCAGCCTGGTGGGTACCGTACTCAACTACTTGCTGAACGTTGCACTGATCGAGGGCATGTTCGGCCTGCCCAAGCTTGGCCTGATGGGCATCGGCCTGGTCACTGCGGTGGTCTCGATGGGCATGGCCATTGCCCTGGCGCTGTATATCCGCTGGCACCCGGCCTATGCGGCCTACCCACTGCGCAAAGGCCTGTCACGGCCATCGCTGCCAGCGTTGGGCGAGCTGTGGCGGCTGGGCCTGCCGATCGGCGGCACCTACATGGTGGAGGTAGGGCTGTTCGCCTTTGCGGCGCTGTGCATGGGCGTGCTGGGCAGTACCGAGTTGGGCGCGCACCAGATCGCCCTGCAGATCGTGTCGACCGCCTTCATGGTGCCCACTGGCCTGTCCTATGCCGTGACCATGCGCGTGGGCCATTACTACGGCGCGGGGAACTTGCTCGCAGCGCGCAGCGCAGGCCGGGTGGGTATCGGCTTCGGAGCCATGCTGATGTTCGCCTTCGCTGCCCTGTTCTGGTTGCTGCCAGACGCACTGGTAGGGCTGTTCATCGACCGGGCCGACCCGGCGTTTGCCGCCATCTTCCAACTGGCGGTCCAGCTGCTGATGGTCGCCGCCTGGTTCGAGCTCTTCGATGGCGTGCAGACCATCGCCATGGGCTCTATTCGCGGGCTGAAGGACGCCAAGACCACGTTCCTGATCGGGCTGGTGTGCTATTGGCTCATCGGGGCACCCAGCGCCTGGTTGTTCACCTTCGTCTTCGGCGGGGGCGCGGTGGGCGTCTGGTGGGGGCTGGCATTGGGGCTGGCGTGCGCCTCGGTGGCACTGACCTTCGGCTTCGAGTGGCGGATGCGGCGGTTGCTACGCCACGCCGGGACAAGCGCCGCAACGGCCACACCTGCCTGATGTCAACGACTTGATGTGGATTTGCGCATTGGCCAAGGGGGCGCGGCTGGCTAGCCTGCAAACCCCACCTGGCGATGGGACACCTGGCGCAGGAACGGGATCAGCGCGTCTACCGGCAGGGGCTTGCTGACCAGGTAACCCTGTACCTGGTTGCAGCCAAACCCGCGCAGCAACGCCAATTGCGCTTCGCTTTCGACGCCCTCGGCCACCACTTCGAGGTTGAGGTTGTGGGCCAGGTTGATCATGGCATGCACCAGCTTGCGGTTCTCTTCGCGCATTTCCATCTGCGCAACGAAACTGCGGTCCACCTTGAGCAAGGTGATCGGCAGGCTGTTGAGGTGCACGAACGAAGAAAACCCTGTGCCAAAGTCGTCCAGCGAGAAGCGCACGCCCAGGCGCCCCAGTGCATCCATGGTCTGACGCACCCGCTCATTGCGCCGCATCACGGCCGTTTCGGTCAGCTCGAATTCCAGCCAGTGAGCATCGACACCGTACTCGGCGATCAGCCTGCTCAAGGTCGCCAGCAGCTGGCTGTCCTGGAACTGCCGGAAACTGAGGTTGACCGCCATGTGCAATGGCGCAAGCCCTTGGGTGTTCAGGGCCTGCATGTCGCGCAGGGCACGGGCGATGACCCAGTAACCCAGCGGCACGATCAGCCCGCTCTGCTCGGCCAGCGGCACGAACTCACTGGGCGGCAGCAAGCCCCGTTCGGCGTGGCGCCAGCGCACCAGCGCTTCGAGACCGACGACCCGCCCATCCGCCAGGTTCAGGCGCGGCTGATAGTGAAGTTCCAGCTCGTCACGGCGCAAGGCCCGGCGCAGCTCGCTTTCGAGATCGGCCAGGCTGCGTGCGTGGCGATTGATGCGCTCGTTGAAGACATGGAAGGTACAGCCCTGGATGGCCTTGGCCTGGCGCATGGCGATGTGCGCATGCCACATCAGCGGGTCGGCGCCGCCCTGGGCGCGGGCGTGGGCCAGCCCCAGGCTGCAGCCGAGCAGCAGGCTTTCGCCATCGACCCAGTAGGGCTCGGCCAATGCCTCCACGATGCGCTCCGCCATCCACTCGGCCCGCCCTGGGTCGCGGCGGGTGTCGATCAGCAAGGCGAACTCGTCACTGCCCAGGCGTGCCAGCTGGTCGCCTGCTTCGAGCTGATGCTTCAGACGTAGCACCACCTGCAGAATGAGGCGATCCCCACTCTGGTGCCCCAAGGCGTCATTGACGTGGCGAAAGTTGTCCAGGTCCAGATGCCCCAAGGCAACGCCGCGCCCGTCATGGTCGGCCAGGCGCGTGGCCAGCAAGGCCTGAAAGCCCTGGCGGTTGGCGATGCCGGTCAAAGGGTCTTGTTCGGCCAAGCGCTGCAGGGTGGCCACCAGTGCACCTCGCTCGCGCACGTGGCGCAGGCAGCGACGCAGGCTGTCGCCATTGAGTTGGTCGCTCACCAGCCAGTCACTGACGCCGCCTGGCGCCGCCTCGGGTTCGCTGTGCAGCAGCAGGATGGTCGGCAGGTCACAGCGACCGGGTGCTGGCCGCAAGGCCGGCGTGGTCAGCACCACGGCCTGCCGGTCGCGGCTGAACAGACTGTCGACGGCATCCCAGTCGGGTGCCGTGAGCAGTACGGCCGTGCCCTTCAAGGCCGGCATGCACGCGTGCAGCAAGGCCGCCCACTCGGGCTCACTGGCCAACAGCAGCAAACGCATAGGTTCGACAGGCGCGGACAAGACGGCTCCTTAAAGCTCGACGATGCAAACGTTGACCGATAATGAGCCCAACGCAATTAATGGAAATGATTTTCACTCTTAAAAGCGGTTTTGGACAGCCTGGTCCGACGTATTTTGTCGTGCATCCTGCGCGAAAGCGGACAAACCGGCAAATACGATTTTTTCAGGCGCAAGTATTAGTGACGCTAATGATCGTTTCGAAAGTCTGACTCGAACGTCAGACGGTCACGCCACGAACACGCATGCCTGTTAGAATGCGCGGCTATTTTCTGGCGACCCCCGGTTTCTAGCATGTCCCGACTCAATCCCCGGCAGCAGGAAGCCCGTGACTATGTCGGCGGCCCTCTTTTGGTGCTCGCCGGTGCAGGTTCGGGCAAGACCAGCGTCATCACGCGCAAAATTGCCCACCTCATCCAGAACTGCGGTATTCGCGCCCAGTACATCGTGGCCATGACCTTCACCAACAAGGCCGCCCGCGAGATGAAGGAGCGGGTTGCCAGCCTGCTGCGTCCGGGCGAAGGCCGAGGGCTGACGGTCTGCACGTTCCACAACCTGGGCCTGAACATCATCCGCAAGGAGCACGACCGCCTGGGCTACAAGCCTGGGTTCTCGATCTTCGACGAATCGGATATCAAGGCCCTGCTGTCGGACATCATGCAGAAGGAGTACTCCGGCGACGACGGCATCGACGAAATCAAGAACATGATCGGTGCCTGGAAGAACGACCTGATCCTGCCTCCCGAGGCCCTTGAGAAGGCACGCAACCCGCGCGAGCAGACCGCTGCGGTCGTCTACACCCACTATCAGCGCACGCTCAAGGCGTTCAACGCCGTGGACTTCGACGACCTGATCCTGCAGCCGGTCAAGTTGTTCCAGGAAAACCCCGAGGTGCTCGAGCGCTGGCAGAACCGCGTGCGTTATCTGCTGGTCGACGAATACCAGGACACCAACGCCAGTCAGTACCTGCTGGTGAAGATGCTGATCGGCATGCGCAACCAGTTCACCGTCGTGGGCGACGACGACCAGTCGATCTACGCCTGGCGCGGCGCGCGTCCTGAGAACCTGATGCTGCTCAAGGAGGATTACCCCTCCCTGAAAGTGGTCATGCTGGAGCAGAACTACCGCTCCACCAGCCGCATCCTGCGTTGCGCCAACGTGTTGATCGCCAACAACCCGCACGCATTCGAGAAACAGCTCTGGAGCGAGATGGGCGTTGGTGACGAGATCCGGGTGATCCGTTGCAAGAACGAGGACGCCGAGGCCGAACGCGTGGCGATGGAAATCCTCACGCTGCACCTGCGCACCAACCGTCCCTACAGCGATTTCGCCATCCTGTACCGCGGTAACTACCAGGCCAAGCTGATCGAGCTGAAGTTGCAGCACCACCAAGTGCCTTACCGTCTTTCCGGCGGCAACAGCTTCTTCGGCCGTCAGGAAGTCAAAGACCTCATGGCCTATCTGCGCCTGCTGGTAAACCCTGACGACGACAACGCCTACCTGCGGGTCATCAACGTGCCGCGCCGGGAAATCGGCTCGACCACCCTGGAAAAGCTCGGCAACTATGCCACCGGCCGGGGTGTCTCGATGTATGCCGCCAGTGAGGAACTGGGGCTGGGCGAGCACCTGGATGCGCGCTACACCGAGCGCCTGCAGCGTTTCAAGCATTGGCTGGACGGCGTGCGCCACAAGGTGGCGCTGGATGATCCCATCGCCGCCCTGCATGAAATGATCCGCGACATCGACTACGAGAACTGGATCCGCCAGCAGACCGCCAGCGATAAGGCAGCGGAGTTTCGCATCAGCAACGTCTGGTTCCTGGTCGAAGCGCTGAAGAATACCCTCGAGAAGGACGAAGAGGGTGACATGACCATCGAGGACGCCATCGGCAAGTTAGTGCTGCGCGATATGCTCGAACGCCAGCAGGAAGAGGAAGAAAACGCCGACGGTGTGCAGATGATGACCCTGCACGCGTCCAAGGGCCTGGAATTTCCCTACGTGTTCATCATGGGCATGGAGGAGGAGATCCTGCCTCACCGCTCCAGCATCGAGGCCGACACCATCGAGGAAGAGCGCCGCCTGGCTTACGTGGGCATCACCCGCGCACGCCAGACGCTGGCGTTCACCTTCGCCGCCAAACGCAAGCAATACGGGGAAATCATCGACTGCACGCCTAGTCGCTTCCTCGACGAGCTGCCCCCCGAAGACCTGTCCTGGGAAGGACTGGACGATGCCCCGGTCGAGGTCAAGGCCGCACGCGGCAACAATGCCCTGGCCGACATCCGGGCGATGCTCAAACGCTGATCAACCATTACTCTTAAACACTGCCGCTGTTTGCGGCCATTTTTGTTCCGAGGAATACCATAGTGGAAGCACTGCATCAGAAGATTCGCGAAGAAGGCATCGTGCTTTCCGACCAGGTTCTCAAAGTCGATGCGTTTCTCAACCATCAGATCGACCCGGCGCTGATGCAGCTGATTGGTGACGAGTTCGCCCGCCTGTTCGCCGATGCCGGCGTGACCAAGATCGTCACCATCGAGGCGTCGGGTATCGCGCCTGCAGTGATGACCGGGCTGAAGCTGGGTGTGCCGGTGATCTTCGCACGCAAGCACCAGTCGCTGACCCTCACCGAGAACCTGCTGACGGCTTCTGTGTATTCGTTCACCAAGCAGACCGAGAACACCGTGGCCATTTCGCCGCGCCACCTGAGCAGCAGCGACCGGGTGCTGGTCATGGATGACTTCCTTGCCAACGGCAAGGCGTCCCAGGCGCTGATCTCGATCATCAAGCAGGCCGGAGCGACCGTGGTAGGGCTAGGGATCGTGATCGAGAAATCGTTCCAGGGCGGGCGCGCCGAGCTGGATCGCCAAGGCTATCGCGTGGAGTCGCTGGCGCGGGTGAAATCGCTGGAAGGCGGTGTGGTCAGCTTCATCGAGTGAGGCGGCACTGGCTCGCTTACATCCGGGCCACCAGGGGCTGCGCGGCAGCCCCTGTCGTCTTCAGGTCGCCGCCAGGCCTGCCAACAGCAACCGTTGGTACAGCTCTTCCTTGAGCCCCTGAGGCTGGTCAAGCTGCATCCGTGCCAGATGCCGCTCATACCCTTGGGGCCCTGGCGCGTCCAGCGCGGCTTTGCCCAGCTCAAGCGCCTCGCTGAGCTTGAACTTGCTTTTCAACCAGTTCAGCGCCCGTAACAAGTCCTGCTCTTCAGCCGTGAAGTCGGTCCCCATGGGGTACTCCGGGAACAGCTGTGGATGCTGCGCCCGGGCTGCGGCCAGGCGCTGCGGCGTGTTATCGGCAAAACGCCTGTCGAGCTGAAAATCTTCCGCCAGCTTGCCAGCGTCCCTGGCCTGCTCGATGAGGCTTTGCTGGAACCGGGAGTCACACACCGCAAGCAATCGCGCAATGACCTCACTGTCGGTCTGCCCCCTGAGGTCAGCGATGCCATATTCGGTCACCACGATATCGCGCAGGTGGCGGGGAATGGTGCAATGGCCGTAGTTCCAGAAAATGTTCGATGAAACCTCGCCACCCGCTTCGCGCCAACTGCGCAGCAGCAGTATCGAGCGGCCACCTTCCAGCGCGTGCCCCTGGGCAACGAAGTTGTACTGCCCACCTACCCCGCTCAGCACGCGCCCGTCTTCGAGCTGATCGGCCACACCCGCGCCGAGCAGGGTCATGCCGAACACCGTATTGATGAAGCGTGCGTCCTGTCGCTGAGCACGCTTGAGCTGTTCATCACCGTAGAGCTCATTGACGAAGCCGATACCGGTCATGGCAAACCGCGCACGCTGCTCCAGGCTCATGTCGCGCAGGCGCTGGTAGAACGCTTGCGGGCCGAGGAAGAACCCTCCGTGCAGGACTACCCCCTGCTCATCGACAGCACGCCGCAGCAAGCCTGCTTCGGCCAGCGCCAGCAGCCCGTTGACGAACATCTCGCTACAGCCATATAGCCCATGCTCGAAGGGCGCGAGCCCGCCTTCCCGCTCGATCAGGGCCTGCGCGGTACTCGCGCCAAGGCTGTCGAGCGCTGCGCGGTAAGCAACGTTATCGCTCTGGCGAGCGAGCAGCGCGGCGGCAACCGCATCGCCCATGGCACCAATCCCGATCTGCAAGGTACCCCCGTCACGCACCAGGCTGCTGGCATGCAGGCCGAGGCAGTGGTCCTGCGTGGTGACCGGCATGTTGGGCGTCGAAAACAACTGGCGCTGCTCGGCTTCGTCCAACAGCAGGTCGAAGGCATCCATTGGCAGCTCGGCATCACCGGGCATGTACGGCAACTGCGCATGCACCTGGCCCAGCATCAGAATGGTCTCGCCAGCGGCGCGGCGGCGTTCGACCATGGGTAACAGGTCCAGGGTGATGTCCGGGTTGCAGGCCAGGCTCAGGTGAACGGGCCGCTCCGGCGTAGCCGCCACCAGTTGGGCGATCAGGTTCAGGCCCTTGGCATTGATGTCTCGCGCGGCATGGCTGTAGTTGCTGCTGACGTAATCCTGTTGGGCCGATTCACTGGCAAGCAGGCTGCCGGGCTGCATGAAGAACTGTTCTACGCGAATGTTTGGCGGCAGGCTGTCATTGCGCAGGTCGGCCAGGTAGTGAAGCTCTTCGTAGTCGCCGAACACGCGCTCCACGAAGGGCTCGAGCAAGCGTCGCTGCAAGCCATCCCCGAGCGCCGGTCGACCCAGGGAAAGGGCCGTATAGATCGTCAGACGGCGTTCGGGCAATTCGCGGATGCGGGCATAGAGGGCGTTGACGAAAGCATTGGGTTTGCCCAGGCCCAGCGGCAGGCCCATGTGGATATGGGTTGGCAGGCGTGACAGGATCTGTTCGACGGCCTGGTCGATGGAGCTGAGGTGCATCGAGGCCTCCTGGTTCGTGCTTGGGTTCAGGAGGTTCGACAGGCAGGTAGACAGGTTGGTTGCCTGGACGGTAAGAGGAAGCCGCAGCCACCTGGGGTCTGGATAACTCGGTGGTCTTCAGCCACAGCGTAGGTCCACGCGTACGCGGTGCCTGAGCGCTCTCGCCGGGGCGCCGGACCGGCCGCGATGGGCCGCGAAGCGGCCCCGGCAAGGCAAGAGGCGAAGCTAGAATACTGGGACTGCTACGCGGCACATTGCGGTATTTACAGGCCAGACATCTTCTGAATAGCGGCCTTGAGCTCATCATCCGAGCAATCCGCGCAGGTGCCCTTCGGCGGCATGGCGTTGATGCCCGTGATGGCCTTGGCCAGGATGCCATCCAACCCACCCTGGTGGTCGGCACGCTCCTTCCAGGCTGCGTTGTCGCCCACTTTCGGCGCGCCGAGCAGCCCCGTGCCATGGCAGGCCGTGCAATGCTTGGCGATGATGTCATCCGGCGTCCTGGCAGACCCGGCACCCGTGCTGGCGGACACGGCCATGCCCTTGCATTCCTGGCCCTGGATACACACCTTGCCGACCGGCTCCAGGCGCTTGGCGATATCGTCGTTGGTCGCAGCGGTAGCGGTGATTGCCCACAGGGCCAGTACGGCGGCCGGGATGGCCAGCATCTTCTTGACTTGATTCACGCGAACACCCTCATGGTGGCTAATCATGCTCGCGGCCACGGATCCTCGAGCGCCGAAAAGTATAACGACAAGCCCGAGGCCGGGAAACGACCCTACACAGGAAAGGGGTATTGACGCGTCAATGCACTGCGCTGGATCAAAAGTTCGAGGGGGTAGCGGCACTGATCAAGCGTGCTGGCTGTTCGAACGGGTTGCGAAAACGGTGCGGGCGGGTGCTTTCGAAGTAGTAGCTGTCGCCTGCTTCGAGAATGAACAGCTCGGTACCGACCACCAACTCCAGGCGGCCTTCGAGCAGGATGCCGGTCTCTTCGCCATCATGGGTCAGCATTTCGGCGCCGGTGTCGGCGCCAGGCGGGTACACCTCGGTCAGAAAAGCGATGGCGCGGTTACGGTGCGATTTGCCAACCAGCTTCATGGTCACCGCACCATCGGAGATGTCGATCAGTTCGTGGGCCTTGTAGACGATTTGCGCAGGGCTCTCGGGTTCGAGCTCGACGGAAAAGAACTCGACCATGGACATGGGAATGCCGCTCAGTACCTTGCGCAGCGAACTGATCGATGGGCTCACACTGTTCTTCTCGATCATCGAGATGGTGCTGTTGGTAACGCCCGCGCGCTTGGCGAGTTCACGCTGGGACAGGCCCTTGAGCGTGCGGATGGCTTGCAGTCGTTCGCCGACGTCCAAAGCTGGAGCCTCCTGAGACGGGTATGCGGGTGGATGTGAACGATATCATGGCAACGCCGTTCAGTATTTACAACACACCACCCGCCCTGACGCCTTAGTCCCCCACGTATTCCCGGGGCACCCGCTTGAGGTTGCAGAAGATCTGGTAAGGGATAGTACCGGCCTGGCTCGCCACCTCAGTGGCATGGACCTGCTTGCCCCACAGTTCGACTGGGCTGCCGACCGTCGCTTGGGGCACGTCGGTCAGGTCGATGCTCAGCATGTCCATCGACACGCGACCAATGAGCGGGGCTCGACTGCCGGCAACGATGACCGGCGTGCCGTTGGGCGCCTGGCGCGGGTAACCGTCGGCGTAGCCCATGGCAACCACGCCTACACGGGTGGGCCGCGTGCTGACGAACGTGGCGCCGTAACCCACCGGCTCGCCAGCCGGCAGCTCCCGCACACTGATGACCCGCGACTGCAGTGTCATGACCGGCTGCAGGCGTTGGGCGTGTGCTTGAGGCATGTCGAACGGCGTGGCGCCATAGAGCATCAGGCCTGGCCGTACCCAATCACCGGCTGCCTGGGGCCAACCCAGCACGGCTGGGGAGTTGCGCAGGCTGCACTCTGCAGCCAAGCCCTGGCGCGCGGTTTCGAACACGGCAATCTGCTCGCTTGTGGCCTTAGCATCCAATTCATCGGCACGGGCGAAATGGCTCATGAGCACGATGCGCCCTACCTTGCCGCTGGCCAGCAGGCGTTCATAGGCATCGCGATAATCCTTGGGATGCAGCCCTACACGGTGCATGCCGGTATCGAGCTTGAGCCAGACGGTGAGTGGGCTGTGCAGCGGGCTTTTCTCGATGGCCTCCAACTGCCAGGCCGAATGCACGACGCACCACAGGTCATGTTCGACGATCAATGGCAGCTCACTGGCTTCGAAGAAGCCCTCCAACAGCAGTACTGGGCTCCTGATGCCGGCCGCACGCAGCTCCAGTGCCTCTTCGATGCAGGCCACGGCAAACCCGTCCGCCTCGGGCTCGAGCGCCAACGCGCAGCGCACGGCACCGTGACCGTAGGCGTCGGCCTTGATCACGGCAAGCGCCTTGGCGCCGGTCAGTTCACGGGCGAGACGGTAATTATGGCGCAGGGCCTGGAGGTCGATCAGGGCACGGGCGGGGCGCATGCGGCTGCCTTAAAAGTCATACGGGTTGAAATCGAAGCTGGGGCACGCGCAGGTCATTCGCGAGCACCCCAATGGATGGTTTACTGCTGATGGGCAGGCGAACCATGCCCGTGACGGGCCACTTCGCGGCTGCTGCCATAGCGCGAGATGTCCAGCCCTTGTGCACTGATCTGCGGTTTCTTGCGCGCGATCAGGTCAGCCAGCAGGCGACCCGAGCCACAGGCCATGGTCCAGCCCAGCGTGCCGTGCCCTGTGTTGAGGAACAGGTTACTGAAGGCGGTTGCACCCACGATGGGGGTGCCGTCTGGCGTCGCGGGACGCAGCCCGGTCCAGAAACTGGCTTGGCTCAAATCACCGCCGCGAGGATAAAGGTCGTTGACGATCATCTCCAGCGTTTCACGTCGACGGGGGTTGAGCGACAGGTCAAAGCCCGCGATTTCAGCCATGCCCCCAACCCGGATACGGTTGTCGAAACGGGTGATGGCAACCTTGTAGGTCTCGTCGAGGATGGTCGAGGCAGGCGCCATGTCGCCGTTGGTGATGGGCACGGTCAGGGAGTAACCCTTCAACGGATAGACCGGCGCCTTGATACCCAGAGGCTTGAGCATCTGCGGCGAATAGCTGCCCAATGCCAGCACATAGCGGTCGGCGGTTTCGAGCTTGCCATCGATCCAGACACCGTTGATGCGGTCACCTGCATGATCCAGACGCTGGATATCCTGCCCGAAGCGGAACTCCACGCCCAGGTTCCGGGCCATTTCCGCGAGCTTGGTGGTGAACAACTGGCAATCGCCGGTCTGGTCGTTAGGCAGGCGCAGTGCGCCGGCGAGGATGCCCTTCACACTGGCCAGGGCAGGTTCGACCCGGGCGATGCCATCGCGATCGAGCAATTCATAAGGCACGCCTGATTGCTCGAGCACGGCGATATCCTTGGCAGCTGCATCGACCTGGGCTTGGGTACGGAACAGCTGGGTAGTGCCCAGGCTACGGTTCTCGTACGCGATTCCGGTTTCGGCGCGCAGTTCGTCGAGGCAGTCGCGGCTGTACTCGGACAACCGCACCATGCGCTCCTTGTTCACGGCATAGCGGTTGGCCGTGCAGTTACGCAGCATCTGCGCCATCCACAGGTACTGGTCCACGTCACCGGTCAGCTTGATGGCAAGCGGAGCGTGACGCTCGAGCAACCACTTCACGGCTTTTAGAGGCACCCCTGGCGCCGCCCACGGTGAGGCATAGCCGGGCGAGATCTGGCCGGCGTTGGCGAAGCTGGTTTCCATGGCCACCGCTGGCTGGCGGTCCACCACCGTCACTTCGAACCCTTGCCGGGCCAGGTAATAGGCACTGGCGGTTCCAATCACGCCGCTACCAAGTACCAGAACTCGCATCGTTTCTTTCCCCTCGCGCACTGCCGCAGTGTGTTGTTGGACTGCCATTGATGGGCGAAGTATAGGAATTCGTGAGCAGTGCAATTCACTATATAAAAGCCTATTATTGGCGAGAATTCTCGGCACAATGGCCTTTCACGGAGGGGCATCCCCTATGAGAACCCAGCATCAAAGTAAGCGTGAGCTGGACAAGATCGACCGGAACATCCTGCGCATCCTGCAGAACGACGGGCGTATCTCCTTCACCGAATTGGGCGAGAAGGTCGGCCTCTCCACCACGCCGTGCACCGAGCGCGTACGTCGGCTGGAACGTGAAGGCATCATCATGGGCTACAACGCGCGCCTGAACCCACAGCACCTCAAGGGCAGCCTGCTGGTGTTCGTGGAAATCAGCCTGGACTACAAGTCTGGCGATACCTTCGAGGAGTTTCGTCGGGCAGTGCTCAAGCTGCCGCACGTGCTCGAATGCCACCTGGTTTCCGGCGACTTCGACTACCTGGTCAAGGCGCGCATTTCGGAAATGGCTTCGTATCGCAAGCTGCTTGGCGACATCCTGCTCAAGCTGCCCCACGTGCGTGAGTCCAAAAGCTACATCGTGATGGAGGAGGTGAAGGAAAGCCTCTGCCTGCCAATCCCGGACTGACGCCGGGCTCTACCGCGAACGCCTAGACCAGCACTTGCCGGGTGGTAGCAATGAACTGGTGCACCAGCTGCTCGGCCGCAGGGTCGATCATGGGTTCGGGCCCACGACCGCGTGGGCAGGCCAGGCGTGGGGTGGTGCCGAACAGGCGGCAGATCATTGGCCGCTCTTCATATACCGTGCAGCCCTGGGGCCCCAAATGCACGCAGTCCAGGCGCTCCAGGGCAGCGTCCTGTTCGGCCTGGGATTTGCGCGGCAGCCGAGCCATCTCTTGCGCCGAGGTAGTGACCGGTCCGCAGCAGTCATGGCAGCCGGGCTCGCATTCGAACGACGGGATGAGTTCGCGCAGGAAGTGGATTTTGTGGCGATCGCAGGACATGACTAGGCACAGGCTGAAAATGTTCGCCCATTATAGGCCGGTTGCCCGCCCTGGGCCTGCGGCTTATCCTCCCGTTCCAGCCCATGCACCAGGACGCGTCCAATGATCCACAGCGCGCAGCACGCCGCTTCTTATTACGCCGCCAGCAGCGCGCCTCACCCTGATCATGCCTTTCTGCAGGGTGATCACACCGCCGATGTGTGCATCGTCGGCGGTGGCTACTCTGGTCTGAACACGGCCCTGGAGTTGGCCGAGCGTGGCTTCTCGGTGATCCTGCTCGAAGCGCGCAAGATCGGCTGGGGCGCCAGTGGGCGCAACGGTGGGCAGTTGATCCGCGGGGTCGGCCATGGCCTGGAGCAGTTCCTGCCGGTCATCGGCGAGCAGGGCGTTCGCGACATGCAACGGATGGGATTGGAGGCCGTGCAGATCGTGCGCGACCGTGTAGCGCAGCACGCCATCGCCTGTGACCTGGTCTGGGGCTATTGCGACCTGGCCAACAAGCCGGCGCAAATGGCGGGCCTGGCCGAAGAGGCCGAACACTTGCGCAGCCTGGGTTACGCCCACGAACTGCGGCTGGTCGCAAAGGATGACATTCACGACGTGGTGGGCTCGCAGCGCTATGCAGGCGGGCTGGTGGACATGGGTTCTGGCCACTTGCACCCCCTCAACCTGGCCTTGGGCGAAGCCGCGGCAGCCGCGCGCCTGGGCGTGAAACTCCACGAGCAGTCCGAGGTGACCCGCATCGACTATGGCCCCCAGGTGCAGGTACACACTGCCCAAGGCCGGGTCCGGGCGCAAACGCTGGTCCTGTGCTGCAACGCCTACCTCAATGGGTTGCACGGTGAGCTGGGCGGCAAGGTATTGCCCGCCGGCAGTTACCTCATCGCTACCGAGCCGCTGGGTGAAGCGCGTGCACGTTCGCTGCTGCCACAGAACATGGCCGTGTGCGACCAGCGGGTGGCGCTGGACTACTACCGCCTGAGCGCAGATCACCGGTTGCTGTTCGGCGGCGCTTGCCATTATTCCGGGCGCGACCCAAAGGATATCGCCGCCTACATGCGGCCCAAGATGCTGCGGGTGTTCCCTCAACTGGCGGACGTCCGCATCGACTACCAGTGGGGTGGCATGATCGGGATCGGCGCCAACCGCCTGCCCCAGGTAGGCCGTCTGCCCGATCAGCCCAACGTCTACTACGCCCAGGCCTACGCAGGCCACGGGCTGAACGCGACCCATCTGGCCGCCCGGCTGCTCGGGGAGGCCATCAGTGGCCAGCAAAGCGGGCGCTTCGACCTGTTCGCCAAGGTGCCACACATGACGTTCCCAGGCGGCAATCACTTGCGCTCACCTTTACTGGCATTGGGCATGCTGTGGCACAGGCTCAAGGATCTGGCCTGAAAGCGGTCAAGGCCTCCAGAACGGCTTGCGGCCTTCCGAGCGCGCCTCTTGCCAGCTGAGCCCCACATCACGCAATTCATGGTCGCTCAACTGGAGCAGCGCCCTGCGGGTGTGCCAGCGGCGCAGCATCAACTGCAAGCGACTCGAAGCCTTTGGCGTAGCGTGGGTTTCGCTTCGCTGCAGGGCCTCTTTATCGCCTACCGACGGTTCAATGCGCACATCGCTCAAGCTTCCCATCGCTGCTGTCTCCCTTTCGATGACAATGTGGGGACAGCATGCAGGGTGCATGGCCTGACAATACAGATCCAAAAAAGCGTTATTATTTGGATACAGATCGGGCTTCCAGGTAACTGAATGCAGCCTTTTCAATCAATCTGTATGGTGCGTTACCCGGCGCAGCCCAGGAGTATGACGTGACGCTCTACCTGAACCTTGCCGAGGTACTCGGCGCGCGCATCGAACAGGGCCTCTATCGCCCCGGCCAGCGGCTGCCATCGGTGCGCGCACTAAGCGTGGAGCACGGGGTAAGCCTGAGCACCGTGCAACAGGCCTACCGCATGCTCGAAGACAGTGGCATGGTCTCGCCACGGCCAAAATCCGGCTATTTCGTGAGCGATCACCGCCACCTGCCGGCCTTGCCTGCGGTCAGCCGACCCGCCCAGCGCCCCGTGGACATCTCCCAGTGGGAGCAGGTACTGGAACTGGTGCGCAGTACTCCGCAGCCAGGGGTGATACAGCTTGGACGGGGCATGCCAGACATCGAGAGCCCTACCCTCAAGCCGCTGTTGCGCAGCCTCGCCCGACTCAGCCGTCGGCAGGACATGCCTGGGCTGTATTACGACAATATCCACGGCAACCTGGCCTTGCGTGAACAGGTGGCACGCCTGGCCCTGGACTCCGGTTGCAGGCTCTCCCCCTCGGAGCTGGTGGTGACGACAGGCTGTCACGAAGCCCTGTCGTGCAGCATCCGCGCCGTGTGCGAGCCTGGCGATATCGTTGCGGTGGACTCGCCCAGCTTCCATGGCGCCATGCAGACGCTCAAGGGCCTGGGCATGAAGGCGCTGGAGATCCCCACGGACCCGGTGACGGGCATCAGCCTCGAGGCGCTCGAACTGGCCCTCGAGCAGTGGCCGATCAAGCTCATCCAGATCACCCCAAGTTGCAACAACCCGCTGGGCTACATCATGCCCGAGGCTCGTAAAAAGGCCCTGTTGAAGCTTGCACAGCGCTACGACGTGGCCATTCTCGAGGACGATGTCTACGGTGACCTGGCCTACACCTACCCTCGGCCACGAACGGTCAAGTCATTCGATATGCAAGGCCGCGTGCTGTTGTGCAGTTCATTTTCAAAGACCCTTGCCCCTGGCCTGCGTGTCGGTTGGGTAGCGCCCGGACGCTACCTGGAGCGGGTCCTGCACATGAAGTACATCAGCACAGGCAGCACCGCCAGTCAGCCTCAATTGGCGGTAGCGGACTTCATCGCCAACGGGCACTACCAGCCCCATGTGCGACGGATGCGTAGCCAGTACCAACGCAGCCGTGAGTTGATGAGCGACTGGGTGACCCGGTATTTCCCACCCGGCACCCGCGTAAGCCGTCCGCAAGGCGGCTTTATGCTGTGGGTGGAATTGCCGGAACATTTCGATACCTTGCAACTCAATCACGCCTTACTGGAACAGGGCGTACAAGTGGCCGTGGGCAGCATCTTTTCCGCTTCCGGCAAGTTCCGTCATTGCCTGCGCATGAACTTCGCCGCCAGGCCTACAGCGCAAATCGAGGCGGCGGTGCGCAAGGTGGGTGAGACCGCCCAACGCTTGCTGGACGAGGACATCGTCGCGACGTAACTTTGCGTTGCCTGCCACTGTCCAACCCCAAAGCCCTGCTGCACAGGACGATCCACCGTTGAAACTCCAGCGAGCCCTACCCTTGCTGCTGACGCTGCTGCTCGGCGTCGGCGGCTGCGCCAGCGTCGATACGCCGCGCCAAACCAGCCAAGCCCTGCCGGCCGATGGCTCGGCGTTCGGCCGCTCGGTGTTGCGCCAGGCAGCACCTTATGAAGGCCGTTCCGGCTTTCGCCTGCTCCCCAACAGCAACGAGGCTTTCCGGGCGCGCGCCGAGCTGATACGCAATGCACAGGCCAGCATCGACGTGCAGTACTACATCGTCCATGACGGGCTCAGCACCCGCGCCCTGGTCCATGAACTGTTGCGGGCGGCAGACCGGGGGGTGCGGGTACGCATCCTGCTGGACGACACCACCAGTGACGGCCTGGATGCAATCATGGGCACCCTCGCCGCCCACCCGAACATCCAGATCCGCGTGTTCAACCCCCTGCACCTGGGACGCGCCACCGGGGTCACGCGCGCCATGGGCCGGTTGCTCAACCTGTCGCGTCAGCACCGGCGCATGCACAACAAGCTGTTCCTGGTGGACAACAGCATGGCCATCGTCGGCGGGCGAAACCTGGGCGACGAGTACTTCGATGCCGAGCCCAACCTGAACTTCACCGACATCGATCTGCTGGGTGTGGGCCCTATAGCAGAGCAGTTGGGACACAGTTTCGATCAGTACTGGAACAGCGCCCTGAGCCGCCCGATCACCGACTTCCTCTGGCACCAGCCCAATGCCAGCGACCTGCGCACCAGCCGCCATCGGCTGGAGGTCTCGCTGGCCGAAGCCAGAACTCGGCGCAAGGTCTTGTATGACCGCCTGATGGCCTATCAATCCCAGCCGCGGCTGGACACCTGGCGCAACGAACTCATATGGGCCCATGCCCAGGCGCTGTGGGACGCACCCAGCAAGGTGCTGGCCGATGACGAGCCTGACCCACAGCTGCTGCTGACACGGCAACTTGGCCCTGACCTGCGCGATGTGCGTCACGAACTGATTCTGGTCTCGGCTTATTTCGTGCCCGGCGAACCAGGGCTGCTTTACCTCACTCAGAGCGCCGACGCGGGCATTTCGGTAAAGCTGTTGACCAACTCGCTGGAGGCCACCGATGTGCCTGCCGTACACGGCGGTTATGCCCCTTACCGCAAGGCATTGCTGGAGCACGGGGTGAAGCTATACGAAATGCGCCGCCAACCCGGGGACCCCAGCGCGGGCAAGCTGAGTTTTCATGGCAGCTCCAATTCCAGCCTGCACAGCAAGGCGATCGTGTTCGACCGTCACAAGACGTTCATTGGCTCGTTCAATTTCGATCCGCGCTCGGTGTTGTGGAACACCGAAGTCGGCGTGTTGGTCGACAGCCCCGAACTTGCCGAATACACCCGTGCGCTGGCGGTGCAGGGCATGGCACCGGCCCTGAGCTACCAGCCTGAGCTCGTCGGCGGCAAGCTGGTCTGGGTGACCGAGGAGGACGGACAGCGGCGGGTGCTCACGTCAGAGCCTGGTAGCCTGTGGCGGCGGTTCAATGCCTGGATCAGCAAGGCGGTCGGGCTGGAAAAGATGCTCTAGCGCTGCGCAGTCACGCCGCCGCAGGCTCGAACGCTCCGGGCCGCCGGGTCAGCACCACAAGCCCAGCGGCGCCTGCTGCCATCAGCAGCGGCAAGGCGTGCCCACTGATCCACTGGCTACCTGCGCCGGCCAGCAACGGCCCCAGCAGGCAACCGATGCCCCACAGCTGGGCCACGTGGGCATTGGCCCGCACCAGGGCATCGTCTCGATAGCGCTCACCGATCAATACCAGCGACAAGGTGAACAACCCACCGGCGCTTGCGCCGAACAATACCCACACAGGCCAGATCGCCCAGGTGTGCAACAGCAGGGGGATGGCAAGGCTCGACCCCAACAATGCCGAGGCGCAACCGGTGAACAGCGCGCGCCGCGACATGTGGTCCGCCAGTGCGCCAATGGGCAACTGCAGCACCGCATCGCCGACCACCACCGTACTGACCATGAACAACGCGATTTCCGTGCTCAGGCCCTGTTGCAGGCAGTATATCGGCAGCAGGGTCAGGATCATGGCTTCGAACGAAGCGAACAATGCGATGGCCCAGGCGATCACGGGCAGCCTTCTGCAGAAGGCAAACAGGTCGGCAAAGGTGACATTGCATGCTTGCGTAGAGGGCGCGCCACCGCGGCCCAGCAACAGCAAGGGCGACACCAGCAGCAGACCGGTCGCCGCCCAGAAGCCGAAGTCGTCGTCCGACCCCAGCATGCCCAGCACCAACGGCCCTGCCAGTTGGCTCAGCGCATAGCTACTCCCGTACAGGGCTACCAGCCGTCCGCGCCACTGCTCGACCACCAGTTGGTTGATCCAGCTCTCACCCAGCACGAACACCACGGTCAACGCCATGCCGATCAACAGCCGCAGCACCAACCAAAGCGGGTAGCTTGGCAGCAGGGCCAACAGGCCGATGGACAATGCCCCGCCCCACAGGCACAGGCGCATGGCCGCAGGCACGCCTACCCACCCGGCAAGACGGCTGGCTAGGCTGGCGCCGGCCAGCACGCCCAGAGCAGGCATGGCGGCCATGACGCCAATAGCGAAGCCGCCATACCCCCAGGCCTCCAGACGCAAGGACACCAACGGCATGCTCACACCCAATGCGAGCCCGACGCTCAGCACCGACGCCAGCACGGCAAAATAGGTTCCCCAACGCATGACGGCCTCCCAGGCAGCATTGTTGTATGACAGAAACAACGAAGCCGGGACGGTATGAGCCGCCCCGGCCAGTGGTGGAGTGTCCGCCCCGCGTGCAATCGAGCTGCCTCAGGCCCTGCTCAGCTCGCAACAGCGATACCAGGCACTTGGAAGCCGAATTGCCTGCTACAGGCTGCTGGAATTACAGCTTGATCCAGGTGGCCTTGAGCTCGGTGTACTTCTCCAGCGCGTGCAGCGACTTGTCACGGCCGTTGCCCGACTGCTTGAAGCCACCGAATGGCGCGGTCATGTCGCCGCCATCATATTGGTTGACCCAGACACTGCCGGCGCGCACGGCGCGGGCCGTCCTGTGCGCCTTGGAAATGTCCGAAGTCCAGATGCCCGCCGCCAGCCCATAGGGTGTGTCGTTGGCGATGGCAACCGCCTCTTCGGCCGTGTCGAAAGCAATCACGGACAGGACGGGGCCGAAGATTTCTTCCTGGGCGATCTTCATGGCATTGGTCACGCCATCGAAGATGGTCGGCTCGACGTAGGTGCCGCCGGTATCTTCCAGCGTCCGCTTGCCACCGGTCAGCAGCTTGGCACCGTCCTTGTGGCCGGCCTCGATGTACGACAGCACGGTATTCATCTGCTGGGTATCGACCAGGGCACCAACGGTGGTCTGCGGGTCCAGCGGGTTGCCGGGCTTCCAGGCCTTGAGGGCCTCGACCACCATGGGCAGGAAGGTGTCCTTGATCGAGCGCTCCACCAGCAAGCGAGAACCTGCGGTGCACACTTCACCCTGGTTGAAGGCGATGGCGCTGGCAGCAGCCTGGGCGGCGGCCTCAAGGTCGGGCGCGTCGGCAAAGACGATGTTCGGGCTCTTGCCACCGGCTTCCAGCCAGATGCGTTTCATGTTCGATTCGCCTGCATACACCATCAGCTGCTTGGCGATCTTGGTCGAACCTGTGAATACCAGGGTGTCGACGTCCATGTGCAGGGCCAGGGCCTTGCCCACGGTGTGGCCATAGCCAGGCAGCACGTTCAGCACACCTGCCGGGATGCCGGCTTGCACCGCCAACTGAGCGATGCGAATGGCCGTCAGCGGCGATTTCTCGGAAGGCTTGAGCACAACCGAGTTGCCCGTAGCCAATGCGGGGCCCAACTTCCAGCTCGCCATCAGCAGCGGGAAGTTCCACGGGACGATGGCACCCACCACGCCTACCGGCTCGCGGGTGACCAGGCCCAGTTGATCGTGAGGCGTAGGAGCGACTTCGTCGTACACCTTGTCGATGGCTTCGGCTGTCCAGTGAATGGCATTGGCAGCGCCTGGGATATCGATGCTGGAGGCGTCACCGATTGGCTTGCCCATGTCCAGCGTTTCAAGCAGCGCCAGCTCTTCCACGTTCTTGCGCAGCAGGTCGGCGAAGCGGATCAGAATGGCCTTGCGCTTGGCCGGAGCCAGCTGTGACCATACGCCCGAATTGAAGGTCGCGCGGGCGTTTTCGACCGCGCGGTTGGCGTCGGCCAGGTCGCAGCTGGCAACCTTGGCCAGGAAGCGTCCGTCGACCGGGCTCAGGCATTCGAAGGTTTCACCGGATGCGGCATCGGTGTATTCGCCGTTGATGAAGGCGCGGCCTTCGATCTTCAGTTGCTGGGCACGTTGTTCCCAGTCTGCACGAGTCAGGGTGGTCATACGAAACTCCTCCTCTTGTTTAGGTGCAACGCTGCACTGAGGACTTGCAGGCGTTGTCGGGGTCCGGGCGTGCGACAGGCGCACACAGGCATGCAATACCCTAAACCAGCCCTTTCAAACTATCAATATATTTGACACTATCGGCTCAAACGCCCAGCGATGTTAATTTTATTGAACATACAGGAGCCCCCTCATGAGCATCGACAGCATCATCGACTTCGCCCAGGCCATTACCGAGGCCGAGCGCTATCGCCCCGCAGCCGAAAAGGTTCTCAAGGGCGAGCCGGACCAGGCCGTGTACAACCACTATGCAAGCCCCTGCGGGCAGTTTGCCGCTGGCGTCTGGGAGGGGGAAGTCGGCCAGTGGAAGGTCAACTACACCGAGCATGAGTACTGCGAAATCGTGCAGGGCGTGTCGGTGCTGCGTGACGAAAAAGGCGCCAGCAAGACACTGCGTGCGGGTGATCGGTTCGTCATACCCGCCGGGTTCAAAGGGACATGGGAAGTGCTGGAGCCTTGCCGCAAGATCTATGCATTGTTCGAGCAGAAGTAACCCCTGGCCTGCCCACCCTTTCGGCCAGGCATAAAAAAACCCGCCTCTGTTCAGAGGCGGGTTTTTTTCAGGTCGCCGATCAATTACTTGATCTTGGCTTCCTTGTACACCACGTGCTTGCGAACAACGGGATCGTATTTCTTGATCTCGATTTTGTCCGGGGTGGTGCGCTTGTTCTTGTCGGTGGTGTAGAAGTGGCCGGTACCGGCACTCGAAACCAGACGGATCAATTCACGCATGATGCTCTCCCTTAAACCTTGGCGCCAGCTTTACGGATGTCAACCAGAACGGCATCGATGCCGCGCTTGTCGATGATGCGCATGCCTTTGGCGGAAACGCGCAGACGCACGAAACGCTTCTCGGATTCAACCCAGAAACGGTGGTGCTGCAGGTTTGGCAGGAAACGACGACGGGTTTTGTTGTTTGCGTGGGAAATGTTGTTCCCGGTTACTGGACCCTTACCAGTAACTTGACAGACTCTCGACATGACTCAGCCCTCTAAAACCACATGCCCAACCCGGCATGGGTTGGCCGCTTAATCTCTCAGTCTTTGGCGCCGAGGCGCCGTGATTCTGGAGGTCTTATCGACCGGATTCGCTGATGCGACAGGCCGAGCCCCTAGAAAAGAGCGCTGCTTTATACCAGAAAGACTCGATTGCAACAATACCTGATCAACATTCGAGCCGGGGCGAACCGCCGCGGGCGGCACGGCCGCAGGCCCTATCGGACGCTGACCGCTCGTCGCCAAGATTGTAAAAAAGAGTGTGGTCATTTTCCGGCAGTCACACTAGGGTAGGCCTTTTCCAGACTGCACTGGCAGATGGGCCACTGACAGCCAAGGAGCCACCATGCGTGCCGCCGCTCTTTCCTTATTGTTCACTTCCCTGCTTGCCGTGGGTGCAGCCCAGGCAGCGCCACTGAGCGTTTGCAGCGAAGCCAGCCCCGAAGGCTTCGACGTGGTGCAGTACAATTCGCTGACTACCACCAATGCCACGGCCGATGTCCTGATGAACCGCCTGGTGGAGTTCGATGCCGGCAAAGGCAAGGTGGTGCCGAGCCTGGCCGCCAGCTGGACGGTGTCGGCCGATGGCCTGGTGTACGATTTCACCTTGCGCGACAACGTGAAATTCCATACCACCGGCTACTTCAAGCCCAGCCGTACGCTCAATGCCGACGACGTGCTGTTCAGCTTCCAGCGCATGCTCTACCCCGCCCACGCCTGGCACAAGACGGCACCCGGCGGCTACCCCCATGCCCAGTCGCTGCAACTGGGCAGCCTGATCAAAACGATCGACGCACCAGCGCCCAATACCGTGCGCTTTACCCTCACCCACCCGGATGCGACCTTCCTGGCTACCCTGAGCATGGGCTTTGCCTCGATCTACTCCGCCGAATACGCCGACACGTTGCTCAAGGCAGGCACTCCCGAGAAGCTCAACAGCCAACCCATCGGCACCGGGCCATTCGTCTTCCAGCGATTCCAGAAGGATGCGGTGGTGCGCTATCGCGCCAATCCTGACTACTTTGCCGGCAAACCGGCCGTCGACCCGCTGATCTTCGCCATCACCACCGATGCGAACGTGCGCCTGCAGAAGCTCAAACGCAATGAGTGCCAGGTAGCCCTGTCGCCCAAGCCACTGGACATTGCCGAAGCCAGCCAGGACAGCAGCCTCAAGGTGGCCAGCACGCCAGCGTTCATGACGGCATTCATCGCGCTCAACAGCCAGCACCCACCCCTGGACAAGCCAGAGGTGCGTCAGGCCATCAACCTGGCTTTCGACAAACAGGCCTACGTGAAGGCTGTTTTCGAAGACTCGGCCATCGCGGCCAATGGCCCGTACCCGCCCAATACCTGGAGCTATGCCAAGGACCTGCCCGGTTACCCACTGGATGTGAAGAAAGCCAAGGCCTTGCTGGCCAAGGCCGGCCTGGCGGACGGCTTCAGCACGACGATCTGGACACGTCCTTCGGGTAGCCTGCTCAACCCCAACCCCAGCCTGGGCGCGCAGATGCTGCAGGCTGATCTCGCCAAGGTGGGCATCAAGGCTGACATTCGGGTGATCGAATGGGGCGAGCTGATCCGCCGCGCCAAGGCCGGCGAGCACGACCTGCTGTTCATGGGCTGGGCAGGTGACAACGGTGACCCGGATAACTTCCTCACCCCGCAGTTCTCCTGTGCAGCGGTCAAGTCCGGGACCAATTTCGCGCGGTTCTGTGACAATCGCCTGGACCAGCTGATCAGTGCCGGTCGCACCACCAATGATCAGAGCGTGCGCAGCCGGCTGTACCAGCAGGCGCAGACCCTGATCCAGCAGCAGGCGCTGTGGGTGCCATTGGCGCATCCGAATGCGGCGGCCCTGCTGCGCCAGGGTGTCGAGGGTTATCAGGTCAACCCGTTCGGCCGGCTGGACTTCAGCAAGGTGAGCGTGACCAAGTAAGCCCTGGCCACGCCTCGCCCTTGTCATGAACGGGGGAAGGCGCCCCTTCCCCGGTCATGACAGGTCGTCCTGGACAGCGCCGCTACCACAGCGGCGTGCCCTAAGCCACGACCCACCCGTGCTCGGCCATGGACAGCGGCTCCCCGTCGCCAATGATGATGTGATCCAGCACACGCACATCGATCAAGGCCAGCCCACGCTTGAGCGACAAGGTCAGGTGCACATCCTCCTTGCTCGGTTCGCTGTTCCCCGAAGGGTGGTTGTGACACAGGATCAGCGCCGCGGCATTGTGCATCAATGCCCGTCGCACGACTTCCCGCGGATAGACACTGGCTCGGTCGATGGTACCCCTGAACAGAATCTCGAACGCCAGTGGCCGGTGCTTGGTGTCCAGAAACAGGCAGCCGAACACCTCGCTGGGTTCATGGCGCAGCATGGCCTTGAGGTAGCGTCGTACGGCCTGGGGGTCCTCCAACGCCGCTGCGCGGGTGATCCCCTCATCGAGGTAGCGACGACCGATTTCCAGCAATGCCTGCAGCTGTGCGTATTTGACCTCCCCTATGCCAGGCTCGCGCAAGACGGCCCGCCGATCGGCCTCCAGAAACGGCCGTAAGCCGCCAAAACGCACCAACAAGCCGCGCGCCAAGTCGAGCACGTTGTGCCCTGCAACGCCTGACCCCAGCAGCACAGCCAGCAGCTCGGCGTCAGACAGCACCGCCGCCCCACGCTGCAGCAGCTTTTCCCTTGGCCGATCCTGAACCGGCCATTCCCTGATGTTCATCGCGTCCCTGCCCTTGCTGCGGCCCATTTCGGCCCTGTGTTAATCTATTTGCCCTCGTACATGCGACGTTCTGCCGCACGCAGTTTCTGTCGCCGCCCGCTTTCACTGGAAAAAGGCAACCCTATGCAGCGGCTGTATCGCAAGCGCATCGTTCTTGGCGTCGGTGGTGGCATCGCCGCCTACAAGAGCGCCGAACTGATCCGCCGACTCCTGGAGCACGGCGCCCAAGTGCGTGTCGTCATGACCCGCGGTGGCGCCGAATTCATCACGCCGCTGACCTTGCAGGCGTTGTCCGGCCATCCGGTGCACCTGGACCTCCTCGACCCGGCAGCAGAGGCGGCCATGGGCCATATCGAGCTGGCCAAATGGGCTGATCTGGTGCTGATCGCTCCGGCCACCGCCGACCTCATGGCACGCCTGGCCCAGGGCATGGCCGATGACCTCTTGACGACCCTGGTGCTGGCCACCGACGCCACCGTCGCCGTCGCCCCCGCCATGAACCAGGCCATGTGGCGTGACGCTGCCACCCAGGCCAACCTCCAAGTGCTCAGGAGCCGAGGCATTCAGGTGTTCGGCCCTGCCTCGGGCAGCCAGGCCTGTGGCGACGTGGGCCTGGGCCGCATGCTCGAGGCCACGGACCTGGCCCGGTGCGCCGCCGAAAGCTTCAAGCGCCAGGCATTGACCGGCAAGCACGTGCTGATCACCGCCGGCCCCACTCAGGAGAACATCGACCCGGTGCGCTACATCACCAATCATAGCTCCGGGAAGATGGGCTTCGCCCTGGCCGAGGCGGCCGCCGAAGCCGGGGCTCGGGTGACCCTCGTGACCGGTCCCGTCCACCTGCCTACCCCCGACCGGGTCAGCCGTATCGACGTGGTCAGCGCGCGGGACATGCTGGCAGCCTGTGAGGCGGCCATGCCATGCGACCTGTTCATCGCTTCGGCGGCGGTGGCGGACTACCGCCCAGAGGTCATAGCGCCACAAAAGCTGAAGAAAGATCCTACGACTGGCGATGGCATGCTGCTGCAGATGGTGCGCAATCCCGATATCCTTGCCACCCTGGCCGGTCGCACCGACCGCCCTTTCAGTGTCGGCTTCGCCGCCGAGACCGAACACTTGCTCGATTACGCCACGCGCAAGCTCAAGGACAAGAACCTCGACCTGATCGTCGCCAACGATGTGGCCAACCCCAGCATCGGCTTCAACAGTGAAGAGAACGCCTTGACCGTGATCGATCGCCAGCAGCACCAGACCCTCTTCGCGCAGACCAGCAAGGGCAAGATCGCCCGTCAGCTGGTTGCCTTCATCGCCGAACGGCTCAATCAGGTTCAGTAAGTTACATGCACGCATTACAAGCCAAGATCCTCGACCCACGCCTGGGTACCGAATTCCCGTTGCCGCAGTACGCCACTCCGGGCTCCGCCGGCCTTGACCTGCGCGCGCTGCTCACGCAGGACACGGTGCTCGAACCCGGTCAGACGGTCCTGATTCCAACGGGCCTGTCCATCCATATCAGCGACCCGGGTCTTGCCGCACTCGTGCTGCCGCGCTCGGGCCTGGGCCACAAGCATGGCATCGTGCTGGGCAACCTGGTCGGGCTGATCGATTCGGACTACCAGGGCGAACTGATGGTGTCGTGCTGGAACCGCGGCACCACCGCCTTCACCATCGCTGTCGGTGAGCGTATCGCCCAGCTGGTGCTCGTGCCCGTGGTACAGGCGCAGTTCGAGATCGTCGAATCGTTCGATCAAAGCCAGCGCGGCGCCGGTGGCTTCGGTCACTCCGGCACCCGTTGAACCGCACATGAGCACATTCGCCATGGATGGCGAACTCCGGGCCGCAACCTTCGTCCAAGCGCTCTGCGTGCGCCTGCAACCGAGCGCTTCTGACTGATGGGGTTTTCCAGATGAACGACATGGCCCCGGCGGGCCGCGCCCACTTGCCGCCTGGTATTTTTCGCGCTTACGACATCCGCGGCATCGTCGGCAAGACGCTGCACGCTGATACCGCCTACTGGATAGGCCGCGCCGTCGGCGCACAGAGCCTGGCCATGGGCGAACCCCAGGTCAGCGTGGGCCGCGATGGTCGCCTGTCCGGCCCGCTGCTCGTCGAGCCGCTGATCCGCGGCCTGGTCGAAGCAGGCTGCCATGTGAACGACCTTGGTCTGGTACCCACGCCGGCGCTGTACTACGCCACTCACGAACTGGGCGGCAAATCGGGCGTGATGCTCACCGGTAGTCACAACCCCCCGGACTACAACGGCTTCAAGATCGTCATTGCAGGCGACACCCTGGCCAACGAGCAGATCCAGGCGCTGCTCGGCCGCTTGCAGGCCAATGACCTGACCCTGGGCACAGGGCACGTGCAGCAGGTAGCGATTCTGGAGCGCTATTTCCAGCGGATCGTCAGTGACGTGAAGCTGGCCAGAAGGCTCAAGGTGGTCGTGGACTGTGGCAACGGCGTCGCTGGCGTGATCGCCCCGCAACTGATCGAAGCGTTGGGTTGCGAGGTGATTGCGCTGTTCAGCGAAGTGGATGGCAACTTCCCGAACCATCACCCCGACCCCAGCAAGGCGCAGAACCTTCAGGTGCTGATCGACACGGTCAAGCGCACGGGTGCGGACCTCGGCCTGGCATTCGACGGCGACGCGGATCGCGTCGGCGTGGTGACCGAGGCCGGCAGCATCATCTACGCCGACCGCTTGCTGATGCTGTTCGCCCAGGATGTCCTGGCTCGTAACCCAGGCGCCGAAATCATCTTCGACGTCAAGTGCACCCGACGGCTCATCCCCCTGATCGAACGATTGGGCGGTCGTACCCTGATGTGGAAGACCGGTCATTCGTTGATGAAGAAGAAGATGCATCAGACCGGCGCCTTGCTCGCAGGCGAGATGAGCGGTCATCTCTTCATCAAGGAACGTTGGTACGGTTTCGACGACGGCATCTACAGCGCTACGCGCCTGTTGGAAATCCTCAGCAAGACCGAACAGAGTGCCGAAACCGTGTTCGCCGCTTTTCCTGATGATATTTCCACGCCGGAACTCAATATTGATGTGACCGATGAACGTAAATTCAGCATCATTGATGCACTGCAACGCGACGCCGATTGGGGTGACGCGCGCCTGACCACCATCGACGGTGTGCGGGTGGACTATGCACAGGGCTGGGGCCTGGTGCGTGCCTCCAACACCACACCGGTTCTGGTACTGCGCTTCGAGGCCGACAGCGACGCCGAGTTGCAGCGTATCAAGGATGTTTTCCGCACTCAGTTGCTGCGGGTAGAACCTGACCTGCAACTGCCGTTCTGACCGACTATCTGGCCTCACAGGAGCCCTGCATGACCCTCGATCGCGATGCCGCCACCCACGTAGCCGAAGTTCTGTCCGAAGCCTTGCCCTACATTCGCCGCTTCGTCGGCAAGACGCTGGTGATCAAGTACGGCGGCAACGCGATGGAAAGCGAGGAGCTCAAGACGGGCTTCGCCCGCGACATCGTGCTGATGAAGGCCGTGGGCATCAACCCGGTGGTAGTGCACGGGGGTGGCCCGCAGATCGGTGATCTGCTCAAGCGGCTTTCCATCGAAAGCCATTTCATCGACGGCATGCGCGTGACCGATTCGGCGACCATGGACGTTGTGGAAATGGTACTGGGCGGCCAGGTCAACAAGGACATCGTCAACCTTATCAACCGGCACGGTGGCAGCGCCATCGGCCTGACTGGCAAGGACGCGGAACTGATCCGTGCACGCAAGCTCACCGTCAGCCGCCAGACGCCGGAAATGACCACCGCCGAGATCATCGACATCGGCCATGTGGGTGAAGTGGTGAGCGTGAACACCGACCTGCTGAACATGCTGGTCAAGGGTGATTTCATCCCGGTGATCGCCCCCATCGGCGTCGGCATCAATGGCGAGTCCTACAACATCAATGCCGACCTGGTAGCAGGCAAGGTGGCCGAAGCGCTGCAGGCCGAGAAGCTGATGCTGCTGACCAACATCGCCGGGCTGATGGACAAGCAGGGCCAGGTCTTGACCGGTCTGACCACAGAGCAGGTCAACGAACTGATCGCCGACGGCACCATCTACGGTGGCATGCTTCCGAAGATCAAATGCGCCCTGGATGCGGTGCAAGGCGGCGTGAACAGCTCGCACATCATCGATGGCCGCGTGCCGAACGCGGTGCTGCTGGAAATCTTCACCGACAGCGGCGTGGGCACCTTGATCACCAACCACAAGTCGCTTTCCTGACCTGCCAGGCCTGTCGCCGCCAAGCCGGCGACAGGCCAGAACTGGCGGCACAAAAAAGGCGACCTCAAACCGAGGTCGCCTTTTTCGCTTTCAGACCCTGGGTCAGATCCCGTACTGCGCCCGGTAGGCCTCGACCGCAGGCAGGTGCTGCTTGAGTTGCGGGTCGTCAGCCAGGAACTCCAGCACCTGGGTCAGCGAGACGATGCTGACCACCGGTATGCCGAAGTCGCGCTCCACTTCCTGGATGGCCGACAGCTCGCCATTGCCACGCTCCTCGCGGTTCAACGCGATCAGCACGCCAGCGGCGTTGGCCTGCTGCGCCTTGATGATTTGCATGACTTCGCGAATGGCGGTACCGGCAGTGATCACGTCGTCGATGATCAGCACATCGCCTGCCAGAGGCGCACCGACCAGGCTGCCGCCCTCGCCGTGATCCTTGGCTTCCTTGCGGTTGAAGCACCAGGGCACATCTTGCCCATGCTGGTCAGCCAGCGCGACGGCAGTGGTCGCGGCCAGGGGAATACCCTTGTAGGCCGGGCCGAACAGCACGTCGAACGAGATCTTACTGTCGACGATGGCGGCGGCGTAGCAACGCCCCAGCTCGGCCAGTGCCGAACCTGTGTTGAACAGGCCAGCGTTGAAGAAGTACGGGCTGGTACGCCCGGACTTGAGAGTGAACTCACCGAAACGCAGGACCCCGCGATCGATGGCAAAACGGATGAAGTCGCGCTGATACGGCTGCATGGAAAGTCCCGGACACCACGGATTTAGCTAAATGGGTTGAGCTCGGGTATCATACACGCACGAGATTTATGGGGCCATTTATGCGGATCATCAGTGTGAACGTTAATGGCATTCAGGCTGCGGCCGAGCGTGGTTTGCTCAGCTGGCTACAAGCCCAGAATGCCGACGTCATCTGCCTTCAGGATACCCGCGCCTCGGCCTTTGAACTCGATGACCCAGCTTTCCAGCTCGATGGCTATTTCCTTTATGCCTGCGACGCGGAGGTGCCTGCCCAAGGTGGTGTGGCCCTTTATTCGCGCATGCAGCCCAAGGCAGTCATCACCGGCCTGGGCTTCGAGACAGCCGACCGTTACGGGCGTTACCTGCAAGCAGATTTCGACAAAGTCAGTATTGCCAGCCTGCTCCTGCCTTCGGGCATGAACGGGGATGAAGACTTGAACCAGAAATTCAAGTTGATGGACGACTTCGCCAAGTACCTGGACAAGCAGCGTCGCAAGCGCCGTGAGTACATCTACTGTGGGTCGTTCTATGTTGCCCAGCAGAAGCTCGACATCAAGAACTGGCGTGACAGCCAGCAGTCGCCGGGCTTCCTGCCGCCAGAGCGTGCCTGGATGGATGCCATCACCGGCGAGATGGGTTACGTGGATGCCCTGCGCGAAGTCAGCCGTGAGGGTGACCAGTACAGCTGGTGGCCGGACAACGAGCAGGCCGAAATGCTGAACCTGGGCTACCGGTTCGACTACCAGATCCTCACCCCAGGCCTGCGCCGCTTCGTGCGCAACGCGCGCTTGCCACGTCAGCCGCGCTTCTCCCAGCATGCGCCATTGATCGTCGACTACGACTGGACGCTGACTATCTGAACAACCAGTGGGGCTGCCTTGCAGCCCCACTTGGCTATTTGATCGGCCGCCAGATCATCGGGTAGCGGTAAGGCTTGCCTTCGTTGGCGCGTACCGCAGCGATGACGATCAGAATCATCACCGCCACTGACAGCACGGCAAACAGCACCAGCCCGATCACCACGAATATCAGCAGCAGGCAGATGAACCCTGCCACGGTCACGCTGATCTGGAAATTCAGCGCTTCCTTGCCCTGCGCATCGATGAACGGGTCCTGCTCGCGCTTGAGGTGCCACAGCACCAACGGCCCCAGCAGGTGCCCGAGCGGGATCACCAGGCCAAGGAGCGCGGAAAGGTGACAGAGCATCGCCCACTGCCTGACCTCGGCACTGGGCGGGATGATCGAAATATTCGGATCGGTCATGCCTGCACCCTCCTGATCAGGTTCAGTCTGCCAGCGCGGCTTGCTGCAGCTGGAAGATCTCGTCCATGCCCTTCTGCGCCAGGGCGAGCATGGCGTTGAAGTCTTCTGGCTGGAACGGCGCACCTTCTGCCGTACCCTGCACCTCGATGAAACCGCCAGCGCTGGTCATGACCACGTTCAGGTCGGTTTCGGCTGCCGAGTCCTCCAGGTAGTCCAGGTCGAGCACCGCTTCACCCTGATACATGCCCACCGACACGGCGGCGATCATGTGCTTGAGCGGGTTGCCCGCCTTCAGGCCACCACGCTTCTTGATCACGGCCAAGGCATCACAGACGGCAACCATGGCACCGGTGATGGAGGCTGTACGGGTGCCGCCATCGGCCTGGATGACATCGCAATCGATGTACAGCGTAATGTCACCGAGCTTGCTCATGTCCAGCGCTGCGCGCAGTGAGCGGCCGATCAGGCGCTGGATCTCCAGCGTGCGACCGCCTTGCTTGCCACGGCTGGCTTCGCGTTGGTTACGTTCGCCCGTCGAGCGCGGCAGCATGCCGTATTCGGCGGTCAACCAACCTTGGCCCTGGCCTTTGAGAAAGCGCGGCACGCCGTTTTCCACGCTGACCGTGCAGATGACTTTCGTGTCACCGAACTCGACCAGTACCGACCCTTCGGCGTGCTTGGTGTAGTTGCGGGTGATGCGGATCGAGCGGAGCTGATCGGCGGCGCGACCACTTGGACGTTTCATCTGGGATACCTGTACTGGGACATTGAATCTGGCAGGCATTATAGAGCCCGTAGCCTAGTGAGGACACGCCTATCGTCGCTGACGGTCGTGCGCGCCTGCATTTGCGACGGTCCTGTCCGTCGCTCAGGCGCACTGGCGCATTGGGTCGCAAGGCCCCAGTGCGCTACAATCCTGCGCCTCGCAGCCAGCAGGCTGCCATGTCCAATCTTTACGCGAGGTACCCCCATGGTGCACAGCATGACCGCGTTTGCGCGGGTCGAGCGCGCCGGCAGCCAAGGCACCCTGGTCTGGGAGCTGCGCTCGGTCAATCACCGTTACCTGGAGCCGCACCTGCGCCTGCCCGATGCCCTGCGCGACCTTGAAGGTGGCGTGCGCGAAGGCCTGCGCCAAGGCCTTTCCCGAGGCAAGGTGGAATGCACCCTGCGCCTGAACGAGGACAGCAGCGGCAAGCCGTTGCAGGTCGACCGCGAGCGCGCTGCGCAGCTAGTGGCCGCCGCCGAGCAAGTGGCAGCGCTGATCCAGCAGCCGGCGCCGCTCAACCCGTTGGAAGTGCTGTCCTGGCCGGGCGTACTGGTCGCTGACGCCAGCGACCCACAGGCACTCAATGCCCAAGCCATGGCGCTGTTCAACGACGCGCTTGCCGAACTCAAGGCCGGGCGTCAGCGCGAAGGCCAGGAATTGGCCCGTCTGATCAACGAGCGCCTGGACAGCATGGCCGAAGAGGTCACGACGCTGCGAGCGCTGGTGCCACAGATGCTGGCCGCGCAACGCCAGAAGATCCTGGATCGCTTCAACGACCTTCAGGCCGAAATCGACCCGCAGCGCCTGGAGCAGGAAATGGTCCTGCTGGCCCAGAAGAGCGACGTGGCTGAGGAGCTTGATCGCCTCGACACCCATGTCGCCGAAGTACGGCGCGTACTCAAGGGTGCAGGTGCCGCCGGGCGCCGCCTGGATTTCCTGATGCAAGAGCTCAATCGCGAAGCCAACACGCTCGGTTCCAAAGCCTTCGATCCCCGCAGCACGCAGGCGGCGGTCAACCTGAAGGTCCTGATCGAACAGATGCGTGAACAAGTACAGAACATCGAGTAAGGCCACACCGACCATGAACCACACCAGCGGCACCCTCTATATCGTTTCCGCTCCGTCCGGCGCCGGCAAGACCAGCCTGGTCAACGCCCTGACCCAGGACGACAAGCAGATTCGTGTTTCCGTCTCGCACACCACCCGGGCCATGCGTCCTGGCGAGCAGCATGGTGTGAACTACCACTTCGTCGAGCATGACGCGTTCAGGGCACTGATCGAACAGGGCGATTTTCTGGAGCATGCCGAGGTGTTCGGCAACTTCTATGGCACCTCTCGCAGTGCATTGCAGCAGACGCTGGACCAAGGCTTCGACCTGATCCTGGAAATCGACTGGCAAGGCGCGCAGCAGGTACGCAAGCTGATGCCACAGGCGTTGTCGGTCTTCATCCTGCCGCCAAGCCAGGCCGCATTGCGCGAGCGCCTCGATGGCCGCGGCCAGGACAGCGACGCGATCATCGCCGGGCGCATGAAAGAGGCCGTCAGCGAGATGGTGCATTACGACGAGTACGACTACGTGATCATCAACGATGTTTTCGATACGGCACTGGCGGACTTGAAAGCCGTGTTCCGCGCCAATCGCCTGCTCCTGAAGAAGCAGCAACACCGCCATGGGGCGCTGCTCGAGCAGTTGATCGGCTGACGCGCGCGGGCCTTCCGGAAGGCCCTCGCGCAATCTTCTGCACGTCGCAGGTAGTGGCCCTGGTCAGTCCCGCAACGGCAAGGTAGCGTGCTGACGCAGCGTGGCTCCCAGGAAGTAGGCGGGGGCTCGCAGCCGGGACATCAGCATCAGCACGATCCCCAGGACGGAAATAATCCCCGCGATCACGAAGACCAGCCCGACCCCGCCGACGTGCGAGCCACTGCCGAAGTCCGGCGAGGCGCTGTCGATGGCTGTGCGCACGAAGATCACCGACAGGATGACACCGCCCACCAAAGGGCATAGCCCGCGCATGAGCAAATGCCGAAGGCTGCCGAACAGGCTGCTGCGGAAATACCAGACGCAGGCGAACGCCGTGAGTGAGTAATAGAAGCAGATCATCATGCCCAGGGCGGTGATGGTGTCGGCCAGTACGTTTTCGCTGAGCGTGCGCATGGTGACGTAGAACAGCCCGGCGGCCACCCCGGCGCATACCGTGGCGTAACGCGGCGTCTGCGAGCGCGGGCAGACCTTGGCAAACTTCTGCGGTACCGCCCCGTAATAGCCCATGGCAAGCAAGGTGCGCGCAGGCGAAACGAAGGTCGATTGCAGGGAAGCAGCGGTGCTGGCCAGTACCGCGATGGACATCAGGATCGCCAGCGGCCCCATGACCGGGCCGGCCAGATGGGCGAACACGTTTTCCTGGATGCGCGGGTTGTTCAGGCCCAGCCCCGACTCGCTGATGCCGGCGAACTGCAACGTGGCAATGGCCGTCAGCAAGTACAGCCCCAGAATCAACAACACGGTCCAGGTGGCCGCCTTGCCCGGAACCTCTTCGCTGCCTACCGATTCTTCACTGACGGTCAGGCATACGTCCCAGCCCCAGAAAATGAAGATCGACAACGACAGCCCGGCGGCGAACGCCGAGAAGGATTCGACCCCGAACGGGTTGAACCAGGCGAAATCGAATGCCAGGGGCGGTGGCGCCGTCGTTTCGCCGAATGCTGCGAAGGCGAAACCAACCAGTACCAGCAGTTGCAACGCCACCAGACCGTACTGCACGGTCATGGTCGTGGTCATGCCCCGGCAACAGATCCACACGGCCAAGGCGATGAACACGCAACAGGTCACGATATTGATCAGCAAGTTGTCGGCAAGCGCCGCCAGTCCAGGGTTGCCTGTGATCTGGCCGAGGAACAGGTAGAAAAAGTCCACTGCCACACCGGCCAGGTTCGACAGCACGATGGTGGTCGCCACCACCAGCCCCCAACCGCCGATCCATCCAATCATCGGGCCGAAGGCTCGCGCCGACCAGGTGAACGACGTACCGCTGTCCGGCTCGGCCGAATTCAGCTCGCGATAGCCCAGGGCGACCAGCAGCATGGGCAGGAACCCGACGATGAACACCGCCGGCAGGTGAGCGCCGACCTCGCGCACGGTCGGGCCCAAGGCGCCGGTAAGGGTGTAGACCGGGGCGATGGTGGAGATGCCCAGCACCACGCTGGCCAACAGCCCTAACCGGCCTTTGGCCAGGCCCTTGCCACCCTGTTGGATGCTTTCGCCAGCCGCCACATCGGGTGGGCGGCCGGCTTCTGTGTAATCGCTCATGAATATCAGCCGTAGTGTTGGAATTGTTTTTAACAAGCCTCTCGCCAAGGCCTGCCCACTCAGAGCCCGCTGCAAAACCTTCCCCTGGCTTCATGCAGGCGCCTTGGCGCTACACGGTGTGCAGGTACCAGTTGTATTCGAGGTCGGAAATCGACACCTCGAATTCGGCCAGCTCGCTGTCCTTGCAGGCCACGAAGATATCGATGTAATGCGCACTGATGTACCGCTTGAGCACTTCGCTGTCTTCCAGCGCGCGCAGCGCGTCGCGCAGGTTGTTCGCAAGGCTCTGTTCCAGTTGCTCGAAGGCATTGCCTTCAATGGGCGCCTGCGGCTCGATCTGATGGGTCAGGCCATGGTGAACGCCAGCAAGAATCACCGCAAGCGTCAGGTAAGGGTTGGCGTCTGCACCTGCCACGCGATGTTCCAGGCGGGCGCTGTGGCTGTTTTCTGTGGGCACACGCAGGGCCACGGTACGGTTATCCAAGCCCCAGCCTGGGGCGTTTGGTACATTGAACTGGGCGCCGAACCTGCGATACGAATTGATGTTCGGGCACAGGAAGGCCATCGACGCGGGAAGTGTCTCCAGTACACCGCCGATGGCATGGCGCAGCGCTTCGCACCTGAGCGGTTCGTCGCTTGCAAAGAGGTTCTTGCCGCTGTGTTTTTCTACAAGCGACAGGTGAACATGCAGACCATTGCCCGCCTGATCGGGATAGGGCTTGGCCATGAATGTCGTGTCCATTTCATGGTCGTAGGCAACGTTCTTGATCAGGCGCTTGAGCAGGATCGCTTGATCACAGGCTTTCAGAGGGTCGGCCACGTGATGCAGATTGACCTTGAACTGCGCAGGCGCGCTTTCCTTGACGATGGCATCGACAGGCAAGCCTTGGGCCTTTGCCGCTTGGAGGATGTCCTGCAAACAGTCGGCGTACTCGTCCAGGTCGTCGATGAAGTAGGCCTGGGTCGAATGCGCACGCTTTCCGGACAACGGCGAGCGCGGCGGCTGCGGTCGCCCATTGAGGTTGTCCTGATCGATCAGGTAAAACTCGAGCGCCAATGCAACGCGCAGGGTCAGGCCAAGCGCTTCGAACCGGCCCACGACCTGACGCAAGACTTCGCGCGGATCGGCGAAGAACGGCTGGCCGTCCAGTTCGTGCATGGTCATGAGCAACTGGGCGGTGGGGCGCTTCTGCCAAGGTTCATGCGCAAGCGTACCGGCAATGGGGTGGCAGATGCGATCGGCATCGCCCATGTCCAGGCCCAGTCCAGTGCTTTCCACGGTAGCGCCGTTGATGTCGAGCGCAAACAGCGATGCTGGCAGATTGATACCTCGCTCATACACCTTGTGCAAGCTCGCCCGCTCGATGCGCTTGCCACGCACGACTCCATTCATATCGGCAATCAGCAAGTCGACGTATTGGGTGTCGGGGTGTGCCTGCAGGAAGTCATTCATCTCGCGTGAGAAGCGGGCGCACGGGGCTAGCGACGTCATGGCTGTACATCCTTTGCTTGGCTGCGGCGATGTGGAGAGACGGCTGGCGCCTGGTAGGCGACGATGGTTGCAGCTGTTGTTGTTTTCACTTTCCCATCGTGGGGATCGGTAACCGCAGCGGGCGCATTGATTCCCGGGGGTCGTTTCACTATAAAATGGCCCTGACGCAACAGACATTGGCAATTCGGCAACGAGAGCGTGCACCGATGCAATATCAAATTACCCATGCCGACCTTTCGCTGGTCCTGGCGTTGGAACGCGGGCGCTCTCTGGCCAAGGCGGCCGAGTTGCTCAAGGTGGACGTGTCGACCGTTTTCCGGTCGATACGTCGCCTGGAATCAGCGCTGGGCACGGCCCTGTTCGTCAAGAGCCGCAAAGGCTACTTGCCCACCGACACTGCACAGGCCCTGGCCGAGCAGGCCGAGCGCGCAGAACAGGCACTCGAGGCGGCGCGCATTGCCATGACCAGCGGTGAACAGGTCGTCAGTGGTACCGTGCGGCTGACCTGCACGGAGGCCGTCATGCACAGCCTGCTGCTGCCTGCACTGGCCGACTTCATGCAGAATTACCCCGCGCTGTCGCTGGAGATGGGCACCTCCAATGTGTTCGCCAACCTCAGCCGGCGAGACGCAGACATCGCCCTGCGCCTGACCAACACGCCGCCCGAGCACCTGGTGGGGCGCAACCTGGGTTCGACTTCCTATGTGATATGCGGCCAACCCCATTGGCGCGACCGCCTCGGTGAAAGCGCCAGCGCGGTGCCATGGATCGCGCCGGATGACGCCATGCAGGACCATCCGACGGTGGTCTGGCGCAACCAGCAACACCCTGGCCTGAGCCCGCGCTACCAGTGCAGCGGTATGTCCACCATTGCCCAACTGGTCACCGCTGGCCTGGGCGTGGCAGCGCTGCCGGACTACATGGTGCATAGCCTGCCAGGGGTCGATGCACTCAGCGGGCCGTTGCCGGGTTGCGACACCCAGTTGTGGCTCTTGACCCGACCGGACTGCCGCGCGCTGCGCTCGGTGCAGACCCTCTTCGAGGAGCTCACCCCACGGTTGCGTGACGCAATGCTCTGAGGTTATTGTCAGGGCCATTGCAAGGCGTCTATGGCGGTCCTTGCACTGCGTTCCAGCAGTATGATCAGGCCTGGCAAACGCGGACATGCATCGAAGTACCTGAATGATTCGCACCGCACCGCACGGCGACGCTCGACAAAACAGCGCTTCCCTATTGGCTGGTGAATTTTTATACTATCGAGTCCGCCTGCCCACTAATGGGCTGCACGCCTACCGCATTTGCTACTGAGGAAGACCATGGCCCGCGTAACTGTTGAAGACTGCCTGGAACACGTGGATAACCGTTTTGAGCTGGTCATGCTCTCGACCAAGCGCGCTCGCCAGCTGGCGACCGGCGGTAAAGAGCCACGCGTTGCATGGGAAAACGACAAGCCTACCGTCGTCGCCCTGCGCGAAATCGCCGAAGGCATCGTGACCAACGAATTCATCGCCGCTGAAGAAATTGTCACCGAGGATCCGGTCTTTGCCGCGTTCGAGGACGAGTCGAACGAGGCTGTCTGATTGATGCCCGGTCGACGTCGCGAGGCGCAAGGCCCCCTATCTCGGCAGGAGGCTAAGCCATGCCGGGTATAGAGGCCTTGGCCGAACGGCTGTCGACTTACCTAGGCCCCGAACAGGTCAACCTGGTACGGCGCGCCTACTTCTACGCCGAACAGGCGCACGATGGGCAACGTCGTCGCAGCGGTGAGCCCTACGTGACGCACCCGCTGGCCGTGGCCAGCATCCTTGCCGACATGCACATGGACCATCAAAGCCTGATGGCGGCCATGCTCCATGACGTGATCGAAGACACTGGTATTGCCAAGGAAGCCCTCAGCCAGCAATTTGGCGAGACGGTTGCCGAGCTGGTGGACGGGGTCAGCAAGCTGACCCAGATGAACTTCGAAACCAAGGCCGAGGCGCAAGCCGAGAACTTCCAGAAGATGGCCATGGCCATGGCACGCGACATTCGCGTGATCCTGGTCAAGCTGGCCGACCGCCTGCACAACATGCGCACCCTGGAAGTGCTGTCCGGCGAGAAACGGCGCCGGATCGCCAAGGAAACCCTCGAGATCTACGCACCCATCGCCAACCGCCTGGGGATGCACACGGTACGCGTCGAGTTCGAAGACCTTGGCTTCAAGGCCATGCACCCGATGCGCTCGTCGCTGATCCATCGCGCCGTCAAGAGTGCACGGGGCAACCGCAAGGAAATCGTCGCCAAGATCGAGCAGTCGCTGGCCAACTGCCTGGCTGCCGACGGTATCGAAGGCGAGATCAGTGGTCGACAAAAACACCTCTATGGCATCTACAAGAAGATGCGCGGCAAGCGTCGCGCCTTCAACGAGATCATGGACGTGTATGCCTTCCGCATCATCGTCGACAAGGTCGATACCTGCTACCGCGTCCTCGGTGCCGTACACAACCTGTACAAGCCGCTGCCAGGGCGGTTCAAGGACTACATCGCCATTCCCAAGGCCAACGGCTACCAGTCGTTGCACACCACCTTGTTCGGCATGCACGGCGTGCCCATCGAAATCCAGATCCGTACGCGCGAAATGGAAGAGATGGCCAACAACGGTATCGCTGCGCACTGGCTGTACAAGGCCAATGGGGATGAGCAGCCCAAGGGCAACCATGCCCGTGCCAGGCAGTGGGTCAAAGGCATACTTGAATTGCAGCAGCGTGCAGGCAACTCGCTGGAGTTCATCGAGAGCGTCAAGATCGACCTGTTCCCGGACGAGGTTTACGTTTTCACGCCCAAAGGCCGCATCATGGAGCTGCCCAAGGGCTCCACTGCCGTGGACTTCGCCTACGCGGTGCACACCGACGTCGGCAACAGCTGCATCGCTTGCCGTATCAACCGGCGCCTGGCACCGCTCTCCGAGCCGTTGCAGAGTGGCTCGACGGTAGAGATCGTCAGCGCACCAGGGGCCCGACCCAATCCGGCCTGGCTCAATTTCGTGGTCACCGGCAAAGCGCGCACACATATTCGCCATGCGCTCAAGCAGCAGCGCCGCTCCGAATCCATCAGCCTGGGCGAGCGGCTGCTCAACAAGGTGCTGACCGGTTTCGACAGCGCGCTGGAACAGATTCCGCGCGAGCGCGTGCAGGCCATCCTCAGCGAATACCGCCTGGAGTTGATCGAAGACCTGCTCGAAGACATCGGGCTGGGCAACCGCATGGCCTACGTGGTCGCTCGCCGCCTGCTGTCTGCAGAAGGCGAGCAACTGCCGGCCCCTGAAGGCCCGCTGGCGATTCGCGGCACCGAAGGCCTGGTGCTCAGCTATGCCAAGTGTTGTACGCCGATTCCGGGCGACCCGATCGTGGGCCACCTTTCGGCGGGCAAGGGTATGGTCGTGCACCTTGAGAACTGCCGAAACATCAGTGAAATTCGTCACAATCCCGAGAAATGCGTCCAGCTTTCCTGGGCCAAGGACATCACTGGCGAATTCAACGTCGAATTGCGCGTAGAGCTGGAGCACCAGCGCGGCCTGATCGCCTTGCTGGCCAGCAGCGTCAACGCGGCCGATGGCAACATCGAGAAGATCAGCATGGACGAACGCGACGGCCGTATCAGCGTGGTCCAACTGGTGGTCAGCGTGCACGACCGCGTGCACCTGGCGCGTGTGATCAAGAAGCTGCGTACCCTGACTGGTGTAGTTCGCATCACCCGCATGCGTACGTAGTCCGCCAACCGCAAGGAGTCATCATGAGCAAGACCGTCATCAACAGCGACAAGGCCCCTGCCGCCATCGGCACCTACTCGCAGGCGATCAAGGCCGGTAACACCGTGTACATGTCTGGCCAGATCCCGCTGGACCCCAAGACCATGGAACTGGTCGAAGGCTTCGAGGCCCAGACCGTCCAGGTGTTCGAGAACCTCAAGGCTGTGGCCGAAGCAGCAGGCGGTTCGTTCAAGGACATCGTCAAGCTGAACATCTTCCTGACCGACTTGAGCCATTTCGCCAAGGTCAACGAGGTAATGGGTCGCTACTTCGAGCAGCCTTATCCCGCTCGCGCCGCCATTGGCGTAGCCGCGCTGCCAAAAGGCGCGCAGGTCGAGATGGACGCCATCCTCGTCATCGAGTGATGCCCCAGGCGGCGAGCATTGCCCTCGCCGCCCTCTCTCTCCTGAAAGGTTCCCGTCATGCGCATAGCTTTGCCTCTCACGCTGGCAGCCCTGGTTCTGGGCGGCTGCGCCAGCCACAAACCTGAAGACTTCAACGGCACCTGGATCAATCAGGACGCCATCACTGCGGCCGTCAAGCAAGGCAACCTTCGCCAGGCCCTGAACGAGCATGGCCCGGTGTTCGAGTGGAAGCTCGATGTTGCCACCCAGCGCGCCAGCTACAGCAATGGGTTCGAGGCCTCGGACGGTCAGCTCAGCGCCAATGACAAGCAGTGGCTGGCCACCTTCGAAGGCGGTGCCACCGAGCAATTGTCGCTGGACGGCGACGAACTGCAAACGGTCGACCAGCAGGGCGCCAAACAGCGCTTCGAGCGCGCCAAGACGCCCAGTGGCAACAATGCGCCATTGGGAAGCAGCTTCGAGCAGGCGCTGTATCAGGCCTGGCTCGGCGGCGCCTGGACGATCATGGAGGGCCCAGGCAAGGGTGCCAACGTGACGTTCAGCGACAGCGGCAACGTCACCGGCCTACCTGGTCCGGATCGCTTTGCCCTGTGCCTGGCCGGTGATTGCGCAACGATGGGCGGCAGCAATGACAGCCTATGGCTGGAGCGCAACCAGCGCGGGGCGCCATTCATCATCAAGCGCAATGGCAACCAGCTGGAAATCTTCCAGGCGGTAAACCGCGCCCAGCCGGATGAAATGCCGATGCTGGCCGCCGGCAAGCGTCAGTGGCTCCTGCAACACAACTGACCCTACCCGTCCAGTCAGCGCTCAGGTAGCACGCAGGCTACCTGAGCGTCAGCCAGGCGATCACTGCCCAAGGATTGCCCCGTAGCCTTCCTTGTAGCTGGGGTACTGCGGCGACCAGCCTAGCCCCCGTGCGCGGGCGTTGCTGCAGCGCTTGCTGCCCGTGCGACGCACTCGCTCCTCATCGGACCACTGCGTGACCCCCAACTGATGACGCAGCCAAGTTACGACGTCGGCCAGTGGCGCCGGGCTGTCGTCCACGCCGATGTAGCAATCGTCCAGCGCCTTGCCTTCGCTGTCGCATTGCAGCAGGAATGCCAGCAGACTGGCAGCATCGTCTACATGAATGCGGTTGCCATACAAAGGCGGTTGCTCGGCGACGCGATAACCCTGACGCACCTGACGCAACAGCCACTCGCGGCCTGGGCCATAGATGCCGGTCAGGCGAACCACGCTGGCTGGGACAGCACCGGATAACGCCAGCCTTTCAGCCTCGAGCATGATGCGCCCCGAGTAGCCGTCAGGTTCGGTGGCCGATTGCTCATCAACCCACTCGCCCCCCTTTTGCCCAAATACGCTGCTGCTGGATACGAACAAAAGGCGTCGTGGTCGTTGCCCTCGCTCGGCCAGCCAGCGCTGCACATGACGCAACCCCTGGACATACGCCGCCTCATAACCTGCCTCGTCATGCTGGCTGGCAGCCACGCAATACACCAGGTAGTCAGGTGCCTGCTCAGGCCAGGCGGCTGGAATGGTCGGGTCCGACAGATCAGCCGCGATCGGCACTACACCTTCAGGCAACTGCGCCACCGAACGGCGCAAACCGCTGACCTGCCAACCACGCGCTAGCATTTGTCGCGCGAGGCGACTACCGACGTCACCACATCCTACGATCAACACACTCAAGTCAGACATCTGAAGCCCTCTAGGGCCGATTACTCAGCCCGCCTGCAGGAGAAAAAGCAACAATATTACTTTTGTTAACAAGAATTACTTGCAATAATGGCGGCCAAATTGTTCTCGGCCTGCCTCGAGGCCTTGAAGAACGCTCACCCATCATCTTCATCAGGTCCGGCCAGCATGACACGTACCCAACCTTTCGCTTCGCCAACCCCATCGCGCGCCTGGCGCGCCACCGCTGCGCTGATTCTCAGCCTGGCGCTGGCCCCGGTCGCCATGGCCGATGAGCCCAATGCCACCGCTCCGGTAACGGCGCCGGCGGCCAGCGCTGCAGCGCCCGCTAGCGCTCCGGCCGGCGAAGCGGCACCGGGTACCGTCGCACCGGCTCCTGTTGCTGCAGACCCTAACGTGCAAGCCCTGGTGGAAGATACCTCGCTCGGCATGGCCCATGACCTGTCGCCCTGGGGCATGTACAAAAACGCCGATGTCGTGGTCAAGGCCGTCATGATCGGCCTGGCCATCGCCTCGATCATTACTTGGACCATCTGGATCGCCAAAGGCTTCGAATTGATGGGTGCCAAGCGCCGCCTGCGCGGGGAAATCGCCCGCCTGAAGAAATCGGCCAGCCTCAAGGAAGCCAGCGAAGTCTCCAACAAGGAAGGCACCCTGGCCCACACCCTGGTTCACGATGCGCTCGAGGAAATGCGCCTGTCGGCCAATGCCCGTGAAAAGGAAGGCATCAAGGAGCGCGTGAGCTTCCGTCTGGAACGACTGGTCCACGCCAGCGGACGTAACATGAGCAGCGGCACGGGCGTGCTGGCCACCATCGGCTCCACTGCGCCCTTCGTGGGCCTGTTCGGCACCGTGTGGGGCATCATGAACAGCTTCATCGGCATCGCCAAGACCCAGACCACCAACCTCGCCGTGGTCGCCCCGGGTATTGCAGAAGCGCTGCTGGCCACTGCACTGGGCCTGGTTGCCGCCATCCCCGCCGTGGTCATCTACAACGTCTTCGCCCGCTCTATCGCCGGCTACAAGGCGCAGGTGTCCGACGCGTCGGCCCAGGTACTGCTGCTGGTCAGCCGTGACCTGGACCATCAGGGCAGCGATCGCGCCGCCCCGCACATGGTGAAAGTGGGGTAAGCCATGGGCCTGCATCTGAACGAAGGTGGCGACGACCTCGCCGAAAACCACGAAATCAACGTGACGCCGTTCATCGACGTGATGTTGGTACTGCTGATCATCTTCATGGTCGCAGCGCCCCTTGCCACGGTCGACATCAAGGTCGACCTGCCTGCCTCGACGGCCAAGCCGGCGCCCAGGCCCGAGAAGCCTGTCTTCGTCAGCGTCAAGGCCGACCAGAAGCTCTATGTCGGTGATGACCCGGTTCCGGCGCCCGAGCGCCTTGGCCCGATGCTGGACGCCAAGACCAAGGGTGACAAGGACACCACCATTTTCTTCCAGGCCGACAAAGGCGTGGATTACGGTGATCTGATGGAAGTGATGAACAACATGCGCGCGGCCGGCTACCTCAAAGTCGGTCTGGTAGGTCTTGAGACGGCAGCCAAGAAATGACGAAGACGCGGCACAATCTGGCGCGTTACAGCGGCAGCCTGGCGCTCGTGCTGGGTGTCCATGCCGTCGCTGTGCTGCTCATGCTCAACTGGTCGGTGCCCCAGGCCATCGAGCTGCCCCCGGCAGCCATGATGGTCGAGCTGGCACCACTGCCGGAGCCTGCGCCACCACCTCCTCCCAAAGCAGTTCCCCAACCACCGGCGCCGGTCGAAGAACCCCCGCTGCCGAAGGTAGTGGAAGCCCCTAAACCCAAAATCGCCATTCCCAAGCCGCCCAAGCCGAAGGCCAAGCCACAGCCGCCCAAGCCTGAGAAAAAGCCTGAGCCGCCGAAGGAAGCGCCGCCTACCAAGGAAACGGTAGACGCACCACCCAGCAATACGCCGCCGCAGAAATCCGCAGCACCGGCACCGAGCGTCGCATCCAACAGCACCGCACTGCCGACCTGGCAGAGTGACCTGCTGCGCCACCTGGCGAAGTACAAGCGATACCCGGAAGACGCGCGCCGCAGAGGCTTGCAGGGCATCAATCGCCTGCGCTTCGTGGTCGATGCCGAGGGCAAGGTCGTGTCGTATTCACTGGCCGGGGGGTCGGGTAGCGCGTCACTGGACCGGGCGACCATGGAAATGATTCGGCGAGCGGGCAAGGTGCCCAAACCGCCGGCTGAGCTGCTGAACAACGGGACGATCGAAGTCGTCGCGCCGTTCGTGTACTCACTGGACCGCCGCTGACGCTTTTGTTTCTGTCACAAATCGGCAAGTCTGATAACGTGCGTCTATCGATTGCAGCCGCTATGCTGGGCTCGCAACTTCATGGACGCACGTTATGACCCTCACAGAACTCCGTTACATCGTCACACTCGCCCAGGAACAGCACTTCGGCCATGCAGCCGAGCGTTGCCACGTGAGCCAGCCTACCCTTTCGGTGGGTGTGAAGAAGCTCGAGGATGAGCTCGGCGTACTGATCTTCGAGCGCAGCAAGAGCGCGGTGCGCCTCACGCCGGTTGGCGAAGGCATCGTGGCCCAGGCTCAGAAAGTCCTCGAACAGGCTCAGGGCATCCGCGAGCTGGCCCAGGCCGGCAAAAACCAATTGACCGCTCCGCTCAAGGTGGGCGCGATCTACACGGTCGGCCCTTACCTCTTTCCTCACCTGATCCCACAGCTGCACCGCGTGGCACCGCAGATGCCGTTGTACATCGAGGAAAATTTCACCCATGTGCTGCGTGAGAAGCTGCGTAACGGTGAACTGGATGCGGTGATCGTCGCCCTCCCCTTCAACGAGGCCGACGTGCTGACCCTGCCGCTCTACGACGAGCCTTTCTGCGCACTGATGCCAGCCGACCACCCATGGACGGCGAAGAAAACCATCGATGCGGCATCGCTCAACGACAAGAGCCTGTTGCTGCTGGGCGAGGGTCACTGCTTCCGCGACCAGGTGCTGGAGGCGTGCCCCACCTTGAACAAGGGCGGTGAAGGCGCACGCCACACCACGGTCGAATCCAGTTCGCTGGAAACCATTCGCCACATGGTGGCCTCTGGGCTGGGGGTCTCTATTCTGCCGCTGTCGGCCGTGCACAGCCATCACTATGCACCGGGCGTGATCGAGGTGCGCCCGCTGACTGCACCAGCGCCATTTCGTACCGTGGCGATCGCGTGGCGCGCCAGTTTCCCGCGGCCCAAAGCCATCGAGATTCTTGCCGACTCGATCCGCCTGTGCTCGGTCGCCAAAACGCCCACTGAGCAAACTGCCTGAGCCATGAGTGAGTTGTCGAAGGTACCGGTCACGGTACTCAAGGGTGTCGGAGACGCCATGGCGCAGAAGCTTGCCAAGGTGGGCCTGGAGAACCTGCAGGATGTGTTGTTCCACCTGCCCTTGCGCTACCAGGACCGCACCCGCGTGGTGCCGATCGGGCAACTCCGGCCGGGGCAGGATGCGGTGATCGAGGGCGTGGTCAGCGGCGCGGACGTGACCATGGGCAAGCGACGTAGCCTCGTCGTTCGTCTCGGCGACGGGAGCGGCGTGCTGAGCCTGCGCTTCTACCATTTCAGCAACGCACAGAAGGAAGGGCTCAAACGCGGCACCCACCTGCGTTGCTACGGCGAAGCCCGGCCGGGCGCGTCGGGCCTGGAGATCTATCACCCGGAATACCGTGCACTGAACGGCGACGAACCGCCGCCGCCGGTCGAACAGACGCTTACCCCGATTTACCCGTCCACCGAGGGGCTCACCCAGCAACGGCTGCGCCTGCTCTGCCAACAGAGCCTCGCCCTGCTCGGGCCGCGCAGCTTGCCGGACTGGCTACCCGAGGAGCTTGCACGCGATTATCAGCTGGCCCCGCTGGACGATGCCATACGTTACTTGCACAACCCGCCGGCTGACGCCGACCTCGATGAGCTTGCCGAAGGCCACCACTGGGCCCAGCACCGCCTGGCATTCGAAGAACTGCTGACCCACCAGCTGTCGCAGCAGCGACTGCGCGAAAGCCTGCGCAGCCTGCGCGCGCCGGTGCTGCCCAAGCCCTCGCGCCTGCAGGACGAGTACCTGGCCAATCTCGGCTTCAAGCCTACCGGGGCGCAGCAGCGGGTCGCCAATGAAATTGCCTACGACCTCAGCCAGCACGAACCCATGCTGCGCCTGGTTCAAGGTGATGTGGGGGCCGGCAAGACCGTGGTTGCGGCACTGGCAGCCCTTCAGGCGTTGGAGGCGGGTTACCAGGTTGCGCTGATGGCGCCTACCGAGATTCTTGCCGAGCAGCACTACATCACCTTCAAGCGCTGGCTGGAGCCACTGGGCATCGAAGTCGCCTGGCTCGCTGGCAAGCTCAAGGGCAAGGCCCGGGCCAGTGCACTGGAGCAGATCGCCGTCGGTGCGCCAATGGTGGTGGGTACCCATGCCCTGTTCCAGGAAGAGGTCAAGTTCAAGCACCTCGCCCTGGCCATCATCGACGAGCAGCACCGTTTTGGCGTCCAGCAGCGCCTGGCCTTGCGCAAAAAGGGTGTGAATGGCGAGTTGTGTCCGCATCAGCTGATCATGACGGCGACGCCCATTCCGCGTACGTTGGCCATGAGCGCCTATGCTGACCTGGATACGTCCGTGCTGGACGAATTGCCTCCCGGGCGTACACCGGTCAACACGGTGCTGGTGGCCGACAGCCGCCGCTTCGAAGTGGTCGAACGGGTACGCGCTGCCTGCGCTGAAGGCCGTCAGGCCTATTGGGTCTGTACCCTCATCGAAGAGTCTGAAGAGTTGACCTGCCAGGCCGCCGAGAGCACTTACGAGGAACTTGGCAGCGCCCTGGGCGAGTTGCGGGTCGGGCTGATTCACGGGCGCATGAAACCGGCAGAAAAAGCCGAGATCATGGCCCAATTCAAAGCCGGTGATCTGCAACTGCTGGTTGCCACGACCGTGATCGAAGTCGGCGTCGATGTGCCCAACGCCAGCCTGATGATCATCGAAAACCCGGAACGCCTGGGGTTGGCCCAGCTGCACCAGTTGCGTGGGCGGGTGGGCCGTGGCAGCGCTGCCAGCCACTGCGTCCTGCTGTATCACCCGCCCTTGTCACAGGTGGGCCGCGAACGCCTGGGCATCATGCGCGAAACCAACGATGGCTTCATCATCGCGGAAAAGGACCTGGAGCTGCGCGGCCCTGGCGAGATGCTCGGCACGCGCCAGACGGGCCTGCTGCAGTTCAAGGTCGCTGACCTGATGCGCGATGCCGATCTGCTTCCGGCCGTTCGTGATGCAGCCCAGGCATTGGTGGCCCGCTGGCCGGAACATGTCAGCCCCTTGCTTGAACGCTGGCTGCGTCACGGGCAGCAGTACGGCCAAGTCTGACCCAAGTGGTCAATGGATCCAGCCTCCCGGCGAGGCTGGTTATACTTCGCTTTTAGGAATCAGTGGACACGGACCATGACTCAAGCTGCCTTGGACACCGCAACCCCACAAACACCGTCGGTTATCCGGTTGCTGCTCGACAAGCTCGGCGTCGCCTACCGTGAGGTGTTGGCACATTCACGCCCGCCGGCTCAGGCCTGTGTGCAGGCGGTGCTACTGGACGACGAGGTGGGCGCACTCATGGTGCTGCTGCCGCAAAGCCAACTGCTGGACCTGAGCCGGCTTACCGAGCTGACCGGCCGCACGCTCACCGCTGTGCCGGTGCCCCGCTTGCGCCAAATGCTGGAAAAACACCATCTCAAGGTTCTCCCGGGCATACCGGCGCTGACCAGCTCACCTTGCCAGTACGAAAAAAGCCTGCTCGAACCGGCGACCGTATTCATCCAGTCAGGCCAAGAGGGCCTGCTGCTGGCCATCGACCGTGACCCGTTCAAACGCCTGCTGAGCAAAGCCAGCGCCAGTGCCTTCGGGCAGGAGGTGCAGGCCATTACCCTCAACCTGGACCGCCCGGACGATGACACCCGCGAGATCAACCAGGCAGTTCAGGCCTTCACTGCGCGACGCATTCAGAAGCGGCTCGAAGAAACCATTGAAATTCCGCCTCTGGCCGATACCGCGCAGAAGATCATGAAGCTGCGTGTCGACCCCAATGCCAGCATCGACGATATCACCGGCGTGGTGGAAACCGACCCGGCACTGGCGGCGCAGGTCGTGAGCTGGGCGGCATCGCCCTATTACGCCTCGCCCGGCAAGGTACGCTCGGTCGAAGATGCGATTGTCAGGGTGCTGGGTTTCGATCTGGTGATCAACCTGGCCTTGGGCCTGGCGATGGGCAAGACGCTCAGCCTGCCCAAGGACCAGCCTCAGCAAGCGACGCCTTACTGGCAGCACTCTATCTACACGGCAGCTGTCATCGAGGGTCTCACTCGTGCAATGCCCCGTGCCGAACGACCCGAGGCAGGGCTCACCTACCTTGCCGGCCTTCTGCACAATTTCGGGTACTTGCTGCTGGCGCATGTGTTTCCGCCGCATTTTTCGCTGATCTGCCGGCACCTGGAGGTCAACCCACATCTATGCCACACCTATGTGGAGCGCCACCTGTTGGGAATCAGCCGCGAGCAGATTGGTGCCTGGCTGATGAAGCTGTGGGACATGCCCGAGGAGTTGTCCACGGCGCTGCGCTTCCAGCATGACCCCACCTACGACGGCGATTATGCAGCCTTTCCCAACCTGGTTTTCCTCGCCACCCGATTGCTTCGCTCACGGGGTATCGGTTCGGGCCCGAAAGAGGAGATTCCCGATGCATTGCTTGAGCGGCTCGGGCTTTCCCGCGACAAGGCCGAGGATGCCGTGAACAAGGTACTCGATGCCGAGGCCTTGCTGCGCGAGCTTGCCTCTCAGTTCGCGGCGCCGCACTGACTGACAGGGGCGCTAGCTCGGCCCCTGCGCGGTCAATGCTTCTTTTTTGGTTTCAGGTACTTCATCAGGCCCTGAAACCACATCACCAAAGCCGGGTTGCCCTTGATCTGGATCGCCTTGTCCTGGATGCCCTGCATGAATGCCAGCTGCTTGTTGCGCGCCTGCAAGGTAGTGAAGCCATAGGCAGCGTCCTTGAAGGCGATGGCGAAGGCAGGCTGCGCGAACGCGCCACTTTTGCTACGGATGCGTTCGTTGGCGACGATGAAATGACGGACGATCCTGCCATCGAGGGTCTGCATCTGGAATACCAGATCCTTGCCCTTGAGCTGCTGCTGGAAAGCCGGATTGTTTCGGCTTGCCCTGGCCATCAGCAGGCCCATGACCCAGAGAAGTAAGCGGAACTTCATTCAAGCGTCTCGTATAAAAAGTGACTGTGAGCGCCAGTTTATCCGCTTTATATGCTTTGCAGGGGCTCAACGAATCTTTTTTCGCATGCAACGGCAACGGGCGCTGTCAGCGCCCGTTCGATCGTCATGACGCTGACAGGCCTGGGTTATTTCGTCTTTTTGGCAGGCTTGGCAGGCACGTTGATACTGTCGCGCAAATTCTTGCCTGGCTTGAAGGCTACCGTGTTACTTGCCTTGATCTTGACGGGCTCACCCGTCTGCGGGTTTTTACCGGTCCGCGCCCCACGATGACGCTTCTCGAAGGTGCCGAAACCCACCAGCGTCACTGTATCGTTGTTCACAGCCTGGGTAATGCTTTCGAGGATCGCGTTCAGCACCTGGTTGGCCTGGTCTTTGGTCAGGTCGGTCTTCTCGGCGATGACAGCGGCGAGTTCTGGTTTGCGCATGATGATGAAGCCTCTTTGACGGGATTCTTGTTGTTATGCCGTGCCGCCTCGTGGGCAGCGTTCAAGGCGCCACAGGCTCTAAGCCGCAGCAGACGAGTGTGAGAATGGCACGCGCTTGAGTACCGCGCCAGTATCGGTACGGCCATAATGCATGCGCAAAAAAGGCATACACGACAGTTCGGGCGCCATTTACGCCATAACCGGTGGCAGCTGGCGATTGAGGGTCAGTCGTTCCATCACGGCATTGCCCGTAAGGGCGTACCCGATCAGCTGGCCATCGGCTGCATGGCAGAGCGCCTTGACGTCATTGCCCTCCCCCTCCGCCTGCCACGTCCCGACTTGTCCATTCGCTGGTGGCGAAACCACCAGAGGACAGGCAGGCGTCTTGACCGTGATGGGCATGGGCCCATAGCTGACGGCAGTGGGGGTGCCTGTCAGCGTCTGCGCCAGTGCTCGAACACCACTCATCAACGGCATGACGTACAGCAGGTTGATGCCGTCCACCTCGGCGCAGTCGCCCAAGGCGTGGATATTGGCATGAGAGGTACGCAGAAACCGGTCCACACGGATACCCCGCCCCGTCTGCAGGCCAGCTGCGGCAGCCAGGTCCGTTCGGGGGCGCAGGCCTACGGCCGACACGACCAGATCGCATGCGATGACCTGGCCGTCGGACAACTGTGCGCACACGCCGTCACCCTGGCGCTGCAAGCGCGTCAGCACGGGCCCGAGATGAAAACGAATACCGATACCCTGCAGCCCGCCCTGTACCGCCTGTGCCGCCGCCGGGTGCAACAGGGTGGGCATGATCTGCTCGCAGGGCGCGACCACGTCGACCTCGAAGCCGCCAAGACGCATGTCGTTGGCAAACTCACAGCCGATAAGACCGGCGCCCAGGATCAACACCCGCTGCTTGCCGTCAGCCGCAGCACGCAGGCGCGCGTAGTCTTCAAGGTCGTTGATCGGGAACATCAGGTCGCTGGCATCCCCTTCGACAGGCACGCTGATGGTCTGTGCACCCAGCGCCAGGACGAGGTCACGATAGGGCACTGCCTCCTCGCCGATCCACAGGCGCTTGTGGCCTGGGTCGATACCCGTTATGCGCGTATGCGTGCGCACCTCGACGTTCAATTGCTCGGCCATGGCGCCGGGCTCGGCCATGCACAACCCCTCGGCGTCCTTCTGCTTGGCAAAGCCGGTCGAAAGCATGGGCTTGGAATAGGACCGCCCATCATCGGCAGTGATCATCAGCACGGGTGTGAGCGCATCAAACTTGCGCAATTCCCGGGCGAGGTTGTAGCCCGCAAGCCCGGTGCCGATGATGACTATAGGAGGCGTCATAGGGGTTTCCTCGATCAACCGATGGCGATCATTTCAAAGTCGCTCTTGCCAACCCCGCAGTCCGGGCAGAGCCAGTCTTCGGGTACGTCTTCCCAGCGCGTGCCGGGTGCGATTCCATCATCCGGCCAGCCATCGGCTTCGTCATAGATCAGACCGCAGACAATACATTGCCACTTTTTCATCGGAACGGGTTTCCTCGGTTCAGGCTCGGCTTGGGTTTGAACTTGCGGCCTCTTCACGGGCCAAGGTGCAATCGAAAGGCTTTGTAGCGGCCCTGCCGGCAGTATGCAAGCAGTCGGGGCATTCATGCTAAGCTCGCGGCCTCTTTGGTTGTAACAAGCAGACCGACGTGTCGTACCCAACCCCGCACGCAGCCGCTGTCGCGTGGCTAGCGTATCCACAGGTGCAGGCCAGCCTCGCCACCTCCATGCTGGACTGGTTATTCGATGAGGGCTCGCTCACACGTCGGCTGACTCGACTGTCCGGCGACGATTTCTGCGTAACGCCACTGTTCGAAGGCTGGCAGCCGCTGCGCGAAGATGAATGCCTGGCCCTTGGCATCGCGCCCGGCGCCCAGGGTTGGGTCAGGGAGGTGTTCCTGCGCGGGCATGGTCAGCCGTGGGTATTTGCCCGCAGCGTGGCCAGCCGTGTGGCGCTGGAACGTGGCGGCCTGGACCTCGAGTCGCTCGGCAGTCGCTCGCTGGGCGAGCTGCTGTTCTGCGACAGAGCGTTCACCCGCCACCCCTTGCAGGCATGCCATTACCCCGAAACCTGGCTGCCCGCTGAAGTCGCAAGCCCAGGCCTGTGGGGACGCCGTTCACGCTTCTCCCGAGATGGACTCGACCTGCTCGTCGCCGAAGTATTTCTGCCGGCGTTGTGGCAGGCGGCACGCGAGGATACCCGTTGATGTACGTGCAACTGCTCAAGTCGTTGAACCGCCTTCACCCGCGCGCTTGGGACTTTGTCCAGCTAAGCCGTATGGACAGGCCCATCGGCATTTATCTGCTGCTCTGGCCAACCCTGTCGGCGGTGTGGATTGCCGGTCAGGGTTCACCGACGTTGGCCAATGTGCTGATCTTCGGGTTGGGTGTGGTGCTCATGCGCGCCGCCGGTTGCTGCATCAATGATTTTGCCGACCGCAAAGTGGATGGGCACGTCAAGCGCACCGCTGATCGACCTTTGGCCAGTGGGCGTGTACGCCCACGCGAAGCGCTGACGCTGTTTGCCGTCCTGGTGGGCGTGAGTTTCCTGCTGGTGCTGTGCACCAACAGCGAAACCGTCTGGCTTTCGTTCGCGGCGGTCGCGCTCGCGTTCTGCTACCCCTTCATGAAGCGCTACACCTATTACCCACAAGTGGTGCTGGGCGCCGCCTATTCATGGGGCATTCCCATGGCCTTCACCGCGGCCGGAGGTGAGCTGCCGGCCGCCGCCTGGCTACTGTACATCGCCAATCTGCTGTGGACGGTGGCTTACGATACCTACTACGCCATGGTCGATCGCGACGATGACCTGAAGATCGGTGTGAAGTCCACGGCCATCCTGTTTGGCGAGGCTGACCGGGTGATCATCCTGAGCTTGCAGGGGCTTTCGCTGGGCTGCCTGATGCTGGCCGGCAGCAGCTTCGCCCTCGGCGGCTGGTTCTACCTGGGCCTGCTGGGCGCCGCGTGCTGTTTCGTCTGGGAATTCTGGTCCACACGCCGCCTGGACCGAGAGGCATGCTTCAAGGCGTTCCTGCACAACCACTGGGCCGGGTTGCTGGTGTTCATGGGCGTGGTACTGGATTACGCGCTGCGTTGAGCGGTGCGCTGAGGCGCGGTACCGCCTCAGCAAGGTCCGCGTGGTCCACACCGCATGGCGACCTGTTCAGGTGAGAGGCCGTGTGGCTAACCCATCAGGGTTTGGCAATGTGCCAGACGTCCTTGACCCCGTCACCGTGCCTGTCCCCCGCCTGCTTGTCCTTGACGAAGGTATACAGCGGCTTGCCGGCATAGGCCCATTGCTTGCTGCCGTCATCACGCATGACCACGGTCCATTTGCCTTCGGCTGCCTGATCCTCGGCCTTGACCATCAAGGGCGGCCAATTGCTGGCACACTCGCCGTTGCACATCGACTTGCCACCGGTGTCCTTGTCGAAGGTATAGAGCGTCATGCCCTGGTCATTCACCCACATGCCCTCCTTTTCCATGGCCGGCTCGGCCAAGGCGATGCCCGGTAGCGAAAAGGCCGCGCAAAGGGCCATCCAGCTCAGCGTATGTCGTGTCATTGGATTCACCGTGTCGTGAGGAAAAGGTTCGGTTGCAGGCGCAACCGCCGCCCTGTGAAGCCTAGCCCAGTCATTGAATGTCGCGAGAACCGCCAATACCCTGTCACACAGCTGCAATAATTCCGTTATCTAATGCGGGGCCAAGACAGCGAATCCAGGAGAGGTTTTGAGCATGGCTGGCAGGAATATTCTGATCGTCGACGACGAGGCGCCCATCCGCGAGATGATTGCCGTGGCCCTGGAGATGGCAGGTTATGAGTGCCTGGAAGCAGAAAGCTCCCAACAGGCCCATGCCATCATCGTCGACCGTAAGCCGGACCTGATCCTGCTGGACTGGATGCTTCCCGGCACCTCGGGCATCGAGCTGGCCCGGCGGCTGAAGCGCGACGAGCTGACCGGGGACATTCCGATCATCATGCTTACCGCCAAGGGCGAGGAAGACAACAAGATCCAAGGCCTGGAAGTGGGTGCGGACGACTACATCACCAAGCCGTTTTCGCCGCGTGAACTGGTGGCCCGCCTCAAGGCAGTGCTGCGACGCACCGGCCCCAGTGATGGCGAGACCCCCATCGAGGTCGGCGGACTGCTGCTGGACCCTATCAGCCATCGCGTCACCATCGATGGCAAGCCGGCCGAGATGGGGCCTACCGAGTACCGCCTGCTGCAATTCTTCATGACCCACCAGGAACGCGCCTATACCCGCGGCCAGTTGCTGGACCAGGTCTGGGGGGGCAATGTCTACGTCGAGGAACGCACGGTCGATGTCCACATTCGCCGCTTGCGAAAGGCGCTGGGTGAGGCCTATGAAAATCTGGTACAAACGGTGCGCGGCACAGGCTACCGCTTTTCGACCAAGGTCTGACCTGAAACGCAGCTCTCGGCTCAAGGCCGTCGAATGGACGTGAACGCGCTACCGATCCGCTTCTGCGTGCAGGTTCGTACTTGCTGTTGATCGCTGGATTCGAAGGATCCCCAATTGAACCAGAACTGGCATGCGACCCTGATCCGCCACCTGCTGCTGTTGATCACCCTCTGCCTGATCGGTGGCCTGATCAGTGGCTACTATGGCTGGAGCCTGGCCATTGGCCTGGCCCTCTACCTGGGCTGGACGCTCAAGCAACTGCTGCGCCTGCATGCTTGGCTGCGCAATCACCAACCGGACGAAGCACCGCCTGACGGCTACGGCCTGTGGGGCGAGGTGTTCGACAGCATCTACCATCTGCAACGCCGCGATCAGCGTGTGCGTGGCAGGCTTCAAGCAGTGATCGACAGGGTTCAGGAGTCCACCGCGGCGCTACGTGACGCGGTGATCATGCTCGACAGCCACGGCAACCTGGAGTGGTGGAACCGCGCAGCCGAGACGCTCCTGGGCTTCAAGACACCCCAGGACGGCGGCCAGCAGGTCACCAACCTGGTGCGACATCCGCGCTTCAAGGAATACTTCGAAGCCGAGAACTATGTCGAGCCACTGGAGATTCCCTCACCCATCAACGATCGCATGCGGGTGCAACTGCACATCACACGCTACGGCAACAACGAGCACCTGATGCTGGTTCGGGACGTGACCCGCATCCACCAGCTCGAACAGATGCGCAAGGATTTCGTAGCCAACGTGTCCCACGAACTGCGAACGCCGCTGACCGTGATCGCCGGCTACCTGGAAACCCTGCTGGATAACGTCGAGGACGTGAACCCCCGCTGGCGTCGAGCGTTGCAGCAGATGAGCCAACAGGGCTCGCGCATGCAAACGCTGCTCAACGACCTGCTGCTGTTGGCCAAGCTGGAGGCCACCGACTACCCATCCGACAACCAGCCAGTGGCCGTGGACACCCTGCTCAATGCGATCAAGCAGGACGCGCAGGCGTTGTCCGGGCCCCGCAATCAGCGCATCACCCTGGAAGCCGAGCCAGGCATCTGGCTCAAAGGCAGCGAGTCGGAATTGCGCAGCGCTTTTTCCAACCTGGTATTCAATGCCGTCAAGTACACGCAGGACGAGGGCAGCATTCGCATTCGTTGGTGGGCCGATGCCCAGGGCGCCCATCTGTCGGTGCAGGACTCAGGGCCCGGCATCGATGCCAAGCACCTGCCACGGCTGACGGAGCGGTTCTATCGGGTGGATTCGAGCCGTGCGTCCCATACCGGTGGTACGGGCCTTGGGCTGGCCATCGTCAAGCATGTGCTGATGCGCCACCGCGGGCGCCTGGAGATCAGCAGCGTGCCAGGCCACGGCAGCACCTTCACCTGCCATTTTGCAGCGGCGCAACAGATCACGGGCACGGTTTGAGGCCGTTCGGGCCACTTTGCAGCACCGATCAATGGGCTGCCCTTTGCTTTTGCGGCCCTAGCCGCTACATTTGATCCCTTGCGCCGGCTGGAGCCGGCACTTTTCTCATCTTCAAGACGGATCCCGTAAAAACTCCATCATGGACCCTTCCCCTGGTATCAGCTTCACCTCCCTGTTCGCCGATTTCGGCATGATCATTTTTGCTTTGGTCCTGGTGCTGCTCAACGGCTTCTTCGTCGCCGCCGAGTTCGCCATGGTCAAGCTGCGCGCAACCCGCGTGGACGCCATCGCCGAGCAGCACGGCTGGCGCGGCAGCATTCTGCGCAAGGTTCACAACCAGCTCGATGCCTACCTCTCGGCATGCCAGCTCGGCATCACCCTGGCTTCGCTAGGGCTGGGCTGGGTGGGCGAGCCGGCCTTCGCGCACTTGCTCGAACCGCTGCTGGCCTACTTTGGCGTTGATACCCCCGAGCTGATCAAGGCCGTCTCGTTCTTCGTCGCCTTCTTCGTGATCTCCTACCTGCACATCGTGGTCGGTGAGCTGGCGCCCAAATCGTGGGCCATTCGCAAGCCGGAACTGTTGTCGCTGTGGACCGCAGTACCGCTGTACCTGTTCTACTGGCTGATGTACCCGGCCATCTACCTGCTCAATGCCAGCGCCAACACCATCCTGCGCATTGCCGGCCAAGGCGAACCCGGCCCGCACCACGAGCATCATTACAGCCGGGAAGAGCTCAAGCTGATCCTGCACTCCAGCCGTGGCCAGGACCCAAGCGATCAAGGCATGCGCGTGCTGGCATCCGCCGTGGAAATGGGTGAACTGGAGGTGGTGGACTGGGCCAACTCTCGCGAAGACATGGTCATCATTGATGCCCATGCCCCGCTCAAGCAGATACTGGCCCTGATCCGTCGTCACAAGTTCAGCCGCTACCCGGTGTACGACACCGAGCGTGAGGAGTTCACGGGCCTGCTGCACATCAAGGACCTGCTGCTCGAACTCGCCGAACTCGAGCACCTGCCAGAAACCATTGACCTGGAAGACCTGGCTCGTCCCCTGGAGCGCGTTTCCAGGCACATGCCGCTGTCCCAGTTGCTCGAGCAGTTCCGCAAGGGCGGTGCGCACTTCGTGCTGGTCGAGGAGGCCGATGGCAAGGTCATCGGTTACCTGACCATGGAGGATGTGCTGGAAGTGCTGGTGGGCGACATCCAGGACGAACACCGCAAGACCGAGCGCGGCATCCTGGCCTATCAGCCAGGAAAGCTGTTGGTGCGCGGCGATACCCCGCTGTTCAAGGTCGAGCGCTTGCTGGGCGTGGACCTGGACCATATCGAGGCAGAAACACTGGCCGGCCTGGTCTACGAAACGCTCAAGCGCGTACCGGAAGAAGAAGAAGTGCTCGAGGTCGAAGGGCTGCGCATCATCGTCAAGAAGATGAAAGGCCCCAAGATCGTGCTGGCCAAAGTGCTCAAGCTGGACTGAGCTTATAAAACCCCTGGCTCGGTCCAGCCCTGATCAGGGGTTGCCTGCGGTGTAGTCGGGCAGCCCACTGATCGGCCGGTCGAACCGATAGGGAATCGACTCGAGCGCCAGCCCCACGTTGCGCTGAACCACGAAGTGCAGATGGGGCCCGGTGCTGTTACCCGTGTTGCCCGACCTGGCCAGCACCTGCCCTTGGCGCACACGCTGCCCAGACGCGACCACGATCGACCCCCTCATCAAGTGCAGGTACACCCCCATGGTGCCGTCAGGGTGCAGGATGCGGACAAAGTTGCCCGAGGGATTGTCCCCTCGCCCGCTCTGCTCGCTACGCGTGCTCACCACCACCCCTTCGCGTGCCGCCACAATGGTCGTGCCTTCGGGCATGGCGATGTCCATTGCATAGCGCCCTTTGGGCCCGAAGTGGCTGAACCTGCCATTGGGCCCCTGGGTCACCCGAAACGGCCCACCCACCCATGGAAACGCATAACGATAACCTTGCGGGCGCTTGCCGGGGTCGCCCATGGCCTGCAGCAGCGTCGAACGGTAGTTGAGCAACTTGCCTGGCTGTCCCCGGACGATGCTGAGTACTTGCGTCGATCGCGGCGGCAACAGACGCCGCACGGTTCGCGGCGCATCGCCACCCTGCGCATTCACCAGATTATCCAGGCGCAGTTCCACCTGCACCGCGACTGGCAATTCGTTGCGGGCCGAGAAGCTCACACCGCCCTGAAACACGATCGCGTTGAGGCGCACGTCGTGTTCGTTGATTTCCACGGTGGACTCATCCACGACCGTGGGCTTGATGCCCGGGCCGGGTCGCTGCGCATAGGAAACCCTGCCCGTTTCGTCGGTGACGGGGTGCAGTGTCACCCCCAGGCTAGAGGCGCTGACCAGGGTTAACGTACACAGCAGCAGAAAGCGCAGATGCATGATGATGGCTTTTTGACAGTGGAGGACCTGTCCAAGCCTAGCAGCAGGCACCCTGTTCACCATGACAGTTGGTCGGATGCTGCTGGCCAGCTCGCTGTTGCGGCGGCCCGTCAGGCCCCTGGCGTGAAATGCTTCTGGGCAGTGCCGCGGGCGATCAGGCGGGACAGGTAATCCAGCTTCTGGGCGTCTTGATCGACGAACTTGAACGTCAATTGCAGCCAGTCGCTGTCCGGCTTGGGCTCGAAGGCCGCCACCGCGTGCAGATAACCGTTCAAACGCGCCACCTCTGCGTTTTCGCCCTGCTCCAGGTTCAGCACAGCGCCTTCGAGTACCTGCGGCAGTGTCTCACTGCGCCGCACGACCAGCAGGGCTTCCTTCAGGCTCAACGCCTTGATCACGCAGGCCTGCATGCCGCTCGCCAAACGCAGCTGGCCCTGGCCGCGACCGCTGGGTGCGGGTGTCGCTACGCTAGGTTTGCCAGGGGTGGCGGCCACCTTGGTTGGAACAGGTGCTGGCGCAGCCACCTTGACGGCTTCGGGCCGCCCAGCCGTCAGGGCGTTGAGCGAGTCATTGGCGAACGCGGCATTGGCCCGCGCAGGCCCTGGGCTCATGAGGCTGTCGAGCTTGCCGATCTTGGCCAAGGCCTTCTTTACCTTGGTCAGCAACTGCTCGTTGGTGAACGGCTTGCCGACGAAATCCGACACGCCGGCCTGAATCGCCTGGATGACATTTTCCTTGTCGCCACGGCTGGTCACCATGATGAACTGAAGGCCTTTCAGCTCAGGTTGCTGACGGCACCAGGTGAGTAGCTCCAAGCCCGACATTTCCGGCATTTCCCAGTCGCACAGCACCAGGTCGAACGCTTCCTTGCCCAACAGGGTCATGGCCTTGCGACCGTTGACGGCATCCTCCACGGTCATGCCAGGAAACGCGTTGCGCAGGCACTTACGGATCAGGTCACGGATAAATGGCGCGTCATCCACCACCAGCACATTCACTTTACTCATCGATACTCCTTCTGAACCCGACTAGCCTACTGCCATTTGCTGGCCACTTGCTACCACCTGTGTGTTACGCCGGGTCATCTACAGCCGGTCGATGGTCTCTGGCACCTCCAGGCGGACTAACGAAAACGCCCGGCACAAGCCGGGCGCCGATGCTCGGAGAGAACTTTATTTATCGTCCGCCTCGGCTGGAACATTAGGTATTTCACCATCGACACTGGCTCGACCCTGCACCTCCGCGGTCATGCGCTTGAGGCCCATGTGGCGTACATCGGTGCCGCGCACCAGGTAGATCACCAGTTCGGAGATGTTGCGTGCATGGTCGCCGATGCGCTCCAGCGAGCGCAGGACCCAGATGACACTCAGCACACGGGAGATCGAGCGGGGATCTTCCATCATGTAGGTCACCAGCTCGCGCAAGGCTGTCTTGTATTCACGGTCGATGGTCTTGTCGTATTGAGCCACCGACAAGGCCAGGTCGGCATCGAAGCGGGCGAAGGCGTCGAGTGCGTCGCGCACCATGTTGCGCACCTGATCGCCGATGTGCCGAACTTCTACATAGCCCCGCGGGGATTCACCCTCCTCGCAGAGCTGGATGGCCCGCCGGGCGATCTTGGTCGATTCGTCACCGATACGCTCAAGGTCGATCACCGATTTGGAGATGCTGATGATCAGGCGCAGGTCCGATGCCGCCGGCTGGCGACGCGCCAGAATGCGCAGGCATTCCTCGTCGATGTTGCGCTCCATCTGGTTAATCTGCTCGTCGACCTCGCGCACCTGCTGAGCCAGGCCGGAATCGGCCTCGATCAGCGCAGTGACCGCATCGTTGACCTGTTTCTCGACCAGCCCGCCCATGGCCAGCAGGTGACTGCGAACCTCTTCGAGCTCGGCGTTGAACTGCTGGGAAATATGATGCGTCAGGCTTTCTTTGTTGATCATGCTGTGGCTCCGCGAAGCTGCTGGCTGCGAGCTTCAAGTCGTTCGAGGCGTGCCCCTGCCTGCGCCGAGTGCCTCCACCCGGCGAGCAGCAGTGCGCGGTGCTTCTTCAGCCGTATCGGCCAGTGATGTAGTCTTCGGTCTGCTTCTTGGCGGGGTTGGTGAACAGGGTATCGGTGTCGCCGAATTCCACCAGTTTGCCCATGTACATGAAGGCGGTGTAATCCGATACCCGGGCCGCCTGCTGCATGTTGTGGGTCACGATGACGATGGTGAACTTGGTTTTCAACTCGTAGATGAGCTCTTCGACCTTGAGCGTGGAAATCGGGTCCAGCGCCGAGCAAGGCTCGTCCAGCAACAGGACCTCGGGCTCTACCGCGATGGTGCGTGCGATGACCAGGCGCTGCTGCTGCCCACCGGACAGACCCAGCGCCGACTCGTGCAGACGGTCCTTGACTTCGTCCCACAGCGCTGCGCCCTTGAGGGCCCACTCTACGGCCTCGTCCAGGACCCGCTTTTTGTTGATGCCTTGAATCCGCAGGCCATAGACCACGTTCTCGTAGATGGTCTTGGGGAAGGGGTTGGGTTTCTGGAACACCATGCCCACGCGGCGACGCAGCTCGGCTACGTCCTCGCCCTTGCGGTAGATGTCATGGCCGTACAGGTTGACGGCGCCTTGCACACGGCAGCCGTCTACCAGGTCGTTCATGCGGTTGAAGGTGCGCAGCAAGGTGGACTTGCCGCAGCCGGACGGGCCAATGAACGCCGTCACGCGCTGCTTGGGAATATTCATGCTGACATCGAACAGGGCCTGCTTGTCACCGTAGAACAGGCTCAGCCCAGGCACTTCGATGGCAACCGTTTCCTCGGCCAGGCGCAGGCCCTGTTTGCTGCGGCCCAGGGCGGACATGTCGATGCCGTGGTTAGGCGGTTGTTGCTGCATGGTCTCACTCCATTGGGAGCTGCCGGCGTATGGCCGCCAGTAGCACGTTGGGACGAAGCGGACGCCTCGCGCCGGCGACGCCGCTTGAACGTTCGACGCCTGGCTCAGCTGTCGAGCGCCTTGTATTTCTCACGAAGGTGGTTACGGATCCACACGGCCGACAGGTTCAGTGTCGCGATGACCATCACAAGCAGCAGTGCCGTGGCGTACACCAGTGGCCGCGCCGCTTCCACGTTCGGGCTCTGGAAGCCCACATCGTAGATATGAAAGCCCAGGTGCATGATCTTCTGATCCAGGTGCAGGTAGGGGTAATTGCCATCCACCGGCAGCGACGGCGCCAGCTTGACCACGCCCACCAGCATCAGCGGTGCGACTTCACCCGCGGCGCGAGCAACGGCCAGGATCATGCCGGTCATCATGGCCGGGCTGGCCATGGGCAGAACGATCTTCCACAGCGTTTCGGCCTTGGTGGCACCCAAGGCCAACGAACCCTCGCGCAGGGTGCGCGGAATGCGCGCCAGCCCTTCCTCGGTGGCCACGATCACCACCGGCACGGCCAACAATGCCAGTGTCAGTGACGCCCACAACAGGCCCGGCGTGCCCAGGGTGGGCGCCGGCAAGGCTTCGGCGAAGAACAGGCGATCGATCGAGCCGCCCAGCACGTACACGAAGAAGCCCAGGCCGAAAACGCCGTAGACGATGGCCGGTACACCGGCAAGGTTGTTGACGGCGATGCGGATCAGGCGTGTCACCGGCCCCTGCCGGGCATACTCGCGCAGATAGACCGCTGCCAGCACGCCAAAGGGCGTGACGATCACGGCCATGATCAGGGTCATCATCACCGTGCCGAAGATGGCCGGGAAGATACCGCCCTCCGTGTTGGCCTCACGCGGGTCGTCGCTGAGAAACTCCCACACCTTGGCGAAGTACACCCCCAGCTTGGCCAGGGTCGACATGCCGTTGGGCTGGATGGCATGGACCACCTTGCTGAGGTTGATCTCGACTTCACGGCCATTGCCATCGCGCGCCACCAGTGTGTCGCGGGCAAAATCCCGATGAAGCGTGGTCAGGCGATCTTCGATGGCTTTGTAGCGGCTGTTGAGCTCGGCGCGGTCAGCCTCGATGTCAGCCTGGGCCGCTGCGTCCAGCTTGCCTTCGAGCTCGAGTTTGCGCGCCTGCAGGCGCAACCGCTCCAGGCCATGGTTGATGGCACCGATGTCTTTCTTCTCCAGCGCTTGCAGCGTCTTGTTGAGCTCGCTGGCCCGGGCCAGGCGCGCTTGCAGCTCACCCCAGGCCGCAGCCCCTTGCGCCACCACTCGGCCTTGTTCCTTGACGCTCACCAGATAGCCATAGAAGTTGCCCCACTCGCGGCGTTCCAGGGCCATCAGCTGTTCGGGGCGCTGCTGATCGACAAGCCAGTCGCCCACGACCCAAGTGAAGTCGCTGCCATTGAGGTCCCGGTTTCCGACCTTGATCAATTCGCGTGTCATGAACTCCGGGCCCTGGTCGGGCACGGGCAAACCGGCGCCCTTGAGGCGCGCACGCGGCACTTCTTCCTGCTGTACCACTTCACCGATGACCGTCTGCTGAGCCTGGCCCGGCACGGCGTAGGTGGCCTGGATCAAATCGGCCGGCCAGAAATGCCCCAGGCCGCGTACGGCGATCACTGCCAGCAGGCCAACGGTCATGATCACCGCCATGGCCACCGCGCCGCCGCTCATCCATACACCGGGGGCACCGCTCTTGAACCAGCCTTTGAGGGAATCCTTTTTCACGGATCGCTACCTTTCTATCAAAGCGACGAGTATTTCTTGCGCAGACGCTGGCGAATCAGCTCGGCCAAGGTGTTCATGACGAAGGTGAACATCAGCAGCACCAACGCGGCGAGGAACAGCACCCGGTAGTGACTGCCCCCAACTTCGGATTCCGGCATTTCCACCGCTACGTTGGCAGCCAGCGTGCGCATGCCTTCGAACAGGTTCATCTCCATCACCGGTGTATTACCGGTGGCCATCAGCACGATCATGGTTTCACCGACAGCCCGGCCCATGCCGATCATCAGCGCCGAGAAGATGCCGGGGCTGGCGGTCAGGATCACTACCCGGGTGAGGGTCTGCCAAGGCGTTGCACCCAGTGCCAGGGAGCCCAGCGTCAGGCTGCGCGGCACGCTGAAGACGGCGTCCTCGGCAATCGAGTAGATGTTGGGAATGACGGCAAAACCCATCGCGATCCCGACCACCAGTGCATTGCGTTGGTCATAGGTGATACCCAGGTCATTGGTGATCCACAGGCGCATGTCGCCGCCAAAGAGCCAGCTTTCAAGGTACGGGCTCATGCCAAGGGCAAACCAGCCGGTGAGTAGAATGACCGGGATAAGAATGGCCGCCTCCCAGCCATCCGGTACCCGCAGGCGAATGGATTCAGGCAGCCGGCTCCAGGTGAACCCTGCCAGCAGGATGCCGACCGGCATGAGCAGGAACAGGCTGAAGACCCCTGGCAGGTGGCCTTCCAGGTACGGCGCCAAAAACAGCCCCGCGAAGAACCCCAGGATGACCGTGGGCATCGCCTCCATCAGTTCGATCACCGGCTTGACCTTGCGGCGCATGCCAGGGGCCATGAAGTAGGCTGTGTAGATCGCGGCGGCAATGGCCAGCGGCGCGGCAAGGATCATGGCGTAGAAGGCAGCCTTGAGCGTACCGAAGGTCAGCGGCGAAAGGCTCAGCTTGGGCTCGAAATCGGTATTGGACGCGGTCGACTGCCACACGTACTTGGGCGCGTCGTAATTCTCGTACCACACCTTGCCCCACAGCGCGCTGAAAGACACTTCCGGATGGGGGTTGTGCAGCTTCAATGGCAGCAACCTGCCGGGCTCTTCGATCATGATCCGGTTGGCGCGCGGTGACAGGGCAAGGATACCTGGGCCCTGGGCCACGGACTCGACCAAGAGGGTGCGGTGCGCCGTGCTGTGGAAAACACCCAGCTTGCCTTCTGCGTCCAGGGCGATGAAGCCCTTGCGGCGCTCTTCGGCGTCAATCTGCACGATGGGCGAGGTGCCCAGCTGGAAGGTACGAATCTGCTTGAAACGGGATTCCCCGTCCGGGTCACGGGCCATGAACCACTGGGCCAGCCCACCGTGCGAGTCACCGATGATCAGTGAAATGCCGCCTACCAGCTGCGCAGTGGCCGTCACTTCGGTATCAGCGCTCTGCGCCAGGGTGTAGCGCCCGTTGAGGCTCTTGTCGCGCAGGCTGAACACGTCGGCAGTGGCACGACCATTGATCACGTACAGCCACTGCTGGCGCGGATCGATGAAGATGTTCTTCACCGTTTCGGTCATTTGCGGCAGCTCGATGCGGGTCTGCTCGGTCGTGACTTCGGCGGTCATCATGTTTTCGCTGCGCGTCAACGCGATGACCTGCAGGTGCGCCCCCGTGGAGCCAGCCAGCAACAGCGTGTCGCCATTGACGCTGGCGCTGACGTGCTCCAGCACCCGCGCCTGTTCATCCAGCACGAAAGGCTGTTTGCCATAGGGGTAGTCGATGGTCGGCGTAATGGTTTTTTTGTTGTCGGGGTAGGTGATCTTGTAGGTATGGGTGAACACCAACGCCTGGCCATTGGACAACCCCAGCATCACCATTGAGCTGCCTGGCTGGTCGGTACCGATCGAAGAGACCTGTACGCCGGCAGGGATGGGCAGGTCGACGCGCTCGAGCGCTTCGCCGGTCTTGGTGTCGAAGAACAGCACCTGGCCCTGGTCCGAAACCCGCATGCCAACCAGGTTCTGCTCCTCGAGGGCGATCATCAGCGGCTTGCCCGCCTCCTCCTTGAGCCAGGCAGGTTGCAATGCCTGCCTGCTGGTCAGTTCCGCGCCCTGGAACAACGGAAGGACCACATACGCCAGGTAAAAGAAGATCAAGGTGATCGCGGCCAGCACAGCCAGCCCGCCCACCAGCACATACCAGCGCGTCAGGCGGTCCTTGAGCGCACGCAGGCGTCGCTTGCGCTGCAACTCCGGCGTGTTGAAATCGATGCGTGCAGGCTGGGAATCTTGGGTCATTGTGGAGTTGGCCAGATCATTCATGGGGCACACCCTAGCGGTCCCGTATGACAAAAACATGACAATGCAGTGACGCACGAAAGCCCGAAGCACAGTAAGGCTGGCCCCGGGCTGGGAGTGCTGAAGAGGCTAGCCCAACGGCTTGCCCCTGCAGGGTTCGATTACTGCTTGGCGACGTTGCCGGCGTGGGACAGGCCCAGGTCGGCCAGGGTCTTGTCGACGACTTTGGCAGGCAGCGGAATGTAGCCATCCTTGACGACCACCTGCTGGCCGGCCTGCGACAGTACCAGCTTCACGAACTCGGCCTCCAGCGGGGCCAGCGGCTTGTTCGGCGCCTTGTTGACGTAAACGTACAGGAAGCGCGAGAGCGGGTAGCTGCCGTTCAGGGCGTTGGTCTCGTTGTCCTCGACGAACTCGCCGCCCTCCTTCTTGGCCAGCGGCACGGTCCTGACGCTGGCCGTCTTGTAGCCGATACCCGAGTAGCCGATACCGTTGAGCGACGAGCTGATGGACTGCACCACCGAGGCGGAACCAGGTTGCTCGTTGACGTTGGGCTTGAAGTCACCTTTGCACAGGGCTTCTTCCTTGAAGTAACCATACGTGCCGGACACCGAGTTACGGCCGAACAGCTGGATCGGCTTGTTGGCAAGGTCGCCGGTTACTCCGGCATCGCCCCAGGTCTTGATCTCGGCCTTGCCACCACACAGGCGGGTCGAAGAGAAAATGGCATCGACCTGGGCCATGGTCAGACCCTTGATCGGGTTGTCCTTGTGCACGAACACCGCCAGGGCGTCGACCGCAACCGGAATGGCGGTCGGTTTGTAGCCATACTTCTGCTCAAACGCCTGCAATTCGACGTCCTTCATCTTGCGGCTCATGGGGCCGAGGTTGGCGGTGCCTTCGGTCAGCGCCGGTGGCGCAGTGGACGAACCCGCTGCCTGGATCTGGATGTTGACGTTCGGGTATTCCTTTTTGTAGGCCTCGGCCCACAGGGTCATCAGGTTCGCGAGGGTATCGGAGCCGACGCTGGAGAGGTTGCCCGAAACACCCGTGGTCTTGGTGTAGGTCGGGATAGCAGGATCGACAACGGCCACTGCGTTGGCGGTTGCAACGCCAGCGGCGGCAAAGGTAAGGGCCGCCATCAAACGCTTCAATTTCATGCCTTGCTCCTAGCTGGAATGGGGGTGCAGAGAGGGAACGGGGGCCAGTATCTGCAGCGCGCATGAACACGATATGACTTGATTGTGACAATTGGATGAAATGCCATCATCGTGTCGAAGCGCTGCTACAGGGAGCAAGTGTCAGTGGCCAAGGCGATTCAACGCTTGTTGGCGAGCAAGTACAGACCTACCGAAAAGCCGACCATGCACAGGACAGCCACATAGTAAGCGGGCGCCATGGGGCTGACCTTCAGAAGCCCGGTTACCGCCATCGGCGTCAGGCCGCCAAAAATGGCATAGGCGACGTTGTAGGAAAACGACAAGCCGCTGAAGCGCACCGCAGCCGGAAATGCCTTGACCATCACGTAGGGCACTGCGCCAATCACGCCCACGCACAGGCCGGTCACCGCATACAACGGGAACAACAGCTCGGGCCGTGTGGGCAAGCTGTGGTAAAACGCCCAGGAACTGACCAACAGCATCAGGCTGCCGACCACGAACACACGGCCCGCGCCGAAGCGATCGGCCAGGCTACCGGCGCCAATGCAACCCAGGCTCAGCAGCACGATGGCCAGGCTGTTGGCCTTGAGCGAGTCGGTAGGGCTGATGTGGTAGATGCTCTGCAACAAGGCTGGCGTCATGAGGATCACCACCACGATGCCTGCCGACAGCATCCAGGTCAGCAACATGGACAGCACGATGGGCCCGCGATGATCGCGCAGCACCGCCCGCAGCGGCAGCTCTTCGGCCAAGGCTTTGCGTTGCTGCATTTCTGCGAACACCGGGGTTTCATGCAGCCAACGGCGCAGGTAGACCGAAAACAGACCGAACACACCGCCCAGCAGAAACGGAATTCGCCAGGCATAGCTGGCCACTTCTTCAGCGCTGTAGACGCTGTTGATCAAGGTCGCGACCAGCGAGCCCAGCAAGATACCGGCCGTCAAACCGGCAGTGAGCGTGCCGCAGGCATAGCCGGTATTGCGCGCCGGCACGTGCTCCGAGACGAATACCCAGGCGCCCGGCACTTCCCCGCCGATGGCCGCCCCCTGGATCACCCGCATCAACAGCAACAGGATCGGCGCCCACAGGCCAATCTGCGCGTAGGTCGGCAACAGGCCCATGATCAGGGTGGGCAGGGCCATCATGAAGATGCTCAGGGTGAACATCTTCTTGCGGCCCAGCAGGTCGCCGAAATGCGCCATGATGATGCCGCCCAGGGGCCGCGCCAGATAGCCTGCGGCAAAAATGCCGAACGTCTGCATCAACCGCAGCCACTCTGGCATGTCGGCTGGGAAGAACAGCTTGCCGACCACGGTGGCGAAGAACACGAAGATGATGAAGTCGTAGAACTCCAGCGCCCCGCCCAGCGCAGACAGCGAAAGGGTCTTGTAGTCACTGCGGGTCAGCGGCCGCGGGGCCTGCTCGATACTGCTCGGCGCGGAAGTCATCACGGTTATTCTCTTTATAGGGCAAGGCCACACGGGATGCGGCTTGTTCAAGGCGAAGGCGAAGATAGCAAATTGCCGAACGCGGCTGAAAGCGACACGCAATCCATACCGACCTGCAAGAACGCATGGTCGTCGCTTGCGTAGATGCTCTATATACTGGCGTTTCGTACGAAATGTGTCCTGCTAGCGTGGGATATTGTGCGAAAACTCCGGTCACTATACTCAGACGGTTTCGAAGCATTTCCCACGGCCGTCTCGTCATACGAATCGGCGTAGTATGTTGTCAGCTGAATCGTTTACCGGCCTAAGCGCCGCATCCAGGAAAAGCGTCACGGGTCAGAGGCCCCACCGCATGATTGAGCTCGAACAAGAAGATCCAATTCCGCAGGGTGACCTTGCTTTGCAGATCACCGCACTGCCACGCGAAACAAACGGCTTTGGCGATATCTTCGGCGGCTGGCTGGTCGCCCAGATGGACCTGGCAGGTACCGCCATGGCCAGCCGTGTTGCCGGTGGCCGCGTCGCTACCGTGGCGATAGATCGCATGGCGTTTCTGGTACCGGTGGCCGTGGGCGCACAGTTGTCCTTCTATACCCAGACGCTGGAGATCGGGCGCAGCTCCATCCAGATGATGGTCGAGGTATGGAGCGACGATCCACTGTCCAGCGAATGGCGCAAGGTGACCGAAGCCGTCTTCGTCTTCGTCGCAATCGATGGCAGCGGCCGCACCCGTTCCGTCCCTCGTCGCTGAGGCCTGCCAGCGGTAAACTCATTGCCTGCGCCCGGGTCCAAGGCCCACTGGCAACCAATGAGATGACGCAATGGCCACCTTCCAGGTAACGACCGAGCAACATGGCGAGCTTCACTGCTGGCGTATCCGCAGCAGCTTCGCCGAACTACTGATCGCCCGCCAGGGTGCACAGGTCCTCAGCTACCAGCGCACAGGCGAGCCACCGTTGCTGTGGTTGAGCGACAAGGCCATTTTCCGCCAGGGGAAGTCGGTTCGGGCAGGGGCGCCTGTGTGCTGGCCATGGTTTGGCGACCTGCAGCGCAACCCTGAAACCGTCCAGTCCATGTACCACGCGGAACAAGCGCCAGCCCACGGCCTTGTCCGCACGCGTGACTGGCAATTGCTGAGCCTGGAGGAAGTGGGCGAAACCCTGCGGATCGAGTTCGAAATGGCCGAAGCGCAAGGTGGATTGCCCGGGTGGCCGCACACCGTGGCGCTGAAGCTGGTGGTCGTGCTGGACGAGGCGTTGACGCTGCAACTGACCAGCCGCAACCTTGGCGATAGCCCGGTCACTATCAGCCAGGCCCTGCACAATTATTTTGCCGTCAGTGATGTGCGCCAGGCCAAGGTCGACGGTGTCGAGGGGTTGGCTTACATCGAAACCCTGGCCGACTGGCAACAGCGCCTGCAGCAGGGTGCGCTGGCGTTTACCGGCGAGACGGACCGGATCTATCTGGATACGCCGCCAACGCTGAGCATCCTCGACCCGGCCTGGGGCAGGCGGATCATCCTGACCAGCAGTGGATCCCGCTCGGCGGTGATCTGGAACCCCTGGACCGCACGGGCCAAGGAATTGCCGGACATGGCCGATGACGGCTGGCAACGCATGCTGTGCATCGAGACGGCGAACGTCTGGGACGACGTGGTGCAGTTGCAGCCCGGGGCCAGCAGTTCGCTGGGGGTCAGGATCGATTGTGAAGTGACCCCGCGCGACTAGCCACTCGGACACGCCTCAAAGATCGGCGTCCACCACTACCCTCACCTTCGCGGCGTCCAAGGCATAGGCCGCGTCGGCCAGGTCGTTGCTGACCTTTTCCACCTTCAGCGTGCCGCTGACCCACAGCGGCGTGTAGATGTCATCGATCTTCAGCCCTTTTGGATAGCGCACCAACACCAGCTGGTTGGGTGGCGGTGGCGGGACGTGGATGCATGCACCTGGGTATGGCACCAGGAAGAACAAGGTGCTGTGGCCCTTGGCATCGCTTTCAAGCGGCACGGGGTAGCCACCCAGGCGAATGCTCTTACCGTTCAGGGCGGGCACGGTTTTCGTCGAGTACATGACCGCAGGCAGCCCCTTGCCCTGCTTCAAGCCACCTTTGGCGGTGAAGGTGCCCATGGCTTCGGGAGAGTTATGGTCGATTTCGGGCATCTGCTCGAGCGCCTTCTGGTCCGACTTGGGCATCAGTTCCAGCCAGTCGGTCTCGGGCAATTCGGCATGGGCCAGGGAGCTGGCCGACAACAGGAGGGCAATGAAGAAGGCACGCATGGAATGCTCGGCAACTCGGGATGAATTGCCGGCATTCTAACCAGTATTCAGCGTTTCTTGATGAATCCGTAGATCACCAGAAGAAGGATGGCGCCTACCAGTGCGCCAAAGAAGCCGGCTGCCTGACCTGCCTGGTAGATACCAAGCGCCTGACCGCCATAGGTGGCCAACAGCGAGCCCGCGATACCGAGCAGGATGGTCATGATCCAGCCCATGCTGTCGTCGCCCGGTTTGATGAAACGAGCCAGCAGGCCGACGATGAGGCCGATGAAGATGGTTCCGATGATACCCATGGCAATCCCCTTGCAGTAAAGATGGAACAAGCCAAAGCCTAGGCAGCGCTTTGGCTTGTTGCCACTTCAGAGGGCCAGCCGGATGCAGAAGTTCGAATTGGCGCTCGATCAGTTGCCGATCAGCGCCTGGACTTGCGCAATCTTGTGCTCGAGTGTGGCCATGTCCTGGCACCGCAATGTGGCATGGCCAACCTTGCGTCCGGCCTTGAACGCCTTGCCATAGTGGTGCAGGTGGCAGTCGTCGATGGCCACGACCTGCTCCACTGGGGGGACTTCACCGATGAAGTTGAGCATGGCGCTCTCTCCGACCTTGGCAGTCGAACCCAATGGCAAACCGGCGATGGCACGCACGTGGTTTTCGAACTGGCTGCACTCGGCGCCTTCGATGGTCCAGTGCCCGGAGTTGTGCACGCGCGGTGCAATTTCATTGGCCTTGAGCCCACCGTCGACCTCGAAGAATTCGAACGCCATGACCCCGACATAATCGAGTTGTTGCAACACGCGACCGACGTAGTCTTCAGCCAGCGCTTGCAACGGATGCGCCTGACTGGCGACCGACAGGTGCAGGATGCCGCTGTCGTGCGTGTTGTGCACCAGCGGATAGAACCGCGTTTCACCATCGCGGGCCCGGACCGCGACCAGCGATACTTCACCGGTAAAGGGTACGAAGCCTTCGAGCAGGCACGGCACGCTGCCCAGTTCGGCAAAGGTGCCGACCACGTCTTGCGCGGTGCGCAGGACTTTCTGGCCCTTGCCGTCATAGCCCAGGGTGCGGGTCTTGAGCACCGCTGGCAGGCCGATGCTCGCCACTGCGGCGTCCAGGTCTGCCTGGGACAGGATGTCGGCGAACGCGGGGGTGGGGATCCCCAGGTCACGGAACATGCTTTTCTCGAACAAGCGGTCACGGGCGATGCGCAGGGCCTCGGCACTTGGGTACACCGGCACGAACTGCGAAAGAAACGCCACGGTCTCGGCCGGAACGCTCTCGAACTCGAAGGTAACCAGGTCAACCTGATCGGCCAGCTGACGCAGGTGTTCCTGGTCGCCATAGCCCGCGAGCAGGTGCTCGCCCAGAGAGGCGGCACAGGCATCGGGCGCCGGGTCGAGGAAGGCGAAGTTCATGCCCAGCGGAGTACCCGCCAGTGCTAGCATGCGGCCCAACTGGCCGCCACCGATTACACCGATTTTCATGGGTTGAACCTCAAGCCTGACGCGGATCTGGATTGTCCAGCACGGTGTCGGTCTGTTCCGTGCGGAACTGCTTCAACGCCGCGTGGTACTGAGGGTGCTTGGCGCCAAGGATGCTGGCCGACAACAGCGCGGCATTGATTGCGCCCGCGCGGCCGATAGCCAGGGTGGCAACCGGCACGCCGGCAGGCATCTGCACGATCGACAGCAACGAATCAACGCCCGAAAGCATCGACGACTGCACTGGCACGCCCAGCACCGGCAGGTGGGTCTTGGCCGCGCACATGCCAGGCAAGTGGGCTGCACCACCGGCACCGGCGATGATCACCTCGATGCCCCGGCCATCAGCCTCTTCGGCGTACTGGAACAGCAGATCCGGCGTACGGTGGGCGGAAACCACCTTCACCTCGTAAGGAATGCCGAGTTTTTCCAGCATATCGGCGGTGTGGCTAAGGGTGGACCAATCGGACTTGGAGCCCATGATCACGCCAACCAGTGCACTCATCGTCGAGCCTCTCCTGCAAGCGCCTTCTGGCGCGCTAAAAGCAACAAGCCACGCAGGTGGACCGGCGTGGCTCGTCATACGGATTATGAATCGACCGGGTCGGCCGAAGGCGCAGGATTGTAGCGTATTCATGGAGGGAGCGCCCACCCCCATAAGCACATGCCGGATCAAAGGGCAAGCTGTCTCGCGGGACAAGTTTTCCCGCTCGAACGGCTATGGCTACAGCGACAAGAATCGCGGATTATCTGAAATACACTTCAAATTGATGCCTCGCCCTGAACGCCGGTCGACTCCAGTTTGCGCCACAGCAAACGGACGTTGGCCTTGCGGACCAAGGCGCAGCGGTACAGGCGAATTTCCAGCGGCACGTGCCACTGGCTGCCACCACAGATCGCAAGTTCTCCACGCTCCAGTTCGCCGCGCATGGACAGGCGCGGTACCCATGCCACCCCCATCCCCTCCAGGGCCATGCTCTTGAGGCTGTCAGCCATGGCGGTTTCATAGACGGTGGTGTAACGCAGATTGCGCTGGCGCAGCAGCAGGTTCACCGAACGACCCAGGAAGGCCCCGGCGCTGTAGGCCAATAATGGCACGCTGGTTTCACCCTCCAGGGTAAACAACGGTTTGCCTTCTGCATCCACGGCACAAACGGGCAGCATTTCGGTGGTGCCCATGTGCAGCGAGGGAAAGATTTCGGCATCCATCTGCAAGGCTGCGTCAGGGTCGTAGAACGCTAGCATCAGGTCGCAGCCGCCTTCCCTCAAGGCATGCACTGCATCGCCGACGTTGGTGGCAACAAGCCGGGTGGCGATGTTCAGCCCATCGTTGCGCAGTTGGGCCACCCAGCGTGGGAAGAAGCCCGATGCGAGCGAGTGCGCGGCTGCCACTTGAATCACTTCGCCCTGACCACCTTCAAGATGATGCAAATGGCGAAGAATTTCGCTCAGCTGGTCGACAACCGTGCGGGCCGTTACCAAAAACAGCTGGCCCGCCTCTGTCAGCTCGATGGGGGTGCGGGATCGGTTGACCAGGGTAAGGCCCAGGGCCGCCTCCAGGCTACGAATCCGCCGGCTGAAGGCCGGCTGCGTTACGAAGCGCCGCTCCGCCGCCTGGGAAAAACTGCGGGTCGAGGCCAGGGCACTGAAGTCCTCCAGCCATTTGCTTTCTAGGTTCATCGGGCCGCTCCCCTGCCGTGCACCAAAATGGAACACGCTCGAAAATCAATCGGCGTCACATCTATCACTATGCCGTTTGTGCATAGGTTAGCGTGCAACAGCATTGGCCGCAAAAACACCTTAGGGCCTAGGATTGGCGCCATTCCGGCATGTGCCGGGTCAAACTCGAGATGATATTTATCATGTCCGCTGCTGCATCGTTCCGCGTCGAAAAAGATCTGTTGGGCACCCTTGAAGTTCCTGCCGATGCCTACTACGGCATCCAGACCCTGCGCGCTGCCAACAACTTCCACCTCTCTGGCGTTCCTCTGTCGCACTACCCCAAGCTGGTCGTGGCCCTGGCCATGGTCAAGCAGGCCGCTGCCGACGCCAACCGTGAGCTGGGCCACCTGAGCGATGCCAAGCACGCTGCCATCAGTGCAGCCTGCGCCCGTCTGATCAAGGGCGACTACCACGAGCAGTTCGTGGTCGACATGATCCAAGGGGGTGCCGGTACCTCCACCAACATGAACGCCAACGAAGTCATCGCCAACGTCGCGTTGGAGGCCATGGGTCACCAGAAAGGTGAGTACCAGTACCTGCACCCCAACAACGATGTGAACATGGCGCAGTCGACCAACGACGCCTACCCCACTGCTATTCGCCTGGGCTTGCTGCTGGGTCACGACGCCCTGCTGGCCAGCCTTGAGAGCCTGATCCAGGCCTTCGCCGCCAAAGGCAAGGAATTCGACCACGTACTGAAGATGGGTCGCACCCAGCTGCAGGATGCCGTGCCGATGACCCTGGGCCAGGAATTCCGCGCCTTCGCCACCACCATGACCGAAGACCTGCAGCGTCTGCGCTCGCTGGCACCTGAGCTGCTCACCGAGATCAACCTGGGTGGCACCGCGATTGGTACCGGCATCAACGCCGACCCGGGCTACCAGGCCCTGGCTGTACAGCGTCTGGCAACCATCAGTGGCCAGCCGCTGGTACCGGCTGCGGACCTCATCGAAGCCACCTCCGACATGGGCGCCTTCGTACTGTTCTCCGGCATGCTCAAACGCACCGCGGTCAAGTTGTCGAAGATCTGCAACGACCTGCGCCTGCTGTCCAGCGGCCCACGTACCGGCATCAACGAGATCAACCTGCCGGCTCGTCAGCCCGGCAGCTCGATCATGCCAGGCAAGGTGAACCCGGTGATCCCGGAAGCCGTAAACCAAGTGGCCTTTGCCATCATGGGCAACGACCTGGCCCTGACCGTCGCGGCCGAAGGCGGCCAGCTTCAGCTGAACGTGATGGAGCCGTTGATCGCCTACAAGATCTTCGACTCGATTCGCCTGCTGCAACGCGCCATGGACATGCTGCGCGAGCATTGCATCGTCGGCATCACCGCCAACGAACAGCGCTGCCGTGAACTGGTCGAGCACTCGATCGGCCTGGTCACCGCCCTGAACCCTTACATCGGCTACGAAAACGCCACCCGTATCGCTCGCGTTGCCCTGGAAACCGGCCGCGGTGTGCTTGAACTGGTGCGTGAAGAGAAGCTGCTGGACGACGCGATGCTCGACGACATCCTGCGTCCGGAAAACATGATCGCCCCGCGTCTGGTTCCGCTGAAGGCCTGACCAGAACGCTGTAACCGTCTCACCAGGTCGAGGGACTAGACACCTCTCAACCTTTCCTAAGCCCGGGCGTATGCTTCGGGCTTTTTTTTGCCCGCCCGGTGCCGATTGGCAGCCATCGACGACACTCGGCATACAACTTGCTCGATAATGCGTCCCAGACCCACGGGACCACTCCGCATGCTGCACAGCCACCTGACTACCCTCAACGCGGTTTCGCTGATCCTCAACGTCTTTCAGGCCCAAGGCTGCGAGGCCTCGGAGCTGCTAGCCGGCAGCGGCATAGGCCCAGCGGACCTTGGCCATGCCGATGCACGCATCACGACCCAGCAGGAACTGCAGGTCTGTGCCAACGCCGTGGCCCGCCGGGAGGACATTGGCCTGGAGTTGGGCCAGCGCATGCGCGTGTCTGCCTACGGCATGCTGGGGTACGCGCTGCTGTCCAGTGCCACTTTGGGTGACGCCCTGGGCCTGGCATTGCAGTATCCGGCACTGCTGGGAACAGTTTTCACCTTGCGCCTGCTCGACGACGGCCACCGTGTCTGGCTCAGCGCCAGCGATTACCGGGATAGTCCTGCGCTGAGCGCTTTCAACGCCGAATTCTGCCTGGTGTCGTTGAAGGTCATCTGCGACGACTTGCTAGGCCATGATCTGCCGCTGCTTGGGGCGCGCTTTGAGCACCTGCGCCCGGGTTACCACGCGCGCTACAGGCGCCTGTTTCAGTGCCCAATCACCTTCGCCTCGCCTGACAACGCCTTCGCCTTCGAGCGGCACTGGCTGAACGCGCCACTGCCTCTGGCCGACCCGATCACCCACAAGGCCATGAAGGAGCGATGCCGACGCCTGAACCTAGAATTCACCGGCCGGCAGGCATGGTTGGGGCGCGTTCGCCAACTGCTTGTCAACCAACTGGAAGCGGCGCCGGGCCTGGAGGGCCTGGCACGGCAGATGAATTGCTCGTCCCGTACACTTCGCCGTCACCTGCAGGCGCTGGGCAGCAGCTATCAGCAATTGCTCGATGAGTTGAAGTTCGAACGGGCCAAGGAACTGCTCGCCGACGGGCACATGCCGATCCACCGCATTGCCGAAACGCTTGGGTACAGCGAGACGGCCAGTTTCCGTCACGCCTTTGTGCGCTGGAGTGGCGTGGCGCCGACTCGGTTTCGCGGGTAAGCCTGCTGGTAGGCCTAGGGTAGCTGCCTCACACGATGAAGGTGTTCGACGTTGGCCATATCTATCCCCTTTTGGCCGGTTCAGATGTTCTCGCTGAGCGGCCCCGTTCGTGACAATGAAGGCACGCCAGTACCCACCGGAGAACAACAATGCTGACGATCTATTCCGATGATCACCGCCTGCACCATGGCCGCTGCGAGCTGATCGATGGCAAGCTCATGCCTTGCTTCGAGATGCCTTCGCGTGCCGACCATGTCCTGGCCCAAGTCCGCAAACGCGAGCTGGGTGAGGTCAAAGGCCCTGATGATTTTGGCCGTACGCCATTGCTGCGCGTGCACAGCGCCGATTATCTCGACTTCTTCGAAGGCGCCTGGGCGCGCTGGGCGGCCATGGGCCAGGAGGGCGATCTGCTCCCCTATACCTGGCCTGCTCGCACGCTGCGGGCGGTCAAGCCTACAGGGTTGCACGGCGAGCTTGGTTACTACAGCTTCGATGCAGGTGCTCCGATCACGGCAGGCACCTGGCAGGCCGCCTACAGCGCAGCCCAGGTCGCGCTCACGGCGCAAGCGGCCATCGAGCAGGGTGCCCACGCCGCGTTCGCATTGTGTCGTCCACCGGGGCACCACGCGGCAGGCGACGTCATGGGGGGCTACTGCTACCTGAACAATGCAGCCATCGCTGCCCAGGCCTTCATCGACCAAGGACGGGCAAAGGTTGCCATCCTCGACGTGGACTACCACCACGGCAATGGTACCCAAGACATTTTCTACAGCCGCGCCGATGTTTTCTTCGCCTCCATCCATGGTGATCCTCAGGACGAATTCCCCTTCTTCCTGGGCTATGCCGACGAAACCGGGGCGGGTGCCGGCGAGGGCTGCAATGTGAATTATCCGCTACCGGCGGGCAGTGACTGGTCGACCTGGCGCGCAGCCCTGGAAGACGCTTGCGAACGCATCGCCGCGTATGAGCCTGAGGTAGTGGTGGTGTCGCTGGGGGTGGACACGTTCAAGGATGATCCGATCTCCCAGTTCAAGCTCGACAGCCCTGATTACCTGGAGATGGGCAAGCGCATCGCGCAGCTCGGCAAGCCCACCCTGTTCGTGATGGAAGGTGGCTATGCCGTGGAAGAAATCGGCATCAACGCCGTCAACGTGCTCGAAGGCTTCCAGCGCGCACAACCCGGAGCTCGATAATGGCCACGATCAAACAGCTACTCGCCCCTCTCGTCGCTGCGGTACTGTGCGCAGGCACCCTGCCCGCCCAGGCCGAACAGCGCACGCTGCGCGTGTACAACTGGTTCGACTACATCACCCCGCAGACGCTGACCGACTTCCAGAAGGACAGCGGTGTGAAGCTGGTGTATGACATCTTCGACACCAATGAAGCGCTGGAAGCCAAGTTGCTGACCGGCAACTCTGGTTACGATGTGGTGGTGCCGTCCAACGTGTTTCTGGCCAAGCAGATCGAGGCCGGCGTATTCCAGCCGCTCGATCGCAGCAAACTGCCGAACTGGCAGCACCTGGACCCGGCCCTGATGAAGTTGATCGAAGCCAACGACCCCGGTAACCGCTTTGCCGTGCCGTACATGTACGGCACCATACTGATCGGCTTCAACCCGGCCAAGGTCAAGGCTGCGCTGGGGGAAAACGCACCTGTGGACAGTTGGGACCTGATCTTCAAGGAAGAGAACATCGCCAAGCTCAAGCAATGTGGCGTGGCCCTGCTCGACTCACCCTCCGAGATCATGCCGCTGGCCCTTCAATACCTGGGCCTGCCGCCCAACAGCGAAAACCCGCAGGACTACAAGAAAGCCGAAGCCCTGTTGCTGAAAATTCGCCCATCCGTCACCTACTTCCACTCCTCCAAGTACATGGCAGACATGGCCAACGGTGACATCTGCGTCGCTGTGGGCTACAGCGGCAGTTTCTCGCAGGCTGCCAACCGTGCCCGCGAGGCCAACAACGGTGTCGTGGTGGACATGCGCCTGCCCAAGGAAGGGGCGCCGATCTGGTTCGACATGCTGGCAATTCCAAAAAATGCTGCCAATCCGCAGGACGCTCACGCCTTTATCAATTACCTGCTCCGGCCTGAAGTGATTGCGCCGATCAGTGACTTCGTGGGCTATCCGAACCCGAATAAAGACGCTACGGACAAGGTGAGCCCAGCGATTCGCAACAACCCCAACTTGTATCCAACCGCCGATGCAATGACCAAGCTGTATACGCTAAAGCCACTGGCTCGCGATGCAGAGCGCGCACGCACACGGGCATGGACACGCATCAAGTCCGGATCATGACCACCTGCGGCTGGGGTCGTGGCCCCAGCCGCTCTTCACGGTGCGCCGTTCAAGACCGCCAGGCCTTGCGTTGCTTCAGCAAGGCCTCGGCGATTTCCCTTTCAGGCACTGCCGCAAAGCCCACTACCAGCCCTGCCCGTTTATCCACAGGGCACGTGCTGTCATCCAGCCAAAAATGGCTCAAGGGCGTCACTTCCACGCCAACTGCTTCGGCCTGGGCCACTAACGCCCTTTCCCGGCTGACGTTATCCACAGCCAGTGTGACATGCAGGCCAGCTGCGATATCCGGCATGGCGCCCATGCCTTGGATACCGGTAGGCCACCCGGCCAGTATCGCGTCGCGCCGTGCAAGGGCGGCCTTGCGCATGCGCCTTATATGCCGCTGAAAATGCCCACGCGCCATGAACTCCGCCATCACGCATTGACTGCTGATTTCCGAATGCCGGGAGGCCAGCGCCCTGCCCTGGCTGAAGGGTTTGGCCAATGCGGGCGGCAACACAAGATAACCAAGGCGCAGGGCTGGGAAAGCGATCTTGCCGAAGGTACCGACGTACAGGACCCGTCCATGTTGGTCCAGCGCAGCCAAGGGCGCCAGGGGCGCACCGCTGTAACGGTACTCGCCGTCGTAATCGTCTTCGATGATCCAGCCCTGGGTACGGCGGGCCCAGGCCAGCAGCTGTAGGCGTCGGGCCAGGCTCATGGTGACACCTGTCGGGTACTGGTGAGCCGGAGTCACGTAGGCCAGCCGACATTTTTCCAGCCGTTCGAGCTCGGTGCAATCCATTCCCTGTGCATCAACGGCGATACCCCTTACCTCAGCTCCGCTCAAAGCAAAGGCATGGCCTGCGGCGCGATAGCCCGGGTTTTCCACAGCCACGGTATCGCCAGCGCCTAGCAGCAACTGTGAACAAAGACTGATGGCGTCCTGTGCGCCATGGGTGATCACAATTTGTGCAGCTGTACAATTCAGCCCTCGCGAACGGCGCATGTAAGTAGCGATCAGCTCACGCAAGGCGGGTTCACCCGCCGGGTCCCCATAGCTCAACCTGGCTGGAGACGGATTACGCCAGAAAGCCGCTTGCAGCTTGGCCCAGACGTCGAAAGGAAATAGGTCGAACGCGGGCAGGCCGACGCGAAACGCTCGTGGCTTGCCACCTCTGGGGGGTGCCAGATGATGTTTTTCGAGCAGTTGCAAGGCGGTATCAGCACGGCTGTAACTGGATAAATCCTCAGTGTCAAACGAAGAGTTTGTGGATAACCTTGTTGATAACCCAGGGTATAAGCCTGTGGATAGATGTGTGGACAGTTTGCTCGATGTTCCTACATAGGTCCCATCACCGACCCGCGACTCGATGAAACCCTCCGCGTGAAGCTGCTCGTAGGCCTGGACAACGCTGTTGCGCGAAATGCCCAACATCCTGGCTATTTCCCGGGTTGCAGGCAGCCGAGTACCGCTGCCCAGGCGACCATCGAGCATTCGTTCCCGTAGGGCTTGATACAACTGCTGGCTGAGCCCCAGACGGCGGTCTAGCGTGATCCCGGCAGGGTCGAAGGAAAGATCGTGATGCAACTCGCTCACGGCATTGGCTCTATCAAAAGCGAAGTAAATGGCTCTTACCGAGAGCCAATCTTGTGCATAGCATCACCCTTATACCTGCAATCGAACAGGCTGCGCACACGTGCCAGCCGCCAAGGGATAGACCATGACGAACATTACCGTACGCCCGGTAACTGCCAACGACCACGCCAGTTGGCTTGCCCTGTGGCAGGCCTACTTGCAGTTCTACAAGACAGAACTGTCCGAGACGGTCAGTCTCACGACCTGGGGGCGTCTGCTCGATACTCGCGAGCCCACGCACTCGGCGCTCGCCTGGCTGGATGAGAAAGCGGTGGGCATGGTCAACTTCATCTACCATCGTTCCAACTGGAGCATCGAGAATGCCTGCTACCTGCAAGACCTATACGTGGCTGGCGAGCAGCGTGGCTTGGGTATTGGCCGCCAACTGATTCAGCACGTCTATCAGGCGGCGAGCGCGGACGGCTGCACCAAGGTGCACTGGTTAACCCATGAAACCAACTCCACTGCCATCGACCTGTATGAGCGGGTAGCCGAGCGCTCAGGGTTCATTCAATTCCGTAAAGGGGTTTAGGCCAGCATGAGCGATACATTGAACTGGAAGCCGGCCAGCGCGCCCACGGCGCAGCCTATCGATGGGCATTTCATTCGCCTGGAGAAACTCGAGCCTGCACGGCATGGCGACGATCTATGGGAGGTGCTGCAAGGTGCGGCTGCCGATCCAGCGCTGTGGGACTACCTGCCTTATGGCCCATTTGCCGAGCGCGCTGGGTTCGACCGTTGGCTGCAAGCCAACGCTGCGGGTACAGACCCACTGTTCTTCACCGTCATCGATCGCACCTCGGGCCAGGCGCAGGGGCTGCTCAGCTTGATGTCGATCGTGCCCGATCATGGTCGCATCGAGATTGGTCACGTTGCCTTCGGAGCCGCGATGCAGCGAACACCCAAGAGCACCGAGGCGGTGTATCTGCTGGCAAGACTTGCCTTTGCGCTCGGTAACCGACGCCTCGAATGGAAGTGCAACAACGCCAATGCTCGCTCCAGACGCGCAGCTGAGCGATTGGGCTTCGTTTTCGAAGGCGTGTTCCGAAAGCATCTGGTGGTAAAGGATCACAACCGGGATACCGCCTGGTATTCGATTACCGATGACGAGTGGCCGCAGGTGGCCGCCGCTTTCGAGCGCTGGTTGAGCGCTGAGAACCAAAGCCCGGCAGGTCAGTTGCGAACGCTCGAGGCATGCCGCCTGGCAAGCCCTTGAAGCAACGTACCCTGATAAAAAAGGGGAGCATTGCGCTCCCCCGAGGTTAACCCATGGTCAAGGGATCAGGTTCAGCCCTCGATCTCGATCAGGATTTCGCCCGGCGTCACGCGATCGCCCTTGGCCACGTGGATGGCCACGACCTTGCCCGCGATAGCCGCCTGCACTTCGGTTTCCATTTTCATCGCCTCGGTGATGAGCACAGCCTGCCCGGCTTTGACCGTATCGCCTTCCTTGACCAGCACATCGACGATGTTGCCAGGCATGGTGGTGCTGACATGGCCCGGGGCGCTGGCCTGCTTGCGCTTGCTGCTACCGCCGCTGACGAACTCGTTGAGCGGCTCGAACACCACCTCTTCCGGCATGCCGTCGATCGACAGGTAGAAGTGACGCTTGCCCTCTGCCTTGACGCCTACACCGGTGATGTCCACGCGGTAGGTTTCACCGTGCACATCGATCACGAATTCGGTCGGTACGCCTTCTCCGCCCGGGGCGGAAACGGCGCCGGCTTCAGGGATAGGCAGCAGCGCTTCGGGGGCCAGGGTGCCGGCCTCGCGCTCTTCCAGGAACTTGCGGCCAATGTCCGGGAACATGGCGAACGTCAGCACGTCCTCTTCACAGCGCGCCAGGGCCCCGATGTCGGCACGCAGCTTGGTCATCTCCGGTTTGAGCAGATCGGCCGGGCGTACATCGATCACCTCTTCGCTGCCGATCGCTTGCCGACGCAGTTGCTCGTTGACCACCCCCGGCGCCTTGCCGTAACCGCCTTGCAGGTACAGCTTCACCTCGTTGGTGATGGTCTTGTAGCGCTCACCGGCCAGTACGTTGAAGAATGCCTGGGTGCCGACGATCTGCGAAGTGGGGGTAACCAGCGGTGGAAAGCCCAGGTCTTCACGCACACGCGGGATTTCCGCCAGCACTTCGTTCATGCGGTTCAGCGCGCCCTGCTCCTTGAGCTGGTTGGCCAGGTTGGAAATCATGCCGCCTGGGACCTGGTTGACCTGCACGCGGGTATCCACGGCAGTGAACTCGCTTTCGAACTGGTGATATTTCTTGCGTACGGCATAGAAATACAGGCCGATCTCCTGCAGCAGCTCCAGGTCCAGCCCGGTATCGAACTCGCTGCCTTTGAGCGCCGCCACCATGGACTCGGTACCCGGATGGCTGGTGCCCCAGGCGAAGCTGGAAATGGCGGTATCGATATGATCAGCGCCGTTTTCCACAGCCTTGAGCTGACACATGGCAGCCAGGCCCGCGGTGTCGTGCGAGTGAATGAAGACCGGCAGCGACTGCTCGGCTTTCAGTGCCTTGACCAACTCGCCGGTGGCAAACGGGGTGAGCAGGCCGGCCATGTCCTTGATGGCGATCGAGTCGCAACCCATGGCCTCCATCTGCCTGGCCTGATTCACGAACGCCTCGATGGTGTGCACCGGGCTGGTGGTGTAGGCGATGGTCCCCTGGGCGTGCTTGCCCGAGGCTTTGACCGCCTCGATGGTCACACGCAGGTTACGCACATCGTTCATGGCGTCGAAGATGCGGAATACATCGATGCCATTGACGGCGGCCTTGGCGACGAATGCCCTGACCACATCGTCGCTGTAGTGACGGTAACCCAGCAGGTTCTGGCCGCGCAGCAGCATTTGCAGGCGCGTGTTGGGCAGTGCTGCACGCAGCTTGCGCAGGCGCTCCCACGGGTCTTCCTTCAAGAAACGCACACAAGCATCGAAGGTGGCGCCACCCCAGACTTCCAGTGACCAATAACCGACCTTGTCGAGTTTCTCGCAGATCGGCAGCATGTCTTCGGTGCGCATGCGGGTGGCCAACAGGGACTGGTGGGCGTCGCGCAGGATCGTATCGGTTACGTGAATCTTCTTGGACATTGTTATCTCCTCGTCGCGGCAAGCTTCGCGCCTCAGTCGGCCTGCACAGACGCGTTGGCGCCGGCTGGCAATCTGGGTTCGCAGCGTGCAGCTGTATTCAAATGCCTGCGTGGGCGGCGATGGCGGCAGCGATGGCCAGGGCCAGCTCTTCGGGTTTGCGCTTGATCGAATAGTTGGTCAGTTCCGGGTGGGTCTCAACGAAGCTGGTGTTGAACTGACCGCTACGAAATTCCGGATTACGCAGGATTTCCTGGTAGTACGCCGCGGTGGTCTTGACCCCCTGAACGCGCATGTCATCCAAGGCCCGCAGGCCGCGATCCATGGCCTCTTCCCACGTCAATGCCCACACCACCAGCTTCAGGCACATCGAGTCGTAGAACGGTGGAATGGTGTAGCCGGTGTAAATGGCGGTATCGGTACGTACACCTGGGCCACCCGGCGCGTAATAACGGGTGATCTTGCCAAAGCTGGGCAGGAAGTTGTTCTTCGGGTCTTCGGCATTGATCCGAAACTGCAGGGCATAACCACGGTGCTGGATATCTTCCTGCTTCACCGACAGGGGCAGGCCCGATGCGATGCGGATCTGCTCACGCACGATATCGATACCGGTGATTTCCTCGGTGATGGTGTGCTCGACCTGCACGCGTGTGTTCATTTCCATGAAGTACACTTCGCCATCGGCCAGCAGAAACTCCACGGTACCGGCATTCTCGTAGTCCACCGCCTTGGCTGCACGCACTGCCAGGTCGCCGATGTACGCGCGTTGCTCGGGCGTGAGTTGAGGGCTCGGAGCAATTTCGATGAGCTTCTGGTTACGCCGCTGGATGGAGCAGTCGCGCTCGAACAAGTGCACGACATTGCCGAAGCTGTCGCCGAGAATCTGCGCCTCGATGTGCTTGGGGTTGACGATGCACTTTTCCAGGAACACTTCTGCCGAACCGAATGCCTTGGTGGCCTCGGAGATCACACGCGGGAAGTTCTGCTTCAATTCTTCACGGCTGTTGCAGCGGCGGATACCACGGCCGCCACCGCCCGACGTCGCCTTGAGCATGACCGGATAACCAATGCGGTCGCCTTCACTGAGCGCCTCGTGAATGTCGGCGACGTTACCCTCTGTGCCAGGGGTGACCGGAACGCCTGCGGCGATCATGGTGCGGCGCGCTTCGGTCTTGTCGCCCATGCGGCGAATGACGTCGGCAGCGGGCCCGATGAACTTGATCCCGCGCTCGGCGCAGATCTCGGCCAACTCCGCGTTTTCCGAGAGAAAACCATAGCCAGGGTGCAGGGCATCGCAGCCCGTTTCCACGGCCAGGTTCACCAGCTTGCGCGGGTTCAAATAACCGGCCAGTGGCTCTGCGCCAATGCTGTAAGCCTCGTCTGCACGCTTTACATGCAGCGCATGCCGGTCGGCGTCGGAAAAGATCGCTACCGAGCGGATGCCCATTTCGGCGCAAGCGCGCACGATCCGAACTGCAATTTCACCTCGGTTGGCGATCAGGATTTTTTTTATCACTGGATTCTTCCCAAAGCCGTATGAACAGTCGACACGGTTCTACCGGTCGGCGCGTGACCCGTTGTTGTTTGGCCAGTCGCAGATTCACCCTAGCGCTGTAGGTCGATAAACAAAAATCAATATTTGTTAGGGGCAGTATTAGCAAAAGCTTATAGTGAAGTTACAAGGTATTGCCGACGAGACGAATAAAATGCGTAAGTCCTTGATGCGTATGACATTGCGCCAGTTGCAGATCTTCAATGAGGTGTGTGACCTTCGCTCCTATAGCCGCGCGGCCGAAGAGATGGCACTCACGCAACCCGCCGTTAGTCTACAGATCCGCCAACTCGAAGAGCTGATTGGCCAGCCGTTGTTCGAATACGTGGGCAAGAAGTTGTACCTCACGGAAGCCGCCGAAGCGCTGCAACGCGCCAGTCACGACATCTTCGGGCGTCTGGAAAGCCTGGATATGCAGTTGTCGGACATGCAGGGGTCTTTGCAAGGGCAGTTGAAGCTGGCGATCGAGTCCAGCGCCAAGTACTTCGTGCCGCATCTGTTCGCGGCATTCAAGCAGCGCCATCCGGAGGTCAACTTGACCTTGACCGTGGTCAACCGGGCACAGGCCATCAGGCGGCTGTCCGATAACCGTGATGACCTGATCATCATGTCCATGGTGCCGCAGGACATGGGGCTGGACTTCCTGCCGTTCCTGAACAACCCGATCATCGCCGTCGCACCGCCCGAGCATGCCCTGTGCAGGCTGCCGCAGCTGCGCCTGCAGGACCTCGAGCCCCACACGCTGCTGGTACGCGAACAAGGCTCAGGCACACGCAAGGCCTGTGAGGAATATTTCAAGGAAAAGCGCGTGCACTTCACGCAAACCCTCGAAGTGGCCTCGGCCGATGCCCAGCGTGAATGCGTGATCGCCGGGCTGGGCATCGCGTTGTTGACCCGCCATGCCGTGAACATGGAGCTGGCCACGAGAAACCTAATCGAACTGCCCGTCGAAGAATTACCGCTGTACCGCAGCTGGTGCGTCGTTCAATCCAAGGCCAAGCGGCAATCGCCGGTCGCACTCGCCTTTCAGGCGTTCATACGCAGCGAGCGGTCACTGATCAGCGCATTGGTCGAGCGATTTTCAGGTCAGTCGGTGCCGCTGTCTGCCAGGCAGTGAGCCCTTCGAAGTCAGGGTAATCGGCGACATCACGCAGGAGCTGCCGTTGGTCACAGTAGCTTTCGATGGCGCGGCGATACGCCATGCGTCGCTGGTCCTTTTCCTGCTGCTTGCGAGCCTTGGCGTTAGGTTGGTAGATACCGTCGTGGTCACGAGCCATTGCCTGATTCCCAGAAAGGATGCGGAAGGCTCAGACTGACCCAGCGGTTTTACCGTTTGGAGGCGCGATGATGACAGCGTCGTGACCGATGATGGCTTCTACTCGAAGAACCGAAGCAGGCCTCAGTCGTCATGAGCCTTGATCGACTTGGGCGAGAGTCGCAGGCTACGCAGGCTGCGCTTCACGCTCTTGAGGTGGTTGACTAGGCTTGGCCCGCGCGCCATGGCAACGCCCATGGCCAGCACATCGATGACCACCAGGTGGGCAATGCGCGAGGTCAGGGGCGTATAGATCTCGGTGTCTTCGTGAACGTCAATGGCCAGGTTGACCGTGGACAGTTCGGCCAACGGGGTCTGGCTGGGGCACAGCGTGATCAGATTGGCGCCGCTTTCGCGGACCAGGTTGGCCGTGATCAGCAAGTCCTTCGAACGGCCTGATTGCGAAATGCACACCGCCACATCGCCAGGCTTGAGCGTCACCGCAGACATGGCCTGCATGTGCGGGTCGGAGTACGCCGCCGCGCTGAGCAGCAAACGGAAGAACTTGTGCTGGGCATCTGCTGCCACGGCCCCGGATGCGCCGAAACCATAGAACTCCACACGCTGCGCCTGTGCCATGGCGCTGACGGCCTGCTGCAGCGCCTGTGGGTCAAGGTGCTCGCGTACCTCCATCAGGGTATGCAAGGTCGTGTCGAATATCTTCAGGCTGTAATCGGCGACGGAGTCGTCCTCATGAATAGCGAACTGACCAAAACTGGCCCCGGCGGCCAGGCTCTGCGCCAGTTTCAACTTCAGGTCCTGGAAACCCGAGCACCCGATGGCCCTGCAAAAACGCACAATGGTCGGTTCACTGATGCCGACACTGTGGGCCAGGTCTGCCATCGAGCTGTGCATGACGGCGGCTGGGTCCAGCAGCACATGATCGGCCACTTTCAGTTCCGATTTGCGCAGCAGGTGGCGCGATTGGGCGATATGTTGCAACAGATTCACGGGCTGGACTCGGGTTATGATCGACTGGCCGGGTTGTAGCTTTCTTGTAGTTATACTACATGGACGGCAACCCGCCCAGTTAAACGAACGTGGAGCGTGGTGGTTTGACTATTCCTTGCGACATTCTGGTCTTCGGTGGCACGGGTGACCTGGCCCTGCACAAGTTGCTGCCAGCGCTCTACCACCTGTTTCGCGAAAGCCGTCTGGACCCAGCCGTGCGGATAATCGCCCTGGCCAGACGCCACCTGCTGCGCGATGACTACCTCAAACTTGCAGAGCGACATTGTCGGGCACAAATCGCTCGCCGCGACTTTGACGAAGAAATCTGGCGTCGGTTTTGTGCACGGGTCGACTATTTCGCGATGGATGCGACACAGAGTGCTGATTTCGTTCGGCTGGCGCGCTACCTGGGTGAGCCAGGGGGCCTGATGCGGATCTTCTACCTTGCCACCGCGCCTTCGTTGTTCGCTCCCATTGCAAGTCATCTGCACATCGCCGGTCTCGCCGACAGCGAAGCACGTATCGTGCTGGAAAAGCCGATCGGTCAGTCCTTGTCGTCGGCCACTGCCATCAACGAAGCGATCGGAGCGGTATTTGAAGAGCGACAGGTTTTTCGTATCGACCATTACCTGGGCAAGGAAACCGTACAGAACCTCATGGCGCTGCGGTTCGCCAACGCACTGCTCGAACCCGTCTGGCGCAACGGCCAGGTCGATCACGTCCAGATAAGTGTCGGCGAGACGCTGGGCGTAGAAAACCGTGGCGGCTACTACGATCGTGCAGGCGCAATGCGCGACATGTTGCAAAACCATCTGCTCCAGCTGCTCTGCCTGGTAGCCATGGAACCGCCGGCCCAGTTCGAGGCGGAGGCAGTGCGTGACGAGAAGGTGAAAATACTGCGGGCGCTTCAGCCGATTACTGGGCAAGACGTTCAGGAGAAAACCGTTCGAGGTCAGTACGGTGCCGGGCACATCGGCGGTCAGGAGGTATGCGCGTACTACTTCGAAAAAGACGTCGACAATGACAGCGACACCGAGACCTTTGTCGCCATAGAAGCACACATCGACAACTGGCGCTGGGCCGGGGTGCCGTTCTATTTGCGTACAGGTAAACGCATGGCAAGGCGTTCTTCGCAAATTGTGCTCCAGTTCAAACCCGTTCCGCACGAACTGTTCGAAGGGGGTCAGGTGAACCAGCTACTGATCCAGTTGCAGCCAGACGAGCGGATCAGCCTGCGGATGATGACCAAGACCCCAGGCAAGGGCATGCGCCTGGAGCCGGTCGATCTGGACTTGAACCTGGCCCAGGTTTTCAGCCAGACGCGCCGCTGGGAGGCCTACGAACGCTTGCTGCTGGACGTACTCGAAGGCGATTCGACCTTGTTCATGCGCCGGGATGAAGTAGAAGCTGCCTGGGCGTGGATTGACCCCATCATCGAAGGCTGGGAGGAGCATTTCCAGGCCCCGCGCTCGTATCCTGCCGGGAGCAGTGGCCCGGAGCAGGCCAATAGCCTACTGGCCCGACACGGCAGACACTGGCATGCATGAAGCGTTGCCCAATCGAAGGTTTCCTTGAAAGCAGCGACAGTAGCGATGCGCGTTTGCGCTACTTATCATCAAGGAGGCTCCCATGAGCACACTCAAGAACTTCGTTGCTTACAACCAAACCGCTGGCGGCCAAACGTCCTTCAGGGTTCACGGCGTCGTCACCGTTCCCAGCCCGGCGTACGAACCAGTGCTGGTCGAACCGGTCAGACGCCACCGAGGTGGCTGGGAGGTCCTGGAACTCAAGCTGGTAGACACCGGTGTCATCGCCATGTCAGTGATGACCGAAAAGACCGTTGAGTACGTCCATGAGGGCGCGAGCGGTTTCAAGACGCTGGAAATCATTCACGGAAGTGACAACCTGCGGATCGCCATCGAGGACATTCAAGCGCCCAACTGATGTAGGCGGCCCGTACGCCCAGGATCGAGCCTTGGCTTGAGCCGGGCGCGATGGTCGCGATGAACGGCAGGGGATGAAGGTGAACATTTATACAGTAGGTGTTTGCCCCTGGCTCGGCCTCCCCCTAGAATGTCGAGATGAGCACAGATGACCTCTCCCTCCTGCTGAATTCCCTCAATGACGCCCAACGCCAGGCTGTAGCGGCCACGGTCGGGCGTCAACTGGTGCTTGCTGGCGCCGGTTCCGGTAAAACACGTGTGCTGGTGCACCGCATCGCCTGGCTTATCCAGGTGGAGCAGGCATCGCCGCATTCGATCCTGTCGGTGACCTTCACCAACAAGGCTGCTGCGGAAATGCGCCACCGGATCGAGCAACTGTTGGGCATCAACCCTGCAGGAATGTGGGTGGGAACATTCCACGGTCTGGCGCATCGGCTCTTGCGTGCTCACTGGCAGGAAGCGGGGCTTGTGCAGAACTTCCAGATTCTGGACAGCGACGATCAGCAGCGCCTGGTCAAACGGGTGATGCGCGAGTTGGGGCTGGACGAACAGAAGTGGCCGGCACGCCAGGCTCAATGGTTCATCAACGGCCAGAAAGACGAAGGCCTGCGCCCGCAGCACATTCAGCCAGGCGGCGACCTGTTCTTGACCACCATGCGCGACGTCTATACCGCCTATGAGCAGGCCTGCGAGCGCGCGGGTGTCATCGATTTTTCCGAATTGCTGCTGCGCGCCCTGGATTTGTGGCGCGATCACCCAGGCCTGTTGGCCCACTACCAGCGCCGCTTCCGTCACGTACTGGTCGATGAGTTCCAGGACACCAACGCCGTGCAGTACGCCTGGCTACGTCTGCTGGCCCGCGGTGGTGACAGCCTGATGGCGGTGGGTGATGACGATCAGTCGATCTACGGCTGGCGCGGGGCGAAGATCGAGAACATCCACCAGTACACGGCCGACTTCCCAGATGCCGAGACGATCCGCCTGGAGCAGAACTACCGCTCCACCGGTGGCATCCTCAAGGCTGCCAACGCCCTGATCGCCAATAACAGCGGGCGTTTAGGCAAGGAATTGTGGACCGACATGGGTGAGGGTGAACCCATTACGCTGTACGCCGCCTACAACGAACATGACGAAGCGCGTTATGTGGTCGAGACCATTGAAAGCCTGATCAAGCAAGGCAACGCGCGTGACGAAATGGCTATTCTGTATCGCTCGAACGCCCAGTCGCGGGTGCTTGAGGAAGCCTTGCTGCGCGAGCGGATTCCGTACCGCATCTATGGTGGCCAGCGCTTCTTCGAGCGGGCAGAGATCAAGAATGCCATGGCCTACCTGCGACTGATTGAAGGCCGCGGTAACGATGCCGCGCTGGAGCGCGTGATCAACGTGCCGCCACGCGGTATTGGCGAGAAAACCGTCGAGGCCATTCGCGAGCATGCACGTCACAGCCAGGTATCGATGTGGCAGGCGATGTGCCAGCTGATCGCAGCAAAGGCGCTCAAGGGCCGGGCTGCCAGCGCCCTGGGTGCATTCATCGAGCTGATCGACGGGCTTGCAGCCAAAGTCGAAGACATGCCGCTGCATACCATGACGCAAACCACCCTCGAACAATCCGGGCTGATCATCTATCACCAGGAAGAAAAAGGTGAAAAGGGTCAGGCACGGGTGGAAAACCTTGAGGAACTGGTTAGCGCAGCGCGCAACTTCGAATCGACCGAAGAAGACGCCGACCTCTCCCCACTGTCCGCCTTCCTGGGTCACGCTTCGCTAGAAGCCGGCGATACGCAGGCTGACGAGCACGAGGACAGTGTGCAGCTGATGACCTTGCACAGTGCCAAAGGCCTGGAGTTCCCCTACGTGTTCCTGGTGGGCATGGAGGAAGGCCTGTTCCCGCACAAGATGAGCCTGGAGGAGCCAGGTCGTCTTGAAGAAGAACGTCGCCTGGCCTACGTGGGCATCACCCGCGCCATGCATCAGCTGGTCATGACCTATGCCGAGACAAGACGGCTGTACGGTAGTGAAACCTACAACAAGGTATCTCGCTTCGTACGCGAGATTCCTGCTGGTCTGGTGCAGGAGGTACGTCTGTCGAACAGCGTCAGCCGCCCGTTCGGCACCCCGAAGACCGCCCTCAACAGCCACCTGTTTGCCAATGCGGATATTCCCGAAACCGCATTCAGCCTTGGCCAGCGTGTACAGCATTCCGTTTTCGGTGAAGGGGTCATCCTGAATTTCGAAGGCTCCGGGGCCCAGGCACGTGTACAGGTCAATTTTGCCGAAGGCAGCAAGTGGTTGATGATGGGCTACGCCAAGCTTGAAGCCATCTGAAGGCAAGCATCGGCCCAGGGGCGCACCCAGGTTTGAACGCCTGCGCCGTTGCTTGCTCAAATAGGTCATACCAAGCAAAAGCTCGAAACATTATGTCGCTGGTCATATGCCTTGGAACATGTGCACCATGACGCGCGTGCAATCCACAACAGGGGATATCCCATTTATGCAACGTTTTCTTAGCATCGCACTGGCGCTCTGCGTCGGCCTGACGCTGAGCCTGGACGCCAACGCCAAGCGATTCGGCGGCGGCAAGAGCGCTGGCTCCGCGCCCATTCACCAGACCCGTCAAGCTACGCCGAACACGCCTGCCGCCGCGCCGACCGCTCCTGGCCGCGCACCGGCCGCCGCCAGCGGTGCTTCGCGCTGGTTGGGCCCTCTGGCGGGCTTGGCCGCCGGTGGTCTGCTGGCATCCATGTTCATGGGTGACGGCTTCGAAGGCTTCCAGATCATGGACTTCCTGATCATCGCGCTCATCGCCTTCCTGGTGTTCCGCTTCATCGCCGCACGGCGACGTCAGCAGCAGCCACACATGGCCATGCCTGGCAATGCCCCCATGCAGCGTGAAGCACAGGGTCAGCCTGCACAGCCAAACATTTTCGGCGGTTCGACTGCGCCGGCGGCAGCGCCATCGCCTGTCATCAACGCGCCAGCCTGGTTCAATGAACAAAGCTTCCTGGCAGCTGCCCGCAATCACTTCCAGTCGCTGCAGCAGCACTGGGACGCCAATGAAATGGACAAGATCGCCGAGTTCGTGACCCCGCAGATGCTTGAGTTCCTCAAGCGCGAGCGTGCCGAGCTGGGTGATGGCTTCCAGTCCACCTACATCGACAACCTCGATGTACAGCTGGACGGCGTCGATGAGCGTGACGACCGTACTGACGCTACTCTCACCTTCCGCGGCGTATCGAAGAACTCGCGCTTCGACCAAGGTGAACAGTTCAGCGAAAGCTGGCACATGGTACGTGCCAAGGGCGAGAACCAGCCTTGGCTGGTCGCGGGTATCCGTCAAAACGGTTAATCCGGTCCAAAAACCACGGGCGTATCCGTAAGCTATTACTTTTGGGGCTGCTCTGCAGCCCATCGCGGCAAAAGGCCGCTCCTGTAAGGTCTCGTGATGCCGTCAATTCGGGTGCCACGCGGTCAATGTAGGAGCGGCCTTGTGCCGCGATGGGCCGTAAAGCGGCCCCAACCATTTCAAGTGAACAGCATTCCGGGCCTACCGGGGTTTTTGCTTTTGCCATAGCGCACTACTAGGGTATAACCCGCAGCGTTGTCATCTAGGTCAGAGGAAGTGAATCGTGGAAGAAGTGATTGAACAACTCCGTGAAGCCAACGAGCCAGTACCGGTCCCCCTTGAGCTTCCAGACGAGGATCAGTTGGTTGAAATCGAAGAGCAGCTGTTCATCAACATTCCGTTCGTGTTCAAGGAGTTCCTGCTGAACGTCAGCGATGTGGTCTATGGCTCGCTGGAACCTGTCACGGTGACTGACCCTCAGTCACACACCTACCTCCCGGACGTTGCTGCAAATGCCTGGGACGCCGGGGTGCCTCGGGAACTGATTCCGCTGTGCCAGGATGGCGACAATTACTATTGCGTCGAGGAAGATGGCACCGTGGTGCTGTGGGATGCCGATGAGGAACTCGTCGGTGAGGACAGCTGGGAATCGGTTTGGCATTGGGCACGGGACGTGTGGCTAGAGAGCTGATCAGCCTCACCCCCACCTCGGTCGAAGGACCTTGCGGGCCGTGATTACGGCCCGTCTGCAGCAGACGCCACTGGGGTCAGTGGCCGTTGTCCCGATTGTTCTCCAGCGTTTCGAGTAACGCAATCTGCATGCGTGTATGCACCCGGATGAACCAACGCCATAACAAAGCGACCACCACCGCTGCCACGATGGCAATGATCAGCAATAGCTCGTTGGTGGGTAGAATGCTCGCCGACAACGCCGACAGCAGCAAAAAGATCACCAGCAGCGAAATCAGCGGAATGACTTCAGCAATCACGCGCCGTACGCGCTGAGTATGGCGCCCAGCCATTTCAGGCTTGACGCCCATTTCGGCCAGCAGCATCGATAGCGCTTTGAGTTTGCGGTAAGCCGCGATCAGAAAAGGTAGCGAAAGCAGTAATGCAGCCCCCCAGATCACCGCCTTCTGCTGGCTCACATCGCTGATCCACTGGCTGAGCCAAGTGCCAAGCCGCCCTGCGAAGTAACCGCCGCTGAAGAATATGGCGATGACCAACGCCAGGTTCACGCCGACCTGCAACAATATGCGCCGTATCATCGCCGCCACCAGGGCACTCTGGCCCTGAGGCTGGATGTTGCGCAGCCACTCCCCATACAAGGACAGCACGCGAGCCAGCCGCCCAGGCACTACGTTACCCAGTTTTATCGACAGCGGATCAGCGGCACGAATCAGATACGGTGTCAGTAGCGTGGTAATGGCCGAGACGGCGACCGCCACCGGGTAGAGGAAGTCGCTGGTGACCTGCAGGGTCATCCCTAAGGCCGCAATGATGAATGAAAACTCGCCGATCTGAGACAGGCCCATACCCACCCGCAACGAGGTGCGCCCGTCGTTTCCCGCGATGAAAGCGCCCATGCCACAGGACAGCATCTTGCCCAGTACAACGGCCAAGGTAATGACCACAATCGGCCAAGCGTAGTCGACCAATACCTGCGGATCGATCATCAAGCCAATTGCGACGAAGAATATGGCGCTGAACAAATCCCTGACAGGTTCGATCAGACGCTCGATTTTCAACAACTGCCGCGACTCGGCCATGATGGCACCAATCAGGAAAGCCCCCAGGACCATGCTGTATTCGAGTTTCACGACCAGCAGACAGAATCCGAAGCACAGACCCAGCACTGTGATGAGCAGCATCTCGTTACTTTCGAACTTGGCCACATAAGCCAGTACGCGCGGTACCAGAAGAATGCCGATCACCAAGGCAACGATCATGAACAAGGACAGCTTGCCGACGGTTGAAAAGACCTCCCCCGAACTGACGGTGCCGCTGACGGCGATACCCGACAGCAGTGCGATGATGCCGATACCCAGGATGTCTTCGACAATCAACACACCGAATATCAGCTGTGCAAACCGTTCGTTCTTCATCTTCAGGTCATTGAGGGCCTTGACGATGATCGTGGTCGAGGAAATGGCGAGAATGGCGCCCAGGAACAAGGAGTCCATGGTGTTCCAGCCGAACCAACGCCCAATCTCGAAGCCGATCCAGATCATCAATACGATTTCCAGAAAAGCTGCTATGAAGGCCGTGGCGCCAACTTTGAACAGCTTGCGCAGGCTGAACTCGAGGCCCAGGCAAAACATCAGGAAAATCACGCCAAGCTCGGCGAGCGTTTTGATGGTGTCTTCGTCGTGAATCAGGCCGAAGGGGGGCGTGTGGGGGCCTATGATGAAACCGGCGACGATATAACCGAGCACCACTGGCTGCTTGAGACGGTGAAAAACAATGGTGACCACGCCTGCAACCAGCATGATGACCGCCAGGTCCTGAATGAAGCTGATGGCATGCATGACGTGATTCTCCTTCTCTCGTCTTGGGCTGTGCTAACGGGCAGGTCGCGCCTGCGCCGAGGCGGGCCCAAGCAAGCAGCGAGTACACACTGTATTCATTGAAAGCGTGCCCATGTTGCATGGGCGTACTCAGATTAACATCGCGCCTTCCCATGAACTGTCGATGCAATATGATGAAACAGATCGACTGCTATCAGGCCGTCACTGGCATAAACAGCGTGACGCTTCAAAGCATGGGAGCGTCCCGTTAAACGCAGGCTGTCGCTTCAACAGAACAGAGCGCCTGCTAGCCTTTGGCGCGATTGCGCACACTCTTACCGTGAGCATTTTATGGAACCTGGAAACGCCCAGCTGAGCATGACCGTCTTGATGACACCCGACATGGCGAATTTCTCTGGCAACGTACATGGCGGAACGCTGCTCAAGTACCTCGACGAAGTCGCGTATGCGTGTGCCAGCCGCTATGCAGGCTCCTATGTAGTCACGCTGTCAGTCGACCAGGTCATCTTTCGCGAGCCGGTGCATGTAGGCGAGCTGGTCACTTTCCTGGCGTCGGTGAACTACACCGGCAATACTTCCATGGAGGTCGGTATCAAGGTCGTTACCGAGAACATCCGTGAACGCTCGGTGCGCCATTCCAACAGCTGCTTTTTCACCATGGTGGCCGTGGACGATAATCGACGGCCAGTTTCGGTTCCCCCGCGTCAACCGCAGAGTAGCGAAGAGAAACGCCGATTCCTGCAAGGCCAGCAGCGACGGCAGATTCGCCAGGAACTGGAAAAGCGCTATCAGAACCTGAAAACCGACGGCGTCTAGGCGTTCAACAACCTCGCTTCAAAACGTACGCGCGGGTGGGCGATGCGGTCCTGGGCACGTATCAGCTGCAGCTCGTAACTGGCGCAGGCCTGAGTTTCCAGCAGTACTTCATGTACGGCGGAGGCTGCAAACTCGAATGCCTGTTCCCAGCTGTCGCCAAGCAGCACCCGCGCCATGAACAAACCGGAAGTCAGGTCACCCACGCCTACCGGTTGCTTGGGGAAGGCCAGCAGCGGGCGGCGCAAATGCCAGCTGTGTTCGGCCGTCACCAACAGCATCTCGAACTGGTCCTCTGCGCGCCCCGGGTAAGCCAGGTGCTTGACCAGCACAACCTTGGGCCCTTTGAGCAGAAGACTGCGAGCCATGCCTACGCAATCCTCCAGTGATGCCGCGCGCCGGCCACAGAAGCTGTCCAGCTCCAGCTGGTTAGGGCACAGGATGTCAGCCTTTGTGACCGCTTGTTCCAGCAAAAACTGGCTAACCTGTGGCGATACGATGCACCCCTTTTCAGGATGGCCCATGACTGGATCGCACAGGTACATCGCCCTCGGGTTGACGGCCTTTATTCGCGCCACGCCTTCCAGAATCGCGCGCCCCTGCTCGGCACTGCCGAGGTAGCCCGAGAGCACGGCATCACACTCCCCCAGCTCACCGATGTTGGAAATGCCTTCCACCAACGCTGGAATTTGCGTTGGAGCAAGCACGTCTCCGCTCCACTGGCCATACTGAGTGTGATTGGAGAACTGCACCGTGTTGAGCGGCCACACATTGATGCCGATACGCTGCATGGGGAATACCGCAGCGCTGTTGCCGGCGTGGCCGAACACCACATGGGACTGGATGGCGAGCAGGTGCGGGGTACGTTTCATGCGAGTCATTTCCAAAGCTGTTCAAGAATCATGCAACGCGCAGTATGAACGTGATTGCCACCTGTACGACAGGCCAGGGACGCAGTTAAGCTGAATCGATCGGTTGGGAGCCTACGCACATGTTGACCCTGGAGAACCTGTTAGTCCTGATGGTGATGGCCACGGCAGGCGCTTGGCTGTGGCACAACCACGGTCTGCGCGAGAAGGCCTTGGAAAGGGTCAAACAGCATTGCGCAAAGCTTGACCTTCAGTTGCTCGATGACGCCGTCGCGCTCAAACGTATTGCCTTCGTGCATGATGTCAAGGGTCGCAAGCGCCTGGCACGTCTCTATGGCTTCGAATTTACCGTGACAGGGGAGCAACGTCACCCTGGTACCGTGACTCAGTTCGGCGCGCACAGCATGCAGATAGAGCTGGCACCCTACCCCTTCGAAATCAAGACGCCCCCGCGGGCGGACAATGTGATCGAAATGCAGCAGTGGCGCCAGCAACATGACCGTTGGCACAACTGATCAAGGCATAAGGCAGCTCTGCAAGCGGGCTTCCAACTCGTCCACAGGCTGAGGCTTCTCGAAAATCAATTCCAGGCGACTGTCGGCTGTCCATTCACTGGGCTGCCAGGGCGCCAACTTGCCTTCGAGTGCATTGAACGAGCATCTGCCTTGTGCTGTGTGGATAACACCCTTGGCACGCCTCCACTTCAGCGACTTCAATAGCTCATCTATGGCCTGTGGATAAAAGCGCTGCTGGGGGTGCCAGCGCCAGCCTATGCTCCATCCATCCTCTCCTTGAACTACCTGACGTATCGGCTCGCGCCGGTCTGCCCAAAGAGCACGCATGGCATTCGGTGGATTGTCGACAATCCCGATATCGCTATCAGGGCTGTCAACAATCTTGTTTTGATAGACAGGCAGACTATCGAAAGGAAGCTGACCTTGCATCGTCCATATCAGCCTTTTCCCTGGGAATTCTTTATTTATCAACAGCTTAAAATCTTTATCCACAGACTCCGACTTATTGATAACCAGGGTTTCACAGGCTTCCAACGCGGCTGATTGAGCCGTCGGTAACGGCCTGCCACTGCGCAGAGATGCGGGTGTGGTGACGACTATCAACGGCTGAATTGTCAGCACATTAGTCCAAGGCGCTTGGGCCAATTGATCAAGCAATTGAAGAGGATGGCCCAGCCCGGAGGGCTCTATGAACAGTCTGTGCGGCTTGCACTGGCGCAGAAGCCTACCCAGCCCTACCTGGAACGGAACCCCATTGACGCAGCACAAGCAGCCTCCTGCGACTTCGGCGATAGAGATACCGTTCTGGCTTGTGGACAAGAGTGCCGCATCCAGCCCTACTGCCCCGAATTCATTGACCAATACGGCCCAGCGTTCGTGGTCAGGCTTTTGCTGTAGCAGGTGATGAATCACCGTCGTTTTGCCGGCCCCCAGCGGGCCAGCAATGACATGGGTGGGAATATTGCGAAGCATGATGGTTCTTCAAGCAGACGGTTTGCTCAACTATGCGCTGTCAGGCTAGCCAGTCAAGCGTAAGCAACAGTCGCGGTGGACCTGACGGGGAACGATGTACGACGCCTGCGCCTTCATTGCCCTCCCAGCGCTCGCCCTTGAACAAGGCAACGTCACCTGTATTCAGTCGCATCACCTTATCCACAGCAGCATTGCCTGTGGACAACGCAGCTCGCGCTACTGCCTGCTCCGGTAGATATTCACTCCCCGGACCCGCGTAAGTGGTAATTAGCCTCAGTGGAACGTTATCCACATGAAAGCGTGGGCACATCGGACTGGTCAGTGCACGTATGCGCAAACCTACGCGATGCGCTCCAAGCAAACAGCTATAAGCCGAAACCAACCACGTGACATCCGCGACAAAAGCGTCATAGCCGTGGATATCCACAGCCTCGTACAGCAGCCCCTCAATCACTGGGACCTGATGCTCGTCGACCTCGATCACACGCTGGTCTGTTATCGATCCTCCAAGCCCCGCCACAACCTCTGAAAAGTCTTGCAGCTGAGGTGGAAGTTGCCGCTGCCAGACTGCGAGGTTGACACCCTCTTGCAGGACTTCTGCCATTGATTGAGGCGTGTGTCCAAACACCTGGCGGATATCCACAGCCACTGACGTACTCACGCTGCCACCTGTTCGTCCCAGGGGCCGAATGGGTCAGGAAAACGCAGCCAACCCATGGGCTCGAGTGCCATTTCTTCATCCGTCAACAGGCACTGATCAAGGGCTGTGGATAATTTCGCCACGTCCATATTTTGCCCTATGAACACCAATTCCTGCCGGCAGTCGCCAGTATCCGGTAACCAATGTTCAAGAATGGCAGCAACGTTATCCACATCCTCAGGCCACTGTTCGCGGGGAACGAAACACCACCAACGACCCGCCAGCCCATGGCGCATCATGCCGCCTGCCTGGGACCAACTGCCCGCTTCTTTATATTTGCTCGCCAACCAGAAGAACCCTTTGGAACGCAGTAACCGGCCATTACTCCAGGGTGTGTGTACAAAGTCATGGAACCGCTGCGGATGAAAAGGCCGGCGTGCGGTCCAGGTAGTGGCTTGGATGCCATATTCTTCTGTTTCCGGTGTATGTTCACCGCGCAGCTCCTTCAGCCAGCCAGGCGCTTGCGCCGCCTGGTCGAAGTCGAACAAGCCAGTGTCCAGAATCCTGGCAAGGGGAACCTGACCCATGACCATGGGAATGATCTGGGCTCGGCGGTTCAGGCTCCGGAGGATAGCTGAAAGCTCCTCCCGCTCGGCCTGACTGACCAGATCGATTTTGCTCAACAGCAACACGTCAGCGAACTCTACCTGCTCGATCAGCAAGTCGCTGATCGAACGTTCATCGTCATCCCCCAATGTCTGGCCACTGCTTTCCAGGCTCTCTGCGGCTTGGTAATCCCGCATGAAATTCAAGGCATCCACCACGGTGACCATGGTGTCGAGACGCGCCAGATCCGACAGGCTGCGGCCTTGCTCATCACGAAAGGTAAAGGTTTCAGCCACAGGCAACGGCTCTGAGATACCGGTCGATTCAATCAGCAGGTAATCGAAGCGCCCCGCCTCGGCCAGCCGTGCAACCTCTTCAAGCAGATCTTCACGCAACGTGCAGCAGATGCAGCCATTGCTCATTTCCACCAGCTTTTCTTCGGCGCGGTTAAGGGTGACATTGCGCTGAACTTCGCTGGCGTCAATGTTGATCTCACTCATGTCATTGACGATAACCGCGACACGAAGCGCTTCGCGATTGCGCAGCACATGGTTGAGAAGCGTGCTTTTGCCTGCGCCCAGAAAACCGGAGAGCACAGTGACAGGAAGACGATTGGACATGGCAAAACCTCATCACACAGGCGCATTCGAAACGATGCATTGCATAATGTTATAAAGTAACAATACAATCTAGCCAAGTGGTTCCTGACGAATGCTCGGTGCGGTGAACTGGGAATTGACCAGCTCATTTCACAGCGCAGTACCAACGGCTCTGCCGTTACCTCACACGACCCATCAGCAGTGGACCCAATGTTCCACATACACGCATAGCCTTGGAAATCCCATGTCCCAATTCCAGCCCCAGCTTCCTGACGTCGCTGCACAACACATGAACTCAACCACACCGTTGGACTGGGTAGGAATGTGTGGGATAGCCATGCCAATGCAGATTGGAGGCCGTCAGGTAGCGGCTACAGTGGATGCTGGGGTGAATTTGGTAGATGGCAGCTCACGCGGCATACACATGTCGCGTCTGTACCTAGCGCTTGAAGATCTTGAGCATGAGCCGCTGCGCCCGCTATCGCTGCGTCGCCTTTTGGCGAGTTTTCTCAGCAGCCATGATGGGCAATCATCTGCGGCATATGTGCGCCTGAGCTTCCAACACCTACTCAGGCGGCCTGCCCTGGTTAGCCCTCTAGCTGGGTGGAAAAGCTATGACGTCGAGATCGATGCACGGATCGAACATGAAATGTTCCACGTGGAACTATCTGTTTTGGTGCCTTATTCGTCTACATGCCCATGCTCGGCGGCGCTCGCTCGACAGCTTATCCAGCAACAGTTCCACGCTCGATTCGGCTCAGGAACTTTGGACAGCGAAGAGGTATTGGCATGGTTGGGGACTTCGGAGGGCATCGTAGCAACGCCTCATAGCCAGAGGAGCATGGCAAAGATAAGCGTTAGGCTCGAGGATAATCGTCCTGAGCTTCCCATAACCGAGGTCATAGATGCGGCCGAGCAAGCCTTGGGCACTGCGGTACAAACTGCGGTAAAGCGCGCCGATGAACAAGCATTTGCGTTGGCAAACGGACAGAACCTGATGTTTTGCGAGGACGCAGCGAGACGCTTGTATCAAGCGCTAAGCACTATCGAATGGATTAAAGGGTTCAAGACGCGCGTGGAACATGCTGAAAGTCTGCATGCCCACGACGCCGTAGCAACTGGCCAGTGGCAGTGGAACATCACGTCCGAGGCTTGACCGTACCGCAATCATTGCCCAGCCATACCGCACGTGTGTTCATGCTGCCCTGCTGCTGAACACCGGACGCATTGAACGTGCCACTCACTTGAGTGGTGAACTCCTTGTCACTCAGGAAGGTGGCCTGGCCATTACCCTGGGCTTTGGGGCAGCTGAATTGAAACTTCCAAACGTTACCGGTGCGGTCAGTGATCTTCTGAGTGCAGCCGGACTTTGGATCCTGCAGCGGAATGTCGTTGGTTGCCACCTGCTGAGGGGTGAGGCAGGAGCGCACCCCTTTACCACCTACAGTGACACCTTGCTTGGCAAGCATGCCTTCCATCATCGCCCGTTGATCGGGCGGTAGGTTCTTCAACTGGCTGAGCATGAAATCCATATCAGGTAGCGGCTTACCGTCGACCTGCATATTGCTAGTGGTCAGCTCCCACAAGCCGGGTTGAAGCATCTGGGCCTGGGCTGTGACGCTGCCTGCGCACAAGGCCAGCGCCAGCAACGGCATACGAATTTTCATGGAAATCACACTCCTGGAAATGTCGGTCATCCCGACGATGTTTGGGTTAGACGTTGAAACGAACCGCTTGTTGCAGGCGAACCACGTTCGTGTTCTGTTACCTAAGGTGTATTCAACGAGCAGGATGCATATGGATTACCACAGCCCACTTTTTTTTGGCTACCTACTCGGCGTGATTCATCTGCTGGGTATTATCGCCGCGCTGCATGCGTTGTTCACAGTCCGTACTGCTCAAGGCGCCATTGCCTGGGCAATGCCACTTTTTTTCATTCCCTACCTGACGCTTATCCCCTACCTGATATTCGGTGCGCGCTCTTTCAATGCCTACATCAAGGCCAGGCGCCAAGCCAATCAGGAAATGCATGTCGCCATGGCCAGTTTGAATTGGCGCCCATGGGTCGAAGAAGCGCTGGCCGCGCGCGCATCGGACAGCTACGCCGCTTTGCGCGCCATGCCCAAACTCAGTCGAATGCCATGTCTGGCCAATAATCAGGTCGAGCTGTTGATTGATGGCAAGCGCACGTTCGAGGCGGTTTTCGAAGCCATCGATAAAGCGACACGCGTCGTACTGGTGCAGTTTTTCATCATCCATGACGATGCACTTGGGCGAGCCTTGCAACAATTGCTGCTGCGCAAGGCGGCCGAAGGCGTTCAGGTATTTGTATTGTATGACGGTGTCGGCAGCCATTCCCTGCCCCGCCACTACAGCCAGCAGCTTCGTGCGGGAGGTGTGCAAATACATGCATTCGCTACCCGTCGGGGCCTGTTCAATCGCCTTCAAGTCAACTTCCGCAATCACCGCAAGATCGTCGTGGTAGATGGGTTGGTCGGCTTTGTAGGTGGTCACAATGTCGGCGACGAGTACCTGGGGGCCAACCCCAAGCTTTCACCCTGGCGAGATACACACGTGCAAATCAGCGGGCCAGTGCTAGCGTGCCTACAGGAATCGTTCGCTGAAGATTGGTACTGGGTAACCCGGCAGTTGCCTCCCCTGATCCTCCAGGACACCTATCCCGATGACGGTGTGCTGTGCCAGGCATTGGCCAGCGGCCCTGCAGACTCCAAGGAAACCTGCTCGCTGTTCTTTCTAGAGGCAATCCACTCGGCCAAGCATCGAGTCTGGATAACCAGCCCGTATTTCGTGCCCGATGAAGCGGTATTCGCCGCCCTGCGTTTGGCGGCACTACGCGGTGTAGATGTGCGGGTCCTGATCCCGTCTCGCCCGGACCACAAGATCGTATACGCCGCCTCCAGCCTGTTCGCATTCGAAGCGGTGCGCGCCGGTGTTCGCATGTTCCGTTATCAACCTGGGTTCCTGCACCAGAAGGTCGTGTTGGTGGATGACGACATAAGTGCTGTCGGCAGCGCCAATCTCGATAATCGATCGTTCCGTCTCAACTTCGAGATCACGTTGCTCACCATCGACAAGGCATTCGCCGATACGGTCGAACGCATGCTCAACAAAGACTTTGCCAACGCGCGGGAGATTACGGTCGAGGAAACAGAGGCCACCCATCGGTTACAGCAAGTGGGCATGCGCATCGCAAGGTTGATTTCACCGGTATTGTAAAGCGCGCCAAGGGACGACCTCACTCTTGAAGTGAGGTCGGTCACGCTTGGCACACGTTTGGTAGGCGCTAGCGGTAAAGGTGCTCACGCGTCCAAGGTAGGTCATGGTGGCCATCCGCGTAGGGTTTGACCGCCAATATCTGATGCAGGTTGATCCAGCCTTTCTCGAAAGCGTACGCGCAACCTGCCAAATAAAGGCGCCAGATACGCAATGTTTTTTCAGGGACCAGCGCAGCTGCATTGTGCAGTTGGTTTTCCAGGTTCTCGCTCCAGTGATGCAGGGTCTTGGCGTAATGCATGCGCAAGCTTTCCACATCCACCACTTCCAACCCTGCCTCACAGACAGCGGCGCTGATCATCGACAAGTGGGGCAGCTCGCCGTGGGGGAACACATAACGGTCAATGAACTCTCCAGCCCCCCGACCCACCGGGCGGCCATCCACATGCTTGGCCGTGATGCCATGGTTCATGACGAGGCCGCCTTCGCGCACTGCGCCGAACAGCGTCTTGCAATACAAAGGTAGATTGGCATGACCCACATGCTCGAACATGCCCACGCTGACGACCTTATCGAAGCGCCCGTCTTGTGGCAGGTCACGGTAATCAAGAATCTGCAGGTCTACGCTGTCGGACAGGCCCTCGGCCTCCACCCGTTCCCTGCCCAGCTTGAGCTGCTCTTTGCTCAACGTGATGCCAAACACGTTCGCCCCATATTCACGTGCAGCGAAGCGCGCGAGACCTCCCCACCCACACCCCACGTCCAGCAAGTAATCACCGGCAGCCAAGCGCAGCTTGCGGCACAGATGATCGAACTTGTCTTGCTGGGCCTGTTGCAGTGTATTGTCCGGCTCACGGAAATAGGCGCAGGAATAAACCATGTCCTGGTCCAGCCATAACCGGTAAAAGTCGTTGGACACATCGTAGTGGTAGGAAATGGCTTCGGCATCGGTTCGCTTGTCATGCGCCAGGCGCTGGGGAGCATGATCGCTATCATCGGGTAGCAGTGCTTCGCTGAGTTCATCGCAGACACGGATGGCCTCACCGATGTCGCCTTCGAGTTCGAGCTTGCCTTCCACGAAAGCGGTGCCCAACTCATCCATGCTTGGATGGGTGAGTTGGGAGATGAGCTGAGGCTCCTTGACCAGGATGGTCACTTGCGGGCTGGGGCCCAGGTCGAAATGGTTGCCGTCCCACAATTTGAGACGCAACGGCAGGTGTAGACTCTGCAAAGCCGGCGGAAGCTGAGCAAGCATGTAACCCTTCCTTCCCATGTACGGGGCAAGACCCAAGACATTTCGAAAGCCACCGGTTCAGCGTAGACCATCTGTAGGAGCTGTCTGTAAAACGAAAGTTTAAGCCGAGGTCTACAGCTTCAGATTCAGGGAAACGAATGTCGACCGACCAGGTGCTGGCGAAAACATCGCCTGGTCGTCACCGCCCCAGAAGAAGTTGTCGTACCAGACGTATTCGTATTTGCGGTCCAGCAGGTTCTTGACCTGCACATCGACGCTGGCAGCGGACGTGATGCGGTAGCTGACGCTGGCGTCCGCAACGACAAACCCACCGTATTTGCCTTGCTCATTGAGCTCGTCGATGTAGTAGCTCCCTTGCGCCCTGCCCTGCAGACCGAACTTCCAGTCATCGTTATAACGATAATCGACGCCCACGGTGCTCACGTACCGAGGCGTGGAGAACACTTCCTTACCCGAGAGTGATTGCCCTGCGGCAGAAAACGCTTTGACCACCTTTGCTTCCTGGATGGCGTGGGAGGCATAGACAGTCCACTGATCATCCAGTTGAGCATTGATCTGCAAATCCACGCCGCGACGGCGCGTTTCACCCAACCCGACCGTGGTGCCGGTGCTGGGCATGTTTGCCACTTCATCGGTAGCATCCTGCTGCCAGATCGCCACTCGCGCTTGGGCGCCCTCGAACGGTCTGAACTTGATACCGACCTCTTTGCCTGTGTTGATCGACGGGTCGTATGAAGGCTGCCCAGGGGTCAAGTAGGCGGGCTCGGTCGAGCCGGTGAGTATCTGGAAGGTACGCCCCCAATTGGCGTAAACGTCGATATCGGGGGTAACGCTATAGATCACGCTCAGCTTGGGCTGTCGGATCCAGCCGTAGTCTTGCAGCGAGCCTTTGACGCCACCCAAGAGCTGCGTACTACCGGTGAACTGGTCCACCCGCATGGCCGGGATGATCTTCAGTGACTCGATGGGCTGGATAACGGCCTGAACATAGGCACCGGTGTTGCGCAGGGTATAGCGATCGTCATTCTGCACGCGGGCCGGTACGGTATCGAAGTGGGTCGGAACGCTGAAGCTGTAGCGCTGGCGACGGTAGGTATTGTCCTGCTCTTCGTAGTTGACGCCGCCATCGAGGGTGAGGTGCTCGTTAACGCGCCATGTCAGGTTATTGAGGATGCCCGTCTGCTGTTCGTCCCATTGCCGACGCTGACGGGGCGCATTACCTGGGCGATAGTCCGTGAAGGTAACGGTGCGATCATCGTTGTAGTCGTTGTAATACAGCTTGCTGCTAAGGCTCAAGTCATCATTGAGCTGCCAATCCGCGTGCAGGCTGAGGTGCTTCATGTCGCGGTCATCACCGTCATTGGCGTTCTTGGCCGGTGATTGTGTACGGCTGGCGTGCATCTGGTCACGGGTGAGAAACCCGGACTCCTGGGCCTGGTGATGGTACAAGCGCGCGATCAGCCCAATGCGGAAATTCTGCTCGTCGTTGCTGACGAACCACTTACCCCCCAGTGCGTATTTGTTCGAGTTGCTGTGATCGCGGTAGCCATTGCTGTCCTGCTTGGCAAGGATGTAGTTCTGGGCAAAATTCCCCTCCTCGTGCCCGACCGCCAACTGCACTTCACGGGTGTCGAAGCTGCCATAGGTCAGCCGGCTATCGACATAGTTGCCGCCTTGGCGCGTGGCGAAATTGATGTTGCCCGCAATGTTGTGCAACCCGTAACGAGGGTCGTTCGTGCCCCGGACCACTTCGATGTAGTCGATGTCCAGGGGAAAGATCATGTCGATGAAGCGCTGGTTACCGCTGTTGACGTTGCTCGGGATGCCATCGATCAATGTCTTGATACCGTTGATGTACCCTTCGCCGTTGAAAGCGCGGAACGTAACCTTGCCCGATTCGGCCCCCTGCCCTGTTTCGGTGAGCTGAATGCCCGGCATCTGGCCCAGCAGTTGCCAGCTGTTCATGACGTTCTTGTCCTCTACCTGATCACCGCCCAGCACATCGACCGACGTGAGCACGTTCTCGGTGCTCAGGGCCACCTTGGCGTCCTGCGTAATGTTCACGGCGCCAAGGGTGATCGTGGAGCTGCCTGTTTGGTCGGCGAACAGTTCAGGGGTAACCATTACCGTGAACATGGCAAGGGAGGCCGGGGTGACTCGCATGGGTGCTCCTAGGTGAGTAGACAGGGGTGGGATCAGGTGCGCAAAGCTCGGGAAAATCATGCAGAGCTATTAACACGTTATATCATAACTACTTAAACGTTATGATATATCACCTCAATTCCAACCGCCCAATGTTCAACGCACCCAGATTCGAGATAGGCCTTAGGGGTTGTTAGGTGAAGGGTTCAGCCGCATCCAACCCTGAAGCACAACCGTATAAAAATCATCGATAAAAAAACCCCCGTGATACGGGGGTCTTAGCTGCGGGTTGATCCGATGATCACCTGCCATGTTTCACGGCTAGCCCTGCTCAGGAGCAGGACAGTATGCCGGCACTGTTGAAACGCTACCTTTACTCCACCGTCACCGACTTCGCCAAGTTGCGCGGCTGGTCAACATCAGTCCCTTTGAGCACGGCGACATAGTACGAGAGCAGCTGCAAAGGAATGGTGTACAGAATCGGCGCCAGCGCATCCGCGATATGCGGGACTGGAATCACATGGGTGCCTTCGCCGTTGCTCAAGCCGGCTTGCTCGTCAGCGAAGACCACCAGCTCACCGCCGCGTGCACGCACTTCCTGCAGGTTGGACTTGAGCTTCTCCAGCAGTTCATTGTTCGGCGCAACGGTCACCACGGGCATGTCGTTATCCACAAGCGCCAGTGGGCCATGTTTGAGCTCGCCCGCAGGATAGGCTTCGGCGTGGATATAGGAGATTTCCTTGAGCTTGAGCGCACCCTCCATGGCCACCGGATATTGAGCGCCGCGCCCCAGGAACAAGGTGTGATGCTTGTCTGCGAACAGCTCGGCGATTTTCTCGACGGTTGCGTCCATGGCCAATGCTTCACCCAGACGGGTTGGCAAGCGGCGCAGCTCCTCGACCAGCTCAGCTTCGACGCCCTTGTCCAAGGTGCCGCGCACCTGGCCCAAGGCCAAGGTCAGAAGCATCAACGACACCAGCTGGGTGGTGAAGGCCTTTGTCGAGGCGACGCCGATTTCCGGTCCGGCCAGGGTCAGCAACGTCAGGTCAGATTCACGCACCAGCGAGCTGATGCCCACGTTGCAGATCGCCAGGCTGCCAAGGAAGCCCAGCTCCTTGGCGTTGCGCAGCGCTGCCAGGGTATCGGCGGTCTCGCCCGACTGGGAGATGGAAACGAACAGCGTATCGGGCTGCACGACCACCTTGCGGTAACGGAACTCGCTCGCCACCTCTACTTGGCAGGGGATCCCTGCCAGGCTTTCCAGCCAGTAACGTGCAACCATGCCAGCATGATAGCTGGTACCACAGGCCACGATCTGCACATTGCGCACTTTGCCGAACAACTCGGCTGCCTGCGGGCCGAATGCCTGGACCAGCACATGGTCACTGCCCAAGCGACCTTCCAGTGTGCGTTGCACCACGCGTGGTTGCTCGTGGATTTCCTTAAGCATGAAGTGGCGGTACTGGCCCTTGTCGGCGGCCTCGGCACCCTCGTGGTACTGCACGGTTTCACGCTGCACGGGTTGGCCATCATGGTCCCAGATGGCGACGTGGTCGCGACGGATCTCGGCGATGTCCCCTTCTTCGAGGTACATGAAGCGGTCGGTGACCTGTCGCAGGGCCAGCTGGTCGGAGGCGAGGAAGTTCTCACCGAGCCCCAGGCCAATCACCAATGGGCTGCCGCTACGGGCAGCGACCAGGCGGTCCGGCTGGCTTTTGCTGATCAACGCCAGGCCATAGGCGCCGTGCAAGCGCTTGACCGCAGCCTTCAAGGCGTCTGCCAGGTCGGGGATGCCCTTGAGGATATGGTCGATCAGGTGGACGATCACTTCGGTATCGGTCTGCGACACGAAGGCATAGCCCAATCCCTTCAGTTCCTCGCGCAGCGCCTCGTGATTCTCGATGATGCCGTTGTGCACCACGGCCACGTCATGGCCTGAGAAATGAGGGTGGGCATTGGTTTCAGTAGGCGCGCCATGAGTGGCCCAGCGCGTATGCGCGATGCCGAGCCGTCCTGCGATTGGCTCGAGCACGACGGCTGCTTCGAGCTCGCTGACCTTGCCGATACGGCGACGGCGTTGCAATTCGCCTTCCGGCGTCAGCACCGCCAGGCCTGCGCTGTCATACCCACGGTATTCAAGACGCTTCAGGCCCTCGATAAGGATGGCGGTAATGTTGCGTTCGGCCACAGCACCTACGATTCCACACATGCTTGGTTACTCCTGACTGATAGCGGCGCAGATCAAATTGACGCCGCGTGCTTTAATTTGTTCGCGTGCCTGTTCGCACAGGCGTTCGTCCGAGATCAGGGTGTGCACCCTGCCCCACGGCAGTTCGAGGTTGGGAATCTTGCGGCCGACCTTGTCCGACTCGACCATCACGATCACCTCACGGGCGACCTCGGCCATGACTCGGCTCAAACCCAGCAACTCGTTGAATGTGGTGGTGCCGCGTTCCAAGTCGATGCCATCGGCCCCAATGAACAATTGGTCGAAGTCATACGAACGCAGAACCTGTTCGGCCACCTGGCCCTGAAAAGACTCGGAATGTGGGTCCCAGGTGCCACCCGTCATCAGCAACACCGGCTCGTGCTCGAGTTCGCTGATGGCCCTGGCAACATTGAGCGAATTGGTCATGACCACCAGACCAGGCTGGCGTCCGAGTTCAGGGATCATGGCAGCGGTGGTACTGCCGCTGTCGATGATGATCCGGGCGTGTTCGCGGATAAGGCTCACAGCGGCGCGAGCAATGGCACGTTTGTAGGCCGACACCGGTTGTGCCGGCTCAACCAGCAATTCCTGCGGCATGGTTACCGCACCGCCGTACCGGCGTAACAACAAGCCGTTGGTTTCAAGTGCCGCCAGGTCCTTGCGGATAGTGACCTCAGACGTGTCAAACCGCCTCGCCAGCGCGTCCACGCTGACTTCACCCTGCTCCGCGAGCAGGGCCAGTATGTTGTGGCGACGTTGTGGCGTGTTTCGTTTCGACATCGGCGCTTTAAGTTTCGTTTCGAAAGATAATGATCGCAATCAAAACCTAAATGCTCGGGTTCGTCAACCCGTCTTAGCGCTGTGGATAAAAACGCTGTGCAGAGGCATAGTCCAGCTTTGGCTATCCATCTGATGCCGGACAAATAAAAAGGCCGGCTTGTTATGCACAAGGCCGGCCTTGATAGAGCTGTGGATAAATCAGGGCTTCTTGATTTTCTCTGGACGCTTCCACCCCGAGATGTTGCGCTGACGGGAGCGTGCTACCGCCAACTCACCTGCTTCCACGCATTGAGTGATCGTCGAGCCCGCGGCAGTCGTGGCCCCGGCCTTGATTTCCACAGGCGCGACAAGGGCGCTGTTGGAGCCGATGAAGACGTCTTCGCCCATCACTGTCTTGAATTTGTTTGCGCCATCGTAGTTACAGGTGATGGTGCCAGCACCAATATTGGTACGGGCACCGATTTCGGCATCACCCAAGTACGACAGGTGCCCCGCCTTGGCGCCTTCACCAAGATGAGCATTCTTCAACTCGACGAAGTTACCCACATGGGCCTTGGCATCGAGTACGGTCCCCGGACGCAAGCGTGCAAATGGACCTGCATCACTCCCCTCGCCCATGACTGCACCCTCAAGGTGACTGTTGGCCTTGATCACGGCACCTTTGCGCAGCGTGCAATCCTTGATCACGCAATTAGGGCCAATCTGCACGTCGTCTTCGATGACAACCTTGCCTTCCAGAACGACGTTGATGTCGATCAGCACATCCCGGCCGACCGTCACTTCGCCCCGGACATCGAAACGCGAAGGGTCACGCAAGGTCACACCCTGCGCCATCAGGCGGCGGCCTTCACGCAACTGGTAGTGACGCTCCAGTTCGGCAAGCTGACGACGGTCATTGGCACCCTGCACTTCCATGGGATCGGCGGGTTGCTCGGTGGCAACCATCAAACCATCAGCGACTGCCATGGCGATCACATCCGTCAGGTAGTACTCGCCCTGGGCATTGTTGTTCGACAAGCGGCCCATCCAATCCGCCAGGCGAGCGCCAGGAAGCGCCAGAATGCCGGTGTTGCCCTCACAAATGGCCTTCTGCGCCTCGTTAGCGTCTTTATGCTCGACGATGGCCGTTACTTGCCCATGCGCATCACGCACAATGCGGCCATAGCCCGTCGGGTCTTCGAGCGTGACCGTGAGCAAACCGAGTTGCTGCTCGCTGGCTTTGGCCAACAAACGTTGCAGGGTCGGTACCTCGATGAGCGGAACGTCGCCATACAGCACCAGCACGGTGTCCGCCGACAGTGCTGGCAAAGCTTGCGCCAAGGCATGCCCCGTACCCAGTTGCTTGTCCTGCATGACAAAGTTGAGGTCGTCGCCTGCCAGTCTCGCCTGAACCAACTCTGCCCCATGGCCTATCACCACGTGGATGCCCTGCGGCTGAAGCTGGCGAGCGCTGTGGATAACATGACCGAGCATGGAGTTGCCGGCTACCGGGTGCAGTACCTTGGGCAGCGACGAGCGCATGCGGGTGCCTTGGCCGGCGGCAAGAATAACGATATCGAGGGACATGACTGGCTACCAATCCTGGGCGGTCAGTTGCTTGACCGAAAGGGGGAAATCGAAAAAAGAAAAAGGGTAGCCGAGGCTACCCTTTTACTCAATCGCAACACAAATGATGGCCGTAGCCGATCACTTGCCTCTGCGCATCTGCTGGACAGTACGCAGCTGAGCCGCAGCCTCGGCCAGACGTGCGGCAGCAGCGCCGTAGTCGAAGTCCGAGCCTTTGGTGTTCAGCGCGTTCTCGGCAGCCTTGAGGGCTTCCTGAGCCTGAGCTTCGTCCAGGTCGGCAGCACGTTGCACGGTGTCGGCAAGAACCTTCACCATGTTCGGCTGCACTTCGAGGAAGCCACCGGAGATGTAGTACACCTCTTGAGTGCCACCCTGCTTGGTCAGCGTGATCGGACCCGGCTTGAGATTGGTGATCAGCGGGGCGTGACCTGGTGCGATACCCAGATCGCCCAAGTTGCCGTGCGCTACTACCATCTCGACCAGACCGGAGAAGATTTCTCCTTCCGCGCTGACGATATCGCAATGGACTGTCATAGCCATCTGCTTGCCTCAACCTGATTAGCGCCCCTTGCGGAGCGCCGGGATTACAGTTTCTTGGCTTTCTCGATCGCTTCGTCGATGCTGCCGACCATGTAGAACGCTTGTTCTGGCAGGTGGTCGTAGTCACCTTTGAGGATGCCGCTGAAGCCAGCGATGGTGTCTTTCAGGGAAACGTACTTGCCTGGCGAACCGGTGAAGACCTCGGCCACGAAGAACGGCTGCGACAGGAAGCGCTGGATCTTACGAGCGCGCGCTACCAGTTGCTTGTCGGTCTCGGACAGTTCGTCCATACCCAGGATCGCAATGATGTCTTTCAGCTCTTTGTAGCGCTGCAGAACATACTGAACCTGACGGGCAGTTTCGTAGTGCTCGGTACCGATCACGTTCGGGTCCAGCTGGCGCGAAGTCGAGTCCAGTGGGTCGACCGCTGGGTAGATACCCAGGGAGGCGATGTCACGGGACAGAACGACGGTGGCGTCCAAGTGGGCGAAGGTGGTCGCTGGCGACGGGTCGGTCAAGTCATCCGCAGGCACGTAAACGGCCTGGATGGAGGTGATCGAACCTTCCTTGGTCGAAGTGATACGCTCTTGCAGAACGCCCATCTCTTCGGCCAGGGTCGGCTGGTAACCTACTGCCGAAGGCATACGGCCCAGCAGTGCGGATACTTCGGTACCGGCCAGGGTGTAACGATAGATGTTGTCGACGAACAGCAGAACGTCGTTACCTTCGTCACGGAATTTCTCAGCCATGGTCAGGCCAGTCAGCGCAACGCGCAGACGGTTTCCTGGTGGCTCGTTCATCTGACCGTAGACCAGCGCTACTTTGTCGAGAACGTTGGAGTCCTTCATCTCGTGGTAGAAGTCGTTACCCTCACGAGTACGCTCACCCACACCGGCGAACACGGAATAACCGCTGTGCTCGATGGCGATGTTACGGATCAGCTCCATCATGTTCACGGTCTTGCCGACACCGGCACCACCGAACAGACCGACTTTACCACCCTTGGCGAACGGGCAAACCAGGTCGATAACCTTGATGCCGGTTTCCAGCAGGTCGTTGCCGCCTGCCTGGTCAGCGAACGAAGGCGCCTTCTGGTGGATACCACGACGCTCTTCTTCACCGATCGGGCCGGCTTCGTCGATTGGGTTACCCAGGACGTCCATGATGCGGCCCAGGGTAGCCTTGCCGACAGGAACGGAGATGGCCGCGCCGGTATCGACGACGTCCAGACCGCGCTTCAGACCTTCGGTCGAGCCCATCGCAATGGTACGAACCACGCCGTCGCCCAGCTGCTGCTGAACTTCCAGGGTGGTTTCCGCGCCTTGTACTTTCAGCGCGTTGTAAACACTCGGCACGACGTCACGTGGGAATTCCACGTCGATGACGGCGCCGATGATTTGAACGATACGTCCGCTACTCATAGCTGGATCCTCTGAATTTTTGAACCGTTAAACCGCGGCAGCGCCGCCGACGATTTCCGAGATCTCCTGGGTGATCGCAGCCTGACGCGCCTTGTTGTAGATCAGCTGGAGTTCGCTGATCAGGTCACCGGCGTTGTCTGTGGCGTTCTTCATGGCGATCATCCGGGCTGCTTGTTCAGCAGCATTGTTCTCGACCACCGCCTGGTACACCTGCGACTCCACGTAACGCACCATCAAGCCGTCCAGCAGCTCTTTTGCGTCGGGTTCGTACAGGTAGTCCCAGTGATGCTTGAGTTCCTGATCCGGGGTTGCCACCAACGGTACCAATTGCTCGACCGTCGGCTTTTGGGTCATGGTGTTGATGAACTTGTTCGAAACCACCGAAAGGCGATCGATACGACCATCGAGGTAGGCGTCCAGCATGACCTTGACGGAGCCGATCAAGTCATTGATCGATGGCTCTTCGCCCAGGTGGCTGATCGCGGCTACTACGTTGCCGCCAAAGATACGGAAGAAAGTCGCACCCTTGCTGCCGATCACGCACAGGTCGATTTCCACGCCCTGTTCGCGGTTTTCGTTCATGTCCTTGACCAAGGCCTTGAACAGGTTGGTATTCAAGCCACCGCACAGACCACGGTCACTGCTCACCACGATATAACCGGCGCGCTTTACAGGGCGCTCGATCATGAACGGGTGGCGGTATTCCGGGTTGGCGTTGGCCAGATGACCGATCACCTGGCGGATACGCTCCGCATAAGGACGGCTAGCAGCCATGCGCTGTTGTGCCTTGCGCATTTTGCTGACCGCCACTTTTTCCATGGCGCTGGTAATTTTTTGCGTGCTTTTGATGCTCGCAATCTTACTGCGAATCTCTTTTGCGCCTGCCATGTATCACCTATCAGGTTAGCAAGCGGGGGCCTGGGCCCCCGCTGCGGCTTACCAGGTCTGGGTGGCCTTGAACTTCTCGATACCGGCTTTCATGCCTGCGTCGATTTCGTCGTTGAAGTCACCCTTCACGTTGATCTTCGCCATCAGTTCGGCGTGATCACGGTGGAAGAAGGCGATCAGTGCTTGCTCGAAGCTGCCGACCTTGGAGACTTCTACGTCGGTCAGGAAGCCACGCTCAGCGGCGTACAGCGACAGGGCCATGTCCGCGATGGACATCGGCGCGTACTGCTTCTGCTTCATCAGCTCGGTAACGCGCTGACCATGCTCCAGCTGCTTGCGGGTCGCTTCGTCCAGATCGGACGCGAACTGGGCGAATGCCGCCAGTTCACGGTACTGAGCCAGTGCGGTACGAATACCCCCGGACAGCTTCTTGATGATCTTGGTCTGAGCGGCACCACCTACACGCGATACCGAAACACCGGCGTTCACTGCAGGGCGGATGCCCGAGTTGAACATGGCCGATTCCAGGAAGATCTGACCGTCAGTGATGGAAATCACGTTGGTCGGAACGAACGCCGAAACGTCGCCAGCCTGGGTTTCGATGATCGGCAGAGCGGTCAGGGAACCGGTCTTGCCAGTGACTGCGCCATTGGTGAACTTCTCGACGTATTCTTCCGAAACGCGCGATGCACGCTCCAGCAGACGGGAGTGGAGATAGAACACGTCGCCTGGGTACGCTTCACGTCCTGGTGGACGACGCAGCAGCAGGGAGATCTGACGGTACGCAACAGCCTGCTTGGACAGGTCATCGTAGACGATCAGGGCGTCTTCACCGCGGTCACGGAAGTACTCGCCCATGGTGCAGCCGGAGTACGGCGCCAGGAACTGCAGTGCAGCCGATTCCGAGGCGCTGGCGGCAACAACGATGGTGTTGGCCAGGGCACCGGCTTCTTCGAGCTTGCGCACGACGTTGGCGATGGTCGACTGCTTCTGGCCAACGGCCACGTATACGCAGAAGATACCGCTGTTTTTCTGGTTGATGATCGCATCGACCGCCATGGCAGTCTTACCGATCTGACGGTCACCAATGATCAGCTCACGCTGACCACGGCCAACCGGGATCATGGCGTCGACCGACTTGTAGCCAGTCTGTACAGGCTGGTCTACCGACTTACGCCAGATCACGCCTGGAGCAACTTTCTCGACCGCGTCGGTCTCGGTGTTGTTCAGCGGACCTTTGCCGTCGATCGGGTTACCCAGTGCGTCCACGACGCGACCCAGCAGTTCCTTACCAACCGGAACTTCCAGGATGCGACCGGTGCACTTGGCGCTCATGCCCTCGGCGAGGGAGGTGTACGCACCCAGTACCACCGCACCTACGGAGTCTTGCTCCAGGTTCAGTGCCATACCGTATACGCCGCCCGGGAACTCGATCATTTCGCCGTACATAGCGTCGGCCAGACCGTGGATCCGTACGATACCGTCGGAAACGCTTACGACGGTACCTTCGTTACGGGCTTGGGAGCCGACATCGAGCTTCTCGATGCGACCCTTGATGATTTCACTAATTTCGGAAGGATTGAGTTGCTGCATTGCTCTGCTGCCCCTTCAAACTCAAGATTTCAATGCTTCGGCCAGTTTCGCGATTTTGCCGCGAACAGAGCCATCGATTACCAGGTCGCCGGCGCGGATGACGACGCCGCCGATCAGGCTGGCATCCTCCGACGCGTGCAGGCGCACTTCCCGGCTGAGCCGTGCACTGAGAACCTTGGCGAGTTTGTCTTGCTGTTCTTGGTTCAACGCAAAAGCACTGGTGACTTCCACGTCCACGGATTTCTCTTGTTCTGCCTTGTACAGGTCGAACAGAGCGGCAATCTCCGGCAGAAGCAGGAGACGGTCGTTTTCCGCGGCAACATGAATGAAATTCTGTGCCGATGCATCGAACTTGTCACCGCAAACGTCAATGAATGCGGCGGCCTTTTCTGCGCTTGTCAGTCGCGGGGCCTTGAGCAGGCGCTGCATGGTGTCGTCTTCGGACACTGCAGCAGCCAGGCCGAGCATGGCTGACCAATTGGCCAGTTGCTGATGGGCCTGGGCATGCTCAAAGGCAGCCTTAGCGTAAGGTCGGGCCAACGTGGTCAGTTCTGCCATGATCGCCCTCGCTTAAATTTCAGCGGCCAGTTTGTTAACCAGCTCTGCATGCGCGTTTTGATCGATTGTGGCGCCAAGGATCTTTTCAGCACCGCCAACAGCCAGGGCACCCACTTGGGCACGCAGGGCGTCTTTGACGCTGTTCAGTTCCTGTTCGATCTCGGCCTGAGCCTGAGCCTTCACACGGTCAGCTTCGACACGAGCCTGTTCACGGGCTTCGTCTACAAGCTGAGCAGCGCGTTTCTTGCTTTGCTCAATGATTTCAGCTGCCTGTGCCTTTGCTTCACGCAGTTGCTGACCCACTTTTTCTTGGGCCAGCTCCAGGTCGCGAGCTGCGCGGTTGGCAGCGTCCAAGCCGTCTGCAATCTTCTTCTGACGCTCTTGCAGAGCAGTGATGACCGGAGGCCATACGTACTTCATGCAGAAGAGTACAAAAATCAGAAAAGCAACGGATTGGCCAATCAGGGTTGCATTAATGTTCACGCCAACACCTCGCTCGGTCTTTGTCCATCACACCAATCAACTCGTCGAAACGAGTGATTAGCCGGCGATTTGACCAACGAAGGGATTCGCGAAGGTGAAGAACAGAGCGATACCAACACCGATCATGGTGACGGCGTCGAGCAGACCGGCAACGATGAACATTTTGACCTGCAGCATCGGAACCATCTCAGGCTGACGAGCAGCGCCTTCCAGGAATTTGCCGCCCAGCAGGCCGAAACCAATGGCGGTACCCAGAGCACCCAGGCCGATCAGCAGAGCAACAGCGATAGCGGTCAGACCAACTACAGTTTCCATCTTTCCTCCCGACTTTTACGTCGTATTGGTTAGGTTTTTTAGTTTGAAGCGGTAAAACGAATCGTTTGGTACAGCATGCCCTTGCGGACTTTTTAAGCCCTCCCCCCAAACGAGCGGGGAAGGCTATCAGACACGCCAGGCGGTCTTAATGGTTATCTTCGTGAGCCATCGACAGGTAGACGATGGTAAGCATCATGAAGATGAAGGCTTGCAGGGTGATGATCAGGATGTGGAACACAGCCCACGCCCATTGCAGCACGATACCCAGGCCGCTGAGCCACAGGATGCCGGCGCCGAACATCACGGCAATCAGGATGAACACCAGTTCGCCGGCGTACATGTTGCCGAACAGACGCAGTGCCAGCGAGATCGGCTTGGCGATCAGGGTCACGAATTCCAGCAGGAAGTTGACCGGGATCAGCAGGATCTGCAGGAAGATGTTCTTGCTGCCGAACGGGTGCAGGGTCAGCTCACCGATGAAGCCACCCAGGCCCTTGACCTTGATGCTGTAGAAGATGATCAGCGCAAACACGCAGAAAGCCATGGCCAGGGTCGCGTTCGGGTCGGTGGTCGACACGGCGCGGAACGGAATGTGCGGATCACCCGAGATCAGGATGGCCAGCTGAGGAATCCAGTCGACCGGTACCAGGTCGATGGCGTTCATCAGGAATACCCAGACGAAGATGGTCAGCGCCAGCGGCGCGATCACCGGGCTACGGCCGTGGAAGGAGTCCTTCACGCTGCCGTTGACGAAGTCCACCAGCACTTCGACGAAGTTCTGCAGGCCGCTCGGTTGACCGGAAGTCGCCTTCTTGGCCGCCATGCGGAAGATGAACAGGAAGATCAGACCCAGTGCGACGGACCAACCCAGGGTATCCACGTGGAATGCCCAGAAGCCCATAGCCTTGGCTTCTGCAGCCGAATGGGCGAAGCCCCAGCTGCCGTCTGGTAGTTGACCGTAAGTCAGGTTCTGCAAGTGGTGCTGGATATAGCCCGAAGCGGTTTCTGCTGCCATGGTTGCCTCAAACGCCCTAAGGTCTCGAAAGTCTTTTATTCATCAGCAGGGGCGCGAACCAGCTGACCAAAAGGGTCAACACGAAGACGCCGAATACTGCCAGCGGCGCCAGTGGCTTCACTCCTGCGAAGGTCAGTGCGAAGAGCACTGCCGTCAAAATCATCTTGCCTGCCTCGCCAGCGTAGAACGACTTGACGATGGCCTGCGCCGCCCGAGCTCCGCTAAAGCGAAAAGCCTTCCAGGCGAAATAAACATTGGGCAGCCAGGCAATCAGGCCTCCGCAGAGCCCTGAATATCCGCTGACCGTCCCAGCCAACTGCCACAACACCAAGGTTGCCAGCAGCAGCACGACGAATTGCGTCAGCAATACCGGAAAAACCGCCCAGCGATGGAAAGGCAACCGGTTTGGCGTGCGGATTTCCATCACAACTGCTCCCCGTGAATCGGCCCGCCAGTCAGCGATGACTTGGCATAATTTGTGCCGACAAAATGCGCGCAGAGTATAGGGGTGGATTAACCCCTATTCAACTATTCGTAGTGATTTCCGATTGCGCGCTACAACAGGAATTGTTTCAGCGAATGTGTGCGAGTACGCCCTGCAACTCATCGAGCGAGTTGTAGCGAATGACCAGTTGGCCCTTGCCTTTGGTGCCGTGGCGAATCTGTACAGCCGAGCCCAAACGCTCTGCAAGCCGCTGTTCCAGGCGTGCAATGTCCGGATCAGGTTTACCGGGTTCTACCGGATCAGGCTTGTCGCTCAGCCACTGGCGCACCAGTGCCTCGGTCTGACGTACGGTCAGCCCACGTGCGACAACATGACGCGCCCCTTCCTCCTGGCGATTCTCCTCCAGGCCTAGCAAAGCCCGTGCGTGACCCATTTCCAGGTCTCCATGGGCGAGCATGGTCTTGATCGCCTCCGGCAACGTGATCAACCGCAACAGGTTGGCCACGGTCACCCGTGACTTGCCTACCGCATCGGCCACTTGCTGCTGGGTCAGCTCGAACTCCTGCTGCAACCGCTGCAAGGCCAGCGCCTCTTCCAGAGGGTTCAAGTCCTCGCGCTGGATGTTCTCGATAAGGGCCATGGCAATGGCCGCTTCGTCAGGGACCTCGCGGACCATGGCCGGAATGGTGTCCAGCCCAGCTTGCTGAGTCGCGCGCCAGCGCCGCTCACCGGCGATGATCTCATAGCGCTCATCGCCAACCGGCCGCACCACGATCGGTTGCATCACGCCATGGCTGCGGATCGAGTGTGCCAGTTCTTCGAGCGCCTGCGGGTCCATGTCGCGACGCGGCTGGTACTTGCCCCGTTGAATCAGCTCGACGGGCAGGTGCTGAAGCTCCTTCAGGTCGATCTTTACAGCCTGCTCTTCGAGCGCGCTTACGGTTGGACCGCTGAGCAGCGCATCCAACCCACGTCCGAGACCCCGTTTCTTGACGGCCATGCGGATTCCTTAAGTTGCTTGTGCAGTGCGGGACTGGCGGCGTTGACGACGGACCAATTCTCCCGCCAGGGCGAGGTAGGCCTGTGCGCCGCGCGATTGCTTGTCGTAGGCCAATGCCGGCATACCGAAGCTGGGTGCTTCGGCCAGGCGGATGTTTCGAGGAATGACGGTGTCGTACAACTGCGAACCGAAGTGCTCCTTGAGCTGCGCCGATACATCGTTGTTCAGGCTCAGCCGCGGATCATACATGGTTCGCAGCAACCCCTCGATCTTGAGCGCGGGGTTCAACTTGGCGGCAATGCGCTTGATGTTGTCCACAAGGTCGCTCAGCCCTTCCAGCGCGTAGTACTCGCACTGCATGGGAATGATCACGCCATCGGAAGCCACCAGGGCATTGAGCGTCAGCATCGACAGTGAAGGCGGGCAGTCGATGAGGATGAAATCGTAATTGTCGCGAATGGGCGCCAGCGCATTGCGCAGGCGGCTTTCCTTGACCTGCATCTCCAGCAGCACCACTTCGGCAGCGGTCAGGTCCCGGTTGGCCGGCAACAGCTGGAACCCGCCATGCTCGGAATAGTGCATGGCCTGGGCCAGGTCACACTCTCCGATAAGCAGGTCGTACACAGAGTGCTCGAGCTCGTGCTTGTCCACGCCGCTGCCCATGGTGGCATTGCCCTGCGGATCGAGGTCGATCAGCAGCACACGGCGCTTGGTCGCCACCAGCGAGGCAGCGAGATTGATACAGGTGGTGGTCTTGCCCACACCACCTTTCTGGTTCGCGATTGCGAATACCTTAGCCATTGATGCGTCTGTTCCCAATCAAGCCTTGCGGCGCAGTATCAGCAGATGACGTTGGCCCTGGCAACCCGGAACGGTCAGGGCCTGCTCGCTTTCCACTGTGAAGTCTGCGGGCAATGCTACCAGTTCATCGGCAGGATGCAGCCCCTTCATTGCAAGCCACTGCGTCCCGGTGTCGCCCAGGTGGCGGGTCCAGTTGGTGAAATTCTCCATGCTGCTGAAAGCGCGGGAGATGATGCCGTCGAACGGCTGGGCCGGCGTGTACCCCTCGACCCTGCTGTGGATAACCGTGAGATTGTCCAGCTTGAGTTCCATTTTCACCTGGGTCAGAAAGCGCGTCTTCTTGCCGTTGGCATCCAGCACGGTGATTCGTTTTTCGGGATGCAGGATAGCCATGGGCACACCGGGCATGCCTCCGCCGCTGCCAACATCCAGCCAGTTGCTGCGCTCGCTGTGGATAAACGGCATCACGCTGAGGCTGTCGAGCAGGTGACGCGAAACCATTTCGTCCGGATCCCGGACGGCGGTGAGGTTGTAGGCCTTGTTCCATTTGATCAACAGGGCCAGGTAGCCCAGCAGTTTTTCATGGTGTTCAAGGCTCAGGGGCACCCCCAACTGGCGGGCACCTGTGGACAACTCTTCGGCATGTTGCGAGGTAACCAGGGAACTCAAACGCTTTGCTCCAGCTCGCGGCCTGCGCCGCGTTTTTTCAGGTGAATGAGCAACAGGGAAATGGCCGCCGGCGTAACGCCCGGAATGCGCGAGGCCTGCCCCAGGGTTTCGGGACGGGTCTGGCTGAGTTTCCCCTGAATTTCCTTGGACAGCCCCGAAATCGTGGCGTACTCGATATCCACAGGCAGGCGCGTGTCCTCGCTGGCTCGCAGGCGGGCAATTTCGTCCTGTTGACGGTCGATGTAGCCCGCATATTTGGTACGAATCTCGACCTGCTCGGCAACCTGTGGGTCGATCGACTCGCCGCCGGTAGCCGCCATAAGCCCTGCGTAGTCGATTTCAGGCCGCGCCAACAGGTTCAGCAGGCTGTACTCGTGGCTCAGTGGCGTACCGAACTTGTCCACAACGGCTTGGCCTAGCTCGGTGTTGGGTCTTATCCAGGTCGATTTCAGCCGCTGCTCTTCTTTTTCGATTCCGTCGCGCTTGGTGCAGAAGGCGTCCCAGCGCTCGTCGTCGATCAACCCCAGCGCTCGCCCTTTTTCAGTCAGACGCAGGTCAGCGTTGTCCTCGCGCAGGATCAACCGGTATTCGGCACGGGATGTGAACATCCGATACGGTTCTTGAGTACCCAAGGTGATCAGGTCATCGACCAGCACGCCGATATAGGCTTCATCGCGCCGCGGGCACCAGGTCTCGCGCCCCTGGGCGCGCAGTGCGGCGTTGGTCCCGGCCAACAGGCCTTGCGCACCGGCTTCTTCGTAACCGGTGGTGCCGTTGATCTGGCCAGCGAAGAAAAGCCCACCAATGACTTTGGTTTCAAGGCTGTACTTCAGGTCACGCGGATCGAAGTAGTCATATTCGATGGCATAGCCTGGGCGCACGATATGCGCGTTTTCCATGCCGCGGATCGAGCGCACCAGCTCCAGCTGCACATCGAAGGGCAGCGACGTGGAGATGCCGTTGGGGTAGAGCTCATGGGTGGTCAGGCCTTCAGGCTCGATGAATACCTGATGGCTTTCCTTGTCCGCAAAGCGGTGGATCTTGTCTTCGATCGACGGGCAGTAACGTGGCCCTACCCCTTCGATGACGCCCGAGTACATGGGCGAGCGGTCAAGGTTCGAAGCGATGATGTCATGTGTGCGGGCGTTGGTGTGAGTGATGTAGCAGCTCACCTGGCGCGGGTGCATGCCGGCATTGCCCATGAACGACATCACCGGGATGGGCGTGTCGCCGGGCTGCTCGGTCATGACCGAGAAATCAACGGAGCGGCCGTCGATGCGAGGCGGCGTACCTGTCTTCAGACGGCCAACGCGTAGCGGCAATTCACGCATGCGATGCGCCAACGCGATGGAAGGCGGATCACCTGCGCGTCCACCCGAGTGGTTCTGCATGCCGATATGGATCAAACCGCCCAGGAAGGTGCCGGTGGTGAGCACGACAGAGTTTGCAAAGAACCGCAGCCCCATCTGGGTGACCACGCCTTTGACTTCATCCTGTTCAACGATCAGGTCGTCACACGATTGCTGAAATATCCACAGGTTGGGCTGGTTTTCCAACATCTCACGCACCACCGCCTTGTAGATGGCGCGGTCAGCCTGCGCACGCGTGGCGCGAACGGCTGGGCCTTTGCGGTTGTTCAACACGCGAAACTGAATACCACTCTTGTCGGTGGCCAGCGCCATGGCGCCGCCCAAGGCATCGATTTCCTTGACCAGATGGCTCTTGCCGATGCCACCAATGGCAGGGTTGCAACTCATGTGCCCGAGGGTTTCCACGTTGTGGGTCAGCAGCAGGGTTTTGACACCCATGCGTGCAGACGCAAGCGCAGCCTCGGTACCGGCATGGCCGCCGCCGATGACGATCACTTCAAAACGGGAAGGGAAATCCACCACGCACCTCGTGCCTGTTGTGCAAATAGAAAAGGTAAGCCGACAAGTATAGGGACATCACCCCCCTCAATGAAACCGTCTGAGCAAATTTTGATCAGGCTGTGGATGAATGGCATACAACAGAAATCAAGAAGAGAGATTTATAAAAGCTTTGTTTTTATGTTTATTCTTATGCACATTACTATCTGTGGATAACGCTCTGAAGGCCATGTAGCACGTGCTGTACAGAGATCCTGAACCCTGTGGCTTACCCCCTCTGAGCGCTTGGGATAACGAGGAATAGCCTGTGGATTAAAGTGATGGTTACCCACAGGGCCATTTATCCTCAAGAAAAAGTGCCGCTTATCAACGGAGCTTAGCGAGGGTTTTCCACAGGGCTTAGCGGGTGCCGTTCTTAGGCTATGCCTTGCTGGAGGCTTTGTTCGGGCCAAAAAAAACCGCCTCAAAGAGGCGGTTGGCTGATGTGGGACCTGGCTTGTCTGTTACTTGCCGATGCAAAAACTCGAGAAAATCCGTCCCAACAAGTCATCGGAACTGAAGGCTCCGGTGATTTCCCCAAGCACCTGTTGTGCCTGCCGCAGGTCCTCTGCCAGTAACTCACCTGCACCGGCAAGGGTCAGCTGCGCACGGCCATGCTCCAGGTGCTCACTGGCCTGGCGCAAGGCATCCAGATGCCGTCTACGGGCGCTGAAACCACTTTCGGCGGTCTGTTCATAGCCCATGCAGGCCTTGAGATGGTCGCGCAACAGCTGCAGCCCTCCCCCCTCTCCTTTGGCGCTCAGCGTGATGGTGGCTTGTCCATCTTCGCCCTGGTGCAGCGCGACAGGCTCCCCGCTCAGATCCGCTTTGTTGCGTATGAGGGTTACCCGTGCCGGATCCGGGCGCTGGTCCAGAAACTCGGGCCACAGGGAGAAGGGATCGCCGGCTTCAGGGGCCGTGGAGTCCACAACCAGCAATATCCGGTCTGCCTCACTTATCGCTCGTAGCGCGCGCTCCACACCGATCTTTTCCACATGATCATCTGTCGAACGTAGCCCGGCTGTGTCCACCACGTGAAGCGGCATACCGTCGATGTGGATATGTTCGCGCAGGGTATCCCGGGTCGTGCCGGCGATATCCGTCACGATCGCCGCTTCACGTCCCGCCAGCTGGTTGAGCAGGCTCGACTTGCCTGCATTGGGCCGCCCAGCGATGACCACTGTCATGCCATCGCGCAGCAATGCACCTTGGCCTGCCTCACGCAGTACTGTGGATAAATGATCCCTTACGGCATCGAGCATCGACAGCACATGGCCATCGGCTAGAAAGTCGATTTCCTCCTCGGGAAAATCAATGGCGGCCTCAACGTAGATGCGCAGCGCGATCAACGCTTCGGTAAGGCTGTGGACATGTCTTGAGAATTCGCCCTGCAGCGATCGCAGTGCGTTTCGCGCTGCCTGGCTGGAGCTGGCTTCGATCAAGTCGGCGATGGCCTCAGCTTGAGCCAGGTCGAGCTTGTCATTGAGAAATGCCCGCTCGCTGAACTCACCCGGCCTGGCCAGGCGACAACCCAGTTGTACACAGCGCTGTAGCAGCATATCCAGAACGACGGGGCCGCCATGGCCTTGCAGCTCGAGTACATCTTCACCGGTGAATGAGTGGGGCCCCGGAAAGAACAGCGCGATACCTTCATCCAGTACCACCCCCTCCTCGTCTCGGAACGGCCCGTAATGAGCATGACGCGGTTGCAGGCTGCGACCGGTTATCCACTGGCCCGCCTTGGCAGCCAGTGGCCCTGACAACCTTACGATGCCTACACCGCCGCGGCCTTGGGCAGTAGCGATGGCGGCAATGGTTTCACGCACAGTATTCATGCTGGGGAAGCCTCTACGACAAAAACGACAGATAGCAAAAACGCCCCACGAAGGGGCGTTTTATTCACAAGCTAGCGTAGCAGCCCGTCAGGCAGCCGCTTTCTTGTTGGCAGCCTCGATGCTGCGCGTGATGTACCACTGCTGCGTGATGGACAGGCAGTTGTTCACAACCCAGTACAGCACCAGACCTGCTGGGAACCACAGGAAGAAGAAGGTGAAGATGATCGGCATCATTTTCATCACCTTGGCCTGCATCGGATCCGGCGGGGTCGGGTTCAGGCGCTGCTGAATGAACATGGTGGCGCCCATGATGATCGGCAGGATGAAGAACGGATCCTTGATCGACAGGTCGGTAATCCACAGCATCCAAGGTGCCTGACGCATCTCGACGCTTTCCAGCAGTACCCAGTAAAGGGCCAGGAATACTGGCATCTGAACCAGGATCGGCAAGCAACCGCCCAGCGGGTTGATCTTCTCTTTCTTGTACAGCTCCATCATCGCCTGGGACATCTTCTGGCGATCATCGCCGAAGCGTTCCTTGAGCGCTGCGAGCTTGGGCGAGACCGCACGCATACGTGCCATGGAACGGTAGCTGGCAGCGGACAGCGGGAAGAACAGGCCCTTGATGAGCATGGTCAGCACGATGATCGACCAGCCCCAGTTACCCAGCAGGCTGTGGATATGTTGCAGAAGCCAGAAGATCGGCTGGGCGATGAACCACAAGAAGCCGTAGTCGACGGTCAGTTCCAGGCCTGGGGACAACTCCTTGAGCTTGGACTGGATCTTGGGACCGGCATACAGCATGGCGCTGGTTTCAGCCTTGCCCCCAGCAGGCACGCTGATAGCCGGGCCGGTGTAGCCGATGATGTAATTACCCTGGCTGTCCTTGCGGGTTTGCACCACGTTGTTGTCGGACTTGGCCGGGATCCATGCGGTCACGAAGTAGTGCTGAAGCCATGCTACCCAGCCGCCGGACACATTTTCTTTCAAACTACCTTTGTCGATGTCCTTCATCGAGACCTTTTTGTAAGGCTCCGAAGGTGTCCACAAGGCCGCACCCAAGTAGGTCGCGGTACCCGTGGCAGTGCTCGACGATGGATCGGAACTGGCATCGCGCTTGAGCTGGGCGAACATGTTGCCGCTCCAAGCCTGGCTGCTCTGGTTGTCGATCAGGTAGCTGACGTTCAGGTCATATTCGCCGCGCTTGAAGCTGAAGCGCTTGATGTAGTTGACCCCGTTGTCGCTGAACTTCAGGTCCACCACCAACTGGTCCTGACCATCGGCCAACTGATAACGCTTCTGATCGGCAGCGTAGAGGGGGCGACCGGTCGAGCGGGCATCTGGACCGTTGGCACCAGTCAAGCCGCTTTGCGCGAGATAGACGCGCTCCCCACCGTTGTCGAACAGTTGGAACGGAATGTCCGGATGGTCCTGACGGCGTGGATACTGCGGCAGGTTCAACTGGACGACGTCACCACCTACCGGATCGATAGCCAGGTCCAGCACATCGGTCTTGACCCGGATCAGGTCCTTGCTGACAGCCACGGGTGCCTGATCGGCGGTGTGGGTTTCAGCAGTGGCGCTTGGCACATCGGCGCTGGCACCCGCACCGGAATCACCGGCAGGTACGCCATCGGGCAAACCAGGGTTGGTCGTGCTGGCAGCAGTATTCTGAGTCGGCAGGGCAGCCTGGCCGTAGTCCTGGTTCCATTTAAGGACCATGACGTAGGACACGATTGCCAGGGCGACGATCAGGATCGTGCGTTTAATATCCATGATTACTCGGCTATCGAAGAAGTTCGGGAGGAAGGAGCGGGTGGAACGGGGTCGAAACCGCCGTCGTTCCACGGATGACAACGCCCCAGGCGACGAACGGCTAGCCATCCACCACGCCAGAGGCCGTGGTTTTCGATGGCTTCGTAGGCGTAACAAGAGCAACTGGGGTAGAAACGGCAGTGGCTGGCCATCAGAGGACTAATGGCATAACGGTAAAACTGGATCGGAACGAGTGCCAGTTTACGCATCTTGGCTGCTTACCCCTGCGCGATCGGCGGAGACTGCTGGTGCCGGTCGGCTACGCGCCAGGCGCTTCCAGAGTTTGCCGAAGTGTTGGTGCAATTCCGGGTTTTCTATCTCACCCAATCCCTTGCGCGCGACGATCACGATATCCAATCCGGCAAGTGAATGCTGGTTCAGACGAAAGGAATCGCGCATCAAGCGCTTGAGGCGGTTGCGTTGAACGGCGAGCTTGACGCTTTTCTTGCCAATCACCAGGCCAAGGCGCGGGTGATCCAGACCGTTCTCGCGAGCAAGGATCAGCAGGTTTTTCCCTGGAACCTTGCCGGTTGGGGAGTCGAAGACCGCTTTGAAATGCCGGGGTGTAAGCAGTCGCTTTTCCCGACTGAAGTCCTGACTCACCACCTGTGCCGAAAAATCAAATGGCCAGACGCTTACGGCCTTTGGCACGACGACGCGACAGAACAGCGCGGCCGTTCTTAGTAGCCATACGGGCACGGAAACCGTGAGTGCGCGCGCGCTTGATGGTGCTTGGTTGGAAAGTACGTTTCATGGCGTGTTACCTGGGTTTGTCGACGACGGGCCGGGATGGCCCCCTTTTAAGAGACCGGCGATTCTAGAGAAAGCAAGCCCATAGGTCAATTTCCAACCAACCTTTCCTTTAGGTGTGGGATGAACGGGCGTAAGGATTGGCTAGCGGCACTGACACCTCCATGAGGCTGGGCAGGACACCACTGCTCAACATGAAAAATAAGAAAGACATATAAAAAACTTCTCTAAAGATCTTAATACTCTTAAGTGGATAACTTTCTGTGGATAACGTGCTGAAGGCCTCATAGCCAGGGCTTCGCAGCATTTTTAAACCCTGTTCGGAAGCCGTGCTGCAACTGTTCTAGAGCTGAATTTAAGCTGTGCATAAAAGGGCTATTTATACACAGGCAGGTTATGCACAGCTCGATTCACTGGGTTGTGCATAGCCCTCATGGCTAGTTATCCACAGAGTTTATGCACAGCGTATAAGTGGTGTTTCGGTCATTAAATGACAGTTCTGCCATGCATGCCGGTGTGTCCGCATGTGGATAACTGAGCGCGTGCCCGGTACAATGGCCGTTTGTTTCAGCCTTCGTGGCTTTCAAGCTCAGGGGATATCCGTGTCAGTGGAACTTTGGCAGCAGTGCGTGGAGCTTCTGCGCGATGAACTGCCTGCCCAGCAATTCAACACCTGGATCCGTCCGTTACAGGTCGAAGCCGAAGGCGACGAGTTGCGCGTCTATGCGCCTAACCGTTTCGTTCTCGATTGGGTCAATGAAAAGTACCTGGGGCGTTTGCTTGAGCTTTTGGGAGAAAAAGGCACGGGCATCGCCCCTGCGTTGTCGCTGCTGATCGGCAGCCGGCGCAGCTCTGCCCCCCGTGCGGCACCTAATGCCCCAGTGAGCGCGGCTGTGGCAGCCTCTCTGGTGCAAACGACGCCCAAGGCCCCCTCCATCACGCCGTCCGAGCCCGCTCCAGTGGCCTCGTCCGACCCCGCGCCTGCAAACGCCAACGACGTGGCCGAGCCTTCTTCGAGGGATAGCTTCGATGCCATGGCCGAACCTGCTCAGGCCCCCGCGGGTAGGACAGAGCAGCGGACGGTGCAGGTGGAAGGTGCTCTCAAGCACACCAGCTACCTGAACCGCACGTTCACGTTCGACACATTTGTAGAAGGCAAGTCGAACCAGCTGGCCCGTGCCGCCGCCTGGCAGGTTGCCGACAACCCCAAGCATGGTTATAACCCCCTGTTTCTCTATGGCGGTGTGGGCTTGGGTAAAACCCACCTCATGCATGCCGTGGGTAACCACCTGCTTAGAAAGAACCCGAATGCCAAGGTGGTGTACCTGCATTCCGAGCGCTTCGTCGCCGATATGGTCAAGGCACTTCAGCTCAATGCAATCAACGAGTTCAAGCGCTTCTACCGTTCGGTCGATGCGCTGCTCATCGATGACATTCAGTTCTTTGCGCGCAAGGAGCGTTCACAGGAAGAGTTTTTCCACACCTTCAACGCACTGCTCGAAGGTGGCCAGCAGGTGATCCTCACCTCCGATCGATATCCCAAGGAAATCGAAGGGCTCGAGGAACGTTTGAAATCGCGCTTTGGCTGGGGCCTCACGGTTGCCGTGGAGCCGCCGGAACTGGAAACGCGCGTCGCGATCCTGATGAAGAAGGCCGATCAGGCCAAGGTGGAACTGCCGCACGATGCGGCCTTCTTCATCGCTCAGCGTATTCGGTCGAACGTGCGTGAGCTGGAGGGCGCCCTGAAGCGCGTGATCGCCCATTCACACTTCATGGGGCGCGACATCACCATCGAGTTGATCCGCGAATCCCTGAAGGACCTTCTGGCACTGCAAGACAAGCTGGTGAGTGTGGATAACATCCAGCGTACGGTGGCCGAGTACTACAAGATCAAGATCTCCGATCTGTTGTCCAAACGCCGGTCCCGTTCGGTAGCTCGTCCACGTCAGGTGGCGATGGCGCTCTCCAAGGAGCTGACCAACCACAGCTTGCCAGAAATCGGCGACATGTTTGGTGGGCGCGACCACACGACCGTGCTGCATGCCTGCCGAAAGATCAATGAACTGAAAGAATCCGACGCGGATATCCGCGAGGACTACAAGAACCTGCTGCGCACGCTGACGACCTGAGGGCCGTCAGCGCAGCCATATGAAGGCAAGGGACTAGACCATGCATTTCACGATTCAACGCGAAGCCTTGCTCAAACCTCTGCAACTGGTGGCAGGTGTCGTCGAGCGCCGGCAGACGTTGCCGGTGCTTTCAAATGTTTTGCTGGTCGTTCAAGGCCAGCAACTGTCGCTGACCGGTACCGACCTTGAGGTTGAACTGGTGGGCCGCGTGCAACTGGAAGAACCTGCCGAGCCTGGCGAGATCACTGTCCCAGCACGCAAGCTGATGGACATCTGCAAAAGCCTGCCCAGTGACGTGCTGATCGACATCAAGCTCGATGAGCAAAAACTGCTGGTCAAGGCCGGGCGTAGCCGCTTCACACTGTCGACGTTGCCTGCCAATGATTTCCCGACCGTGGAAGAAGGGCCAGGCTCGCTCACGTGCAATCTGGAACAAAGCAAACTGCGTCGATTGATCGAACGCACCAGCTTCGCCATGGCCCAGCAAGACGTGCGTTACTACCTTAACGGCATGCTGCTGGAGGTGTCGCGCAATACCCTGCGTGCCGTTTCCACTGATGGCCACCGCCTGGCATTGTGCTCGATGAGTGCACCGATCGAACAGGACGACCGCCACCAGGTGATCGTGCCGCGCAAAGGTATTCTGGAGCTTGCTCGCTTGCTGACCGAGCCTGAAGGCATGGTCAGCATCGTTCTTGGGCAACACCATATCCGCGCAACGACGGGTGAGTTCACATTCACCTCCAAGCTCGTCGACGGTAAATTCCCTGATTACGAGCGTGTGCTGCCCAAAGGCGGTGACAAACTGGTGATTGGTGATCGCCAAGCTTTGCGCGAGGCGTTCAGCCGCACCGCGATCCTGTCCAACGAAAAGTACCGCGGGATTCGCTTGTTGCTCGCTGCCGGCCAGTTGAAGATCCAGGCCAACAACCCCGAGCAGGAAGAGGCTGAGGAAGAAATCAGCGTCGACTACGACGGTAGCTCGCTTGAGATCGGTTTCAACGTCAGCTACCTGCTGGATGTGCTGGGCGTCATGACCACTGAGCAGGTGCGCCTGATTTTGTCGGACTCCAACAGCAGTGCACTGCTGCAGGAGGCAGGCAATGACGACTCTTCGTACGTTGTCATGCCGATGCGGCTGTAAGCAAAGCAGGCCAAATGTCACTTAGGCGTATCATCGTCACCGGGGTGCGAAACCTGCACCCGGTGACGCTCTCCCCTTCCCCGCGTATCAACGTGCTCTTTGGCGATAACGGGAGCGGCAAGACAAGCCTTCTTGAAGCTGTTCATCTACTCGGTCTGGCTAGATCCTTTCGCAGCACTCGCTTGAACCCGGTAATCCAGTACGAGCAAGCCTCTTGTACGGTATTCGGGGAGGTGCTCCTTGCCGAAGGCGGTACCTGTAACCTTGGGGTGTCTCGCGAGCGGCAGGGTGATTTCACCATCAGGATCGATGGGCAGAATGCGCGTAGCGCTGCACAGCTTGCTGAATTGCTTCCATTACAGCTCATCAACCCAGACAGCTTTCGACTCCTCGAAGGCGCCCCGAAGATCAGGCGACAGTTTCTCGACTGGGGCGTGTTCCACGTGGAACCTCGCTTCATGCCCGCGTGGCAACGCCTGCAGAAGGCCCTCAGGCAGCGGAACTCATGGTTGCGGCATGGTACACTTGACCCAGCTTCGCAAGCCGCTTGGGACCGGGAGTTATGCCTGGCCAGCGCCGAAATAGATGAATACCGCCGCGAATACATCAAGGCCCTGAAGCCTGTATTCGAAAAGACTTTGAGTGAGTTGCTTGAGCTAGACGGTCTTACCCTGAGCTATTACCGAGGCTGGGACAAAGACCGGGAGCTGCAGGATGTGTTGGCTACTTCCCTCCTTCGTGACCAGCAGATGGGACACACGCAGGCGGGTCCGCAACGTGCAGATTTGCGACTTCGATTAGCTGCAAACAACGCAGCAGACATCCTGTCCCGCGGCCAGCAAAAACTGGTGGTATGCGCACTGCGGATAGCTCAAGGTCATTTGGTTGGCCAAGCACGACGCGGCCACTGCATTTATCTTGTGGACGATTTGCCGTCGGAACTCGATGAGCAACATCGCCGCGCACTATGTCGCTTGCTTGAAGAATTACGCTGCCAGGTATTCATCACCTGTGTAGATCATGAATTATTGAGGGAAGGCTGGCAGACGGAAACGCCGGTTGCTTTGTTCCACGTGGAACAAGGCCGTATCACCCAGACCCACGACCATCGGGAGTGAAGGCATGAGCGAAAATCAGACGTACGACTCCTCCAGCATCAAGGTGCTAAAAGGTTTGGATGCCGTGCGCAAGCGTCCCGGCATGTACATTGGCGACACCGATGATGGTAGCGGCCTGCACCACATGGTCTTCGAGGTGGTCGACAACTCCATCGACGAAGCCCTGGCCGGCCACTGCGACGACATCACAGTAATTATTCACCCTGATGAATCCATCAGCGTGCGTGACAACGGCCGTGGCATTCCGGTCGACGTGCATAAAGAAGAAGGTGTTTCGGCAGCAGAAGTCATCATGACTGTGCTGCACGCAGGCGGTAAGTTCGATGACAACTCCTACAAGGTATCCGGTGGATTGCACGGGGTAGGCGTTTCGGTCGTCAACGCGTTGTCCGAGCAACTGATACTGACGGTGCGTCGCAGCGGCAAGATCTGGGAACAGACGTACGTCCACGGTGTGCCTCAGGCGCCGATGGCCATCGTCGGTGAAAGTGAGACGACCGGTACTCACATTCACTTCAAGCCATCCGCAGAGACATTCAAGAATATTCACTTCAGCTGGGACATCCTGGCCAAGCGTATTCGTGAGCTGTCTTTCCTGAACTCGGGCGTCGGCATTCTGCTGAAAGACGAGCGCAGTGGTAAGGAAGAGTTCTTCAAGTACGAAGGCGGCCTGCGGGCATTCGTCGAATACCTGAATACCAACAAGACGCCGGTGAACGCCCAGGTGTTCCACTTCAGCGTACAGCGCGAAGACGGTGTGGGTGTAGAAGTTGCTCTCCAGTGGAACGACAGCTTCAACGAGAACCTGCTGTGCTTTACCAACAACATCCCGCAGCGCGATGGCGGTACGCACCTGGTGGGTTTCCGTTCGTCTTTGACGCGCAGCCTGAACAGCTACATCGAGCAGGAAGGCCTGGCTAAGAAGAACAAGGTTTCCACCACTGGGGACGACGCACGCGAAGGCCTGACTGCGATCATTTCGGTCAAGGTGCCCGACCCCAAGTTCAGCTCGCAGACTAAAGACAAGCTGGTATCGTCTGAGGTTAAAACCGCTGTCGAGCAGGAGATGAACAAGTACTTCTCTGACTTCCTGCTGGAGAACCCGAACGAAGCCAAGGCTGTCGTCGGCAAGATGATCGATGCTGCGCGCGCCCGTGAAGCTGCACGCAAAGCGCGTGAGATGACTCGCCGTAAAGGCGCACTGGATATTGCGGGCTTGCCAGGCAAGCTGGCTGACTGCCAGGAGAAGGACCCTGCCCTGTCTGAACTCTACCTGGTGGAGGGTGACTCTGCAGGCGGCTCTGCGAAACAGGGGCGTAACCGTCGGACCCAGGCCATCTTGCCACTCAAAGGCAAGATCCTGAACGTAGAGAAAGCTCGGTTCGACAAGATGATTTCGTCCCAGGAAGTCGGGACTTTGATCACCGCGCTGGGCTGCGGCATTGGCCGGGAAGAGTACAACATCGAAAAGCTGCGGTATCACAACATCATCATCATGACCGATGCTGACGTTGACGGTTCGCACATTCGTACGTTGCTGCTGACCTTCTTCTTCCGTCAGTTGCCAGAGCTGGTCGAGCGCGGCTACATCTACATTGCTCAGCCACCGTTGTACAAGGTCAAGCGCGGCAAGCAAGAGCAGTACATCAAGGACGATGAGGCCATGGAAGAGTACATGACCCAATCGGCCCTGGAAGACGCCAGCCTGCACCTGGACGAATCCGCGCCGCCGGTATCCGGCGTGCAACTGGAAGCCCTGGTCAACGAGTTCCGCGGTGTGATGAAGACCCTCAAGCGTCTGTCGCGCCTGTACCCGCAGGAGCTCACCGAGCATTTCATCTACCTGCCTGAAGTCACTCTCGAGCAGCTGGGTGATCATGCGGTGATGGAAGCCTGGAAGAACCAGTTGCATGAGCGCCTGAATTCGACCCAGAAATCGGGCCTGGTCTACAAGGCCAGCCTGCGTGAAGACAAGGAACGTAATGTGTGGCTGCCTGAGGTGGAAATCACCTCCCACGGGCTTGCCAGCTACATCACGTTCAACCGTGACTTCTTCGGCAGCAACGACTACCGCACCGTGGTCAACGTGGGTGCCAAGCTGTCCAGCCTGTTGGGTGAAGGCGCTTATGTGCAACGTGGTGAGCGTCGCAAGGCCATCGTCGAGTTCAAGGAAGGCTTGGACTGGTTGATGAACGAGACCACCAAGCGCCATACCATCCAGCGCTATAAAGGGCTGGGTGAGATGAACCCGGATCAGTTGTGGGAAACCACCATGGACCCAACTGTGCGCCGTATGCTGAAGGTCACCATCGAAGATGCAATCGCGGCTGACCAGATCTTCAACACCCTGATGGGTGACGCCGTTGAACCGCGCCGTGACTTTATCGAAAGCAATGCATTGTCGGTGTCCAACCTGGACTTCTGATCAGCCTTGACCGTTGCACGACCGGGCAGCTTCGAAATTCGAGCCTAACCGGTCATCATCAAGCCCGCGCTAGCGGGCTTTTTCATTTCCAATCTCCGGGTAGGCACGCTCACCCCGCATTAGCTCAAGGGTGTAATTCAGAACGGACTTGCAGTGGGTCATACGCCTCGACCTTGAGTGCTTCAAGTTTTAAAAGCAGCCAATCGCTGACATGATTCTGCAAGGGTGACGTGCGACGAGGGTAAGCAGTGGCCCAGATCGAGTTTGTGCGTAGGGGATCAATGGTCCTCGGCAATGCCCGCCGCTTTCAAACGCCGATACAACGTACGTTCGCTGATACCCAAGTGCTTGGCCAGCTCACTGCGCGACCCCCTGAACTGACTAAGCACCTGTAGGAGATCTGCTGGCCGACTTCCGTGGGCGCGCACTTGGGCAGGGAGCGACACCACGTCTTCGGGCAAGTGTTCTGGCTGAATGACGCCTTCATCGGCAAACAGCCGTGCCCGCTCCAGGATGTTGCGTAACTCGCGGATGTTCCCCGGAAACGGATACGTCATCAGTCGATCGAGAGCAGCATTACCGAGTGTGGGCGCGCTGGGCCCTGCGATTCTTTTCAGCAGGCTTTGGACCAGCAGAGGCAGATCCTCGATACGCTCGCGCAGTGCAGGCATCCGGATAGGGAACCCACTGATCCGGTAGTACAGGTCCTCCCTGAACGTGCCGTCGGCCACCATCTGCCTCAAGGGTTTATGGGTTGCCGACACCAGGCGGAAATCCGAATGCACGGTACGCAGGCTGCCAACAGGCCGGAAGCTGCCGGTTTCGATCAAGCGCAGCAGCTTGACCTGCATGGCCAAGGGCACTTCACCGATCTCGTCCAGGAACAGCGTGCCGCCGTGGGCAGCTTCTGCCAGGCCGGTCTTGCGCTGGTGAGCACCGGTGAATGCACCCTTCTCGTAACCGAACAGTTCGCTCTCGAAAAGCGCCTCCGTCAGGCTGGTGCAATCGACCACGACCAAGGGGCCATCGGCCTTGGGGCTGCCCATGTGCAACGCCCGCGCGAACAGTTCCTTGCCCGTGCCGGACTCACCCTGGAGCAGGACAGGGATGTCAGCCGGCGCCGCACGTTGCAAGCTGGCCAATGCCGCCGTGAATGCAGGTGCCTGGCCAACGAGCCCTTGCTCTTGCGGCTGGGCAGATGCGATGACGATAGGGGTGAGCCGTTCGACGAAAGCAATCACCCTGCCCTGCTCATCCAGGATCGGCCGAAGTTCGACATCCACATGTTCCGGTCCGCGAGGGGTGTGATGCACATGCAGCACGCGCTCGGGCACCTTGCTGGACCAGGCCTTGCGCATCGGGCAGTCCTCGCCGGCCTGGTCGCAGGGAACGTGGTAATGGTGTGAGACCTTGTGACATTTCTGCCCAAGCGGCGCCTGCTGGTCCTGACCGAACTGACGTCGATAAGCGGCGTTGGCGGCCAGAATGTTGTAGTCGGTGTCCAGCACGATGGCGGGCAGGACGTCGTGCTCCAGAAAAGACACCAAGGCAAGCACTGAGGGGTGAGGTTCGGACATGACGGCACCAGTCGGATAACGTGTTCGAGGGTAGCAAGGACTGCCAGCCGCTGCCATCGACTGACACCGCACTGCCACTCTTCACTGCCAACGAAGCGGCCATCTGCCCATGACCCGCCAATCCAGGGCCCCAGGCAGGCATCTGTGCGGTGGCATGTATCTTGATGGGGGGTAGATGTGGCGCCCCTGAACCGTGCAGCAAACGGGGCTAGCCGAATGGGAGACTTGAATGATCATTGGCAAAAACCTTCACGTGGAAGCGTTCTTCGACAGCGCCACCTCAACCATCAGCTATCTGGTCATGGATGGCGAAACGCGCGCTTGCGCCTTGATCGACAGCGTTCTGGATTACGACCCGAAGGCCGGGCGCGTGACGACGGCCTCTGCGGACTGCCTGATCGAACGTGTGAAAGCGCTTGGTGCTCAGGTGCAATGGATACTGGAAACCCATGTGCATGCAGATCACCTGTCCGCTGCTGCCTACCTCAAAGACACGCTGGGGGGGCGCATTGCAATTGGAGCTTGCATCACCCAGGTCCAGAAAGTTTTCGGTAGCTTGTTCAACGCTGAACCTGGCTTCGCCCGTGATGGTAGCCAGTTCGACGTGCTGTTCGACGATGAAGAAATGTTCCACATAGGCAATCTGCAGGCTAAAGCCCTGCATACCCCTGGGCATACGCCTGCCTGCATGAGCTATCTCATCGAGCATGAAGGCCAGGCGGCAGTCTTCGTCGGCGACACGTTGTTCATGCCGGACTACGGGACTGCGCGATGCGACTTCCCTGGTGCCGATGCCCGGACCCTGTACCGCTCGATTCATCGCCTCCTGGCGCTAGGGGATGGCACCCGGCTGTTCATGTGTCACGACTACCTGCCCGAAGGGCGCGAGCTGCGCTACATGACCACCGTGGCCGAGCAGCGCACTCAGAACATTCACATCCATGAAGGTATCGACGAAGACAGCTTCGTGGCCATGCGCGAAGCGCGTGATCGAACGTTGGACATGCCTGTCCTGATCCTGCCCGCCGTCCAGGTGAACATGCGCAGTGGCCAGTTCCCAGCCCCTGAGGCCAATGGGGTGCGCTACCTGAAGATTCCCCTCAATACGTTGTAGTCAGGCACATCCCATAATCAGACAGTCAGGATCGACCATGCCCGCCGTGCCCTCCTCCGTTCCAGCGTTTCATCACCAAGTCATCATCATAGGCGCCGGTGCTGCCGGCATTGCGACGGCGTCCAGCCTCCTCCAGCGCGACCCCTCGCTGGACATCGCCCTGATAGACCCCGCCGAGGTTCATTACTACCAACCCGGCTGGACCATGGTCGGTGCCGGGGTCTTCGATGCCCCGAGCACGGCTCGGCCGATGTCGTCGGTCATCCCCCGCGCGGTGCGCTGGATCAAGTCACAGGTGCAAGGGTTCGATGCACAGTGTCGCAAAGTCCTGCTGGCAGATGGCAGGGCCTTTACCTTTGAACAGCTGGTGGTCTGCCCTGGGCTGAAGCTGGATTGGGCGGCCATCGAGGGGCTGGCGGACACCCTGGGCGAGAATGGCGTCACGTCCAATTACCGCTACGACCTGGCGCCCTATACCTGGGAGCTGGTGCAGGGCCTCAAGCAAGGCCGCGCCGTGTTCTGCCAGCCGCCCATGCCCATCAAATGCGCTGGCGCCCCGCAAAAAGCGCTGTACCTGTCCTGCGACCACTGGCTGCGCCAGGGCCGGCTGGGCGCCGTGCAAGCCAGCTTTTTCAATGCCGGCAATGCCTTGTTCGGGGTGCCCGCCTACGTGCCCGCCTTGATGGCTTACATCGACAAGTACTCGGTAGACCTCAACTTCGGCCATCGGCTGATCGCCGTGGATGGACCAAAGCAGCAGGCTGTGTTCGCCCATACGCTTGCGGATGGCACCCAGCACCTTCGCACCGAGCCGTTCGACATGCTGCATGTGGTACCGCCACAGGTCGCCCCCGACTTCATTCGCCACAGCTGCCTCGCCGATGGCGCTGGTTGGGTGGACGTGGACCCCTCTACCCTGCGCCATCGTGTCTTCGCCCATGTGCACGCGCTTGGGGACGTGATCAATGCCAGCAACGCGAAGACGGCTGCCGCTGCACGCAAACAAGCGCCGGTGGTGGCAAACAATGTATTGGTGGCACTGGGTCGACGCACGGGCCTGGCGCACTATGATGGCTACGGCTCCTGTCCGCTGACCGTCGAGCGCGGCAAGATCGTGCTGGCCGAATTTGGCTATGGTGGCGCGCTCAAGCCGAGCTTCCCTCAGTGGCTCCTCGACGGCCGCAAACCCACCCGCTTGGCCTGGCTGCTCAAAGCTCGTCTGCTGCCGCCCTTGTATTGGCAAGGCATGCTCAAGGGCCGTGAGTGGCTGGCCAAGCCAGTTGCAAGAACGACCGAGGCAGCCCAGTGATCGATCAGACGTGGCTCAGCACAGGGCTGGGCACGATCATCGGCGCGGTCTTGGCGCTGACAGGTGCCGGCGGTGGCATCCTTGCGGTTCCGTTGCTGGTGTTTGGCCTGGGGCTTTCGATGGCGCAGGCTGCCCCGATCGGTTTGCTGGCTGTGGGGCTGTCGGCGGCGGTAGGTGCCGGCTTGGGCTTGCGCCAGGGCGTGGTGCGCTACCGTGCGGCCCTGTTCATCGCTGCGGTGGGTATCGTGTTTACGCCGCTGGGGCTGATGCTTGCGCATCGTTTGCCCAACGCACCGCTTCAGCTGATGTTTGCAGGCATCCTGATCTACGCGTGCGTGCGCACCTGGTTGAAGGCCCGTCAGCAATTGAGCGGCGCAAACCCAGGTGCACATCGCTTCATCGAGCCCTGTGTACTCAACCCCCTGCAGGGTCGTTTACGCTGGACGCTTCCGTGCGCGCGGGCGCTCGCCGGCACCGGGGCGTTGTCGGGGCTACTGTCAGGCCTGCTGGGCGTGGGCGGCGGTTTCGTCATCGTCCCTGCCCTGCGGCGCTACACCAACTTGCGTATGGTCAGCATCGTCTCTACCTCCCTGGCAGTCATCGCGCTGGTTGCCTTGGGCAGTGTTGCCACCGCCACCTTTGCAGGGAGCATGCGCTGGCAGGTGGGTGCGCCGTTTGCGCTGGGTGCGGTACTGGGCTTGCTGGTGGCCCGACCACTGGCGGCAAGGCTGGAGGGCCCGCGGCTGCAACAACTGTTCGCCATCGCAGGGTGGGCCGCGGCGGCATTGCTGATCAGCAAAGCGCTAGGGCGCTAGCAGCGCATCCTGCTCGGCAGCACACAGGTTCAGCAGGTAATCCCATACCACGCGCAGGCGTACGGATTTATGCAGTTCGCGCCGCGTGCAGATCCAGTAACTGCGCTGGATGGTTTCCCCTGGCAGCACCCGCACCAGCGTCGGGTCATGCCGCGCCATGTAGTTGGGTAGCACGGCGATACCCAACCCTGCACGCGCCGCCGCTTGCTGGGCTATCACGCTGGTACTGCGAAACACCACGTTCGGCGATCGGCAGAAGCTGTTGAGAAACAGCAGCTCCTGACTGAACAGCAAGTCGTCCACGTAGCCAATCCAACTGTGGCGCGCCAGGTCTTCGCGGTTGCGCAGGGGCGCGGCACGCTCCAGGTACGCTGCGCTGGCATAGAGGGCCAGCCGGTAGTCGGTGAGCTTGCGGGTGATCAGCAAGTCTGCACTTGGCCTTTCCAGGTGAATGCTGATTTCCGCTTCACGGTTGAGGATGCTGACAAAACGCGGCACCGCAACCAACTCCACTTCCAGGCCGGGGTAGCGCTCGAACAACTCATTCATCCGTGGCGTGAAGAACATGATGCCGATCCCCTCGGTCACGCCGAGGCGGATCTTGCCAAGCGGCGTGATGGCTTGGGTGATTTCCTCCTGCGCCAGCAAGGCGGTGTTCTCCATGGCTTCGGCATGTTTGAGCAGCGCCTGTCCGGAAGGCGTCAGCTCATACCCTTGGGCATGCTGGACGAACAACGCAGTGCCCAGGCTCTGCTCGATACGCTCGATGTGGCGCGCAACGGTGCTGTGGGTCGTCTCCAGACGCTTGGCAGCCGTCAACAAGCGCCCGCTGCGCTGCAGCTCCAGGAAAAACCGCAAATCATTCCAATCGAACATGCTGGTCCCTGCATATCTGTATCGAACACCCCGGTAAGAGGCGCCGACGCTCCGAGAGGCATCGCTGTGCTTAAACGCACAACGGGTGCGCGAAATCGCGTGTTTCTTCCGCGAAATTACTCACTAAGCTGATTGGGGACAAGAACAAAAACAGGCCCTGAGGTCCTCTATGTCATCAGTCGATTCTGCCTACGACTATGTGATCGTGGGCGCCGGCCCCGCTGGCTGCTTGCTGGCGAACCGGTTGTCTGCCGACCCGTCATGCCGGGTACTGCTGCTCGAAGCCGGTGGGCGGGACAACTATCCCTGGATACACGTGCCGGTGGGCTACCTGTACTGCATTGGTAACCCCCGCACGGACTGGTGCTTCAAGACCGAGGCGCAGCCTGGACTGCAAGGTCGGTCGCTGGGCTACCCCCGTGGCAAGGTCCTGGGCGGGTGCTCCTCCATCAACGGCATGATCTACATGCGTGGCCAGGCGGCTGACTACGATCACTGGGCTAGCCTAGGCAACCGAGGCTGGGCCTGGAAAGACGTGTTGCCGCTGTTCAAGCAAAGCGAAAGCCACCATGGCGGTGCCAGCGAATACCATGGTGCCAGCGGTGAATGGCGTGTAGAGCGCCAGCGCTACAGCTGGCCGATCCTCGACGCCTTCCGCGATGCAGCCGAGCAGGCGGGTGTTGCCAAAATCGATGACTTCAACACCGGCGACAACGAAGGCTGTGGATATTTTCAGGTCAACCAGCGTAGCGGTGTTCGCTGGAACGCATCCAAAGCGTTTCTGCGCCCCATTAAGCACCGCGCCAATCTGACTGTTATGACCGATGTGCAGGTGGATCAAGTGCTGCTAGGCAACACGCGCGCCCGCGCTGTCAAAACCCGTTGGCAGGGCCGCTGGCACGAGTTCTCGGCGCGACGAGAGATTGTGCTATGCGCAGGTGCAGTAGGCTCACCCGGCATCCTGCAACGCTCGGGCATTGGTCCGCAGCAGTTGCTGGAGGACTTGGGTATCGGGGTGCGCCATGCCATGCCGGGTGTAGGCAGCAATCTGCAGGATCACTTGCAGCTACGGCTGATCTACCAGATCGGCAACGCACGTACCCTCAACCAGATGGCCAATAGCCTGTGGGGCAAGATGGGCATGGGCCTGCGCTACCTGTACGATCGCAGCGGTCCGCTGGCCATGGCGCCAAGCCAGCTGGGCGCTTTCGTGCGTTCGAACCCCGACCAGGCCACTGCGAACTTGCAGTACCACGTGCAGCCTCTGTCCCTGGACCGTTTTGGCGAGCCGTTGCATCCGTTTCCAGCCTTCACGGCTTCTGTGTGCAACTTGCGGCCACTGAGCCGCGGGCGTATCGATATTCGCAGTGCAGACATGCACAGCGCGCCGCTCATCGACCCCAACTACCTCAGCGACCCCCAGGACCTGCGTGTCGCCGCCGACGCTATCCGTCTCACCCGGCGCATCGTGCAGGCCCCTGCCCTCGCAGCCTTTGCGCCCGAAGAATATCTGCCTGGACCTGCCCTACAAACTGAAGAACAGCTGCACGAAGCGGCGGCCAAGATAGGCACGACGATTTTCCATCCCGTAGGGACATGCCGCATGGGCAATGGCCCCATGGATGTGGTCGATGACCAGCTTCGTGTCCATGGCATCCCCGGCCTTCGTGTGGCAGACGCATCGATCATGCCCCAGATAACGTCGGGCAATACCTGTTCACCTACCCTGATGATCGCTGAAAAGGCGGCGCAGCTTATTTTGAAAGGAGCAGCCACAACGACCTTCCTCAACCAGGATGCACTACCAACACCCTGAAGGGGTGTGCAATACGGCAGCGCGTAGTCGGACGCTGTCGGCAGTGGAACAACAAGAATAATCACTGTGGCCTGCGGGCCGAGGACAGCAACGATGTCGGATTACATCCAAGAGCAGGATGCGGCCGCCAGCCGCCCCAGTCGTCGTGAAGAGCGCAAGATCATTTTCGCGTCATCGCTCGGTACGGTGTTCGAGTGGTACGACTTTTTCCTCTACGGCGCCCTGGCTGCCGTCATCAGCAAGCAGTTCTTCGCGGGCGTCAACGACACCACCGCGTTCATCTTCGCACTGATGGCGTTTGCCGCCGGCTTCCTGGTGCGACCGTTTGGTGCCCTGGTATTCGGCCGCTTGGGGGACATGATCGGGCGCAAGTACACCTTTCTCATCACCATCGTGCTGATGGGGCTGTCCACGTTCGCCGTTGGCCTTTTGCCCACCTATGCCAGCATTGGCATCGCGGCGCCGATCATCCTGGTCGTGTTGCGCATGCTGCAAGGCCTGGCGCTGGGCGGTGAGTACGGCGGTGCAGCCACCTACGTGGCCGAACATGCGCCACCTGGCAAGCGGGGCTTCCATACTGGGTTCATCCAGTCCACCGCCACCTTGGGACTGTTGCTGTCATTGCTGGTGGTACTGGGCAGCCGTTATGTAAGTGGCGATCAGTTCGAAACCTGGGGCTGGCGCCTGCCGTTTCTGCTGTCCATCGTGCTGCTGGGGATCTCGACCTGGATTCGAATGAGCATGCACGAGTCCCCGGCCTTCGTGAAAATGAAGGCACAGGGCAAGATCAGCAAATCGCCGATTCGTGAGTCGTTTACGTCCTGGCCCAACCTGAAGGTCGTGCTCACTGCGCTGTTCAGTATCAATGCGGGTCAGGCTGTCACCTTCTATACGGCACAGTTCTACGTGCTGTTCTTCATGACCCAGATGTTGAAGATGGACCCGGCCCAGGCCAACACCTTGCTGATCATCAGCGTCGTGATCGGCGCGCCGTTTTTCGTGTTCTTTGGCTGGCTGTCCGATCGGATCGGGCGCAAACCGATATTGATGCTGGGCCTGCTGTTGGCCACGGTGCTCTACTTCCCGTTGTTCAAGGCCCTTAGCTTCTACGCCAACCCGCAGATCGACACCGCCAGCCGCCAGGCCCCCATCGTCGTGACCGCTGACCCGAAAGGCTGCACCTTCCAGTTCGACCCTGTGGGCAAGGCGCGCTTTGATAGCCCCTGCGACAAAGTAAAGACCTTCCTGGTCAAGCAAGGCTTGCCCTATAGCTCGGTAAGCGTTGACGGCAGCGAAGTGGTCGTGAGCATCGGCGACAAGACCATCAATGGCTATGACGAGGCGGCCATGCGCGCGGCGGTCGAGCAGGCAGGGTACCCCGCCAAGGCTGACCCGGCCCAAGTCAACAGCGTGATGGTGGTGGTGTTGATCGTGGCCATGATCCTGATCGCCACGATGACCTACGGACCGCTGGCTGCCGTGATGGTCGAGCTGTTCCCTACGCGTATCCGGTACACCTCCATGTCCTTGCCGTATCACATCGGTAATGGCTGGTTCGGCGGTTTCCTGCCCACGGTATCGTTCGCCCTGGTGGTTTACACCGGCGATATCTTTTACGGGTTGTGGTACCCGGTACTGGTCACGGGCATCAGCCTGATAGTGGGCATCTTCTGTCTCAAAGAGACCAAGGACGTGGATATCGACAAGGTGTGATTCGCTGAACCACCCCCACAAAAAAACCGGCTCTAAAAGCCGGTTTTTTTATGCCGTGAAAAAACTTATGCACGTTTTTAGGAAAAATCAACAAAGAGTAAATATGTAGCTAATTCATAGGGTTAGCTTATTTTTGCAACAGCTAATCCATAATTTGCTCACACGTTATCCACAAGCCGCTCAGGCCTCGGCTTGCGTGCTTTCTTCGACCTGCGCAAGCGAGCCCAGGGCCCGTTGGGTGGCTTCGTTCCAGGCCTGGGCGCGGTCATTGAGCTCGGCAATGGCGCGAGGGCCTGTGCCGTTGGCGTACATGGGTTCGCCGATCACCACTTCGATGGTGCCAGCGTGCTTGCCCCACCCATTCTTCGGCCAGTACTTGCCGGCATTATGGGCAATGGGCAACACCGGGAGCCCAGCGTTTACCGCCAGCGCCGTCCCGCCCCGGGAGAACTTGCCCACCGTGCCAAAGGGTACGCGTGTGCCCTCCGGGAAGATCAGAACCCAGGTTTTCTGCTTGAGCAGTTCATCGCCTTTCTTGGCCACTTGGCGCAATGCTTCCTTGGGGTTGTCGCGGTCGATGGCAATGGGACGCAGCATGGCCATGGCCCAGCCGAAGAACGGCACATACAGCAGCTCACGCTTGAGCACCTGGCTGAGCGGAGAGAAATACTGAGACAGGAAAAATGTCTCCCAGGTGCTCTGGTGATTCGACAAAATCACACAGGGCTCGGCTGGCACGTTTTCAGCGCCGGTAATCTTGTAATCGATGCCTACGATGACGCGTGCCAGGAAAATAGCGCAGCGGCACCAGTACACATTGATGAATTTGTAGCGCTTGGGAAACGACAGAAACGGCGCAATGAAGAAGCTCAGCGAGCACCAGAGCAGCGAACTGGTACCCAGCAGCAGGTAAAAAAGAAAGACTCTGATCGCCTGCAGGATCGACATAGTGGTTTGTACCATTGCGGGACCTGCCCGCTTTTAGAAAAGTGCGCCCACGGGCGCACCGTTTAGATAAGTGCCCTGGCGATGGCAGCCAGATCGTCATAAATCAGGGTTGAAGCCGGAACGCCCTTCTCAAGGGTACGTTCGCCTTTGCCTGTCTTTACCAGAACAGGTTGTGCATCGACGGCCAGCGCAGCCTGTAGGTCACTTTGGCTATCGCCCACGAACCAGATGCCCTCAAGGCTTGCCTGGTAGTGCTCGGCGATGGCTCGCAACAGGCCCGGCTTGGGCTTGCGGCAATCGCAGCCTTCATCGGGGCCATGCGGGCAATACACGATATGCCCCACCTCACCGCCCTGCTCGGCCACCAGCATGCGCAAGCGCGCATGCATGGCCTCAAGGGTCGCGAGCGGGTAATAGCCACGGGCGATACCGGACTGGTTGGTGGCCACGGCCACCGTCCAGCCCGCTTTGCTCAACTGCGCGATCGCCTCGATGGCGCCAGGGATGGGCACCCATTCATCCAGCGACTTGATGTAGGCGTCGGAGTCCTGGTTGATGACCCCGTCACGATCGAGAATCAGCAGTTTCAAGGCTTACCCCAGCAACGAAATGTCGGCCACGCCCAGGAACAGCCCACGCAGACGGCTGAGCAGGGCATATCGGTTGGCACGTACCTTGGCGTCCTCGGCATTGACCATCACAGCCTCGAAGAAGGCATCGACCGGATCACGCAGGGCGGCAAGGCGCGCCAGCGACTCGCTGTACTGACGTGCAGCAGCCATCGGTTGCACAGCCTGATCGGCTTGCTGGATGGCCGAGTACAGCGAGAACTCGTTGGCATTGTCGAAGTACTTGGGCTCGACCTGTTCGGCGATGGCGCCTTCTGCCTTGCTCAACAGGTTCGACACGCGCTTGTTGACGGCGGCCAGTGCCTCGGCTTCGGGCAGCTTGCGGAAGGCCTGGACCGCCTGGACGCGCTGATCGAAGTCCAGTGCGGAACCTGGCTGAAGCGCGCGAACCGAGAGGTAAGTGGCGACGTCGATGCCTTCGTCTTCGTAACGGGCACGCAGCCTGTCGAAGATGAACTCCAGCACCTGGTCAGCCAACCCGGCAGCCTTGACCTTGGCCCCGTACTGCTTGACCGCGAACTGCACGGCACCGGTCAGGTCCAGGTCCAGCTGCTTCTCGATCAGGATGCGCAGCACGCCCAGTGCGGCGCGGCGCAGGGCGTACGGGTCCTTGCTGCCGGTGGGCAGCATGCCGATGCCGAAGATGCCCACCAGGGTATCGAGCTTGTCGGCGATGGCGACGGCAGCACCGGTCAGGGTCTGAGGCAATTCGGCGCCTGCACCGCGCGGCATGTATTGCTCGTTCAGCGCCAGCGCCACATCCTGCGGTTCGTCGTCGTTGAGCGCGTAGTAGTAGCCAGCGACGCCTTGCATCTCTGGGAACTCACCGACCATTTCCGTAGCCAGGTCGCACTTGGACAGCAAGCCGGCACGCGCGGCTCGTTGCGCATCGCCGCCAATCAAGGGCGCAATGAACGCTGCCAGTTTCGATACCCGCTCGGCCTTGTCATAGACCGTACCCAGCTGGGCCTGGAACACCACGTTCTTCAAGCGCTCGTTGAAGGTTTCCAGCGGTTGCTTCTTGTCCTGCTTGAAGAAGAACTCGGCGTCGGTCAGGCGTGGACGCACGACCTTTTCGTTACCCTGCACGATCTGCTTGGGGTCGCGGCTCTCGACGTTGGCCACGGTGATGAAGCGCGGCAGCAACTTGCCTTCGCTGTCGAGCAGGCAGAAGTACTTCTGGTTGTCCTGCATGGTGGTGATCAAGGCTTCTTGCGGCACCTCCAGGAAACGCTCTTCGAACGAGCACACCAGCGGTACCGGCCACTCCACCAGCGCGGTCACTTCGTCCAGCAACGCGGGTGGCACGATGGCGGTGCCTTCCTGCTGCATGGCCAGCTCGGCGGTACGTTTGGCGATCAGGTCGCGACGCTCGCTGAAATCGGCCAGCACATAGGCCTTGCGCATGTCCTCGACATAGTTGGCCGGGGCGCTGATGGTGACGCTTTCTGGATGGTGGAAGCGGTGCCCGCGCGATTGGCGGCCGGCCTTCTGGGACAAGAGGGTGCAGTCGACCACCTGATCGCCCAGCAGCATCACCAGCCATTGGGTCGGACGCACGAACTCTTCACGGCTTGCCGCCCAGCGCATGCGTTTAGGGATAGGCAGGTCGTTGAGCGAGTCTTCGACGATGGTCGGCAGCAGGCCCGCGGTCGCTTTGCCGGGGATGTGCTGGGAGAAGCGCAGCTTGGGGCCGCTACGGTCGATGTCGGCCAGCTCCACACCGCACTTCTTGGCAAAGCCCAGTGCAGCCTGGGTCGGCTCGCCTTCTGCGTTGAAGGCCGCCTGCAGGGGCGGGCCGTCGATGTTGATGCTGCGGTCAGGCTGCTGCACATCGAGTTGGCGGATCAGCACGGCCAGGCGGCGCGGCGCGGCGTAGACCGATTTGCCGGTGTAGTTCAGGCCTGCAGCTTGCAGGCCTTTTTCGATGCCGGCCAGGAACGCGTCGCCCAGGGTCGCAAGGGCCTTGGGTGGCAGCTCTTCGGTGCCCAGTTCTACCAGGAAATCTTGAGCACTCATTGTGCAGCCTCCAGCTTAGCCAACACTTCGTCACGCAGTTCGGGGGTCGCCATCGGGAAGCCCATGCGCGCACGGGCCTGCAGGTAGCTTTGCGCCACGTCGCGGGCCAGGGTGCGCACCCGCAGGATGTAACGCTGGCGCTCGGTCACCGAGATGGCACGGCGGGCATCGAGCAGGTTGAACGTATGGGATGCCTTGAGGACCATTTCATAGGTCGGCAATGGCAGTTCCAGCTTGATCAGGCGGTTGGCTTCACTTTCGTAGAAGTCGAACAACTCGAACAGTTTCTCGACGTTGGCGTGCTCGAAGTTGTAGGTCGACTGCTCCACTTCGTTCTGGTGGAACACGTCGCCGTAGCTGACCTTGCCGAACGGACCATCGGCCCATACCAGGTCGTAGACCGAGTCCACGCCCTGGATGTACATGGCCAGGCGCTCCAGACCATAGGTGATTTCACCGGTCACCGGGTAGCACTCGATACCACCGACCTGCTGGAAGTAGGTGAACTGAGTCACTTCCATGCCATTGAGCCAGATTTCCCAGCCCAGGCCCCAGGCCCCGAGGGTTGGCGATTCCCAGTTGTCTTCGACGAAGCGAATATCGTGCACCAGCGGGTCCAGACCGATGGCTTTCAGCGAGCCGAGGTACAGCTCCTGGAAGTTGGCCGGGTTGGGCTTGAGCACTACCTGGAATTGATAATAGTGCTGCAGGCGGTTGGGGTTTTCGCCGTACCGCCCGTCGGCAGGGCGACGGCTTGGCTGCACGTAGGCGGCGTTCCAGGTTTCTGGACCCACCGCGCGCAGGAAGGTGGCGGTGTGGAAAGTGCCGGCGCCTACTTCCATATCGTAGGGCTGAAGCACCACACAACCTTGCTCGGCCCAGTAGTTCTGCAGGGCGAGGATCAGGTCTTGGAAGGTACGCACGGCTGGCGTAGGCTGGCTCACGAAATTCACCTGTATCTGGGGATGCGGATGTAAAGAGCGGGAGTATAACCTGATTCGCCTCGCCCTCTACTCATTGGAGCCTTATGCCACGCTGCTTTTGGTGTACCGACGATCCGTTGTACCAGGCCTACCATGACCAGGAATGGGGAACGCCCCAGCGTGACCCGGCGTTGCTGTTCGAGATGCTTTTGCTCGAAGGGTTCCAGGCAGGCCTTTCCTGGATCACCGTGCTGCGCAAGCGCGAGCGCTATCGTGAAGTGCTGGAGGGTTTTGATCCTGCGAAACTCGCGGTGATGAGCGACGAGCGCATCGAGGCGTTAATGCAGGATGCCGGCATCATCCGCAATCGGCTCAAGCTCAAGGCTGCCAGGCGCAATGCCCAGGCCTGGCTGGCTGTGGATAACCCGGCCGAGTGGCTGTGGTCATTCGTCGGTGGCGCCCCGAAGATCAACCATTTCAGCACCCGCAGCGAAGTCCCGGCGGTCACCGAACAAGCCCAAGCCATGAGCAAGGCGTTGCGCAAAGCCGGCTTCACATTCGTCGGCCCGACCATCTGCTATGCCTTCATGCAGGCGACCGGCATGGTCATGGACCACACCACCGACTGTGATCGCTACGCCGACTTGTCCCACTGAAGGGTTACAATGCCCGTCTTGCTGAAATAAGGAACTCGCCTGTGGAAAAGTTCAAGGGCGCCCTGATGGTCGGGGTGCTGCGACTGTTCGCCAAGTTGCCTTGGGGTGCGGTGCAACGCGTCGGGGCCGGCATCGGCTGGCTGATGTGGAAAATACCCAATGGCTCGCGCAACGTGGTGCGCATCAACCTGGCCAAATGCTTCCCCGAGATGGACCCGGTTGCCCGTGAGCAACTGGTCGGCCAGGCCCTGCGGGACATCGGCAAATCCTTCGTCGAAAGCGCCTGCGCCTGGATCTGGCCTCCACACCGTTCGTTGGAGTTGGTCAAGGAAGTGCATGGGCTTGAAGTGCTGGAGCAGGCCCTGGCTTCTGGAAAGGGCGTTGTGGGCATCACCAGCCATTTGGGCAATTGGGAAGTGCTGAACCACTTCTACTGCAACCAGTGCAAGCCGATCATTTTCTACCGCCCCCCCAAACTCAAGGCGGTGGACGACCTGCTGCGCGAGCAGCGTGTGCAGATGGGTAACCGTGTGGCGCCTTCGACCAAGGAAGGCATCCTCAGCGTGATCAAGGAAGTTCGGCGCGGCGGCCAGGTCGGCATCCCGGCCGATCCCGAGCCGGCCGAATCGGCGGGTGTATTCGTTCCCTTCCTGGGCACTGAAGCGCTGACCAGCAAGTTCGTGCCGAACATGCTCGCCGGCGGCAAGGCAGTCGGGGTTTTCCTGCATGCCCTGCGCCTGCCTGACGGGTCAGGCTTCAAGGTGTTTCTGGAAGCCGCGCCGGAGGCGATGTACAGCACCGACGTGAACGAGTCGGCGGCCGCGATGAGCAAGGTGGTCGAGCGCTATGTGCGCGAGTATCCCAGCCAGTACATGTGGAGCATGAAGCGCTTCAAGAAGCGTCCGGCGGGTGAGGCGCGCTGGTATTGAGGCGCGCATCGCCGGCAGCGGCTGTCTGGCAGCCGACGTGTCGGCGACAGCGCACTCAGCGTTTGTCGAGTTTCTTGAGAAACACCGTCATTTCTTTCTCGGCCTGCTTGTCGCCATGGGCCTGCGCCGCCGCGATGCCATCTTCCCAGGCCTTGCGCGCCGCTGGCAGGTCCCCTAGTAACTGGTAGGCCTTGCCCAACAGCTTCCAGGCTGCCGAATAGGTGGGGTCCTGCTCGACACAGCGAGCCAGGTGCACGGCAGCCTGGGCACCATCGCCTTCGTCGAGCCACGCCTTGCCCAGGCCAAAGCGCAACAACGGGTTATCCACACCCTTGGCCAGCATCTTTTCCAACGATTGGCGCATGTCCCGCCTCCTAGAAGAAACTCAAGCCGACGTGGAACAGCTTCTCCACATCCCGAATGTGTTTCTTGTCCACAACGAACAGGATCACATGGTCACCTGATTCGATGACTGTCGTGTCGTGCGCGATCAGCACACTGTCGTGGCGAATGATGGCACCTATGGTCGTCCCCGGGGGCAGGGTAATGTCCTCGATCGCCTTGCCCACCACCTTGCTCGACTTCGCATCACCGTGGGCCACAGCCTCGATGGCTTCGGCTGCACCACGACGCAGCGAGTGCACGCTCACGATATCGCCACGGCGCACATGCGCCAGCAAGGTACCGATGGTGGCCAATTGCGGGCTGATGGCGATGTCGATTTCACCGCCCTGCACCAGGTCCACATAGGCCGGGTTGTTGATGATCGTCATGACCTTGCGCGCACCCAGGCGCTTGGCCAGCAGGGACGACATGATGTTGGCTTCGTCATCGTTGGTCAGGGCCAGGAAGATATCGGTGTCGGCGATGTTCTCTTCCAGCATCAGGTCTTTATCCGATGCGCTGCCCTGCAGCACCACGGTACTGTCCAGCGTATCGGACAGGTACCGGCAGCGTGCCGGGTTCATCTCGATGATCTTCACCTGGTAGCGGCTTTCGATGGCTTCGGCCAGGCGCTCGCCTATCTGCCCGCCGCCGGCGATGACGACACGCTTGTTGGTTTCATCGATACGGCGCAGCTCGCCCATGACCGCCCGGATGTCCTTCTTGGCGGCGATGAAGAACACCTCGTCATCGGCCTCGATCACCGTGTCACCGCGCGGTGTGATCGAACGGTCACGGCGGAAGATCGCCGCCACCCGGGTTTCCACATTGGGCATGTGCGCGCGTATCTGGCGCAGCTGCTGGCCGACCAGCGGGCCGCCGTAATAGGCCTTCACGGCCACTAGCTGCGCCTTGCCCTGGGCGAAGTCGATCACCTGCAACGAACCGGGCTGTTCGATCAGGCGCTTGATGTAGTGGGTGACGACCTGCTCCGGGCTGATCAGCACATCGACCGGAATGTGGTCGTTGTCGAACAGCTCTTCACGGGTCAGGTAGGCCGACTCGCGCACCCGGGCGATCTTGGTCGGTGTGTGAAACAGCGAGTAGGCCACCTGGCACGCGACCATGTTGGTCTCGTCGCTGTTGGTCACGGCAACCAGCATGTCGGCGTCCTCGGCGCCGGCCTGGCGCAACACCGTCGGCAGCGACCCGCGCCCCTGCACGGTGCGGATATCCAGGCGATCACCCAGGTCGCGCAGGCGGTCGCCATCGGTGTCGACCACGGTGATGTCGTTGGCCTCGCTGGCCAGGTGCTCTGCAAGCGTCCCGCCCACCTGGCCGGCGCCCAGGATGATGATCTTCATCCGCTACTCTCCAGTGTGCTCAACCGCGCGAGGCGGCAATCTTGATCAGCTTGGCATAGTAGAAACCGTCGTGGCCGCCTTCCTGAGCCAACAACTGGCGTCCATGCGCCTGGCGCAGGCCCGCTTCGGTGGCCAGGTCCAGCTCGCGTGCGCCTGGCGTGCGTGCCAGGAACGCGCCGATGACCTCGGTATTCTCGGTCGGGAGGCTGGAGCAGGTGGCGTACAGGAGCATGCCGCCCACCTCCAATGTCGGCCACAGGGCATCGAGCAACTCGCCTTGCAAGGCCGCCAGCGGCGCGATGTCTTCGGCCTGGCGGGTGAGCTTGATGTCTGGATGACGACGGATTACGCCAGTCGCCGAGCAAGGCGCGTCCAGCAGGATGCGCTGGAACGGTTTGCCGTCCCACCAGCTGGCCGTGTCGCGGGCATCGCAGGCGATCAGCTCGGCGTCGAGCTTCAGGCGGTCGAGGTTTTCCCGCACGCGTACCAGGCGCTTGGCTTCAAGGTCGATGGCCACCACGTGAGAGAGCCCGGCTTGGGCTTCAAGCACATGGCAGGTCTTGCCCCCAGGGGCGCAGCATGCGTCGAGCACGCGTTGACCGGGCGCCAGGTCCAGCAGGTCGGCGGCCAGTTGCGCGGCTTCGTCCTGGACGCTGATCCAGCCCTCGGCAAAGCCTGGCAGACCGCGTACGTCCCGCGGTTCGGCCAGCACGATACCGTCACGGCTGTACGCGCAGGCCTGGGCCTGGACGCCTGCATCGGCGAGCAGCTTCAGATAGCCGTCGCGGCTGTGGTGGCGGCGGTTGACGCGCAGGATCATCGGCGGGTGCGCATTGTTGGCGGCGCAGATGGCTTCCCACTGATCCGGCCAGAAGGCCTTGAGCGCCTTCTGCAGCCAGCGTGGGTGCGCCGTGCGCACCACAGGGTCGCGCTCCATGTCGGCCAGCATCGCTTCGCCGTCGCGCTGAGCACGGCGCAGCACGGCGTTCAGCAGCCCCTTGGCCCAGGGTTTTTTCAGCTTGTCGGCGCAGCCTACGGTTTCACCAATGGCGGCGTGAGCCGGGATGCGTGTATAGAACAACTGGTACAAGCCAATCAGCAACAATGCCTGCACGTCGGCATCGGCGGCCTTGAAGGGCTTTTGCAACAGCTGCGCTGCCAGCAGGTCCAGGCGCGGCTGCCAACGCGCGGTACCAAAGGCCAGGTCTTGGGTCAGCCCGCGGTCGCGGTCCTCGACCTTGTCCAGTTGCGCGGGCAGGGAGCTGTTCAGGGAGGCCTTGCCGCTGAGCACAGCGGCAAGGGCACGGGCGGCAGCCAGGCGTGGGTTCATTGGCCGAGCACCTTGCCTGGCGTGAATTTCTCTTTGCGGCTGTTGAACAGGTCAGCGAAGGCCAAGGCTTTACCGCCAGGCAACTGCAGGCGGGTCAGGCTGAGCGCCTGCTCGCCGCAAGCCACCACCAGGCCGTCTTTGCTGGCCGCCAGGATTTCACCGGGTGCGCCCTGCCCTGTGGCCAGGCACGCACCCAGCACCTTCACGGTTTCCCCGTCGAGCGTGCTGTGGCAAATCGGCCAGGGGTTGAATGCCCGGATCAGGCGCTCCAGCTGTTCAGCGGGCAGCGACCAGTCCAGACGCGCCTCGTCCTTGTTCAGCTTGTGCGCATAGGTGGCCAGGGCATCGTCCTGTACCTCGCCGTGCAAGGTGCCATCGGCCAGCCCGGCGACGGCCTGGATGACGGCCGGCGGTCCCATTTGCGCCAGGCGATCGTGCAGGCTGCCGCCGGTATCAATGGCGTTGATCGGGGTGACGACCTTGAGCAGCATGGGGCCGGTGTCCAGGCCCGCTTCCATGCGCATGACGGTTACGCCGCTTTCGGCATCGCCCGCCTGCACGGCCCGCTGAATCGGGGCCGCCCCGCGCCAGCGTGGCAGCAGGGACGCATGGCTGTTGATGCAGCCAAGGCGCGGGATGTCGAGCACCGCCTGGGGCAGGATCAGGCCGTAGGCAACCACGACCATCAGGTCGGGTTCCAATGCTGCCAATTGTGCCTGGGCCTCGGCATTGCGCAGGCTCGGCGGCTGCATCACCGGGATGTCATGGGCCACGGCCAGCGCCTTGACGGCGCTGGGCATCAGCTTTTGACCGCGGCCTGCCGGGCGATCGGGCTGCGTGTAGACGGCCACGACTTCGTAAGGGCTGTCGAGCAGGGCCTTGAGGTGTTCGGCGGCAAACTCGGGAGTGCCTGCAAAGACGATGCGCATGGTGTTCTCGCTGCAAAAAGAAAAAGGCTTGCCGGAGCAAGCCTTCTGGGAGGTGGGAATCAGGCTTGCTGGCGGTGCTGTTTTTCCAGCTTCTTCTTGATTCGATCCCGCTTGAGCTGCGACAGGTAGTCGACGAACAGCTTGCCATTGAGGTGATCGAATTCGTGCTGCACGCACACCGCCAGCAGGCCTTCGCATTCCAGCTCGAACGGTGTGCCGTCGCGATCCTGGGCCTTGACCCTGACACGCAGGGGCCGGTCTACGTTCTCGTAGAAGCCCGGCACCGACAGGCAGCCTTCCTGGTACTGGCCCATGTCATCGGTCAGTTCCTCGACCGACGGGTTGATGAAGACGCGTGGCTCGCTGCGGTCTTCGCTGAGGTCCATCACCACGACTTGCTGGTGCACGTTGACCTGGGTCGCAGCCAGGCCGATGCCAGGGGCTTCGTACATGGTTTCAAACATGTCGTCGATCAGCTGGCGCAGGGCGTCGTCGAACGCCGTCACCGGTTTGGCGATGGTGCGCAGGCGCGGGTCCGGGAATTCGAGAATGTTCAAAATGGCCATAAGGTCAGGCAGTCACTGTGCGTTTGGTTGAAAACTGAACACACATAATAAAGGGAAACGCGGACTTCGGCACCTGGCAAGCTCGTCTAGGGTGACTATTGGCGTGATAGCCCCCAGCCAATGGACAGCTTTTCAAAGTGTTACTCACAGAGTTATCCACAGGTTGCGCAGCCTGAATCAACCGTTTTGCATCAAGGATGATTGCCGATGTCTGATTGCTCCTTATCCACTTGCCCACCTGCGGAACTGGAGGCGCGCTTGCGCCTGCATTGCCTTCCCGAGACCGGCTTGCGACGCTTTTCTACGCTGATCGAGGCCTTCGGAAGTGCCTCATCGGCGCTCAGTGCCCCCGGCTCGGCCTGGCGCGCACTGGGCATTCCCCATGCCAGTATCGATGCAAGGCGCAGCCCTGAAGTGCGGGATGCGGCCAGTGCCGCAATGCGCTGGCTAGAGCGTCCGGGCCAGCAATTGCTGATGTGGGACAGCCCAGACTACCCCCCGCTGCTCGCCGAAATCGACGACGCCCCGCCGCTGCTGTTCGTGACGGGGAACGCATCGCTGCTCAGCCGCCCGCAGTTGGCGATCGTGGGCAGCCGCCGCGCGACGCCGCCGGCGGTGGACACGGCTGGAGCGTTTGCCAGGTACCTTGCCCAGGCAGGCTTCGTCGTCACCAGCGGCCTGGCAGTAGGCATTGATGGCGCCGCTCACCGCGCCGCGCTGCAGGCTGGAGGGGCCACGATAGGCGTACTGGGCACAGGGCTCGAAAAACTTTATCCACAGCGGCACAAGCAGTTGGCCGAGGCGATGATCGACAACGGCAGTGCACTGGTGTCGGAGTACCCGCTCAACGCCGGGCCGCTGCCGGCTAACTTCCCCCGGCGCAACCGCATCATCAGCGGTCTTTCGTTGGGTGTGCTGGTGGTCGAGGCCAGCTTGGCCAGTGGCTCGCTGATCACGGCGCGGCTCGCCGCCGAGCAGGGCCGGGAGGTCTATGCCATTCCAGGCTCCATTCACCATCCCGGCGCCAAGGGTTGTCACCAGCTGATCCGCGACGGCGCACTGCTCGTCGAAAGCGTCGGGCAGATACTCGAAACCCTGCAAGGCTGGCAGAACCTGCCCCCGGCCCGTGCGGACACGTTCGATCACCCGCTGCTGGCGCTATTGCACGCTGCACCGCAGACCACCGAAAGCCTGGCCCATTGCAGTGAGCAGCCGCTGGCAGAGGTGCTGGCGCAGCTCACCGAACTGGAGCTCGATGGCCGGGTCAGCAATCAAGCGGGGCGTTGGTTTGCCCGCTCGGGCTGAGTAAACTGCGCCCAGGCAACATTCCCAGTGGAGAAACATCAATGGTGAGCAGTTTTCGTGTGCAACAAGCCGCACGTGAGATCCGGGCAGGCGCAGTGATCGCCTACCCGACGGAGGCGGTCTGGGGCCTGGGCTGCGACCCATGGAACGAGGATGCGGTCTATCGGCTGCTGGCACTGAAGTCGCGGCCTGTGGATAAAGGGTTGATCCTGGTCGCCGACAACATCCGCCAGTTCGACTTCCTGTTCGAAGACTTCCCCGAAGACTGGATCGACCGAATGGCCAGCACTTGGCCTGGGCCCAACACCTGGCTGGTGCCGCATCAGGATCTACTGCCTGAATGGGTGACCGGGCAGCACGACACCGTAGCGCTTCGCGTCAGCGACCACCCGGTGGTACGCGAGCTGTGCGCATTGGTCGGGCCGCTGATCTCCACGTCGTGCAACCCTGGCGGGCGCCCTGCGGCGAAGACCCGGCTGCGGGTGGAGCAGTACTTTCATGGGCAACTGGATCTGGTACTGGGCGGGGCATTGGGCGGTCGGAAGAACCCGAGCCTGATTCGCAATCTGGCTACCGGCGAGGTAGTACGGCCGGGTTGATGCACCTGCTGACCAGGCTTGGGCCGAGTGCCTGAGCCATCCCCCACATGACCCCTTGGTTTTTTCTGATTTTTGCCAAGGCGGTTGTTTAATATTCGGTTTGGGAAATATCCTACGAGCCGCGTCCCCTGCCATCACCTTTTCAGTAGGAACCGCTGCCCGTAGGCTTCAACCGTCGCTGAATAACTTGGCGATCGGGTGTGGTAACCCGGGTTCAGGGTGATCTTGGCAGTCCATGGCGGCTGTTCGCAGGAGGCTTCGTGCCTGCTGGGTTTTGGATCTCCCACCCGGTTTACCACCCTGCGTACAGCTGCCACCCATTCGTGTGGTAACGACTGGTTGGGGCCATGAAGCGAGATCTAATGATGAAGAAGATCGTCCCCGATCCACCCCTTCCCTCCACTTCCACCCATCCATTCGGCCGCTGCGACGCAGGCCACGAGCCGCTGTTTGCGGTTAATCCAAACATCTCAGCCGAAGACGCCCTGGTGCACGTGGCCCTCTATCTGCGCAGTGCGTACGAAGCCGGCTACAAAGCCCTGGACCATATGCGCGAAGAAGGTCGTGGCCTGTTCTGGTCCAATCTGCATGCCGTTGAAATGGCAGAAGGTGTGGTCGAGGCCATCTTGAATGGCATCGAGTCGAATCCGCCGTCGCAGAAGAAGGTGTGAGGGCTGACAGGAGTCCGCCGTTAGGTTTTTAGCGCCTGTGAAATCGAGCGCCGCCCGCGCGGCGCTTCGCGGGACAAGCCCGCTT
>NZ_BBIQ01000002.1 GCF_000730565.1 Pseudomonas fulva NBRC 16637 = DSM 17717 | reverse complement strand
GGGCTACCGCGCGCTTAGAAGCAAAAGCAAAGCAACGGCAACGGCAACGGCAACGGCAACGGCAACGGCAACGGCAACGGCAACGGCAACGGCAACGGCAACGGCAACGGCAACGGCAACGGCAACGGCAACGGCAACGGCAATATAGGGGGTTACCTCAAAAAAGGTATCTATTTGTTCGATTAAAAAAAGCCGATATTTACGCTTATTTTAGATGTTTCATTAGCGCATGATGGTCCCATTCCACCCCTTGAAGGAGTCCGATCATGCTTCAACTACGACCATTCAACACCCTCGGCGCCGCCAACCACGGCTGGCTCGATGCGCACCACCACTTCTCATTCGCCGAGTACTACGACCCAGCACGCATGCATTGGGGCAACCTGCGCGTCTGGAACGACGACATCATCGCCGCTGGCAGCGGCTTCCCGCCCCACCCTCACCGGGACATGGAAATCATCACCTACGTCCGCGAAGGAGCCATCACCCATGAAGACAACCTGGGCAACAAGGGCCGAACCGAGGCCGGCGACGTGCAGGTGATGAGCGCCGGCACGGGCATCGCGCACAGCGAGTACAACCAAGAGGACAGCGACGCGCGCATTTTCCAGATCTGGATCGTGCCCGAGCGCAGTGGTGAAGCACCGTCCTGGGGTACACGCCCGTTCCCCAAGGGTGAACGCGGCGAAGGCTTCGTGACCCTGGCCAGTGGCAGGGATGGCGATGAAGGCAGCCTGCCGATTCGTACCGATGCCCGCCTGGTCGCCGCAACGCTGCGCGCCGGAGAAACCGCCGAATACCGGTTCGACCCCAAGCGTCGCGGCTACCTGGTCCCGGCCAAGGGCCGCATCGAGGTCAATGGGCTGAAAGCCAATGCCCGAGACGGCGTGGCCATCGCCGAAGAAACGCTGCTGCAGGTCACAGCCCTGGAAGACAGCGAAATCGTGCTGGTTGACGTTGCCTGAGACAGTAGCACCCAGCCGGGCCAGTCCCTCAAGGATTGCCCGGCTGGGCCAACTCAGCCAACACCTCGGCGGACGTGGTGACCTGGCGGAAATGATGCGCCCACAAGGCGATGCCCATCTTCGCCGAGCGATCCAGCGAGGAGCCGACCGTCATGTCAGTCACCAGCGTCGGCATCAACCCGGCGTCGAACAGCGCGAAACCGGCTGCCAGCACACAGGTGTCGGTCTGCAAACCGCTCACCAGCACACGCTGCACCCCCAGACGGTGCAGGTACTCGATCATTTCGGTACCCGGCCCGTAACCATGCTTGATGAACACCTGATCGGCTTCGATCAGGCTTTCATCCTGGGCAGCCGGATGCCAGCCCAATTGCCGCTCGAACGGTGTCACCCGCTCATCGTGCAACTCGACCGAGGCGATGGTAGGTATATTGGCCGACAGCAGTCGCAGCCCGTCGATCAACCATTCCGGCGGGCTGAATGTGGACTGGACGTCCACGATGAGCAGGACCTGACGCATGAGCACCTTCTGTCATGAAAAAAGCCACGGAGTATACCCGCCTGGGCCTAAAGAGCGCGTTGAAGCCAAACCTGCTGGTGCGGGACAGTACTCGGCAAGGCTGATGAACAAATCTTCATGCAGGCCTGAGCCCCACAGGCTCGGGCGGCCTGGGCCTGGGTCTGCTCACCATGCGGCTACGCGCCTTGAGGCAGGCATGCAGCTTGCGTAGCATCACTGCCCCATCCGGTACCAGGCAGGACCCACGCCTGCGCGCCCAGCCTTCTACAGACAGAGCCCATGCCCCAACCGATCCCCCTCAAGGACCATGAAAAGGAAAAGCACCTGGTCAACCGCCGGCTACTGGCCTGCGCTGCGCTGGTCTTCAGCCTGGTCGCCATCCTGATTGGTCGGTTATATGTGCTGCAAGTCATCCAGCATGACCAGCAAAGCGCCGTCTCGGAGAACAATCGCGTCCATGTACTGCCGATCGCACCCGAACGAGGCTTGATCTACGACCGCAATGGCACCGTGCTGGCCGACAACAAGCCCAGCTTCGACCTGACCATGACCCGTGAACGGACCGGCGGAGACAGCGCCAAGGTGCTCGACACCCTGACCCAGGTCCTGGGACTGGATGAGGAGGACCGCAAGCAGTTCGACAAGGATCTGCGACGCGGGCGCAAACCCTTCGAACCGGTCACCTTGATGGTGGGCTTGAACGAAGAGCAGATTGCCTTGATTGCCGTCAACCAGTTCCGGTTGCCGGGCCTTGAAGTCGAGCCGCAATTCATCCGCGAATACCCGCTGGGCGAGCACTTTGCCCATTCGGTCGGATACGTAGGGCGCATCAACGAAAAAGAAGCCAAGACCCTGGACAGCACCGAGTACCGGGGTACTCAGTCGATCGGCAAGACGGGCATCGAACGCTTCTACGAAAGTCAGTTGCACGGCCACGTAGGCTATGAGGAAGTCGAGACCAATGCCCAGGGCCGGGTGATGCGCGTGCTCAATCACAAGGCCCCTACCCCAGGCCAGGATATCGTGCTGACCCTCGATGCCCACCTGCAATTGGCGGCGGAAAAGGCCCTGGGCGAGCGCCGTGGCTCGGTGGTGGTGCTGGACCCGGCCAACGGCGATGTGCTGGCGATGGTCAGTAACCCGGGCTTTGACCCCAACCTGTTCGTCAAGGGCATCAGTTTCAAGCAGTACGCCCAACTGCGCGACTCCATCGACCGCCCCCTGTTCAACCGCGTGCTGCGCGGGCTGTATGCCCCAGGTTCGACGGTCAAGCCCGAGGTGGCCATTGCCGGGCTGGACAGCGGCGTGATCACGCCGGGCAACCGGGTGTTCGACCCGGGTTACTACGAGCTGCCCAACTACGACCACAAGTACCGTAACTGGAACCGTAGCGGTGATGGCTGGGTGGACATGTACACGGCGATCATGCGCTCCAACGACACCTACTTCTACGACCTGGCGCACAAACTGGGTATCGAGCGCTTGCACGACTACATGGCTGAGTTCGGCCTCGGCCAGAAGGTGTCGCTGGACATGTTCGAAGAAGCAGCCGGGCTGATGCCTTCGGCCCAATGGAAGCGCGCGACACGCCGACAGCCTTGGTTCCCGGGTGAAACGTTGATCCTGGGCATTGGCCAGGGCTACATGCAGGTCACGCCGTTGCAGTTGGCCCAAGCCACCAGTCTGCTGGCCAGCAAGGGCGTATGGCACCGCCCGCACCTGGCGATGACCGTCGGTGGCGATGCGCCCGTCGACCCCAACCCCATGCCCGATATCGTCCTGCACGACAAACGCGCCTGGGACCAGGTCAGCCAAGGTATGCAAATGGTCATGCACGACCCGCGCGGCATCGCGCGTGCTGCCGCTGCCGGCGCGCAATACCGCATTGCCGGCAAGAGCGGCACGGCCCAGGTCGTGGCCATCAAGCAAGGGGAACGCTACAACCGCAACAAGACCCTGGAACGGCACCGTGACAACGCCTTGTTCGTCGGTTTCGCTCCGGCCGAGCACCCTAGCGTGGTCGTGGCGGTGATGATCGAAAACGGCGAAGCCGGTGGGCGGGTCGCAGGTCCGGTAGTCCGCGAGGTCATGGACGCTTACCTGCTGGACGATCAAGGTCATCTCAAGCCCGAGTACGCCGGCAGCTCGGCGGTCAAGCCACCTGCCCACGGCTGAAATCGGCCATCCGTTCAGGGCGCGACGCGGGGCATCAGATCGTAGGGGTGCTGCCAGCCTGGCAACGCCTGCAGGCGGGCTTTCCAGGCTTCGATGTGCGTGTACTGCTGCACGTCCATACCGGTGTCCTCGGGCATGAACACATAACCGGCCAGCGACAAGTCGGCGATGGTCGCCCGCGCGCCGACCATGAATGGCGTGCCGGCCAGGTGCCCATCGACGATGCGGTAGGCTGCGGCGGCGCGCTCGCGCAGAAACGTCGTCACCTCGGTTTCGCCCGTCTTCTTCAGGCACAACAGAAAGCGCAGCGCCGCGTAATAGCTGGTGAACTTGTGGTTGTCGAACAGCATCCAGCGCCAGATCTCACGCCGATCTTCTTCATGCTCCGGGCCGAACTGGCCTGTCTGTGCGCTCAAGTACTCGAGGATCAACGCCGACTGGGTCAAGCAGGTGCCCGCATGCATCAGCACCGGCACCTCACCCTGCTCGTTCACCTCATCACGCCACACCGGGTCGCGGGTCTGGCCGTTGAAGAAATCTACGAACACTGGCTGCCAGTCCTGGCCGGTCAGCTCGAGCATTAGCGCAGCCTTGTACGCATTCCCGGATTCGGCGAAGCAGTGCAACGTGTATTCAGACATGGTGCAGCCCTCGATGGCTGTCAGGGTGGGCCCCTGAGCAGAGCACGCGGGTGGCGGTGCGGTCAATCGGGCCTGGCGTCGATGGTTGCCAGGCCGGTTGACCAGCCCCATCCTGTCCCGTATGAGCAGACCATCGGCTAACGCTTCGGTGATGGAACTCCACCCACCTGCGTAGCCTCTCACCAATAGTGGTAATCCCCTGGGCTTCACCTATTGGAGAACACGACATGCGCCAACTTGCCCTCGTACCCGCACTGCTGCTTCTATTGCCTGCCGGCGCTGCCATGGCCCGCGTCGACGGCCGCGACATTGCCACCTCGGCCGGTGTCTCGGCTTCGCTGTACTCAACGTTCAAGGATGACAAGCGCATCATTCCTGCCCGTGACGAGCTGTCTGCATTCGTCGCCAGCGGTGGTGCCATTCGTGGTGCCTACGTGGAAGCTGCCTTGCAGCAAGCACGCAAGGACCACCCCGGCCTGCAAGTCAACGATGAAGAACTCGCTCGCGCCATTCTCTCCCAGGACGACCCTCTGGTCGCCCAACAATGACTGCCGCCGGCGTTGGCTTTCGTAGTGGCCAACGCCGGTCGTAGCCCGCCCTGCAAGCCCTGGGCCCGAACTGGGGCTACACTCGTCATGACCCCATAAAAACAAAGCATCCAAGTGAGATGGCGATGTTGTATGACGAACGCGTCGACGGAGCGCTGCCAACGGTTGACCGCGCGCTTTTGATCCAGTCCCTGCGCGATGCACTGCCCGATCTTCAATTGCTATGCCGCGATGAGGACCTCAAGCCGTATGAGTGCGACGGTCTGGCGGCGTACCGCACGGTCCCGTTGCTGGTGGTGTTACCCGAGCGCGTGGACCAGGTACAGGTTGTGCTGCAGATCTGCCACCGGCTCACCGTACCTGTCGTGGCTCGCGGCGCCGGAACCGGGCTGTCTGGCGGTGCCATGCCCTTGGCCAAAGGCGTGTTGCTGGTCATGGCGCGGCTCAATCGTATTCTTGAAGTCAGCCCCCAGGGCCGCTTCGCCCGCGTCCAGCCGGGCGTTCGCAACCTGTCCATTTCCCAGGCCGCCGCCCCTTACGGTCTGTACTACGCCCCCGATCCCTCATCGCAAATTGCCTGCACCATCGGCGGCAATGTGGCTGAAAACGCAGGCGGCGTGCATTGCCTGAAGTATGGTCTGACCGTTCACAACATCCTGAAACTGGAAGTGCTTACCGTGGCAGGTGAACGGTTGACCCTGGGTAGCGATGCGCTCGACAGCCCTGGGTTCGACCTGCTGGCACTGTTCACAGGCTCCGAAGGCATGCTGGGGATCGTCACCGAGGTGACCGTACGGCTGCTGCCCAAGCCACCCGTGGCACGGGTCCTGCTGGCCAGCTTTGACCGGGTCGAGGACGCCGCACGGTCCGTCGCCCACATCATTGCCGCCGGCATCATCCCCGGGGGCCTGGAAATGATGGATAACCTGGCGATTCGCGCTGCCGAGGACTTCATCCATGCCGGGTATCCAGTGGAGGAAGCCGCCATCCTCTTGTGTGAACTCGACGGCGTCGAGGCCGATGTGCAGGAAGACTGCGAACGGGTTGCCGCGCTGTTCACCCAGGCCGGCGCCTGCGAGGTGCGGCTGGCGTGTAACGAGGCACAGCGTGCACGGTTCTGGGCGGGACGCAAGAATGCCTTCCCTGCCGTAGGCCGCCTGTCCCCGGACTATTACTGTATGGACGGTACGATTCCGCGGCGTGAATTGCCTTACGTGCTGGTGCGGATCAGTGAAATGGCGCGCGAACATGGGCTGCGGGTGGCCAACGTGTTCCATGCGGGTGACGGTAATATGCACCCGCTGATCCTGTTCGACGCCAACCGGCCTGGCGAACTGGAGCGGGCCGAGTCCCTGGGTGGAAAAATCCTTGAACTGTGCGTGGCCGTGGGGGGAAGCATCACCGGTGAGCATGGGGTTGGCCGGGAGAAGATCAACCAGATGTGCGCCCAGTTCACTCATGACGAGCTGCGCGTGTTTCACGCGGTCAAGGCTGCATTCGACCCGCAGGGCTTGCTCAACCCTGGCAAGAACATTCCCACGCTGCACCGCTGCGCCGAATTCGGTGCGTTGCACGTGCACCATGGGCAGTTGCCCTTCCCTGCCCTGGAGCGGTTTTGATGGACGCGGACCAGGATGCAAGCCAGGCGCTGCTTGACCAGGTACGCCAAGCGCTGGATGCAGGTACGCCCTTGTGCATACAGGGCAGCGGCAGCAAGGCGGTGATCGGCCATGCCGTCCACGGGCAAGTACTTGATACACGCGGCCATCGCGGCATCGTCAGTTATGACCCCACGGAGCTGGTGCTGACGGCTCGCGCCGGTACGCCTTTGCGCGACATAGAGGCCGCGCTGCAGGATAACGGACAAATGCTACCGTGCGAGCCACCGCACCTGGGCCCGGGTGCCACCTTGGGCGGCATGGTGGCGGCTGGCTTGTCCGGGCCCCGGCGGCCCTGGGCAGGATCAGTGCGCGACTTCGTGCTGGGCACACAAGTAATCACGGGCCAGGGCAGCTTGCTGCGCTTTGGCGGCCAGGTAATGAAAAACGTAGCCGGGTATGACCTTTCACGGTTGCTGGCAGGCAGTTTCGGCTGTCTGGGCGTGTTGACCGAGGTATCGCTCAAGGTCCTGCCCGTGCCGCGGCACTGCGTAAGCCTGCGCCTTGGAATGGACCGCAGCCAGGCCTTGGCCGAGCTCACGCGCTGGGGCGCGCAACCGCTGCCGCTGAGCGGCGCCTGCCACGATGGCCAAGCGCTGTTCGTGCGCCTGGAAGGTGGCGAGGGTTCGGTAGCGTCGGCCCGCCAGCGCCTTGGCGGCGAGTGCGTGGACGGCGAGTTCTGGACGCAACTTCGTGAGCAGCGCCTGGCATTCTTCACCCAGGGCAGCGAACCTTTGTGGCGTGTGTCGGTACCTCTCGCGACAGGAGAACTGGACCTGCCAGGGCGCCAATGGCTGGACTGGGCAGGCGCCCAGCGTTGGCTGCGCACGGATGCCCCAGCCCACGCCATTCACCGCATTGCCGAGCAGGCTCGCGGCCATGCGCTGTGCCTTACCCCAGGCCAGGCCCACTATCCGCCGTTGTCGGAGCCGCTGATGCGCTACCACCGTAGCCTCAAGGCCCAGCTGGACCCCAAGCGCATTTTCAACCCTGGCCGTCTGTACCCGGACCTTTGAGGGCAGCCTATGCAGACCAACTTGAGTGACAGCGCACGCACGCTCGAGCGCGCCGACGAGGCAGAACGTATCTTGCGCGCGTGCGTACACTGCGGCTTCTGCACAGCGACCTGCCCCACCTACCAACTGCTTGGCGATGAGCTCGATGGCCCGCGTGGACGTATCTACCTGATCAAGCAGGTGCTCGAAGGCCAGCCCGCCACTACCAGCACTCAGGCTCACCTGGACCGATGCCTGTCGTGCCGCAGCTGCGAAAGCACTTGCCCGTCGGGTGTGCGTTATCACGACCTGCTGGACATCGGCCGGGCCGTCGTGGAGCAGCAGGTGCCAAGGCCAATGGGCCAGCGCCTGTTGCGTCACGGCCTGCGCTTTACGATGGTGCGCCCCGCTGTTTTCAGAGCCCTGCTCCGAGCTGGCCAAGCCCTGCGCCCGTGGCTACCGGCGCAGGCCCGGGAAAAGGTTCCGCTGCGCAAGGCAGCTGACCTGACGCGCCCTGCCGTACGCCACCGGCGACGCGTCCTGATGCTCGAGGGGTGCGTGCAACCGGCATTGTCACCGGCGACCAACGCCGCGGCGGCGCGCCTGCTCGACCGCGTCGGCATCAGCGTGACCCCTGCACCGGCCGGGGAGTGCTGTGGAGCCATCGATTTCCACCTCAATGCCCAGGAGCAAGGCTTGCAGCGCGCACGACGGCGCATCGATGCCTGGTGGCCGGCCGTCGAGGCCGGCGTCGAGGCGATCGTGATTCCAGCGAGCGGCTGCGCCGCGTTCGTGCGCGAGTATGCTCACCTTTTGGCCGCTGACCCGGCCTACGCAGCCAAGGCGGCACGGGTCAGCAGCCTGTGCCGTGACCTGGTGGAAGTCCTGGGTGATGCGCCTATCGAGCAGCTGGCGGTACCCGCGGGGCGGCGCCTGGCGTTTCATTGCCCATGCACGCTGCAACATGCCCTGAAACTGGGTGGGGCTGTCGAAGCGCTACTGATCCGAATCGGGTTTACCTTGACGCCGGTTACCGATGCTCACCTGTGTTGTGGCTCGGCAGGCACCTACTCGCTGACCCAGCCAGGGATGTCCAGGCAGCTGCGCGATAACCGGCTGGAGGCCCTGGAACGCGGGCAACCGGACGAGATAGCCACCGCCAACATTGGCTGTCAGGTGCATTTGAATGGCGCAGGGCGCACTGCGGTTCGGCACTGGGTAGAGATCGTCGAAGAGGCAGTCAGGCACGCAGAGGACCACGCCGGGACGCACAAGGAGTAGGCGGCCCTGCTGCCGTGAGCATCTCGATCACTGCACGTTTGAGCGTTGCCCATTCATGTGATTGGGATTTTTCACCGGCCACCTTAGGAGCCGTCCTACTTGTCGCTTGGCATGGCAGAAAACATGATCGGCGCAGTCGCCCCTCACACAGGACGCTGCGCATGCTCGACACTCCGCACCTTCTTGCCGAACTGCGCAGCAACCTGCGCGAACTGCTTACCCATGATCTGACCAACCCGGACCAGGACCCTCATCTTTCTGGTGTCATGTTCTTCTGTGTCACCGATGAGCAATCCAGACAACTGATCGAGCGAATCGAACTGCTCGCCAGTGAAGCGTTCTTCGACGTCCGGGGCCGAGCCATCACCCATCACATGAAGGCCGTCGCACAGGAAGGCGTGCTCATCAAGCGCTGCCGCAGCGCCCCTGCGGACGAAACACGCATCCGCATCATCCTCTCGGGCAAAGGCTATATCACGGTGAGCATGGCCAGGTCGTAAGCGATCTTGCTACTGCAGGAGCAAGCGCCTTTGCCGTACGCAATCCGCTATCCTGAGCGCTCTCTTGCTCTGGAATGCTCCATGGAACTGCATATTCGCCTGGAGGGCCGCAAAGGCTTGGCTGCCCAGCTCTACGCGCAATTGCGCGCGGGGATCGAGCGCGGTCACCTGGCCGCTGGCAGCCAGTTGCCGCCCAGCCGCCTGTTGGCCGAGCAACTGGGCGTGTCGCGCAAGACCGTCGCGGACGCCTATGCACGCCTGACCCAGGACAACCTGCTGAGCGCGGTGGTCGGCCGGGGGACGTTCATCAATACGCTCGAACCCAAGCGCAGCGCGCCGCCACGCGCCTTGACCCTTGCCGGCGATGCGTCGCTCAGGCGCTGGCAATCCCGCGCCACCGTACTAGGCCAACGCCAAGCGCTATCGGCGGTGCGTTATGACTTCATCGGCGGCGTGGCGAGCAAGGCACTATTTCCGTTCGACCTGTGGCGCAGTTGCCTGAACTACGCCGGGCGGCGGAGCCAGCATCACCCCCAGCGGCACTTCCCAGCCCAGGGCCTTGCGGAGCTGCGCGAGGTCATCGCCCACCACATCGCCTACGCCCGGGGCGTGCACTGCACGGCTGACGATATCCTCGTCTGCAACGGCGCACAGCAGGCCCTGGACTTGATCGCCAGGGTGCTGGTGGAGCCTGGCTGCAAGGTCGCGATGGAAGACCCGGGGTACCCGCCGGCACGGCAGTTGTTCCTGGCCTTGGGCGCCCAGGTGCAGGGGGTGCCGGTGGATGACGAAGGGTTGTGCGTTGACCAGATAGCCGAGGGCACGCAGCTGATCTATGTCACCCCTTCGCACCAGTTCCCACTGGGTATGCCGATGGGCGAAACACGCCGGCGAGCGCTACTGGCCCGGGCAGCCGCATTGGGCGCACTGATCATCGAGGACGACTACGACTGTGAATTCCGCTATCAAGGGCCCAAGGCCGACGCGCTGCAGCGTCTTGACTCCCATGGCCTTGTGGCTTACGTCGGCACGTTTTCCAAGACCTTGCTTGCGGAGCTGCGCCTGGGTTATGCCGTTTTGCCCGAGGCCGTGCTCAAGGCCAGTTGCGTGGCCAAGCAACTGAGCGACTGGCACAGCCCGACCCTGCTGCAGTGGGCCCTGGCCCGTTTCGTGGAACAGGGGCATCTGAACCGGCACATCCGCCGTTGCCATGAAGTGTACAGCGCACGCCGCGATCGCTTGTTGCAGCGGCTGGACGACGACCTTTCCCCTTGGCTCAGGGTCATTCCCGCCGAGGCCGGTTTTCATCTAAGCGCCTTGGCGCAACCAGGGGTCGATGTGGAGGACCTGGTAGAACAAGCCCGCAAGGTCGACCTGGGCATTTACTCACTTGCCCCGTTTTTCAATGAAACGCCAGTGCGCCCAGGGCTGTTGATGGGCTTTGGTGCCATTGAAATGCTCGACATCGACCCGGCACTCGACCGGCTGCGCGATACCCTGCGGCGAATCAGCTGAGGACAGCGACGCTATCGACCGCGGCGGGTCGAGCCAAGGCCTTCGCGTAGCTTTGCGGGCTGAAGGCCAACGTCACCAGCAGCATCGTCACCACGCTGGCGATGAGCACAATCCAAGCGCTTTGAAAATCACCGTCGAGCGCACGCAGCCACCCGACAATGTATGGCACACAGCCGGTGATGATGAAGCCGATACCCTGGACGAAACCCGCCAGGCCGCCGGCTTCGGCTGGCGTAGGAAGATGTTCGAGGGTCAGGGTCAGGCTTTGGCTGAAACAGGCGCCCAGCCCGAACCCGATCAACGCTACCCAAAGCCCGGGTGCTGCGGTGGGCGCCATCAGCAACCCCATGAACCCCACCAGTTGGATCGACAGCGCCAGCGCAAGGCCTGGACGCCGATCTACCCAGCGCCTGAGCAGCAGCGGCAGGCCCAATGCGCCCAGTACTTGGAACAGGGTCATCAGCCCCACCAGGTCGGCGCCGCCCTGTGCGCTGCCACCCTGCTCCAGGTAAAACGCTGGAAACCAAGCGACCATGCTGGTGTAGCCTCCGTTGATGAGGCCGAAATACACCGCCAGTAACCAGGCCCGTCGGTGGCCAAACCAGTGTCCGCTGACTGTTTTGAAGACAGGGGCTTGTGCGTTGCGTGGCCGCAAGATGAGCCATGCCAGCATGGCAACCAGCGCCGGCGCGGCCCAGACCCCCAGTCCCACCTGCCATTGCCCGGCATACTCGGCCAGGTGCGGGCCCAGCACAGCAGCCAGCCCGCCGCCGCTCATCAAAGCAGCCGAGTACAGGCCCATTGCGCCAGCAAGCCGCCCTGGAAACCAGCGATTGACCAGGCCCGGCATCATGCCCTGCACCACCGCCACGCCCAGGCCGGCGAGCACTGCGCTGGCAAGCAGTGCCCAGGCACTTTCGAGTTGCAACCGCCAGAGACACGCCAGCGCGATGGCCGCCAGACCACCGAGCATGCCGGCCTGTTCGCTCAACCATCGGCGTGACCAAGGGTGCAATAATGGCACCGCTCCCATGCACAACACCGGCAGCGCCGTCAGCAATGCCGCTTGCTGATAACCCAGGCCGGTACTGATGCGCATTGGATCGAGCAAGGGGCCGATGCTGGTCAGAATCGGTCGCAGATTCAACGCCAGCAGCACGACCAGCATCGCTCTCCAGACTGCTGTCATTGGGCATTGGCCTGTTGCCACTGAGCGTACAGCCCATTTTCGCCGTCGGGCTTGAGGGCGCGTAGCGGCAATGACTGCTGCTGAGGCGCACGGGTCATCTGCGCGTACACGTCAGCGGTGGACAGCCCGTAAGGCTGGCCTTCCTCGTTGTCATACGCGAACCAGGCCTGGCTGATACCGCACAGGTGCATGGCCGCCAGGCACATGGGGCATGGGTGGCCGCTGGCATACACCTCTGCGCCATCCAGGCGAGCGCGCCCCAGCGCCTGGCTGGCCTGGCGGATGACTTGCATCTCGGCATGGGTAGTCGGGTCTTGTGAGCGGTGGATTTCATTGACACCGCGCGCAACGACTTGGCCCTCATACACCAGCACGGCACCGAACGGCCGTCCTCCGGCTGCGATGTTGGCGCGTGCCAGTTCGAGGGCTTCGCGCATGAAACGGACGTCGGGCATGGCTCAATCTCCTTGGATGGGACGGGTCATTATCCTGAGTCGGCGGCAGTGACAGAAATGAAGAGATTGGATGCCTGTCAGTGGGGATGCGAATGGCGGGATTGGCCTCCCCGAAGATCAGCGGATTGGCTATCGGACGTATCGGCGGCCGAGGGTATTGTGGCGCCACCCTAATGCGTTTCTGGAGAGCGCCATGCAACACCGCATCGACTGGTCGAAACAAGCCCCTGACGCCTACAAGGCTATGGCAGCCCTGGAGCAGGCGTTGACCCGCACAGGCCTTGAGCATGATCTGCTTGAACTGGTGCGCTTGCGCGCATCGCAGATCAATGGCTGCGCGTACTGCGTCAACCTGCACGCCAACGACGCGCGCAAAGCCGGGGAGCGCGAGGCCCGCCTGCAGACGTTGTGTGTGTGGCGAGAGACGACTTACTTCACGGAGCGTGAGCGAGCGGCGTTGGCGTGGGTCGAAAGCCTGACACGGCTGGCCGATTGTGGTGCCCCACAGGGGGAATATGAGGCGCTGCTGGAACACTTCGAGCCAGCGGAGGTGGTGAATCTGACGCTGGCTATCGCGACGATCAATGCGTGGAACCGGTTCGGCGTGGGGTTTGCCATGGTGGCGGGTTGAGGACGTCTGGTGTTTGCTTCAGTCTTCTCTGATTGGAAGCAGCAGTAGCAACATCCAGCTATGCCGCATGTTGAATCGTTGCACATCCCTCGAAGGCCACTCAGTTCCAGTGTGGAAGCGGACTTGCCGGGGCGCCGGGCCGGCCGCGATGGGCCGCATGGCGGCCCCAGGATTTCAGTTTCGCAGCTCACATCGCCAAAGCCGCAAAGCGGCCACACACCTTCAAGTTGCGAAGCCTGGCTCCTGGGTTGCTCGGCCCGTCGCATCCACCGCTGATGGCTGAGCGTGATGCGGTGGTGTCCTGGTGCGGCAAGAAGCGTGTCCTTGCTCCAAACCCAGGCGCTTGCGCGTTGCGCTTCAACGGTCACGCCACTGCATCAACCCCCTGCAACCCGCCCAGCCATCTTAACCAGTGCCTGCCTCAAACTGGGTAAATCACTGTACCGCTGCTCTGTCACCACTTTGCCGTCCTGAACCTCCAGCCATTGCACCGATTCGCGGTCCCCGCCATAGCCCTTGGCCACCTCGCCGTCCCGATCCAGCAAAATCCGGTAATTGGCCGACCGCATGGCAGGCACCATCACCGCTGCCACCATGCTGGGCATCTTCTCGATGTCCGCGACGAACACCACGCCCCGCGCTTCAAGATAGCCCTCTGGCGTATGCTCGACCGCATTGTTGACCAACCGTGCAGTGGCCATGCTGCGCGCAACCATGACCACGCGGGTCTTGTCGTCCAACGTGAACGCCTGGTCGAACTGGTCATTCAACGTCCAGTGCTCGGCGGCTTGCACCAGGGGTGCACAGAGCATCGCCAGGAACAGAAAAGGAGTGCGCATCTTGCTATCTCGCAGTCAAAGGTTCGCCCACACTAGCCTTCTTGTGCCCAGGCGCCAAGCACTGCGCTTGAAGCGGCGTGCGGATGCTGCAAAATGACGCCATGCGATGATCGATTCAACAAGGAAACCTCATGCTTTATATCGTCATGCTGGGGGGACGCCATGCAGGGGCCAAGATCGAGGTCCACGACATGGTGTTCGCCCAGGCACCCAGCCTGCAACAGGCCTATGCGCAACTGCGCGACGCATGGTTCGGCAGCCAGCAGGGGCTGCACATCGATGCCTGGCTGGAAGTGGACGGCGTGGATGGCATGCGAGTGGAGTTGCACCCCTACCCTGCAAAACGCGGTGCGCTGCGCCTGTACTTCATCAACCTGGGCGGCTACGAACGCGGTGTGTTCGGCGAAGCGCACCGCTATGTGCTGGTCAGCGCCCGCAACAAGGCCGATGCCAAGGCATTTGGCAAGCAACACATGCAGGCCGGCTGGCTCAAGCCGCACACCGATGCGGTGCTGAGCGTGGACGACTGTCTGGCCATCGACTGCGTGGACGGGCTGTACGTGCACTTGGTCGAAGGGCCGCACAAACCGGTCGTTTCGCGTAACGACTACATCCCCCTCTGACTTTGCGCCTCTGCCGGGGCCGTAGGGAGTTTCCCATGCCTTACCCCATCGAACAGAAACTGGTGATTGGCGTTGCCTCCAGTGCGCTGTTCGACCTTACCGTTTCGGACGACATCTACACCCAGGAGGGTGTCGAAGCGTACCGATGGCATCAGGAACAGAACCTGGATGAGCCCTTCCCCAAAGGCGTGGCGTTTCCGTTTATCCGTCGTTTTCTGCGTATCAACCAGGCGTTCCCCGAGCAGTTGCCCGTCGAGGTGGTGTTGCTATCGCGCAATTCGCCGGAAACGGGCCTGCGGGTATTTCGCTCGATCAACCACTACGGCCTGGACATCACCCGCGCCGCGTTCATGTCGGGCCGTTCACCGTATGAGTACATACCAGCGTTCAACGCATCGCTGTTTCTGAGCGCCAACGAAGAGGACGTACAGAAAGCCATCGACGCCAATTACCCCGCAGGTCGTGTTCTGCCGACCCGTATCTACGATGACGAAATCGATACCGAGCTGCGCGTGGCGTTCGACTTCGATGGCGTGATCGCCGACGACGAAGCCGAAAACGTCTACAAGCGTGGCAACAGCCTGGATGAATTCCAGGCCCACGAGCAGGCCCATCAGCGCGTGCCCCATACGCCTGGGCCCTTGGCCGACCTGTATCGCAAACTGTCGCTGATTCGCACGCTCGAAGACCGCAAGCTCGAAGATGACCCGCACTACAAGCGCATCCTGCGCATCGCCATTGTCACGGCACGCAATGCACCTTCCCATGAGCGGGTGGTGACGACCCTTAAAGATTGGGGCGTATCGCCCGACGAGTGTTTCTTCCTGGGCGGCATGGAGAAACCCCGCGTCTTGTCGATTCTCAAGCCCCATGTCTTCTTCGATGACCAGCGCAGCCACCTGCACTCGCCTGCGGGCGATTTGCCGATGGTGCATGTGCCCTTTGGGGTGGCGAACCGGATACCGACGACTGAACCTCATGTCGATGGAAATCCGGATGACTGAGGCGGTCTACCCTTGACCGAAACGATGGCCAGAGAGTGCCTGTCATGAGTCTCATACCAGGGTTGGACGAGAACGCCTGCGTGCTGGTCTGCGGGGCCAGCCGTGGAATCGGGCTCGCGCTGTGCAACGCGCTGGCGACCCGCGAAGACGTCGATCAGCTGATAGCGGTGTCGCGCCGCGCCACGCAGAACCAGGCATTGAGGGCGCTGGCCGACGCTCACCCCAATCGTGTACTACTGGTGGACTGCGACGCGCGCGAGGAGGCCAGCCTGGGCGCCATGGCCGCGCAAGCAGGCGAGCGATGTGTGCACTTGCACCTTGTCATCAGTACCTTGGGGATCCTGCATCAGGAAAACGCCAAGGCCGAAAAGTCACTGGCTCAATTGGACCTTGCCAGCCTGCACGCAAACTTCACCACCAATGCCTTCGCCCCGGTTTTGTTGCTGAAACACCTGCTGCCTTTGCTGCGCAAGCAACCTGCAACCTTCGCTGCACTGTCCGCCCGCGTGGGCTCGATCAGCGATAACCGTCTGGGGGGTTGGTACAGCTACCGGGCCAGCAAGGCGGCGCTGAATCAGTTGCTACACACAGCCAGTATCGAACTCAAGCGCCTGAACCCTAACGCGACCGTTCTGGCCTTGCACCCGGGTACAACGGACACGGAACTGTCAAGGCCGTTCCAAGGCAACGTGCCTGAGGGCAAACTGTTCGAGACGACGTTTGCCGCGCAGTGCATCGTGGAGCTGATCGGGCGTCTCGGACCGAACGTGACGGGCAGCTTCTGGGGCTGGGACGGTCGCAACATCCCCTGGTAGGCATCAGTGGCGGGCATCCCGGCATTCAACAGGGTAAAGTCGGCACTGTCTTGAGAGCCGGAACGCGCCGCGATGACCTTGTTCTACCTGAAACTTGCCATTACCCCTTTGCTGATGTGGGCCATCTCTCTCGCTTCCAGGCGCTGGGGTGGGCTGCTAGGGGGATTACTGGCGGGCATGCCCATCACGTCGGGGCTGGTGATGACCTTCCTGAGCCTGGAGCAAGGGACAGACTTTGCCCTGAACGCCGTGCCCGGAGCACTGGGCGGCCTGGCAGCCGTGCTCGCTACCTACGCCTTCTACTTGTATGCAACACGCAGGCTTGCCCTCGGGGCTGCTGCGGGCTTGGCGATCGTCTTCTACGGCTTGGTCGCCTATGGGCTTACGCACTGGGGCCATTTGTATGTGTCGATAGGCGTAGCGCTGGCGTTGATCGTACTTCTGATCGTCGCCAGCGGGCGTGAACCCAGGCCTGAGACGCTGGCACGTGTACGGCATCGTTACTGGGAAATCCCCTTGCGCATGGTCTCGGCAACGGCGTTGCTGATGATCACCACGCACCTGGCAGCCTGGCTTGGACCCCAGACCAGCGGCATGCTCGCGCCAATCCCGGTCATCGCTTGGCCATTGATGGTATTTGCTCACGTGCAGAACGGGCGCGCGGGGATGGCGGCCATGGTGCGCGGCAACGCCATAGGCGCAGTGGGTGTGCTGGCGTTCTACCTGATGTTGTCGGGTCTGATGAGGGCTTTGGGGGTCATGCCGACCATTGTGCTGGCAATGGCCACGGCGGTTGCGTTGACGGTAGCGCTGGCAGGCCTGCTGCGCCGCCGCTAGCGCTGTCCAAAGGCGCTGTGGTCAGCCCCAGCGCCTCGGATTTAACCCTGTATCACGGGTGTTCTTGCGAAACCGAGTTGTTCGCTTCCACGTCCTTCATGTCTTCCTCGAGCGCTGCATCCCCTGCGCCAGGGTCTTCATGGGTGCGTGCGGTACCATTATCACGTGGCACCTGGCTGTCCTGGTCAGAGCCTGGATTACCTGGGGGTGGATTCCAGTCCTCGGGGCGCTCGCCGCCAGCGTGGCCGGCACCTTGCTTGGGTTCCGAAGGGGTCTGCTCAAGGCCTGAACCGTGCCCCTCGCCTGTGTCCGGGCTGTTCTGCGCCGGGCCTGGGTAGGGTGCTGCAGGACCATTATTGTCGATCGGCATATGCATTCTCCTGATTGAGGCGCTCAAATAGCGTGAGTCTGGTCAAAGCGGTTGCCGCTGGCATCCGTGCCAAATCGGCGAGGCGTGGCTGGACACTGAACGACGCCCGTTATTCTCTGGGCGTATTCACATCCATGGGCGGCTGCTCGGAATCCTCCATGTCTCCACCCTCCTCTTCGTTCATGAGCGGATCATCGTCCGGATCAGGTATGGTCGGGTTGTCAGGGTTCACCGACGGGTCCGGTGAAACGGGCATGTCATCGTCAGCGCCGTCCTGTGCCATGGGATCTCTGTTCATTGCCGCGTACCTCGAAAGAATGGATGAGGCCTACAGTTATTCGAGAACAGCGCGGGCGCAGGCGTTCGATCGGGTTGAAGCCCGTCCGTCGCAATCGAGGGGGACGAGGTTGATGGCAAGGGTGATCAGAGCGGCGAGCGTCCTGGACGCTGAAAGCATCAGCCGGGTTATCCTGGCTGCACTGCGCCACAGCAACGCAGCAGACTATGACGCCGCCACATTGGCGCGCGTGGCGCGCGCTTTCACGCCCCAAGCCGTGGTCCAATCGCTGGACAGGCGGGTTGTATGGGTGGCCTTGGAGAGCGACGTGGTCGTCGCAACGGCAAGTCTTGAGAAGAACGTAGTGAGAAGTGTATTCGTTGACCCGAGCTACCAGCGCCAGGGTCTTGGCGAACAACTGATGGCCTACATCGAGCAAGAAGCGCGGGACACTGGGGTCCGGCAGTTGCAGGTGCCTTCTTCACTCACTGCTCAAGGTTTCTATGCCAGGCTAGGTTATACGGCCGTTCGTGAAGTGCGCTATGGAGACGAGCGAACGGTGGTCATGGCGAAGGTGATGACTGCGAGCTGACTTAGGGTGCTGAGTACCTTGCGCGCTCTTTCAAGCCCTGCACATCTCGTGTAGGAGCCGTCTTGCCGGGGCGCCGGACCGGCCGCTCCCTCCTGGGATTAAGCCAGTACCGCCTTGAGCCCACTAGCCAGCTACTTAGGCCACCACGATGTCCGTCAACCCCAATACCTCGGCCTGCGCCAGGATCTCATTGGGCGTGGCGTCGGCCGAAGGCATCACCAGGCTGTTCTCGCCGTCGCCAAAGTGCAGCACGATCAGGTGCCAGGCGGCCTCGTGCAGGGCCAGCTCAGGCTGGTCCAACTCAAAAGTATGGTCGGTCGAATTGCCATTGAGCGAGTAGCGAACAGTGAAGGCGTGCATGAGCACCTCGGTCTAGGTTGGGGACTCATTACTTGACCGGTGAGACAGGAAATAATTCACACAACTACCGAGATCGCCTCGCCAAGCAGGCAAGACGACCCGGTATCCGGCGGCGCAGACTACTTCATGGTCTCTCGGTACAGCTCGATGAACGGCGCTTCAGCAGGATCGATGCGGTCCATGCCAGCGGCAATGCGGTGCCAGTAGGGGTACTGCGGCGCGATGCGTGTGGCCTGTTCGATCTGCTTCAGGTCCTCTTGCGTCAATACAAGGTCTGCCGCCTGCAGATTGTCTTGCAGTTGATCAAGGGTGCGGCCAGCGGTAATCACGCTGGTAATACCCGGGCGATCCTTCAGCCAGGCCAGGCAGACGCGTGACGGCGAGCAACCGTGGCGTTCGCCGACCGCGATCAAGGTCTCGATGATGTCGTAGGCGCGCTCACGATCGTGCACGTAGGGTTCCGGCCAGTCATTGCCCTGACGTGTGCCCTTGGGCGTCTGCTGGCCACGACGGACCTTGCCGGTCAACAGGCCTTCACCCAGCGGGCCCCAGACCAGTGTGGCAAAGCCTTGGTCAATCGCCATCGGCAGCAACTCGTACTCGGCCTCACGCGATTCGGGCGTGTAGTAGATCTGCTGTGAAACAGGCTGTTGCCAGCCGTTCAATTGCGCGCTGCCCAGGGTTTTCATCATTTGCCAGGCAGTGTAGTTGGACGTACCGAAGTAACGGATCTTGCCGCTTTGCACCAGATGATCCAGTGCTGCCAGGGTCTCCTCCACTGGCGTCACGCCGTCCCAATTGTGGATCTGATACAAGTCGATATGGTCGGTCCCCAGGCGCTTCAAGCTGGCCTCGCATGCGCGAATCAGGTGGTAGCGCGAAGCGCCGCTGTCGTTGGGGTTGTCGCTCATCGGGCTGCGCGCCTTGCTGGCCAGGATGATCGACTGGCGACGCTCGCCCAAGGCCTTGCCGACGATTTCCTCGGCCAGCCCATGTGAATACAGGTCGGCGGTGTCCACCAGGTTGACCCCGGCGTCGAACGCGGCCGCGAACATGCGCTTGGCCAGGTCCACATCGACGCTGCCGGTTTTCTCGAACGAGCCTCGTCCGCCGAAAGGCACCGTGCCAATGACCAGCTCCGAAACCAACAGACCGGTGTTGCCGAGTGCGCGATATTTCATGCAAACCTCCAAAGCAAAAGACTATAAATACCGACGTACCTGCGCGCTGAAACGTTCAATCGGAAGCTTTTGACGGCGTTCTGCGCCAAACCAGCGTTTGCAACAACGACAGTCGACCGCTTGCCAACCCAGCACGCCTGTCGTGATCCCATCCGCAGGTGGCAAAGGCGCTAAGCCACAGGCATGCTGGCAAGTTGTTCAGTGGATGACGCGAGATGAACGATGCAAACACCCTGCACCACGTACTACCTTGAAATGACCTCGCCAGACGAACTGGTGGAAAAGCCCCAGCGCCCGGATTTGCATATCGTCGAATGCGAGGTGCCACAACCTGCCTTCAACCGCTTTCTGTACACGTTGGTCGGCACGCCCTGGTCGTGGGGCGACCTGGACGCCTGGAGCGAGGCGCAGTGGCAGGCGCAGGTCGAGCAGGAAGCTCACCGCACCTGGGTGGCTTATCACCGGGGCGCCATTGCCGGTTATTACGAACTGTATCGCCCTGACGGGAGCAACGCCGAGATCCGCTACTTCGGCTTGGCCCCGCAATTTCTGGGCGCAGGCTTTGGCGGTCCGCTGTTGAGCCAGGCGGTGCGTAGCGCCTGGGCTTGGCCCGGCACGCAGCGTGTATGGGTGCATACCTGCACCCTGGATCACCCTGCCGCGCTGGGCAATTACCAGGCGCGCGGCTTCAGGATCTACAAGCAGGAAGAAACCCTGTCAGACGCCTGAGGTTCAGGCCTGCGAATCGCGCTGCGCTGCGGCATCCGCGGCCGCTTGCAGCGCCAGCTTCTCGCGATCGGCCTTGCTGATGTACTTGGGCTTGGTACTGCGCGGTGCCAGCTTGGCGCTGGCCTTCTTGGCGTGTGCCTTGAGCAGTTGCTTGATTTTCTTCTGACGGTTCATGGTGGGTTCTGGTGAGGTGGATTGGGGCTTATGATAGCGCGTTGTCTTTCCTTTCCGTGAACCGCCGGGGCCTGTGCCATGAAACGTTCGTCCAACATGCCCCCGGTTTCGGACTGGGTCATCCGCAGCCAGCAACATGGGGCTGTCGAGCGGATCGAAGCGTGGTTCGGTAGTCATGGCTATGATCCTCATCGGCATGACACCTACTCCGTCGGCCGTACCTTGGCCGGGGTACAGAGCTTTCATTACAAAGGCTCGTTGTGCCACGGCATTGCGGGCAACACGCTGGTGTTGCACCCCGATGAATTGCACGACGGCATGGCCGGCACCGAGGCAGGTTTTCGCTACCGCATGGCCTACATCGACCCTGCGCTGATTCAGGCCGCACTGGGCGGGCAGCCGCTACCGTTCGTGCCTGGCGGGCTTTCCAGTGACCCGCGCCTGTTCCATGCTAGCGAACCGTTTGTGCAGGCTGTGGACCATTCCCTCGAGCAGCTGGAAGAGCAAGACGCCATCTATGACCTGGCCATGGCGCTGCGCGCTGTCGCGGGCAAGCCACGCGGGCGCAAGCGCCTGGATTACCGGTCCGCCGAACGCGCCAAGGCGTTCATTCTGGAGCACCTGCACCTGGGCATCACCCTGGAGATGCTCGAGCACGCCAGCGGCCGTGAGCAATGGAGCCTGTCTCGGGACTTTCGGGCCCTGTACGGCACCAGCCCTTATCGCTTCGTCACCCTGAGGCGACTGGACAATGTGCGTCGGTTGTTGCTCGATGGCTTCACCCTGGTCGACGCTGCCTTGGCGGCAGGCTTTCACGATCAGAGCCACATGACCCGACACTTCACCCGCAGTTATGGGGTGTCGCCGCTACGCTGGCTCGAACGCCTGCGGCCAGGGCAGCAACGTGCAGGATCGTACAAGCATGCAGACACTGAGCTGCAATAGGCTGCGTGCTCCAACCAGGAGTAACCACCATGTACGAATCCAGTCAACACACTCAGCCCCATCCGATAAACCTGAACCAGAAAGCGTCGATGATCGACAGCCAATGGAGCCCCAGGGTTGTTGCACAGATGAACGACTACCAGTTCAAGGTTGTACGCATCGAAGGGGAATTCATCTGGCATGCGCACCCGGAAACCGATGAAGCCTTTCTGGTACTCGAAGGGACGCTGCGCATCGACCTGCCGCAACGCAGCGTCCATGTAGCGCCCGGCGAGTTGTTCGTGGTGCCGCGGGGTGTACAGCATCGAACAGCGGCCGAGGGCGAGGCCAAGCTGCTGATGATCGAGCCATGTGGCGTCCTCAACACTGGCCATGAGGGCGGTGAGCGCACGGCGCCTAATGATCTGTGGATCTAGCCATCGCCGTCAGCGATTGGCCCGCGTCGGCTGGTCGACATGGGCAAGGGTTGGCCTCGGTGCTTGATTGAGGCCAAACTTGCACCATCGTCGATGGGAAGAACGCCATGCTCACTACCCTGGCCATCAGCAATTATCGCTCCATCAATCACCTTGTCCTGCCACTGGGCCAGCTCAACGTGGTAACCGGAGCCAACGGCAGCGGCAAGTCGAATCTGTACAAAGCGCTGCGCCTGCTGGCCGAAACGGCACAGGGCGGGGTCATCCAGGCACTCGCCCGCGAAGGTGGGCTGGACTCGACCTGGTGGGCGGGCCCGGAACCGAGTGCACGCATGATGCGCGGTGAAGTGCCGATCCAGGGGCAGCACCCGCGCGATGCCCGTCGCCTGCGGCTGGGCTTTGCCACCGAGGATTACGGATTCGCCATCTCCTTGGGGTTGCCCATCCCCCTGGCTTACCCCTCAGCCTTCATCCTCGATCCGGAAATCAAAAGTGAGACCATCTGGGCAGGTGGGGCTTACCGACCTGCCTCGGCGCTGGTCGAGCGCAAGAATGCGTTGGTGAAGGCTCGTGAAGGTAACGCCTGGACAATACTTGATCAGCATGCCGACAGTAGCGAAAGCTTCTTCAGTGTGGTGGGCCGCCCACGGCAGGCACCGGAAATCGGGCAGTTGCGCGCCTTCATCAACAGTTGGCGTTTTTACGATCACTTTCGGATCGATCGGGATGCACCCTGCCGCCAGCCCCAATTGGGCACCCGCTCGCCAGTGCTGCATCATGACGGGCGTAACCTTGCCCCCGCCTTGCAGACCATCATTGAAATCGGTGACGTGGAAGGCCTCAATGCCGCGCTGGAGGACGCGTTCCCCGGCAGCCGCCTGGACATCGATGCTCCCCCTGGCGGGCTATTCTGCGTACGGCTGCTCCAGCATGGATTGCTCAGGCCATTGACCTGCGCAGAACTTTCGGATGGGACCTTACGCTATCTTCTGCTGATGACCGCCCTGCTGACGCCCAGGCCACCGGCCCTGATGGTGCTCAATGAGCCGGAGACCAGTCTGCATGTAGCCTTGCTGCCGGCCTTGGCCCGGCTGATCATTCGCGCGTCCGAGCACAGCCAGGTGTGGGTCGTGTCGCACAGCGCGCCATTGATCGAAGCCCTCAGCCAATGTGAGGATTGCAACCTGCTAGCCCTGGACAAGGTGCAAGGCAAGACGCAACTCAAAGACGTGGGCCTGCTGGACGAGCCGCTGTGGCGGTGGACTGACTGAATGGGGTTCATCAAGCAAGCGCCGCCTGACCCTCACCAGACGGCACACACTCAGGTACCAGTACCGTCAAGCCTTCATGCAAGCGCCTCGCGGCTATGCTGCCCGTCGATCAGGCGCAGCAGGCCCAGCGGGTTGGCGTCCTTGAGGGCGTCGGGCAGCAGCGCCTCCGGATAGTCTTGAAAGCAGACGGGCCGCAGGAAGCGGTCGATAGCCAGGGTGCCTACGGAAGTACCGCGCGCATCGGATGTAGCGGGGTAAGGCCCGCCGTGCACCATCGCCTCGCACACTTCGACGCCAGTCGGGTAGCCATTGACCAGCAGGCGCCCGGCCTTGCGCTGCAACACCGGTACCAGCGCGGCGAAGCGCTGGATATCTTCAGCCTCAGCGACCAACGTGGCCGTCAGTTGCCCCTGCAGCGCTTCGAGGGCCCGGCGCAGTTCGGCTTCGTCAGCCACTTCGATGGCGACCGTGGTAGGTCCGAACACTTCTTCCTGAAGCACTTCATCGCCCTGCAACAAAAGGCTCGCCTGCGCCATGAACAACTGGGGCTGGGCTTGGTTGCCTTCCTGTGCGGACCCGGCCAGGTGGCGTATCCCTGGGTGCTGGTGCAGGCGCTGGACGCCGGCGCAATAGCTGCGCAGGGTTCCGGCATTGAGCATGGTCTGGCTAGGCTCGTCACCCAGGTGCGCGCCTAATTGCGCCAGGAAGTCGCTGAAGGCTTGGCCAGCGATACCGATGACCAGCCCCGGGTTGGTGCAAAACTGCCCACACCCCATCACCACCGAGTTGGCCAGCTCCCGGGCGATCTGTGCGCCACGCGCTTGCAGCGCACCTGGCAGCACCAGCACCGGGTTGATGCTGCTCATTTCGGCAAACACCGGTATCGGCTGCGCACGAGCAGCCGCCATGTCGCACAGGGCACGCCCACCTTTGAGCGAGCCAGTAAAGCCTACGGCTTGAATCATCGGATGGCGCACCAAGGCCTCACCTACCCCCCCACCGTAGATCATGTTGAACACGCCAGCGGGCATACCGGTCGCCACAGCGGCCCGCTCGATGGCTTCGCCGACCCACTCGGCCGTGGCCATGTGCCCGCTGTGCGCCTTGACCACCACCGGGCACCCTGCCGCCAGCGCAGCGGCGGTGTCGCCACCGGCCGTGGAAAAGGCCAAGGGAAAATTGCTGGCGCCGAATACCGCCACCGGACCCAGGCCGGTGCGGTACTGACGCAGGTCAGGCCGTGGCAGCGGCTGGCGTTGGGGTTGTGCGCGATCGATGCGGGCGCCAAGAAAGTCGCCGCGCCGCAGCACCTTGGCGAATTGGCGCATCTGGTTGCTGGTGCGGGCACGCTCGCCTTGGATACGCCCTGCTGGCAAGGCGGTTTCTCGGCATACGGTGGCGACGAAGGTGTCGTCCAATGCATCGAGCTGATCGGCAATAGCGTCGAGAAACTGCGCGCGGCGCTCGGGCGCCAGGGCACTGTATGCGGGGAAAGCGGCTTCGGCGGCCTGGGCTGCTGCGTCCACTTCTTCGGGGGTAGCCTGGCTGAAGGTGACCGGCAGGGCCTCCCCGGTGCAGGCATCGAGGCTGTGCAGGCGCACGCTGCCCGCGGCGCTGCGTTGGCCGCCAATGAAATTGCTTCCAGTCATGATGACTCCTGAATTAAGAAATTGAAGTGGCCGCACGTGACCGCTTCCTTGGGCCACGGGGCACGTACTCTGAATGACAGAGGTGGGCTTACAGGCTTTTCACCCTCCCTGGCCGCACCTGCTTGGCTGCTGGCGCAATGGCGTTGCGCAGCGGCTCGCCGAAGGCCGGCAGGCTGATTTCGAAGGTATCGCCGGGCTGAGCCTGGATGCCGTCGGCGAACGACAGCGTCGCAGTGCCGAAGTAGTGCACATGAATATCGCCAGGTCGCAGGAACTGGTCGTATTTGAAGTGATGGAACTCCAGGTTCTCGAAGCTGTGGCACATGTTCTGCTCACCCGACAGAAAGGGCTTGCTCCATACCGGTTGGCCATCACGCAGGATGCGGCTGGTCCCTTCGAGGTCCGCCGGCAGCGCACCCAGCCGTAGCTCCGGTCCGAAACTGCAGGCGCGCAGCTTCGAGTGGGCCAGATAAAGGTAGTTACGCCGCTCCATCACATGGTCGGAGAACTCGTTGCCCAGCGCGTAGCCTAGGCGATAGGGCGTGCCATCAGGGCCGATCAGGTACAGGCCGACCAACTCAGGCTCCTCTCCGGCATCCTCGGCGAACGCCGGCAGCGGCAGGTCTGCCCCCGGGCGCACGACGATGGCACCGTCGCCCTTGTAGAACCATTCCGGCTGTGCGCCCACCTGCCCTGCAGGTGGCCGGCCGCCTTCCATGCCCCATTGGAACATGCGCATGCTGTCGGTCACGGCGTCCTGGGCCTGCTGCTGATGCATCTTGTCGCGCGTGGCGGCGCTACCCAAGTGGGTCAGGCCAGTGCCGGTCACCAGGCAATGGGCAGGATCGGGGTGATCCAGCGGCGGCAGCACCCGGCCCTCGGCCAACAGCGCCCGGTAATCGTGACGCTCACCCAGGCTCAATACCTGCACGTGGTCGGCCAGGGTCCGGCCAGCGGCAATGGCCTGCTGGGCCAGCTCGCGGGTGGTGTCGGTGCCACATACGCGCAACACGTACTCACCTTCCACCACGCCGACATGGCGCTGGCCGGTGGCGGTTTCAAATTGGATCAATCGCATGGTCGTACTCGCTTGTCGGTTGCGAAAAATTATCGGGAGGCGCCGGCCACTTGAGCGGCCGCATCACGCTGTCGGCGCTCCAGCCGGGTGTAGACAACCCCGGTAAGCAGCACCCCAAACAGGGTGACCAGGGCCAGGAAATACAGCCCGGACGACAGGTGACCTGTGTGTTCTTTCAAGGCGCCGATGCCAAATGGGCCCAGGTAGCCGCCCAGGTTGCCGATCGAGTTGATCAAGGCAATGCCGGCCGCAGCGCTGGCCCCGGAGAAGAATCGCCCAGGCAGGGTCCAGAAGATCGCCGTGCACGAAAACAAGGCGAACGCCACCAGGCACAGTGCCGCCAGTTGCAACGCCGGCACGCTCAACCAAGCGCTGAGGAACAGCCCCGCTGCGGCCAGGGCATACAGCAGGCCAAGATGACCGTAACGGTCGTTGAGGCGGTCCGAGCTGCGCGGCACGACCAGCAAACCAATGATGCCGAACAGGTAGGGCACCGCCGACACGAAACCGGTGACCAAGTCACTGCCGCCGAACTGGTGGATCAAGGTGGGCAGCCACAACCCGAGCCCGTAGATGCTCAGGGTCATGGGCAGGTAGAACAGCGCCAACAGCAGCACGCGGCTGTCCTTGAGTGCATGCAGCGGGTTGCCGTGGCGGGTCTGGCCGTATTCACGCAGGTCATCGGCCAGCTGTTCCTGCAACCAGGTGCGTTGCGCGTCGCTGAGCCAGCGTACCTTGGCCGGGCCATCGGGCAGCAGGCGCAGGGTGGGCCAGGCCAACAGCACCGCAGGGGTCCCGATGCAGATGAACAGCCATTGCCAGCCGTGCAGGCCATAGGTGCCGTCCAGACCCAGCAATGCGCCGGAAAGCGGCCCTGTGACCAGCATCGCCAACGGCTGGGAAAGGATGAACAAACCCAGAATTTTGCCGCGATGACGCACGGGGTACCACTGAGTGATGTAGTACAGCACCCCCGGAAAGAACCCCGCCTCGGCTGCCCCTAGCAGAAAGCGCATCACATAGAAGCCGTTCGGCCCGGTCACGAATGCCATGCCAATGGTGATGGCGCCCCACGTAAGCAAGATGCGCGCAAACCAGCGGCGTGCGCCAAAGCGGTCCAGCAGCAGGTTGCTGGGCACTTCGAACAGAAAATAGCCGATGAAGAACAACCCGGCGCCCAGGCCGTAGGCAGCATCGCCCAGGCCAATGTCGGCGCCCATGTGCAGCTTGGCAAAGCCGACCGCCGAGCGATCGACATAGGCCACCAGGTACAACAGGACCAGAAAAGGGATGAGCTTGAGTGTGATCAGGCGGACGAGCCGCTGCTCCTGAATCATGGCGATGTCTCCAATTGTTCTTGTAATGGGTACAACACCAGGCCGAGGTTTTTTGGCAGACCGCTGACCTAGGAAATTGATCTTATAGTATTACTATTTAAAACGACAAGCCTTCACATGTGCGTTTTTTGGCGATACATTTGGTGGTATAAAGATAAATAGTAATACTAATAAGGTGTCCATCATGTCCGATAGCAAGCCCTCACTGCGCTCCGCCCAATGGTTCGGTAGCGCCGACAAGAACGGGTTCATGTACCGCAGCTGGATGAAGAACCAGGGCATTCCGGACCACGAGTTCCAGGGCAAACCGATCATCGGCATCTGCAACACCTGGTCGGAGCTGACCCCGTGCAACGCGCATTTCCGCAAGATCGCCGAGCACGTCAAGAAAGGCGTGTTGGAAGCAGGCGGCTTCCCGGTCGAGTTCCCAGTGTTCTCCAGCGGTGAATCCAACCTGCGCCCCACGGCCATGCTCACGCGCAACCTGGCGAGCATGGATGTGGAAGAAGCCATTCGTGGCAACCCGGTCGATGCCGTGGTGCTGCTGACCGGTTGCGACAAGACCACGCCTGCGTTGCTGATGGGCGCGGCCAGCTGTGATGTTCCGGCCATCGTGGTGACCGGCGGGCCGATGCTCAACGGCAAGCACAAAGGCAAGGATATTGGCGCCGGCACTATCGTGTGGCAGATGCACGAGGCCTATAAGGCCGGCCACATCGACCTGAACGAATTTCTCTCTGCCGAGGCAGGCATGTCGCGCTCAGCCGGCACCTGCAACACCATGGGTACGGCTTCGACCATGGCCTGCATGGCTGAGGCGCTGGGCACTTCGCTGCCGCACAACGCCGCCATCCCTGCCGTGGACGCGCGCCGTTACGTGTTGGCGCACTTGTCGGGCATGCGCATCGTGGACATGGTGCGCGAAGACTTGCGGCTGTCGAAAATCCTCACCCGCGAAGCCTTCGAAAATGCCATCCGAGTGAACGCCGCCATTGGTGGCTCGACCAACGCCGTCATTCACCTCAAGGCCATCGCCGGGCGCATTGGCGTAGACCTGCAGTTGGAGGACTGGACGCGGGTGGGACGGGGTACGCCGACGCTGGTCGACCTGCAACCTTCGGGGCGTTTCCTGATGGAGGAGTTCTATTACGCCGGCGGTCTGCCGGCCGTGATCCGTCGCCTGGGGGAGCATGGGCTGCTGCCCAACCCGACTGCGCTGACCGCAAACGGTAAAAGCCTGTGGGACAACTGCCACACCGCGCCACTTTATGATGAGCACGTCATCCGCCCGCTGGACAAACCCCTGGTGGCCGACGGCGGTATCTGCATCCTGCGGGGCAACCTAGCGCCCAAGGGCGCAGTGCTCAAGCCTTCGGCGGCCACGCCTGCGCTGATGCAGCATCGGGGGCGCGCCGTGGTCTTCGAGCACTTCGAGGACTACAAGGCTCGCATCAACGACCCAGACCTGGATGTGGACGCCAACTCGATCCTGGTGATGAAATATTGCGGGCCCAAGGGTTATCCCGGCATGGCCGAGGTGGGCAACATGGGGCTGCCGGCCAAGCTGCTTGCCCAAGGCGTAACCGACATGGTGCGCATCTCAGACGCGCGCATGAGTGGCACGGCCTACGGCACCGTAGTGCTGCACGTTGCGCCAGAGGCTGCCGCAGGTGGGCCCCTGGCCGTGGTACGCGAAGGCGACTGGATCGAGCTGGACTGCCAGCAAGGCCGCTTGCACCTGGACATCGACGAGCAGGAGCTGGCCGGCCGCCTGGCGGATCTGCAGCCACCGCCACAGCTGATTACCGGGGGGTATGCCAAGCTCTATCTGGACCATGTGATGCAGGCCGATGAGGGCTGCGACTTCGACTTTCTCGTCGGCTGCCGCGGGGCGGCGGTGCCCAAGCACTCTCACTAGTCCAGGGAAATTACCCCAAGCGGGGCCGTGACTGGCTCGATACAACCGGGGGCGCACAGTGCCGCTTGCCGCTTGAACGCCGTGGAGCCGTCCATGCACCGACAGCTCCCGCGCCCGCTAGAGCGCCGAGGCCCGCAGGGACCACCTCTGTCCGCCCTCAAGGCGCTGCAAAACAGCCCTGCATTTATCAGTGCTATGATGCGAGCCCCGCCAGAAGGACCTCGCACAACCCCCATGAACTACCGCCAGCCCTCAACGCGCAAGAGCATGCACGCTACCTTGGTCCAGGACCTGGGCCTGCAGATCGTGTCCGGCCAACTCGCCCCAGGGCAGAAGCTGCCGTCCGAGGCAAGCCTGTGCGAAACCTACGCGATCAGTCGGCCGGTGTTTCGCGAGGCCATGCGCGCCCTCACGGCCAAGGGCCTGGTAGAAGCGCGCCCCCGCGTCGGCACCCTGGTCAGACCCCGCCATGACTGGCACATGCTCGACCCCGATGTGCTGCACTGGCTGATGCAGGCAACGCCGCAACAGGAGTTCTTCAATACCCTGTCCAGCGTGCGCTGGGTCATTGAGCCCGCTGCCGCCGCCTTGGCCGCCACCAATGCCACGACAGAGGACGTAGCGTCGATTGGCGAGGCTTATCAAAGAATGGAGGCAGCGCGTACCCCGGATGAGCGGCTGCAGCCAGACCTGGACTTTCATGCCCGTATTGCCGACGCCACCCACAATGACCTGCTCGCCTACCTGTGCAACATGCTGTCGATGGCATTGCGCGAATCGGTGCGTTTTTCCAACCAGCGCCCGAATTTCGATGAGCTCGCCCTCCCCCGGCACAAAGCCATTTTGACGGCTATCCAGAACGGCGATGCGCTTGGCGCCCGGCATGCCTCCCTGGTGCAGCTCGAAGATGCCCGTGTGGCGCTGAGCAAGGTGCTGGGGCAAGACCCGGCGAGCTGAGGGCCTAGGGCCATAACCAAAAGGCCATTACTGGCGTAACAGCCTTTGAACGCGGCGGATCGGCCACCTGTGGCTGAGAAGTGTGCAGTGCGTCACAGTGGGCGCCCCACTAGCACACTCGTACTATTTCACCGTCTTGGGTCGCTCCTGATACTCCCCCTGTTAACCGCCGTATACAGGAACACCAAGCCCTTCGGGCTCGGTGGCCACGCAGGTGGCATCTCATGGAGTCTCCGGAGTCGTTATGAACCCTTTGTTCAAGTTATCCCCCCTCACCTTCGCGATAACGCTCGCCATGGCACCCGGCGCGTACGCGGCCGACTATGTGCTCGACAGCGGTCAGGACACCTTCAGCAGCGACCGAGGCATTGACGGCGCTGTGGTGCTGCGCCCCAGCAACGGCACGCCGTCCACGCTTACGCTCAACAATGGCGCCCAGGTCACCAGCTTCGGCGGCCGAATCGGTGGGTCGTCTACCAACGACGCGGCCAGCACGGCGATGGCCACGGTCATCGTGCAGGGCCCTGGTACGCGCTGGAACGTGCCACGCACCAGCGCGGTGCTGGGTAACACCATCGTGATTGGTGGCGCCGGGCAAGGTACTCTCAACGTGCTTGGCGGTGGGCAGGTGTCGGTGCGGGACCTGCAATTGAGTGACAATGGCAATGCCGGCAACGCCCTGTCGCGGGCCAACCTGCTGGTCAGCGGCCAGGGCTCGAAAGTAGACACCGTCAACGTCACGTCCGGTGGCGTGTTCCTGTACGACTCGCGCATCAACCTCAAGGATGGTGGGCAACTGGTCAGTGAGCGCGTGGCCATCAACTCGATCAGCGAACTGTCGGGCGCTGGCACCCGCTGGGACAACACCGGCACCTTCAGAAACCGCAACGACCTGAGCCTGAGCGACGGCGCCGTATTGACCAGCGACTCCATGGCGCTGGGCTCGGCCAACGTCAGCCGTAACACCCAGGTCAATGTCTCCGGTGAAGGCACCCGTCTGGCCACGCGCGCCATGACGCTGGGCACCACGACATCCAGCACCATCCTGACCCTGTCCAACGGCGCCGAGCTGAGCAGCGCCGACGGCATCGACATCAGCGAGCTGACCAGCATCAACTCCGCCGCCCGTGGCACGCTAAGCATCGGTGGTGCCGTCGTGCGGGACGATGCGCGTACCGACATCGATGCCATCAGCGCCGGTTCTGCCCAGGCGGCGGGCCGTCTCGATCCGCAAACCGCCATTCGCTTCGGCGCCGGCAGCGGTGCGCTGGCGTTCAACCATACCGACAGCAACCTGCAAGTGAACAACCGCATCAGTGGCGCGGGCCGTGTGTACGCGTTCAGTGGCGACACCACCTTGGGCGGCGACCTGACGGGCCTTTCCGGCAGCACGGTAGTGCGTGGCGGGCGGCTGGTACTCGACGGCGATGTAGACCAGACCAACCCACGAGGCACGTCATTGCTGAGTGTGGGCAACGGCACCTTGGTGGTCAACGGTACCGTCGGGCATACCGACGCTTCTGGCAACTACAGCAACCGTGCCCAAGTACTGGCAGGTGGCGTGCTGGCCGGTAACGGACAGGTCGGGAGCACGCAGGTAGCCTCGGGCGGTACGCTGTCGCCAGGTGAAGCGGCACTCGGCACCTTGAACATCAAGGGCGACCTGGACATGGCCGAAGGCTCCAGGTACGCCGCCGACATTGCAGGCAATGGCGGCGCCGACCGGGTTAACGTCAGCGGCAGCGCAACCCTGCGCGGTACGCGTGTAGACGTGACCACCCTCAACGATGCGCAAAGCTATCAGACCGGCCAGACCTACACCCTGCTGGCCGCCCAGGGCGGCGTGGTGGAGGGCGCAGCAGCAGGTACCGCGTATGCGCAGGCGTTCACCAACTCGGCATTTCTCAATGTCAGCCTGCAGCGCACCGCCAATGAACTGAACCTGACCATTGCGCAGAAAGGCACTACACCGCCTGTCGAACCACCTGTGGAGCCGCCTGTGGAGCCTCCCGTGGAACCGCCGGTACAGCCACCTGTAGAGCCCCCGGTCGAGCCGCCCGTGCAGCCGCCCGTGCAGCCGCCGGTCGAGCCACCTGTCCAACCCCCGGTGCAGCCGCCTGTAGAACCGCCCGTCGAGCCCCCGGTGCAGCCCCCGGTCGAGCCACCCGTGGAACCCCCGGTACAGCCGCCGGTCGAGCCACCTGTTCAACCGCCAACGACAGGCACCCCGGGCATCTTCCAGACCGTGGCGCTCACACAGAACCAGTGGAATACGGCGGGTGCCCTGAGTGGATTGCAACAAAGCGGCGACCCCCTGCGGCTTTACAACAACTTGCTGGTACTGGATGCAGCCAGTGCCCGCAATGCCATCGATCAGCTGTCCGGTGATTACCACAGCAGCACGGGCACCGCGCTGATTGCCAACAGTCAGGTCGTGTCTGGGGTGCTCGGCACCCGCGTTCGCGGTCTGTTGGACAACAACACCGTGCGCATGCCGACAGGGGCATCGAACCTGATGCCGGCCACCCCAGAGGCGCAAGGCGGCGCATGGGCACAAGTGTTCGGCAACTGGTCGAAGCTCGATGGCAACAACGGCGCCAGCGGCTTGCACCAACGCACCGGCGGTGTGCTGATCGGCGCAGACGGCAGCATCACCCAGGATTGGCGTGCCGGCGTGTACGGCGGTTATAGCCGCTCCAAGTTCGATGCCGATGACCGCGATGCCAAGGGTCACAGCGACAACTATCACCTGGGCCTGTACACCGGCGCCCAGATCGACGCGCTGCGCCTGAGTGCAGATGTGGGCTACACCTGGCACAAGCTCGACAGCAGCCGCAACGTTGCGTTTGCCGGTTACAGCGACCATCTCAAGGGCAAGCGCGACGCCAACACGCTGCAAGCCAGTGGCGAAGCGGCCTACCGCATCGGCCTGGGCGCGGTGGCGTTGGAGCCGTTCGTAGGGGTGTCCTACGTGAACTACGACGCCGACCGTTTCCGCGAAAAGGGCGGCGCAGCGGCCCTGAACGTGTCGAGCGAGAAACAGGACACCTGGTTCTCCACGGTCGGCATGCGGGCCTCGACCCACACACGCGTGGCCAATCACGATACCCAACTGTTCGGCTCCCTGGGCTGGCGCCGAGCCTACGGCGACCTGGACCCACGCAATGAGCAGGCGTTTGCAGGCGGACCGAACTTCGAGGTGCAAGGGATTGCCCAGACGCGAAACGTGGCACTCACTGAAGTGGGGGCGAAGGTGCAGCTGAACCGTCAGACCGATGTAGGGCTGTCGTATCAAGGGCAGTTTGGCTCTGATTCCCGGTTCCATTCGGTCAATGCCGGGATCACGGTTCGCTTCTGAGGAGCGGCGGGGGTAGACCCCCCTGCCCGCCATAGTGACTGCTACATCCGGGGCTGCCAGGCAGCCTTGGATGGGCTGCGCACGCGCTCGCACAAGATCAATCCCCTGCGGTTGTGCAGGGGCGCCAGCCCATAGCGGCACAACGCTGCCTCAAACAGAGAGATCACATTACCTCCGGCCCGCGCTCACTCAGGGGCGCATCAGCGGCTCGATCCCGATCCACGTCTTGACCGGTTGATAGCACAGTTGCAACGGTGGGATGGCGACGTCCTGACCCTGCACCTGCAGATTGCCCAGGTGAATGGTCCACTTGGACTCGGCGTCAAACGTGTCCGTCGGGAAAATCACATAAACGGACCCGTAATGCTTGTTGTTGGTGATCTTCGGAATTTTGCTGTGCACTTCGTCTGCGTTGATGTCATACGGCGAAGGTCGCGCCTGCTGCGGCGCGAATGTCGGATAGTCATATACCGGGCCACCCAGATAAAGCTCGGGTCTGGCATTCAATCGCGAACCGTCATTGAGGGTGATGAACGCCTGCCGGCTGTCATAGAGGATGGGTATCGGCGCGGCCCCGCGTGCGGAACCGGACGCAGGCCGCTGACGCCCCTCGTTGTAAGCGATCAGTTGTACATAGAATTCCGGTCGCGGGTATTTTTCCCCTGGGTACTGTACATGCAGCACCTGCTCGAATGGTTCGTCGCGCCAGCGCGCGGAGTAATCATAGAGGTAGGTTTCGAGGTGGATGGGTCCGCCGTCTGGCAGGCCTGCAACCTGAAGTTCATGCTTCGTTTCGCAGACATCCGCGTACGCTGCGCGCTCCCGCTTCCACGGCACGCAGGCAGTAAGCGAGGCTGCACAAAAAAAGATAAGGAGTGAAGGCGTGCACGTGCGATAAGTCATGACCGGCCCTGGTCTGGCGTGATGAGTGATTTCAGGTACTGACGCGTGGGTTCGATATCCATGTTGCCCATAGGCGAACGTACCAAGGTATTGGCCAAAGGTGGATGAGCTAGGTCCGTGTGTTCAATCATCGAAGACGCCAAGGGGTGACAGTGCAGCAATCGCATTGCGAAAAAATCAGATTTAAGCCCTTCCCTGTAGGCCATTTCCCAAAGATACTCCCTGCGCCCATTTGTTGTTGCACATGAACGGTGTGGATTCTAGTCTCGCCGGGTCGCTGCCAATTCAGCGACCGGTTTTGACGGACCGAGAACGCTGCCTCATGTGCACACTTTATGGTGGCTGTACGTGCGGGCACCCTGTGGTGCGCCGAGTGCCAACGTCTCGGTCCGTCAACCCGCGTACAGCTACCACCCTCATTGCTTGACGGCCTGAATGTGGTAGTTCCTCCTTCCACGTTGGAGTTGAACCATGCTCAAGATCGTCCCCGATCCCCCTCTTCACAGTGGCTCCCTTGAAGACATTTTGGTCCAGGCCACCGAATACGCCACGTGCGCGGCCGCCGTGGTGCAACAGGCCATGTCACTGGGTTTCAGGTCGCCCGCTTCGGTGCTGATGCTGACCTCTCTGCATGAACTCGAGACGCTGAAGGCTCTGCTCGAGTCAGCGGTAACGCATGTCCAGATGCGACCGAAGCATCCAATCTGCCATTGACCCGTAACTGTTGAAAAGTGCGCTCGCATGGCGAACCGTCCGTTCACCCCGCTGGGTGTTGGTTCGCCAGCGATGTGGCTCGTGCAAGCACTGCACCCTTTTGAGGAGAACGAAGATGTCCGGAGAAGAAACCACGTTTACCGTTGGCCAAACCACCTTCTATCAGGGCACCGACCAAACAAGCCCTCTCTTCCGTATCGAGCCCGGTATACCCTGTGAGATGGCCCGCGAGCAGGCCTCGGAGCTAATGGGTTACGCTCGGGACATGACCCTTGACGGCTTGATGGAAGACAAGCAGCACTTGATCTGGGCTTCCCACTACCTCTGCGCGATGGCCAAGGCCTTGCTTGACGACGCGCAACTGGGCGAAGCGCTGAGCCAGCATTAAGCGTGCAGGCCAACCCGAGCGCGCTACCCTCGCTGCGCCGGTTGCTTGCGATAGGCCAAAGGGTTGCACGCAGACAATGCCACACAGCTCAACACCGCCACCGCCCCGGCGAGTACACCAAACCCTGTGCCTGATACCGCACTCACACCCATTGCCACAACGGCTGCGCTGCCAATCTGGCAAAACCCCACCATCCCCGATGCAGTGGCCGCATGCCCATGTTCGCTGGCGATAGCCCCCGAAATCGCCAGCGACAACGACGAGCCGTTGGCCAGGCTGACCAGGCACATCGGCAGCACCACGGCCGTCACGCTGCGCCACCCCATGGTATAAGCCAGAAGGAACCCCATGGCGCCCACTACGAAGCAGGTAATGCCTATCGCGACAATACGGTCGTAAGGCAAGCGGTCAAGCAACCGCCGGGTCAACCGGTTAGCTCCGATGATGCCCAAAGTAAGCGGCACGTACAGCCACCCGCTTTGCGCCTCGCTCAAGCCTGCTTGTACGAAAAGAAATGGCGACTGCGTCAAATAAACGAACCAGGCGCAGTAGATTGAACACACCACTACTGTGTAGCGGCAAAAGTTGCGGTCACCCAGTACGCGGCCGAAGCCGGCGAAGGGTCCCGTCCTGGTACGCGTCGCGACCGGTAGCGTTTCAGGCAATACAAACAGTGCCAGAAGCAGTGCTAGCGCCCCGAATGCGGCAACGAACAGAAAGTCGGCTCGCCAGCCGAACGCCACGGCCAAGTGCCCGCCGATTGCAGGGGCCAAGGCCGGCGACAGTGACACAAGGGGGTAAACCACGGCGTAGACTTTCGCCGAAGTGCGCTTGTCGCAGGTATCGGCAATCAACGCGCGACCAATCACCAGCCCCGCCGCCGCTCCCAGCGCTTCTACCATACGCCACGCTATAAAGCCCATGTAGCTGCTGGACAGCGCGCAGCCCATGGAGCCCAGCAGATAGAGAACGCCACCGGCCAGCAGCACGGGCTTGCGTCCACGTCGGTCAGACAGTGGGCCATAAACCAACTGCGCAAAAGCCAGTGCCAGCAAATAGAACGAGACGGTTTGCGGCATTTGCCAACTGGCAACGCCAAATTCAGTGGCCATGCCCGGCATCGCGGGTAGGTAGATATCCGAGGCGACGAGGCCGAAGGCGCTCAGCATGGAGACTGTCAGGATGAAAGATAAGCGAGGCATGGTGCTCCTGATACCCGGCTTAAGCCGGCTGCGTGATTCGGACGGTGATTCAAGCCCGCTATGTTATGCAGCGTGTATCAATGCGAAAATGCACGTAATCGCAGTCCAGGGCTGCATATTTGCATCTTCAGGAAGCGTGCAACGATGAATTGGGATGACGTACGTATTTTCCTCGCGGTGCACCGTGCCGGCACCCTGCGGGCCGCAGCCACGGCGTTGGGCATCGACCAGACCACAGTCGGTCGGCGTCTGGCGGGGCTTGAGCAGACGCTGGGCAGCCGATTGTTTCTTCGCAGCACCGGTGGCCTGGCGTTGACTACCACCGGGCAACAGCTCGTACAGAAGGCTGAAGAGATGGAGCGGATGGCCGTCTCCTTCGAGCGCCAGGGTGAGGGCAACGATCCTCATCCATCGGGTGAGGTGCGCCTCACCACCACCGATGCGCTGGCCGTGGATTTCGTCATACCTGCGATCGAGCAACTGCGGGTCACTCATCCGCAGGTGCGGGTAATTCTGACCACCACCACTCGTCTACTGGACTTGGGGCGCAGGGAGGCCGACGTGGCCGTGCGCACCGTACGGCCGGAGCAACCTGACCTGATCGTGCGCCGGCTGGCTCACTGGCCTGTGGGGCTGTATGCGGCACAGCGGTACCTTGACCTGCGTGGAAAGCCAGAACCTGGCAGCGCCTTGGTAGGCAATGACATCGCCTTTTACCAACAAGGTGTAACCGCCCGGCAGGACGATACACTGGCGGGAGAGCCCAGGTCCGGCGGCCGGGTAGTCGCGGAGCTGGACTCGAGCCTCATGTTGGCGACCTTCGTGCGCGCCGGGCTGGCCCTGGGTGAGCTGCCGGAATACATGGCCCAGCGCGATGCCAGTTTGGTGCGCGTCTGGCCTGATCGACAGCGGGCCACGCCCTATGAAGCCTGGCTCGTGTTGCATCGGGACCTGGCACACACGGCACGGGTGAGGGTTGTAGTGGATGCGATTGTTGCGGCTTTTGCCGAGTGAGGGTCATCTAGGCGCTGCTGGGCCTAACCCCTCATCGCCAGTGAGCCTTAAGCTTTCTGAACCCAGCTACCCTGGGCGTGACATCTGACTGGGTGAGCGATGGCATTGCCTTTCTCAGATGAGCTGTGTGTTACTGCTGTCGATCAACGGATCTTATGGAGCGTAGATGTTCAGCCACATTCAGCTAGGTGCTCGCGACCTGCCGGCCATGATCAGGTTCTACGATGCCGTACTTGCCACCCTGGGGCTTGTCCGCATGCCCGACAACCACGATGGCGGCCCGCAGGGTGCTGGATGGCAAAGGCCGGACAGGGAGTGGCCTCAGTTCTACGTGCAACTGCCGTTCAACGGACTGCCGGCGACATGGGGAAACGGCGTGCAAATAAGTTTTGCCGCCGCTTCGCAGGATCAGGTGCAGGCGGCATGGCGTACAGCCTTGGCGATGGGTGCTCAAGATGAGGGCGCACCTGGGTTGAGGCCGCAGTATGCCTCGGATTACTACGGTGCTTATTGCCGGGATATTGAAGGGAACAAACTCTGCTTTGTGCATGCAGCTGGCGTGATGTCGCCAACATGATCAAACAGGACGAATTCCCCACCTTGTTAGTGCTAGAGGTGGGTTTTTCTGAGAGACTCCCGGTTCTACGCGTCCGCCAGTAAACGCCGGTAACGCACTCCCCTTCTTTTTCGCACTGACCAGACTACAGATCAAGACGCTGTGGCCGTTGGGAGATTCGTTTGCGCAATGATTCCAAGCACCCGGCCAGCGATGACCGCCTCAACCACGTGCTCAATGCCAGCGAGCGCCTGGCCAGGGCCGAATCCGTGGAAGAAGTCGTTGCCGTGTTGCGAGACAATGCACGCGCGGCGGTAGGAGCTGAAGGTATTACAGTCATCCTCGAAAATCACGGCAAGTGCCTCTACGTAGCCGAGGATTCGGCATCTGCCCTATGGCAAGGGCAGGATTTTCCAGCCGACACCTGTGTTTCAGGGTGGGCCATGCAGCATCAAGAAACGGTTGTCATCGCTGACATTCGGCTCGACTCACGCATACCCAGCCAGGCGTACTCCTCGACTTTCGTCCGCAGCCTTGTGATGGTGCCCATCGGGCGGCCTTTGCCGGTGGCTGCGTTGGGCGCATATTGGTCCGAGGCAAAAGACCATGATCTCGATACGATCAACAGGTTGGAGAACCTGGCGCGGCTGGCAACGATTGCCATCGAAAATGCGCGTCTGACCCAAGCGCGTAACCGTGGGGCGGCACTTGCAGCGGCGCAAAACCGAATCCTGGCACTGGCGGTTACATCGACCCCTCTGAGCACCACGCTGGAGGCGATCGTTCGCGAGGTGGAGGGGCTATCGGTTTCAGGTTTCGTTGGGAGCATTCTGCTCTTTGATGAGCGGGTAAGCCATGTGCACCACTGTGCAAGCCCCAGCCTGCCTGGCGTCTACCGTGAAGCCCTTGCGGGCGCCCCCATCGACTTGGAGCTGGATGCCTCGAGCACCCTGGCGGCATTGGACATCAGCATACGCTCTAGGTGGGCCACCCTTGGCGATTTGACCTTCGAACATGGGCTGCACCCCTGCTGGTCGACATCGATCCGTTCAGCCCAGGGCGAAGTGCTTGGCCTATTCGTCCTGTACCACGCTGAGCGCCGGGAACCACTGCCCGCCGATATGGAAATCATCGATTTCGTGACCCAGACCGTGGGGCTGGTCGTGCACCGCTCCCGTTCGGACTGCGCGGTTCGTTCCAGTGAGCAGAGGCTGCGTCTGGCAGTTGACCATGCTGACGTAGGCTTCTGGGACGTGGATTTTATCAATGACACGCTGGTATGGCCTTCGCAGACCAAGGCGATGTTCGGGATGTCAGCTGACGCGCCGGTCACCCTCCAAGATTTCTATGCAGGCATACACCCTGACGACTACGAGGCAACGATCGACGCATTCGCGGCAGCGATCGATCCGCTGCGCCGTGCACTCTACGACGTGGACTATCGAACCGTCGGCCGCGATGACGGCATCGTACGCTGGGTGGCGGCCAAAGGCCGTGGCGTCTTCGACCACGCCGGCCGGTGCTTGCGCGTGACCGGGACAGCGATAGACATCACTGCTCGCAAGGTCGCCGAAAACGCGCTCAAAGAGCTCAACGCCTCCCTCGAAGAGCGGATCGCCAGAGCCATTGCAGAGCGTGAAGAAGTACAAAAAGCATTGCGTCAAAGCCAGAAGATGGAAGCGATGGGGCAACTTACCGGCGGCGTCGCTCACGACTTCAACAACCTCCTCACCCCTATCGTCGGCACCCTGGACATGCTCCAGCGCCGGGGCGTGGGCGGCGAACGCGAGCAACGGCTGATCGCTGGTGCGATGCAGTCGGCAGAACGTGCCACGACGCTTGTCCAGCGGCTGCTTGCCTTCGCACGTCGACAACCCCTTCAGACGAGTTCGGTGGACGTGGCAAAGTTATTGAACGGCATGGCCGACCTTGTGGCCAGCACCATTGGGCCTCAAATCAAGGTCGTGGTCGATGTTCCGGCAAATCTGCCAGCGGCCATCGCGGATCTCAATCAACTTGAGATGGCCATGCTCAATCTTTCGGTGAATGCGCGTGACGCGATGCTTGACGGCGGCACGATGCGCATTTCCGCCAGCACGGAAATGGTCGACATTGACCACCGCTCGAAACTTCCGGCAGGCGAGTACCTGTGCCTGTCAGTTGCTGATACGGGGATTGGCATGGATGCGACCACCCTCGCCCACGCGGTGGAGCCATTCTTTTCAACCAAAGGTATCGGCAAAGGCACCGGGCTGGGCTTATCCATGGTGCATGGCTTGGCCTCGCAACTTAACGGTGCGCTCACCCTTCATAGCGCTCCAGGGCTAGGTACGAATGTAGAGCTTTGGCTGCCTCGCAGCACAACCGAACCCAATGAGGCACTGCGCATCGACCCACTCCAGGAGTCACCGCTGGTGCGCGGCACCGTGCTGCTGGTGGACGACGAAGAACTGGTGCGGGCAAGTACGGCGTACATGCTCGCTGAGCTGGGATACTGCGTGGTCGAGGCTGCGTCCGGTGAGCAGGCATTGGAATTGATGCACACTAAACAGCCGTTCGACCTGCTTGTCACCGATCATCTCATGCCCGGCATCAGTGGGACCGAGCTGGCTAGAGCGGTTCGCATTAGCAGACCTGACATTGCGATTCTGATCATCTCCGGCTACGCAGAACGTGAAGGCATTGATCCGGCGCTGCCTCGGCTCAACAAACCCTTTCGAAAGTATGAGTTGGCCACAAGGTTAGCTGGGCTGCGCGGCGGATCGAGGGACGCGCCTTTATTGCCTCAGGTGGTTTGACGGGTCAGATTTTGCAGTTGCACTCATCCATCAGTTAGGCAAGTACGCGCCTCAGGCCCGCTTGCGATACCCAGCTATGAGCAATGCCAGCCCAGGCGTCAGCAAGCCGACTGCGGTATACCCGAAAGCGGCCTGCCCTGAGGCGCCAACGGCTGCAAATGCCGTACCCACGGCAATCAGGGGTATGGCGACGAAGTAAAACGGTTTAGCTACCTTGCTCATATCGAACCTCCTGTTAGCACTCATGTGTGCGGGGCATCCAAGCTTACATGCACGCGTGTTCGGTAGGGTAGCCATGCTTGACCAAGCCCCCCTACTTGAACGCCGATAACTACAGCCCGCTTCGACCGTTCGAAAAAGTTAGTACGTAGGGCTGCGCCGCGTTGCAACCGTAACTGCCCGCTCGGCGATTGATGGCGCGTCTTTCAACCCTGGCGACTCGAGGCATTCATCTGGCAGAATCGAGGGATTCCACGCCAAGCTCGTCCCACACCGATTCGGCCAGGTGGAAGGTGGCGTTGGCAGCCGGGATGCCGCAGTAGATGGCGCTCTGCATCAGCACCTCCTTGATTTCCTCTCGAGTTACGCCGTTGTTCCTGGCCGCGCGCAAATGCAGCTTCAGTTCACCTTCGCGGTTCATGCCGATGAGCATCGCAATAGTGATGAGGCTGCGTGTGTGGCGCGACAGGCCCGGGCGAGTCCAGATATCGCCCCAGGCATGGCGGGTAATCATTTCCTGAAACTCCTGGTTGAACGGCGTCAGGTGCTTGAGACTGTGATCAACATGGGCTTCACCCAGCACAGCGCGGCGTACCTGCATACCAGCTTCGTACCGTTGTTTCTCGTCCATCGGATGGTCCTCGCGCGCTTAGGCGGTCAGGAAGGCCAGCACGTGCTGGCTGAAGGCATCACTGGCCTGCACGTTGGAAAGGTGCGCGGCGTGGAGTTCGACCAGCTCGGCACCGACAATGCGCGCCTGCATCAGGCGGCCGTGCTCGATGTTAGTCACCGGATCGCTGCTGGCGCAGATGATCAGTGTCGGCACACCGATAGCACCGAGCTGCTCGCGATAGTCGGCGTCGCGCACCGCAGCACAACTGGCGGCGTAGCCTTGCGGTGAAGTCTGGGCCAACATGTCGACAATGGGCTCGACCTTGGCGGGCTCGGCCTTGGCGAAGTCGGCGGTGAACCACCGTGAGATCGAGGCATCGCGCAGATCGCGCATGGCCTGAACGCCACCGGCCAGCACGACTTCGATGCGCGAATTCCACACCTGCGCATTGCCGATTTTTGCAGCCGTGTTGCAAAGCACCAGGCGCTCGATACGCTCAGGGGCATGGATCGCCAGCCACTGGCCAATCAGCCCACCCATGGACAGGCCGCAGAAGCTTGCCCGCTGAATATCAAGTCCGTTGAGCAACGTCAGCACGTCGCCCCCAAGTTGTTCGATGCTGTAGGGGCCCTCGCTGACCAGCGACCGCCCATGGCCTCGGGTATCGTAACGAAGTACTTGAAAGTGCTCGGTGAAAGCCACCATTTGCGCATTCCACATGTGCAGGTCGGTGCCCAGCGAGTTGGACAGCACCAATACGGGCGCACCAGGCGGTCCTTCGAGTTGATAGTTGAGGTCGCCATCGGCAAGTTGTAGGGTAGGCATCTAAAGCTCCTCACGCGAAACGTTCGAATGTTCAGCGACAGCACATTGGACCCATCGGCGCGCTTGACCGAGGTATTGGGCCGGGTCGAGCAGGCGATCAAGCTCAGTGGCACAGAGCTGTGCGCTGACTTCGGTGTTGGCCGACAGCACTGCGCGAAGGTGAGTCCCCTCCTCCACCGCCTCGCGGCAACACTGTTCGATCAAGTGGTGGGCGGCATCCCGTCCGATGCGCTGCGCCAGAGAAATGCTCACCGCCTCGGCCAGTACCAGACCTTGTGTCAGTTCGATATTGCTGCGCATGCGCTCGGCATCCACCTCCATCCCAGATACCACCAGCAACGCCTGCTGCAGTGCGCCGGAAATCATGCAACACAGCTCCGGAAGGGTTTCCCATTCTGCATGCCATAAGCCCAGACTGCGTTCGTGCTCCTGCGGCATGGCCGCGAGCATGGTGGAGACCAGCCCTGGCGCGCGTACGGCGACGCCGATCAGCACGGCGGCGCTGACCGGGTTGCGTTTGTGCGGCATGGTCGAAGAGCCACCCTTGCCCGGCGCGGAAGGTTCGAAAACTTCACCGACCTCGGTCTGCATCATCAAACTCAAGTCCCGGCCCAGCTTGCCCAGGCTGCCGGCGATCAAGCCGAGCAGGCTCGCGAACTCGACCAGGCGATCGCGATGCGTATGCCAAGGTTGTTCAGGCAAATTCAGCCCCAACTCGCGGGCCAAGGCCTCGCTGACTGGCCAAGCCTGCTCGCCCAATGCTGCCAGGGTGCCGGAAGCACCCCCGAACTGGAGCACCAGTAGACGTGGCTTTAGCTGCTCAAGGCGCTGGCGGTGGCGAGTCACTACACCGAGCATGCCTGCCAGTTTCATGCCCAAGGTTACCGGCGTGGCCTGCTGCAACCAAGTGCGCCCGATCATTGGGGTATCGGTATGACGCTCGGCCTGCGTTGCCAAGGCGTTGGCCAGATCGGCGAGATCGCTTTCGAGCACCTCGACAGCGGCGCGCAGCTGTAGCACCAAGCCACTGTCCATGACGTCCTGGCTGGTGGCGCCATAGTGTACGTAGCGTTCTGCGTCTGGGCTTAGGGCGGCGACGCGCTTGCCCAGCGCCTTGACCAGTGGAATCGCCGAGTTGCCAGCGCTGACGATTGCATGTGCCAGCTCCGCCGGATCGTAGAGGTCGGCGTTGCAGGCGGCGACGATCGGCGATAGCACCTCAGCGGGAATCAAACCGGTGCTCGCCTCGGCACGTGCCAACGCGGCCTCGAAATCCAGCATACCCTGCAGTCGTCCACTGTCGCAGAAGATCGCACGCATGGCCGGCCGGGTGAAATACAAGTCGAAAAGTAGATTGCTTGGGCTGCTCAAGCGGGTACTCCAAAAATCGGGAAAGTTATCTGGTGCACAGCGTCTGCCTCAGGGGCCCACCGGCAAAATCAGGACCGCTGCGCGGACCTTCTTTCGAGCTGAGAGGCCGCAAGGGCAGCTCAGGCCCGTTCGACAGCCAGCGCGCCAAGCCCTGACTACGCTCCTGGCGACGGCTCGGCAACAGAGCCAGCGCCAAATGGGTACGCTCAGCAGTCAAAAAAAACGGTTTCCCCCTCGCCTTGGATCCGCATATCGAAACGGTAGGCCAGATTGCCGTTCACCTCACAGCGTTTGGCGATCAACGTCTGGCGACGCTGTGGCTGCTCGATCAAGTTGAGTACCGGATCGTCCTGATTGGCCTGGACTTCATCATCGAAGTAGATACGCGTATGCAGGTGGATATTGATACCCCGGGCGAAAAGCAACACGTTGATGTGCGGTGCCATCGGCACTCCAGCGGCGTTTTTCACGACACCCGGCTTCACCGTCTGCAACGTCCACTCGCCCGCATCGAAGGTCGTGGCGGTACGGCCGAAGCTGTTGAACGACTTCTCCAAGTCAAAGCGGGTGTCGTAGACCCCTTCATGGTTGGCCTGCCAGATTTCAAGGAAGGAATCGCGCACTAAATGGCCATTGCCATCATAGACATGGCCGAACAGCAGAATGTGCTCGCCAGGGGCATCTGGCTTGGCCAGTTGATTCCAGATTTCCTGCGGACGTGGGGCAACACCGGCGGCTTCCAGAGCCAGTCCAATATGAACGTAAGGTCCGGCGGTCTGCGAAGGGGTTTCGGGCAGCAGTTCAATAGGCATGTGCGTGAGTCCTTAGCGATCTTCGAAGTGCGTCTTGCGCTGGCCGCGCAACACGATGTCGAAACGGTAGGCCAGGCAATCCATGGGGTTGGCCATGCCCATGTCGAGCTTGGCTATCAGGCTCTGTACCGCTAGCGGGTTTGCGATCGACTTGACGATGGGGCACATCGCAATCAAGGGGTCGCCTTCGAAATACAGCTGGGTGATCAATTTAGCGGAGATCGACGGGCCACTGATGGAGAAATGGATATGCGCTGGCCGCCAGTCATTGGGTCCGTTACGCCACGGGTACGGGCCGGGCTTGACGGTACGAAACATGTAGTTGCCTGCGCTATCTGTCAGCGTGCGGCCGACACCCCCAAAGTTAGGGTCGATCGGTGCCAAGTAGCGGTCGTTCTTGTGTCGATAGCGGCCACCAGCATTGGCCTGCCACATCTCCACCAAGGTATGCGGGATCGGCTTGCCGTATTGGTCCATGACCCGGCCGGAGACGATGATGCGCTCGCCGATCGGCAGGCTGCCGGTGTTGAAGTTGAGCAGCAGGTCGTTGTCATGATCGCCCATCTTCAGGTGCGAAAAGTCCGGCCCTGTGGTCTCCGAAATAGACTGCGCAATGCTCACCAACGCCTGTCGCGGCGAGCGGGTGATCGACGTTTTATAATCGGGCGTAAGGGCTTTGGGGTGCCAGTTGCGGTCTCGTATGACGAAACGGCCGGTGTCCAGTTCGGACATGGCGGTCTCCTGTTGTTGGCGTTATAGGAGCCTGGAAACTATCAGGCATGTGCGCCGCAGTTTCCGCGAGCCTGCCGGATCTGAAAACTGAAAAGGCGCCGCGTATCCATAACCAACAGGTTATGGATACGCGTGCACGCGATACTCCTGGCCTAGCTCGCGCAACACTTCCTGGCACCAGCGTGCGCCGAGGGACAGTGGTAAGGCGGCGTTGCTGCAGATGCCCACCGAGCCACCCCCCTCTTGCAGCTGCGGCGCCAGTTCCACCAACTCCCCTTTGGCCAGGGGGCTGCGCACGGCATCGGTCGGCGCCACCCAAACCGCTTCGCTGGTATCGACATAACGCCGGCTCAGGCTTAATGACAGGGTTTCCAGTCGTCGATTTGGCAAACGCAGACCGTGCTCGACGAGCAGGCTTTCGATGCGTTTGCGGATAGTAGTGCCAACTGTCGGAAGGACCATTGGATAGTCCTCCAGCGCGACCGTATCGAAAGCCCTCTCGAGCAGTGGATGGCCGGCTCGTACCACCAGGGTCAGGGGCTCGTTGTAGAGATGCTCGAAGGTCAGTCCTTGGATCTGCGGACTATCAGTCATGCGCCCGACAACCAAGTCCAGCTCGCCCACGCGCAATTGCGACAGAAGAGGCGCGCTGGGCCCGGTAACCACGCTGATCACCAGCGAGCAATGGCGCCTGTGCAGACGGCGCACCACCTCCGGCAGAAACTCGCCCTCGACCGTGGACAGCACGCCAAGGCGCACGTTGCTGGGTTGGAAGTCTCCGCCGCGTAGGCTCTCCACCCCTTCGCGCAGTGTCTGCACGCTGGGCCCGGCATAACGCAGGAAGACCACCCCGGCCTCAGTCAGCGTGGCGCCTTCCTTACCACGCTCGAACAACTGTGCGGTCAGCGCATCCTCTAGCTCCTTGAGCGTCTTGGAGACGGCAGGCTGGCTGATCGCTAGCCGATCGGCTGCACGCGCCAGGCTGCCTAGGCGTGCCACCTCCAGGAAGCACTGCAGGTGACGAAACTTGATGCGTTTGTCGATGCTCATCGGTCACTCCAGAAGGCCTTGGGCCACTACCCCGTGCCGGGTTAGAACACGCCGTGAACGTACACCAGCACGCAAAGGCTCATCGGGTCGGAGAACGCCTGTACCGTCATACCGGTGTAGCCAAATTGCGCTTGGCCTCCTGGAGCAGGCGCTGAGTGATCAAATGCAGCATTTTGCTCGTAATTGACCTCACGGCGGCCGATTACTATAAACGCCGTAACGCCGACATCAAACGCTCACGTTGGGCTGGCTACCCGTCAAGGACCTATTACTGCCCAAGGTAGACGTGGCACAGGCAGAGAAACAACAGCGCATAAATCGACGGTGAGCATAAATCGCTGATGCGCCGGTAACTCAGGTGGTCATTTTCGTCGATCACTGGGGTCCACTGTGGCCAGCCAATGTCCGTCAGAAAGGTCAGATTGATGAGACCAGGCGGCTGCCAGGTCTGATGCCTGAAAGCTCAACCTACACACAGCCGTGACAAATCGATGTTTTTGACGAAATTTTCACGTCATTAAACTCGGCATGTTAGAGAAAATTACCTACACATTTCGATAATTTCGTCGCATCTTGGCAGTGTTGGCGTTGCAATACGCTATCTCGGAGATAAATGTACTAACTTGTTAATTAGCTTGCTAAGGGCTTATGCTTTGCGCATTCCATCGCGAGATCCTTGGCATGAACGACTCACCGCGCGCATCTGGCGCCTCGAAAATCATTCTGGTTGGCTTTGGCGCGGTCATCGCCCTGCTTGGCCTACTGCTGGCTGCTGGCGGCACCAAGCTGGCCAGTCTGGGCGGCTCTTGGTACTTCCTGATCGGCGGTTTGGCCATGGCGATCGCCGGCATCCTTATCGCCCGCAGCAAGGTCGCTGGGGCCTGGCTGTATGCCGCGTTCCTGCTCGGCACCGCACTGTGGGCCGTGATTGATACCGGGCTGGTGTTCTGGCCATTGTTCTCGCGCCTGTTCATGTTTGCCGTGATCGGTACCGTCGTCGCGCTGGTGTACCCGCTGCTCAAGCGCGCCAACGGTACCGGTACTGGACGCGGTGCCTACGCTGTCGCTGGTGTGATGGCGGTAGCGGTTGTGGTCGCGGCCGGCAACATGTTCGTCGCCCACCCAAGCGTGGCCCCGACCGGAATAGGCCCGGGGGTGACCGCAGTCGCACCTGCGCATGCGCAAAAAGACTGGGCTCACTACGGCAATACCGAAGGGGGCAGCCGCTTTGCCGCCCTTGATCAGATCAACCGCGGTAACGTCGACAAGCTGCAGGTCGCCTGGACCTACCACACCGGCGATGTCGCTATCAGTGATGGCAACGGTGCCGAAGACCAGCTGACCCCGCTCCAGGTCGGCAACAAAGTATTCATCTGCACGCCGCACAACAATCTGATTGCACTCGATGCCGACACCGGCAATGAGCTGTGGAAAAACACCATCAACGCCCAATCGAAAGTCTGGCAGCGCTGCCGCGGCATGGCCTACTTCGACGCCACTGCGCCACTGGCCCAGCCCACCCAGCCGAACAGCTCACCCGTCGTTGCAGCTGCGCTAGCGCCTGGCGCCAACTGCCAGCGCCGCCTGCTGACCAATACCATCGACGGTCGCCTGATTGCAGTCGACGCTGACACTGGCCAGTTCTGCCAGGGCTTTGGCACCAATGGTCAGGTCAACCTGAAGGCTGGCCTGGGCGATGTACCGGACTCCTTCTACCAGCTGTCCTCGGCACCGCTGATGGCCGGCACCACCGTGGTTGTTGGCGGCCGTGTTGCAGACAACGTACAGACCGACATGCCAGGTGGCGTGATCCGTGGCTTTGACGTCATCACTGGGCAAATGCGCTGGGCCTTCGACCCAGGCAACCCTGAGGACCGCAATGCCCCCGCCGACGGCAGCACCTACGTGCGCAGTACGCCGAACAGCTGGGCGCCGATGTCCTATGACCCTGCGATGAACACCGTGTTTCTGCCGATGGGCTCATCGTCCACCGACATCTACGGTGTTGAACGCAGCAAGCTCGACCACACTTACGGCGCCTCGGTATTGGCCTTGGACGCCACTACCGGTGACGAGAAGTGGGTTTACCAGACCGTCCACAACGACCTGTGGGACTTCGACCTGCCGATGCAGCCGAGCCTGATCGACTTCACCAAGGACGACGGCCGGACCGTCCCTGCGGTGGTAATCGGTACCAAGGCCGGGCAGATCTACGTGCTCGACCGTGCTACCGGCAAACCGCTGACCCAGGTCGACGAGGTGCCGGTCAAGCCAAGCAACATCCCCAACGAGCCGTACTCACCCACTCAGCCCAAGTCGGTCGGTATGCCGCAGATCGGTGCTCAAACCCTGACCGAATCGGACATGTGGGGCGCTACGCCATACGACCAACTATTGTGCCGCATCGACTTCAAGAAGATGCGCTATGACGGCCTTTACACCGCACCTGGCACCGACGTATCGCTGAGCTTCCCGGGCTCGCTGGGCGGCATGAACTGGGGCAGCATCTCCACCGACCCGGTGCATGGTTTCATCTTCGTCAACGACATGCGCCTGGGGCTGTGGAGTCAGATGATTCCGTCGCAGAATCAGGCTGAAGCTGCCAGTGGTGGCGAAGCACTGAACACCGGGATGGGGGCGGTACCGCTCAAAGGTACGCCGTACGCAGTGAACAAGAACCGCTTCCTGTCGATTGCCGGAATCCCGTGTCAGGCGCCACCGTTCGGCACCCTGACCGCAATTGACATGAAGACCCGCCAGGTCGCCTGGCAAGTGCCGGTCGGCACCGTTGAAGACACGGGTCCGCTTGGCATCCGCATGCACCTGCCGATCAAGATCGGCCTGCCAACGCTGGGCGGCACCCTGTCGACCCAAGGCGGCTTGGTGTTCATTGCCGGTACCCAGGACTTTTACCTGCGCGCCTTCAACAGTGGCAACGGTGAAGAAGTCTGGAAGGCTCGCTTGCCCGTCGGCAGCCAGGGTGGCCCGATGACTTACGTGTCGCCCAAGACTGGCAAGCAGTACGTGGTCGTCACCGCAGGCGGTGCCCGCCAGTCGACTGACCGTGGCGATTATGTAATCGCCTACGCCTTGCCATAACTGGCGCCTCTCCCGTACAGCACGAGGCCGCTTCTGCACACACGTTGCAGTGGCGGCCTCATGCATTTAGCGGCGCCGTTCATCATCACCTTGCGATTTCCAGGAAAGCTGCGCAATGTCCTTCGTGTTCCGTTTGTCCCCTGCTCCCATCACCGCCGGCCTGCTTCTGGTCCTGGCCAGCAACGGTGCCATGGCCGAAGCCGATCTGCTGCGCCGCAGCACCTTCACTGGCGACTGGGGCGGCCTGCGCCATCAATTAGAAGACAACGGCGTCAAGTTCAGCGCTGACTACAGCGGCGAAACCGCCTACAACACCGATGGCGGTCTGCACCGCTCGGCGCGCTATTCGCAGAACATCAAGCTTGGCGTGCAGTTCGACTTGTCCCGCTTGTACGGACTGGACAACGCCGGCAAGGTCCAACTGAGCATCAACGACCGCCGCGGGCACAGCGCTTCGGAAGAACTGGTAGGCAACCGCCTGCCGATCCAGGAAAACTTCGGTGGCCTGTACACCCGCCTCACCGAGCTCAGCTATGAGCGCAACTTTACCCCGGCGCTGAATATCAAGCTCGGCTACATGGCCATGGGCAACGACCTTGGCGGCCTCGACAGCGGGATCCTGTGCAACTTCATGAATGCCGGCTTTTGCGGGCATCCGCTGAACATGTCCGGCGGCAGTGGCTGGACCAATTACCCCAACGCGCGGCTCGGTGCACGGGTCAAATACGACCTGTCGCCAGCCTGGCAAGTGCGCGTGGCGGCGTTCAATGTCGACCCCGAGAGCAACGGCAACTCCAGCCGTGCCTGGAAGCTTGGCCCCAAGCACACCACAGGCACGGTGGTGCCGGTGGAGCTGGTGTACAGGCTGCTGGGCGAGCTACCGGGTGAGTACAAAGTGGGTTATTACTACGACAGCTCAAACGTCAAGCGCATTGGCCGCAATGACGAAGTGGCCGGCCGTGGTGGGCACTACCTGCTGATCGATCAGGCGGTATGGAATGACCCGGGCGTGGCAGGCCGCAGTTTGCATGCCTTTGGTCAGTACTCGGCATCGAGCAAGGCTGCATCGCCGTTTACAAAATGGTATGGCACGGGTGTTGTGCTGTATCAGCCGTTTGCAGGGCGCCCGCGGGATACCTTGTCGCTGGGCTACGGCCGCGCCGTACCGAACCCCCGTAGTCGAGCTGTGCTGGAGGATGCAGCTGCGCGCAATGATCAGGAGTTCCCGACCATCGACAGTGCCGAGCAGTTGATCGAGCTGAGCTATGGATATCAGGTCACACCCTGGCTCAATCTGCGACCGGATCTGCAGTACATCATCGAGCCTGGGGCATTTACCGGCGCTGATATTGATAATGCGCTGGTAGTCGGATTGCAGGTCAAGGCCAGTTTCTGAAGCGCTCTGGATGGCACGGCTTGGTAGTCCTTTCCGCTTCCTGGGTGTCCTCTCGTCATGCTTGCAGCCCCTGGGGTCGGGGCAACGAGACGCCCCATGGTCGGGCATGGCGATAGCTAGACGGCGCGAACACGGCTGTAGCAACAAAGCTACGCGTGGACCTGTAAGACAGGCCCCAACACAGCGCATTCAAGTTTCGCGCTGCCAGGCAGCCGAACTTCGTGGTTCGGTAATCGCACATATTCAACGTGCAATCACGTACATCGATTGACGAATTAACCAGATAGTACAAACATCGGAGCTCCCAATAACAACACAGTGATCTGCCAATGACGCCCCGCATCCTCGTGCTCAACGGCCCCAATCTCAATCTGCTTGGCACCCGCGAGCCGGACCAGTACGGTCGCGAAACGTTTAGCGACCTCGCTGACAGCTGCGGCGCCAGCGCTCGCGATCTGGGCCTGGACATCGAATTCCGCCAGACCAACCACGAAGGCGAATTGATCGAATGGATCCACGCTGCCCGCAGCCGTTGCGCCGGTATTGTGATCAACCCAGGCGCGTGGACCCATACGTCGGTGGCCATTCGTGATGCACTGGTGGCCAGCGAGCTACCGGTGATCGAAGTGCACTTGTCCAATGTGCACAAGCGCGAGCCGTTCCGGCATAACTCATTCGTTTCATCGATTGCAGTCGGGGTGATATGCGGTCTGGGCAGCGCAGGTTATCGCATGGCGCTGGCACACTTTGGGCACATGTGTGTCGAGCGAGCAGCATGAGCGAGCAAAGCATTCTGGTTGGCCTGATTGGCCGCGGCATCCAGGCATCGCGCACCCCTGCTCTACATGAGTGTGAGGGCGACGCGCAATCGTTGCGTTACTTGTACCGGCTGATCGATGCCGATGAGTTAGGACTCAAAGACAGCGCCCTGCCCGATCTGCTCGATGCTGCTCAGCGCACCGGTTTTACCGGACTCAACATCACCTTCCCGTTCAAGCAAGCGGTCGTGCCGTTGCTCGATGAACTGTCCGATGAGGCGCGTAGCATCGGCGCGGTCAACACGGTGGTCTTCAAGGACGGCAAGCGGATGGGCCACAACACCGATTGCCTGGGCTTCGCCGAGGGGTTCAGACACGGCCTGGCTGACGTCCAAAAACGGCGTGTGGTGCAGATGGGCGCCGGTGGCGCCGGGTCTGCCGTCGCCCATGCGCTGCTGACCGAAGGTGTCGAACAGTTGGCGCTGTTCGACATAGATTTCGCCCGCGGGCAAGCTCTGGTCGACAACCTCAACGAGCGCTTCGGTGCAGGCCGAACCAGCCTTGGCATTGACCTGGCCGCCACCCTGGCTGACGCCGATGGCCTAGTCAATACAACGCCGGTGGGTATGGCCAAGCTACCGGGCACACCCGTGCCCGTCGGATTGCTGCATGCACGGCTATGGGTCGCCGAGATCATCTACTTCCCGCTTGATACGCCACTCCTGCGCCACGCTCGAGCACTCGGTTGCCGGACCCTGGACGGTGGCAAGATGGCGGTGTTCCAGGCGGTCAAGGCATTCGAGCTGATCAGCGGCAATGCTGCTGATGCTGGCAGGATGCAGGCGCATTTCGCCAGCATGGACTGAAGTGAGCTCGCCTGTTGGTGTAGATACCTGACACTGACGGGCCCAGGGCGCCTGATCAGGCAGTCGTTCATGAGCGCCGCACCGTGCTGATGCCCTTGCCGGACCGCTTCGATGCATTCGCCGTGGATCAGCCCAGCAAGGGCATCACGCTTTGGCTGCTCAATGACGATCAGGCGTTTTGCGGTCATTGGGCAGGTACAGCACGTGCCGTCTCTTTCATGCCTGGATATAGCGCAGCACCACGTCGCCGATCATCTGTTTGTGGCGCTGCTTGATCTGCTCGTCGGTCATATCGATCTGGAAGATCTCACCGAAGGTGTGTCGGTTGGAGACCCGATAGAAGCAGAACGAGCTCATCAGCATATGCAGGTCGATGACTTCGATACCCGCGCGAAAAACGCCCTCGGCAACGCCGCGTTCCAGCGAGCGGCCGAGCGTCTTCAACACCACGCTGCTCATCTCGCGGATCACCGGTGATTGCTTGACGTATTCGCCATAGTGGATATTTTCGGTCGAGACGATACGCACGAAGTCGACGTTGTGATCATGGTGATCGAAGGTGAACTCCACCAGTCGGCGGATGGCCTGCTCCGGCGGCAATGACTCCAGATCCAGGCTGTGCTCGGTCTTGCGAATGTCGCCATAAAGCTTGACCAGGCACTCGACGTAGAGCTGCTCCTTGCTGCCAAAATAGTAATAGATCATGCGCTTGGAAGCAGCGGTACGCTCGGCGATGGCGTCGACGCGGGCACCGGCCAGGCCCTGCTGGACGAACTCGCCAATTGCGGCCTGAAGGATATCCTCGCGGGTCTTCTCCGGGTTGTTCTTGCGCGATTTACGGCCCCCGTCGGAGGCAGGCTCGCCAAGGCTGACTACGGAATCATTCATACCCACTCACAGCCTGATTATTGGAATGGGTGGGATTATCCGTCACTGGTGCGACGCAGGGAAGCGCGCGGAGGGTGGCACCGGTCAGGTTTTGTCACAGGGGCGCCGGCCCAGGGCCGGCATCTGCCTTACAACACCGGTTTGCGCGGGGCCCCGCTGCGGGCTTTGGCCATGGCCGCCAGGCGGACCGCAACATTGGCAGCGCCATAACCGGCATACCCACCCTTGCGCTGAATGATTTCGAAGAAGAAACGCTTCTCGAAGGGCTCGGTATACACATGGAACAGCTCGCCACCCTGCGCATCACGGTCGTACAGCACATTGTAGTAAGCCAGTTCGCTAAGGAATTCGTCGTCGAAATCAAACCTGGCCGCGAGGTCATCGTAATAATTCAACGGGATCTCCAGCAGCGGCACGCCAGCGTTTTTCGCCCGCGCCACCTCGCCAAAGATGTCGGCACAGTCAAAGGCGATGTGGTGCACTCCCGAACCACGGTAGCTTGACAGCGCGTGAGCAATTGCGGTGTTGCGATTCTCGGAAATGTTCAGTGGCAGGCGCAGTGTGGAGCATTGGCTGCGCAAGGCACGGCTCTTGACCAGGCCATAGGGATCGGGCAAGACCACTTCGTCGTCGGCCTCGAAGTCGAACAGGCTCTTGTAGAACAGCACCCAGCTGTCCAGCGATTCGGCCGGAATGGCCAGGGCCATGTGATCAATGCGTTGCAGGCCGCCGCCAGCGTCGGGGGCGGCATCCAGGCGGAAATCGCTGTCGTAGATGGTATGCCCGGCACCTGCCTGCTCGACCAAGTAGATCAGGCTGCCATCCGGCGAACGCACGGCCGGGATCTCGCGTTCGTTGGGCCCGACCAGGCCACGGAACGGCTGACCACCGTAGGCGGTAGCGCGCTGCAAGGCGGCCTGAGCGTCCTTGACCCGTAGTGCGATGGCGCACAACGAGGGACCATGGGCTTCGAAGAAGTTGTGTGCAAATGAATAGGGCTCAGCGTTGAGCACGATGTTGATATCGCCTTGACGCAGCAGTCGAACACCCTTGCTGCGGTGAGCGCCGGCTTCGACAAAACCCAGACGCTCGAGCCAACCACCCAGACGTGCACCGACTGACTCATCGACGGCAAACTCAAGGAATTCTACACCGTCGTAGGCACTGGCGGGGGCTGGGTCAAACAGTACCCCAGGCTCGATCCGCTGGGCTTCGTGCTGCAATTGCAGGCGCGTCTTTTCTTCCAGATACAGGAGTGAACGCAGTCCATCGGCGGCAATCTGCCGGGTAGGTGCGGCGCGAAAGCCATCGTTGAAGATTTCCAGCGACAACGGCCCGCGGTAGCCGGTTTGCAGAATCGGTGCGAGAAAGCCCGCCAGGTCCATCTCGCCCTGCCCTGGGAAGCAGCGGAAATGACGGCTCCACTCCAGTACATCCATGGCCAGGATGGGTGCATCCGCCATTTGCACGAAGAAAATCTTGTCGCCTGGAATCTGACGGATAGCGCTCGGGTCGCCCCGCAGTGACAAGGTATGGAAGCTGTCGAGGATCACGCCCAGCCCCGGATGATCGGCCTGGCGGACCAGGTTCCAGCCCTGCTGGTAGGTATTGACGTGCCGGCCCCAGGCCAACGCTTCATAGCCAATACGCAGGCCGCGGACACCGGCGCGTTCGGCCAGCAGCCGCAGGTCGTCGACCAGAAGCTGCCCATCGCCCAGTGCGTCCGCCTGACTGTTGCTGCACACCAGCATCAGATCAGTGCCTAATTCCTGCATCAGGTCGAATTTGCGTTCGGCGCGCTCGAGGTTTTTCTGTAGACGCTCGCGGCGACAGCCTTCGAAATCGCGAAATGGCTGGAACAGGGTGATGGCGATGCCTAGATCGGCGCACATCTGACGGATCTCGCGCGGGCTACCGGCGTAGTAGAGCAGGTCATTTTCAAAAATCTCGACGCCGTCAAAGCCGGCTGCGGCGATGGCTTCGAGTTTCTCCGGCAGAGTGCCGCTCAAGGATACGGTGGCAATCGAACGCTGCATGCTGGGGTTCCCTTTATTTGAAAGGCATCAGCCAACGAACCCTTGCAGGCGCTTGGCGCACTCGATTATTCGCGGGTAAAGTCACGCCATCAATGGGTTTTGTACGAAATGGTTAGTTTTCGTTCGATTACCGAACGAAAGCGGGTTTATCGAATTGATTCGCCGCTCACGCCTGGTTGAACATGGATCCAGTTACAGATCATTCGAGCATTTCACTGCCCTGCGAACGCTCAGCAGATCCTGACCTACAAGCCCAGCGTCACGACCTAACAAGTTCAATAACAAGAACAACGGAGACAACAATGGCTCACTCCAGCTCCCAAGCTAAGAAAGCGACCGCCAGTGGGTGGATAGGCTCGGCCCTCGAGTACTATGACTTTTTTATCTACGCCCAAGCCGCAGCTCTGATCTTCCCGCAGTTGTTCTTCCCTTCGATGGACCCCACGATGGCCATCATCGCGTCGCTGGCAACTTATGGCGTCGGTTACCTGGCCCGTCCCGTGGGTGCGGTTGTCCTCGGTCACTGGGGCGATACCCGCGGTCGCAAAAACGTTTTGCTGCTGTGCATGTTTCTGATGGGTATTTCGACCATGGCCGTAGGCCTGCTGCCCACTTACCACGACATTGGCATCATTGCCCCAATTGTTCTTGCGCTGCTGCGCCTGGTTCAGGGCTTTGCAGTCGCTGGTGAAATCTCCGGTGCTAGCGCCATGATCATGGAACATGCGCCCTTCGGACGGCGAGGTTACTACGCCAGCTTCACCTTGCAGGGGGTTCAGGCCGGTCAGATAATGGCTGCTGCGGTGTTCCTGCCACTGGCCTACTTCATGCCAAGCGAAGCGTTCAGCGATTGGGGCTGGCGCATTCCTTTCCTGCTCAGCGCATTCGTGCTGGTAGCCGGTTTCATCATCCGCAAGGAGGTCCATGAGACCCCGGCCTTCGTCGAGGGCGAACAGGTAGACAAGATCGCCCGCTCGCCCGTCAAAGAAGCCTTCAAGTACAGCTGGAAGCACATGGTGCTGGTCGTGTTCATGGCGCTGATGAACGTCATTCCGGTGGTTGCGACGGTGTTCGGCGCAGCCTATGCAGTTCAGCCGGCCTACGGCATTGGTTTTGACCAAAGCGTCTACCTGTGGATCCCAGTAGTGGGCAACATCGTCGCAGTGCTCTTGATCCCGTTCGTTGGTAGCCTGTCTGACAAGATCGGCCGGCGTCCGATCATGATCACTGGCTGTCTGGGCTCGGGGCTGCTGGCTTTCGGTTATCTGTATGCGATCAGTATCCAGAGCGTGCCGCTGGCCTTTGCCGCTTCGATCCTCATGTGGGGTATGGTCTACCAAGGCTACAATGCAGTTTTCCCAAGCTTCTTCCCGGAGCTGTTCAACACGCGCTACCGCGTCTCGGCCATGGCCATCGCACAGAACGTCAGCACCATGTGCACCGCCATGCTGCCAGCCATCTTTGCTGCCATTGCACCACCGGGCTCGGACAACATCTGGCTTATTGTGGGGGGGTCGGCGTTTTTCATCACCTGCATCTGTGCCTTAGCCGCCTATGTCGCGCCTGAGACATACCGCTTGGCGATGGAAGATCTCGGCAGCCCAGATGCCAAGCCGATCGATGATGCGTACGGCGCCCTCTGCAAAGACAGGCTCAAGCCTGCTGCCACTCACTGAAAACCGGTCGGGGCGGCATGCAGCCCCACCCGCCAGCGCCCATTCGCCACGCAGCATCAGTCAAAGTTTGAGTCAGCCAGCTCGGTGTTGCCCTGTATTCAGCGACGCTCAGGCAGGGTCATTGCCGAGACGGCAATGACCGAGTCATCTTCCAGCCACGCTGGCACGCTTGGCTGATAGCGCTGACCGCTGCCGACGAGCGCAGCACTGTAGTCTAGGCCTCGATCAGGATTCACAATTTCGAGCACACTTTAGGTCGGCGCCTGAAGGCTGCAGGGTTAACCAAAGAAGACCGCAAGCCGTCTTAGGACACAAGAATGGCAGCGTGACCAGTTACTCTCCGGGCACGGAGATCAGCCAACTCATTGAGGCGGCAAACAAAGTTCCAGCCAGGGACTGGTTGGCCAAGGCTGAGCAGGTTGAAGAGGAACCATGCGTAACACCCTGAGAAGTCACGCAAAAGTCACGGACATGAAAAAGGCCACCCCTTTCGGAAATGGCCTAAGTCATTGAATATAATGGTCGGGACGGAGTGATTCGAACACTCGACCCCTTGCACCCCATGCAAGTGCGCTACCGGGCTGCGCTACGCCCCGACTCGGTTTGAAGCATGTTCTCGTTACCGCTGAGAACGATGAAGAAGATACCCTAACCTTTTGATTAATGGAAGCTTTTTTTCAAAAATTTCCACTCATCTTAAACAACGGTCACTTCTTCAACACCACCAGCACATCTTCCAGCTCCACAATCATCTGACGAATCAGCTGTTTGTACTGGCTCGACTCATCCTTGGCCTCATCACTGGAAAGCCGCAAGCGCGCCCCGCCGATGGTGAAGCCCTGGTCGTAAAGCAATGCGCGGATCTGGCGGATCATCAGCACGTCTTGGCGCTGATAATAACGCCGATTGCCCCGCCGCTTCACAGGATTGAGCTGATCGAACTCCTGCTCCCAATACCGCAGCACGTGCGGTTTTACAGCGCAAAGTTCGCTCACTTCACCAATGGTGAAGTACCGTTTGCCCGGTATGGGGGGCAGTTCGTCGTTATGGCTTGGTTCCAGCATAGGCCTCAACCCGGGCCTTCAACTTCTGCCCTGGACGAAAGGTGACGACGCGCCGTGCGGTGATCGGGATTTCTTCCCCAGTCTTGGGGTTGCGGCCCGGCCGTTGGCGTTTATCGCGAAGGTCGAAGTTGCCGAAACCGGACAACTTGACCTGCTCGTTCTCTTCAAGTGCGTGCCGAATTTCTTCGAAAAACAGCTCGACCAGCTCCTTGGCCTCACGCTTGTTAAGCCCCAGCTCCTCGTACAGCCTCTCGGCCATCTCAGCTTTCGTCAGAGCACCCATGCCGTTATTTCCTTAACGTGGTGTTCAACCTTTGTTCGAGCGAGGTGAGGATAGTGTGCAAGGTAGTGTTCACCTCATCGTCGTTAAGAGTGCGCGATGGATGCTGCCAGGTCAAGCCGACTGCCAGGCTTTTTCTATCAGGATCAATGCCTTTACCCTGGTAGACATCAAACAGCCTGAGGTCTGTGAGCCATTCGCCTGCATTGTCACGAATTACGTCAAGTACGTCTTGAGACGCTACATCACGTCCTGCGATCAACGCCAGGTCACGACGAGTTTCCGGGAACTTGGACAGCTCGCTGAATTTCGGCAACCGGCCTTCGACCACATCGGCCAGCACCAACTCGAAAACGAAGACTTGACGGTCCAGGTCCAGGGCTTTTGCAAGCTCGGGATGAAGCGCGCCCAAATAGCCAACAACCTTGCCTTCACGCTGGATTTCAGCCGTCTGACCAGGGTGCAAGGCTGGATGCTTGCCAGCGACGAAGGTGAAATCGTCCAACGCGCCGGAATGACCCAACAAGGCTTCCACATCGGCCTTCACGTCGAAGAAGTCGATGGTGTCACGGCCATTGGCCCAGCCTTCAGGCAAGCGGCTGCCCGTAACGACGCCGGCAATCATCGGCTCCTGCGCCAAGTTGCCCAGTTGGCCAACGAAACGCAGGCCACTTTCGAACAAGCGCACCCGGTCCTGCTGGCGATTGAGGTTGTGCTGCACTGCCTTGACCAGGCCCGGCCACAAGGAGGCACGCATGGCCGCCATGTCGCTGGAGATGGGGTTGGCCAGCAACAGTGGCTCTACGCCTGGGCTGAACAACTCGAACAGTTTGGGATCGATGAAGCTGTAGGTAATGGCTTCCTGATAACCACGAGCAACCAGCAGACGACGCAGGTTCGGCAGCTCGCCACGGGTTTCCGGACGGGCTTGCGGCGCCAGGCGTGCCTGCGGGTAACGCACGGGCAAGTTGTTGTAACCGTACAGTCGCGCGAGCTCTTCGATCAGGTCGACTTCAAGGCTGATATCGAAGCGGTGGCTCGGAACGTTGACCGTCCACTGCCCTGCCCCGTCCGCCTCGGTAGCCAGACCAAGGTTGTTGAGCAACTGCTCGACCTGGGCCGGGTCCATTTCCATGCCAAGCATCTGGGCGATGCGCTCGGCACGCAAGGTAACCGGGGCGATGCTGGGCAGGTGTTGTTCGCTGACGGCTTCGACGATGGGGCCGGCTTCACCGCCTACCACTTCCAGTAGCAACGCGGTCGCACGCTCCATGGCTTCACGGGCCAACTGGGAATCGACGCCGCGCTCGTAACGGTGCGAGGCATCCGTGTGCAGGCCGTAGGAGCGGGCTTTGCCTGCGACGGAAATCGGCTCGAAGAACGCGCTTTCCAGGAACAGATCGCGGGTTTTGGCAGTATCGACGCCGCTGTGCTCGCCGCCCATGACGCCGGCGATGGCCAGGGCGCGGGTGTGGTCGGCGATGACCAGGGTGTCGGCATGCAGTGCAACTTCCTGGCCGTCTAGCAGGACGAGTTTTTCGTCCTCTTCGGCCATGCGCACGCGAATGCCGCCGTTGATCTCTGCCAGGTCAAAAGCGTGCATCGGCTGGCCGAGTTCGAGCATCACGTAGTTGGTGATATCTACGGCAGCGTCGATGCTGCGCACGTCGCTGCGGCGCAGACGCTCGACCATCCAAAGCGGCGTCGGCTTGCTCAGGTCAACGTTGCGGATCACCCGACCCAGGTAACGTGGGCAGGCAGCCGGCGCTTGGACCTCGACCGGGCGTACTTCGTCGTGCGCGGCAGCCACGGCGGGTACCAGCGGGCGGGTAACCGGTACGTCGTATAGCGCGCTGACGTCGCGGGCCAGGCCAGCGATCGACAGGCAATCACCCCGGTTGGGGGTAAGTCCGATTTCGATACTGGCATCATCCAGACTCAGGTACTGGCGAATGTCCTCGCCTACCGGCGCATCGCTGGCCAGTTCGAGCAGACCGTCGTTTTCTTCACTGATCTGCAATTCCGCCGCCGAGCAGAGCATGCCGAAGGACTCCACACCGCGCAGCTTGGCCTTCTTGATCTTGAAGTCGCCAGGCAGTTCGGCGCCGATCATGGCAAACGGGATCTTGATCCCTGGCCGTGCGTTAGGCGCGCCGCACACGACCTGGAACGTTTCCTGACCATTGCTGACCTGGCACACACGCAGCTTGTCGGCGTCCGGGTGTTGTTCGGTGGCAAGGATTTCACCCACCACGATGCCGCTGAACTGGCCAGCAGCAGGGGTTACGCTGTCGACTTCCAGGCCGGCCATGGACAGGCGGGCCACCAGTTCGTCACGGGAGACTTGCGGGTTTACCCAACCGCGCAGCCACTGTTCACTGAATTTCATGCTGTTCTTCTCCTGAAGGTTGCGTCGATTGGCTTAGCGGAATTGGGCTAAGAACCGCAGGTCGTTGTCGAAGAACAAACGCAGATCATTGACGCCATAGCGCAGCATGGCCAGGCGCTCGGCGCCCATGCCGAAGGCAAAGCCCTGGAATTCTTCAGGATCGATGCCCGACATGCGCAGCACGTTCGGGTGCACCATGCCGCAGCCCATCACTTCCAACCAGCCGGTCTGCTTGCATACCCGGCAGCCATTGCCCGAGCACATGACGCACTGGATATCCACCTCAGCAGACGGCTCGGTGAAGGGGAAGAACGATGGACGGAAACGCACCGCCAGTTCTTTTTCGAAGAACACACGCAGAAATTCTTCGATGGTGCCCTTGAGGTCGGCGAAATTGATGCCGCGGTCAATCAGCAAGCCTTCGACCTGGTGGAACATCGGCGAGTGAGTGATATCCGAGTCGCAGCGGTAAACGCGGCCAGGGCATACAATGCGAATGGGTGGCTGGGTGGACTCCATGGTCCGTACCTGCACCGGCGATGTGTGGGTACGCAGCAGCATGTTGGCGTTGAAATAGAAGGTATCGTGCATCGCCCGGGCCGGATGGTGGCCCGGGATGTTGAGCGCTTCGAAGTTGTGATAGTCGTCTTCGACTTCAGGACCTTCGGCAATGCCGTAGCCAATGTGCGTGAAGAACTGTTCGATGCGTTCGAGTGTACGGGTGATGGGGTGCAAGCCACCGGTGGCCTGGCCACGGCCTGGCAGGGTCACATCAATGCATTCGGCAGCCAGGCGAGCGCTGAGCTCGGCTTCTTCGAAGGCTGCCTTGCGTGCGTTCAGCACAACGGTGACGCGCTCTTTGGCGTCGTTGATCAGCGCGCCCACTTTGGGCCGCTCCTCGGCTGGCAGGTTGCCCAGGGTCTTCATCACCTGGGTCAGCTCGCCCTTCTTGCCGAGATAGTTGACCCGGATCTGTTCCAGGGCATTGATGTCTTCAGCGCGCTCCACGGCCTCCAGGGCTTGGGAGACCAGCGCATCCAGGTTTTCCATGTACAGACTCCAGATACGAAAATAGGGGAAGAGCTTTGAAGGCTCTTCCCCTATCGATGACGTTCAATGCCCGGCGACGCAAGCGTCGCCGGGTGATTGTCGCGGGTACTTAAGCCAGAACGGCTTTAGCTTTCTCGACAATCGCAGCAAACGCCGCTTTTTCGTTCACTGCCAGATCGGCCAGAACCTTACGGTCGATTTCGATCGAAGCCTTTTTCAGGCCAGCAATCAAACGGCTGTAGGACAGACCATTGGTGCGGGCACCGGCGTTGATACGAGCGATCCACAGTGCGCGGAACTGACGCTTCTTCTGGCGACGGTCGCGGTAGGCGTATTGGCCTGCCTTGATGACCGCTTGCTTGGCAACACGGAATACGCGCGAACGTGCACCGTAGTAACCTTTAGCCAGTTTCAGAATTTTCTTGTGACGCTTACGGGCGATGACGCCACGCTTAACACGAGCCATGAGTAACTTCCTCTATCTTAACCAGAATTAACGTACGCGCAGCATGCGCTCGACTTTTGCCACGTCGGACGGGTGCAGCAAGCTGGCACCGCGCAGTTGACGCTTACGCTTGGTCGACATTTTGGTCAGGATGTGGCTTTTGAAAGCGTGCTTGTGCTTGAAGCCCGAAGCGGTCTTCAGGAAGCGCTTCGCAGCACCGCTCTTGGTTTTCATTTTTGGCATGTTGGAACTCCGCATTCGATAAAAATTACACAATAATCATCAGGCCTGCCGTGCCCGGGAGATTACTTCTTCTTTTTGGGGGCGATGACCATCATAAGCTGGCGTCCTTCCATCTTAGGATGCTGCTCGACGGAACCGTATTCGATCAGGTCAGCTTCAACCCGCTTCAACAGCTCCATGCCCAGCTCCTGGTGGGCCATCTCACGACCACGGAATCTCAGAGAGATCTTGGCCTTGTCCCCTTCGGTAAGGAAACGTACCAGGTTGCGTAGTTTTACCTGGTAATCCCCTTCTTCCGTCCCTGGACGAAACTTGATTTCTTTAATCTGGATCTGTTTCTGGTTTTTCTTGGCTTCGTTGGCCTGCTTCTTCTTCTCGAAGAGGTGCTTGCCGTAGTCCATCACCTTGCAGACGGGCGGAAGCGCGTCTGCAGAGATTTCCACCAGATCCAGCTTCGCTTCTTCAGCGATACGAAGCGCTTCATCAATCGAGACGATGCCAACCTGCTCGCCGTCTGCGCCAATTAACCGAACCTCGCGGGCCGAGATATTCTCGTTGATCGGGGCCTTCGGTACAGCACGTTTATCATTTCTCATTTCACGCTTAATAGTCATTACTCCGTTGTTTGGCGACCACGCCGGGAAACCGCTTGCGTCAGGAGCTCAGCGAACTGGGCGACGGGCATGGAGCCCAGGTCAGCGCCTTCGCGAGTACGCACTGCTACGGTCTGCGTTTCGACTTCGCGGTCCCCTATAACCAAAAGGTACGGGACCTTGAGCAAAGTATGCTCACGGATTTTAAAGCCGATCTTCTCATTTCTCAAGTCCGACTTGGCACGGAAACCGCTACCGTTCAGAGTTTTCTCAACTTCAAGGGCAAAATCGGCCTGTTTGTCGGTGATATTCATGATCACCGCCTGCGTCGGCGCCAGCCAGGCAGGGAACACGCCGGCGTAGTGCTCGATCAGCATGCCGATGAAGCGCTCGAACGAACCCAGAATGGCGCGGTGCAGCATGACCGGGCGCACGCGGCTGTTGTCTTCGGCGATGTAGCTGGCGTCCAGACGCTCCGGCAGGTTCGGGTCGTACTGCAGGGTGCCGCACTGCCAGTTACGGCCGAGGCAGTCACGCAGGGTGAACTCGATCTTCGGCCCATAGAAGGCGCCCTCGCCCGGCTGGTATTCCCACTCCAGGCCAGATTCGTTCAGGGCATCGGCCAACGCGCCCTCGGCACGGTCCCACAGCTCTTCGGAGCCAACACGCTTGGCCGGACGGGTGGACAACTTCATGGCGATGTCGCTGAAGCCGAAGTCCTTGTACACATCCAGGGTCAGCTTGATGAAGTCGGCCGCTTCTTTCTTTACCTGCTCTTCGGTGCAGAAGATGTGGGCATCGTCCTGTACGAAGCCGCGCACACGCATGATGCCGTGCAGGGCGCCAGATGGCTCGTTGCGGTGGCACGCGCCAAACTCGGCCAGGCGCAGCGGCAGGTCGCGGTAGCTCTTGAGCCCTTGGTTGAAGACCTGCACGTGGCACGGGCAGTTCATTGGCTTGACTGCGTAGTCACGGCTCTCCGACGACGTGGTGAACATGTTCTCGGCGTAGTTGGACCAGTGGCCCGAACGCTCCCACAGGATGCGGTCGACCACTTGCGGGGTCTTGATTTCCTGATAACCGTTCTCGCGCTGGACATTACGCATGTACTGCTCGAGCACTTGGTAGACAGTCCAGCCGTTAGCGTGCCAGAACACCATGCCCGGTGCTTCTTCCTGCAAATGGAACAGGTCGAGCTGCTTGCCGATCTTGCGATGGTCGCGCTTCTCGGCTTCTTCGATGCGCTGGATGTAGGCCGCCAGCTGCTTCTTGTCCGCCCAGGCAGTGCCGTATACGCGCTGCAACTGTTCGTTCTTGGCATCGCCACGCCAGTAGGCGCCGGACAGCTTGGTCAGCTTGAATGCCTTGAGGAAACGGGTGTTGGGCACGTGCGGGCCGCGGCACATGTCCACGTATTCTTCGTGATAGTACAGGCCCATGGCCTGCTCGTTCGGCATGTCCTCGACCAGGCGCAGCTTGTAGTCTTCGCCACGGGCGGTGAACACGTCGATGACTTCAGCGCGCGGAGTCATCTTCTTGATGACGTCGTAGTCCGTGTCGATCAACTGCTGCATGCGCTTCTCGATGGCCGCCAGGTCATCCGGCGTGAAGGGCCGCTCGTAAGCGATATCGTAATAGAAGCCTTCGTCGATCACAGGGCCGATCACCATCTTGGCGGTCGGATACAGCTGCTTCACCGCGTGGCCAACCAGGTGGGCGCACGAGTGACGAATGATCTCCAGTCCCTCTTCATCTTTGGGGGTGATGATCTGCAGCGTAGCGTCGTTCTGAATCAGGTCGCACGCGTCGACCAGCTTGCCGTCTACCTTGCCGGCAACGGTGGCCTTGGCCAGACCGGCGCCGATGGATGCGGCGACCTCGGCAACGGACACGGGGTGATCGAACGAACGCTGGCTGCCATCGGGAAGAGTAATGGTGGGCATTGGCGCCTCCTCTCCTAGTGGTGACCCCTACCAAAGGTCACGTGGGTTGGGATGAGCCAGTACAAGATCCGAACCTGCCTTCCGTTTGACGGGAAGCCTGCCTCACAGTGGCAGAAGCCTTTGGGCTTGCGGGGACGAACCAGAGTGACTGGAAAGAAAATAGAACAGCAGCGTGGACGTTGTCAGCTGCAAGCCGGGCATGCTAGCACGCAGTCAGAGCCGTGCGCAGGAATATTTGGAAATTGCCGCCGGCGGTGAACTTCCGCGACAGCTTCCCTATCAGACGTGTGGAAGCAACCTGCTCTTGATGAGAACTGACCCAAGGAGTAATCGGTTATGCGAGTTCCGTCTCTTCTGGCCCTTGCGGCCGCTGGCGCCCTGCTGATGCCAATGGCCGCGAACGCTGGCAACTTCCCTGCCGGCAAGGAAAATGCCTATATGGCCCAGTGCACGCAAGTTGCCACTGGTCAGGGCGTTGATGCCGCCGCAGCGAAAAAGCACTGCGACTGTGGTGCAAAAGCGATCAAGAAGAATTTCTCCGACGCTGAAATTGCCGACCTCGACAGCAAGGATGGCGTTGACGCCAAACTCATGCAAAAGGCGCAAAGCGTCGTGAAACAGGCCTGCGCACCTAAAAGCTGACGCTGTGTAGCTGCCGGTGATCCGGCAAGAAATTGCGCTGGATCACACTGGGGTGAAGGTAAAAGACGCGACAGCCGCAGAATTAGACTATGATGTACCCGTGCTCCGTAGCTTCGGCCACATTGCACCACCGAAAATACTAAATGTTCTGGAGATTCACCCATGTCCAATCGCCAACAAGGCACCGTCAAGTGGTTCAATGATGAGAAAGGCTTCGGCTTCATCACCCCAGCAGGCGGCGGCGACGACCTGTTCGTTCACTTCAAAGCCATCGAATCTGACGGCTTCAAGAGCCTGAAAGAAGGCCAAACTGTTTCCTTCGTCGCCGAGCGCGGCCAGAAGGGCATGCAGGCTGCGCAGGTTCGTCCGGAGTAATTCGGATAGCCGTAAAAAAACCCGCCCTCGTGGCGGGTTTTTTTTGACTTGGCTTTGACGGCTCACGTACAGGGCACAGGCGCCCTCGATACGTGAGTTAGATCTTTAGCCGCAGTTGACGCGTGTCACGCGCCCTTGCTCGTCGACGTTCAAGTTGAGCCGCTCTGAGCGGTATTCCAGGGTCACCACATCGTGGGGCTTGAGGATGCGCGCCATTTGCGAACCGCTCGCCTTGCGGGCCTGCTCCAGCAGCTCTGCGCTCCCCATCTTGCCCACTGCAAAATCAGCGCCGCTGGCCTGGCAGCGTCCATCATTGCCCGCAGGTGCCTCAGGCACTTGGCCGCCACTGGAGTCTCCACCAGTGCTGCAGCCCGCCAGGACAGCAGCCACCGCCAGGGTCGCCAGATAAGCACGGGTACGTAACATGAAGCCTCCTAGATCATTTGGGAACTGCCTGATCCGACAGCCTCACCTTAAATTCGTTGCAAAACTGGCCAAGTCTGCACCATCAGGGCGGCTGATGGGGGACACAATCGTGACCGAATTTTACCGCCCGGCCCACACGCCGCTTGGTTTGGCCTGCAAAGTCATGATTTACTTTAAGAAGTGAAGGCATAGTGCCTGCTACGAATGCCAGGTTTGGACGTTCGTTCTTTCATCCCGCGCCGCAAGCGAGAGCTTTTCATGAGCACCCACAGCATCGATGCCGACATCAAGGTCAAATGGGCGGAGGGGCAAAGCGCCTATAGCCCCAGCACCCCGGAGGAGTTGCTGCTCATCGCCATCGACCTCCTGGTACGCGACCGCGGCGCAGAGGCAGCGCGCGGCTTCATCGACCAGGTGGTCGAACGGTATGCGCCACGCCTTGCTACTTCAAACGCGCCAGCCGCTCGCTAAGCAGGTCGAACAGCCCCTGGGCATCCCCCTCCTCTACCCACATGACATTGGCCGGTTGCTTGAGCACCCCGTACCAGTCTGCCACTGTCTGGCCGAAGGTCGGCCCCTCGCGGGTGTCGATCGTCATGTGGATCCGCCGGCCGCTGAACTGGTGGGGTTTGAGCAGATAGGCGATGACGCTGGCGTCATGCACCGGGCCACCGGGCATTCCGTATAACGCCATGTCATGGGTGATGTAGGCATTGAGGATGTCCACCACACGCTTGCTGGCCTGTGTGTTGACGCCGGCCAGTTGCTTGAGCCGTGCGTCGCTGGTCAGCAGCTTGTGGGTAACGTCCAGGGGCAGGTAGGTCAACGGTACGCCACTTGCCAGTACCACGGCAGCCGCGTGTGGGTCGGCATACAGGTTGAACTCGGCCGCAGGTGTGATATTGCCACCGTTGAAATGAGCCCCGCCCATCACCACCACTTCCTTGATGCCCTTGGCGATCTCCGGGCGCTGGATCAAGGCCAGCGCCAGGTTGGTCTGTGGCCCAAGCATGGCCAGCGTCACGCTGTGTGGCGGGGCGGTATCTAGCGTGTCGACCAGGTACTGAACAGCGTTGCCGCTCGCCAAAGGCTGCTTGGGTTCATGTACCTCTACCCCGGTGACACCTTCTTCACCATGCACTTCGGCCGCGTAAATGGGGGCGCGCACCAAGGGGCGACCCGCACCGGCGTACACCGGAATATCCTCACGGCCTGCCCATTCGCGGGCAAGACGGGCGTTACGGGCGGTCTTCTTCAGACGCACGTTGCCGGCAACTGTCGTGATGGCACGAATCTTAAGCTCATCAGGCGAAGCCATGGCCAGAAAGAGTGCAACCAGATCGTCAGCCCCCGGATCGGTGTCGATGATCAAGTCGATGGGTGCCGCTTGTACGGCAGACGCTGCGGCCATGAAAGCGAGTCCTTGAAGCAGGGGTTTTAGCATGACGAGGCACTCCTGTTGCCAGTGGATAACGAGTAGGAAACCGTCAGTGTCAGAACGTTACGCCAGACACCAGGGCGATATTGCTGTAGGGCTGGCACTCACCCGTGCGTACCATGGCCCGCGCCTTACGCGACAGTAGCTTGAATGCTTCATGGGGCATGTATTCACGCTCGCCCAGCGTGCCCTTCAGGCGCTCGATTTCTGCAAAAGCCGGCGGCGCCACGGTTTGTATTTCTTCGGCCAACAGGTGACGCTCGACCTGCAGTTCGCTCAGCACACAACGCAGCACACTGGCGAAATCAGGCAGCCCCGGGGTGACGGCCAAGTCGATCAGCTCGACGCCGGGCGGTACGGGTAACCCGGCATCGCCGATGATCAGGATGTCGCCATGGCCCATGCTGGCAATGGTCCGGGACAGTGCAATGTTCAGCAAGGGAGTCTTCTTCATGGCAGTAGCTCCGCGAGCCTGGGAATGGAAGGTTGCGCGCCGGCGCGGGTCACCGACAGGGCAGCAGCCCGTTGCCCGAAGCGGATTGCCTCGCCCTCCTCCAGGCCCTGCACCAGCCCCGCCGCAAAGCCTCCGATGAAGGTGTCCCCTGCGGCAGTGGTGTCCAAGGCTTGCACCACGGGTGCTGGATAATGCTGGTGGCCAGCGGGCGTGACCAACAAGGCACCTTGTGCGCCGAGGGTGATGATCACCTTGCCAGCTCCCAGCGCCAGCAGGCGCGCGCCCGCCAATAAAGCGCTGGCCTGATCGTGCACAGCAACACCGGTCAGCGCCTCGGCCTCGCTTTCGTTGGGCGTCAGGTAATCGACATGGCTGAACCATTCGGCGGGCAGCGGCCCCGTTGCCGGCGCCGGATTGAGTATCACCCGCTTGCCGAGCTGACGACCCCTGGCCAACGTCCAGGCCACGGTAGCCAATGGCACTTCAAGTTGGCAGATGATCACCTGCGCCGCCTGCAGCAGGCCGTCGAAGCGCGCTACGGCGTCTGGCACCAGCAACCCGTTGCCCCCAGGCACGATCACGATGCAGTTCTGGCTGGCCGCATCCACGGTGATCATCGCCACCCCTGTGGACACGCCGGTGCAGGTGACCACGCCCTGGCAGTCAATGCCTTCTACTTTCAGGGCATTGCGCAATTGCGGGCCGTAGGCGTCATCGCCTACGCAGCCAATCATTGCCGCGCTGGCGCCCAGCCGCGCGACCGCCACGGCCTGGTTGGCCCCCTTGCCTCCGGCGGCGGTGAAGAAGGTATCGCCGGCCAGTGTCTCGCCAGGCCGTGGCAAGCGTTGGGCGCGCGCCACCAGGTCCATGTTGAGGCTGCCGACTACCACGACCTTGGCACTCATGTTGTTTCCTTAGCGGTAATCGTTGAACAGGTCCGGGCGCGGCCCGGTGGACTCGCGCAGAACGATGCGCGGGGTGACGATGCGCTGCTGCGATGCGCTGTTGCAGGGCTGAGCGATACGCGCCAGCAGCAGTGCCGCAGCGCTCTCGCCAAGCTCGCGGATCGACTGCCCCACTGTGGTCAAAGGTGGGTAGACGTAGCGGCTCAGCTCGATGTCATCGAAGCCGATGACCGACAGCGCACCCGGCACGTCAATGTGGCGCTCGGCCGCTGCGCGCAATACGCCGAAGCCGATCATGTCGTTGCCCGCGAAGATGGCCGTCGGCCGCGCCCCTGCCAACAGCTCGGCAGCTGCAGCGTGGCCGCCGGGGCTCGTGAAGTCGCAGTGGCGCACACGCTCAGCGGCCACGGTAACGCCCGCCTCGGCCAAGGCCCGACGAAAGCCGCGCAGGCGCATCTGCGTCACCCCGGTTTCTGCTGGCCCACCGATGTAGGCAATATCCCGATGGCCAAGCTCCAATAGATGGCGCGTAGCCAGGTAGGCGCCCAGCTCGTGATCGATGCGCACCAGGTCGGCGTCGACGCCTTCGAGCTCCCGGTCCACGATGACCATGGGTGTGCGAACCCCTGCAAGGCTTTGCAACAAGTCGTCATCCTGCCCTACCGACCCGACCACCAGCCCATCGATGCGCTTTTCGAGCAGCACGCGCAGGTAGTTGCGCTGTTTTTGGGGATCGTCGTCGGAATTGCACAGGATCACGCAGTAGCCATTGCGCTCGCAGGCGTCTTCAATACCTCGGGCCAGCTCGGCGAAGTAAGGGTTGACGCTGTTGGGCACGAGCAAGCCGATGGTGGCCGTGCTGCGCGCCTTCAACGACCGCGCGACGGCGCTGGGCACGTAGTCCAGTTCCCGAATGGCGGCCTCGACTTTGAGCCGGACAGGCTCGCTCACCGGTCGCGTTTTATTCAACACATGGGACACTGTGGTGTAAGAAATCCCCGCCAGCGCCGCGACGTCTTTGATGGTTGCCATGGTTCAGTTCCGCCGGGCTGCGCGCCGGCTGCGATAAGTGTCGAGCACCACGGCAATAACGATCACAGCCCCGGTAATGATGCGCTTGGTCGGCTCACTGGCCCCGATCTGCGCAAGGCCTGCCGCCAGCACCGAAATGATGAGCACGCCAAAAAAGGTGCTGATGACTGAGCCACGCCCACCCATCAGGCTGGTACCGCCGATCACGACAGCGGCAATCACCTGCAACTCCAGGCCGGAGCCCGCGTTGGGGTCGGCTGCTTCCAGGCGCGACACCTGAAACAACGCAGCCAGGCCAGCCAGCAGCCCCATCAGGGCGAAGACCAGCACCTTGTAGGGACGCGGGTCGATACCGGCCAGGCGCACAGCCTCTTCGTTGGTGCCGATCCCGATCAGGTAGCGCCCGAATATGGTACGGGTGAGTACCAGGTGAGCGATCACGATCACCAGCAAGGCGATGATGAACGCGGGCGATATCCCGAAGGCTATCGGGTTGGAAAACCAGGCATAGGCATCACCAATGTAGGCCGTGCGCGAATCGGTGAACTGGTAGGCCAGGCCGCGAGCCATTTCCAGCACCCCCAGCGAGACGATGAACGAAGGGATACGCCAGGCCACGGTGACGACGCCGGTAACGCTGCCAGCCAATGCGGCTACCGCCATGCCCAGCAGTGCAGCCGGCACGATGCTCCAGCCCCAGCCAAGGATCGCCACGCTTACAGTCGATGCGGCCAGGGCCAGCACCGAACCGACCGACAAATCGATGCCGCCGATGATCAGCACGAATGTCATACCCACGGCCAATACCATCAGGTCAGGTATCTGGTTGGCCAGGGTACTGAAGGTACTGTATGACCAGAAATGGCTGCTCAGCATCGAGAACAGCACGATCATCGCCAGCAAAGCGCCGGCCAGGCCCAGGTAAGTACCAAGGCCCAGGTAGGTGCCGCTGCGGCGTGCCGGGGCAGCGCTTTGGTTTTCGAGCGGTGTGGTTTTCATGCGTCCATCCTGGGGGCTGCAGGGTGCAGCAGTGCGTCACGTTTCTGATAGCCGGCGAAGGCTGCCGCCAGCAACTGGTCCTGGGTCCAGTGGTCACGTTCGAAGGTGTCGATCAAGCGACCGGCAGACAGGACCGCGATGCGGTCGCAGATCAGCATCAACTCGCGCAGGTCGCTGGAGACCACGACCAAAGCCTTGCCCTGCCGCGCGAGTTCGGCGAGCAACCCGTAGATATCGAACTTGGCACCGACGTCGATGCCGCGCGTGGGCTCGTCGAACAGCAAGACCTGGCAATCGCGCTCAAGCCAGCGGCCGATCACCACCTTCTGCTGATTACCACCCGACAGCTCGCCAACGACCTGATCGGCGCCGGCACTGCGAATGCGCATGGCCTGTATTTGCCGCTCGGCCAGTTCGCGTTCGGCTCCGCGGTCCAGGACACCGGCCCGCGACACAGCACCCAGGTTGCCCAGGGCGATGTTGGCGCTGATCGACTGGCTCAACAACAGGCCTTCGCCCTTGCGATCTTCAGTGATCAGGGCAATACCCGCGCTGACGGCGGACTTCGGCGAATCGATGGTGACAGGCAGCGGCGGCTGGCCAAGGGCGATGCTACCGCTGTCAGCGCGGTCGGCGCCGTAGATCAACCGCAGAAGCTCGGTACGACCCGCGCCGATCAGCCCGGAGATACCGAAGATTTCCCCTGCACGGACTTCGAAGGACACCTCACGCACCTTCTCACCCCGGCTGAGCTTGTCCACCCTGAGCAATGGACCACCGATGGAGCGGCGGCCCAGGTCGATGTGTTCTCCCAGCTCACGCCCAACCATCAGGTTGACCAACTCGGCGCTGCTGTAGCGCTGGATCGGCTCGTCGCATACCAGCCTGCCGTCGCGCAGCACGACGATGCGTTGCGCGACGCGCTGCAGTTCTTCGAGCCGGTGGGAGATATAAACGATGGCCACCCCCCGGGCGCGCAAGCGCTCGATCTGGGTGAACAGCAACTCGACCTCGCGGGCGGTCAACATGGCGGTGGGCTCATCGAAGATCAGCACGTGGCAGTCTCCGATCAGGTTGCGGGCAATCTCGACCATTTGCTGGTGACCGATGCCCAATTCTCCGACCGGTGTATCGGGGTCAATCGCCTCGAGCCCGACCTGGGCCATGGCATCGACAGCCATCTGGCGCAAGCGCTTCTGGCTGATCCAACCGAAGCGGCTGGGTAGGTTGTCCAGAAACAGGTTTTCTGCGACGGTCAGGGTGGGTAACAGGTTCAGTTCCTGCATCACCATGCGCACGCCGAGGCGCTCGGCCTCGCTGCGACTGACCGGCGCATATGCCTGCCCACGGTACAGCATGTGCCCGGCAGTGGGGGTTTCCAGGCCGCTGAACAACTTGGACAAGGTGCTCTTGCCGGCGCCGTTCTCGCCGGTCAAGGCCAGTACCTCACCAGCACGCAGCTCCAGGCTCACCTCGCCCAGCACTGGCTGGGCGTACGTCTTGCCGAGGCCGCGGGCAGTCAGGACCACGTCATAGACCGATGCGGACATCGCCGTGTCTCCTGGCAGCATCAAGGCTTCTTCGTGATCAGTTCGACCGGGGTCTGGATGAAGTTATCGGCATCCACATCGGGCTTCTCGCCCTTGACCATTTTCAGCGCGGCCTGGATACCGAACACAGCCTGCTGGCTAGCTGCCTGGTCAAGCGTTGCCAGTACGCGGCCATCGGCAATCATGGGCTTGATGGCATTGATGTTGTCGTAACCGACAACCTGCACCTGGCCAGCCTTGCCAGCGGCTCGTACCGCCGAGACTGCACCCAAGGCCATGCTATCGTTGCCCGCCAGCAATGCCTTGAGCTCAGGGTATTCGTTGAGCATGGACGCAGCGACGGCATTACCCTTGTCGATTTCCCAGTTGCCGCTCTGTGTAGAGACGATCTTGATTTGCGCAGCGTCCATCGCATCCTTGAAGCCTGCGGTACGCTGCTGGGCATTGGTCGTGGTCGGCACGCCTTCGATGATGCCCACCTGATCGCCCGCCTTGAGTTTTTCCTTGGCCAGGTACTCGCCCACCAGGCGTGCGCCTTTGCGGTTGTCAGGGCCTACGAACGGTACGCTGATGCCTTTGCTCTTGAGCAGTTCAGGGTCAAGGCGGTTGTCGATGTTGATCACCACCACCCCCTGGTCCATCGCCTTTTTCACAGCTGAGACCAATGCCTTGGAGTCGGCCGGCGCGATCACCAGCGCCTTGGCACCGGCGTTGACCATCTGCTCGACGATGCGGATCTGCTCGCCCGTGTCGGTCTCATTCTTGATGCCGTTGGCAACCAGGTCGAATTCGTCTGCATGGGTTTTCTGGTAGGCCTTGGCGCCGTCTTCCATGGTGCGGAAAAACTCATTGGCCAATGACTTCATGACCAGCGCCACCTTGGGTTTGTCTTCGGCATGAGCAGCAGACAGTGGCAGGGCCATGGTCAAAGAAGAAAGAACAGCGGCGGCCAACAAGCGGCCTGGGAAAGGCAGTTTCATGGGCGATGACTCCGAATCTTGTTTTTTTATCGGAAAGCAAACGTTTGCGCTGGGTAACTATGCGAACGCGGTAGGCGTTTGTCAAATACGTTTAGCTGAAGCCAGCGCAAGATTATCCGTAAATTTCCGGATAACCGAACACGTTTCCCTACAATTAATCGGGTTTTCGAATGAAATACTTCCGGCCCTGATTACGCAAGTCATTCGATGCCCCGGCCAAAACATCATCCTCAACAGCGCCCGCTGCGGGGTCGAACCTGTCCGAGCGCGGTGTCACGAGCTGTTACAGAGGCCCCCGGGGACCTGGTACGGAACATGCCTTACCGACTGCGCGACGTACTAAAACCATCTCATTAGGAAGAGAGCACAAAAACGATGAATGCCGCACTTAAATCCTTTGCCCCCAGCGCACTCGCCCTGCTGCTGATCCTGCCAACCACGGTTTCGGCCGAAGAAGCCAAAACCCAGCAGAAGCTCGCCAACGTGGTCATCCTGGCAACCGGCGGCACGATAGCCGGTGCCGGTGCCAGCGCCGCCAATAGCGCCACTTACCAGGCCGCCAAGTTGGGCGTCGACAAATTGATCGCCGGCGTACCCGAACTGGCAGACCTGGCCAACGTGCGTGGCGAGCAGGTCATGCAGATTGCCTCCGAGAGCATCTCCAACGACGATCTGCTCAAGCTGGGCAAGCGGGTGGCTGAGCTGGCCGACAGCAAGGACGTGGATGGCATCGTCATCACCCACGGTACCGATACGCTGGAAGAAACCGCCTACTTCCTGAACCTGGTCGAAAAAACCGACAAGCCTATCGTGGTCGTCGGCTCCATGCGCCCCGGCACCGCCATGTCGGCAGACGGCATGCTCAACCTGTACAACGCCGTCGCCGTCGCCAGCGACAAGCAGTCGCGCGGCAAGGGCGTGCTGGTGACGCTCAATGATGAAATCCAGTCGGGCCGTGACGTCAGCAAGTCCGTGAACATCAAGACCGAAGCCTTCAAGAGCGCCTGGGGCCCGATGGGCATGGTCGTGGAAGGCAAGTCCTACTGGTTCCGCCTGCCAGCCAAGCGCCACACCCTAGACTCGGAATTCGACATCAAGCAGATCAGCAGCCTGCCTCAGGTGGACATTGCTTACGGCTACGGGAACGTGACCGATACGGCCTACAAGGCGTTGGCACAGAACGGCGCCAAGGCGCTGATCCACGCAGGCACCGGCAACGGTTCGGTATCTTCGCGCGTAGTGCCCGCACTGCAGGAGTTGCGCAAGAATGGCGTGCAGATCATTCGCTCTTCCCACGTCAACCAGGGTGGCTTCGTGCTACGCAACGCCGAGCAGCCTGACGACAAGAACGATTGGGTAGTGGCACATGACCTGAATCCGCAGAAAGCGCGCATCCTGGCCATGGTCGCCATGACCAAGACCCAGGACAGCAAAGAGCTGCAGCGGATTTTCTGGGAATATTGATCCCAATAACGCTGGAGCCGATCACTGGCTCCAGCGTTACCAGCCCACTACTTGAACTGATATTCCAGGCCAGCACCGGCGTACCACGAACGCCCTGGGGCTGCCTCGTAGTAGCGTTTATTGCTGTCACCGACAATCACCGAACCCACGTATTGACGGTCGAACACGTTGTCCAGACGCACCAGCTGATGGAAAGTCCAGGGGCCGACCTGCTGCTCGAAGCGCGTGCGCCAGTTGAACACAGCATAGGCAGGCGCAGCTTTCTGCTGGTTGCTGTCCTCGACGAATACCTTGCTACGGTACTGCCCCTCGAACCCCATGCTGACCGAAGCGGTCGGTTTCCACACCACTTCTGCATACAGATTGTCTCGCGGCACGCCCGGCAAGCGATTGCCACTGTCGATGACTTGTCCGCCTTGCTTGAAGTCATCGGCGTAGCGAGCGTCGGTATGGGTGAACACCCAGGTGGTCTGCCAGTGCTCGGCAAAATCGCTCTGCATGCTGGCTTCAAAACCACGGCGCACGGTCTGCCCGGCGTTGTGATAGCTGGTGCGGCCGTTAGTGGAATTATCGACCACGATTTCTTTATCCGTGCGGATCTCGAACAGGGCAGCATTCAGCCGCGTGGCCGCGCCCAGGCGATATTTCACTCCTAGCTCATATTGCTTGCTGGTGGCCGGGTCCAGCCCGAAGTTGAAACTTTCCTGCAAGCCTGGCGCATAGGCCATTTCAGCCTGTGTAGGCGTTTCGAAGCCCTTTCCTACGCTGGCATAGCCACGCAGATCAGGCGTGAAGGCGTACATCACCGACAGCGTCGGGTTGGCCTGCTGATAGCGCTTGGCACCGCTGGCGTCACCGTTTTCCAGGTAGTGGTCATCGACCTTCATCTTCATGGTGCTGTAGCGCACACCCAGCTGGCTGGTCCAGTTACCGATTTCCCAGTGCGCCTGCACATAGGGGTCCAGACTGGTCGCGACGTCTTTCTCGTCACGCTTGAGTTCGCCCTTGACCCCCAGTTGGTCGCCACGGAAGTTCTGGAAGCCCCGACGGTCATCCGTGCTCTGGTCGTAGTCGGCACCCACGGTGAACGTGAAATGGCCGGGAACGGCCGGTACCGGCTGAATCCAGCGCAGCGTACCGCCGTGAAACTCGCGGTCAAAATCCACCACACCGCCACCGCGCTGGCTGTTGGAGGCGACCTGCCGAGGAATCGACAGGTACTGCACCACGCTCCGACGCCCTGCGTAGAGATTGAACTGAAGGGTAGCGTCGCCAACGTAGCGCTCGTAGTTCATGCCCACCTGTTGGTGATCGATGCTCTTGCGCGTGTTGTAATCCCTTGCGCCATCGGCGACCGAACGTGGGTCGTACTTGTAGCTGGACCAAAGCTGACCCAGCGGGTCTTGCGTGTTGTTCTGTTCCAGGCTGCTGTAGATCAGCGCCAGGCGTGAATCGGTATCTGGCCTGATGTGCACCTTGGCGAACGTCTGATCGCGCTTGGCCGCGCTATGGTCGCGATACCCATTGGTGTCCATGCGCGAAGCGTCCAGCACGAAACCCCCAATCTCGTTGTCCCCCTGTGCCGACAGGTGATGCTTGCTGAAGCCATCGCTGCCAAAGGTGGTTTCGACACCCAGGCGAGCCGGCCCCACCCCGTCACGGCTGAACATCTGGATAACACCGCCAGCGTTGCTGCCATAAAGCGTAGCGGCCGGGCCGCGCAGCACCTCGATACGGTCGGCCACATCCAGGTTCAGCGTGGCTGCCTGGCCCTGTCCATCCGGGGTGCTGGCTGGGATACCATCGCTGAGCAGCTTGATACCGCGCACGCCAAATGCAGAGCGAGCACCAAACCCGCGGGATGATATCTGCAGGTCCTGGGCATAGTTCTGGCGATTCTGCACCACTAGGCCAGGGACCTTCGTCAGCACCTCTGACAAGTTGACGCCAAGTTGTCCATCGGTGCCATTGGACAGGTCGACCGTGTCCACCGAGAACGGCAGATCGAAGCTGCTGGTAGGCGCGTAGGCACCCGTGACAACCATCGGATCGATAACGATCGCGGTTGCCGGGTCGGCCCAGGCTTGATTATGAGAAGTGACACCACCGACAAACAGCAGGGCGAGGTGCGTGGAAGAGGTAACGCGTAAGACCAATCGATACATGAGCAATTTCCGGAAAGTGCCGCTATTACAGCAGACCCTGGCCTGAATCGCGAACATGGCGAGGGCGATCCACAGAACTTTCCCTTCAAACTGTTGCGAAATCCCTTACAGTGAAATACTGTACGTGCATACAGCAAAAAAAGGAAATGCCTGTGTCTACCTCCTCGCCCTCACCTGCCAGCTACCAACAATTGGGCATGCGCATTCAGAAAATCATCAACAACCCCATTGCCCAGCGCAGCCGGGCGGCTTTGATTTTTCGCCTGGAACAGGAAACACCAGAGGACTGGGACACGTTGCTGGCCGAGATTGCCGAAAATGACAACGTTACCCTCGCCCACCGCGACGATGGTGGCGTACAGCTTTTCTGGACCGTGCCCAAGGAAGACTGACCGCGCATGAGAGTTTCGCTTATTGCAGCTGCCTGCCTGCTGATGGCTCCGCTTGCCTATGCCGATGCGCCCCGCACGTTCCAGGAAGCCAAGAAGGTGGCCAGGCAACTCTACGCACCACAATCCACCGAGTTCTACTGCGGTTGCAAATACAACGGCAACAAAGTCGATATGGCTTCATGTGGGTATTCACCACGCAAGAATGCCCAACGCGCTTCACGCATCGAGTGGGAGCACATCGTGCCGGCCTGGCAAATCGGCCATCAGCGCCAGTGTTGGCAAAGCGGCGGTCGTAAGGCCTGCTCGCAGCACGACGAGGTATACAAACGCGCCGAAGCCGACCTGCACAATCTGGTGCCAAGCGTTGGGGAGGTCAACGGCGACCGCAGCAACTACAGCTTCGGCTGGCTGCCGGAACAACGTGGGCAATACGGCCAATGCCTTACCCAGGTGGATTTCAAGGCCAGGAAGGTCATGCCGCGGCCTTCGATCCGCGGCATGATTGCACGCACCTATTTCTACATGAGCAAGCAATACAACTTGCGCCTCTCAAGGCAGGACCGTCAGCTGTTCGAGGCATGGAACAAGACGTATCCGCCGCAGCCTTGGGAGTATCAACGTAACCAGCGGGTCGGGTGCCTGATGGGGCACGGTAATGCGTTTGTAGGGCCGGTCGACCTCAAGGCGTGCAGCTGATCGACCGGCCACGAGCGCTTAGCGGGCTGCGCCGTGCTGGATGACCACCGAGTCGGTGCCAAGCTTGGCCATGACTTCATCGCGACGGGCCTGCGCCTGCTCCCGGGTAGGAAATGGCCCCAGCAGCACCACAGGCTTGCCGTCCCGGTACTCCACCGAAGACGGAATACCTTTCTCGATCAGACGCGCGGTCATGTCGCTGAGTGCACCCATGTTGGCGCCCTGGACCACTTCGACGTCCCATCCCTCTGGCGCGGGCTCACCTTCGAGCGCTTGCGCACGGCGCTGCAATTCAGCACCCCCACACAGCTCCCGAATACGCAGGTTGTCGCCATTGTCGTCGACAATGATTTCGTACTGACCGTCGCGTTTGATGGCCACATAGCTGCGGTAGGCCTGGAATTGGCCGGCATCGTCCTTGCCGCGCACCTGACCGCAGATCGTACCCTGCGTATCGATGCGAACGTTACCGAACTTGGCGGTCTTGGGATTTTGCAGGTGTTCGGCCACACGCTTGTGCACGCCCTCCACCTCGTTGTCACAGCCCGCCAGGGCCAGCACTGCCATTACCACCACCAGTTTGCGCACGCGTGTACCTCCAGGTTCGAAGAGGCGGATTCTACCACGCGAGACTGAGCATCGAACTGCGGCCAAAGGTTACAGGCTGATTCCGCCGGGCATGCAAAAAGGGCGATCATTTCTGATCGCCCTTTTTGGGATTTGGTAGGCACAATTGGACTCGAACCAACGACCCCCACCATGTCAAGGTGGTGCTCTAACCAACTGAGCTATGTGCCTGTCGTGTGGTGCGCATAGTAGAGACTCACTGAACACCTGTAAAGCTTTTTTTTCGATATAAATCAAAAACTTTCGAGCAGCCGGAGAATTGGAGCCCTCTAAGAGCTTCCAAAGCTAAACGCAAAAAAGGGTGACCCTTGCGGATCACCCTTTTTCAATTTGGTAGGCACAATTGGACTCGAACCAACGACCCCCACCATGTCAAGGTGGTGCTCTAACCAACTGAGCTATGTGCCTGTCGTGGTGCGCATTCTACGCAATTACAAAGGCGTGTCAACAGTTTTTTTGAAGCTAACCCACTGAATTGCAAACTCTTTATAAAGAGGCGTCAGGCGCGAGCACTGTTCATGATTTTCGGCGGACGACTAGCGGGTGTTTATTATTATTGATAGCATCGCTACATTCGTTAAAAATATAAAACACGAGGTTCTGCAGCATGGCTAACACCCCCTACCCCCAGTCCTACTACGCCGCCTCGGCCAACCCGGTGCCGCCACGTCCGGCGCTGCAGGGTGAGGTGCAAACCGATGTCTGCATCATCGGCGCGGGCTACACCGGCTTGTCCAGCGCCCTGTTCCTTCTGGAAAATGGCTTCAAGGTAAGCATTGTCGAAGCGGCCAAGGTAGGCTTCGGCGCATCGGGCCGCAACGGTGGCCAGATCGTCAACAGCTACAGCCGCGACATCGATGTCATCGAGCGCACCGTGGGTGCTCGCCAAGCCCAGCTGCTAGGCCAGATGGCCTTCGAAGGCGGGCGCATCATTCGCGAGCGGGTGGCCAAGTACAACATCCAGTGCGACCTCAAGGACGGTGGCGTGTTCGCTGCGCTGACCAGCAAGCAAATGGGTCACCTGGAATCGCAAAAGCGCCTGTGGGAACGTTTCGGCCACAACCAGCTGGAGCTGATGGATCAACAGCGCATCCGCGAAGTGGTGGCCTGCGACAACTACATCGGCGGCATGCTCGACATGAGCGGCGGGCATATCCATCCACTCAACCTGGCCCTCGGCGAAGCTGCTGCGGTCGAATCGTTGGGCGGCACCATCTATGAACAAACTCCGGCGGTGCGCATCGAGCGCGGCGCCAACCCGGTCGTGCATACCCCACAGGGTAAAGTGCGCGCCAAGTTCATCATCGTGGCGGGCAACGCCTACCTGGGCAACCTGGTCCCGGAGCTTGCCGCCAAGTCGATGCCTTGCGGTACACAGGTCATCACGACCGAACCCTTGGGCGATGAACTGGCGCGCACACTGCTTCCCCAGGACTACTGCGTCGAAGACTGCAACTACCTGCTCGACTACTATCGCCTGACCAGCGACAAGCGCCTGATCTTTGGAGGCGGCGTGGTTTATGGTGCACGGGATCCGGCCAACATCGAGGCGATCATTCGTCCGAAGATGCTCAAGGCCTTCCCGCAGTTGAAGAACGTCAAGATCGACTACGCCTGGACCGGCAACTTCCTGCTCACCTTGTCGCGTCTGCCACAAGTCGGCCGTATCGGTGACAACATCTATTATTCCCAGGGATGTTCAGGCCACGGGGTCACCTATACCCATCTGGCAGGCAAAGTCCTGGCCGAGGCCATGCGTGGCCAGGCGGAGCGGTTCGATGCCTTTGCCGGGCTGCCGCACTACCCCTTCCCGGGCGGTCAGATGCTGCGCGTGCCCTTCAGTGCCTTGGGCGCTTGGTACTACAGCTTGCGTGACCGTCTGGGCTTCTGAGTCAAGGCGTGGCAACCAGTAAAGGGCTGCCACTGGCGTGATGGGGTTCACTCATGTTCGCCGGGCCGCGTTGCGGCCCATGCCGACCAGCCCAGCGCCCCGGCAAGGCCACGCCTTCAGTGACCGTGGGAAGCCTGATGCGAGCAGCCTCACTTGAGGCTGTCCAGGGCCTGCCTGGCCGCCAGTTCCTGGCCCGCACGCGCCAGATCGTCAGCGGCCTGTTGCCAGCGCTGACGGTCAACGTTCGCCGGCAACTCCCCCGGCGGCTGCACCAGGATTGCCCAACGGCCCTCTTTCGCCCAGGCAGAGGCGAAATCGTCGAATGCCATCACCAGGCGGCGCTGCATGCCTGCACGCATCAGCACACGCTGTTTGTAACGGTCATACCCTATCAATACCGCATACCTGGGTTCGCTCCACCATGCCGAACCGTCCTGGTAGCGAACCAGCACCGGGTTTCCAGCGGCCACCTGCGTCAACAAGGCATCTAGCCGCTTGTCCAAGGGGTACACCACCCTACCGTAGTCGCGCGCAACGCGCGGGATGCTGGTATCTAGGCTGTCGATACCTGTGGGCAGGTTCAGCGGCTGATCGAGCAGCCCAGGCGTGATGGGCGCACCTTGCTGCGACAGAATCGCGGCCAATGCCATGGCTGCGCTGTGGTTGGCGTTACCGCGGTAGAACGGAACGCTGCTGAGCTCCACCCGCTGGGGCAGGCCCTGGAGTGCGGTAGAAGGTGTCCCGGCACAACCTGCCAAGGTGACACCCAACCAGCACGCCAGGATGAGCTGGCGAACGACCTTGGTCGGCGACGAGAAGGTGAAATTGGGCATGGATACTCGCTTGCTGAACGCAGGGCAGGCAGCGCCCTGCTGTGTTCGCGATGATAGGTCCCACAACGATGGCGGTACAGTCCGACAGGGCATGTTGGCGAATCATCTCGGCACCGCAGGCGTTATTCGATGGAACGTACCCACGCAAGGGCTACACTAATCAAGTGTCTGGAAGGCAATCGCTGGCGTATCAAGCGCTCGCCGTAGAGATGGAGGCACAAATGAATATGACCTTGGCAATCATCATGCTGGTGTGCATGTGGCTCAGCGTTGCAGCGGCCATGCTCTGGGGCGTACTGCGCATCGCACGGCGGCACGCTCAACCCGTTGCGCAACCACAGCCACGCCCTCAACCCGCCCCTGCACGGCGTGCTCCACACGCAGCAGCGGCGCACTGAACCCACCTGAAACATGCAGCGAATGGGGCGCCATGCGCCCCGCCTGCTGTCACCCTTGCTTGGCCTCACGCTTCAGCCGTGCTCGACGCGCCAGGATATTCAGAATCTCGATAGCGGTTGAGAACGCCATGGCGGCATACACATAGCCCTTGGGCACGTGGGCTCCGAAGCCCTCCGCGATCAGCGTCATGCCGATCATGATCAGGAAACCGAGCGCCAGCATGACAACGGTTGGGTTGTCGTTGATGAAGTTGGCCAGCGGATCGGCCGCCACCATCATCACGATCACGGCAGTGATCACGGCGATGATCATGATAGGCAAGTGCTCAGTCATGCCTACTGCGGTGATAATGCTGTCTACCGAGAACACAATATCGAGCAACAAAATCTGGAAAATCGCTGCGGCGAAGCCCAAGGTAACGGTAGAAGAAGCCTTGGACTCTTCCTTGGCACCGTGTGGGTCGACGTTCTCGTGAATTTCCTTAGTGGCCTTCCACAGCAGGAACAGGCCGCCGGCGATCAGGATCACATCCTTCCAGGAGAAGGCGTTGCCAAACACCTCGAACACAGGGTCGGTCAGCTGCACGATCCAGGCAACGGTGCTCAGCAGTGCCAGGCGCATCACCAGTGCCATGCTGATACCGATGCGGCGTGCCTTGGAGCGATACGCGACTGGTAGTTTGTTGGTCAGGATGGAGATGAAGATCAGGTTGTCGATACCCAGTACAACTTCCATGGCCACCAGCGTGGCGAGCGCCACCCAGGCTGTCGGGCTAGCGGCAAGTTCCAGCAAATATTCCATTGTTCACATCCTGTCACGCGGGTTGGGGATCAAATGTCCTGGGTTTCGGAAGCGGTGTCATCTTGCTCGGGCTCTCGCCGGTCGGTCCCAAGCGCGTCGCTCAAGGCCTGCTGGGCCGCCTGGTTGGTTTGCTCGATCACCTGCTGAGCCGACTTCGCCGCCTGGTCAAGCACTTGCTGGGCAGACTTCTCGGCCTGATCGCAGCCGGCCAGGGCCAACAGCGTCATGCTCATGACCAGCGCAGTACCCATTGATTTGAAATACAGCATAGGCGCCTCCGGAATGATGTGCGCAGGCTCGTATCCGCCTGAATGAAGTGGATTCTAGAGGGCGCAATACTTCTGTAAAATTCGTATTTTCAAGCGATATACTTCGGTTTTTCCGAATCGGCATCTGCGCTAATGCTTAACTATCGCCAGCTCCACTACTTTTGGGTGGTAGCCCGAACCGGCAGCATCGTTCGGGCGAGCGAGCAATTAAATCTGACGCCACAGACCATCAGCGGTCAGATCACGCTATTGGAACAGGCTTATGGCGTCGAGCTGTTCCAGCGGGTTGGCCGGCAATTGGAACTCACTGAGACCGGACGCCAGGCGCTGACGTATGCCGAGCAGATGTTCCAGCTGGGGGGCGAACTCGAAGCCATGCTGCGTGCCGGCCCTCAGGAGCAGATCCTGTTCCGGGTCGGGGTGGCTGACGTGGTGCCCAAGTCCATTGTCTATCGATTATTGGCACCCACCATGGAGCTTGAGAACGTGCTGCGCATCAACTGCCGTGAAGACAAGCTGGAGCGGCTCCTGGCCGACCTTGCCATTCAGCGACTGGACCTGGTCATTTCAGACAGCCCGATGCCGCCCCACCTGGACATCAAAGGGTATAGCCAGAAACTGGGAGAATGCGGCCTGAGCTTTTTCGCAACCCCAACATTGGCCCTTCAGCACGATGGCCCGTTCCCTGAATGCCTGCACGATGCGCCGCTGCTCATACCCGGGCAAGAAACGGTGCTGCGCAGCCGCCTTCTACGCTGGCTTGGTGATCAACATCTTCAACCGCGCATCGTCGGCGAGTTCGACGACAGTGCCTTGATGCAGGCGTTCGGGCAGTCTGGCAGCGGCATCTTCGTGGCGCCCAGCGTGATTGCCGAAGAAGTGTGTCGGCAGTATGGCGTACAGTTGATTGGGCAAACCGAGGCCGTGAACGAGTCCTTCTACGCCATTTCGGTCGAGCGCAAGGTCAAGCATCCTGGCATCGTTGCCATCACCGAAGGGGCGCGACGCGAACTGTTCAACTGGTAGCGCTCCCCACAACGGGCAGTAAGTGCCTGGGCGAGGTCTATGGTAAAGTCCAGACCTTTTCGAATTTCAGGACCTCGCTGCGCATGACACCGCTTCTTCGCCTTCTCAACCGCACCGGCCTGGTGACGCAAATCGTTATCGGCCTGGTGGCAGGTATCGCGCTTGCCCTGATCGCCCCTACCGTTGCCCGTGACCTGGGCTTTCTCGGTACGGTGTTCGTCAGTGCCTTGAAGGCGGTGGCGCCAGTGCTGGTCTTCGTTCTGGTCATGGCATCGATTGCCAATCACCGGCACGGACAGGAAACCCACATCCGCCCCATCTTGGGGCTGTACTTGCTCGGCACATTCGCCTCGGCTGTCGTGGCGGTGGTTGCCAGCATGGTATTTCCTTCGCACCTGGTACTGAACGCAGCGGATGCCGCCCTGAGTGCACCGGGCGGCATCGGTGAGGTGTTGAAGAACCTGTTGCTCAGTGCGGTCGACAACCCGATCAACGCGTTGCTCAATGCCAATTTCATCGGCGTGCTGACCTGGGCTATCGGCCTGGGCATCGCGTTGCGCCGCGCCGGTGACACCACCCGCAAGGTGGTCGACGACCTGTCCAACGGCGTCACGCTGATCGTGCGCATCGTCATTCGCTTTGCGCCACTGGGCATCTTCGGCCTGGTCACCTCCACCTTGGCTCAGTCAGGGCTCAAAGCCATGTTGGGGTACCTGCACCTGCTGGCGGTACTGATCGGGTGCATGCTGTTCGTCGCCCTGGTCATGAACCCGCTGATCGTATTCTGGAAAACCCGTCGAAATCCCTACCCACTCACCCTGCTGTGTCTGCGCGAAAGCGGCATCACTGCATTTTTCACCCGCAGTTCGGCAGCCAACATCCCTGTGAACATGGCGTTGTCCGAACGCCTTGGGCTGCATGAGGATACTTATTCGGTATCCATTCCGCTGGGGGCCACGATTAACATGGCTGGCGCTGCAATCACCATCACCGTATTGACGCTGGCGGCGGTGCACACCTTGGGGATTCCCTTGGACCTTCCCACGGCAGTGTTGCTCAGTGTGGTAGCGGCGGTCTGTGCCTGCGGTGCGTCCGGTGTGGCCGGCGGCTCCCTGCTGCTCATCCCATTGGCCTGCAGCTTGTTCGGCATTCCCAGTGAGATCGCCATGCAGGTTGTGGCGGTGGGGTTCATCATCGGCGTGCTGCAGGATTCTGCCGAGACCGCGCTCAACTCCTCCACCGACGTGCTGTTCACCGCAGCCGCCTGCCAGGCCGAAGCGCGCCGCAGCGCCTGATTTAGCCGGGCCGTCTTGCGGCCCTTCCCTCATACACCTACGCTAATGGCCTTTTCCCAGCAATGAGACAGGGCCATGTCCGAGCAAGACACCACCACTGAAGGTCGCTTGAGCAGCGTCGAGATTCGCGTGCTCGGCTCGCTGATCGAGAAACAGGCCACCAGCCCGGAAAGTTACCCGCTTACCCTCAACGCCCTGCTCCTGGCCTGTAACCAGAAGACCAGCCGCGAACCGGTGATGAACCTTACCCAGGGCCAAGTGGGTCAGGCGCTGCGCAGCCTCGAAGCACAACAGATGGCACGCTTGCAGATGGGCAGCCGCGCCGACCGTTGGGAACACCGGGTGGACAAGGCGCTGGAATTGGTTCCTGCGCAGCTGGTGTTGATGGGGCTGATGTTCCTGCGTGGCCCGCAAACCTTGAGCGAGTTGCTGACCCGTAGCAACCGCCTGCACGATTTCGACGACACCGACCAAATTCACCACCAGCTAGAACGTCTGGTGTCACGGAACTTGGCCGTGCACCTGCCGCGTCAGGCCGGCCAGCGTGAGGACCGTTACACTCATGCGTTGGGTGACCCGGCAGACATCGAAGCCATTCTGGCTGCAAAGCAGCAGGAGAGCTCAATGCGAAGTGGTACCAGTACGGTTACACAGGATCGAATCGAGGCACTGGAAGCGCGCATCGCTGCACTGGAAGCGCGGCTGGACGCACTAGGCGGCTAGTCTTCAGCGGTCTGATTTGGGGAAGTTGCGGCAGCTCTTGCGCTCGGTCATTTCGCGATCGCTTGGGCGCTGGTCGACAAACACCGTGTGGCCGTTGCTGTAGATCTCAAGGTAGCCCCAGTGCAGGTCTTGTTCAGTCTGCCCGGGCTTTGGCGGCACTAGCCACCAGGGTTCGCGGCTGATCAGGGTCATGGCGTGGCTCCTGAGGGGTTTGCTTGTAAGCATAGACACCCTCATGGCTCGTGGGTTTAGCCAGGCCCATGACAAGACCCCCGCATGCGCTGCGCCGTGAGGCACGGCCAGTTCATGCGAGGGTTGCGGTTCTGCTGAAATGTCGCTTATGCAGGCGCGGAGGTGCGGATCAGGTGGTCGAAGGCGGCCAGAGACGCCTTGGCCCCTTCGCCAACGGCGATCACGATCTGCTTGTAAGGCACCGTCGTCACGTCACCTGCAGCGAACACACCGGCAATACTGGTCTGCCCTCTGGCATCGACGATGATTTCGCCGCGTGCCGACAGTTCAACGGTGCCTTTGAGCCAATCAGTGTTCGGCAACAGACCGATCTGAACGAAAATCCCCTCCAACGCCAGCTCATGCTCGATGTCGCTGGTGCGGTCCTTGTAGCGCAGGCCAGTCACTTTCTCGCCATTGCCGATCACTTCGGTGGTCAGTGCCTGGGTGATGACCGTCACGTTAGGCAAGCTGTGCAACTTGCGTTGCAGCACCGCATCGGCACGCAACTGGCTGTCGAATTCAATCAACGTCACCTGCGCCACGATACCCGCCAAGTCGATCGCCGCTTCCACGCCAGAGTTACCACCACCGATCACCGCCACGCGTTTGCCCTTGAACAACGGGCCGTCACAGTGCGGGCAGTAGGCCACGCCACGGCCACGGTATTGCTGTTCGCCCGGCACATTCATTTCGCGCCAGCGAGCACCGGTGGCCAGGATGACCGTCTTGGCCTTGAGCGAAGCCCCGCTCGCCATGCGCACTTCATGCAGGCCACCGTCGGTAGCCGGAATCAGTGCTTCACCGCGCTGCAGGTTCATGATGTCCACGTCATACTGCTTGACGTGTTCTTCAAGCGCGGTGGCCAGTTTCGGGCCTTCGGTTTCATGCACGGAAACGAAGTTCTCGATGGCCATGGTGTCGAGCACCTGCCCGCCGAACCGTTCGGCGGCCACGCCAGTGCGGATACCCTTGCGCGCGGCATAGATGGCGGCAGAGGCACCCGCCGGGCCACCGCCTACGACCAGTACATCGAATGCTTGTTTGGCGTTGAGCTTCTCGGCCTGACGTGCGCCGGCGTTGGTGTCGATCTTGCCAAGAATTTCTTCAAGGCCCATGCGCCCCTGGCCGAACACCTCACCATTGAGGTACACGCTGGGCACGGCCATGATCTGGCGGGCATCGACTTCAGCCTGGAACAACGCACCATCAATGGCTACATGGCGCACGCTGGGGTTGAGCACCGCCATCAGGTTCAATGCCTGGACCACATCCGGGCAGTTCTGACAGGACAGCGAGAAGTAAGTCTCGAAGTTGAACTCCCCTTCCAGCGTCTGGATCTGCTCGATCACTTCCAGGCTGGCCTTGGAGGGGTGGCCGCCCACTTGCAGCAGCGCCAGCACCAGGGAGGTGAACTCGTGGCCCATGGGAATACCAGCAAAACGCAGGCTGATATCGCCGTTGGGGCGATTGAGCGAGAACGAAGGGCGGCGGGCGTCGTCGCCATCGGCTCGCAGGGTGATGAGGCTGGACAAGCCGGCGATTTCTACCAGCAGGTCGTGTAATTCGCGGGACTTCGCACCGTCGTCGAGGGAGGCAACGATCTCGATCGGCTGGGTGACCCGCTCCAGGTAGGTTTTCAGTTGCGATTTAAGCGTGGCGTCCAACATACGGGCGATTTCCTTTTTCAAACTCAGATACAAAAACGCCCAGGCGAAGTCGCCCGGGCGTTTGACGGGGCGGTAAGTGGTTCAGCTGTGGCGGCTGCTTACCGCCCGCGTTTGGCACATGACTGGCTGCTCATCCCGCAAGGCCTGTGCGGCGCTGCCGCTGCACAGGCGCTTATCGGGCGACAATCAGATCTTGCCGACCAGATCCAGCGACGGCGCCAGAGTGGCCTCGCCTTCTTTCCACTTGGCTGGGCAGACTTCGCCTGGGTGGGCGGCGACATACTGGGCAGCCTTGACCTTGCGCAGCAGCTCGGTGGCGTCACGACCCACACCGCCGTCGTTCAGCTCGACGATCTTGATCTGGCCTTCGGGGTTGATCACGAAGGTACCGCGGTCCGCCAGGCCGGCTTCTTCGATCAGCACGTCGAAGTTGCGGGCGATCACATGGGTCGGGTCGCCGATCAGTGGGTACTGAATCTTGCCGATGGTGTCCGAGGTGTCGTGCCACGCTTTGTGGGTAAAGTGGGTGTCGGTGGAAACACCGTAGATCTCAACGCCCAGTTTCTGGAACTCGGCATAGTTGTCAGCAAGGTCACCCAGCTCGGTCGGGCAAACGAACGTAAAGTCGGCTGGATAGAAGAACACGACAGACCATTTGCCTTTCAGGTCGGCTTCGCTGACCGGGACGAACTCGCCCTTGTGGTAGGCAGTGGCGTTGAACGGTTTGACCTGGCTGTTGATGATAGGCATGAGAGACGCTCCTTCATGGGTTGAAATCAGTTGACGGAGAGAATCCTAACCGCATGGACCGATAAAGGCTCATTGGCAAACCTGATGCTCATGATTGGTTTTGGCTATGAGTGGGACAGGTTAGAGAGCGCTTACCGCGGTAATGCCCAAGCGCGCGGCTAGCCTATGAAACCGACCGCGCATGGGGCGACGATTACGTAATCGTCGCCCCGCAAGCAGGCCGCACGTTGCATGCGGCCTGGGCTGAGTCAGCGGGTCACCGTGCGCAGAGTCACGAACTCTTCCGCTGCCGTGGGGTGCACGCCGATGGTTTCATCGAACTGTTGCTTGGTCGCGCCCGCCTTGAGTGCGATGCCAAGGCCCTGGATGATCTCGCCTGCATCCGGCCCGACCATGTGGCAACCCAGTACCTTGTCGGTCTTGGCATCTACCACCAGCTTCATCAAGGTCTTTTCCTGAATGTCGGTGAGGGTCAGCTTCATGGCGCGGAAGCGGCTTTCAAAGACCTTGACCTCGTAGCCCTGCTCGACGGCCTGTTCTTCGGTGAGCCCTACCGTGCCGATAGGCGGCTGGCTGAACACGGCCGTGGGGATGTTCTGGTAATCCACGGGGCGGTACTGCTCCGGCTTGAACAGACGCCTGGCCACAGCCATGCCTTCGGCCAATGCCACCGGGGTCAACTGCACACGGCCGATTACATCTCCAATGGCCAGGATCGAAGGCGCCGTGGTCTGGTACTGATCGTCTACGCGCACGTAGCCCTTGTCATCGAGTTCGACACCAGTGTTTTCCAGGCCAAGGTTGTCCAGCATCGGACGCCGGCCGGTGGCGTAGAAGATGCAGTCGGCAACCAGTTCCCGCCCGTCCTTGAGCGTCGCCTTGAGGCTGCCATCCTCAAGCTTGTCGATGCGCTGGATGTCAGCATTGAACTGCAAATCGAGCCCGCGCTTTTCGAGCTCCTCCTTCAGGTGAGTGCGCACCGAACCATCGAAGCCGCGCAGGAACAGATCGCCGCGGTACAACAACGTTGTCGCAGCGCCCAGCCCTTGGAAGATCCCGGCAAACTCCACCGCGATGTAGCCGCCGCCCACCACCAACACCCGCCGCGGCAGGTCCTTGAGGTAAAACGCTTCGTTGGAGGTGATCGCCAATTCCTTGCCCGGGATGTCCGGCACCTGGGGCCAGCCGCCAGTGGCGATCAGGATGTGCTCGGCACTGTAGCGCTGGCCTTCGACTTCGACCTCGTTAGGTCCGGTGATGCGCGCATGACCTTGAACCAGGGTCACGCCGCTGTTGACCAGTAGGTTGCGGTAGATACCGTTGAGCCGTTCGATTTCACGGTTCTTGTTGGCAATCAGGGTGCCCCAGTCGAAGTGCCCTTCTTCCAGGGTCCAGCCGTATCCAGCCGCCTGCTCCAGCTCATCAGCCACATGGGCGCCATACACCAGCAGCTTTTTGGGCACACACCCCACGTTGACGCAGGTGCCGCCCAAATAGCGGCTCTCGGCAACCGCTACCTTGGCGCCAAAACCGGCAGCGAAACGTGCAGCGCGCACGCCACCGGAGCCGGCGCCAATCACGAACAGATCAAAATCGTAGGCCACTTTTCGTTCTCCAAAAAAAAAGCTGCAAGCTTCAAGCGGCAGGCTGCACGAACGGGCAGCGTGGCTTGTCACTTGCAGCTTGGTACCGGCAGTTTCAAGCTTCAAGCATCAGGCGGCAAGAAAAAATGCGCCTGGCTTGCAGCAGGGGCTCAGTAAGCCTTGCCAGCCTTGTAGTAGTTCTCGAAGCAGAAGTTGGTCGCGTCGATGTAGCCCTCGGCGCCACCGCAGTCGAAACGCTTCCCTTTGAATTTGTACGCGATCACGCAGCCGCTCTGGGCTTGCTTCATCAAGGCGTCGGTAATCTGGATCTCACCGCCTTTGCCGGGCTCGATGTTCTCGATGATATCGAAGATGTCGGGCGTCAGGATGTAACGGCCGATGATGGCCAGGTTGGACGGCGCATCCTCGGGTTTGGGCTTCTCAACCATGTTGGTGACACGGAAAATGTCGTCACGAATCATGTCGCCGGCAATGACACCGTATTTGTTGGTTTCCTGCGGATCGACTTCCTGAATGGCGACGATCGAGCAACGGAACTGGTTGTACAGCTTCACCATCTGGGTCAGCACGCCATCGCCTTCCGGGTTGACGCACAGGTCATCGGCCAGCACCACTGCGAACGGCTCGTCGCCGATCAGGGGACGGCCAGTGAGGATCGCGTGACCCAAGCCTTTCATTTCGGTCTGACGGGTGTAGGAGAACGAGCACTCGTCCAGCAGGCGACGAATGCCTACCAGGTACTTCTCCTTGTCGGTGCCCTTGATCTGGTTTTCCAGCTCGTAGCTGATGTCGAAGTGATCTTCCAGTGCGCGCTTACCGCGGCCGGTAACGATGGAGATCTCGCTCAACCCTGCATCCAATGCTTCCTCAACGCCGTACTGGATCAACGGCTTGTTGACCACTGGCAGCATTTCCTTCGGCATGGCTTTGGTGGCTGGCAGGAAGCGAGTGCCATAGCCGGCTGCCGGGAACAAGCATTTCTTGATCATAAACGTCCTTAACAAAGGCTAGGCCTGGGGGTTACGGCGCAGTCTAATCAGGCGGCGGTCACCTTACAATGCCCCGCCTGTGGCCGATCGTTGGGAACATAGAGGCAACCGCTCACGGATAGTTCAAAGGGCCGCCCAATATTCCTGACCGGTACGTCATCCTTCCAGGCCCTTGCCTGGCCATCAGCGACCGGTGCCCTGCCCGATCAACACGCCTTCGACCTTCTGGCCGTAGAGATTGACCCCATCATTGGCATGGAACTTCAGGCGGGTTTTCTCGATGGAGCCCTCTACCAACCTCGGGTCCTGGGGCCGCTCGTGCCGGTTTATCCAGGCCGCCACGTCCCAGGCCTGCTGGTCGCTGAGCGAGCCCGGTCGACCCAGCGGCATGTTGTACTTGATGAATGACGCCGCCGTATTGATCCGGTGCATGCCCGCCCCCCAGTTGTAGGCGTCCCTGCCCCATAGCGGCGGCATCACATACTCGCCCGCCACCTTCTGGCCTTCGCCCTTCTTGCCGTGGCAGATCGCGCACTGCTCGAGGTACACCTGCTGCCCACGCTTGAAGTCATAGCCCCCCGCTGGCGGCGCCACTTCCGGATAGCCTCGCCCGGCCAACGGCACACCGGTCGGCGCTTTGGTAGAGAGCCAGTAGGAATAAACCGACAGCGCGGTCATCTCCGGGCTGTCAGCCGCCGGCGGCTTGCCGTTCATGCTGAACTGAAAACATCCCTGGATTCGCTCGGCATACGTGTTGACCTTGTCGTTTTTCTTTCGGTAGGCCGGGTACATCGGGTAAGCGCCCCACAGAGGGGCCGAGTGCGCCATGCGCCCTTGATCAAGGTGGCAATTAGAGCAGTTCATGCCGTTGCCAACCGCTTCAGGCATCAGACGTCGGGTATCGACGAACAGGGCGTGCCCCTCGCGCACCCTCTTCCCAAACGCATTGTCCGGCAACTCGCCCTCTGCCGGCGGCACGAAGCGCGGTTGCGCCTGTGCATTCGGCACTTTGAGCTGGGACTGGTCTTCCATGGTCACGGGGCTGGCGTGAACGCTACCTGCTGCCAGCAGCACGGCTGTAAGCAAAGGCTTCATGGCTTGGCCTCCAGGTTGGCAGGAAGAGCGAAAAACGCGGAAACGGCCGTGATCTCGTCGGGGGTCATGGCCTTGGCCACGCCGACCATCAACTGGTTGGGGTCGTTGCTGCGCGTTCCATCACGCCAAGCGTTCAGTTGAGCCGCCAGATAAGCGGCGGGCTGGCCAGACAACGGCGGGAAATGCTCGCCTACGCCGCTACCGCCTGGGCCGTGGCACTGGATACATCCAGGGACGTGCCGGTTCCAGTCGCCATAAAGCGCAAGCCGCAGCGTTGGATCATTGGCGATTTGCTGACGACGCAGGTCACCGGTTGCCGGCGCCGGCAAGCTGGCCAGGTAGGCACTCACCGCTGTGATCTCGTCCTCGGACAATGCCTTTGCCAAGGGCGCCATGACCACTTGCTGTCGAGTACCATTGCGCCAGTCACGCAGTTGCTTGCTCAAGTAAGGGGCCGGCAGGCCGGCGAGCCGTGGGAAGCCTGCTGCGCCGATACCGTTGCCATCGGCACCGTGGCATCCGATGCAGGCGAGGGCTGCAGGGTCGGCGCCCCCTTGGGTAAAGACTTTCTGGCCATCTGCAGCGTGGGCCGATGCCCAGGCCAGGGACATCAGGCCACCGATCACCATGACGCTGAATGGTCTCATCACGAACCTCCTTTTCTATTGTTATATGCTTAGGCCCAAAACATATAAGCAAAAGGAGGTCGGTCACTTGCGCTGGGTCAATCCCCGGAAATACAAGCCGTCGCGGCGTTACGCACATCACCCGGGCGCAATGGGAAGTTGCTCAGACGTTCATGCAACTTGATGCTGCTGCCATTGTTGCCACGCTGGCTGATATCCAGAAGCGCGCCTGGGCCCTCGCCTGGCGAAAACTTCTGCGGCACGATCAAACGCAATCCATCACCGCGTTTTTCTTCCGTCAACGGGCCACGCGAGTCGGCCAGCCGGGCCTTCACGCAGTCGGCATATTCACGTGGCGTCTTGCCTGACATCACATCCATCGTCTCATGGGATTGTTCTAGGTCAGACACACTGGCGCACCCGGCCAGGGTCAGCATCCACGCCGCCAACATCCACTTCATCTGCTGCACCTCTGTCATCAGGAACACCGTTCGACCGTGATCTGGCTCTTTTGCTCCCTGTACTGGCAGATTTATCTGCGCCCGGTCAGCAGCCCGGCGCGCTCACCGCGCATCGTGTTATCGTGCGCGTTTGCAAAACCAGACTTTGCGGAGCCACACATGAAATTCGTACACCAGCGCGAGCACCTCAACGAGGACGACATCGTCGTCATCGAGTGCTCCCAGCGCTGCAACATCCGTCTGATGAACGACGCCAACTTCCGCAGCTTCAAGAATGGCGGTCGTCACACCTATCACGGCGGCCACTTCGACAAGTTCCCCGCCAAGATCACCGTGCCAAGCACCGGTTTCTGGAACATCACCATCGATACCGTGACGACCCGTCCGATCTCGGTCACGCGCAAGCCCAGCCTTACGCACAAGATCAAGATCATCCGTCGTTCCTCGTCGCAGCTCAGGTAAGGCCAGCCATGACCCAAACCATCAAGTACGTCATCAAGTACAAGCTCGAAGGCCAGCGCCGCTGGGATTTCGCCCTCATGTCAGACGACTCTCGGGAACAAGCGCTACAAGCCCTGCGCAAGATCCATGGTGAAGACGTGGACAAGGTCAGCGACATCCAGGTCAGCAAGGCACTCTAATCGCCCAGTCTCCATCCATTGCGCCTGAAGGAGCGTCGCATGAGCCAGTGGCCCGATCGCCGTGTTCTCGATTTGCTGGGTATCGAACTGCCCATCCTTCAAGCGCCGATGGCCGGGGCATCAGGTACGGCGATGGCTATTGCGGTAAGCCAGGCCGGTGGTCTGGGCGCATTGCCTTGCGCCATGCTCACGCACCAGCAGGTACGCGAGCAAATCGCTGTCTTTCGAGCCGCCAGCCCTGGCCGCGCCCTGAACCTGAACTTCTTCTGCCATCAGGTACCGGCATCCGATGCTGACGCCCTCACCGCTTGGAAGCAGGTGCTCGAGCCCTACTATCGAACGCTGGGGGCTGATTTCGAAGCACCTGCACCGGTGTCCAACCGCGCGCCTTTCGACGAACACAGCTGCCAGCTGGTCGAGCACCTGCGCCCTGAAGTGGTGAGTTTTCACTTCGGCCTGCCTCAGGCTGACCTGCTGCGCAGGGTCAAAGCCAGTGGGGCCCGAGTACTGTCCAGTGCCACAACCGTCGAAGAGGCACGCTGGCTGCAGGATCGCGGCTGTGATGCGATCATCGCCATGGGTTATGAGGCTGGCGGGCATCGCGGCATGTTCCTCAGTGAAGACATCACCACCCAAATCGGTACGCTTGCGCTGGTGCCGCAGGTGGTCGATGCCGTCGATGTCCCGGTGATTGCGGCCGGTGGCATTGGCGATCACCGTGGTGTGCTGGCCGCACTGGCATTGGGTGCCTCTGCGGTGCAGATCGGCACCGCCTACCTGTTCTGCCCCGAAGCCACCGTGTCGTCGTTTCATCGGCAGGCGCTGGACAGCGCGTCCGCCAGCGACACGGCCCTGACCAACCTGTTCACCGGTCGCCCGGCCCGCGGTATCCATAATCGCCTGATGCGCGAGCTGGGCCCCATGAGCGCGCAGGCACCCCGGTTTCCGCTCGCAGGTGGCGCATTGATGCCACTGCGGGCAATCACTGAAGCCCAAGGCAGCAGTGATTTCAGCAACCTTTGGGCAGGCCAGGCACTACGCCTCGGCCGGCACTTGTCCGCTGCAGACCTGACCCGTGACATTGCAGACAAGGCATTGGCTCGTCTGAACCGCTAACCGGACCGATCGAGCGCGCCGTGCCTTGCTTGAGCCTCGATCCAATAAAAACAGCTGCAAGCAATTGGCGAAGCGCTATATAGTCAGGCATATAACGAAAACCAGGAGCTTTCCCAATGCGTTCTCGCCTGCCTTACCTAGCCGCCCTCGCCAGCCTGATCACCCTGAACACTGCCTGGGCCGACGAGGTCCAGGTGGCTGTCGCTGCCAACTTCACCGCACCCATCCAGGCCATCGCCAAGGACTTCGAGAAGGACACCGGCCATAAGCTGATTGCAGCCTACGGCGCTACCGGGCAGTTCTATGCCCAGATCAACAACGGTGCCCCCTTCGAAGTGTTCCTGGCCGCAGACGACAGCACCCCGGCCAAGCTCGAGAAAGAGCACGCCATCGTGCCAGGCTCACGCTTTACCTACGCCATCGGCACGCTGGCCCTGTGGTCGGCCCAGCCTGGGTATGTGGATGACAAGGGCGCAGTCTTGCAGCGCAATGCATACCAGCACCTCGCGCTCGCCAACCCGAAGACCGCCCCTTACGGCCTGGCGGCCACGCAAGTGCTAGAAAAGCTCAAGCTGACCGAGGCGACGCGCGACAAATGGGTAGAAGGTCAAAATATCACCCAAGCCTTCCAGTTCGTCTCTACCGGTAACGCAGAACTGGGCTTCGTGGCGCTGTCGCAGATCTTCAAAGATGGCAAGGTGCAGAGCGGTTCGGCCTGGATCGTCCCGGCTTCCTTGCACGACCCCATTCGCCAAGACGCGGTGATTCTGGAAAAAGGCAAAGGCAACCCGGCTGCCAAGGCCTTGGTGGACTACCTCAAGGGCCCCAAGGCAGCTGCGGTGATCAAAGCCTATGGCTATGAAATCTGATGCCGCTCGATGCCAGTGACCTTGGCGCCATCTGGCTCACCCTGAAGCTGGCCAGCCTGACCACCCTGATTCTTTTAATCGTAGGCACACCGGTTGCCTGGTGGCTGGCACGCACGCGGTCATGGTTTCGCGGGCCGATAGGCGCCATCGTTGCCCTGCCCTTGGTGCTGCCGCCGACGGTGATCGGGTTTTACCTGCTGATTGCACTAGGCCCGCATGGCTGGCTTGGCCAAGGGATTGCGGCACTGGGCCTGGGCAATGTGGTGTTCAGCTTCTCGGGCCTTGTAATCGGCTCGGTCATCTACTCGATGCCCTTTGTGGTCCAGCCGTTGCAAAACGCTTTTGCCGCCATTGGCAAGCGACCCATGGAAGTGGCGGCCACGCTGCGCGCCGGGCCCTGGGACAGTTTCGTGCATGTGGCGCTACCACTGGCCCGTCCGGGTTTCATCACCGCCAGCATCCTGGGTTTTGCCCACACCGTAGGCGAGTTTGGTGTCGTGTTGATGATCGGAGGCAACATTCCAGACAAGACCCGCGTGGTATCCGTGCAGATCTTCGACCATGTCGAGGCGATGGCCTACACCCAGGCGCACTGGCTCGCAGGCGCCATGCTGGCGTTCTCTTTCTTGGTGCTGCTGTTGCTGTACGCAGGCCGACGCGGCAATGCGGGCTGGAACTGACATGACGCACTCGATCGTGGCACGCCTGAAACTGGCACGCGACGCTTTCACCCTGGACGTCGACCTGCAACTGCCAGGGCGCGGTATCAGCGCCTTGTTTGGACACTCCGGCTCGGGCAAAACCAGTTGCCTGCGCTGTCTGGCCGGGCTGGAGCGCCCTGGCCAAGCGTATGTGGAAATCAATGGCGAGGTCTGGGAGGACACCGCTCGTGGCGTCTTTCTACCGCCCCATCAGCGCCCGGTGGGCTACGTCTTCCAGGAGCCCAGCCTGTTCGCGCACCTGACCGTGCGTGGCAACCTGGAGTTCGGCTGGCGCCGTGTGCCGTGGACCCAGCGCAAGGTGGACCTGGAACACGCCAGCGAGCTGCTGGGCATCGGCCACCTGCTGGCGCGCCGGCCCTCGACGCTATCGGGTGGCGAGGCGCAACGCGTCGGGATTGCCCGCGCGCTGCTCAGCAGCCCCCGGCTGCTGCTGATGGATGAGCCCCTGGCTGCCTTGGACGGGCCCCGCAAGCGTGAAATCCTGCCTTACCTCGAGCGCCTGCACGAGGAACTGGACGTGCCTGTGGTTTATGTCAGCCACGCACAGGACGAAGTGGCGCGGCTGGCTGACCACGTCGTGCTGCTGGAGCATGGACGTGTGGTAGCGAGCGGCCCGGTTGCCCCTACCTTGGCGCGTCTGGACTTATCGTTGGCTCAGGGCGAGGATGCCGGCGTGGTGCTCGAAGGCCAGGTGACAGGCCATGACCCGCACTACGACCTGCTTGAACTGCGCTTGCCTGGCAACAACGGGCTCGTACTACGTTTCGCACACCCCATCCGGGCCCTGGGCAGCGCCTTGAGGGTCAAGGTCCACGCTCGCGATGTCAGCCTGGCGCTCACCGCCGACGGCACCTCAAGCATCCTCAACCGAGTGCAGGTTCAGGTACGCGCCACCCACGCTGCCGACAACCCAGCCCATTTATTGGTCAGCCTGGATGCCGACGGCAGCACCCTGCTCGCCCGTATTACGCGTTTCTCGGCGGACCAGCTTGGGGTACACCCAGGCCAGCGCCTGTATGCACAGATCAAATCGGTTGCATTGCTGAGCTGACGCGCTGAAATGGAGCAACGGCCAAGCGGCCGTTGTCCATTGATCAGTGACTTGATCGAGGCCTGCCGCCCATGCTCGACTGCCCGCTTCCCGAAACGCTGCATTACGTCGACGACAGCCAGCCCGGCTTGACTCGTCGCCGCTGGCGCGACCGCTTCATCTACCTGGACGCCAATGGTGAACGGGTCCGCGACCCTGAAACACTGGCACGTATCGCCGCACTGGTGATCCCACCGGCCTATACCGATGTCTGGATATGCGTCGACCCGCAAGGGCACTTGCAGGCCACTGGCCGCGATGCCCGTGGCCGCAAGCAGTACCGCTATCATGCCCAATGGCGTGAAACCCGTGACCAGCACAAATACGGCCGAATGCTCGCCTTCGCCCAGGCATTGCCAAAGCTGCGCTCACAATTGGAAACCCACTTGTCACGACCGGGCCTTGACCGTGAAAAGGTCATGGCCCTGGTAGTCAGCCTGCTGGACCATACCCTCATCCGCATTGGCAACCAGCGCTACATGCGCGACAACAAGTCCTATGGGCTGACGACCCTGCGCAATCGACATGTAGAGGTCAAGGGCAGTACCATCCGCTTTCAGTTCCGTGGCAAGCGTGGCGTCGAGCACGATGTGACGCTGCGTGACCGACGCTTGGCGGCCTTGCTGAAGCGTTGCATGGAACTGCCCGGCCAAGCGCTGTTCCAGTATCTGGATGCCGATGGCCAGCGTCACAGCATTGGTTCGAGCGACATCAATCAGTTTTTGCAACAGTTGACTGGCGCCGACTTCACGGCCAAGGACTACCGTACCTGGGCCGGCAGCAGTCTTGCGTTGGACCTGCTCAGACCCTTGGCCTGGGAGCCTGAAACCGAGGCCAAGCGCCAGGTCGCTGCCATTGTCAAACAAGTCGCCTCGCGCCTGGGCAACACCCCCGCCGTGTGCCGACGCTGCTATATCCACCCAGCGGTGCTGGAGCATTACACACTCGGGCGGCTGGCCGCCTTGCCCAAGAGCCGAGTGCGCAAGGGGCTGGACCCGGAAGAGGTCGCTTTGCTGGTCTTTCTCAAGGCATTGGAACAGCAGGCCGCACATTGAGCTTGTCTATCCACTCCATGATGCAAAGGTATTTCCTATTGAACGAGGCCCCCACTATCCTTCCCAACAGAGCACCTTGTCCTACAAATCCTTTATACGGTAGCTGGCTGTTCGCATCCCTTCTTCGTGCCATAGATTTTGACATTTTGGGAATTACTAGGCTTCTAAAGCGTCTTTAATGGAAGGAAAAGGGATAGGCTCCCACCGCTAGCGCACATGGCCTGCGGACTTTTTTATCACCAAGGAGAAGTACATGCTGATACTCACCCGTAAGGTTGGCGAGAGCATCGTCATCAACGATGACATCAAAGTCACCATTCTGGGCGTCAAAGGGATGCAGGTGAGAATAGGCATCGACGCACCCAAGGACGTTCAAGTGCACCGCGAGGAGATCTTCAAACGCATCCAGGCCGGCAATCCGGCCCCTGAGAAGCAGGACGATTGACAACGATCATTCAAGCGGGCTGCAGGGATGCGCCCACAGCCTTAGCCCTTCAGTAGGCCACGCACGGTCGCAATCATCTCGCCCATGTCGAATGGCTTGTCGAACACTGCCGCGAATAATGTCGGGCATCCCTCGCTGGCCTGGGCGCCGCTCATGAGGATGACCGGCAGCGTTCGCAAGGCAGGATTTGCCCGCATGGCACGTACCAGCTCCTGACCATTGAGCACGGGCATCATGTAGTCGGTGATGACCAACTGCACCTGTACGCGTTTGAGTACCTCCAGCGCTTTCTGGCCGTTACTCGCCTTTTCGATCGCATACCCTTCGTCTTCCAGGGCAAAACCCAAGATCTCGGCTATCAGGTATTCGTCGTCGACGATCAGCACAGTCTTCATGTAAGAGAAACCTAAAGGCTCCCTTGCGGCACGGCTGTGCCAGAAAGGGCCCCGCTGGTGCCTTCGAACGCTCTACGCAGTGAGATCCCAGACGATGCGATTACAAGCTCATGCAAAGACGCGTCGTGAGCACTGTCGCGTACTTTCAGGATGGAGAGCATTCGGCGCAAGGTGCCGTCGTGCTCAACGAATCGCATCAACACCAGGTTGTCGACGATGCTTGATAAATCGGGCGCCGGCGCAGTGATCTCCGCACCAAAGATATCGCGCATTTCCCAGGTCAGCATCACACTCACCTCTCGATTGCGCAGCTCTCCGGTCAACGCGCGAAAAAAGGCATTCAGACGGTCAGGCTCCGTGGACAGGCGGCTCCACGCGCCCAGGCTGTCGATAAGGACTCGCTTGGCCCCGGTTGCCTGCACCTGTTCGATCAAGCGCGCACCCAGCTGATCCAGCAGCACCTGCGTACAAGGCTCCCAGCACAGTGTCAAGCTCTGGGTCTGTTCCATGGCTGCAAAGTCGTACCCCAGCGAAGCCGCCTTGATGCGCAGGCGATCGGGTGATTCGTAGAAACCGAAATGCAAGCCGGGCGCCTGGGGTGTGCTGGCCGCCAGAAACGCCATGCCAAGCGAGGTCTTGCCAATGCCCGACGGGCCGATCAGAAGCGTTACAGAGGCGCAGGACAGTCCGCCATCAAGCATGTCGTCGAGCGTCGACACACCACTACTGATCCGAGATGCAACTGCACTAGCGGGCGCACTGGGCTTGGCGAACAACGACTCCAGACGCGGAAACACCCTCACACCGGTATCGTCGATCAGGCACTCGTGACGCCCGGACAAGGCTCCACTGCCACGTGTCTTGCGCAACTGAATCGTGCGAACGGCGCGGCTACCCATCATCTGCTCACCCAGTTCGATCACGCCGTCGACCATCGTGTGTTCAGGGCTGCCTTCTTCGAGCCGCGCACTGGTCAACAACAGTACGGTGCAGCCAGCAAAGGCCGCATGACCTTGCAGCGCCGAGACGAATTTTTTGGTATCGAGCGATGTTTCGGCACGTAGGCGGGCATTGAGTACGCCATCGACGATGAGCAGGCTGGCCTTGTGTCGACTGATCTCCTGCCTCAGCAACCTGACCACGGCATCAAGGCCATCCTGCTCCAGGGTGTCGAAGGCGCTGACGAACTGGATCTGATCGCCGACCATCGAGGGGTCGAAGAAGTCCAGCGTGCCCAAGTATTGAAATAGCCGCTCATGGGACTCGCTGAGCAACGTTGCCACCAGCGCCCGCCCCCCCTTGCGCACATGCTCGCAGGCCAGTTGGTTGGCCAGAATGGTCTTGCCTGCGCCAGGTGGGCCCTGCACGATGTACGACGCACCCGCCACCAACCCACCTTTGAGCAGGGCATCGAGCCCGTCGATACCTGTCAACAATCGCTTGAGTGTCTGAGTCATGCTATGCCCCTCACGGCTCGGTAACTGGCTGGCTTGAATGAACGGGCAAATACAGCCGCATGCACGTGCCGACCCCCAGCTCGCTTTGCACGCTGATGGCACCGCCGCTTTGCCTGGCAAATCCGTACACCTGGCTCAGGCCCAGGCCGGTGCCCTGACCGAAGGGTTTAGTGGTGAAAAAGGGCTCGAAAATACGTGGCTGTACCTCCGCCGCCATGCCCTCGCCGCTGTCTTGCACCTCGAAGCACACGAAGTGGCCGTGCAGGCCATCGACCTCACCTGTCAGCGACACCGCTTCGACGGTCAGCACGATGCGGCCTTCCTCGGCGATGGCATCCCGGGCATTGAACAGCAGGTTGAGCAACACCATTTGCAACTGACCAGCATCCACTTCGATGATGGGAAGATCGGGCTGCACTCGCGCATCCAGTGTGACCGAACTGGGCAGTGCGTGAACAAGCAATCCATGGGTGGCGTCGATCAGTTTGGCCGGCTCTATACAGGTCACCTCGAGCTTGCGATGACGCGCAAAGCTGAGCAGCTGACGGGTCAGGTCGGTGCCGCGCTGGCCAGCTTCCAGAATGTTGTGCAGCATGCGCTGAACGCGCTCTGGGTCCGGGGCGGCAAGGGCCAAGCGTGCAGAGCTGAGGATAATGGTCAGCAGGTTGTTGAAATCATGTGCCAGGCCACCGGTCAACTGACCCAGCGCCTCGAGCTTCTGAGCCTCGAACAGCTGCGCTCTGACGGCGTCCAGTTGCATCGCTGACTCACGGCGGTCGGTAATGTCCCGCGTGACCTTGGCAAGCCCGACGACCTGGCCTTGGTCATCGCGAACCACATCGAGGGCCACCAATGCCCAGAAGCGCGTGCCGTCTTTGCGCTGGCGCCACCCTTCATGCCGCGACACCCCCTGTTCGAGCGCTTGACGCAACAACTGCTCAGGCTTGCCTTCGGCGCAGTCTTCAGGCGTGAAGAACAGGGAAAAATGACGCCCCACCACTTCATCGGCGCTATAGCCCTTGATCCTCTGGGCGCCCGCATTCCACGAGGCGATATGGCCGGTGGTATCGAGCATGTAGATGGCGTAGTCCACCACCGACTGGACCAATTGCTCGTAACGATGAGCAGGCATATCTGAATTGACCTGGCAATCAGTTGAAACCATGCGAGCTCCATCGGCACGGCAGGTGAACATCATCCAAACGGCTAGAGCTCAGACCTTGACGCACGCTGTTCACCTTCATTGCGCAGTCGTCGGCCCGACCATCACATCCAGTGACTTGGCTAACATTGGGCCAAGCTCATGACACTGTCAATCGGCCAGGTGTGATGGGATGCGATGTGCGGAATATGGCAGCCAAGGTTGACTCTGCTATAACGGTGGGTTATAAAGCCGCCTTGATTGCACAGCCCTTCTGTCTGAAGTGAGCCGGCCCCCGTGGCCCTTTCAAGCGTGCGAGTGTGGTGGAATTGGTATACACAGCAGACTTAAAATCTGTCGGCGTGAGCCTTGCGGGTTCGAGTCCCGCCACTCGCACCACATCCTGAAGAAGGCGCCCAAGGCGCCTTTTTTGTTGCCTGTCTTTTGCTGGCCCGCCATCACTCATCCTCGCAGTCGTCGAACCACGCAGGATGATCGCGCTCTTCTTCTTCCAGCGCGTCAAGCGATGGCATCTCGATCTCGTCTTGCGCCCCATGGGCATCCGGCTCGAGCGCGTCTTGTTCATCGTGAAATTCATGATCCAGCAAATGATCATGCTCAGGTTCGTGCAGGTCGTCGTCGCGCATAATGAGCCTCGATTCAAGTGGCACGCCTGTATAGGCTCAACGGCTTCTGCGGTCAACGCCGCAGTGACTTAATCCCAGGTTAACGCCCTGCGTTCAACGTAGGAGCTCTCCCTTCAAGACGTTGTTGGCCCGCTCGTTCCTGGCGGGCATTTTTTTGTCGGTCAGCAGGGCCTGCCACTGCCCAGTCGCACATTTTCTTCACGTACGACGTACCCATCACCTTCTCTTCACGAAATGATCACATTCGCCTTGGCACTCTGACCGTGCTCCGTATGTTCTTGCAGCCCGCCGCATTCTTGCCGCGGGCTTTTCTTTTTGTCGCCGCCCTCAACGCCACCGCCTTCCTATGACCTGCGGCAGTTTTCCACTTGCAAGCGGGCGCTATTCTGCATGGGCTAGCTTCAAGTCAACCGAATAGACACGGAGGTTCGTATGAAAGCTGCTGTCGTAGCCCCAGGCGGTCGCGTTGAGGTGGTCGAAAAACATGTTCGCCCTCTCGAATACGGCGAGGCCCTGCTGAAAATGCAGTGTTGCGGCGTTTGCCACACTGATTTGCACGTCAAGAACGGTGACTTCGGCGACAAGACGGGTGTTGTGCTGGGCCATGAAGGCATTGGCGTGGTGCAGGACGTCGGTCCTGGCGTAACGTCCCTCAAACCGGGCGATCGCGCCAGCGTGGCCTGGTTCTATGAGGGCTGCGGCCACTGCGAGTATTGCACCAGCGGCAATGAAACGCTGTGCCGGCAGGTCAAGAACGCCGGTTACACCGTAGACGGTGGCATGGCCGAGGCCTGTATCGTCAAGGCCGACTACTCGGTAAAGGTACCGGAAGGGCTATCGTCCGCTGCGGCCAGCAGTATCACCTGCGCAGGCGTGACCACGTACAAGGCAGTCAAGACGTCCAACATTCGTCCCGGCCAGTGGATCGCAATCTACGGCCTCGGCGGGCTGGGCAACCTGGCACTGCAGTACGCCAAGAACGTCTTCAACGCCAAGGTCATTGCGATTGATGTCAACGAAGAGCAACTGCGCTTCGCGACTGAAATGGGAGCCGATCTTACCATCAACCCCTCCAGCCAGGATGCTGCCAAGGTCATCCAGGCCCAGACCGGTGGCGCCCATGCCGCTGTGGTTACCGCCGTGGCCAAGGGCGCCTTCGATTCGGCCGTCGATGCTCTGCGTGCCGGTGGGCGGCTGGTGGCCGTGGGGCTACCGTCAGAAGCGATGAACCTGAATATCCCGCGCTTGGTGCTCGATGGCATTGAGGTCATCGGTTCGCTGGTGGGCACGCGCCAGGACCTGCAAGAGGCCTTTCAATTTGCTGCCGAAGGCAAGGTGGTGCCAAAGGTCAGCCTGCGCCCCATCGAAGACATCAATCAGATCTTCGAAGAGATGCTCGATGGGCGCATCAAGGGCCGGATGGTGATCCAGTTCGAGGGCTGAACGAGGCCCTCCACTCAAGCTGTGTGCAGCGGGCAGCGGCCCTGTTCATCGGGGTCGCAAGCCACTGCAAGGGTGGCTGCAGACCGCTGAGCGCCGTGCTCAACGGCCATGACCTCGCACCGCATAGGCCGACGTCGTCGCTTTTCTGCTGCGCCCTTCATAGACCCAGACCTGAGATCCTGGCAACTGCGCCATGACCTCGGCTTCCTCCGCTTCTGCACGCGGTTCCTCACAGGCGTCTTTGGCCTTTGCACACGCCTGCGCACGCTCACGCTCGTCCGATGCCGCCTTGAGCATCTTGTTCAAAGATTCGACCATACTGGAATAGTCCATTGCCTGACTCCTTTGCGGAAGGTGTTCACCTGATGAGCCTGATCATAGCGAGCCAACCTTTCAGAAACTGGCAACGCAAAACGCAATAAATCGTGGGTCTCTTACTTGATGACCCCCACTGCCGCGCGAGGTTCAGCCAAAGCGATCAACAGGTACCTTGAGACTAGCAGTCCCTGCTGTGTTTATCTGTCCCCGCCTCCACATCAGCCATGATCTCCACGCGCCTCGAACAGTTATCAAGGCGCTGCTACGTTCGTCGGAGAAGGTCACCAACAGCGAAGTATTGCGCTCTACTTACACAGGAGTCCCCGTTCAAGGTCCAGGTTCTATGGGACGTGGACGTTTCTGCTCAACCGGAGTAATCGTCATGACAGAAGAAGAAGCGAGTGATGTTGTAACGCGCATCCAACACGAACTCAGCCATCAAGCTCGTGTTGCTACGCGCATTGAAATACATGATCTGGGCCTCTGGGCACGTCTGGAGAAGGCGCACTTCACGACGACCATTCACGGCAACCAGTTGTTCGAAAAACCCGTCGTGATCGTACCCAGGTGCGATGCGTCATACACCATCCTTTACACCTGTTGAGCCAACGCGTTAACCGGTCGCCACGGGAGTCTCGAATGAGTATCCGTAGTCTTAAGAGGAACCTGCCTGCTGATCCACACAAGCCAGGGTGGGTACTGGGCTGGGGCGTGTTGAGAGATCGTCATCCGTGGCATTTTGTCGACGTCTACGCTGACCAGCGTACGGCCCACATCGAAGCCCAACGTCGAGGGAGTGGGTATGTGGTGGAATATGGCGCTCATCGCCTGGGCTCGAATGACTTTGTCTGTGGCGTCAGCCTTCCTGAAGGCTGACGCGTGCGCCTGGCTTCATGAGTCCTCTTGATCCTGTGCTGAAATCAATTCAGTAGGGATACCTGTGCGCTCACTCTAAGATGACCCCCACTTTACAGGGACAGACTCAACGAGTGGACCTCAATACTCATGACGCATCAAGCCATTACCTACTCGCTCAAACGCACGCGATTTGACGAACATTATTGCCCGTGCGAAAACACGCGGCTGACCACCAACTTTGCCAACTTGGCAAGGGGTTCACTTCGCGAACAGAACCTTCGCCACACACTGGGCATGATCAATAATCGCTTCAACGCGCTGGCCCACTGGGACAACCCTGCCGGTGACCGCTACACCGTAGAGCTGGATATCGTATCGGTGTACATTCACTTTACAACCGAGGTCACGCATACGCCGCTGCCCTTGATCGAAATACTGTCCACTGCCGTCATTGATCATCACACCGGCCAGCGTTTGCCGGGCATAGCCGGCAACAACTTTTCGTCCTATGTGCGCGATTACGATTTCAGCATCGTGCTGCCCGCCTATAACGTCCACCGCCCGGACTTCAGTGCCCCTGCCGATTTTGGCGTGCTGCACGGTAAACTTTTCAAAGGGTTTGTGGGCTCATCGGTTTACCAGCAACACTTTATCAAGCCACCGGTCATTTGCCTGAGCGTGTCAAGTAGCAGAACCTATCAGCGCACGGGGCATGACCACCCCGTGTTGGGCCAAGAGTACCGGCAGGATGACTATTCATTGACCGATGCTTATTTCAAGCAAATGGGCTTGCGTGTTCGTTATTTCATGCCTGTAGGCAGCCGGGCGCCGCTGGCCTTGTACTGTTCGGGCGACTTGCTCAATGACTACACCTCATTGGAACTGATCAGCAGCTTGAGCACGATGGAAACCTTTCAGAAAATCTATCGTCCCGAAATTTATAACGCCAATGCAACGGCCGGCGCCACGTATCAGCCTAGCCTGCAACACGAAGACTACTCTTTGACGCGCATTGTTTACGACCGTGTAGAGCGCAGCCGTTTGGCCGTTGAACAAGGAACGTTCGCTGAGGCCCACTTCATCAAGCCTTACCACACGCTGCTCGAACAATGGTCTGCACACTTCGCAGGTTGATCGCCTCCTCGCACAAGGTCGAATTTCATGAACACATTGCTCCCCACCTCTACCGCTGGCAGCTTGCCCAAGCCGACCTGGCTGGCTCAGCCCGAAACCCTCTGGTCACCTTGGAAACTGCACGGCGATGCCTTGCTCGAAGGCAAGCAGGACGCACTGTGCCTGGCGCTGCACGAACAGTCGAGCGCCGGGATAGACATCGTCAGTGACGGCGAACAGACGCGTCAACATTTCGTGACCACGTTCATCGAGCACCTGAGCGGCGTGGACTTCGAGAACCGGCAGACTGTGCGCATCCGTGATCGCTACGACGCCAGCGTTCCGACAGTGGTAGGTACCGTGGCCAGGCGCAAGCCCGTGTTCGTCGACGATGCCAGGTTCTTGCGCGCGCAGACTCGACAGCCTATCAAGTGGGCGCTCCCAGGGCCCATGACCATGATCGACACGCTTTACGACAGCCACTACAAGAGCCGCGAAAAGCTCGCATGGGAGTTTGCCGTGCTGCTCAACCAGGAAGCCAGAGAGCTGGAAGCTGCAGGTGTCGACATCATCCAGTTCGACGAACCCGCCTTCAACGTGTTCTTCGATGAAGTGAACGACTGGGGCATCGCCACGCTCGAGCGGGCGTTGGAAGGCCTCAAATGCGAGACAGCAGTGCATATCTGCTACGGCTACGGGATCAAGGCCAACACTGACTGGAAGAAAACCCTGGGTGCCGAATGGCGCCAGTATGAAAAGGCGTTTCCCAAACTTCAGCAATCGAGTATCGACATCGTGTCGTTGGAATGCCAGAACTCACGCGTACCCATGGACCTTATCGAGTTGATCCGCGGCAAGAAAGTCATGGTCGGCGCAATCGATGTGGCCACGCACGCTATCGAAACACCCGAGGCCGTTGCCGATACGCTGCGCAAGGCGCTGGCATTCGTGGACGCCGACAAGCTCTACCCATGCACCAATTGCGGCATGGCGCCCCTGCCCCGCTCGGTTGCCCAAGGCAAATTGCGCGCACTGACAGCAGGCGCTGCAATCGTGCGCCAGGAATTGTCGGGTGCAAAAGGGCCATGAGTGCACGTCAGTTTGCATTCGACAGTCGTCCTCCGCGGCAAAACTGAACACACTGGCGCCACTGAATTGACCGTTCAGTGGCTAGCGGCGACCACCCGAATCAAGGGTTTGCGCCTTGGCGTCTGCCGCACCCTTTGCCATGGCCAAATCGATCAGCACATCTTCACGCATTGCCTGACGCACAGCCTGGCGAGCCGCTTTCACACGGCCCGCCAGGCCCTCTCACGCCGGCAGCGCCACCTTGCTGAACCGCTGCGCCAGAAACGGGGTGATGTCCAATGGCAAAGCCTCCTCGTGGACCACCTTGTCCAGCATTACCCCCGTGATTGCCGAGGTCAGCACCCCGGTGCGGAAATGCCCGCAGGCGTTGAAATAACCCGGCATCTCATCCACGGGCCCGAGGATGGGTAGCTCATCGGGCGAGCCTGGCCGCAGGCCGGCCCAGGTACGCTTGAGGTTGACCTGTTCGAGTGCCGGGACGCAGCGTATGGCGCCCTGGACCAGGCTGCTGATCTCCGGGAAGGTCGTGGTGACATCGAAGCCTTTCTCCTCGGTGGTGCTCCCGATGAGAATCTCCCCATTGTCCTTTTGCGCCATGTAGCAGTCACTGGTGGTGATGCACCCATCAAGCAGCTTGGGTAGGCGCTCGGTCAATACGATCTGCCCCTTGACAGGTTTGACGGGGATGGACGTGCCCGTGGCCCACTCACTCAATTCGGCAGCCCAGGCGCCGGCCGCATTGATCAGGGTGTCGCAATGGAAGTCACCGGCCTGTTCGGTACGAACCCCTTTGATGCGTCCGCCCTGATGCAACACGCCAGTGACACGCGTGTTGAGATACAAGTCGACGCCATTTTGCCGTGCGCCTTCCATGTAGGCGTCCCCCAGGCGAAACGGGCTGAGCTGGTGGTCGCAGAGAAACTCCAGCGCACCGTGCGCGTTTTCGGTGACCGATGGCTCCGCCTTGCGAAGTGCCTGGCGGTCCAGCCAGCGGATCTGTGACTGCAGATGAGGGATGTGCTTGACGATGTGCTCGGCGTAAAGCTGATCCTCATCGTCCTGGATCACGTACTTGAGTCCAGTGCGCTCGAACTTGAAGTCCATCCCGTGGCGCTCGATCAGCTCCTGGTGCAATTGCGGATAAAGCGCATTGGACTGCAACGCCAGATCGAAGAAACATTGCGGCAGGATGTGCGGGGTGCTCGAGTCCACGGCCACCGCCGCACCGTGAGCTTGGCGCTTGGCCTGGGAAGACAGCATGCGAAAGAAAATCACCCCGCAGCCCAGGCCCACCGATTCGCCGATGGCCCACAGCCCGCCTGCCGAAGCACGTGTGGCATTGCCGGGCCGCTTGTCGTCGATCAGGGCAATGCGCAGGTTGCCGCGCTTGGACAGCTGGTACGCGCAGGACGCGCCGATTACACCGGCACCGGCAATCACGATGTCATAGGTCTTGTTCATGTCAGGCCTCCGTGCCTGCGTGCTTGAATGCCGAAAACGGTACCGGGTCTACCGGGAATCGCGGCCGCAACCAGCCTACGTCAGCACGCCCCGTCGCGGCGCGCAGGCGATCGCTGCAATAGCCCACGCACATGCGTCCCTGGCAGTCCCCCATGCTCACCCGCGTGCGCATCTTCAGCCCGGCCATATCCTGAACCCCCTGCTCCAATGCCAGGTCGATGGCCTCGCGCGTCACCTGCTCACAGCGGCAAATCACCGTGTCAGCCTGTGGCAGCTCGACCTGTGCTGGCCCCCGCGCGGTATAGCGCTCGACGCCAGAGCGAAAACGCTTGATGCTTGCCAACTGGCCCAGGTAACGCTCGCGCCGTTCAATGGCCTGCGCAGCGTTCAGCACGCCACGCTGCTGCAGAATTGACACAGCCGCGATGCGTCCGGTCAGCATTGCTGCCTCCCCTCCGCGTATGCCGGCCATGTCGCCTGCCAGGTGAATATGCTCCAGGCTGCTTTGCTGCCATACGTTGCACTCGGCGCGCAGGTAGCCATCGGTGCTGTAACCATGGGCAAGCCCTAATTGCTGGCTAAGCTGCGTACGCGGGATGAAGCCGTAGCCTACCGCCAGCGTCTGCACCGACTCGCGACGCACATGGGTCATGTCCGCTTTCCAGGCATCGTCGTAGGGCGCCACGCTGACTTCGGTCAACTCACCTTCGCCCCGCGCCTCGACCACGCCCCAGCCATAGTGCATGGGAATGCCGTGCAGCTTCAGGTAGGCCAGCATGCTCAGGCCGTCGAGGAACAACTGGGGCTTGTTCATCAGCGCCAGGCTCTGGCGTGCGATACGGTTGAACGCACAGGCCTCGTACACCCCCGCCACCTTGGCACCGGCGGCGTGCAACTGACAGGCAACCAACGGCAGTAACGGGCCTGTACCAGCGATCAGGGTCGTACCCAATGGCTTGACCACGTTACTTTTGATCTGCAGCTGCAACCCGCCGAGCAGCATGACGCCCGGCAGGGTCCAGCCCGGGAACGGCACATTGCGCTCATGGCAACCGGCTGCCAGGATCAGTTGCTCGAAGGCCAGCGACTGCAACTGTTCCTGCTCGTCGAGTACTACCAGGCTATGGTCATCACCGCCCACGACACGGCTATTGAGCCGCAGGTCGATAGACTGCGCACGGGCGGCGAAGTCGGTGTGCAGTTTACCCAGAGCCTTGCTGTAGCGAGCGCCCAGGTAGCCCAGGTCGACACCTGCGCGCAGCGGGCCACGATAGACCACCCCGCCGGGGCGCGATGCCTCGTCGATCAGCGTGCAGCGCACGCCCGCGTCCACCAACTCGATGGCGGCAGCCATCCCCGCCGACCCCCCTCCGACAATGACTGGATGCCCGCTCATACCCGCGCCTCCCCGACAATCGGATTGACTTGGGTTTCGACGCGCATGCCGGCCCGCACCAGCGTCTGACAGGCGCGCCGCTTGGGGCGTCCATCGATAGCGACCAGGCAGCAATGGCATACGCCCATGCCGCAGAAAGCGCCGCTGACCTGGCCATGGTCGTTGAGGGCGAGCTGACGCACGCCCACGGCGTTGAGCACACTTAGAACAGTTTCGCCCGGGGCGGCAGTCACGGCCGTGCCGTTGATGGACAGGGGGATTTGTTCAGCCGAGAGTGGCTGTATATCGAGGGTTCGTTCCATGAAATGTCGTCTGCCTTCCGTGATTGAAAGACAGACAGACTACGGGAGGCGTCAGGCCAGAAAATTGACCTGAGACGGGGTTTTAAAGCTTTTTTACAGCCCTTTTTGAGCGCTGCAAGCAAGCCCTCTACCTGGTGAAGAACGTTTGTAAGCGAAGCCGCCTATTGCCGCCGCAATCAACGCTTCGCAGCCCCGACACTTCACATGCCGTCAGAGGAATCGCTCCACATCCCTGCCGAACACCTGCCGATAACCTTTGCAAAACGCCTCCCACTCGGCCGTTGCCCAGTCAGACCTGCGCTTGACCTGTCGTAGGTCGTGGCGGCTGGCTTTCATTGCGGTCAGCCGCTGCCTGGCTTTCTCGAAATCCAGCAACGCGATCTTGATGCCCGACTCGTCGAAGGCGACGAACACATGCTTCAAGTACAGGCAACCATGCTGCCAGCGGCCAAGGTTCAGCGTGGCCAGTGCACGCCCATACGCTTCAAGAATGTCGTGGTGTAGCTTGGGCTCGATGGTCTTGTCCAGGCCTTGGAGGTAAAAGTCTTCAAGCGATACATAACCGTCCAGCGCTGCCGTGACCATCACCGCACGCCACTCACCGTCCTGCTTGTGGACGTCGCTGTGCAGCAGCAATGGCGTAGCGACGCCCAGCGCGGCAGCGGCACGCAGCGCCTTGGCCTCACGGGCCACTGTCGGATAGCCGAACGGGTGCACAAGGCTACGGTAGATATGGCCGACCTGCTGCTTCTTGTAGAACGTGAAGCCGTCGAGCTCGACCTTCAATACACCGCTCTCACCGCCCCTGCGGATATTCGGCGGCTCTACCCACACCCCAGGAGCACTCAGAATGGCCTGCACCGGCGGGTGAGAGGCCTCATGGCCAGACGCGCTAACGTGTTTCATTAAAACCTGCTGAATATTGAGCCACACTGCGGCAAGGGGCGAAATATATCAGCCAAATCTGAAAGAAAGCGATTATTGCGACACGGCGTTGATCGTTTTTTACAGGGATGAACAGACAAAACTGCGGGCACAATCGCCATTGTCTGACAATCCTGCAACCGCCAAGCCTCCGTCGCGCCCGCTCGTCAGCGTCAAGCCGCTTCGCACTCAACCCCTGATGGTCCATAGTTGATCGATTCGGGTGGTGTAGGACTGGCTCATCATCTCCCGTTTCATGCCCCATTCCGGCGCGGCTGGCACGCTGGCTGCACGGACCGTCCCCCTGCCCCAACGCTCATTGATGCTGTCCAGTACTTCCATGAGACGATCGCAGGCCGCCGATTGCCTTGAGGCGAACAAGTCCCCCGAAAAATCACCCGGTTGACGCAGGTCCATCAGCAACACCTCCGCCTTGCTGTAACGAAGCCCCGGCCGGAAGATCCGCTCTACGGCATCGGTAGCCAGCTGGGTCATCAGCAACGTGTCGCAGGTCGGATAGGGAAGCTCCACCCATGCGCCTTGAGCATGGTGCACTTCGTTCGGGTTGAACATGCCCGTGCGGATGCTCACCCGCATGCGCTTGCACACCGATCCCTGGGCCCTGAGCTTTTCGGCGGCACGGCCGACGTACGTGGCCACTGCCTGCTTGATCGGCGCCAACTCGCTCAGGCGCGTGCCGAACATTCGGCTGCTGCAGATTTCCTGCTTGGGCGGTTCGACATCGTCCAGCTCCAGGCAAGGCGTGCCTGCCAGTTCCCTGGCCGTCTTTTCCACCACCACGTTGAAGCGTTGCCGTAACGTCCAGGCATCGGCGCGGGCCAAGTCCATCGCCGTTCGAATGCCCATGGCCTCCAGGTGCGCCGTCATCTTGCGCCCAATACCCCACACCTCCTTGACCGCAGTATTGCGTAGCACCCAATCCCGTTTTACCGGGTCGGTGATGTCCACAACGCCGCCAGTGTGGCTCTGCAGTCGCTTGGCAGTGTGGTTGGCCAGCTTGGCCAAGGTCTTGGTACGTGCGATACCTACACCGACAGGGATGCCGGTGCACTGGGCAATGCGCAAGCGCAGCCGGTGCCCGAACAACGTCAAGTCCTGGGTCATGCCCGTGAGCTCAGCGAAACATTCGTCGATGCTGTAGACCTCGGTGGCAGGCACCATCGCTTCGATCAGCGTCATCACCCGCTCGCTCATGTCGCCATACAGCGCGTAATTGCTACTGAATGCCACCACACCGTGCCGACGGAGTTTTTCCCGCGCCTGAAAATAAGGCTCGCCCATTTTCACGAATGGCTTGGCGTCATAGGACCGGGCAATGACACAACCGTCGTTGTTGCTCAGCACCACGATCGGCGTCTTCGCCAGATCAGGCCGAAATACGCGCTCACAGCTGGCGTAGAACGCGTTGCAGTCGATCAGCGCAAATATTGGCTCACTGCGCATGATCGCGGACGCTATAGCGCACCACGCCCCAAATGAGCAGATCATCACCCTCCATGACATAGCGCGGGGGGTAGGCTCGGTTCTCGGACTTCAAGATCACCACACCGTCACGTCGGTGCAGGCGCTTGCAAACGGGCTCACTGTTGATGGCCGCAATCACGATATCCCCGTGCTCGGCTTCGCGCCCCCGGTCCACCACCACGATATCGCCCGAATAGATGCCAGCGCCTTGCATGCTGTCACCCTCCACTTTCACCAGATACACATGCGGTGCGCGGATGTCGAATAACTCATCGAGGGATATGTAGCCCTCAAGATGATCCGCGGCAGGCGACGGAAAACCGGCCGGAACGTAATACGAATAAATCGGAAGTGGTTCAGAGCTGCCACGTGGCGCGCCCAGGAAGGTGATGGTCATGAGAGAAAGTCCAATGCAAACTGTATGCATATACAGTTAATCTGGCATCGGCGGACGGGTCAATCCTGAACGTGTGAATTTCTGACGGACGAGAGGTGAATACATGTGCGGACGCTACTCGATCTACGAGTCGATGGATCACTACTTGCGACAGCTGGCGCTGGACTTGGTGGTGATCAACGGCTACGACCATGAACCGGTTGATCGCTATAACGTGGCGCCTTCTACCCGCGTCGAAGTTATACGCCAGGCTGAGGCAGGTCTGCACGTAGACAAAGTGAAGTGGGGATGGTCGCCTCGCTGGGCCAAAGGCAAGCGACTCGACCCTATCAATGCCCGGGCCGAAACCGTAGCCACTGGCAAGTTTTTCAAGGGTCTGTGGCCACATGCAAGAGCGCTCGCCCCTGCCAATGGCTGGTTCGAATGGCTGCCAGATGCGCAAGATCCCAAGCGCAAACAACCCTACTACATCACCAGCGCCGACGGTGCACCGCTCTACTTTGCCGCGCTTGCCGAAGTTCACCAGAACCTTGAACCAGACGCGCACGATGGTTTCGTGATCATCACGGCCGCCGCTGATCAAGGCTTGATCGATATTCATGACCGAAAGCCCCTGGTGTTGGCGCCGCACCTTGCCAGGGAGTGGCTGGACCCCGCCACTTCAACGCAGCGCGCCGAGGCGATCGTGGCGACAGGCTGCCGTCCGGCCACTGACTTCCGCTGGTATCCGGTCGACAAGGCCGTTGGCAATGTTCGCAACCAGGGTGCGCAACTGATAATGCCGATTGCCGAACAGAGCAGGCAAGGTGATCTCGAATTCTGAAAAGGGCGTTATGCGTGGATGTGCCAGCCAAAACACTCAGCTGGCGTGATAGTCTGCGCACCCGCAGGCTGGCTAGCAGACAACTTGGACGCACCTTGAAATAGACCGACGAAGGATTCCGTCATGGACAGAAAACGCGCCCTCCTCCTCCCGCTTGTTGGGTTGATCACCCCGCTGGCAGGCTGCACCGAAGAGAAAGTGCCCGAGCCAACGGCAGACAATTGTGGCCCGCAACTGTACGGAAAAAACCTTGCCAGCTTGTCAAAGGATGCAAACCGCAATGTGTTCATCGCGAACTGCGAAAGTTTCCTGGCGGCGAAGAAAATGACGGAATGGAAGTTCGAGAAAAGCCCCAAGGGCAAGTACTGAGCGGCTGGCCGAGGTGATTGCCAATCCGATGATCTAGCCGCAGGGTCGTCAAGCTTGCCGAGCAGGAACGCCGCCTTTACAGGCGGCGTTTTCAGGCAGACTCAGGGCGCTCAGTCCTTCGCGTACGAGCACGCCTTTAGCAGAAGCGGTGACTGCACTGGGTCATTTCTTGGAAAGGTGAGCCAAGGTTTACCGAGCACGCGCCCCCGTCTTATCGGCCATCACCGATCATTCACGAGCCGGATCGAATTGTTTCTCACGGATGCACAGCAGCGGGATCATGCCGCAAAGGAAATAAGCAGCGCCAACGATCAGGAAACCGACACCGATCGAGCCCTGGCTGGCGAAGAAGCCAATGGCAGCCGGTGACACCGCAGCACCGATACGCCCGATATTGTAGGCACCGCCAACCGCAGAGCCACGGAACTTGGCCTCGAAGCTTTCCGTCATGTACGTGGCGTTGACGCTGTAAGGCACGCCATAGAGGAAGCCGAAGACGATCAACAGCCACAGAATGTTTTCCGGCTGGTTGAACAGCACGATGATCGGCAGGAACAGCGCCGTCCCCAGGCAACCCGCGGCAAACACTTTGCGCCGCCCGAACTTGTCCGCCGCCATGCCGGCGATGACCTTGCCAAGGATCGAAGCGGTGTAGGTGCCGACCAGGAACGTGGTCATCTGCTTGAACGCCATGCCCAACTCGGTCTCCAGGTAGCTGGGCATCCAGTTGTTGACGCCATAGTTACCAAACTGCAAGAAGCCTGCAGTCAGCGACCAGAGAACGAACATCTTCGCGGCGTTGGGGTTGGCGAAGATCTGTTTGTACTTGCCGCCCTCCACACGCTCACGCGCCTTGCGCTCTGCACGATCGGCACTCTGCAAGCGGGTCCAGGTCGAAGGTTCCGGCACCATCTTGTGCATCAGCAGGGCAAGAATCACCGGCGTGACGCCCACGAAGAACAACGTGCGCCAGCCGTAGCTTGGCAGTATCCAGGCAGCGAGCAGCGTTGCAACGATATACCCGACCGACCAGCCCGCTTGCAGGCTGCCAAGAACGGTATTTCGGAACCGGGTAGGTACGTACTCGGCCATGAGTGTATTACATGCAACGTACACCGAACCAAGGCCTAGGGCCGAGACAAAGCGGATGATCGCAAACTGTACATAGTTCTCGGTAAAGCCCAATAGCCCCGTACCGAGGCTGAACAGCAGCACACTGAGCACCACGGTGCGCACCCGCCCAAGGCGGTCGGTTGCCCAGCCACCGTAAATGCCCCCAACAGCCATGCCGGCCAGGGTGCAGCTGCCGAGCATGCCTGCCTGCAGGCCAGTCAGGCCGAATTCCGTTTTGAGCGTGGCCAGGCTATAGGCCAGGATCATGACATCGGCGCCATCGATGACCATCGTCAGGAAGCAAAACACGAAGGCTGTGATCCAGGTCCGCTCGGTGGACGCGGCGATGACCCCGGCGGGGTTAGGGTTGTGCATGTTTTATCCTTATTATGGCGGGTTACGACGTGCCTGTTCCGGCACTACACGGCGCTGCAGTAACAGCGCAGGCGGCGGGCACAGCCCACCGTCAAAGGCCGTCACAACCTGCGGTAAAAGCTATGTTCACGCAAACGAAAAAATATCGGGCCTGCATTCCCGGTAGGAATGGCCTGATTTGCAAGGTACAAGCCGCTGTGACTGCCGACTCAGCATGCCGTGGCACTGCCGGTGCACGTACCAGACGCCACGCATGCGAAAAAGTCAGGCAGCGATTCGGTTAATTCGTTTGCCAGGGCGGCGCGTCACCGTGATCAATGCAGGCCTCGAATTTTCCAGGAGGCTCACCATGGACCCGGTCCGTTTCATGCACCCCGATGCAATCCGTGCGCTTTTCAGTACCGCCCTGTCAGCGATGTACAAGCAGGAGGTACCGCTCTATGGCGATTTGTTGGACTTGGTCGCCGAAGTCAATGCCCAGACCCTGGCCGCTCAGCCTGCATTGGCAGAACGACTGCGTAGCAGCGGTGACGAGCAGCGCCTGAGCGTGGAACGCCATGGCGCGATCCGTGTTGGAACGGCCGAGGAGCTGCAAGGCTTGCGCCGACTGTTTGCAGTCATGGGCATGTCGCCAGTTGGCTACTACGACCTGAGCATCGCCGCCGTGCCAGTACATGCCACCGCATTCCGACCTATCGAGGCAGCGTCGCTGCGCGCCAATCCGTTCAGGGTGTTCACCTCGCTGTTGCGGCTCGAATTGATCGAAGACCCACAACTGCGTGAACAGGCCTGCCAGTTGCTGAGCGAGCGGACCATTTTCACCCCTGGCGTAATGGCGCTCATCGACCGCCACGAATGTGACGGCGGACTTACCGATACGGACGCTCAAGCGTTCGTCCAGGAGGCGCTGGAAACCTTTCGCTGGCACCAGAGCGCGACGGTCAGTACCCAGCAATACCGCGCCCTGCATGACCAGCATCGCCTGATCGCTGACGTGGTGGCGTTTCGTGGGCCGCACATCAACCACCTCACGCCCCGCACTCTCGACATCGACCGCGCTCAGGCCCAGATGCGTTCGCGCGGCATGACCCCCAAGGCAGTCATCGAAGGGCCACCGCCGCGCCAGTGCCCAATCCTGTTGCGCCAGACAAGCTTCAAGGCCCTGCAGGAAGCGGTGACCTTTGCTGGTGGTGATGGGGCACCGGGGCATCACACGGCTCGTTTCGGAGAAATCGAGCAGCGCGGCGCGGCGCTGACACCTGCGGGCAAAGCACTGTATGACCGGCTGTTGAGCCAGGCCAGGCAAGCGCTGGGCGCAGCACCATCGGCGGACAATGCCGAGCAGTATGCGCACCTACTCAAAACGGCATTCAGCGCGTTTCCTGACGACTACGCCTCGCTGCGCACGCACAAGCTCGCTTACTTCAATTATTTCGTGAGGGATGCGGCTAAAGCGCGTGGGACGGATCTCGAAACGCTGATCGAACAAGGCGCGGTCGGTTTCGAGCCACTGGTGTATGAGGACTTCCTGCCTGTGAGCGCTGCCGGGATCTTTCAGTCCAACCTCGGCGACAACACCAAGGCCGACGCCATGACGCAAGGCAACCAGCAGCAGTTGGAGGCAGCGTTGGGCGCTCGCGTGATCGACGAGACGACCCTGTACGCCCAGGCCCAGGCGCAATCCATCGCGTCCTGCTTGCGCGCGCTTGAAATCCAGGCAACCAGCGCATAGATTGGCCGACCGCCCAGCCGCCCAGGCCCAGGCGGCTCGTCCGGCCTGCCTGGCCATAGTCTTAGGTGATGCCTGCAAGCCATGCACAAGAAATTGCTTCCGTCCATGATGTCGCTGCAGTGCTTTGAGTCCACTGCCCGTCATGCCAGCTTCACCCTCGCTGCCCGTGAACTGAACCTGACGCAAAGCGCCGTCAGTAAGCAGGTCGCTCAACTTGAGCAAATGTTGCAGCGTCGGCTGTTCAATCGGTTGCGTGGCGGCTTGCAACTGACCGCCGTGGGCGAGCTGTACCTGAGCGAAGTTGGCAAGATCCTGAGCCAAACGGACATCTCGACGCGCTTCATCCTAACGTTCGATGGCCAGGCAGAAACCTTGAGAATCGCGACCCAACCGACATTCGGCTCGCGCTGGCTGATTCCTCGGCTGCCGGCATTCAGCGCAGCGTATCCGCACGTGCGGCTAAGCGTGCGCAATGAACTGGAGCCGTTCGACCTGTTACAGGCCAAGGCGGACGTTGCATTCTTCTATGGGCGTGGCACCTGGCCCGGCGCCCAGTGCGTCGAGCTGTTTCGCGAAGACGTCGTGCCCGTGTGCGCTCCTGCCCTGCTGCTGCACCGGCCGCTGAAGGCTATCGATGACATTCACAGCCATACGCTCTTGCAGTGCGTTTCGCGACCCGAGGCGTGGCATGACTGGCTGGGTGCTCAGGCGATGACATCCAGAAACAGCTACAGAGGCCCGCAGTTCGACACCTTCGACCTGTGCATTCGCGCAGCGATCGCAGGGTTGGGTGTGGCCTTGGTACCCAGGTTCATGGTGACAGAAGAACTGCAGCGCGGCGCCTTGCTGATTCCCCTGCACTACTATGCACCCAGCCCGGATGCTCACTACGTGGCCTATGCGACCCAGAGCCACGATTCACCGAAGATCCGCAACTTCGTGGACTGGGTGTGCGAGCAGACGTCTTGAGCGGACCTGCGTCCGCGCCTCATGCACCCGCATGAGCGGGAGCTACCACTTGTCCGCCATGTAAAACATGCCGCCACCCAGCGCGGTCAGGAACAGCCCGCCCAGCACGTCTGTCAGCAAGGCCTCGCCATGAATGTACGCTTCGATTTGAGTGGCAAGAAACAAGACGGCCAATACCAGAACCACGGCCGATACGCGGCGCTGAATCTTGAACCTGGATTTTTCGGGGCCGATCCACCACATGCGCATTTTCCTTGAGCGGGTTGAGTATTGAACCTTAGCTACATCACCAGCCGTTGACCAACGACCAGGTGTGAACGCCGCTGGCCAGTGTCTTGGCTCGGAAGGTAAACGCACTGCGCCAGCGTAGTATCACAAGGTCGTCATAAGGTAAGCCGCGAAGCCCTTGGCGACGCGCCAAGGCTTCAAGGCGGACAGGTGGTCGAACACTCGGCTGGAGTTGCCTGCCAGCCCTGCAAGCACAAGGTAAACAACCCACTTTCGCAGCGCCCTTGAGATTTTTCTTTTCATGACTCGAAACAAAGGGTGCGCCTCGGGAAAATCCTACCGCTTGAAGCGAAAAAGCCCAAGATCCAGTGCGCAGTTGATCCAAACCGCGCCAGCATTGACCAGCTCCCTTTGGCTGCTGAGCACTGGAGAAAATCGCGGGCATTAAAAAAGCCCCGCAACCCAAAGGGCTGCGGGGCTTTCGAATGGTGGAGGCCGAGGTCGGAATCGAACCGGCGTAGACGGATTTGCAATCCGTCATCCATTACTTTCAATTTCAATAGCTTACGAGCTTTTGATTTCCGCAATGACGTGATTATATACGCTACGCAGCCCTTTGAAATCAAGGGGTGTGCATCGAGTTGCGGAATCGATTTTCGGGCCATTTCGCCTGCCTTGCAGCACTGCAGCAGTAGCGCTGAATCGAACCTCGGAACTCGTTTTTGATGACCTGAGTTCACCGGTTCCAAACATGGGGACTGATCTACACCGCTAACATCACCATGCGCTATGCCATGGGGTTTTGCGGGTGGAAATTTGTCGATTTTGCTGGGCCAAACCCCTCTCACTTCCTCACCGATACTCATGAGTTGGTTCGCGAATTGGTCCGACGGCTTTCATCCGGCCATGATGCCGATCCGGCATAACGCACGTCGTTCCCGGCGTATGCTCCGCTGATTCAAAGTCTGCTATCGACCCACAGCGGACTTTCAGACCGAATCTGCTTGCATCATACATATGGATATTCGTATATTCGGCTTTCCATATGTGATGGTACAGCCATGACTACCCCGCCCGATGTGTTCAAGAACTTATCCGACGAGACCCGTGCTCGCGCCACCTTGCTGATCGCTAGCCTTGGTGAACTCTGTGTCTGCGAACTGATGTGCGCTTTGAATGACAGCCAACCCAAGATAAGTCGCCACCTAGCGCAGCTGCGCAGCAGTGGCATGCTGCTGGACCGTCGACAGGGTCAATGGGTGTACTACCGCCTAAACCCGGATCTTCCCGACTGGGTGCATGAAATGCTGCAGGTAACCTTGCAGGCCAACTCACAGTGGTTGGCAGAAAACTCGCTTCGGCTGCAAAACATGGACGGCCGCCCCGTTCGTGACGCTGCCTGCTGCTGATCAACATCGAGCGAGGCTTTCATGCTGATTGCAATTGCCGTCTTTGTGTTCACCCTAATCTTGGTCATCTGGCAGCCGAAGGGACTTGGGGTTGGCTGGAGTGCCGCACTCGGTGCCCTCATCGCCTTGGCGTCGGGTGCCGTTTCGCTGCACGACATCCCAACCGTGTGGGCGATTGTCTGGAACGCCACCGCCACCTTCATCGCCATCATCATCATCAGCCTGTTGCTGGACGAGGCAGGTTTTTTCGAGTGGGCCGCGTTGTATGTGGCGCGCTGGGCAAACGGCAGCGGCTACCGCCTGTTCGGCTTCTGCGTGCTGCTCGGTGCTGCCGTGTCGGCGCTGTTCGCTAACGATGGTGCGGCGCTGATACTCACGCCCATCGTCATGTCGATGCTTCTCGCGCTGCGTTTTTCTCCTGCCGCGACGCTGGCTTTCGTCATGGCCGCCGGCTTCATCGCCGATACGGCGAGCCTGCCGCTGGTAGTCTCCAACCTGGTGAACATCGTCTCGGCCGACTACTTCAGACTGGGTTTCAGCGAGTACGCCTCGGTGATGGTGCCGGTGAATTTCGCCAGCGTGGGCGCAACGTTGCTGGTGCTATTCCTGTTCTTCCGCCGTGACATCCCTAAGCAATACACGGTCGGGGCCTTGAAAGTCCCAAGCGAGGCGATTCATGACCGCGCAACCTTCAACGTCGGTGGCTGGGTGCTGGTGGTGCTGTTGATCGGCCTGTTTGCCCTGGAACCACTTGGTATCCCGATCAGTGCGGTAGCCGCAGCCTGTGCGACGATCCTCTTTGCCGTCGCCGCTCGCGGGCACCGCATTTCGACCCGTCGGGTGCTACGCGAAGCGCCTTGGCAGGTGGTGATCTTTTCTCTTGGGATGTACCTAGTGGTCTACGGGCTGAAGAACGCCGGCCTCACCGATATGCTCACTCACTTACTCGACAGACTTGCGCAGCAAGGGCTGTGGGCTGCCGCCATCGGCACTGGGTTGATCGCCGCATTACTGTCCTCTGTCATGAACAACATGCCCAGCGTGCTGGTTGGCGCCCTGTCGATCCAGGCCAGCGAGGCGCAAGGGCTGGTGCGTGAGGCGATGATCTACGCCAACGTCATCGGTTGCGACCTCGGCCCAAAAATCACCCCTATCGGCAGCCTCGCCACGCTGCTCTGGCTGCACGTGCTTGAGCGCAAAGGCGTGCGCATCACCTGGGGTTACTACTTCAAGGTCGGCATCCTGCTGACGCTGCCGGTTCTGTTGATCACTCTTTCGGCCCTGGCATTGCGCCTGAGCCTCTGACATCCGCCACGAAGCGGAGGAGCTCCCATGCGAGTCCTGTTCATGTGCACGGCCAATAGCTGCCGCAGCATCCTTTCCGAGGCAATGTTCAATCACTTGGCGCCTCCCGGATTTGAAGCCGTCAGTTCCGGCAGTTTTCCGAAGGGCCAAGTGTTGCCTCGCACCCTGACCACTTTGCAGCATGCCGGCATCTCAACCGAAGTGCTGAGCAGCAAGGGCAATGACGCGTTCGTGGACTGCCCTCCTGACATCGTCATCACGGTGTGCGACAAGGCAGCAGGTGAAGCTTGCCCGGTGTATTTCGGCCCTGCACTGAAGTCTCACTGGGGGCTGGAGGATCCGTCCGATGTCGTGGCTGACCAGGCATCGGTCGAAGCAGCATTCCGCGCCACGCTGGCTCGCATCGAGTTACGCTGCCGGGCGTTCTTCGCCCTTTCTTTCGGCACCCTTGGCCGCGACGAACTCAAACGCGAGCTGGATCGCATTGGCGCTCTATAACCAGGAGGAAGCATGTCCGATCAACTGCCTAATCTCGATCTCTCGCTGTTTGACCTACCGACAGCGACAACCTCTATCAGCGAGCACAAGCCGCGCATCCTTTTGCTATACGGATCGACCCGCGAGCGCTCCTTCAGCCGCCTACTAGTGGAAGAAGCAGCGCGCCTGCTGGAGCACTTCGGCGCAGAGACGCGCATCTTTAACCCCTCTGGTCTGCCGCTACCTGACGACGTGCCGGTGGAGCATCCCAAGGTGCAGGAGCTGCGTGACCTGGTGCAGTGGTCGGAAGGCCAGGTCTGGTGCTCGCCGGAGCGTCACGGGGCAATGTCCGCCGTGTTCAAAGCCCAAATCGACTGGGTTCCCCTCGCGCTTGGGGCCGTGCGCCCCACCCAGGGCAAGACACTGGCAGTAATGCAGGTCTGCGGCGGCTCGCAGTCATTCAACGTAGTCAACCAGCTGCGGGTGTTGGGCCGCTGGATGCGCATGTTCACGATCCCCAACCAGTCGTCGCTCCCAAAGGCCTATCAGGAGTTCGACGATGTGGGCCGCATGAAGCCGTCGGCGTACTACGATCGCGTGGTGGACGTCATGGAAGAACTGGTCAAATTCACCCTGTTGTTACGTGATCGCCAGCAGTTTCTGGTGGATCGGTATTCGGAGCGCAAAGAAAGCGCCCAGCAGCTTTCCGTCCGAGTAAATCAGCGCTCAATCTGAGGCAGACATGTGCATTGAAGTCAGACAAGCCCGGCCCGATGACGCTGCGGCGATCCAGGCCATCTACGCCCCTTTCGTGACCAGCACGGCGATCTCATTTGAGGAAATAGCGCCGACAACCGAGGAGATGCGGCAGCGCATCATCAAGACGCTGCAGACCTATCCATACATTGTCGCGGAGCGTGATGGGCGCCTGGTTGGCTACGCGTACGCCAGTCAACATCGTGCACGGGCCGCATACCGATGGGCGGTGGATGTCACTGTTTATGTCGCGGACGGAGAGTACCGCTCCGGGGTGGGTCGTAGCCTCTATGCCGAGCTGCTTCCCGCACTCTCCAAGCAAGGATTCAACGCAGCCTATGCCGGCATAGCGCTGCCCAATCCAGGCAGCGTAGGTTTGCATGAGCGGCTGGGCTTCATCCATATCGGAACCTTTCCTCAGGTGGGTTTCAAACTAGGCCGTTGGCACGATGTCGGTTATTGGCGCCTGGAGCTGAGCGCCGCAACTGGATTACCGGCAGATCCCATTCGCTATGTGGAAGGGGTCGGCTCATTACCCACATAGGCTCGAAATCCGAATCGGAAGCCTAACCTGCTAGACGATCATGGTCCCGCACGCTGAACCGCACCACACCCCACACCTCGAACGTATCGCCCTCCATGATGTACCGAGACGGGTACTTTGGGTTCTCCGACCGCAGGACGAGCACACCATGCTCATGGCACATGCGCTTGCAGACCGGTTCGCCGTTCACCGCCGCGATCACAATGTCGCCGTGCTTGGCCTCGACACTTCGATCAACGACCAGCAGGTCGCCGGAGTACATCCCGATACCCTGCATGCTCCCGCCCTCGATCTTGACCAGATAGGTCCAGGGCGCACGCACCTGCATCAGATCGTCCAGGCTGAGCTGGGGCATGTCGTCGATTTCGAAGTCAAGGGCGGTGTTCATTGGCGGGGCCTCCATACTGTATATATGAACAGTATGGTAGTGACCTGCAATGGGGCCGGCAACTGCCGACAAGCGGGGAGCGCTAGTGTAGCGGGGGCAGTTTTTTGCCCATCAGCTTGGAGACGGTGCGAAGCTGGTAGTCAGAAACCGCCTGGGCCAAGGACTCGGAATGGAGTCGCAGGCGCTCTATCTCCTCGGGCGGCGCGCCATAGTCCCTGGCTTCCCAGTACCGTTTGAGAGCTTCCATTGATTGTGCAATCAATGGTTTGCCTGCCTCAACGGCAGCGGCAAATTCATCCTTATCCATAAGTCATTCCAGCTCTTGGGATTTCAGATTTTGGCATGAACCACTTACAGGGCTTTGACGCCCAAGATGCATGCGCGCTAGTGGAGCCATGGTAGCTCTTCGCCGCGCGCCTTGGCTTCAACCCGAAGCTGGTAGTCGCAGACCACTTGGTAAAGCGACTCTGAAAGTAAGCGAAGTCGTTCTACGTCCTCGTCCGGTTGTCCAGCATCCTGAGCCGCGTGATAAGCGTGTATAGCCTCCAGGGCCTGCCTAATGAGGGGCTCTCCCGCCTCGATCAAGCCAATGAAAGTACGCTTCCCCATGATATGCCCCGATCACCTGATCAGGGCATTATAGGATGCCTCGCACAGTTGTCCTGCTATTCGGGCTTGGTCATAAGCCTTAGCCAGTTCTCCCGCTCGAGCATCAGCCCGTGCGAGCAGGTCGGAGAGCACCATGGCGGCGCGGGTGGCTGCCTGGCCTCGGGCGACAGCGGCGGTATCCGTGCCGGGGCAACTGATGGCGGCGGCGAGCTTGGCGCCTTCATTGCGCAGCCGCTGGCCAGCAGCATCGGCGCCAGCAGCGCCATTACTCGCAATAGATCTTTCCTCATGACCATGGGCTCTCGCCTCCTCCTGCGCCTGTGCGCTTTGATGTTCCTGCTGACGGGCGCCACGCTCACCGAGCACCTCGGCAAGACGGTCGCCGCTATCGCGCTGGGCCGTGGCCTGGCCGGCCTGCGCCTGCTCGACGCTCCGGCCGTGTTCGTAGGCGCCCCAGTGACTAGCCACCAGGACCACGGCAGCCGCCAAGCCAACCCAGGGGCTCATGCCAGAGCCCGCCTGATACCCTCATCGATCAGCGTCGACGGATAAGGGTTGGTGCCGTTCTCGTGCACGATGATGCCGACCACCAGTTCGCGCAGGATCTGCGGCCTGGAAATGTCGATCGAATCGCGCACACCGACGCCCAGGCGCTTGGCTATGGCCTGCGCGTAGGCATTGGTGTCGTTCTCGCTCGCCGGCGCCCAGCGGTTGATGAACTCCAGCGGGGTGTCGATACCAGGCCGGCCAACACCGGGCATCCCATCCTTGCCCCGGTAGTTGAGCAGCAACTTGCCCAAAGCGCGGATGCCGTTCTCTGGATGGTCAAAGCGCGCAAAGCGAGGCTTGGCCACGCCCACCTCAAGACCCAGCTGCCCCTGCCAGGCGTTGCGCGGGTTGTAATCGATGTTCCCTGGGTTGTTGTTGCGGACACCGCGAGGTGTGGTCATAGGTTTTCTCCGGACGAAAAAAAGCCCGCGCTGGGCGGGCCGGATGTGCCTTATTTGTTGCACGAACGTCCAATCTGCATCATCCGTTACGCGAGACTGGGTATGAAAAATGGATTTTTAGCACTAGCGCTGTTCAGCTGGCTGCTTACTGGTTGCTCCCACTTCTCCAACAGCACCTACGGGAGCACCACCAACAAGCATGATATTGCGTGCGATGACACTCCTCCGAATCAACCGGGCTGCTACAACCGGCAGTATCAGGAAGGCATCCTCAACAAGCTGCTCGACTCGCTTTCTTGAATCACTGGTGGTCTCTGAGATCTACGTCCCTACCCGCCACTGCTAAGCGATACGATGGTGCAATCTATGGAAGGAATTTCTTATGAAGCGTGTTGCTGCATCACTCATATTCACCGCGCTGGCGGGCTGCTCTCACTATAGCTCCAGCGATGACACTACAGAGGTAGGCTCGAAGGGATACACCGTTCGGTGTGATGCTTCGCCTGCTAACCAGCCAGGCTGCTATGAGCCACCTCCGTCTTTCAACTGGTGGCCAACCGATAAACTGAAGTTTCAAATCGGCAGGAAATGAGAGGCACCGCTACTCGCGCATGAGGCGCTTTGGAAAGTAACTCGACAGGCACAAATTGCCCACGCCGAGCGGGCTGTATGGTGAAGCGTGGGGCTCAGGCCTCGGTGCTCTCGTCCGGTACCGGATCGGGCTTGGCTGGCTCGCTACCAGTGATCACGACTTCGGCAGTGAACTCCTCGAGGAGCTCGGCTGTAACGAACCGGTGGCTGGGGAACTGGAGCAGGCCGGCTTGAATACGCTCCTTGGCCTGCTCCAGGGTGTTGAATCGGGTCTTGTTGTCAGGGTCGTAATCGTTGGTCAGGTTGATGGCTACATAGGGCATGGTTTATCTCCAGGCAAAAAAATGCCCGCGCGTGGCAGGCTTGAGAGGTGGTTAACTGTCAGGTCTTGGGGTATTGCTGCTTTACTCGTCGGATCGTGGAATAGAACGGCTCGGCCTTGGGCATTGTTCCTTGGTCCATCGCATGCCAAAGCATGTCCAGCTGTTCCTCGATCGCCGGGTAGTCAGTGGCCCGGGCTTTGGCATGGTCACTTTTGTGCTCGATTTTCAACTCTCAATACCTCGCTCTGGTAAGGCCATAGGTCGATCACGACCTCGTACTCGCCGGGCAGGCTGAAGCCCAACTCGATGTCGCTGCCGTCGGCGGTGTACTCCACGCCCTCAATGTTGAGCACCGCATTGGCGGGCACGCCTTTGAGGGTCATCCCAACCAGCTGCAGTGCCATCTTCGGTAGAGGCACGATCTTGCCCGCGCTGACGAACTGCTCGAGCTCGCTGGCCCGGGCGAACAGATAGGAGAATCCTGTTCGCTTCGCGTTGAGCTCCGCCTCGAGCCGGGACATGTAGCCCCGCATACGGATTTCTCCACGATCGTTGTAGAGCACAACCTCCCCGACTTGGGGTGACTGAGTCATCGCATGATTCCTTGCACCATAAGGTTCTGATAGGAAAGCACCACGCCCACCGCCCCCAGGATCGAGAAATCAACCGTGTGCTGGCCTGCTCCCACGTACTGACCAGATGCCAGGGTGATGGAGCTGTCCGACCAGTTCGCGACGGACTCAGCGATCATGTTTCCATCCAGGACCAAGCGGTACTGATAGAACTGGGTGCCATTCGAGAGGAACGTCGAGCAGTAGTTGATGTAAACCATGCCTGGTTGAGGCATGAAGAACGTGATCGATAACGGGGTTTGCCAAGTAGCATTGCAAGCAAAGCGCGGGGCATAGCCTGTGTAGCGCGGGATCGTCACCGCTTCGTTGCCGATCTTGAGCGTGCTCACCTGCAGATCGCCGATTTTAGCGGTTGAGATCGCAGCATCCTGGATCTTGGCTGTACCAATGGCAGCGTCTTGAATCTTCGCAGCACCGATACTGGCGTCGCGAATGTACGCATCGGCGATGAACGTCTGTCCCCCTACTACAGACCAAGGAGAAGACAGGCCGCCCCCATTGGAGTTGATCAGCAAAAACTGATCGGAATACACCACGAAGGCCGATTGAGCGACACCGCCCTGCTCTGTAACCCCGATCCCAAACCCACCGAAGTGATAATAGCCGCCTTGCCGGTTTACCTGGACCCGAACGGTATATTGGGCATTGAGCTCACCCTTCAGATTCGACTGTGCAGTCGCGACCTGCTGAACAGCAGCGTTAGCGTTACCCGCCGTTGCTTGGGCAGTGTCGACGCGCTTGGAAAGAGCGCCATCGGCATTTGCCCGCGCTTGAACCTCGCTCTGGACCGCAGCTGCTGCTTCATCGGCTTTCGCCTGGGCGGTGTTGATCCGCGTGCTAAGTGCCGAGTCAGCAGTGGCGCGAGCAGTCGTTTCATCCTGAATCGCTGAGTTGGCGTTGCCCACTGACGTGTACAGCCCGTCCGTGCGCTTGGCCTCCGACTCGATCTTGGCACCCTGCTGGGTGACCTTGGTATCCAGCGCCGATACCGCAAGCGCCTGGCCAGCAGCCTGGCGCGTGGATGTGCCAGGCGTAAAGGCAGAGGGCGCCGTCGATTCGCCGATCTTCTCCTCGACCATGAAACCGTCGAACCAAGTAGACCCGGAATTACCTGCTGACTGCGTGAACAGCACCACACAGGCAGGCCCAGCCAGCGCTGCAGGAGCCGTGAACACACCGCTGTACCGCGCGAGCTCCAGACCCACGTTCACGTTGGCGAAGACCACCTCGCTTTCGCCGCCCGCGACGTTCTGAAAGCGCATACGGACCGCCACGTTATGGACCGCGCTGCCTTTGGCCCAAAACGAGACGATGTACTGGCGCCCCGTTACCAAGCGCAGGTTGTAGTCGGTGGGACTACTTGCCAGCCAAGTCCAACCCGACCCAGAGTTCGACTCAACCTTGAGCAGCCTGCCGCTGTAGGCCGCAGCGTCTGCCACTGCACTGAACACCAGCCCGGATTGGCTCCGGAAGACCGGTAGCGAATCAGTGAACGTGGAGTACTCCGCCGGCATCAGGTTTGCCCCTGACCCGCCGATAGCTTCGACTTGGCTGCCAATCCGCGTGATGCTCGAATTGGCAGCGGTCAAACCACCCTCGGCCGCTGTCACACGACCGGTCAGAGACTGAAGCGCGCTGGTGCTGGCTTTGGACGGCAAACCGCTGGAGGTGCTGTTGACAGCGTTCTCCAGGTTGGTCGTCCGGCTGCTGACGCTCGACAGGTTCGAGCCCTGCTGCGAGACCGTTGATGACAGCCCAGTCACGGCGGACGACAGGGCCGAACTCTCGAAACTGTTGACCTGGCCATTGTCCCGCCAACCGGTTGCCCGGATACCCTCCTCGATCTGATAGCGGTCGGCCTCAATGAAGCCGCTGTTGGCCGAGCCACCGCCATACACCACGACCGCTGCGTAAATCTTGGTCGTAACGGCGCCGGGCGTAAAGGTTACGGTCAGCCGTACCCAGCCGTCTGTTGCATCGGTGCGAGCCGCTGCCCAGCTCTCGGTACCAGCACCTGCCTCAGTGGTTCCATAGACCTGCGGCAAGATACGCAGGCCCGGCGTACCGCGCATATAGACCGATGCCGTGTAGGTCTTGCCCGGCACTGGCTTGAACCGGAACTGCGACTTTACGTAGAACCGGGCCCAGGTGGTCGACGTCAGGCCAGTCACGTCCAATCGCTGGGCCGTGCCCGATGCCAGCGAAGACGGCACCAGGCTCGGGACTCGAGTCGTACTGCCGGTGCCGTCATACCACCAGCCATCTGCCATTCCCGGAGTGCCCGGATCGACCCGTTCGAACGATGGGTTGAAGACCAGGTTTTCCGCGCCCACATCGCCGATGCTGTTGTTCAGCTCGGTTAGCTGACCGGAAACACTGGTCACCCCGCTTTCGGCCCGCTCCACTCGCCCCGTCAGGGCCGTGTTAGCCAAGGCGTTCGCCTGGGCCTGGTCGAAGCTGTTGCCCATGCTGAACGTGGACGGCGCCTTCTGCTCGTTTACCACTGCTTCGAACATGAATCGGTCGAAGTAGCTGATGCGGTTGGCCACCCCGGAGCGGTTGCCCTGAATGGCCAGCTGCATCTGCGTGCCGGTGTAGGCCGAGTCTGTCAGGTCAATAACCCCTGCGTACCTGGCCCACGACGTGGTCAACGCGAAGGTGGGCGCGTTCGACGTCTTGAAAGATGTCCCGTCCGCGAGCAACACGCGGGCGTAGGCCCCCACCATATGGCCAGCCGTCTCCGTCCTGGCATAAAAGGACACCAGGTATTTCCCTGGCTTGAAGTCCATGTTGCAACCAGGCGCATTGAAACCGGTGTTTAAACCGAAGGTGTGAGAGTCGACGGCGCGGCTATCAGCCCGCAATGCATAGCCTTTGAGGGCTTGAGGATCAGCCACCGTGGTGACGTTGACGCCACCGTTGGAATACATGGGCGGCAGGTCTTTGGTGAACGCACAGTACTCGGCCGGGACCAGGTTGACGCCACTGGCGCCCAAGTTGCTCAGGCTTGCATTGATGCCTGTCAAGGCCTGACCGTTAGCGGTGATCAAGGCCCCCTGCTGCGTCACAGCATTGTCTAGCGACCGGACCGTTGAAGCATCGGCTTTCTTGGCCACCTCCTGGTTGGTTGCATTCAGCGTGTTGATCAGTACGGTGATGGCTCCGGACTGCGAGCTCAGTCCCTGCTCCGTTCGCTCAACCCGCGCACCAATGGCCGACGTGGCCGTAGCGCCTGCGTCGATCTGCGCCTGCTCGGTGGCGTCCTCGATGTCGAAATAATCGACAACGACCTGCCCGCCCAAGTCCGAGTAACCGGCGATGATCATGGGCGAGAACCAGGCAGCACCTTCCTTAAGCCGCTTGGGGTCTGCCAGCGTCCCGGCGCCTGCTGCCCCGCCTTCCGAGCCAGTGGTATGGCCCTTTACGTACACCTCGGCGGTTGCCCATTCACCTTGGGCGAGCTTTCTGTTGGCCAGCAGGACGTAATGAGACGAACCAACCGAGCCGGTTCCCAGCGTACTGACGCGGGTTTTGCCGTCTTCCGCGTAGCAATCAAGGCCAGCGTAGGTGCCGGGCGAGCCGGTACCCATGGCGACCTGTTGCACTCGGATAGTCAGTTTGTACAGACGCGTCGGGTCGAAGCGGATCTTGCGGGTCGAAGCGCCCCACCAAGTCCTGTTGCCGGCGCCGCCGTACAAGATCAGCGCCGCGCCCCGCGTGATGCCAGTGGGCGTACCGAACGATGCCGAGGAACCTGCACCCGAATTGGTAGACACCCATTGATCCTGAGCCATGTCCGAAAACACGCTCTGGTAAACCTTGGTCGGCGAATTGTCCTGACTGGCCAGCAGCTTTGTGTCTATCCGGGTCAGCGCCTGGCCCTGGGCGGTCTGGTTCTGCCCCTGGGTCTTCACCTCGTTGCTCAGGGCCTGGACCGTTGAGGCATCGGCCTTCTTGCTCACGCTGTCGGTCAGCGAGGTAAGCGCCTGGCTTTGCGAGCTGATGAGCTGATCTTGGGCCTTCTCCTTGTCCTCGGTCGCCGTCACGCGGCTAGTGACCTGCTGCAGAGCCTGCGAACTGGCCTTCCCGTCGATGCTGGTCTGCATGCCGTCCATGCGGGTGGCTTGCGACGTGAGCTTGCCCTCCGCATCGCTGACCCGGGTGGTCAGGCTGCTGACTACCGAAGCATCGGCCTTGGTTTGTGCCAGGGCCAATGCGCCAGCGGCCGCGGCTGCAGCATCGGTGGCCACCTTGTCCGTCACCGCCACCCAAGCAGAGCCACTCCAGCGTTTCGGGGTGTTGGCATTGCTGGTGGTATCGATCCACAGATTCTGCGCCAGACGATCAGCAACAGCAGGCGCTGCCGATTGAACAATGACCTTGCCCTTCCCGCCCGCCAGCGTGGCCGCATCCTGAGCAGCCTGCTGGGCAGCCGAGACATTGCCATTGGTGGTGGTCAGGCTCGATTGCAGTCCGCCGATCTGCGACGCCTGGGCAGTGACCTTGCCATCCAGCGTCGACACGTCGGTCTCGACCTTCGAAACCCGCGCGGCCATGCCGTTGGCAGTCACTACCGCCTGGCCAACATCGGTCCAGTAGGTGGCGTTCGGCGGTGGCGTGTTCAGGGGTACCGCTTTCAGGGCCTGGTATAGCTTGCCATCACTGCCCAGGGCGCTCTGGCCGACGCTGTAGGCCTTGTCCTTGCGATACGGCAAGGAGCCGGCCAAGGCCGAGACATTGGCGATCTGCTGCTGCAGCTCGGTCTTGGCAGCGGAAACGTCCGCGCTCACGGCGGTGATTTGCTGCTCGAGGTTGCCCTTCACAGTGCCAAGAGCGTTGTTCACATCGCTGATCTGCTTGGCCAGCTCGGTCTTCGCCGCCCCTACGCGCTCGTTCACCGACCCCGGGCCGTTGCCGTCAATGAGCTGGATCTTTTCGATCTTGCTGGTGAGTTCCTTGCCGAGCTCGCTCTCGCCGATCTGCTTGGCAATCTGCTCAAGGATGGGACCGGCGTCGGCGCTGGCCTGACCCTTAATCCCTGGCGCATCGACCGGAAACCAAGCCCCGACGTTGCCAGAACGGTCGACCAGGCGCGCCCAGAAGTAGAACGTCTGGCCAGCGCGCAAGCCCTGCAGGGTGTGGTCTGCCTGCGGGTAGGCCAGATCCGTCAGTTTCGTGGCTGCTGCCAGGTCTGAGCCCGGCCCGTACCACAGTTCTGCACGCTGCGTGTCGCTGGCGCCAGCTGGGTAACCGATGGTGACCTTGATCCCGAAGATCAAGCTTTCAGCGCGCAGGAAGGTCACCGCCGGCGGTGGCGTTGTTTTACCGGCAATTTCCGTCAGGGCTGAGGTGGTCGGGATAGAGGCCACGTCCATAGCACTGATGGCGCGCACGCGGGCCAAGTACTGACCCGCGTAGACCCCACGAACATCAGCGGTGAGCTGACCGGTTTTCGGCATCCTCACCCAGTCACGCGAACCCCAGCGCCATTCAACGTCGTAGGCCACAGCACCTGGTGCCGCATCCCAAGAGATGGTCATGGTGGTGACCGCAATGCCCTGGTCCACAGCGGAGTAGCTGCCGATCAGTACGCGCGCGGGTGCATCTTGTACGCCCGGCGGAAGCACACTGATGGGCCGGTCATCGATGATGGTACCGAAATCGATGGCGTCGAATTTGCCCGGCTCATACTGGATGCACTCCAGCTGAAACTGGTGCCACTCAGGCCTGGTGATGTTGCGGACGTAGAACTGCATGACCTTGAGGTCGTCGAAGTCCAGCACCCAGGCACACTCAGGCTGCGGCGTCTCGCTGAATTCGGCTACCACGGTGATCTGGCGACCGGCCACAGAACGGATCTGGCGAACCTCGGACCTCCCGCTAGGCAGGTTGACCAGCAGGCGGGCGCCGCTTGGAACATAGATGTCACGGTCAACCGTCACGACGCGGCCCGTTACTGCGGCGATACGTCCGCCATTGTCCCGCCCAGCGAGCATTGGGTCGGACAAGGTGATGACTTTGCCTGGCTTCGGAATGTAGCCATCCAGGCCAACGCGGAATGTTGCGCCCCTGAGTTGCAGCTGCTCAGTCATCAGAGCCCACTGCCCAGCGCGCTGGGCTTGGCCACGCGAGGTGCACCCCACCGCCTCTACGGAGATCTCGCGGACCCCATATTCAGCGATCGCGTCCTCGTCGAAAACGGGCTCTTTGTCGGTGTAATACCCCCGCGCCGGGTCATCGAACGACACCATGGCCTGGCTATGCCGCTCGCGCAGCTTACTGCCGGTGTACTTGACCGCCCCGTCGTCGAGGATCTGCGACAGGGTGTAGTTGTAAACCGGGTCCTGCGGCATATCGGCATTGACTGTGATCTGGCTACCGTCCCAGAAGGCCAGGCCATGGAAGATGGCTGCCAGGTCCTGGATCACCGCCCAGGCCTCGGCCTGCTTCTGCAGGTACAGGTTACAGGTGAAGCGCGGTTCTTGGCCGCCCATGCCGTCTGGCACCAATTGGTCGCAATACTGCCCGATGCGATACAGCGACCAGCGATTGATCATGCTTGCATCAATGCGATCTCCCAGACCGTAGTAAGGGTGCAGCACCAGGTCATAGAAGACCCAGACCGGGTTGTTGGTATAGGCCTCCTTGAAGGTGCCATCCCAGACCCCGTTGGTGGTACCAGCACCGCTGGTGGCGTAGGTGCGAGTCTCTGCGTTGTAGTTGGCAGGTACGCGCACGATGCGCCCGCGCATCAGCACGGCGATCTTGGCGATATCGCCACCGAACTGCTCGGCGTCGTACTCCACGCAGCTGACGGCGGTCAGCGGGTATTCTTGGTCGTTGTCGACCACCTCCGACAACGCCTCAACGTACATCCCATCCTGGGTCAGCGAGCTGTTGGCTTCGGGCGTGATACGGCGGGCACGAATGGTCCAGCGCGAACCGGCGGGAAGCTCGATCCGGTGCGAGCGCTCATACTTGGTGACGTTCTTGCGGTTGACCTCAGACGCCAGCACTTGCTGGAACGGGCCATTGTCGGTCGATACATCGACCGCATACTCAATGCGGACACCATCAATGTTGCCGGCCTGGTCCTGGCGCTGCAGTTGTGGCCAGGAAAAACGCAAACGCACGGCATCCAGCATGGGGTTGCTGATGGTGTGCACGTAGGGCGCAGTGGTCAGCAGCAACTGGCCAACAGCAATCTCGTTGCTCGACTCGGTGATGCCGGACATCCGCTCCTGGTTCAACTCACCTGAGCGAAACTGCCATTTGACACCCGGGTAGTTCATGGTGCCGTCGTCGGCCATGACCTGGGTGCCATCGAGCTTGACGGAGCGCAGTCCATTGACCGGCCCCACAATCGGGCCCCAACTCCACAGGTACAGCAGGCGGGCAACGGCGATGGACGGAACGCTGTTGGAAGCGATGCTGGGCTGCTTCTGCTTCTTCTCCCCGCCCTTGCTGCCCACAACCTGGCGCTTACGCGCTGCGCGGGACTGCTGCGGCGCGCGCTTCGATACTTGGACCATTCCAGTCTCCACAAACGAAAAAACCCGCCGAAGCGGGTCGTGTGTTGCCAATATTCACAGCCGGTCTTGCGGGTAGATCCCCCCCGACTCTACGGCTCCGCCGATCTCGCGCTCGCCGTACAGCACCGGGTAGGGATTGCCCTGGGCAATCGTCGTGACCGCACCGCCAAACCCGTAGCTGGGGTTGTTGCCGTCCTCGTTGCGATCAAGGCTGCCAGTTGTCGGTGTGGGCGACAGCATCTGCACCACACCAGTTGCAGCCATGGCGGCACCGCCGGCGATCATCGCCACGCCATAGGCGGAGGTGGTACCGAAGGTGAAGTAGCCAGCCACAATGAGCACGACGCCGATGATGGTGGTGAACAGCCCGGCCTGCTTGCTGCCCTGAATGATCGGGGCAATTCGGATGTCTCCGGCGTCGTCGCCCACCATGTCCAAGTCATCGGCTGACAGGTTGCGGGTGCCGGAGAACACGGTGAATACCAGTCCTCGCTCCTCGCCCGTGGTCAGGAACTTTTCGAAGCCGGGCACCATGTTGCACAGCGCCTGAATGGCGTCGCGTGTGCTGTTCACATCCAGGTCGTACTCGCGTCCAAAGTGCTTGCGCAGCACCCCATACAGTTTCACTTTGCGCTTCATGGTTGAAAGTCCTTGTGCCGCAGGATCAGCCGGCAGCGGTTGGCCATTGACCAGCCGTAGACTTCCCGCGTGGAGGCCCTGCCGGCCATGTGGTGGTAGATGAAGGGCCCGCTGCCACCCAGGCGCGCCGCCGGCTCGCTGGTCAGCTCCGGCTGGCTGCCGAGGTAAATAGCTGCATGATTAGGGTGAAAGCAGGGCCGCCCAGGCGATGGCACCATAAACACCAGCATGTCGCCGCGCCGGGGCTCATCCACCTGGTAGAAGCCGGTTGCAGCAAAGTTGGCCTCATACAGGCTTGGGCCGTCTTCCTGCTCCCACCAGAGGTCATCGCGCTCGAAGTTGGGCAACACCAAGCCGGCCTCGCGGGCGTACCAGTCGCGACAGGCGGCCCAGCAATCCAGCAGGCCATGGGCGAACTCGCGACCCAGTAGCGGGGCCTGGTAGCCTGACGGCTTGAACCACTGCATGTCGCCACCTGGCCAGCCGACGATCCCCCAGGGCACCTCATGCAGTTCACAGCTCACCCGGTCTGCCATGCTGGGCGTAGGCGCAGCATCAGGATGGCTGTGCACGATCGCCAGCAGCTCGCCCTGATCCTCGGCGTCTGCCAAGTCCTCATGGTGAAGGCGGAAGTTCTCCCGCGGCGTTTTCGCCAGGTTGCGGCACGGCACATAGGCCCGGCCCTGGTCGGTCTTGATCAGCACCCCGCACGCTTCGGCCGGATACGCGCGTTCGGCATGCTCGCGGATCGCGGCCTGCAGTGACTGGTTGATACGCATTGATCACCTCGAGCTGACGATCAGGCTTGCGCCCATGGAGCCGCCGAAGCGGCGTGTGTTGCCGCGAAGCTTGCAGCTCTTCCAGCGCCCCGGGCAGCGGTCGAGCGCCGGGTTGTCAGTGGGCTCGTCCTGCTTGGTGTACATGGCAGCGCCAGTATAGGCGCAGGCCTCACCCCGGTACTGCCCACGGCAGGCCCAGCGGCATAGCTTGGTGATCTGCTGAGCCGGCAGCATGACGCCGCCCATGTCCAAAGGGCTGGACAACTGGAAGGTCACCTGCTGGCGGTTCTCGTCGGTCTTCTGCTCGATGTACCAGAGGTTTTCCCGGGCCTGGTTGGACGCATCGGGGTTTCCGTCCGGGAAGTTCGCAGCATCCAGGAAGTGGCGGAAGGTCTCGATGACCCTGACCTTGGAGCCCACCAGGTCCTTGAGCGCCAGGCAGAGCGCTGTGACCGCGCCACGCACCCCGTCAATTTCGTTGACCATCTGCAGGGTCGGGGTGGCAGGCCGGCCATCGCCGCGAATGTCGAAGCCCTTGGCCTCGATCTGCATGGCCGAATAGAGCTGGCCCTGCCAGATGATATCGGCCTCCTGAGCATGGCCATGGAAGCGCATGATGTTCCCGCCCAGTCGGGTCGCGTCCACCTCGTAGAGCCGGATCTGGTTGCCAGGCTCAAGCTTCTGGATATCGGATTCGAAAGTCATGGGGCCTCTGAAAGAGAAAACCCCGCAAGCGCGGGGTCAATAGGGGGTAAATCGCTGATCGAAAGTCCAGCTGATGGTCACCAGGTTGGGAGCGCCACGGGCTCTGATTTTGTAGCCTTTGGCCCTGTACCGACCCTGCACACCACCCGGCGGCGTCCAGTAGCAGGTGCGATAGCCCTCATGGCGGTCTAGGAACTTGCGAATCTCAAAGGCTTCCTCTCCCTCGACTAGAAGGCCTGTATGGGACAAGCTCCACGACTGTGTCTTGGTGTTAATGCCGACGCCACCTGCCTGGACAAAACCATCACCGAAGTTGTTCTCCCAGGTGTTCTGCTTGACCTCGCCGTCAGCTTCGGCCTCAACGTCAAAGCTGAAGATCTCTGTCATCACTTTCTCCAAAGAAGGCCGCCCTGCTGGGTTTCCCGATACAGCACATCACGCACGACACCTTCGAAGCCCTCTCGCAGACCTTCACCCTGACGCCTCGCCTGCTCTTCACTTACTCCTTGCTGGGCCTGGACGTTGATTGGTGAGTTGATGATGATCTGGGCACCACCGCTCTGCGCGCGCTCTGCGCCAGCAGAAGCTGACGAACCTCGACCGATCATCCCAATGCGCCCATCGCTAAGGGCTTCCAGATTGCCAACACCAATCCTGGCAGTGGCCTCGGCATCGAAAACGTACTCCCCACGGTGGACAGGGCCGGCAACTTCATCTCTGCGACCGTGGCCTGTGTAGCCGCCATCCATGAAGCCTGCACCTGCCATCGCTGAGGTTGAGGCTACCCCGGCAACCATGGGGGCCGTAGCAGCTGCCGCCGTAAGCGCTGCAGCAGGCGCCAGAGCGGGCCCGTAAATAGGGATGGCTGCGGTAGATGCATATGCGGCCAGTTGCGCTTGGAAGGCCGTTGCCTGGGCATTAGCTACCATGCCAAGGCTTGCAGATGACTGAGTGGTTTTACCGACCACAAGCTGCACCGCCTGGTAGATCAGCCACTGAGCTGCCATATCGGCCAAGGTCGATATCACTGACTTTCCGAAACCAGTCACCATGTCCGCCAATGCGTCGCCGGCGTCCTTTGACCCGGTGGCCATATCGGCGAAGAATGCTCCAAGTTCACTGCGGGCGCTGCCGAGAGTAGACGCGGTAGCATCGGCTGCAGTTGCGGAGTAGTTGGTGGCCGCGTCAGCATAGTTCTGCCAGGCTTCCTGAGCACCCAGCACCCAGTTGGTCTGCAGCTCATCAACCTGCTCGTAGTAGAGCTGCTGGGCAAACAGCTGCTTGTTCAGCTCTTCCTGTAAAACTTCTGTCTGGCTGGCATAGAGCTCAGGGGTAATCTGACCAGTATTTCGCTGTTCGTTGAGGGCCTTTACATCCTCGACATACTTCTGCCGTACGGCCAGATCGGCACGCATCCGGTCACGGGCTTTGTCGCCCATCCCAATTCCCGCCAGCTCCTGTGCATAGCCGTTGATGGCTGTTTGTGTGCCAGAGGCTTGCGCAGTCTTGAAAGCGCTTAGCTTCAGCGCATCCTCATTGGCCTTCTTAATCTTGTTGAGCCCGTCCAGCTCTGCAGCCAGTTCCAGGAGCCGCTTTTGCTGAGCCTTCGACAGGTTGCCAAGCTTGCCCTCTTGAAGCTCAAACGACAGCTTAGCGACCTCAGTGGCGTCCTGTTGTTTGTCGCCAGTGGTGTTGATCAGCTTGATCTGCCGCTTGTAGCCCTCCTCCGATGACTCGAAGTCTTTTAGCTGCTGCTTGGCGGCCTTTTCCGACTCGGACGCTTGTTTACGGCCTGCCTTGGCAGCAGCGTCATCGGCTTTCTTTTGCGCATCACGTGCAGCAGCCATCGACAGAATGGCCGTTTTCTGCGCGTCGGTGAGGTCAGTTTGCTCGCTGATGTGCCGCTTTGCGGCTGCTGTGAAGGTCTTGTCCTGGGCCGCAGCCAGCAGCTTGCCCTGCTGCTCGATATATTTGTCGAACGCCTGAGTTGCAGCTGCGCGGGCAGCGGCATTCTCTCGCTCAGCGCGGGTATTCTCGTCCGTCTCCCCCGTGAGCTCGGCCATGGCCTGCTTCAGCCGCTGGATTGCGTCGGCCTTATCAGTGGCAGCGCCGCCGCTCTCCTCTAGAGCATCTGCCATTTCCGCCGTTACGCCTGGCACTTCGCGGATGATATCGGCCACCGCTTTCCAGTCGACCTTCATGCCCGCGGCTTGGTCGGCGGAAGCCTTCTTGACCACATCCATGGCCGCCTGGAACTCGGCTGACAGCGGCGCTATGCCTGCCATGAATCCAGAGGCACCCGCCAAGCCTGCGTTCGTCAGGCTGCTTTGAAACTCGAAGGCAATGGAACCCGAGGCGGTCTTGAGCTCGCCCTCGGCATCTTCGATGGAAGCCTTGAGCTCGCGCAGGGTCACTGACTGGGTCGCACGGTTGAGCTTGTTGAAGCGTTCGATGAGCTTGTCGATGGGGTCGCTGAGGTTGCCGAGTTTCTCTTCAAGCACACTCGTATTGTCGCGAAGGGCGAGGAAGGCTGTCGCTGCCCCGATAGCCAGGGCAGCAACGCCGGCGGGCCCACCCAGCACACCTAACACGCCTACTGACGCTCTGCTAACGCCTGCCTGCGCAGCAGCGACTGCGTTGGTAGCACGCGTCTCAACCATCCGCGCTTCAGCAAGCTGGAGCGACAGCTGAGTTTGCACAGCGGTCCCGCGCGCTGCGATGGCTTCTTTCTCTGCCAGGAATACAGCGGTCTGTGCTTTTTGCTGTTCGGCCTGAGCTGCGAGTAGTACGGCAGTCGCCTGCGACTTTCGCGCGATGGCATCGGCTACGGCAGCTCTGGTAGCAGCGATTGACGCTGCAGCGCTTCCAGCTAACCCCCTTGCGTACCCTGCCAAAGCTCCAACCGCCACGACCCCAGCAATGTTCGCCAGGGTATCGAAGTTATCCCCGATTACGCTGATACCCTTGGCAAGGACACCAGTCCCATCAGTGGTCTCGTTTAAGCGGCCGATGTAGACCGTGAAAGCATTGTTGAGATTTTGTAGCGCATCACGCACCGCTACGCCCATGCTGTCAGCTAGCTCACCGTTTGCCTGTGCCGACTTCCGAAGACCGTCAGTGAGGAGGTCCAGATTGAGCTTACCAGCCGCTCCAAGAGAGCGAATTTCCTCTGCGCTTTTACCAGTCGCTTTAGCTAACGTGTCTACTACCGTTGGCATTGCCGCGAGGATCGATTGCCAACCGTCAGCTTCAACCTTTCCGGTCTGGAGCGCCTTGGAGTAAGCATCAATGGCGGATGCCGCCTTGTCAGTGCTTGCTGAGTTGGTCACAAGCAGGAAGCTGAAGCTGTCCATTACATCCAACGCTTGGCTGGTGTTGTAGCCCATGGACTTGAGACTGTCTGCCGTCCGGATGTAAAGCTCTTGAGCTTCACTCAAGGGCCGATAGGTCCGCTTAGCTGTGTCTAGCAACCTGTCTTGCACTAGGTTGTATTCGTTGACGCTTGAGGTCGCCAGCCCCATTCGATCCGACATTTGTGAGTAGGAGTCGGCAACATCGATTATTGAGCGTACCGAGGCAGCGCCCACCGCCACAGCCAAAGCATTTTTAATCAGAGCCCCGGCACGTTGGGCTCTTTCACCTGCCCTGTCGAAGCTCTCGTCGATTCGAGCAAGGCTTCGGTCAATTGCAGTAGCGCCCCTGGCAACCGTCGAATCAGCCCTCGCGATTTCTGAGCGAAGTTGAGCTGTAGTCGCCTCAATTCGAACCAGCATCCCCTGGATGTCTGTATCCGTCATCACTGTCTCCGGCCGAAAAAAAACCCGCCAGAGCGGGTTCGTGAGATTAGAAGCCTGTTGGTGTTAAATGAAAGCCGGCCGAGTTGGTAAACATCCTTCGCTTCACGGTCTCGCCTGGCTTAAGTGTCACCTCAGACTCAAGGATGCCAGCACCAGCGCAATGCCTAGCGCCCGCTATGCCAATGGCATGTTGCCCCGGCTTCAGCCCAAACTCAGCTGTTTCTCCAGCGGCAAATTCAGCAGCCAATTTTCCATCGATGTAGAGCTCGTAATTGCATCCCCCGGCAAGGAAACCTGAATCCCTGGTCACCACCAGTCTTGCTTGGTCTTTGGCAGAGAATGCAAAGATCCTCGAATCGGGAACTTTGGAGGCTTCAGACGATGGCATGGGAGAGGTTGAGCACCCGCTCAGAAATACGGCGATTAGGGCCGCGGTCATCAATCTCACGTCAACACCTCACCCAAAAGCTTGAAACTTTAGCACCATCTTTTGCCGTGGACGAATGATCAATGTCTTGTTTTCCCAGTCAGCGCCATCCGCAGCTTGTCTGCCACACTGGATGCACTTGGCTTGTCCTTCCCTGGCTGAGGCTTACCCTTCCCGAATGGGTTCGTCATCTGTGACCACTCGATGCGCGCATCCATGGCCAGGAACAACTCCGGAAGAGGCGTGCGCCATGCTGCATCTGGCGACCAGCCAAGCCACCCTGTGGCGATTGCATAAAGCCGGTCTACGTAGCTGCCATCCTCGACAACGCTCACGCCTCCCCGGCTACCTCCTTTCCCTCATCACCGCCGCGTGGATTGTAAAGCGCGACCAGGTAAGCATTGAGTTGGCTGGCAACGCCCAGCACGCCGGCTTGCCAAATTTTCTCTGGCATAGCGTCTGCAGCCTTGCCTTCCAGGCCGGCTCCAGCAGCCAGGATTATCGCGCAGCCATCAATGCTCAAGGCAGAGATGGTTTGCGAGGCACCGCGGAGGCCACCAAAACGGCTTTCAATAGCCCGCACCGCTTTCAACGTTGGCTGGAGGACGAACTCCTCATCACCCAGTTTCACGGTCAAAGTCCCGTGGAGGGTCTTGTTCATAAAGCACTGTCCTTGGTTGCCGGGGCTGAGCCCCGGTTATTCAGGCGGCTGCAGGTAGCAGCTCCAAGATATCGGAGTTGATGCCGATGGTGATGTTGCGGCGCACGACGTTGTCGGCGGCACCAGGCGCGACGGTGTTGTTCATCACCTTCCCTCGCATGTAGAACGTGGTCGGCTTGAGCGCTGGAGTGGCGGTAGGATCACCATCGTTGAGAGTGATCTTGATGTTGTAATCGCCCTTGCTACGGTCCTTGTGAGCGACCTTCACCGCCTTCTGGCCGGCATCGCCGTTGTCCAGCCCCACGGTCAGCGTCAGGTCACCAGCATCAGCGGTGCCCTTGTACTTACGCACGCGGCCGTTCTTCAGCGACGTGAAAGTCACGCTGCTGAATGTGTCGCCGAACTCGCCCAGGTCTTCAATTTCGCCTACCTCGACATAGGTGTCGGCTTCGTATTGGGTCTGGGTGTCAGCGCCGGTTTTGCCGCCAAGCCAGAAACGGCAGCCAGCAGCGGTGTTCAGGTTGTCTTCGGCCATGGGGGGTCCTCCAAAGGCACATTGGATAAAGCCGCGGTGCGGCCGGTAGGTGGATCAGTGGGTGGTGATGACGCGGACGGTGATCGAACCCTGGTAGGTAACCCCGTCAGCGTCACGCTGGGCGTCCGACTGGATAACGCGCACAGAGACAGCCCTGCCGACGCTCAGCGGCAGCGGGCGCTCGTCCAGGGCGGCAATGACCTCCCCGTTGATGCGTTTCACCTCTGCCTGGCCAACCGTGTCTGACCAGACCGACAGGTACAGCAGGCGCTGCTCGCGCTTACGGCCTGATATCGGGCTGACGTTGACTGAGACCTCGCGGTCGATCGACACATAGGGCATGTCGGCGTCCATGGGGGCACCGTCGTAGACCGGGCAGCTCACTTCGGCCTGCAGCCTGGCAAAAATGGCCTCTTGGAGCGATACCGAGGGATCAGCCATTGCCCACCCCCTGGCTTGCCTTGCGCAGCGTGCGGCGGACGGCCGTCTCGATGTCAGCCATTACGTACTCACGGTTCACGTCGATGGAGGGGCGAAGCCACGGATGCGCCGGCCTGGCCGGAATGTCCGGGTACTTTCCGAAGAAATGCGTACCGTCGCTCTTGTTGGTCGCACGCCGGTTTCGGTTCCCGGCTCGCTTGCCGCCGATGTAGCCCTTGGTGCCGTACTCAATGAAGCGCAGGTAAAAGAACTTGCGATTGTCGCGCTTGCCCCTGATCCCGATCTGCGCATCAAGGCCGCTGGGCGCGACGTAGATCTTCAGCGCGGCGGCGGCAGCGCCCGTATCCTTGGGCATCAGCTGTTGCTGCGTGGCCAGCACCCGCTCGGCAACATGGCGCATGGCCGGGGCCAATTCGTTGTCCATGGTCTTGTGGATGTTGCGCAACGTTCGCCGTAGGCGGATATCGCCGCGCATCTTTGAGCGGCGGGCCATGGCCTACTCCTTGGCCTGGGCCTTGGCTGTTTTTTCCTGCGCCGCGTCTTCCTTGATCTCGATCGCGTAGCCGCGGGCGATCAGGCCTTCGCCGTGTTCCTTCTTCACTTCGAAGATATCGCCCTTTTCGCGCTCGCCGGATGCACCGGTCAGCGGGCCCAATGCTTGAATTTTCATGGTTCACCTCATGGATTCGGTACCGATGAGCAAAGAAGTCTCATCAGCGTGTTTTCGTTGTCTGGCAATACAGCCTCGACCTGATACGTGACGCCCCGGCGGCTGAGCCTTACGCCTGCCACCATGTCAGCTCGAGGCCTGCTGATGATCTCGGCTGTAACTATCGCTTTGAGCTTTTCAGCTACAGCGATGATCCGGCCAGAGGGTGTACGCACTTCACCCCACATCTTTGGACGAGCTGCAGGGAGCCAGGTGACGACAGCCCCGCCGGACTTGGTGCGCTCCTCGTGACGGACAGTGACTTCAAACAAGTGACGAAGCGGTCCGGCCCTCATACACCCCACCCCACCCGGTATGGAGTCAGCAAGGCCTGCGAGCCTCGAGGCAGGTCAGTCGCGATTGTCCCCGTCACTACGTCTTCCCGGTTGGCGTAGAGGTGACCCAGGATCAGAAGGCACGCCGACTTGAACGATGCGTTGCTGAGCATAGGGTTTTCCCCAGCCGAGCCTGCCAGTACCGCCTCTGCCATCGATTGCGCATCGACGTAAACCTGGCAGTTGAGGTAGTTCATTGCCGAGAGCTCGGCCGAGTCGATCAGCAGCTGCAGATAATCGTCGTCATCGTCTGGATCACGAAGGTGGGCCCGGGCCTGCGCCATGCTGATCAATGACATGGCTCACTCCTCCAGCGGTGTGCGCGATACCAGACCTCGCCGTTCGAGGTCCTCGGCGTGAAGCCGCGGTACCAGATAGCTCGGACCGCCGCGCCGACGCAGCTCGCCCTCGTCCATGAACGAGCGCAGCGGGTAAACCTCGACCGTGGCCGGGTTCAACCCGACCGAGGCGCTCGAGGTGGATTCTTCCAGCCCTGCCGCATCGGTAGCGCCATGCAGCGCGTCGTCAGCCTGGCCCGGCTGGCTCAGCGAGGCGCCAGCACCTGCATTATCATCGGCTGAGGTGGCAACCGGCGCCAGCTCTACCGGCACCTCGTTCGTTGGGCTGCCCGCTTCCTGTGCGGCATTGGCGCCAGGGTCAGCAACGGGTCCGGCAGTTGCCATGGTGGTCTCGGCCGCATTGACAATGCTGGCGTCGCTGCCGCTGGGCGGCAAGGCCAACCCCTGCTCATCGGGAGCTGGTACAGCCTGCTCAGGTACCGTGCTGGGTTTGCCCTGCTTCTTGGTGTTAGCCATGGGGTCGCTCCTATGCGGCGCCATCGCTGGCGCCTTTAAAGTGGAAGGCTTACGAACCGCTGCCGGTCAGCGGGCCGGTAACGAAGGCCTCGCCACGGTAGATGGCGAAGGCCAGGCGTTCCTCGGCGCGGATGGTAGCCATGTTGTTCTCGAAGTCCTTGTCGTTCTCGGTGGAGATCAGCACTTCGATTTCCATGCGGTCGAAGATCTGGGCGCCCAGCTTGAACGCGCCGACCAGGAAGTCATCCTGCGTCATGGCCTGTGTCGAGACGACCGGGCGGTTCCACAGGCGCGCGGTGGTGCCGTCTTGCGGCTCGCCGATGATGTAGCGGCCTTCGCCATCCTTGGTCAGCTCGATCGCGGCCCAGTCGATGGGGTTGAGCACGATGCCGTCCGATGGGAACTCGGCCAGCTCGGCCTGCAGCAGTGCCAGGCGCAGGCGGTCAATACGCTGCTCGCCAGTCACGGTCACACCAGCGGGGGCAGCGTACAGCTGGGCAACCGTCATGAGGCCCTGCAGGTTGGCGCCGGTACCGTTGCCGTACAGCAGCTGAGCCTCCTCGGCCATGAGCAGGCCGTAACGGGCACGCGCATCGATGTAGCTCTGCAGCGCCTGGGCGTCGTCGAGCATCTGGCGGCTGGCCTTGAACAGGTGCGCAATGGTGCGCACGTTGGCCGTGGCCAGTTCGAACTTGATGTCCGAATAGGGCTTGGCCGTGTTCTCAGCGACAGTTTGAGCATTGTTCGTGAAACCGCTTTCACGCACGTACTCGATGGAGTTGGCCTCGGTGGTACCCGGCGCCACCAGGTCGCGGATAGTGAGGCGACGCTGAGGCGGAGCGATGATGCCTGGCTGGCGATCCGCAGTGGTCAGAGCGCCACCGGTGGCCGTGGTGATAGCAGCGCGCGGCACCGATACGCGGCGCGAGCCACGGAAGGAGGAATTCATGTCCTGCATTTCTTCGCTGCCAACGACCAGAGCACCGACCGATTTCTGCGGTTCTTGGCGGTCAGCGGGTGCGCGGCTGGCGTTGACCAGCTTCTGCTCGGCCTCCTGCAGGCGCGCCGACATCTCGCCCTGCTTGGTCAGCAGCTCGTCGACCTTGGCGCGAGTTTCTTCGCTCATTGCACCGGAGGCTTTGATTTGCTTGTCGACCGCCTCGGCCTGGGCCTTGATCTGATCGCCAATGCCCTTGAGGGTGGCGTTGAATTCCTTGACTTGGGCTTCATAGTCCATGGTCACTTTCCTTTCAGAGAATTGAGAAGATTGTTTGCCGCGCTCAGTGAGGCGGAGAGGTCTGGCGCGGCAGCGCTTGGCGTGCCGGTCGGAACAGCGCGCGGCGTGTTCCCGCTGGCAGCGCGAGGCATGCCAGACTTGAAAGTGGCGAAAAGTTCGCGGCGCTCGGAGCGCGGCATGCCGGCCTTGGCCAGGGCTGCGTCCATGGCCTTGAGGGCATTGGCCTGGCCGGTTTCCTCGGTCTCGCGCTCGGTCACCTCGGTCGCCGCCAGCAGGCCGGTGGCCAGCCCTAGCTCCAGCGCGCGCTTGCCGCGGATGAACGTCTCGTCATCCATCAGCTCGGCCATGTCCTCAACAGTCTGGCCGCTGGTCTCGGCGTAGAGGTCGGCCATGGCGGCGTCGAACTCTTCCATGTCGTCCGATACGTCGCGCAGGTAGTGGCGGTTGCCGGAGAGGAAGGTCCAGCAGTTGTGGATCATCAGGAACGCGCTGCTGGCCACCTGGCGCTCGGTACCGGCCAAGTAGATGATCGAGGCCGCGCTGGCGGCCATGCCCAGTACCTTGGTGGTGACCTTCTGGCTGTGTTCGCGCAGGCGGTTGTAGATGGCGATGCCTTCGAACATGTCGCCGCCGGGCGAGTTGATGTACACCGTCACCTCGCGGTCGCCGATCGCGCGCAGCGCTGCGTCGATGCGCTTGACGGTCACGCCCTCCCCGTACCAGTCCTCACCGATCACGCCGTAGATGGTGATGGTTTCCGAGGTGTTTTCCACGGCCGCCTGGATGGCTGGGTTCCACTTATCGAGCGCACGCGGGCTCATCTCGCTGCGCAGGCCGCGAGACTGGATCTTGTGTTTCATGGGTTACTCCCCGGAGTTGCTTTGGAGCCAGTTCATCAGCGCCGCGCGCGCGGCTTGGCTGTCGTTTTGTTTGCCCAGCTGGTCAAGCGGCACCAGGTTCGATTGCACGGTGAGGATGTCGCCGCCGGGCATGCTGGGCAGATTCTCTTTGTGCCGACCCTCGTTTCGGGTCATGTAGCCGTTTTGGCCCATGGTGCTGAGGTAGGCAGCCCGGCCGGCACTGTCAGCACGCAGGAAGGCTTCTAGCGAAAACTCCGCGTAGTGCTTGATCCGATCCACCGCTGTCAGGCATCGCTTGTTAACGCACTGCTCGATCGGTGCCGTATACGTCATGATGCAGTAGGTCAGAAACGCGATCTGCTGCTGCTCAAGGCCTGTGCCCCAGTTGCTGCCCTTGTCGGTCTTCATCACCATCCAGGGCGGCACGCCGAACCAACGGCAGATCTCCTCAATGCTGTGCCCACGTGATTCGAGCAGTTGGGCGTCAGCCGGGTTGATCCCGATCATCTCGGGCTTCACGCCCTGCTCAAGCACCGGGCTCTTACCCGCATTAAGCGCGCCAGAGATCGTCTTGACGTAGTCTCGAAACTCGGCACGCTGCGTAGGGTTGAGCGTCTTATCCACCGAGAAGGCTACGGTGGGCATCATCCCGTTCTTGAAGGTGGTATTGGCTGCATCGTCGGCCGACATGGCCGAGCCGAACACATCCGCGCCGTAGCGAATCGCCGACAGACCCATCCGGCCATCCAGGGTGAAGGCCGGAATGTGAAGCATATCTTCCCGGGCGATCTCCCGACGCGCGCCCTTGCGCGGCTGAAAGAAATAGCGCAGCCGACCATCGTCATCCGGCTCCGGGGTGACCCGTGACGGCATCAGGAAGTCCAGTGCGATGACCCGCCCGGCGGCCCGGTGAATCTCGCAGTAGGCATTGCCCCACAGCAGCATCGAAGCGACGACCGACTGCCAGAAATGGAACGCGGCCATGTCCTCGTTCGGGCTGTTATGCACGACGTCGTAAAGCGGGAAGTCCCGCGCCGTCTCGCGTCCACCGTCCGGCAGGCGCCGGTAGATGCTGAGCGGTAGGCCAGCCACCGAAGTGGAGATGATGCGCACGCAGGCCCAGACCGCCGACAGCCGCATGGCCTTGTCGACCGTGACCGCCTTGCCGCTACTGGACTGGGCGCCCAAGAAGGCGCTCCAGAACCCACCGTCCGACAATCGAATGCTCTTGCCCAGCCAATTACTCATGCTTGCCGAGGGTTTGGCGGCTGCAGTGCCGAGCGCTTGAGAGAGGGTTTTAATCACTGCTCAGCCCTCGTCGAATGAACGCTGCAATGCTGAACAGGCTGACCGAGCCCGCGATCAGAGACCAGCCCGTACCCGCCAGAATCCAGACGCCCGCGCAGGCCAAGCCGAATCCGCACAGCGCGCAGATGATGAAGTAGTGAAATGCGTTCATGCGATCAGTGGATCCCGAATGCCGGCCATGAAGTTTTCCATGCCGCCCTGGCCCTCCGGATTGAGAGCCATCAGCGTCACAGCGTTGAATAGCGCCATTAGCGGGTCGATCTTGGCCGAGCCGCTGGCCTGCTTAGTAATGAGGATCGAGTTGCCACGGGGCTCGACTTTGGCGTTACCGCAGCACCAGGCCATCATCGGCTGGCCCCCGTGTAGCAGCGTGCCCTCGGCCAGTTTGCGCTCGGCAGTCTTGATGGCTCCGCCCAGACGCCAGCCTTGGGAAATGCCATCGATCTTTTCGCGCGGAATCCCAACAGCCTCCAGCGCGTCGAGGATCGCCCCGACGCCGGCCGGGTCCAGCCCGACCTTGTCCAGCAGGCCGGCCTGCTCAACCTGCGCCACCAGTTGTGCCACCGCCTCGATGTCGTCGCCGATGCGTTCAACCAGGGTCAGGTGCCCATCCTTCGCGAAGTCGCGGATGCGCGGCGCTTCTGCTTTACGCCGCTCCAGTACTGATGGGTGGGCCCAGGCATGGGTCCAGGTCAGCCAACGCCGTGTGCCCTGCTCTCGACCGAGTGCTGCAAAGCCAAGCAAGTCATCCAGCCCCCCGCCATCGACACCGACATCGATCACTTCGCAGCGCTCAATCAGGTCTTCCAACGTCCGGCATAGCTCGGAGGTCTGTGTCTCCCAAAAATCAGCACCCGCCCAGCGATCCGAAAGCAGCGCCAAGCCGATCTCGACGTTCAGGTGCTTGGCCAGGAAGCCGCGAAACGACTCCTCGCCGTCCAGCTGGGCCTGTGCGTAACCACGCTCGATGAAAGGTTCGTCGACCGACAGCCCGAGATTTGGGTTGGTGATGTAGGCGTTGGAGAAATCCCGATGTTCGCCGGCGTCCAGCATCGCCTTGGGAAACTCATACAGCACCGGCAGGAACGACTTGTCGACGATCTCGCCGTCGCGCACCTTGCGGGCGTACATCAGCTTCTGCCGGAACACGCCAGCAGGCGGGGCGTCGGATTGGGTGGTGGCCCAGATGATGAAACCCTCCGGTCGGGATGCCAGGCCACCGGTGGCCTCGCGCAGCATCGCCTCAGCATTGGCGCGTTTGCCGAACACCCACAGCTCGTCGATGAAGACGCCGATGGCCTTTTTGCCCGACACTGTCTCGCTGTCTGCTGCTACTACCTTGAGCGTGGCATTTGTCTGCCGGTGCGTCACCGTGCGCAGGTGATCCTGCACCTTGAGCAAGGCTTTTAGCTCGTCGTCGGCCGCCACCATGTCCCTGATCGGCAGGTAGGAGTTGTCCGCGATCTCTTTGGTCGGTGCGAGGATGATGAATTCACCCGAAGCGCGCCAGTTGATGATCAGCGCTGTCAGCATGATGCCGGCGGCAATGGTCGACTTGCCGTTCTTTTTACTGATCAGCAGCATGAACTCGCTGACAAGGCGCCGGCCTGAATCTGGGTCGTAGGCCCCGAAGATCGCGGCCACGAACTGGTTGACCCAGTCACGCACGGTCTCGCACATCAATGGACTGCCAGTTGCGTCCACCATGCGCAACGCCCCGAACACATCCAAGGCTTCTTCAGCCTCTGTCGGGAACAGCGGCTCGAACGGAATCAGGCTCTGGCGCGCAACGATGCGCTGTTCCCAATCTGGGCAGGCGGTTGACCATTCCATTATTTCACCGACTGCAGCGGACCGCGGCGGGTACCGAACTTGCCGGTAGCTGCCTTATCGGCGTTCGCCTGGGCCTGGTCTTTCTTACCGCTCTCACCTTTTCGTGGATGGACGAATGGCATCAGCGCCTTTGCCGCGTCAACGCGCAGTTTCGGCTCGGTGCCCATGTCGTTCATCACCGACAGGAGAAAGTCCTTGGGATCGCGGTGCAGGAGTGCCTGGGCCAGGTCGAAGCCGGCGGGTTCCGGCTCGGAGTTATCCTCTGGTACCGAGGGCGATTCATGGCCCGGTTCTGGCTCTTTGACGGCCCTGGCGGCGGGCCTGGCTTTAACATCCGGTTTAACATCGCCTTTAACATCTGGGGGCATCAGCCCCAGGGCGCGAAGCTTCATCAGCTCAGCGGCGACATCCTTGTCCTTGACCAGCCGAGAGCCCGCCGCAGACGCTGTGCGCTCGGAGTAGCCAGCGGCCACAGCAGCGTCCCGATTGGACGCACCTTCCCTCAGCGCGGCGATGAAAGCGCGCTTGCGGGATGTTAAAGCCATTTAACAAAAATCCTGTGGGGGAAAAAAATCTGTACATGGGGTCGGGAGCGGTCTAGCTAGATGAGAACCCCTAGCTTTTGACCCCCCTACCCCTTTGTGGCACGTCACTGGCGTGCCTAGGGAAAGATCCCGCACCTATTTGGTGCGCCGCGCGGTCAACCCACTACGCCTGCGGCCTCTTCGGCTTGTTTGACCGTGTCGTGGCAGGACTTGCAGAGCGGTTGCCAGTTGTCCTGGTTCCAGAACAGATCGCGATCACCCCGGTGCGGCACGACATGGTCAACAACGCCGGCGGCGGTCGTTCGCCCGATCTTCGCGCAGTAGGCGCAGAGCGGGTGTTCTTCGAGATATCGCTCCCTCGCCTTCTGCCACTTGTAGTTGTACCCGCGCTGCGAGCTGGTCATTCCACTACGCCAACTGCTGGGATCTACTAGCTTGACCCTAGTGTTTTCGGCTTCCTGTAGGCGGGGGCTGATCGTCTTGAGCCTGGCCATCAACGCACCTCGACCACGATGCCGCGCTCTATCCAGCGCGTGACGCGACCAAGGTGAGGATCACGCCCGGTGAGGTGACATGCGAGCATCACGCCAGCCAAGTAGTACTTCAACCACCAGCGGTGGCGGCAGACGATCGTTGCGTAAACCTTGGCCATGGCCGATGTTCCTTATCTCTTGTACCAAGTCAGCTGGTAGCACCGTGCATCAGGCGGTAACTCAGCAATGGGCCAGCGCAGGCAGTCCATGTGCTTGCGCTCTGGCCTGGTGCGACTCACCCTCAGCGTCTGCACCAGGTAGGCAGAACCAGCAGCAGTGGTTATGTAGTCACCAACCGCGATGCCGTCGGCGCCGTCCACGTAAAGCTTGCAGGGTGTATACGGCGCTCGTGTCCTAGCCACCTCTCACCCCTCTCGGCGCATACCAATTTGGCTGGCGATATCGGTGGCGCGCTCGCGAACCTCAAGCGTTTGGCCATCGAACGTATGGACGATGGCGCAGATGCCGTTCCATTGAGAGCTGGCGCTGGCCTCGCTTACACGAGCGATAGCAGCAGGCGCCAGGTAGTGATTGTTGCCGTTGGTGCTGGTCAGCTTGATCACGGTCGTTCCTCGCTCTGCACTCGATTGAGGGCTTCGTCAGCCTTGTCGGCGGCCTGGGTAGCGGTAGTCGCTGCCTTCGACGCCTTTGCGGCGGCGCTTCCAGTCTGCCTGGCTAGTTCATCCAGGCGCTGGTCTCGCTGCAGACTGGCTTCGTCATAGGCTGCGCGGATCTCGGCGACCTGCTCCAGGTAACTGCGGGCAAGAGCCCATTGAGCGAGCTGGTAGCCGCCGAACCCGCCACCCACCACGAGCAACAGGGCGATTACCCAAACCTCGATGCGACGCCACCAGCGGCGGGCAATGAATTCAATTGCGCATCTGTCCATCACGACATACCTCCGAGCTTGGTGCGCAAGCGGGCAATCTCTTCGCTTTGCAGCGAGACGCGCTCAGTGAGCTGGCCGACCTGGCTGGTCAGAGCCTCGATCTTCCCTTCCATGCGCCCAACGGTGGCGGCAAGGTCGTTGCGCTCCTTGGCGAACTGGTCAGCCCGGGCCTCGGCGAGCTTGCGGGCCTCGCGCTCCGAGTCGAGCAGTTCGTTCAGGCGGCGCACCGTGCCGATATCGGCGTTATCCATCGCTCGATCTGCCGCATCTTTAGATAGGAATTTGCGCAGCCAAAGGAAGCCGCCCAGCAGGACGGTTCCCGTACCACCCAGCCAGGTGGCTGTGCCTGGGCCGAGGTCGGTCGGGTCCATCAATTTCTCCTGAAGGGAACGAGCTGCGACGAACGTCGAGGCCGATAATTCTATTGTGTCGTACAAGCGCGACTTGATGTCACACTACAAGATCGATGTCTCTGTCCTACCAGGAGTGCCACAGTGCCCAGGTCTCGAAGCCACTATGAAACAACGCTGCGCCTCTATCAGGCGGAAGCAGAGATGGCATACATCCTTGATGTGTTTGGAGATCATCTAGCAAAGACGCACCTATTGCCGCCAGACCTATACGGCATGCCGGCAGTGAATTACTACCTAATGCAGAAGCACAACTGGACCAAATCGCAGCTTGCAAATGAGCTCTGAAGAGAAGCGATTTGCATTGAGTGCCGAGCTAACCGGCTACAGACTCCCGCCTGAAGCTCAATTCGACAGCTGAAGTGAGATGAGCTCGCAGGACAGGCGCCGAACCCTAATGAAAGGCAAAAAAAGCCCGCGCTAGGCGGGCAAGGGAGGGTCTGTAAATTAGATCTGGTGGCTGTAGAACAGCGAGTATGACTCGATGCCGTCGTTCGGTTGCTTGATGCCAGCGTTGGAATAGTGGATCGCTCGGATACCGACCTTTTGCGTTTCGCCAATCTTCAGGCCTGCACCAATGCGGTCCTCGAAGTTGAAAGCCGAGCCGAACTCCTGATCCCCTGCAGAGGTGCCCGAAAACACTGCGAGCCCAATCCCCGCTTCGATGAAAGGCTTGATATTACCGCTGCCAAATTCATAAACGAACACAGGGGCGAAGGACAGCGAGTGAGCTCCACCAGAAGCGTCTCCAGCTTCCCAATAGGTGTAGCCAGCATCCCAGTAGCCGGTCAAGCGGCCCGTACTGCTCTCAAACCAGCTCTTGTCCCAGTTGAAGCCCACAGCTGCGCGAGCGGTCAAGCCGCCCTGACTAGTTGCACCGATTGCGCCAGATAGATCAGCAGCCTGTGTACCGGTGGCCAATAGGGAGAACACCGCAGCAGCGATGATTTTTTTCATGATCACGGAATCCTGATGGTTTTCTTAGCAAGCTATCAGAATCATAGTGCTATCAATTCGTTCCGTGCACTCTGAAAAATGAGGCATCTACCAAAGTTTGTGTTTTCGGGACTCGTGAGGCCCTCTGAAGGCAATAAAAAACCCGGCGCGATGGCCGGGCTTTGCAGCGCCATTCCTCAGCAACGCGCAGGAATGACAGGATGGGGATAATTTCTCTCACTCTCTCACTGATGTCAACAGGCAATTATGCGGCGTCTTTGATCAGCAGCCCTTCTGCTTCAAGAATCGCTCGGACCTCGCGCAAAGAGTCGTTGATCATGCCATCCAGCTTTTCCTTGATTCCGGCACGCCAGCGGTAGCGCGTTGGCTCCGACGTAGCATCGAGGTCCCAGGTGTTCATGTCGTAGAAGCTGTCAGGCAGAATTACCAGATCCTCGGCCAGAGCCTCTGCCTTTTTGCGTTCCGCCTGGCCAGCGGCCAATGCAGCGTTGACCAAGTTCTCGCGGCGCCATTCAGGCGCATCCAGCGGAATATCAACCGCAACCGAGCGAGGCCCCTTGCGACGCGCACCTTTGAGCTTTGGGATGGCCCAGGTGGTCACGGCCTTGTAGATGAACAGCTGAGGCGCAGGGCTGGCAATCAGAGGCGCAATGGCCGTGATACCCTGTAGCCGCTTCGCCTTGTTGGTGGCGTACTTCGCATTCAGTGCGCTCCAGTGACGAGGAACGAGCAGGTGATGCAGGCGCGCAGCCAGCCAATAATCCACCTGGGCCCGATCGAAGCCACCTGAACTCCCTCCCAACGAAGCCAGGCAGCCACCCTCTTCTTCTGCCGACTTGTAGAGCTTCTGCCATGCCTGGCCTTTCGCAGCGCCTTTCTCCCCTGCCGCCAGAGCGGCAACTACTGCACCCGATACGCTGTTGTAGATCATGTCCTTCCCCTCAATCCCCGGTGTAGTTGGTGCCGCCGGCGCCGCGGCGGTTATTCGTTTCGTATTGCGCAGACGGCCCTTGAGTGCGCGGTGGTCGCTGGCGATCAACCTGTTGCTCCAGCTCATGCACTCGCAGGCCCAGCTGCGTGACAAGCTCTTCCAGCGGCAGCGGCTCGCCAGTGACAGCCGACAGCCAGCCCGAGGCGTTGCAGCGGCCACATGGCAACTCATAGAAGACGCCCTTAATCACTGCCCTTCCGTTGCAGTCTGGGCACCTGGTCAGGATGACCCGCTCCTTGCGCAGCGCTGGGCCGTGACTCTTCATCAGCCGACCACCTTGAAGCCTTGAGTACGCAATGACTTTTCGGCTACCTCATGGGCCCACTGCCCATCGGGGTCACCGATGATCAGCGCGAAAGGATTCTTGACACACATCGAACTCCGAGAGGCTTCCCACCCCTTATGGAATGACTCCCAATCAGCCTGGGCCAGCGGGTCGATGTAGTTATTGCCCTTGGGGGGCTCGCGGCGATGATCGCGGGCGTTTGTGCGCTCGAACTCGGCACGGATTGCGTCGATATTCGTCATTTCGAATCCTCGCTAGTAACAAATTCGGGATGGCGGCTACAGGCCTTGCCCGCTGCCGCCTGCGCCTGGATCTGTGGGATTTCGGATAAGGCCTCTGTAAGGCCGTGTATGCGCCGAAAGCCGATGCCGTCTAACCAGACATGCCACTTCTCAAGGGCTGCCCTGCGCTGTGCCATGGCCTGAGTGTGGATGTAGGTGCTGGCGATCTTGCCCAGTGAATGGTTGAGCAGCATCTCGCCGATATGTCCATCAATGCCGAGGTCGGTCCAGGTGCTGCGCGATACCTTGCGCAAGTCGTGGCTGGTCCACTCGCCCCGGCCAAGCTCGGTGAACACCGCAGTGGCCTGGCCTTCGCTCAAGCACACGCCGCGCCGGTTCGGGAACAGGTAAACGCCTTCGTACCCATTGGCCTGCTGGATATCCCGGTAGCGCGTCAGCAGAGCGCATAGCTGGGCGGTCAGCGGGAGACGGTGTTCGGTCCGGGTCTTGGCGTTCGCCGCAGGGATGAACCATTCACCGGCCGTTACCGAAACCTCGCTCCACCGTGCCATACGGGTCTCGCCGATCCGGGTGCCATGCGCCAGCATCATCAGGGCCAGCATCACTTTCTCGGGCGCGTCATCAAAGGCATGTACCAGCTGCTGCATGACCTCAGGCAACTGCACGGCTCGCAGTCGGGAGGCCTTGGGCATGATCTTGGCCTTGGTGAAGTCGCTAAAGCGCATGCCGGCCATGGGATCGGCCACGACCAGCCCCAGGCGCTTTGCCTGCTTGAAGGCGGTCAGCAGCAACGCGAACATCTGGCGCAGGTACGACAGCGACACCTCGGCCTGAGACGGCCACATCAGCTGCTTGTCTAGGCTGTCGGCGGTCACATCAGCTATGGCCAAACCGTCCAAGCGCGGCTTCAGGTGCTGCGCAATCGCCGATCGTGCACCCGCCTTACGCTTAGCGGACAGCGCCCGGTCTCGGCCCATGCGGTCACCATACCAATCGAGCAGCTGCCCCACTGTAGCCATGCCCGACGCGACTGGAGCGGTGGCCGGGTCGCGAAGCATACGCTGGCGCAGTGCGGGCAGCTCAGCGATTACGGCCGCAGCGCCCAGATCAGGCCAGCGTGCTACCGGCACCCACTGCTTGCCGCGGACCAGGTGCCAGGTGCCCCTAGATCGATCTGACCAGAAGCGCAGGTACAGGCCCGGGTAACGCAGATCGCGCAGGTCGCGCACGGCCAGGTCGGCGGCCTGTCGGCGCACCTCAGTTTCCGTGAATTTGATGGACCGCGTTGCGCTCATGCTGCCACCGTCGCAGGCTGCAGGAGGTAGGCACGTATCGCTTCTACGGCATCAATGCGGCCCCGGCACACAATCGCCAAGTAGCCCTGCTCGGTCAGAGCCTCGATATAAGCGTGCTGACTGGGCGAGATGTCAGCATCGAACGGCGGCAAAGCTTTGAATTCGATATACAGTCCGAACCAGCCACCGCGGGCCATCGGGAGCACAAGATCAGGCACTCCCGCTTTGACTCCTTGGGCTTTGAGCTTGCCGGCCACCGCCTTCACTCGGTGCCCCCCGTTCGGAACGTGATAGATCAGTTTGAACACCTGCGGGTAACGCAGCTGCAGCTCCTGCATCAGCGCTGCCTGCTCCTGCCCTTCCCTGTCGACGGGCTTGGCGCGTGGCTTGCGCGGCTTGAACGTGCGCATGGCAAACGCAGTCATGCGACCAATACCCCCTCGCTGATGAGCTGCGCCTGGGTTCGCATCACGCCCTCGGCGTGGTATTGGCGAGCGGTAATACGGTCAATCACGTGGCTTCGACCGTCGCATGCGTCATGGCAAGCGCTGCAGCACCATGCGCCCTGCATGTCGTGCGGCTTTTTACCGACGCCACAGGTACCCGCCAGGCGGTAGTGCGCCAAGACAGTAGTCTCGGGGTTGCCGTTGCACACGCCTGGAATACGCACTTGGCACTCGCGGCCACGCGCGGCCTTGGTCAGCTTGGTTTGCCTCATCATTCAACCTCGCAATGCAGCCATATCAGTCTTGCCTGGCGAAGCGCGCCGGGCTGGTCTAAGGCTCCGTCCATCAGCACCATGGAAAACGGCCGATAGCCTGGTACGTGCACGGTCCAGATTCGTTTCACTGCTGCACGCCCAACCCAGCCAACGCGGCGCGAGCCTGGCGCTTGCGGAGGTAGGTGCTTACACGGCGCCGCTGCGCCTCTTTCGCACGGGCGCTATCTTTCTTTGCCTTGGAAGCCGTCAATATCGAGCGGACTTCTGCAAGCTTCTCCCGCACCGCGGCGCTGGCCTTAGCGCGCACCGCCCCTGTAAGCAGGCCTGCGATGGCCTGGCCGTCAGCAGTCACCGGAGCTATGAGAAGGTCGGCAAGGTACTTGTCCCCCGTATCACGGCTGATCAATTGAGTCCGCACAGCGGTTTCAACGGCCGTCACGCGCCGCGCGGAATCGAAGCCCAGAGAAACCTCCCAGGTGACAGACTTGTCTTCAGCGCGAGCGAAGCTGACCAAGCGCTCATAAGCGCTCATGAAAGCCATTCGGGCGCCAATCTTGTCGCCTGCTTCGAGAATCGGCTGGGACGCCACCATGGCCTGACGAACCTCGTGGGTGAGCACTACCGTCTCGTATTCGTCATTGGCCGCCAGGGCGATGGACCACGCTTCATCCTTACCGGGCCGGCCATCGGCAGCGTGGATATGCTTCAGGACCATGCCCAATGACAGGCGCCCTGCCGGCTCGCGACGGCACGCTCGCAGCGCGGCGACAATCACCTTGGGGTCGTGCGCTGACAAGTCTTCTGCGATCAGTTTGGCGCCAGCGGCACTGATGGTCTGGCCCATGGCTTCAGCCGTTGCGCAAATAGCCATAGCCAGCTCGGCGATGTCATCACAGGAAAGCATTGCGCTTACCCCCCTGGCGATTGCGGATAGACTCGGCGGCATCCTGGGCGGCGTTGATGTTCGCCTGGGTCTGCTCCTGCTGGCGCGCCGTGGTGGCGTTCATCTGCCGGTTTGTGACCCACTGGGTGTGGTAGGCCTCACACTTGGTGAGCAGGTCGCCCAGGTTGTGGCAGCCGTTGATCAGTCTGGAGTCGTTGATCGACACGAAGTACGCGGCCACTTGGTGGGCGACGTCGATACCCAGGCGGTCGATCAGTTGTCCCAGTTGCCCGCCGACCTTGGCGTTCCACACCGGCCAGGCGCCGTAGCGCTTGCGATAGGCCATGGCGTAGTTGGCCCAGGCCTTGTAGGTCTTGCAGGTCTGGTCCTTCGGCCCTGGCATGTCCTCGGGGATTTCACACCGAGGTGCACCAGCCGGAACCAGCGTCAGCCCCGTGGGTTGCGACGGCGGAGCCGGGGCATCCTGCGAACTGTGACTGGTACCCTGATTGGTATCTTGATTACTGGTATCTTGATTTGTCGGAGATTTTTCCGACCCTGGCTCGGATTTATTTCCGACCTTGCTCGGATTTTTTTCCGAGGTAGATCGGATTTTTTTCCGACCCTCTGTACCCGCCTTCAAGGTCGGATATTTTTCCGACCCATCCTCTTTTTTGTTCCACTGCGCTGCCTTGTCGGTCAGCCGGAAAAGCGTGACACTCGAAGTGCTCGAAAGCTCGATCAGGCCAACGTCCTGCAGCACCTTCAGCATGCGATACGCCGTGTCGGGCTTATCCGTCAGCAGCGGCAGCTCTTCGATGATCTTGGCCTTGCTCAGCACGAAGAAGACGCCCTGCTCAGTCGTCATCGCCTTTGCCCAACTCGGGCAGCCATAAACGAATGCGAACAGCAACGCCTGCTGGGAGTTGAGTCCCCACTCCAAGGCCTTGACCTGGTTGATGGTTACAGTGAATTGCATGTCAGCTCCGCCCTATGCTTAGGCCAGCCACGGGCATTGCGAGGAGCTCTGCCAGGCGTGCCAACCCCTTGGGCGTGACCAGAACATCGAACGCCGCGCGGTCACTGCCTGTTTCGGGATCAGGCTTGAGGCCGGTCACTTTGTGCTTGAGTAACCCCGCACTGATCCGGGGCTGATAGGCAATCCATCGCTTGGAGCCGCGACGACGGTAGATCCAGCGGTTTTCTTCCAGCCAGCCAAACAGCCTGAATGGCGCCAACTGAAGCTGCTTCGCAGCATCGGTGACGCATATGGCGCCGCCTGCACCCGCCAGACGCACAATCGCTGCTACCTTCGGGGCCTGCCTGGCGAGCGCATCCTGGAGGCGCTGGTTCTCCTCAGCCTTGTCGGCAGCAAGACGCAGCGCCTCTGCGAAGTTTGTCGGGACCTGCAGGTGCGCCAGCATTCGGGTCTCCAGCTCCTGCCAGCGATCAATGATCCTGGCCCGGAGTGACGCGTCGTACCCCGAAACCAGCACCAGGGCATCCCGCTGATCAAGAAGGAATTCAGGATAAGCCTGGCCGTTTTGAGGATGCACGTAGGGGGTCTCCTCAGATTTGAGGACACCCCTTTTTGCCAGGGCCCGTGCGTCACGCAGTACGTTGTCGTGACTCTTGCCGGTCAACTCAGCTACTTCGCGAGTCGACATCAACCGGCGCAGTTGCTCAGTGCGTGGAAATGCCGTGGGAGCGTGAGTGTTGCTTGCATCGATCGCTCTGTGCATAATCGACCTCGCTGTTTTGTGAAAGAAGCCGGGCTGCCACCCGGTTTTTTTGTGCCTGCGATTCAGGTACTGGATGGATCAGCAGGTGTTTCGGTCATCTACTGGCGAAGCGCCAGATCAGTAATCATTTAAATGTCAGGCGGCTTCTGGGCCGCGAGCCGTTGGCGGAAAGACTCCATCAAGGCTGCAATCGGCGCCGAGACCGTTCAGCGCATCGACTATCTTCCGGGCTGCATCCAAGCCGACACTCCGTCGGCCGGCCTCGTAATTGGCCAGACGCGACTGATTCCAGCTGAGCTCCCGGCAAAGGCGCGCCTGGCTAATCCCCGCCTCTACCCGGATCTTGCGAACGTTGTTCATTCGGGGCTCCTCAATGACTAGCACTCAGGATAAACACGCATCGTGTTAATATCAATCACAATAAGTGAAAGCCGCGTATTTCGTTTCGTGATGAAATCTCGCGCATGACTGAATCACTGAGCCAGCGCATTAAGCGCTTGAGAAAAGCGACGGGAATGTCCCAGGCCCAGCTGGCAGATGCTTGCGGCTGGAAATCGCAGTCACGCGTAGGGAACTATGAAGCCGGTACGCGAGAGCCGACGCTGGCGGATATTGCAGCTATGGCAGCTGCCCTTGGAGTCGACCAATCCGAGCTACTCCTGAACTCCCCGACAGTGCCCGAGGTTTCGGCGCCAGCACGGAGTACGGCTGATCTTGTCAGGCAGATGCTCGCAAAGAGCGGCAAAGGCATTCCGGAAGAAGCCCGTCAGCGCCTCCTTGCTGCGGCTGAGGAGCCGAGCGCTAGCAGTGTCGTCGCGGCTGACTTTGTTCGCCCAGGCCTAGTGGGCGATGAGGTGTGGATTGCTCACTACGACGTGCGCGGAGCAATGGGTGATGGTGAGGTAGCTCACGACTTCCCTGAGATGCTGCAGGACATCCGCGTCAGCCCTACTCACCTACGTGAGATGGGAGTGGAGTTCAAAGAGCACTTCCATCTGAAGCTCATCACGGGTGTCGGTCAGTCGATGGCCCCTACCATCAAGAGCCGCGATCCGCTGGTCGTTGACATCAGCATCCGTGAGTTCGTGGGCGACGGGGTTTACTACTTCTCCCACCAAGGCCATCAGTACATCAAGCGCCTGCAGAAGAAGGGCCGCGACCATTTCAAGATGATCTCGGACAACACGAACCATCCCCCTGAAGACATTCGGGTTGATGAGACCTACATCCAGGCCCGGGTTCTGCTGGTTTGGAATGCTCACCTAGTTTGAAAAAGCCGCCAAATTTGGCGGATGGCTTTTAACCGATTCAAAGGAATGTGTCATGTATCCAGTGTACAAAATAACTGAAGAGCAAGCACTGAAGATCCTTTGCACCCCTGAAGATTTCCTGAATGATGTAAAGGCAAAAGAAATTAAGCCTTCGAAGCTCTCGGAAACAGTTTCAGCATTTGCTAACGCTTCCGGTGGCGATATCTACATCGGCATTGCCGAAAACAAGGCAAATCGCACTAAAGAGTGGAATGGCTTTTCAGAGCCTGAAGAAGCCAACGACATTCCGCAGGTTCTTCTACAAGCTCATCCTTTTGGAAATCATTTGATTTTCGAATACCTAGAATGCGATGGCTATGATGGTTTAATACTCCATATAACTATCAAAAAAGTCAAAGAACTTGTAAAATCATCCTCAGGCGACATTTACATAAGAGTAAATGCGGGCAAGCAGAAAATAGACAGCCCAGATTCTTTGAGGAGGCTTGAAATGGATAAGGGCATCATAACTTTCGAAAATGAATGGGTGGAAGTCTCGCCCCAAAGGATCGAAAACAGCCTATCTATCTTAAGCTTTCTACTGAATATTATTCCCAGCGGAGAGCCAAAAATCTACCTTGAAAACCAAGAACTGATCAAGCCTGGCCACGCAAAGGTATGCGGGGTCTTATTGTTCTGTGACGAACCAGCAATTTACCTCCCTAAGCGCAGCAGCATCAAAATCATGCGCTACAAAACTAAAGAAGATGATATTGGACGTGAGTTCTTGGACGGCAATCCTCTGACTATAGAGGGTGACGCTTATAATCTTATTTTTGGCGCCGTTAAGAAAACAAAGGAAATACTTGAAGGCATCCAAAAGCTTGGCGATGGCGGACTAGAAACAATCAAATACCCTGATGAAACTCTGCATGAAATTATCACAAATGCTGTGCTACACCGAGACTACAGCATCGTAGCTGATGTCCAGATACGTATCTTCGACAACCGTGTTGAGGTCGAAAGCCCTGGCAAGCTACCTGGTCATGTAACCGTCAGAAACATTCTTCACACTCAAAGCGCTCGAAATCCATCACTAGTTCGCTTAATCAACAAATTCCCCGACCCACCTAACAAGGATGTTGGCGAAGGACTGGACACTGCCTTCCGAGCAATGGAAATACTTCGTTTAAAAAAGCCCGTTATTTCGGAGCTTGAGACTTCGGTACTGGTAGTAATCCGACACGAATCGCTTGGTTCACCGGAGGAAATTGTGATGGAATACATGACTCGTAACGATGAAATAACAAACTCTATAGCTCGGGAACTTACGGGGATCAAAAGTGAAAACTCGATGAAGAACGTTTTCCTTCGTCTTAAGCAGAGCAATTTGCTGGAACCGATCCCAGAGCGACGCGGGTCTGCATCAGCATGGCGGAAGGCAATCAGGCCTACCGTAGATGAAGAATGACTGATTGAAACCTCCCACCGGTTAGCTGCGCATGCTAACCGGTGGCCATAGACCCGAACTCTTCCTTTAAAACGGCGCCTCTTCCTCCAGCTTCTCCTCGTCCCAATCCTTTGGCACGACTAGGTCATCGCGATCCCCAGGACTCTGGACCTCCCACCTCACGGTAACGCTATCGTCGTCGTTGAACGTCAGATCCAGCTCAGGCGTTTCGACCAGCAGCCCCATCACCTCCTCCCACTCCATGTCTCCATCCGTGTCCAGGCGATGGATCGTCACCCAGCGCTGCGACTGCGCAATCGGATGATTGATCATCGATGAGACACGAAGGCCGAGACGCTCTACCCCGGTCATTTCTTGGCGTGCTTGTGGTGCCGTCTTCTTCTGCTTGGACATAAACCATCTCCTTTACTGTATATCCATCCAGTCTTTTCGGTGAGGATACATCACGCCTTGTGAAACGTGAACCCGCACCGCAGGGAAAATCCTCAACACACCATCAGGTAAATAAATCACGTATCGTGTTGACATTGAAAACACGTTGCGTGATATTTGCATCAGCACGCAGCCACTAACGCTGACTGCCGAGGCAATCGAGTCTCACCGCTCTTTACACAACCAGACGTGACCACCTCGACGCACCCAGGCCATCACCTGGGTCGGGACAAGCTAAGTCGTCGACCATGCAGCCTCTGGATAGCTGCCGGCCTCTCCCATGAGAGGACGCCAAACCATGCAAGCCACCTGATGCGTAGCCAGTAGCTGCAGCAGGCAGTGGTGGGGAAACCCGGCGCCGAGCATGGAGCGGATCAAAAACCATAGGAGGAATCTGCCATTGAAGTAGCAAGCCCAGCCGGAAAACGGACCGGCCACCCACGACGAGCTGCCCTACCCAGTAGGCCGCCGAGCTGCAGCTGGCAGTCGTGTAGCGAATACCTAACCCCATGACCACCCCGCCAAGGCCGATCAAAGCGAGGTGACCAGGGAAGCTCAAGGCCAGACAGAAGATCGGGTGAAGCCATCGGTGGTGGAGCTCGACCAAGGTTTCACTGGCTGGCCTTCTCACGAGGGCCAGACGGGAAATCAACCACACATGGATGGATCACCTAATGACTCAACAAACTCTTCAGGAACTATTGGTCGAGCGCGTCAGCGTCTATGCCCAGTCAGACCGTGCGCGCGAACTGATCGATCAAGGCGTTGAAAGCATGTTCAAGGACGTGGTGAAGGACACTTTCCGCTCCTATGGCGATTTCGGCAAAGCCGTGCAAGAAGCCGTCAAAGCCGCTCTGCCAGCCAACGTCACCGACATGTTTGAGCTGCAGCGTTACAACGCACTTGTGGCAAACGCACTTCGCGAGCGGTGGGAGGCAGCGGCGCTGCAGTCCACCGTGCTGGACCAGGCAGAGAAAGCCATCGCAGAGGTGATGGACGGAGAAGGCCTGCTGAGCGGTGAAGTTTCCCTTAAAGGGTTGCTGGACGAGTTCGTTAGCGAGCATCGCGAGAAAGCCGCCGAGGAGCATTGGATGAACCCAGAGATCCGCTTCGAAGAAACCATGAGCGGACGGTCAGAGTTCATCTACATAGGCTTTGATCCAGAGCCAGAGGACAGTCGCGCCATGTCCTCCTGGCAAACTGACCCGCGGGGAATCTACAGCTTGAGGAACTCGCTGCACGTTCACATCGTAGGCTCGCGCACGCCTGAAGAGCCGCACCTCCCGACCGTGCAGGTTGCCGAAGTCCTAAGTGCGAAGTTGGACGACAAACGTATAGCCGTGAACATGCGCATTCGCTCCAAGTGGGAACGCATGTTGGCATCGCTCTACTTCGGAAACGCCGTGCTCCTGATCGACTGCGATCCAGACGATTTCAGTTACGGCTTCGACGACTGACCAAAACAACACCCAAGGAGTAGGACCATGCTGATACTGACCCGCAAAGTGGGCGAAACCATTGTGATCAACGACACCATCCTCGTGACGGTGCTGCAGGTGAAGGGTGGCCAGGTACGCCTGGGCATCGAAGCACCAAAGGACGTGTCAGTGCATAGGCAGGAAATGCAGGAGCGCATCGACTCAAAAGCCGAGGTTGCTGCCTGAACCGATTTCACTGGCTGGCCTTGGCGACAGGGCCAGACGGGAAATTAAACCGAGGCCCACATCGTGAACAAAGAAGAAATCTATGACGCGCAAATCAGCCCTCTGATGCTACAGATCATCGAGATCTGCAAGTCAAAAGGCATTGCGATGATAGCCAGTTTCGACATCGGCCATGATGGCGAGGGGCCAAACGGTGAGGACTGCACTGGGCTGCTCTGTTCCAGTCTCACCCCGGATGGTGATGGAAATCCTAACCCAGCGTTCCAGCAGGCATTCGGCCTAATCAAGCGGGGACGCTATGCATCTCCTGCACTTCACGTAACCACGCAGCATGCCGATGGCACACGCACGCTGGCCGCGATCATCTGATGCCAAGACAGCCGGAAAGACGGCCCGATGCCCTGCTCCCCATCGCAGGCTGCATTGGAGATTGATCGGAGCGTGCTCAAGCGAGCTGCAGCGCTAGGATCGCAAAGACCCGTGAACCTCCTGAGCCGGTATATGCGAGACGGCCAATACCAGAAACGCGGCGGGAACCAAGCAGGAGTAGCGCCCTGGTGTTCCGATCAATCTCCGATGCATCCCGCATCCCCTTCCCTTCACATACGACCGCATTGGCAGGCGCCAGGCTCGCGCTCCTCGGCTGCGCGGGGGTTGGTCACCCGCCCTGACGCCTGACCAATGCGGTTGCTGAGGATAATCATGGAGACGATCACCTGCGGCTCATGGACTGGCCAGCTCGGCAAGACGCTGGCACCACGCGAGCTGGAAGCACTGCTCTGGGTTGCCCAGGGCCTGACCACCAAAGAGATCGCGCGGCAGATGGCGGTCACCCCCGGCACCGTGGCCAACCGTATCGAGGCTGCGCTGTTCAAGCTGGAGGCCGGGCGCCGCATTGAAGCGGTCACCAAGGCCATGCGCCAGCAGATCATCAGTCCGCTTTGCATCGTGCTGGCCGGGCTCATCGCCATGCACTCAGTCATCAACGACAACGATCCGATGCGCCGCGACCGCCGTGCACCGGAACGCCGAACCGCTCAAGTTCGAATCCTTCGCCGGGCTGAAAGCCTGGAACTTCACGCCTGACCTTCACCGAGGATCAACTCATGCGAACTGCTATGCATCCTGCGTTTCAGGAAAAGTTGGCCGTGCTCGCCGCCCTGCTCGAGCGCAGCAAAATTGTGCGGACTGAGACTCGCGAGAGGATCGGCGCGCCGCGCTTTCAAGTAGCCAGTCAGGGCCAGGAGTGGGACGTAGTTGACGCCACTACCGGCGCTGTCCAGGGCTTTGCGTTTTCCTACCAAGCCGCGTTGCGATTTGCCTCAGCGATGGAAGCCGGCGCCGCCAGCAAAGGCCTGCGTCAATGAGCAAGCGCAAGCCTCACAACATGCGTGCCCGGTTGGATCGAACCTGCCGCGCCCTGGTGTCAGCAAACCATGCCGCCGTAGTGAATATCGATCCAAGCGGCCAGCAGGTGCTGATCAACTGGAAGAACCTCAAGCAGATCCGCGTCCGACAGATCGTAGACGCCGTCTGCGATATCCCTCACCGCTGGACCATCTACCTCAGCGTGCTGTGTCGCACTGAGTTCGGCGAGCGGTACCACAAATCGATCGAAGTCGCGCCCCAAGGTAACTATCGGGCCGAGCACCTCACTAATGTGATCCAAGCGACCTACACAGACCTGCGGGCAACAGCCAACCCTAATCACCTGGTAGCCACCGGCTGGATCGCCATCCCTACCGATACGACGCTCGACGAGGCAGAGGCCGCAAAGATTTTTGCCGCCGTCGGCGCATGGAGTCAGCAGAAAGCAGCATGAAGCGCATCACCGCACGCGTTCGGCACGGCCGGCGCCAGCAATACATCAATCTGCCGCCCAGCGGCCTTGTCCTCTCGGAGCATCAGCAATGCCAACACCTACAGATACTACCGAGTTCCTCCAGGAGCTCAACGGCGGCGCATTCGCCAGCCAGATCGGCCACGCTCTCTCAGAAGTAGCCGCCGGCGTGGTCGATCACGGCAAGGCCGGCAAGATCACCATCACTCTGGACTTCAGCCAGATCGGTGACTCCCACCAGGTGAAGATCAAGCACAAGCTGGCCTACAAGGTGCCCACCAAACGCGGTGATCGCAGCGAAAACACCAGTTTGGACACGCCGATGTACGTCGGTACCGGCGGCAACATTTCGCTATTCCCTGAGAAGCACGACCAGCTCTTCAACCGTGATGAAGCTCCGGTCCATCCGCGTACTTGATCCCTACCCCACCAAGGAAAACCCGCATGTCCCTCACCAAAGAAGCGCTAGAACTCATCCAAGAAACCACCATTGCCGCCGCCGGCCGAGACCTTCCCGCATTAGGCCCGGTTGTTGTGGTGCCGCAGCATTTCAACGTGGTTGACCTGGAACGATACCAAGAAGGCCGCAACCGCTTCCGTGGCACCTACTCCACTCACTCTCTGGTCGACTTCGGCGCATATGTGGTCGAACGCGCAGCCCCTGACGCCCGCGGCTTCATCGATCAGGACGCCATGACCTGCGTGGTGCTGTTCAACCTGGGTACGCCGGACCTACCAGGCCACGCTGACGACCGTGCGGTGCTGCGACTCAAGCCTTCGGCCGCGTTCGCCGCCGTACAGGCCATCTGTGGCCAGGCTCTGGTGCAGAGGGCCATGAGCGACTGGATCGAGGACTGGCACCAGCACTTGGTCGCGACCGACGAGTACGGCGCCGTGATGAGCATCGCCAAGGCCATCGCAGCTGTGCGCACAATCACCGTCAAGGCTTCGTCCGAAAGCGACCACGCCGTCAGCGAGACCCGCGCCAGCCGCAGCGCCATGGATTCGATTGAGGCCAGCAGCAAGGAAACCCTGCCGGCCTGGCTCGACTTCAAGGTCATTCCGTTCGAAGGCCTGGGCGAGCAGACCATCCGCCTGCGCGTGTCGGTTATAACCAGCGGTTCGCAACCGCAGCTGAAACTTCGTTGGCTGGGCGAGGAAGCGCAGCGCGAGGCGATTGCTCAGGAATTCAAGCAAGTGCTCGAGGGCAAGGTAGGCGATGCGGCCAAGCTGGTGCTAGGTAGTTTTGATAGCAAATAGACTGACCTACGCCACATGTGGCTGTACATGTGGCGTAGAACCTCGAATAATTCATACTTCTCCACTTAGAAATTCATATATCGAATCCTCGCCCTTCAAAAGATTTGACTCGATTACATTACATTTCAAACCATATACACGACATACTGCCCTTATTGCCTTGCCGTAGGAAATATCAACGTACGGCGAAATGTATACGCCACCCAGAATTTGGGACACATCAACCTTCATCTCATATGGCTTTGGAGTGAAGGTACTAAAATTTTTATAGTTAACATCGGCGACAAAAAACGCTCGAATTTCCTTTTCATGGGCAAAAGAAATTCTTTTCAAAAGTGGCGTCATAATTCCACCCACAAGACAATCTTTCGGGGTTATCCCAGGGTCCGCATAGTCTAAGTATCTAACTTGACCCAAAAACATTTTCTGAACCCAGTCTATCTGCTGAGCCCCTTCCAAAGCTTTACGGAGGTCTCCCACTGTACTTCTGATTGCTACACCTTTGTGCGATTCTCCGTAAAGTTTCCACATGGCCTCAGATTCATGAGGGCTCGCATGCCAGCAGTTAACCAATGTGCTTTTGGCAATTGCTGAATATGAATTACGAAAATCCGCCGGCCTCTCCGAAATTTTCTTTCTCAAATATTCTAGACTTTGAATAAACTTAGCATTACCAGCCTGACTTGAAGCGTATGAGTCAAATATTTCGATATTGCCCTTTATTGTCTCGTAAAAGGGGTCGCTTATCGAATACATTAACTGAACAATTTTGGCAGGAGGATAGCCTTCGAATGGATCGGTTTTCTCGTAAAACGAAAGAGGCGAAAAAAATAAAGCCGAGTCTTCCAGAAGGTTAACGAATTTATCGAGCCCCATGTATCTCCATATAACCACATCATCCGACAAATCACCTACCACTTGCACATTCATAACACCTCCATAATCTTGCATTCCTAGCAAGGACATTAACTATAGTTCCATTACGAGAGTGTGTCCTATGCCCAACCGCATCGTGTGCCAGTTCAGCTGCGGCGCCGCTTCGGCGGTGGCCACTAAGCTGGCCCTGGCCCAATACAGCGCCACCCATGACGTCCAGATCGTGAACGCTTTCCTCGCCAATGAGCACGAAGACAACCGGCGGTTCGCCCAGGACTGCGAGATCTGGTTCGGCCAGCCAATAACCGTCCTGCGTGACGAGAAGTACGGCGCCAACGTGTTGGAGGTCTTTCGCCGTGAGCGGTACATGAAGGGCCGCACCGGTGCTCCCTGCACCAAGATCTTGAAGCGGCGCTTGCTCGACAAATGGAAGCAACCCGGAGACGTTATGGTCTTCGGCTATACGGCCGAGGAGGCCGATCGGCTCGAGGACTTCCGCGAGCGCAATCCGGACCGTCCTGTCATCGCTCCGCTGATCGAGCGCGGGCTGGGCAAAGAAGACTGTAAGGCCATGATCCAGCGATCCGGCATTGAGCTGCCTCTGATGTACCGGATGGGCTACCACAACGCCAACTGCATCGCTTGTGTGAAAGGTGGTGAGGGTTACTTCCGGGCCATACGCGAGGATTTCCCGGAGCAGTTCGAGGCGCTGTGCGTGATTCAGGACGAACTGGGCCCAGGCTCCTACCTGTTCCGCAACCGCGACACCAACGTGCGCTTATCCCTGCGCGACCTCGGCGACGGCCCAGTGCGTCGCAACGAGAAAATCCCATCCTGCTCGTTCTTCTGCGAAATGGCAGAGGCCGACATCATCGCAAAATCCTAAAACGAGCCTAGTGCTTCCGGCTCTTTCCTAGTCCAAACGCCCCGCCGCCAACGGTGTAAACACTGCGACGCTTTTTCTTTTTCTGCGGTCCTTCAAAGAGGACCTTGAGCCGTCTTGCGCGGGCCGCCCCAGTCAGATCGCAAACACGCTTTCCTTCCGACCCCATGCACTTCTCGAGGTGCTTCTTCAGCGACTTCGAACTGAACTCTCCTTTGCAGTACCTGCAAACTTGGTCAATTGGCCGCCCCTTTGAATCAACTGAAATCGCCATGGTTTCCCTCCACCGAAGACGTCAGCATAGCCTTGAGGTATCCCCATGCCCACAGAAAACCGATCCAGCAATACAGGGATCGGCAGCGTGCCGCGCGAGCAGCTGCGCCACGAAATAACGGTATCACCGGCTGTGGCGCGGAAGCTTGAGAATTTCAGGGCGCGCGAAGCGCTCAGGCTTTCCTGCGATAAGTTTTAGAGCTGCTTCTTGAGGTGATCCAGATAATTTCTAGCAGCTGTCTTTTCATCAGTACCTGGCGGCCCATCTGCACCTGCTAGCGATGATTCAGCATTTCTGAACACTACTGTGCTCGGGATGCTTGATCCGCTAGTTCTGAGTACTGCCATCAGCAAGTGTTCTATTGCATCCAATTGCGCTTGTAGCTGGCTCATTTCCAATTCCTTTTAGTCCGGCCGTATGCCGTTCGCGAGTATTAACTCAACCCATCGAATCGCGCCATCCTGGCGAGGACAGAACATGTCTAGATTTCACAAAAAAAACCCCCTCGACTTCAAAACTCAGTACGGACTCGGATTTTTCCCTCAGGATGACGAGATAATTGTTGACTTTTTCTGCGGTGGCGGCGGTGCCGGAACTGGCTTGGAAATGGGCCTGGGCCGCGCAGTGAATGTGGCCAAGAACCACAGCCCAGCCGCGATCAGCATGCACACCGTCAACCACCCGCACGCCAGACACTTCACCACGGATGTGTTCGATGGTGATCCAGACGTGGAGTGTCAGGGGCTCCCGGTTGGCTGGTTCCACATGTCACCCGACTGCACCCACCACAGCCAGGCCGCCGGCGGACAGCCGCGCAAGCGCGAGATCCGCAACCTGTCGTGGATCGGCCTGAAGTGGGCCGGCAAGAAAAGGCCTCGGGTCATCAGCCTGGAGAACGTGAAGCAGATCCTGCAGTGGGGTCCATTGGTCGCCAAGCGCGACAAGGCCGCCGGCCGGGTGATGAAGCTGGACGGCACCGTGGCCACCATTGGCGAGCGCGTACCTGTGCAGCGGCAGTTCCTCGTGCCTGATCCCAAGCGCCGCGGTACTACGTGGCGCCGCTTCGTGCATCTACTGGAAGGCATGGGCTACCAGGTGGAATGGCGAGTAATCAAGGCCTGCGACTTCGGCGCGCCAACCAGCCGGGAGCGCCTGTTCATGATCGCCAGGTGCGACGGTCAGCCAATCGTGTGGCCAGAGCCGACCCACGCCAAGAACCCAGCCAAGGGGCAGCAGAAGTGGCGCACTGCCGCCGACTGTATCGATTGGACCGTCCCGAGCAAGAGCATTTTCAGCCGCAAGAAAGCACTGGCCGACGCCACACTGCGGCGGGTGGCCAAGGGCATGAAGAAGTTCGTGCTGGACAACCCCCAGCCCTTCATCGTGCCGATCGCGAACTGGTCGGGCGAACTGGCCCAGCCTGCCGACGAGCCGCTGCGTACCGTTACCTCATGGCCGCGGAGCGGTTCGTTCGCAATGGCCAGCCCAACCCTGGTGCAGACCGGATACGGAGAGCGTGTTGGGCAGCAGCCGCGAGTTCCTGGCCTGGACCAGCCGCTGGGCACTGTTGTAGCCGGCGGCGTGAAGCACGCGCTGTCCAGCGCCGTAATCTTGCCTGCCACCCATCAGGGCGCCGACAGGGTGAATGACCCTAGCGAGCCGCTGCCCACGGTCACAGCTGCCAACCGCGGTGAGTTGATGATGGCCAGCCCAGTGATGGTCGGGGCCGGCGGCCCAGTGTATGCCGGTCACCCGGTATCAGCTGACCAGCCAATGGGCGCGCTGATGACCCGCAGCCATCGGGCGTTGGTGACAGCATTTATCGAGCAAGCCAACGGCGGCTTCAACACCACGCCAGCAAAGGGCGCGGATGAGCCACTGACCACAGTCACCAATACTGGTAGCCAGCAGCGCCTGGTGACGGCCAACCTGGCCACCCTCCGCCGCAACTGCGTGGGCCGGGCCGTTGATGAGCCAGTGCCGACCTTGACTGCAGGCGCTGAGCATCATGCACTGGTCGAGTACAAGCTATCGTCCGAGCATGAAGAAGGTGCCCTGCGCGTAGCGGCGTTCCTGATCAGCTACTACGGCACCGAGAACACCAGCGCAGCAGACGCGCCTGCGCCAACAGTTACCACCAAGGATCGGCTGGGTCTTGTCACGGTGTTCGTGAAGGGCACGCCCTACGTCATAGTCGACATCTGCCTGCGCATGCTGCAGCCGCACGAGCTGTACCGCGCCCAGGGATTCCCCGACAGCTACATCATCGACAAGGGTGCCGACGGCAAGCCGTTCACCAAGACCGAGCAGGTGCACATGTGCGGCAACAGCGTCAGCCCGCCGCCTATGGCGGCCCTTGCCCGGGCAAACGATCCATGGTGCGCTGCCACATCAATAGCCGCCTAAAAAATAGACCCGACGAACGGCAGTCTGAGACAGCCAGAATAGGGGGCATCCGCTTCCCACTATCAATGCATGTGAGTCATTACCTGATTCCATGACCCAATAGAGGAATAGCTATGCCTAGCAAAATCTGTAAACGCTGCAAGGAGTACCACGAGCAGGAAATCAATAGCTCACTTGGCGCAGGGTTCCTCCTTGCCGTCATCCTTGCAACCATCGCCCACTACTACGGCTTCTGGCACTTCGCGTAACCCTCCAACACAGGGGTAGCCGTACGGCTACCCCATCTTGAATGGATAGACGATCCCATGCTCACAGAAAACCGATCCAGCAACACAGAAATGGCCGCTCAACTGAGCCCGTGTCCGCACTGCGGTCAGCAAGATGCCTTCGTTGAGCAGCTCGACAGCGATGCCTCAGTCGTCATCTGCCAGGGCCGAATTGACGAGTACTCAGCCTGCCTTGCTCGCGGCCCGGTCGGAGTTCAGCAGCACGAATGCGAAGACCAACCAGGCCATGACCAGGCAGTGAAAGAGTGGAACAAACGCGCCGCCGCACAGAACCACTCCGCCCCTATTGCCTGGATGGTTGGTACTGCCATCTGGTGGCACAAGAATGGCGCGGAACGGGATTCCGAGGAGCGGAGCGAACCCATGGTGCCACTTGGCCCATGCGACAGCCCGAGCGAGATAGCGCGCGTCACGGCCCAGTTCAAGGAATGGCAGGCTAGCCATTACCGCAACTACTGCAAAGCCGCCGACGAGCGCGATGAACTGCGCGGACAACTCGACCAATCGCGCCGACTACTGCATACCGCGAGCATTCGGCTCGCAAACTGGCTGGAGCCAGATGATGACCCGCGCAAGCAGATCATTGAGTTCCTGGAAGCGAGCGCAGAGCAAGACGAAGCGCCGCACGACTGCGCCATCTGCCGCGACCTGGGCAACCAGTGCATGGAGTGCGAGGAAGGCGAGTTCCGCGAATGGGCCGACCGACACTTCGCCGCAGCCGACTACCGCAAGACCGATGCCGGGGTGTTCATCCAAGACTGGATGCGTCACGCATATAGCGCCTGGTGTGCGCGTGGCGCTCTCACCAGAAAGCAGTAATCCCACCCCGCTGTAAACCCTCTCCCCTCTATTCACAGCTGCACGAATAATAAATATAAAGGAACCATGAGGCCTATAAACATGCATACACCGGCAAGACTTTTGCTCACGAACTCAGTCATTACTAGAGGTTTGGATAGCTCCAAATAATGACCTTGAAAAAGCCTGCCTCTCGCCTTCGCGCACATTCTGCTAACGAATCCAAGCCCCGCACAACACGCGGGCAATCCATAAACCAAGATTTCAATTCCTAGTTTCCCGGAAAGAAAAAACAAAACGCAGACAGCAATGCAGACAACGATTGTGCCAACCGCAAACCATGCAAGCCTTAGCCCACGCCACTGCGCGACTCTCGAAGGACAGTGTTCTTCGCCAACCATGAAGCTTCCCATATCAACTCCTGATAAACGTGATTGTTAACGGCAACAAACAAACTAGCGAATTGGAAAGCACCAAGCAAGATATCGTGCATCAATTGAGAAAAAAACATTAAAACCCGTCGTGATAATAATTATCCAAAGAGTGAAAGTAACTATAGAGCATCATGAATGGCTAATTATTATCAAAGCTCAGTAACTAATTGAACAACCACTACAGTGCCTGGGCGCTGGATTGATGAGAGGTATGAGCTGTGACCGAGATCGAAGAACTGCTGCTGGCCGCCAAGGCCGCCGGGCTTGAAGTTGAGCCCTGCACCTGCCGCGATCCGATATGGCCGCTGCGAATCAAGGGGCAGTCGGGCACTCGTGCTCATTGGAACCCCAGCATCAACGACGGCAATGCATTCAAACTGGCAATTGGCCTGGGCATGCAGATCAACGTCGAAGGATCTGGTGAGGATGAGGCCGTATGGGCTGATGACACCATGATCTGGGTGAACAGCGAGTATGCCCAGGGCGATCGCCGGAAGGCGGCGCGGACTGCCATCGTCAGCGTTGCCGCTCAGCGCGGAGAGCAGATGCCATGACCGACCTGATCTACGTGAAGACGGCAGATCTCGCCGGCGAGGCCCTAGGCTGGGCGGTAGGTATTGCTGAGGGCCTGGCCCTACACCTCGAGCCGCCTCAGTACGGCAACGGCTTGCGCGTGTTCGCCATCTACCGGGGGGAGGCGACTGAGCGCTGCGAGCGCTACAACCCATGGGAAGCCTGGACACTGGGAGGGCCGCTGGTAGCGAAATACCGCATCGGTTTCGGCCTTTACTCAGACTCGTTCTTCGCCGTCATCGGACTGGATGACTTTGCGGGTGACGCGGATGGCTTGACCCACTTGGTCGCGGCGATGCGCGCGATCGTCAGTGCAAGGCTTGGCGACACCGTCCAGGTACCGAAGGAGCTGCTGATCGACATTAAGAAGGAGGCCACATGGGCTACATCAATCCGCTCCTGAAACTGCCAGCGGGCCGGGCCCTGTTGAAGCTACCGGCCGAGGACAGGGCGCGGATCGAAGCAGTGCTTCGCGAACTGCGCGCCCAGGCTGACGCCGAGGCAGATAACTCTTGGCTTCGCCGCAAGGGGCCGATGGCCGCCTACTGACGCGCCGTCTCGACCTACGCCCTGCACCTGGCGCACGCGCTCTCTCGCAACGCCCAGTCGTAACCCCTCCCCCAACTACTCAAGCCCGCCGACATGCGCGGGCATGGAGAGCTATTGCCATGACGAAACAAGAACTCGCCAGCCTGCCTGATAAGGTGCGCATTGCCATCGAGGCCGGCAAAAAGGCAGCTGCCGCCTGTGCTGACGACGGCGGTAACGCCAATCTCGACCGCGTCGTCATTCCCATTCCCGGTCTTCGCGCCAATCAGGTACCGAGCCTTCCCGGCTATATCCAGCAGCGCACCACCTGGCACCGCCAGGGCATCCACCTCGACACACCTTGGCCCGGCCAAGGCAACCAGCGCAGTGCGGGCGTGCGAGCCATGCACCAGTCGCTCAAAGATCAAGGCGTCGACTGTCACGTCTACTACCAGCTCGACTAACCACCAACCTGCCGCCGCCGGCGGCGTGGAGACCATCCCATGGAACATACAAGCGAGTTTCTCGACGAGGAAGAGGTAATCCGCATTACCGGTTACCAGATCCCGAGCAAACAAATCGCCTGGCTGGCCAACAACGGCTGGCAGTACACGCTCACCCGTGCCCGGCGGCCGGTTGTGGGACGGGTATATGCCCGCCTGAAAATGGCCGGCGTAAAGCCAAACATGGCGAATGCAACAACCGAAACCTGGACATTGGACTTATCGCGCGTGGGGTAAAGGATGCGCAACAGGAAGGCATCGAACAAGGACCTGCCGCCAAGGATGCTGCGGCGGGTCCGCAAGCTGAAAAGCGGGAAATTGTGGGTGGGCTACTACTACGACGGGAGGGATGGTGACGGGAAGCGGCAGGAAGTGCCGCTGGGGACTGACCTCGCTGAGGCCAAGCTGGAATGGGCGCGCCTGGAGCACAAGGCCAAGCCAAAAGTGATGGCGACGATGGGCGAACTGTTTGACCGGTACGAGCGGGACATCATCCCGGGCAAGTCGCCACGAACGCAGAAGGACAACAAGTACGAACTGGAGCGCCTGCGCAAGGCGTTTGCTGATGCACCTATCGAAGCCATCAGCCCGCCGGTCATTGCCCAGTACCGGGACGCCCGCAGCGCCAAGACCCGGGCTAATCGGGAGATAGCCTTGCTGTCGCACGTTTTCACCATGGCCATGGAGTGGGGCTTTGCCGAGCGCAACCCGTGCCTGGCGGTTCGGCGCAACAGGGAGAAGGTACGCGACTTCTACGCGGCCGACGAAATCTGGGATGCGGTGTATGCCGAAGGCGACCAGGGCCTGAAGGATGCCATGGACCTAGCCTACCTGGCCGGCCAGCGCCCTGCGGACACGCTGAAGTTCAGCACTGTAGACCTGGACGAGGACTACCTGTGGGTCGACCAGAATAAGACCGACAAGAAGTTGCGCATCCGGCGGCATGTCAACGGCGAACTCACTGGCCTTGGTCTGTTCATCGAGACGCTCCTGGAGCGGAGAAAGCTGCAGGGTGTACGCAACTCACGCCTCATCACCAACGACTCAGGCCTGCGTATGAGCTGGGAGATGCTAAGGAACCGCTTCAGCGAAGCGCGGGACAAGGCCGCCAGGAAGCTGACCGCTGATGGCAATTCTGACTTGGCTACCAAAGTTCGGCAGTTCCAGTTCCGTGATATCCGGCCGAAGGCGGCGTCGGAAATTGAGGACATCAGCCACGCCAGCCGGCTACTTGGACACTCCAAGGAGGAAATCACCAAGCGGGTATATCGCCGTGTCGGCGAGGTGGTCAGCCCGACGAAATAAAGGGCTGATGCGGAAACGATGCCTAAAGATGCGGAAACGATCCGGGTTTTCTGCGCGCAAATAAAAACCCCGCAGACGTTAATCTGCGGGGCTTTCGAATGGTGGAGGCCGAGGTCGGAATCGAACCGGCGTAGACGGATTTGCAATCCGGAGCATAACCACTTTGCTACTCGGCCTCAAAGTCAGGATCTAGCGGCTTACACCTCGCTATCTCCCCGAAACACTGCGCCTTTAAAGCGTGCTGCGTTTCGATGGGCGCCATTATGTCTACATTCACGTAACCGTGCAACCCCCTGAACGAAAAAAAATTTCAGCAGGTTCAAGGTGTTAGCGCAGACGGCCAAGTTTGCTCCACAACCCTACCAGCGTATTCTCCACGGTGCCGCTGGCCGCCATGCCAATGCGCTCCTGCAGGCTCTTGCGCTCTGCGAAGTGCAGGTGGAACAGGTTGGCACTGCGCGCGCGTTCGCTGAGGTATTCATCGCTGGTCTGCAACGTGTCCACCAGCTTGCGGTTCAGGGCTGCAATGCCCAGCCACACTTCACCGGTGGCCACTTCATCGATGTGCAGCTGGGGGCGGTAGCGGGCGACGAAGTCCTTGAACAGTTGATGCGTGACATCCAGGTCTTCCTGGAACTTTTCCCTGCCCTTTTCGGTGTTTTCACCCAGCACGGTAAGGGTGCGCTTGTACTCACCGGCAGTCAGCATCTCGACATCGATGTCGTGCTTCTTCAACAGGCGATTGATGTTGGGCAACTGTGCCACGACGCCGATGGAGCCGAGCACCGCAAAGGGTGCGCTGATGATCTTCTCGCCGATGCAGGCCATCATGTAGCCGCCGCTTGCAGCCACCTTGTCGATGCATACCGTCAAGGGGATGCCGGCCTGGCGAATGCGGGCCAGCTGGGAGGCAGCCAGGCCATAGCTGTGCACCAGCCCGCCCCCGCTTTCCAGACGCAGTACCACCTCGTCTTGAGGGGTGGCGAGGGTGAGCAGTGCGGTGATTTCGTTGCGCAGGCTTTCGGTTGCAGATGCCTTGATGTCGCCATCGAAATCGAGCACGAAGACCCTGGCTTTTTCGTCCGCCTTGACCTTGCGGGTTTTCTTCTCGGCCTTGGCCTGCTGCTTGCGTAACGCCTTGAGCTGAGCCTTGTCGAACAGGCCTGATTCCAGCCGCTCGCGCAGGTCCTTGTAGAACGCGTTCAAGCGGGTAACCTGCAATTGCCCACCCGGTTTGCGCCGCCCTTTACCGCGCAAGCCGGCAATGGCCGACAGCACGATGAGAACAGCGATGACCAGGGTGGCGGTTTTGGCGAGAAAGCTTGCGTACTCGGCAAGAAACTCCACGGTGACTCCTTCGATAGCTGCGCCAGAAGGCGCGTGAATGGTACAAGCATACCGGTGCACCCCAGGCGCTGCCAGGGGATGTAAACGCTGGCAACACCTTTCAAACGACCTTTTCAAACGCTTGTATGTTTTTTCGTTGACAGCGCTGTGCACCGCACCCTAACCTCGGCAGCAACCTTCAACAGCGGAAGCGTTCGTGGGCAACCTCTACCTGATTCGACATGGCCAAGCCTCCTTCGGCGCACAGGACTACGACGTGCTGTCGCCCGTTGGCGTGCGCCAGAGCCAGGCGCTAGGTGAGCACCTTGCCCAGCTAGGGATACGGCTGGAGCGGTGTGTGGCGGGCGATCTGCGCCGCCAGCAAGACACTGCCCGCCTGGCCCTTCAAGCGATGCAGGCCAGTGGCAACGCCGTGCCGGCTGTTGAGACCGACGCTGCATTCAATGAGTTCGACGCCGATGGGGTGATTCGCGCGCTGTTGCCTGGCTTGTCGATAGACGAGCCCAACGCGCCAGAAATCCTGAGCAACGTCACGCATCACCGCAGCGAATTTCAGCGCCTGTTCGCACTCATGGTGCAGCGCTGGCACGCAGGCACCCATGGCAGCGACGAACTGGAAACCTGGGAAGCGTTCACTGCCCGCGTACGCGAAGGGCTGAACCGCGTGCTGGACAACGCAGGCAATGGCGACAACATTGCCATTTTCACCTCCGGTGGCACCATTGCCGCCTTGCTGCACCTGGTTTCAGGCATAACCCCGGATCAGGCATTTGCCTTGAACTGGCAAATAATCAACACGTCGCTGAGCCAATTGAAGTTCAAAGGCCGCGACGTGGCATTGGCTTCTTTCAACAGTCAAGCCCATGTGCAACTGTTGAGGACGCCGGCGCTCATCACCTATCGGTGAGCCCGGCCTGTTGTGTCCCTGCGGGGACGTGAAAATCACTCTATAAGGAATGCGCCATGACCTCCGTAGCTGATGCCGTCAAAAAGATGCAAGAGAAATTCAACCCATCCGCTGCCCAAGGCCTGGACCTGGTATTCGGCTTCAACATTACCGATGAAGACAAGCACTACGCCCTGATCGTCAAGGACGGCACCTGCCAACTGCAGGAAGGCGAGAACCCGGACGCCAACTGCACGTTGGTGATGGACAGCGAAACACTCAAGGGCATCGTCAGCGGCGAAACCGACGGCATGCAGGCCTTCATGGGTGGCAAGCTGCGCGTGGAAGGCGACATGATGCTGTCGATGAAGCTCAGCGAACTGTTCCCGTCCTGAGCAGCATCCCTGGATGACCCTGAACCGAAGCCCACAAGGCTTCGGTTTTTTTTGGTCCGGCGTTTGTCGGCACGGCAAGCATCAAGGGCATTGATCGACCAGCAACACCCCGGCCAATGGCGACCTGGGACGCTTGTCCCAACCAAGCGCAAGCATTAGATTGCAAAATAGTCCGCGTGATCGAGAATAAGGAAAACCCATGACGCTCACCGACGAGTCTACGCAAGTACGTTCCGGCGAAGAGCTTGACCTGGCAGCCATCGACGGCTATCTCAAGGCGCACATTGACGGCCTGGCCGGCGCGCCCGCCGTCAGCCAGTTCCCGGGTGGCGCGTCCAACCTCACTTACCTGGTCAAATACGCCGATCGAGAATTGGTCTTGCGCCGACCGCCGTTCGGGCAGAAAGCCAAGTCGGCGCACGACATGGGCCGTGAGTTTCGCATTCTCAACCAGCTCAACAATGGGTTCCCCTACTGTCCCAAGGCTTATGCGTACTGCACCGATACCCGCCTGATCGGCAGTGAGTTCTACGTCATGGAGCGCGTCAAAGGGATCATCCTGCGCTCGGACATTCCCGCGGCACTGAACCTTGACGCTGCACGCACAACGGCCTTGTGCAAAAGCTTCATCGACCGCTTGGTGGACTTGCACCGTGTGGACTACAACGCCTGCGGCTTGAGCGACCTGGGTAAGCCCGACGGTTACGTGCAGCGCCAGATAGAAGGATGGGCCAGCCGTTACGACAAGGCCATGACCCCCGACGCCCCGCGCTGGGAGCAGGTCAAGACCTGGTTGCGTGAGAAGATGCCTGCCGATCACGCCACACCTGCCATCGTGCATAACGACTATCGGTTCGACAATGTCATCCTGGATGCCGACAACCCGATGTGCATCATTGGCGTGCTGGACTGGGAAATGGCCACGCTGGGCGATCCTTTGATGGACCTGGGCAACAGCCTGGCGTACTGGATTCAGGCAGACGACCCGGCGCCAGTACAACTGATGCGCCGCCAGCCGAGCAACGCTGCGGGCATGCTTACCCGGCGCCAGTTCGTGGACTATTACGCCGAGCGTGCAGGCATCGACCTGGACAACTTCGATTTCTACTACTGTTACGGCCTGTTCCGTCTGGCCGGCATCGTCCAGCAGATCTACTTCCGTTATTTTCACGGCCAGACCCAGGACAAGCGCTTCGCCCAGTTCATTCACATGAACCGGCTGCTGGAGCAGATGACCTTGCAGGTCATTGCCAAGTCGAGCCTCTGATAACCAACGCACCTTACGACCACAAGGGACCAGCAGCATGCCGCATACCCACCTGTTCGACCTTCAGGGCAAGATCGCCTTTGTTTCCGGGGCCAGCCGAGGCATTGGCGAGGCGATTGCACACGTGCTGGCGCAGCAAGGCGCACATGTGATCGTCTCCAGTCGCAAACTCGAGGGCTGCCAACACGTGGCCGATGCCATCATCGCGGGCGGCGGCAAGGCCACGGCAGTGGCGTGCCACATCGGCGAGCTGGAGCAGATCCAGCAGGTATTCGCCGGCATACGCGAGCAGTTCGGGCGCCTGGACATCCTGGTGAACAATGCCGCGACCAACCCACAGTTTTGCAATGTGCTGGACACAGATCCAGCGGCGTTCCAGAAAACCGTGGATGTGAACATTCGCGGCTATTTCTTCATGTCGGTGGAAGCAGGCAAGCTGATGCGCGAACATGGCGCCGGCAGCATCATCAACGTGGCGTCGATCAATGGCGTATCGCCTGGCCTGTTCCAGGGCATCTACTCGGTGACCAAGGCGGCAGTGATCAACATGACCAAGGTGTTTGCCAAGGAGTGTGCGCAGTTCGGGATTCGCTGCAACGCCTTGTTGCCGGGCCTGACCGACACCAAGTTTGCATCGGCATTGGTCAAGAACGAGGCTATCCTCAATACCGCGCTACAGCAGATCCCGCTCAAGCGCGTGGCAGACCCCAAGGAAATGGCCGGGGCTGTGCTGTACCTGGCAAGCGACGCCTCCAGTTATACAACCGGGGCGGCGCTCAACGTCGACGGTGGCTACCTGTCCTGATCAGGTTTTGACGGCTGTCAGGGTATAACTCAGCGGCAGGCGAGCGGGTTGCTCGCGCAACCGCCACTCCCCGTCCGGGCCCTTGTCCATTTGCCCCGGCAGTGCCTCCCACGGCACGCTTTGGTGTTCTACCAGCGCTGTCAGCTGCAACCCGTTGGCCATCAACGCGGTGATCAGCTCGCCCAACCCGTGGTTCCACTCGTGGGTCTGGGTGTTGGCCAATCGCTGCGAGGTGGCCACATAGGTCTCGTCGCTCTGCCATACGGTTGGCTGCTCGCATTCGAAATACGGATAGTCGAGCTGCAGGCGGTCCTGATGGCCTTCATTGACCGCCCACAGCATGGGGTGCCCCTCGCGCAAGAAAAGCCGGCCACCGGGTTTGAGCAGGGCTGCCACGGTGTGTGCCCACGGCGCAATGCGCGGCAGCCAACACAGGGCGCCGATGCCGGTATAGACCAGATCGAACGTGCCTGCCGGTAACACCTGGGCTGCGGCGTACACATCGGCCTGATGGTAGTCGATGGGCGTAGCGCACAGGGTTGCCAGGCGCCGGGCCTGCGCCAGGGAGGCCGGGGAGAAGTCCAGGCCGCACACATCGGCGCCCAGCCGGGCAAGCGAAAGCGTGTCGGTGCCGATGTGACATTGCAGGTGCACCGCCCTTTGCCCCTCGATATTGCCCAGCATCGGCAGGTCGAACTGAACAGTCTGTGAAAGGTGCGCAGGGCGTTGGACGTACTGATCGAACTGGTAGTCCTGCGAGGCTGCGTGCAGCGGTGCGCGCTCGTCCCAATTGGCTTGGTTCAGCTGTGATGAAGGGTTCACGGCGACATCCTTGATGGGTAATGGGGCATGCTAGCGGCCGATGCCACACACCTGACAGCGTTCGGATGCTAAAAAGTGTAAAGCCCTGGCTCGCCCCTTGCCCGTCAAAGACAGGTTGCAGCCGCCGCCCGGCGCTGCAACGAGACGCCGTTGTCGTTCTGGGTGTAGTAATCGACACGCGCACCGCCGTCCTGCGGGTAGACATCGACGAACGTTTCGGCCTCGCGGGTATAGACGGTAAAGCCACCTTGCTTGCGCGGCTCCAGGTAGCCGCTGGCGTCCTGGCCGAACACACGCTCTTCCTGCCACCCGTACTGGATGCACTGGGCAACGCGTTCAGGCGCCTTGCGCGAATTCATGTGCGTAGTGGGTTGGCCGCTACGGGCCGCATCCATGGTCGCAGAAGCACAACCGACCAGCAGCACGGCTGCGGCCACGGGCAGAATCACACGCATGGTCCATCCTCGAAATCATTTAAGAAGGAGGCGACTCTAGCACTGGCATGCACGAGAGTGAATTGTGGCGCGACTTTCGCTGTCTTAGCACAAACACCACGCAACAAGGAAACCGCCATGAAACTGCACTACCTGCTCCTCGCTGCCCTGCCCTGCCTGCCCATGGTCGCCACTGCAGCGACGTCTACCGACGATAGCGTGCAGAATTCGGCCACCCACAACCGTGAACTGAAAGAAGGCGACAAAGCCCCGGATCAATACAAGCGCGACAATGAGGCCATCAAGGACTGGAAAGCCAAAGGCCTGCCGGCACCGGAGAAGGAAAGCCATTGGGTAAGCATGGGCGATCGTTACGTCCTCGTACAAACGACCAATGGCGTGGTCCTGGCCATCCGCACCAAATGATCCATTGCTCGGGCGGGTGTCAGGTACCTGACACCCGCCCGAGCACCCGCGTCGTCCCTCCCCGATAAACACTGCAATACATCAACACCTCGTTCACGCTCAGGTGGCACACTACCGGCTATCGCTCATGTGCCCTGTGTGAAGGAACACCTTTCCCGATGAATCTAGAGCTGACATGGGTGCTGGCCCTGCTTGCCATTGTCGTCGTGCTGTTCATCATCAACCGTCCACGCATGGATGTCGTGGCGCTGCTGGTGATCGTGGCATTGCCGTTGTCGGGCGTGCTGACGATCGAACAGGCGCTCGCAGGTTTCAGCGACCCGAACGTCGTGCTGATCGCTGCGCTGTTCGTCATCGGTGAAGGGCTGGTGCGCACCGGTATCGCCTATCGCATCGGTGAGTGGATGAGCGAACGGGCGGGCAACAGCGAGGCCCGACTGTTGGTACTGCTGATGGTCGCGGTGGCCGGCCTGGGCTCGGTCATGAGCTCCACGGGAGTAGTGGCCATCTTCATACCGGTCGTGTTGAGTATTGCCGCGCGTTTGAAACTCTCGCCCAGCCGCCTGATGATGCCGCTGAGTTTTGCCGGCCTGATCAGTGGCATGCTCAGCCTGGTGGCGACCCCGCCCAACGTGGTGGTGCACAGCGAACTGGTACGCCATGGTGAACAAGGCTTCTCGTTCTTCAGCTTCACGCCCTTTGGCTTGGTGGTACTGGTGCTGGGTGTGGGCTACATGCTTCTGACCCGACACTGGCTCAATGGCGAGGTGCGCAAGGATGGACGTGTCGAAACCCGGCGGACCCTGCTGGACCTGGTTCTGGACTACAAACTCAATGGTCGTGAGCGTCGCTTGCGCATTCGCCCCCAATCACCGCTGATCGGCCATACCCTGGGCGAGCTGGAGCTGCGTACCCGCCACGGGGCCAATGTCATCGGCATCGAACGTCAACACAAGTTCACCACACGCGTCATTTCGCCTGATTCCAATACCGTGCTGCACCAGGGTGATGTACTGCTGCTGGATCTGTTTGCCAGCCGCGACGATTTGCGCAGCCTGTGCCAGACCATGCAACTGGAACCCTTGCACTTCAAGGCCGCCTACTTCATCGACCAATCGCAGGAGGTAGGCATGGCCGAGGTGTCCCTGCCACCGGGCTCGCAACTGATCGGCAAGAGCATCCTCGAGCAGGGCTTTCGCTCGCGCTACGACCTCAACGTGGTGGGCTTGCGCCGGGAGCAGGCGGCCGTGCAAGACCAGTTGGTCGAAGAAAAGCTGCGCCTGGGCGACACCCTGCTGGTGGTCGGGCCGTGGAAGGCGGTACGCCAGCTACAAGGCAAACCGCGCGATTTTCTGGTGTTGAGCTTGCCGGCCGAGATCGACCTGGTGGCACCTGCTCGCCGGCGCGCGCCCCAGGCGTTGTTGAGCCTCGCGGTGATGGTTGGCCTGATGGTCAGCGGCGCGGTGCCCAATGTCATGGCAGCGTTCATTGGTTGCCTGTTGATGGGCGCAGGCCGTTGTATCGACATGAACAGCGCCTACCGTTCGATCCATTGGCAAAGCCTGATACTGATCGTAGGCATGTTGCCATTTGCCCAAGCCTTGCAGAAAACCGGTGGCATAGACTTGGCCGTCGGGGCGCTGGTGAACGTGCTGGGCGACGCCGGGCCCAGCGCCATGCTGGCCTGCCTGTTCGCGGTCACGGCAGTGATCGGGCTGTTTATCTCCAACACTGCAACCGCAGTGCTGATGGCACCGGTTGCCATCTCGACCGCAACGCAGCTGGGCATGTCGCCCTACCCCTTTGCGATGACGGTGGCGCTGGCAGCCTCGGCGGCCTTCATGACGCCGGTGTCTTCGCCGGTGAACACGCTGGTGCTGGGCCCTGGACAATACCGATTTGCGGACTTCGTGAAGATAGGGGTGCCGTTCACGCTATTGGTAATGGGGGTCACGGTGGTCATGGTGCCGTGGTTCTTCGGGCTGTGAAGTAGGCGGCATACGCAAAAGCTTCGAGCTGGGCAGATTGACATCAACTAGCCGGAACAACACACTGATGCGCAATTGCCCCAGGTGCGTTCAGCGGTCGTCCTGGATATCGTTTCCGCTTGCCGGTCGAGCCCATGGTTTTTCCAGCCCAATCGCGCTTGTTGCCTTACGCCGCACTGTTCAGCCTGACCTTCGCGCTTACCTTTGGCGGCATTCTGGCTCGCCCGATCGAATCCCTGTCCTTGTTCTGGCCAGTCAATGCCGTACTGGCAGGCGTGTTGCTGCGCTATCCACGCCAGGCAACTGTGGCTGGCTTCGTGTTGATGTGGTTGGCCATGGTTGGCGCGGACCTGCTCTGTGCGAGTGCCCTGGGGCCGGCGCTGTGGTTCAACCTGTGCAACATGGGCGTCGTGGTCACCGTTTGGCAATTGCTATCGCGCTTGCCGCGCCTGCATCGGCGCATGCGCACGCCCCACGGGGTGCTGAGTGTGTTTGGCGCATGTGCAGCCGGGGCCTCGGTGGCTGCGAGCCTGGCCTCGGTGATGGCTGCCCCCTGGTTCGAACAGTCCCTGCGCAGCACGTGGCTGGCGTGGTTCAGCGAGCAGTTTTCCACCGCAGTACTGGTGCTGCCGGTGATGCTCACCGCACCGGCCGCGCGTACCTTGCTGCGTGGTGGGAGCCAAAGGATTCGCCTTGCGCCCCTGATGGTCATGCTGGTGTCGCTGGCGTTCAGCATCGCGTTCGGCGGCCCCGGCGCCATCGCGTTTCCGATCGCAGCCCTTTTGTGGTGTGCTTGGACGTACTCGCCCTTCCTGGTTTCGTTGTTGACGCTGACAGCCGGTAGCACGTTGATCGTTGCCGTTGCCCAGAGCCTCATGCACTTCAGCGTGCCGCAGAGCGAGTCGGGTGTAACGGCGCTGATGTCGGCGCGCCTGGGCATCGCCATGCTGGTACTGGGGCCGCTGGTAGTGGCCTGCGTGACCCAGGCCAATCGCAGCCTGCTTGCGCGTTTGGCGCACCAGGCCACCACCGACCACCTTACGGGCACTTTGAGCCGCAGCGCTTTTACTCGACGTGCAAACGCGCTGCTGGAGAGTCGTCAGCATCAGCAATTCCTGCCACTGACGCTGATGATGCTGGATATCGATCACTTCAAGTCCATCAACGATGCCCACGGGCACGCCGTTGGCGACCAGGTGCTGCGCCAGTTCGCCGATGCGTTGCAGGAACAGTTGCACAGCGGCGAAGTATTCGCGCGCATGGGTGGCGAGGAGTTCGTGATCATCGTGCCAGGGCTTGCACCGGACAGGGCGCAATTTACGGCCGAGCGCCTGCGCCGTGCCGTTCAGGACCTTCAGGTGGAGCAAGCCGGCCAGCGCTTGCAGATCACCGTCAGTATCGGTCTGGCAGGCTGCGACGAAGGCATGCCGACGCCAGACCTGACCACACTACTGGCCAGCGCCGACAAGGCGCTTTACCTGGCCAAGGCGAAGGGACGCAATCGCGTGGAGCAAGCTGAGCCGCAGCGTCGAGCCATCTGAGGCTTCTGCTGCGCGCTCACTGAAGTCAAGCAGCTTCACCCGGCAACTCGAGATCATCGCCGGTCCATCAAGCCAGTTGATAAGGCGGTTTGGGCAAAGAGAATGTGTGACGGCTCCGCTCGATTAGGCAGTCCAAAAGCCAGACGAAATGTTGCTCAATTTCTGCTCAATTTAACGGAGCCCGCCGGGGGCTTGGGTTACAGCACGTTATCCACAGACCTACCCACTTTTTCTGTGGACAGATTTCCCAGCCTGGAGAACGACTTATCCCACTTCGACCATTGAACAGATGCGCCGGACAGATCGGCGGCTGTGCTAACGCCGAGCCTGAAGACTGACTGGGGATAGCGCTGGAATGCGGCGCAAACGACAAGCCCGCCTGGGCACTGGAAACCCGGCGGGCTGAAAAGGGAAATGGTCATGCGATCAACTGGGAGGAATGGTCCCCAGCAGCCCGATCATGATGGTCAACAGCAGGAAACCACCCAGGAACAGCGCCAGCTTGCTCATTGAAACCTCGACAGTGTGATACGGAATGACGTTATTTTCCGTTCTTCACTGATATGGTTACAGATTCAGGTTTGTAGAAAAAAAGCAGATCAGATCAGGAATGGGCGCCCCACGTAGCCGTCCACCGTAGCGCGGGGTCGTTTACCTTCACATCAGTTGCTGGAGCTTGCCGACAGGTAACCACCCCAGCTCCCCATCACCATGACGACGACACCATAGCCAGCCGTTGAGCAGGCGCAACCGCTCAACCAACTGGCCTGGTTCCACATCCAGCTCGTGGGCGCAATAGTGATCCAACGCCCTACCCTGATTGAAGTCCAGGCGCTCGATAAGCTGCTCCGGCACCCAGCCTGGCTCCTGGCCCGTGCAACTGCACAGGTACCAGTCCTGCATGCCCGGCTCACTCTCAAAACGCGGCCCCACTTCCAGCAGCGTGCCTTGAGCGAAACGCAGAGGGCGTCGGTAGGCACTGCGATGCCGCTCGATCACGATGAAATGCACAGGCCTCTCCTTGGCCGGAAACCCTCGAGCCTAGCAGAAGCTGCAGAAGTTGCTGCCTCGCAGCCTCTTTGTAGGAATATGTATCCCGCGATGTAGGAGGTTTCCTTAGACTTCGTTCTCGCTGTATGAAAGATCAGTTTATGAGGTGGAACTGACCTGTTACGGTCAGCCTTTCCTACAACAGCAAGGACGCTATCGTTAAGAGAACTCTATGGACGACTACAATGAGCCGGCGTTGAGACTTCAAAAAACCCTGTTGAACCTGCGCCGCGAGCGAGACAAGCTCAAAGGCGAAGGCAAGTACGATGAGGCCAGCGCATTGGCGGTATCGATAGCGCGAATCGAAACCACGCTGGCACAACTGCCGGCGGCGTTTAAGCCTGACACACTGCAATAGCCCCAGCGGCCTCGGCCCTTACGAGGGGCGGGGCTGCCTGTTTCCAAGGCTCACAGCTGACATTCGATACTCGCGCGCCTTCAAACAGGCGTATGTTGACGAACGATTCAAAGACCTGCGGCCGATCCAATCAGCATTTTCTTGATCCAGATCAATACGAAATAAATTGTTACCTAAATAACCCTGCACAATGACCATAAGAACAGGCTCGCGGTGTGCTGAAAACCATGGCAATTGAGCGATCCAACGGCGAACTACGCCGTTCGTAAACTGCTTATGTTTATTCTTAAAGTTTATTGCTCAAGGTGCCGATAGCTGTTTCAACGAGAGGGCTGCAGCCTTATTACCACGGTCACCCTGCTGGACTTGCTTAGCCTAGCAAGCATTGCTACACCAAGGAGCTACACATGTATTTTCGGAACTTGAAAATTGGCACACGCGCGGCTGTCATCTTTACGCTGGTCGCCCTCCTCGTACTGATCCTGGGGCTGGCATCGTTGTACCGCATGCACACGATGGACAAGGCCACTGACGAAGTGCGCACCGAATGGTTACCGTCAATCATGCTGCTGGACGAGGTCAGCATGAACCTGGGCCGCGCCCGAGCACTGACCTTGCGCAGCGTTCTGGAAGAAAGCCCCAGCGCCAGGGCCGCGACACTGGACAAGATCGCGGACATCTCCAAGCACTACCAGGAACAAATCAAAACGTACAAGGCAACAGCGACAGAAGAACGAGACCGGGCCCTGTACGACGCATTTCTGGCCAGAAGCGAGACCTACCATAGGTTGCAGGACGCAATTCTTGACGCTGTACGCAGGAACGACATTGCAGAAGCGACCCGCCTGGTCAACGGTGAACTGGCCAACTATGCCGACGCAATGATGAAGTCGCTGATCGAGCTGACCCAGTACAATTCCAACGGCGCAACCAACGCCTCCCAGATCAGTACGGACGCCTATGATCAGTCCTTCTCGATTATCACGGCGACTATCGTGGGCATCATCGTACTGATGATTGCGCTGGCCATTATGCTGACCCGCAGTATCGTGCGGCCTTTGAGCGAAGCGGTGGCCGTTGCCGAGCGGGTGGCCTCAGGTGAGCTCAACCAGGTCATCACGGTGACGGGTAGCGACGAACCCGCGCTGTTGCTGCACGCCTTGTCCAGAATGAAAGACAGCTTGCGCGAGACGATTGCCGGCATCGCAGCCGCCTCCGACCAGCTCGCCTCGGCATCCGAAGAGCTGTTCACGGTCACCGAAGACACCAGCCGCGGCCTGCATCAGCAAAGCGCCGAAATCGACCAAGCCGCCACGGCCGTGAACCAAATGACCGCAGCGGTTGAGGAAGTGGCCAGCAATGCCGTCAACACCGCCGATGCCTCCAAAGGTGCAGACCAGACCACCCGTGAGGGCCAGCAGCGGGTCAATGATGCGCTGCAATCCATTGGTCAGCTCGTCGGCGATGTCACGACCACTTCCCAGGAAATCGAACAGCTGGCCACCAGCGCCAACGAGATCAGCCGGGTACTGGATGTCATCGGCTCGATCGCAGGCCAGACCAACCTGCTTGCGCTCAACGCTGCCATCGAGGCTGCGCGCGCCGGTGAAGCCGGCCGTGGTTTTGCCGTGGTCGCCGACGAAGTCAGGGCGCTGGCGCACCGAACCCAGCAATCGACAGCCGAGATCGAAGGCATGATCACAGGCATTCAGTCGGGCACCGAGTCTGCAGTCGGGGCCATGCACGCCAGCAAAGGGCGGGCGTCAGGCACCCTGGAAATCGCCCAATCCGCAGGCCAGGCACTGAACACGATTGCCGAAGCCATTTCGTCCATCAACCAACGCAACCTGGTGATCGCCAGCGCCTCCGAAGAGCAGGCCCAGGTGGCCCGCGAAGTGGATCGAAACCTGGTGAACATCAGGGACCTGGCGATGCAGACCTCGGCCGGCGCGAACCAGACCAGCGCCGCCGCCCAGGAGTTGTCACGCCTGGCTGTGGACCTGAACGCGATGGTCGCCAAGTTCAAGGTCTAGGGCTGGATGACAGAGGGGCAGCGGCCTGTCGGGAAAGCTTGCACCGTGCCCCTGGGGCAAGGATTCGCGCCATTGTGTGACGCAAATACCGCTGCCCTGGAGCAAGACCGTCGTGGGTTTCTGTAAAAAAAGCGACGATTTGTGCCTTTTGGGCTGCTCACCGGGGCTGCATCGCATATCCTTGCACCACGCAATCAACCTTGAAGCAGTGAATTGAACGATGAGCTTTGAACAACTGGCAGCGCTACGGGATCGCCTGCGGGCTGAAAAAGAGCAGCAACAGGCAAGCGCCCCAGCGCCGGCCAAGCGCAAGCCCCCGCAGAAGACCAAGCCGCGTGAACTGGACCCGGCAGTGGCCGCCATCTGGCCGCTGCAGAAGCACTTCCCGTTGGCCTTCCCTGTCAACCCTGCGCCGAAAGTGCCGCTCAAGGAGGGCATCTTCAAGGATGCCGAGCAACACCTGGAGCTGCTGGGCATTACCCGTGAGCAACTGAAGCTGGGCATTTCCACCTGGTGCCGGGGCAACCGCTACTGGACCAGCATGGTGGAAAACGCCCCGCGCCTGGACCTTAACGGTGAGCCGGCAGGCGTGGTGACCGCCGCCCAGGCGATCCATGCCAAGCGTCAGGCGGCCCAGCAGCGTAATCAGGAACGCCGCAAGCGGGCGCAAGCCAAGGCACAGACCGCTGCGCCTGCAGCACAGGGCGAGGCTGCAGACGAGCCGGCAGTGGAACAGGCCGCTGAGTAAAGGCTTGGTCTGAGCAAGCGCCCATCGCCCGTTCGCCAAGTGCGCGGGTGATGGGCGCTGCGGGCTATCACATGGCCGCCGACTGGCCGAGTGTACAGCGCAACCTGGTCATCGCCTCAGAGCCTCCAATCCAGGCTGACCATCATCGTACGTGGCTCACCGTGGTACACGCCGTTGTAGAAGCCGACGTTGTTGTAGTAATGCTCGTCGAACAGGTTCTTGACGTTGACAGAAGCAGTCAGGTGCTCATCGATCCGGTAGCGCGCCATCAGTCCAACCACCGAAAATGCTTTCTGGCCGATCTCGTCCTTGGCCGTGATGATTCGATCACCGTCGCGCCCTACCGGTCGGTTCGCCAGCCTGAAATTGTCGCTCTGCCAGTCCAGGCTTGCCCCTACGGTCAATGCTGGTGTTAGGGCATAGGTGCTGGACAAGCGCACCAGGTTCAAGGGTTGTTCGGTGTTCTTTCGCTTTTTCTCGGCCGTGGCAGCATGCGTATAGCTGTAGCCCAGGCTCATCTGCCACCCGGTCATCACCTCGCCTGCGACTTCAGCCTCGTAACCTTCGACAACCACGCCCTTGCCACCGCTTTTGTAGAATACTTCGTTGCCATTGGGCGGCACTGAGTCGTCTTGTTCCGCCACGTTGTCCTGCTTGCTGCGAAACACTGCCGTGCTCAGGTTCAGGCGGTCAGCGAACAGGCTGCCCTTGAGCCCCACCTCATAAACCTTGCCTACGATGGGCTCCAGGTACTGCTTGTTGACGTCTCTCACGGTTTGCGGGTTGAAGATATCGGTGTAACTGACATAGGCGGTGAACTGGTCGGTCAGATCGAAGAGTACGCCGGCATAGGGCGTCCACTGATCATTCTGGACCTGCTTGGTAGTGGACTGATCGGTAACTTGCAGGGCATCACCGTAATCCCACTCCCGCTGTTGCGTCTGCCAACTGCCGTAGCGGCTGCCAATCACGATGTGCAGGCGATCCGTGGGGTTCAGACGTGTTGCAATGTAGCCGGCCTTCTGACGAATGCTGGAGCGCGAACTGTCCAGCCCGGTTTCGAGGTCATAGAACGTAGGTGTGGCCCCCATGTACTTCCAATCGGCAATCGTCTCGAAACCGTCGGGTACAGGCAGATCAAGGCGGTGGGGTTCACTGTCGCGCCGTCGCGACTCGCCGTAACCGATCATGAAATCATGGCTGCGGCCGAACAACTGGAAAGGGCCCGCGAGGTTGAAGTCCAGCGCGTCCATCTGCTCGGAGCCCCCGAAGTGCGAGTACCAGGCCTGCATGCCGCTACGGTCGGCTTCGGGGAAGCCATTGCCCCCATAGTAGACCTTTCCGTCGCTGTCGCTTTGCCGGTGGGTATACGCCACCTTCATGACCCAGTCGTTGGCCAGATACTGGTCGAGGGTAGCGAATACCGTCTGGTCTTTGAGCGGCCAGGAAGACCAGGGCGCACTGAGGTTGGTGGAACGGGGCAAGTTGGCTTTGCTGCCGTCGGCGTTCCAGAACGGTACCGTGCCCCAGGATGACCCTTGCACATGCTTGTTCTGATAGTCATACCCCACCGCCAGCACGGTGCTTGGGGTCAGGTCGGCTTCGAGCACGCCGTAGGCCACTTCACGCTGGGTGGCATACTTGTCCATGAACGACTTGTTGTCGCGGTACGCCAGCACGGTGCGTCCGCGCAGACGGCCGTCCCAGCCCAGCGGGCCACCCACGTCCAGGTAGCTGTAGTAATTGTCGAAACTGCCACCACTTACACCACTCTTTACCGCCAACGCGTGCGTAGGGCGCTTGCGAACCATTGCGATGGTGCCTGAGGGATCGCCTGCACCTGTGGTCAAGCCTGTGGCCCCACGCACGACTTCGATTCGATCGTAGATGATGGTGTCGGAGTCGGACTTGAGCCCCGAGAACGTGTTGAGCATGCCATCGATCTGGAAGTTGTTGATGGCGTAACCACGCGAATAGTAGCTCGGTCGCTCCGAGTCATTGCGTTGCACCGTAACTCCCGTGACGTGAGCCATGGCCTCGGACAGGCTGTTGAGCTGGAAGTCGTCCAGCTGCTGGCGGGATATGACCGAGACCGATTGGGGTGTCTCCTTGATCGAGAGATTCAACCGGGTGGCTGCGCTCATGCTACCGGTGGTGTAGGAGCCACTGCGTTCAGTGACGCTGCCAAGGCCGGTAGCAATCACATCGGTTGAGCCCAGCTCCAGCACGGGGCCGTCTTGGCTTGCCTGGGTATCGGCAAAGGATGGCGGGCAGATTAAGCAAGCGTACAGGCCGAGGGTGAAGGTAGTGGGATGGGAAATGGACGGGGGCATTGCGAGCTGACTCCTTGCGCGTGAAAATCCGTGCGCGCAAATCTACATCATAATCATCATCATATGATAATTAATCGCATAAACCGCTACAGCTGAGCGGGGTTGTACACCTGGTCGCTTTTAGCCGGCCAGGTGCACGTCCGAGGTGGCCGTTTGTCGTGCTCGCCTGATGGTGTCCGCTACAACCTCTAGAACAGCTTCATGGTATAGCTGAGCACCACGCGGTTCTCGTCGATATCTGTTCGGTAATTGGAGCGAGCCATCACATTGCGCACGCGCACGCCGAGCCCCTCCAGCGGCCCACTTTGCACCACGTAGGCCAGGTCCAGATCCCGCTCCCGATCACGCCCTTCAAAGCCCAGCCCGGTTTTGACGTCCCGGCCTTGTACGTAACGCAATGTCGAGGTCAGCCCGGGGATCCCCCATGCCGCAAAGTTGTAGTCATGCCGCACCTGCCAGGAACGCTCCCCAGGCGCCGAGAACTCGTAGGTCGGCAGGGTATTACCCATCGGGTTGGTGTTGGCGCCCACCTGGATGAAACCGTCCTCCCCGCCTATCTGCTGGTAGCCCACGTAAAACGTATGCCCGCCCGTTCTCGCCGAGAACAGGCTGAACAGCGCATGGTTATCATAGTTGCCGGCAAGCTTGCGCCCATCCTCGCGGGCGTGGAAATAGCCGGCATTCACACCCAAGGTCCAGTCACCTAGGGGCTCGGCGTGCTTGAGGCTGTAGAATCGCTGCTGGTAGATGTCCCGCAGCTGCGCCTGCCATACCCCAACGCTGGAGCGGTTGTCGTTGAAGGCATAGTCGGCGCCCAGGTAATTGAAGCGGTCACTGGTAAAGCGGGCCAGCCGCGCGGGGTTGATGGGGTCGTTGACCAGCGCATACATTTTCTGACTGTTGGACGAGTCGCGCAGGCTGGTGGAGCGAAATTGGCCGGCACTGAGCGTCAGCCCAGCAAACTCATGTGACTCCAGCATTGCGCCCTGATAAGTCGGTGGCAGCAGGCGCAGGTCGCTGAACAGCAACACAGGCAGATTGGGCATTAATTCCCCCACCTTCAATTCGGTTTGGGAAACCTTGAACTTGAGCGCCGCGCCCACGCGGCTGTAATGGTCGGCGGACGTGCCGCTGTCAAGGCTTGGCAGTAGGCCTGAGCGTGCATGTTCGGGGCTGCTGTCGAGTTTGAAACCCAACAGGCCGATCACATCGACCCCGGCACCAATGATGCCCTGGCTATAACCTGAGCTGGCGTTGAGGATGAAGCCCTGCGCCCACTCCTGAGTACGCGATTGGGTGCTTGCTCCCTTGATATCGGCGTAGTCGCGGCTGAAGAAATAATTGCGAGCCTGGAGGGTCGCACGGGCGCCTTCGATGAAACCGACCTCTTCAGCCGGTGCCTCGGTACACAGCGCGGCTGCGATGCAGCCGCCAGCCAGGCGTGCCTTCGGGAAAAAACGCGGTGCAGTGCAAGCGTGCATGGGGCGATTCCTGAAATTCGGGCAACAGCAATCCACCGGCGAGACAAACGCCCGCCGACGTGCAGATTGCATTGAGAATGAGTGGGCAGGCCGGCATCGGCCGGCCTGCCCTACCGGGCGTGAAGCGCTGGACCGCTAGCGGTTGACCAGCTTCGCTGGCAGGGCGATGACCAGGAAGCAACTCAGGAGCAAGCAGCCGGCGAACACCCACAGCGCCGCGTGGGAAGTACCGGTCCAGTCAGTGACCAGGCCCATCAGCGAGTTGCTGACCAGCCCGGCAATGTTTGCCACCGAACAGGCCAGGGCAAAACCGGTGGCGGCTGCCGTTCCTTTCAGGAAGGTCGCCGGCAGGCTGAAGAACACCGGCACCGCACCAATGATCGCGGCCGAGGCGACTGCGAACAGGAATACAGTCATGACCAGGTTCTGGCTGAACAATGTGCTGCTGGCCATGGCGATGGCGCCGACGATGAATGGAACGATGATGTGCCAACGACGCTCACGGTGACGGTCGGAGCTGGCGCCGATCATCAGCATGCCGGCCAGTGCGGCGAGGCTCGGGATGGCAGTGAGCAAGCCGATGTGGAACGTGTCGCTTACCCCTGCATCGCGGATGAAGGTCGGCATCCAGAAGCCCATCGCGTAGGCGCTGAGCAGGATCGAGAAATCGATACCGCCGAGCATCCACACCTTGAGGTTGAAGAACCCGTCACGGAAACTGTGCTTGCTGTCCTTGCCCTCTGCATCGTCGGCGGCAAGGTCTGCTGCCAGCTGAGCCTTGTCTTGGCTCGACAACCACTTGGCCTGCTGGAAGTGATTGGGCAAGGCCCAGAAGGTCAGAATGCCGAGCAGCACGCTGGGGATCGCCTCCAGCAGGAACAGCCACTGCCAGCCATGCAGGCCGTGGACCTGATCGAAGTGCCCCATGATCCACCCCGAGATAGGCCCACCGATCACGCTCGACAGCGGCAGCCCGATCATGAACAGGGCGATGATGCGCCCGCGTCGGTAAGTGGGGTACCACATGGTCAGGTAGAACAGTACCCCTGGCAAAAACCCTGCTTCGGCCGCGCCGAGCAGAAACCGCAGGATGTAGAACTGGGTGGTGGTGCTGACGAACATGGTGCACGCCGACAACAGGCCCCAGGTGATCATGATGCGGGCGATCCACAGCTTGGCACCGACGCGCTGCAGAATCAGGTTGCTGGGCACTTCGAAAATGATGTAGCCGACGAAGAACAGCCCGGCACCCAGGCCATAGGCGGCGGTGCTGAACTGCAGATCTTCGAGCATCTGCAGTTTGGCGAAGCCGACGTTGATACGGTCCAGGTAGGCGGCAAGGTAGCAAAAGCACAGGAAGGGAATGAGCCTCCAGGTGATCTTGCTGTACAGCGCTTTGGTGCCCTGATCAATGTCGCTATGGACCGTGGTTGCATTCGCAATTGGCATTTCCTGTCTCCTGGCGGGCGACTTTGTGGTTGTTTTTAAGGCCAGCAGTTTTCGACGCACAAGGACCGTCGCGCGCTACACGCGACAGGCCCAGGCCACGCCTGAAAAACCCCGAGTGCTCCTGCGGGGCGACCGCCCGGACAGCAGGCGGTCATGAACGTGCTTCCGGCACCGTTCCTTGATTGTTATTGGGTAGGCGCCTGCCGGTGTCAGCCGGTCAATTGCCTGAATTGCGCCATCGCTTCCTGGCGGGAAACCACATCGCCGTACTTACTGTCGATGTCGAACAGGTTGGCGTGGTGCGGGTGGTCATGGCGATCACCCACACATTCGCGCACCACGATGGTTCGAAAGCCATGCTGCATCGCATCTACCGCGCTGGCGCGGATGCACCCGCTGGTGGAGCAGCCGGCCAAGACCACGGTGTCCACTCCTTGGGCGTGCAGCAGCGGCGCCAGGCTGGTGCCGAAGAAAGCGCTGGCGTACTGCTTGCTCAGCACCACCTCCTCCGGCTGTGGGGCAACGGCCTCGCAGAACGCCGCCAAGGGGTTACCCTCGACCATGTCCTTCATCACCGGCGCCTTGCGCACCCATACCCCGCCATCGACAAAATGCGGGGGCTGGTAGCGGATGTTGGTATGCACCACCAGGATGCCGCAATCGCGGGCTAGCGCCAGCAGGTCCGCGGCCTGCGCCACTGCCGTGACGACGCCTGGGGCGTACAGCGCAGCCCCCGGCGTGGTATAGCCCTGCATGAAGTCGATCATCAGCAGCGCCGGTGCGCGACCAAAACCGATACGCTGCCCCCATACACCCTGATAGTTGTCCCGAGCACTTTGTGCCTCGCTCATGTCCATCTCCCGATTTCAATAGGCGCCCGACAGCAAGGCGCCGGCACCTGGCACCACCGCCTCGAGGTCCAGCGCCTTGAGCATGGCGTAGGTGGTAGCGATGGCAGCGGTGACCACAGGCTTGCCGGTCTGCGCCTCGACTTTGGCCACGGCCGGCAACGACTGCATCTGCACGCAGGCCGACAAGACCACCACATCCACCCCTTCAAGGTTCATGCCGGCGACGATACCGGGCAGGTTGGCGGGGTCGTGACGGGCCACGGCCAGGTTGTCGGGAATCTCCAGGGCACGCCAGTCTTGAACCTCGAAGCCTTCTTCGCGGATATAGTTCACCACAAGCTCGGTCAGCGGCTTCATGTACGGGGCGACGATGGCGATGCGCTTGGCCTTCATCACATGCAAGGCTTCGACCAGCGCTCCGGCACTGGTGATGACCGGCGCCAGTGCATCATTATCGGCAGTCGCCTGCCTGAGGCGCTGTTCGGATTGCCGGTGATAGCCCAGGCCCATGGCCATGATCGCCACCAGGCAGGCGTAGCCCAGTACATCGACCCTGGCATCGGACAGCTCCACCGCGCAGCGGTCGGACTCGGCATCCATGGCCGCCAGTTCTTCCTTTCTCACCTGCTTCATGCGCATGCGGCTGGAATGAAAGGTGAAGCGCTCCGGGCGGATGGCTTGGCGCGCGTTGAGCATCGCCGGTATCTCGGTTTCCATGGTGGTGTTGGAACTCGGCACGATCTGGCCGATGCGGTATAGCTTGGTCATGTCTCGTGCTCCTTCAGGCAAGGGATCGATCGAGGAAGAGGCCGAATGCAGCAAAGAAACCATCGAGGTCGTCCCAGGGAATCATGTGCCCAGCGTTGGCAACCTGTACGACCTGAATGTCAGGCTTGAGCTCACGGATTTCGGCGATGTCGCACGGCTCGATTACCCCGCCACGCCCAGCCACCATCAACAACGCCGGCTGGCGTACAGCGGGCAGGTACTGATGGATGTCTACCTCGTGGAAGTCATCGAAGGCCCGCACGATCGCAGGCTCGTAACAGGTGTGCAGCCACTCGGCCCTCAGCGCCAACTGCTCGTCGCTCCAGGTGGCGCAATAGGTGCGCATGTCCTCGCCACTCATACCCATGCTGGCCTGGCGAATGGAATCGACATACCAGGGCAGCTTGCTTGGGTAGGCGCGGCGCCCTGGCCCGGATACCGGCGGGTCGACCAGCACCAGCTTCTGCAAGCCTGGCGCGCCGTTGGCAGCGGCACGAATCGCGAACCGTGCGCCCATCGAGTGCCCAACCAAGTGATAACTGTCCAGCCCCAGCGCGGCGGCAAAGGCGGGAATGTCGGCGGCACAGGCATCGGTGGCGTAGTCCAGATCGGGGCCGCTTGACGACAAACCACGCCCGCGCACATCCAGCACGTAAGTATCGAAGTGCTGGCCAAGGCGCTCGGCGACGAACCCCCAGGTAATCGCCGGGCTGGTGATCCCTGGCACCACGATCAGCGCATGCCCCTTACCGCCATAGCGCAGGTAATGCTGGCGGATACCATTGGCGTTCACATGGCCGCCAGTCACGAAGGTAGTCATGCGGCCTCCCCGCTCTTGAGCGGCTGACCGTACAGGTCGTAGCCGTATACCCAGGCTGGATCCTCCTGCGTATAGAGCCAGGTGTTGGCGTTGGATACCGACTGCACCTGGGAGGCTCGCTCTTTACGGTTGGCCTCGTACAGGGCAAAGGCGGTGCGGTGGTCCGACAGACCGGTCTCCTGCAGGCAGCGCGTCAACATGGCCGCATCCTCGATGGCCATGCAGGCGCCCTGCGCCATGTGCGGTTTCATCGGATGACAGGCGTCACCGAGCATCACCAGACGCCCACGGCTCCACAGCGGCAGCGGGTTGCGATTGCGCAGCGGCCACTTGGTGATCGATTCGGTGGCGTCGATCAGCTTCTGGACGGTGGGGTGATAGCCCTCGAAGGCAGCGCGCATTTCTTCCTGGCTGCTGTCCACGTAGGCGCCCTGGAAGTCCCACGCCTCGTGGGGCACACCGGTCACGAAGTAGTATTCGTCGCGCTTGGCCGTGGTGTAGTAGACCATCATGTGCCGGTCTTCGGACCACCACTTGACGCAGGGCTCGAATGCGTCGGCATGCTGCGCCAGGTTTACCCCACGGATCAGCGCACGGTGCGCCACCCAGCCGCTGTAGTTCGGCGCTTCGGCACCGAGCAATTCTTCGCGGATCTTGGAGTGGATGCCGTCGGCCCCTATGACGATGTCGGCGACCGTGTGGGTGCCATCGGCGAAGTCCAGACGCACCTGATCACCCTCATCGATGATCTTTTCCAGGCGTTTGCCGAAGTGCACGGTACCCGGCTTGATGGCATCGATCTGCAGCGCATGCAAGTCACCCCGGTGGATGGTGATGTAGGCCGCACCGTATTCGCGGCGAGCATGCTCACCCAGTGGGATGCGCGAGAGGTAATCGCCGCTCTGGCCGTCGCGGCTGAACCAGAAGTCCGGGTGCGAACCCATGAGTTCCAGCTTCTGCTCCAGCCCCATGCGCCGAAAGATCTTCATGACGTTGGGGCCGATGTGGATCCCGGCACCCAGGCGGGTGAACGCCGGGGCCTGTTCGTACACCTCGACATCGAAGCCGGCCTGCTGCAGCAACGTTGCTGCTGCCGCCCCACCCAAACCCGCGCCGACGATTGCGATTTTTTGGCTTCCCCGCATGGAGAGTCTCCTGTTGTTCTGATGTGTGGCAAGCGGCATGGCCGCGAGTCATTTACAGCGTATACACTTTAAATGGCTCTTAGGAATAGCCTTGCTAAAATATTTTCAAACAGGTGATCGAACGGCAACATGGCCGTTTGTTACCGCATAACTGGGAGATGAGTTGTTTGGTAACATCTCAAAGATCACTTGCGTTGATCGAATGAATGCGCTCTTATCGCTCAGGTTATGGCGTACACACTGTTTTTTGTGCGCCAAGATAAAGCGTCGAGCACTGCGATGGTGCACCGCTTGATGCCGCCAGAGGCCACCCAGGAGAACCCACAATGCCGGTGAGCAATGCACAACTGACCCAGATGTTCGAGCACGTACTGAAGCTGTCCCGTGTGGACGACACCCAGAGCGTGGCCGTCCTCAAGAGCCATTACTCCGATCCGCGCACGGTCAACGCCGCGATGGAAGCGGCGCAGCGACTAGGGGCGAAGGTCTACGCCGTGGAACTGCCGGCGTTCAATCACCCGACCGCCATGGGCCGGGACATGACCGCCTACTGCGGGGACACGGCACTTACCGGCAATCTGGCGGCGCAGCGCGCACTGGAAGCCGCCGACCTGATCGTCGACACGATGATGCTTCTGCACTCCCCCGAGCAGGAGCAGATTCTCAAGACCGGCACCCGCATTCTGCTGGCGGTGGAACCAGCCGAAGTGCTGGCGCGCATGCTGCCCAACGAGGACGACAAGCGCCGGGTACTGGCTGCCGAAACCCTGCTCAAGCAGGCCCGCAGCATGCATGTGCGGTCCAAGGCTGGCAGCGACTTCCATGCCCCGCTCGGCCAGTACCCGGCAGTCACCGAGTACGGCTACGCCGACGAGCCGGGGCGCTGGGACCACTGGCCCAGTGGATTTCTGTTCACCTGGCCAAACGAGGACAGCGCCGAGGGCACGCTGGTCCTGGATGTAGGCGACATCATCCTGCCGTTCAAGAACTATTGCCGCGAGCGCATCACGCTCGAAATCGAAAAGGGCTTCATCACCGGCATTCATGGCGGTTTCGAGGCCGAGTACCTGCGCGACTACCTCAAGTACTTCAACGACCCTGAGGTTTACGGCATCTCGCACATCGGCTGGGGCTTGCAACCGCGCGCCCAGTGGACTGCCATGGGCTTGCACGACCGCAACGACGGGATGTGCATGGATGCCCGCGCGTTTTACGGCAACTTCCTGTTCTCCACAGGCCCGAATACCGAAGTGGGCGGCAAGCGCAAGACCCCTTGCCACCTGGACATCCCGCTGCGCAACTGCGATATCTACCTGGACGATCAGGCCGTGGTCATGGCCGGGGACGTGGTCGCGCCCCAGCAATCGCTGGCGCGATAACGGTTATACTGGCCGGGCGCTCCGCTATTGGCGGCCGGCCAGCTCCTTTCCACCAGCCCAAAGCCTCTCATGCCGAACACGACTCCCCCCAGCAGCGCCCCACACGACACCGCCCCCTACGACGTTACCGAACAGGTGGGTCACTTGCTGCGCAAGGCTTACCAGCGGCACACGGCGATCTTCCAGCAGCAGGCTTGCGACCCACAGTTGACCTCCATTCAATTCGTCACCCTGTGCGCCCTGCGCGATCACGGCCCCAGCTCTCAGGCCGAGTTGATCAAGGCAACGGCCGTGGACCAGGCGACCATCCGCGGGATCGTCGAGCGTCTGAAAGCACGTGAACTGGTGCAGCTCTCGCCAGACCCGGGAGACCGGCGCAAGGTGATCGTCACGCTCACCGACAGCGGCGCGGCCTTGCTCGATGCGATGATTCCCTGCGCCCGGCAGATCAGTGAACTGAGCATGGGCAGCCTCAATGCCGCTGAGCGCGTCGCCATCTTGTACCTGCTGCGCAAGATGATCGACAGCGACGACGGCGCGGCCTGAGCCACACCACTGCCGGACACCCCTTCGCGCGCCCTGCCTGAGCCACCGATTCGGTGAGCTCATTTTTCATGCCCTGCTCATCCGAATGCCTGGCCTGCTTCTTGCTCGCTCATTTCATGTAGTGAGTACTTACCGAAATGCACGCACCCTGTGGGTGCTTCGGTAGCGCAAGTCACCTCCAGAGATGAGCCCACCATGCAAACAACCCTCTCCGTGCGGGTCAACGGCCAGTCGTTCGAAGTCGACGCCCTGCCTGAAACGCCCTTGCTGCTGATCCTGCGCAACGACCTGTGCCTGAACGGCCCCAAGTACGGCTGCGGCCTGGGTGAGTGCGGGGCATGTACGGTGATCATCGACGGCGTGGCCGCCCGCTCCTGCATCATCCCCCTGGCCGGAGCCGTCGGCCGGGAGATCACCACCCTTGAAGGGCTGGGCTGCAAGCGCGCGCCGCACCCTGTGCAGCAGGCGTTCATCGACGAGCAGGCAGCCCAATGCGGCTACTGCATGAACGGCATGATCATGACCGCCACGGCCCTGCTCAATCGAATCCCCCAGCCGAGCGACGAACAGATTCGCAACGAACTGTCCGGCAACCTGTGCCGCTGCGGCACTCACGTCGAAATCCTGCGCGCCGTGCGCCGCGCCGCCGACACCCGGAGAAAAGCATGAACCACTCGCAACAGGTGCCCAGCCGTGACCAACTGCTGGCCAAGACTGGGGTGCTGCTGATCGTCGATCAGATCACACCGCCTTCCGGCCCGGTGGCCAAGGGTGTGACGCCCGAGCCCCGGGAGCGCGAACTGGCGCTGTTCATCGCCGTCTGTGACGACGGCAGGGTCTATGCCTTCAATGGTCACGTTGACCTGGGTACCGGTATCCGCACCTCGCTGGCGCAGATCGTCGCCGAAGAGTTGAACCTGCGCATGGACCAGGTGCACATGGTGCTGGGCGACACCGAGCGGGCGCCCAACCAGGGCGCGACCATCGCCAGCGCCACCCTGCAGATTTCAGCCGTGCCGTTGCGCAAGGCTGCGGCGACTGCGCGCCGTCATTTGCTGCAACGGGCGGCACTGCGCCTTGGGTGCGAGCCCGAGTCGCTGCGCATCGAAGAAGGCACGGTCCTCACCGACGACGGCACTGCACTGAGTTATGCCGAACTGGTAAAAGGGGAAAACCAGCAACTGCACATTGCCGAGGATGCGCCGCTCAAGCCCATCGAAGACTACACCTTGGTCGGGCGCAGCACTGCCCGCGTGGACATTCCCGGCAAGGCCACGGGTGAACTGACCTACGTTCACGACATGCGCCTGCCCGACATGCTGCACGGGCGAGTGATCCGTCCGCCCTATGCTGGCCATGACAGCGGCGACTTCGTTGGCAACAGCCTGCTGGCCGTCGATGAGTCATCCATCGCCCACGTACCCGGCGTCGTGGCCGTGGTCGTGATCCGCGATTTCGTCGGCGTGGTTGCCGAGCGCGAGGAGCAGGCCATTCGTGCCGCGCAAGACCTGAAAATCAGCTGGAAGCCCTTTACCGGCAAGCTGCCCGACCTGAGCGATGTGGCCCAGGCCATCCGCGACAACCCGAGGGTCCAGCGCACGGTGCTGGACCAGGGCGATGTCGATGCAGGCCTTGCCAATGCCAGTCAGCGCCTGAGCCGTACCTATCTATGGCCGTATCAGCTGCATGCTTCGATTGGCCCATCATGCGCGCTGGCCGACTACACGCCTGGGCAGATCCGCGTGTGGTCTGGCACCCAAAACCCACACCTGCTGCGCGCTGATCTGGCCTGGCTGCTGGCCTGCGGCGAGGAGCGCATCGAAATCATCCGCATGGAGGCTGCCGGTTGCTACGGCCGTAACTGCGCCGACGATGTCTGCGCCGACGCCGTGCTGCTGTCGCGTGCTGTGCTACGCCCCGTGCGGGTACAGCTGACCCGCGAGCAGGAACACGCCTGGGAACCCAAAGGCACTGCACAATTGATGGAGATCGACGGCGGCCTGAACGAAGATGGCAGCGTGGCTGCCTATGACTTCCAGACCAGCTATCCGTCCAACGGCGCGCCGACCCTGGCCCTGCTGCTCACTGGCGCGGTGGAGCCGGTACCGGCCTTGTTCGAAATGGGCGACCGCACGTCGATTCCACCGTATGACTACGAACACATGCGCGTGACCATCAACGACATGACGCCGTTGGTGCGCGCTTCGTGGATGCGCGGTGTGTCGGCCATGCCCAACAGCTTTGCCCACGAATCGTACATCGATGAGCTGGCGTTCGCAGCGGGTGTCGATCCGGTGGAATATCGGCTCAAGCACTTGTCCGACCCGCGTGCCATCGACCTGGTCAAGGCCACCGCCGCCCGCGCCGACTGGCAGCCGCATACCCAGCCCATGCAGAGCCAGGGCGAAGGTGACGTACTGCGCGGGCGCGGCTTTGCCTATGCGCGCTACATCCACAGTAAATTCCCAGGCTTTGGCGCCGCATGGGCGGCGTGGGTGGCTGACGTGGCCGTTGACCGGCGTACCGGTGAAGTCGCCGTCACCCGCGTGGTGATCGGGCATGACGCCGGGATGATGGTCAACCCCGAAGGCGTGCGCCACCAGATCCACGGCAATGTCATTCAGTCCACCAGCCGCGTACTCAAGGAGCAAGTCAGCTTCGAAGCGTCGACCGTGGCCAGCAAGGAATGGGGCGGCTACCCGATCCTGACCTTCCCCGAGCTGCCTGCCATCGACGTGATGATGCTGCCGCGTCAGCACGAAGCACCGATGGGCAGCGGCGAATCCGCTTCGGTACCCAGCGCCGCTGCCATTGCCAACGCCATCTTCGATGCCACCGGCATCCGCTTTCGCGAGCTGCCGATCACGGCCGAACGGGTGCGCGCCGCCCTTGGCGCCAATGACCAGGGGCCTGGGCCCTCGGCCCCGGCGCAGCCTGCAAGCAAACGCTCAAAGTGGTGGTTCGGCGGCCTGGCTGGGGTGTTGGGCGCAGCCCTGGGCATGCTTGCCACCGCCCTGCCCTGGCGCAGTGAAATCGCACCGGTCACCCCGCCCGGTGCTGGCAGCTGGAGCGCCGCGATGCTCGAACGCGGGCGCCAGGTGGCAGCGGCCGGCGACTGCGCCGTGTGCCATACCGTCAGCGGCGGCAAGGTCAATGCCGGCGGGTTGGCCATGCACACGCCCTTCGGCACGCTCCACACCACCAACATCACGCCCGATCCGGAAACCGGCATTGGCCGCTGGTCATTCGCCGCCTTCGAACGGGCCATGCGTGAAGGCATCAGCCGTGACGGCCGTCACCTGTACCCCGCGTTTCCCTACACCTCGTTCCGCGTCATCAACGACGCCGACATGCAAGCGCTGTATGCCTACCTGATGTCGCAGACCCCGGTACGCCAGCAAGCGCCCGCCAACCAGATGCGCTTCCCGTTCAACCAGCGACCGCTGATGGCTGGCTGGAACGCCCTGTTTCTGCAGCGCGGTGAATATCAGGCCGACCCGCAGCGCAGCGATCAGTGGAACCGCGGCGCCTACCTTGTCGACGGTCTCGGTCACTGCACGGCGTGCCATTCGCCGCGCAACCTGATGGGCGCCGAGAAAGCTGGCAGCAGCTACCTGGCCGGCGGGATGGTCGATGGCTGGGAAGCACCGGCCCTCAATGCGTTGGGTAAATCATCCACCCCGTGGACCGAAGACGAGTTGTTCAACTACCTGAGTACCGGATTTTCTGACAAACACGGTGTGGCGGCCGGCCCCATGGGCCCGGTGGTCAGCGAGCTGGCGACGCTGCCGGAAAGCGACGTGCGTGCCATCGCCCATTACCTCGGCTCACTCGATGGCGAACCTCAGTCGCAGGCGACCAAGGCACCGCAGCCGGCTGAAACACACGTTTCATTGAGCAATGGCGAACGCGTGTTCAAAGGCGCCTGCATGGCCTGCCACAGCGATGGACAGGGGCCGAAACTGTTCGGCGTCAGCCCGTCGATGGCGGTGAACAGCAACGTTCACAGCGACCTGCCAGACAATCTGCTGCGGGTGATACTGCATGGAATTCCTACCCCCGCCACCCGTGACCTGGGCTACATGCCAGGCTTCAAGGACAGCTTGTCGGACCGACAGGTAGCCGATCTTGCGGCGTACCTGCGCCAGCGTTTTGCAGGTGACAAGCCCGCCTGGCAAGGGCTCGCCGCCACGGCCGCGCAGGTTCGCGCCAACCCAGGCAGCCATTGAGGTCAGCGGCGCAGACCGCGCAGGACAAGGTCACTGATGAACGCCAACCAGTCGGCCTTGGCCTTGGGGTCTGCCAGGTCCACGGCCAAGAACGAACTGAGCGTATGGCGGTTGGAGTTATAGAAATAGCAGAGCGAAGCAATCATCAGGTAGGCGTGGGTGATGTCGATGTCGTCGCGAAACAGGCCTTTCGCCTGGCCCGCGTCGATGATCGGCCGCAGCACGCCAACCGCTTCGCCCGACAAGGCCTTGAGGTTTTGTGACTTGCGCGCATGCTCGCCTTGGTGAAGGTTCTCAGTGGCCAGCAGGGTGACGAATTCGGGGTGTTGCACGTAATAATCCCAAATGAATGCCACCAGCGCACGCACCGCCTGCTCAGGGTTGGCCAAGTCCAGCTGCAGCCCGGCTTCGGCCTGGTTGAAGCTGGCATAGATGTGCTCTAGCACACTGATGAACAGCTTTTCCTTGTTGCCGAAGTAGTAGTAGATCATTCGGTCGTTGGATTTCGCCAGGCTGGAAATCTGCTCGACGCGCCCACCGGCGAAGCCTTCCCTGCTGAAGACCTGTACGGCAGCCTTGAGGATGTTGTCCCGGGTGCGGTCGGCCTGTTGGGCACGGATACCGGTTTTGCGCGTTTGCATGGAGGTCCCTGTGGAGGTGACGAGGGGAGTCACACTGCCATATTAGATGGGTATTGCGTAGCCTTTGGGCGAGAGGATCGGTGCGAGCGAGGGAGGTGTGACTCAAGTACTGCGATTGGCAACGACGGACACGAGCAGGGCTTGGGCAAAAGGCGGAAATCGTTCGGACACAAAAAAGCCCTGAATTGTCAGGGCTTTTTTGTAGAGAGTAGTGGCGGAAGCGTAGAGATTCGAACTCTAGGATAGTTGCCCATCGACGGTTTTCAAGACCGTTGCCTTAAACCACTCGGCCACGCTTCCAGCTGCTTTGCGGCCGCCATAATACCGGAATGAAACACGCTGTCAAACTCTCTGTGTCGCGGGTTGCAGGAGCTCTGGTAGACTCCTACCATCTTCGACGTTTCATATCTCAGGTTCACCAAGGAGTGTCGCCATGCGCGAACGGGATTATGCCGTACACCACGGCCAGCAGGTCGAGCAGCAGGAGATCAGCAAGGTCCTGCGCAACACGTACAGCCTGCTGGCACTTACCCTCGCTTTCAGCGGCCTGATGGCCTTCATCTCACAGCAGATGCGGTTCGCGTACCCGAACGTGTTCGTCGTGCTCATCGGCTTCTATGGCCTGTTCTTCCTCACCGCCAAGCTGCGCGACTCGGTATGGGGCCTGGTCTCCACCTTCGCCCTCACCGGTTTCATGGGCTTCATTCTCGGCCCTATCCTCAACCGCTACCTGGGCATGAGCGGCGGCGCTGAAGTCGTCAGTTCGGCCTTCGCCATGACGGCGCTGGTGTTCGGTGGCCTGTCGGCCTATGTGCTGATCACCCGCAAGGACATGAGCTTCCTCAGCGGCTTCATCACCGCAGGCTTCTTCGTCCTGCTGGGTGCGGTCGTGGCCAGCTTCTTCTTCCAGATCAGCGGCCTGCAACTGGCCATCAGCGCCGGCTTCGTGCTGTTCTCGTCGGTGTGCATCCTGTTCCAGACCAGCGCCATCATCCACGGTGGTGAACGCAACTACATCATGGCGACCATCAGCTTGTACGTTTCGATCTACAACCTGTTCATCAGCCTGCTGCAGCTGTTCGGCATCATGGGTCGTGACGACTGATACAACGACGTGTGTGAAGAAGCCCGCCTACGCGGGCTTTTTTTGTCCCTGCCGTTTCTACCGAACATGCACAGTCGCAAAGCGGTGGCTGCGCTCAGACTTATTGACTTAAAAGTCAGGTAACGAAGGCGATGATCGTCGAACAGGCGGCTAACCGGCATTCCCCTACCGCATTCCCCATTCTGCCCGTAGAATGCGCTCCTTTTTTATAGACGGGCAGCGCTGCGCAATGAGCTCACAGGAACACAGCCCAGGTGCGACAGCGCCTGACAACGAACTAGTACTGGGTCTGGAAGACAAGCCGCGGCTGCTCATCGGCTTGCTGGCAGCGCTGCAACACCTGCTGGCGATCATTGTGCCCATCGTCACCCCTGGCCTGCTGATCTGCCAGGCGTTGGGCGTCTCTGCCCGTGATACCAACCTGATCGTGTCCATGTCCTTGGTCATCTCCGGCATCGCCACCTTCATCCAGTGCAAACGCTTCGGCCCCTTCGGCGCCGGCCTACTGATCGTGCAAGGCACCAGCTTCAACTTCGTCGGCCCGCTGATTGCCGGCGGGGCCTTGATGGTCAAGCAAGGCACGCCTGTAGAAGGCGTCATGGCCGCCATTTTCGGCGTGGTGATTGCAGGCTCTTTCGTCGAGATGGGCGTCTCGCGCATCTTGCCTTTCGTCAAACGGCTGATCACCCCGCTGGTGACCGGTATTGTTGTGCTGATGATCGGCCTGACCCTGATCAAGGTCGGCCTGATCAGCATGGGCGGTGGTTTTGGCGCCATGGCCAACGGGACCTTTGCCAACGGCGAGAACCTGCTGCTGTCAGGCGTGGTGTTGGCAATCATCGTCATCCTCAACCGCATACCTGTGGTCTGGCTGCGCAGTTGCGCCATCGTCATCGCACTGGCGGCGGGCTATGCCCTGGCCGGCTACCTAGGCCGCCTGGACTTTACCGGCATGCACGAGGCCGCGCTGTTCCAGGTGCCGACACCCATGCACTTTGGCCTCGGTTTTTCCTGGGCGCTGTTCATCCCGATGCTGGTGATCTACCTGGTGACCTCTCTGGAGGCCATCGGTGATGTGACGGCCACCAGCAAGGTCTCGCGCCAGCCCGTGGAAGGTCCCGTGTGGATGCAACGGATCAAAGGCGGTGTGCTGGTCAACGGCGCCAACTCACTGCTGGCTGGCGTGTTCAACACGTTCCCAAGCTCGATCTTCGCCCAGAACAACGGCGTCATTCAGCTGACGGGTATCGCCAGCCGTCACATCGGTGTATGGATTGCGGCGATGTTGATACTGCTCGGCTTGTTCCCCAGCGTTGCCGGGGTGATCCAGGCGGTTCCGGAGCCTGTGCTGGGCGGTGCGGCCATGGTCATGTTCGGTGCCGTGGCAGCTTCGGGTATCAATATCCTGGCCAGCACCCGCCTCGATCGCCGCGCCCTGTTAATCATCGCCGTATCGCTGGCCTTGGGCCTGGGCGTGGCACAGGTACCCGAGTTCCTCGCCCATATGCCAGCGGCGATTCGCAATGTGATGGAGTCGGGGGTTGCCACCGGAGGCATCTGTGCTTTGGTCCTGAACTGGTTCTTGCCTGAGGGCAAGGAGAAGGCCTGACGACCACAGGCCTGCAGCAGCCAGGCCTTTTTGTTTATCATGGCGCGATTCCATAGCACGAGTTCGCCATGAAATTCGCTATCGCGGTGTTTTCCCCCGCACAGGCGCCCGCTTCCCGCCGGGCGCTGCGCTTTGCCGAGGCAGCGTTGGCTGCCGGGCACGGCATCACCCGCTTGTTCTTCTACCAGGACGGTGTGCACAGTGCTTCATCCAATGTGGTAGCCCCTCAGGACGAACAGGACATCGCGCAGCAATGGCGCACGTTCCTACAGGCCAACCAGCTGGATGCGGTGGTGTGCATCGCCGCTGCCCTGCGCCGTGGCGTATTGGACGAACGCGAAGCCAGCCGCTATCAGCGCCCTGCCGTGAACCTGCAGCAACCCTATGAACTGTCCGGGCTCGGTCAGCTGCATGAAGCCGCGCAAACGGCCGACCGGCTGATCTGCTTTGGAGGCGATTGAATGGCCAAGTCCATGTTGATCATCAGTCGCCAGGCGCCCTGGAGCGGGCTGTCTGCTCGCGAAGCGCTGGATATCGTCTTGGCCGGCGGCGCCTTCGATCTGCCGCTGGGCATGTTGTTTCTGGACGATGGCGTGTTCCAGCTTGCCTGCGACCAGCACCCCGCCGCCCTTGAGCAAAAAAACCTGGCGGCGAACCTGCAGGCATTGCCCATGTTCGGCGTGGACGCGCTATACGCCTGTGGCCACAGCCTGGCACGGCGCGGCATGGCCCACGCAAGCCTTGGCCTGCCGGTAGAGGTACTCGACGATGCGCAGCTTGCGGCATTGATCGCACAGTTCGACCAAGTGGTGACGCTCTGATGACAACCCTGCATGTAATAGCCCACTCCCCGTTTGGTGACGAACGCCTTCACAGCTGCCTGCGCTTGCTGGGCAGCGAAGACGCCGTACTGCTGTGTGGCGATGCGGTCTACGCCCTGCTCTCGGGCAGCGAGCCTTTGCGTCTGCTGGAGCAGGCCGAGTTGGTCGGTCGCCTCTATGCCCTGGAAGAAGACATGCAAGCCAGGGCCATTTCTTCCTCGCTGGCAACGACGGTCGACTACCCAGGCTTCGTTGCGCTGTCCCTGCACCATGACAAGGTCAACAGCTGGTTATGAACACGCTCGATATCGAAGGCAAGGCCATTGCCCTGGACAAGGACGGCTTTCTGGTCAACCTTGAGGACTGGTCACCGGCCACCGCGCAAGGCTTGGCCACCCGCGAAGGCATCGCCCTGACGCCTGACCATTGGGAAATCCTGTCATTGCTGCGCACGTTCTACCAGGAGTACCAGCTCTCGCCCGCCACGCGCCCGCTGATCAAATACGCAGCGCTCAAGCTGGGCCCGGAAAAGGGCAACAGCGCCCATCTGAATCGCCTGTTCAATGGCACTCCCGCCAAACTTGCCGCCAAGCTGGCGGGCCTGCCCAAGCCGACCAATTGCATATGACCAGCCCTCGCCCACTGACCCTGGAAACCCCCGCTGAACACCCCTTCGCCGAGTACGTACGCATCCTTGGCAAAGGCAAGCGTGGCGCGCGCGGCCTGACACGCGAAGAAGCCCGCGCCGCCATGGGTTTGCTGCTGGAAGGTAAAGTCGAAGACGCGCAGCTGGGCGCCTTCCTCATGCTGCTAAGGCACAAGGAAGAAAGCGCAGAAGAGCTCGCCGGCTTCACCGAAGCGCTGCGCGCGCACCTGCAAGCGCCTGCCATTGCAGTGGACATCGACTGGCCGAGCTATGCCGGCAAGAAGCGCCATTTGCCGTGGTACCTGTTGGCAGCCAAGTGTCTGGCCAGCAATGGGGTGCGTATCCTGATGCACGGTGGCGGCGCGCACACCGCAGGCCGCCTGTACAGCGAGCAACTGCTCGCGCTGTTGCACATTCCCCTGTGCCGCGATTGGCAGGCTGTCAGTGAAGCCCTGGACCATCACCACCTGGCCTTTTTCCCACTGCAGGACTGGGCGCCTCAACTTCAGCGCATGATCGACCTGCGTAACACCCTGGGCCTGCGCTCGCCGATCCATTCCCTCGCACGGGTGCTGAACCCGCTCGGCGCACGCTGTGGCCTGCAGAGCATCTTCCACCCGGGTTACCAGGCCGTACACCGCGAGGCCAGTCGGTTATTGGGCGATCACGCGGTAGTGATCAAAGGTGACGGTGGCGAAATCGAGATCAACCCGGATGTCATCAGCCATCTCTACGGCACCACTGACGGTAAGGCCTGGGGCGAAGAATGGCCCGCGCTGAGCGAGCGTCGGCACGTCAAGCCGGCATCGCTTGAGCCCGAGCACATGCTGGCCTTCTGGCGTGGTGAAGTTGAAGACAGCTATGCCCAAAAAGCGGTGCTGGCCACAATGGCGCTGGCGCTTCGTGGGTTGGGGCAAGACCGCGAGCAGGCGTTTGCCCACGCGCAAGGGTGGTGGGCTGATCGCGATCGATCGATTTAACCGATCATACCGCCCCACTCTTTGCGCTATTGGTTCGAACGTCTTTCTCTAGACTGAGCTCCAACGACAAATCGCTTTTGTTAAGGAGCTCATCATGGGCCTGTTGGTCGACGGTCGCTGGCATGACCAGTGGTATGAAAACGGCAAGGACGGCGCGTTCAAGCGTGAAGACTCGCAGCGGCGCAACCCGCTGCCTGCCGCCGAGCCAGGTCGTTACCACCTGTACGTTTCGCTGGCCTGCCCCTGGGCGCATCGCACCCTGATCATGCGCGCGCTCAAAGGCCTTGAGCCGCTGATCGACGTCTCGGTGGTCAGCTGGCTGATGCAAGGTGACGGCTGGACCTTCGACCGCCAGAACGGCTCATCCGGCGATCACCTCGATGGGCTCAAGTACCTGCACCAGCGCTACACCCAGGACGATCCCCATTACACTGGCCGCGTGACGGTGCCGGTGCTGTGGGACAAGCACGAAAACCGCATCGTCAATAACGAGTCGGCGCAGATCGTGCGGATGTTCAACCATGACTTCAATTCGCTGACCGGCAACCTGCTCGACTTCTACCCGCAGCCGTTGCGAGCGGACATCGACGCCTTGAACGAACGCATTTACCCGGCGATCAACAACGGCGTTTACCGCGCCGGCTTCGCGACGACACAGCAGGCCTACGAAGCGGCCTTCGACGAGGTGTTCAGCGAATGGGATCACCTCGAAGACGTGCTCAGCCGACATCGCTACCTGGCAGGCGAGTACCTCACCGAGGCCGACGTACGCCTGTTCACCACGGCGGTACGCTTCGATGCCGTTTACCACGGCCATTTCAAGTGCAACCTGCGCCGTCTGAGCGACTACCCCAACCTGACCCACTGGCTGCGGGAGTTGTACCAATGGCCAGGGGTAGCCGACACGGTAAACATGCAGCACATCCAGAACCACTACTACCTCAGCCACACCACCATCAACCCCAACGGGATCGTGCCAAAGGGGCCGCTGTTGGACTTCAGCCTGCCCCACGATCGCGCTCGCTTGCCCGGGAAGGGTATATGGGGTGGGAGCTGAATCAGCCTGTGCCCTGGCCAGATGGCATCAGTCGCGCATGAACCCGCCATCGACGTCCATGATCTCGCCGGTCACGAACCCGGCCTCCCGCGAGGCCAGGAAGCATACGGCGGCGGCGATGTCGCGCGGCGTGCCGGCGCGGCCAAGCGGCATCTGTGCGAGCACTTCGGCCCTGGCCTGAGGCGCTAGCGCGCTGGTCATCTCGGTGTCGGTCAGCGCCGGCGACACGGCATTGACGGTGATGGCATAGGGGCCGGCTTCTCGCGCCAGCCCTTTGGTCAACGCGATCACCGCGCCCTTGGCTGCCGCGTAGCAGCTATTGCCCAGCAAGCCCCCCCCACGCTTGCCTGCCACCGACGCGATATTGATGATGCGCCCACTCTGGCGCGCCATCATGCCCGGCAGCACGGCCTTGGCGCAGAAAAACACGCTGTTCAGGTCAATGGCCATTACCCGGTTCCATTCCGCAGTGGTGACCTCCAGCAAGGGGCCGGTCGAAACGATCCCTGCGTTGTTCACCAGGATGTCGACCCCTCCCAACATAGCTTGCACCTGGCCCACCATAGCCTGCACCTGGGCCTCATCGGCAACATCCGCTCCCACCCCAACAGCCTCGATCCCGACTTCTCGCAACCGAGCCGCAGCCGCCTCGGCCGCCTCGGCATCCAAATCGCACACCCCTACTCGTGCACCGGCCTGGCCCAGTGCCATGGCGATCGCATGACCAATGCCACGGGCAGCGCCCGTTACCAGGGCCGTGCGGCCGGTCAGGGTGAAATTGAGTGCAGCATGCACAACGGGAGTGCTCATGATCGTCATCCATCGAAAGTGGCCGCAGCCAGGCGCGCCTGCTCATTGGCAGCAGGCGGTCGTCAAAGGTGTTGGAGGGTCAGGGCATCAGGCGGTGCCGCAGGCGCCGAGCGCTAATTGCTCCTTGAGCGGGGGAATGTCCAGCCGGCGCATCACCCGGTACAACGAGGGCCGGCAAATCCCCAGAGCGCGGGCCGCCGCCGACATGTTCCAGTGGCAGCTCTGCAAAGCGTGCAACACGTCACTGCGCTCATCGCCTGACGGGGCCGCCCGGCGGATGGGCGTGATGTTGGCAGGCAACGCAGCCGGGGCCTGGCACTGCTCGAGAACGTCCAGCGGCAGGTCGCTGCGCAGCATACGCGGGCCTTCCATCACTGCGCAGGCGTAGCGCACGACCGCCCGCATCTGGCGCAGATTCCCAGGCCAGGTATGGGCCATCAGCAAACTCCACACCTGCGCCAGTACCTGGCGAGGGTCACAGCCTGGAAGCTCATGGGCCACCATGTTGCACAGCAGCTCACCACGGTCCTGACGCTCGCGCAGCGGCGGTAACTGCACTACGCCTGTGGCGATGCGATAGAACAGGTCCTCGCGGAAACTGCCCTCGGCAACACGCGCCGAGAGGTCCTGGTGCGTCGCGCAGACCAGTGCGAAGTTGACCGGGATGCTGCGCTCGGCACCCAGGGGCGTCACCTCACGTTCGGCAATCACCCGTAGCAGGCGCGTTTGTTGTTCCAGGGGCATGTCGCCGATTTCATCGAGAAACAGCACGCCGCCATCGGCTTGCTGAACCTTGCCTTTCTTGCCGCCCGGCAGAGCACCCGAAAACGCCCCGCGGCTGTAGCCGAACAGCTCGCTTTCGATGAGGGTTTCGGGAATGGATGCGCAATTGAGCGCCACCCATGGCGCCGCGCGGCGCTGACTGTGTGCATGCAGAGCGCGGGCGAGGATTTCCTTGCCGGTACCGGTCTCTCCGCGGATCAGTACGGCGATGCCACGCTCCATCAGCCGCAAGGCCCGGTTGAAGGCCTGGCGCACTCCAGGGTCACTGTCTTGAGCGATGTTGCACGCCTCCACGACGGGTTGGGGCGCACGCACGGCAGGGTTACAAGCGGTCATTAGCGTCACCTTTTTTCTTGTTCTATAGCTTTTGACTATGTCGACGGGCGGGCTTGTGACACCGCCTGGGCCGAATGACGTTGCACGGTTCACATTAGGGAGGCGCAGTTATATTTTCCAATACATAATCATGCATCGACTGATACCTTCGAGAGCATCATGATCGAGCTGAGGCATCTGCAGTATTTCCGCACGCTGGCCGAAACCCTTCACTTCGGCCGCGCGGCCGAGCGCTTGCATATTTCACAGCCACCGTTGTCGCGGCAGATCGCGCTGTTGGAAGAAGAGCTGGGGGTCAAGCTGTTCGACCGTTCACGGCGCAGGGTCGAGCTGACGGAGGCCGGCCAGCGTTTCTACCTCGACACCGGCACGGTGTTCGCCGCCTTCGAGCAAGCCAAGCGCAATGCCCTGGCCGCCGCGCGCGGTGCGGCGGGGGCGCTTTCCGTGGGGTTCATGATGTCCACCGCCTACAGCATCACACCGGCGATCACCCGCCGTTATGCCGCGCTGTTTCCCCAGGTGAACTTGAAATTGACCGAGACGCTGCCATTGGACCTGGCCCAGGACATCACCAGCGGCAACAAGGATGTAGCGATCATGTACCGGCCTCAGGACTGCACGGGCCTGGAAACCGTCACGTTATACCGCGAGGAAATGACCCTGGTACTGCCGCCCGGCCACCGCCTGGCCGAGCAAACCGTTGTGGAGCCACGTGAGCTTGCCGGTGAAACCTTCATCATCGTGCCACGGCGTATTGCTCCTGCCCTGCATGACATGATCTGCAACTACTGCCTCCAGCATGGGGTCACCCCGAACATCGGCCTTGAGATCAACATGCAGCAGACCATCGTCAACCTGGTGGGCGAAGGCCTGGGGGTGGCTATGGTCCCCCGGTCGATGCGCAACATGCGCCTGGCCAGCACCAGCTTCAGGCCCCTGCGCGAAGCACCGGTCATCGAAGTGGTGGCCGTGTGGAAGGCCGACAACCACAACCCCTGCATTGCCACCTTCGTCGAGACGGCCCTGCAAGCCGGGGAACAGGCGACTCGAGAGGATGAGGCGCAACGCGGCGCAGAGCAGTGAGGAACTGATCTGGAAGCCGGCGAATTGTCATGTGAGGCCGAAATCCTGGGGCTGCTCGGCAGCCCCCGCTCAAATCTCCAGAATCCCGGACGCCATGAACCCCCCGTCCACCGGGATCACATGCCCACTGATGTAGGACGCATCATCGGACGCAAGAAACGCCACCGCCCCCGCCATCTCCGCCGGTGTGCCATAACGGCGCAAAGGCACCGCACGGGCATAGGATTCGCGTGTCGCCGCAGAATGCAGTGTCTGCGTCAAGGGCGTGTCCACCGGGCCCGGGGCAATGCCGTTTACCGTAATGCCATGCTCGGCCAGTTCGATGGCCATCTGCCGGGTCAGGCCGATCACCGCTGCCTTCGACGTGCCATACGCGGTGCGCCCCATGCTCGCCCGCATGCCGCTGATGGAGGCAACGTTGATGATGCGTCCCCACCCGTGTTCGCGCATCACCTGCGCAGCGTGCTGGCTGCACAGCAGTGTGCCGGTCAGGTTGACGTTCATCAGCCGCTGCCAGCCTTCCAGGTCCGTGTCCAGAAATGACTGGGTGCGAGCGATACCGGCATTGTTGACCAATACATCACAGCGCCCGCAGCGCGCGCGCAGCTCATCGAACAAGGCCGTGATCGACGCTGCATCACCGATGTCGATCACCAGTGCCAAGGCATCGATGCCCTGCTCGCGCAACCCCTCCACCCTGAGCTCGGCAGCCTGCAGGTCGATGTCGGCCACCACCACCGTGTGGCCATCATGCCCCAGGCGTTCAGCGATGGCCGCGCCGATCCCCATGGCCGCACCGGTGACCAGCGCCACGCGGCCCACGGCAGTTGCAGGCAAAGTCTTTTTCGCAAATTGGCTCATGTCAGCGCTCTCTTAAAGGAAACCGATGGAAATCCACGGGAAACAGGCAACGATCACCAGCGCCACCAGCAACGCCCCGAGGTACCCCCAGACGCGGCGAATGACATGATCGGATGACGTCTTGCTGATGGCGCACGCAGCGTAGAAACCCACACCCAAAGGCGGTGCGAACAAGCCGATGCCCATGGCCAGGATCACGACCATGGCGTAGTGCACCGGGTGGATGCCGAGCATTTCGGCCAGGGGGAACATCAGCGGGCCGAACAGCACGATGGCCGGGATACCCTCCAGCACACTGCCCAAAATCAGGAAGGTGAGGATGGTCACCACCATGAACCCCATCACCCCGCCGGGTATGTCCTCGATCAGTTCTACCAGCGACTGCGAGAAGCCCGATTGGGTCAGCGCCCAGGCCATCGCCGAGGCCATGCCGATGATCAGCAGGATCGCCCCGGACAAGGCCGCCGCTTCCAGCAACATCGGGTACAGCCGGCGCCATTCGATATGGCGCATGAACAGGTGCATCACCAGCCCCACCAGCACCACGTAGGCCACACCGATGGTCGAGACTTCGGTCGCGGTGGCCGCCCCTTCCAGCACCGCCACCCGGATCAGCAACGGCAGCGCCAGAGCCGGCAGGGCAACCAGGAACGTCTTGGCCACGCGGGACAAGGGTGCCCGCGCAATCGCCGGCGCTTCGTCCTTGCGCGAGCGCCACCAGCACACCACCGCAATGGCCAGGGTGGCCACCACCGCAGGCATTAACCCGCCAATGAACAGCGCCGTGATCGACACGCTGCACACCGCACCGATGGTGATCAGCACCAAGCTTGGCGGAATCGTCTCGGTCATCGCCCCTGTGGCCGACAACAGCGCTGCCAACTCTTCAGGCTTGGATCCGCGCCGCTTCATTTCAGGAAACAGCGCCGGGGCCACTGCCGCCATGTCGGCAACCTTCGACCCTGAAATACCCGACACCAGGAACATCGCCCCCAACAGCACGTATTGCAGACCGCCACGCACGTGCCCCAGCAGCGAGGCCATGAAGTCGATGAGCGTGCGGGCCATGCCCGACAACTGCAGCACCACACCCAGCAACACGAACAGCGGCACGGCCAGCAGGACCATGTGCGACATGCCTTCGTCCATGCGACCGACCACGATCGACAGGGGCGCGTGGGTCGCCAGGGCCAGGTAAGCCATGGTCGCCGTGCCGAACGCAAAGGCAATGGGGATGCCGCCGAACACGCAGGCGCCCAGCAGCACCAGGAAGAACACCACCAGGTTGTAGTTGCCCATCGCTGCCAGTACCGGCTGCGCCAGCCACAAAGCGGCGGCTACCGTAGCCACGACTGCCAACCCGGCCATGAACTGGCGCACGGTCGAATAACGGGCCATGCGCGCGACGGCCGCCAGCAGCATCAGCACCGCTCCAACGGGCAGCGCCGCAGCACGCACGCCATCGGGAATGCCCAGCGCCGGGGTGGTGATCCACATCTGTTCGTGGGAATGCTGCATGGCCGGCGAGATGATCATCGCCACGAACAGGCAGACGATCAGCGCCGACAAGGTTTCGCTGAAACCGCGCCAGGCCTGCGGCAGCTTGTTGACCAGCGCCGACATGCGCATGTGCTCGCCGCGGTCCAGCGCCAGTACGGCGCCGAACATCGCCAGCCAGATGAACAACGACGAGGCCAGTTCGTCGGACCAGATCAATGGGCTATGCAGCACGTAGCGGGCAATCACGCCGGCCAGCAGCACGCAGGTCTCGATCACCATCAGGGCAACCGCGATCACGCCCACCAGGCGCATGGCCCACTGGTTGAGGCAGATGAGCACCCGGGCCGGCAGGCGCTGCGAAACGGTGGAGGCCGGAAGCGCTGGCGCGCGCATCACGCCAGCTTCCCGGCGTATTGTTCAAGGATGCTCCAGGCCTGGTCGCCGAACTTGTCGTGCCAATCGGCGTAGTAATTGGCACTGCGCAGCTTGTCGCGAAACGGATCGGCAGGCGCCTCGACCAGTTCCAGGCCTTGTCCTTTCAAGGTATCGCGGGTACTGCCTTCGAGCTTGGCCAGGTCCTGGCGTTGGCCTATCACCGCCGCGTCGATGTGCTTGCGCAGGATCGCCTGCATATCCGCCGGCAGGCGCCCGATCGAGGCACTGTTGCCGAGCATCCAGAAGCCATCCCACACATGGTTGGTCAGCGAGCAATATTTCTGCACTTCGTAAAGTTTGGCCGTCGATACCAGGGTCATGGGGTTTTCCTGCCCTTCGACGATCCGGGTCTGCAAGGCCGAATACACTTCGGCGAAGTTGATGCTGGTCGGCGCAGCTTCCAGAGCGCGGAAGATCGACATGATGATCGGGCTGGGCGGAACACGCAGCTTCATGCCGCGCAAGTCGTCCGGGCTCGCGACCGGTCGGGTGCTGGTGGTGGTAACGCGAAAGCCGTTGTCCCACATGTGGTCGAATGCGAACAGGGTGCCGGTCTTGGCGATCTCAGCGCGCACATGCTCACCCAAGGCACCGTCCATTGCGCTCCACACCTGCTGGTAATCCTTGAACGCAAAGCCTACGGCGCTTATCTGCACCGACGGCACCATGGTGCCCAGGATCACGGGCGAGAGGGAAAACAGATCGACCGCCCCGGAGCGCACCTGGGCAAGAGTATCGGTGTCGCTGCCCAGCTGGCTGCTTGGAAATACCTGCACCACCAAGGCGCCGTTGGTCTCCTCCTTGATGGCCTTGGCCATGGCCCGGGCGCGCACGTTCATGGGGTGGCTGATGGGCAGGTTGTTGGCAAACTTGAGTTTGAAGTCGGCAGCCCGGGCACCAGTGCTGTAGAGGCCCAGGCCGGCAGCGGCAACGGCCGCCGATGCCAGGGAGGCCGTCTTGATGAAGGAACGGCGGGTGAAATCGCTCATGAAGCTCTCCTGACCTATTTGTTCTTATTGATCGAGTGGGATACGGCGATGGTGCAGATGACGTTGCAATAGAGGTGCCACACTCAAGCGGATGTACGGTGTAGCGTAGTGGGCATCCGCCATACGCGCTTAACTGCTTGATTTTAAAATGCTAAATAAAATCCACTGACGCGTCTTGCTGTGCCAGTGGGCATCTCGCCACTGCCTGAGTGTGTAACAGGTGTCTCCCTTGGGTGTCGCTTGCCAAGTCAAGGCGACACCTGTAGCACGTGCTCGCTACCCGTCGCCACCGTCGAACGTGCCACGAATGCGCGTGGCAGAGCGCTTGCCGCAGGCCTGGCACCGTTCTTGCCCTCGACCTCGCCAACCCCGAGCGAGGATTACTCTCATGCATTCACCCCTCATCAACGGCTGGTACCACGCCCCCTTCGGCAAGTTTCCCGACATCGACCCCGAGCACATGATGGCTGACGCGGCCCTCGGCGCCCTGAATCACGCAGGGCTCGATGCACAGCAGATCGATTCGGTACACGTCGGCCACTTCAATGCAGGTTTTCTCTACCAGGACTTCCCGTCCGCCCTGCTCGCCAATCACCTGCCAGCACTGCGTTTCACTCCGGCCGTGCGCGTGGAGAACGCCTGCTCCACCGGTTCAGCGGCGATTCACTCGGCCTTGCACGCCGTGCTGAGCGGACAATCGCGCCATGCCCTGGTAGTGGGCTTCGAGAAGATGAACAGCCTGCCCACGGCCGAGGTGGGGAAGATCCTGCTCAAGTGCTGCTATACGCCCGAAGAAGCCAACATCGAGAACGGCTTTGCCGGGGTGTTCGGCAACATCGCCAGCGCCTATTTCGATCGCTATGGTGATCAGTCCGACGCACTGGCCATGATCGCCGCCAAGAACCACGCCAACGGCGCGCTCAACCCGTATGCGCACATGCGCCGCGACGTGGGCTACGACTTCTGCCGCACATCTTCGGACAAGAACCCCTTCGTGGCGGGGCCCCTCAAGCGCAGTGATTGTTCACTGATCAGCGACGGCGCGGCCGCCCTGGTGATCAGCCGGGGCGATCAACCCACCGGGAGCGGCCAGGCCGTTCGCTTTCGCGCAGCCGTCCAGGTCAACGACTTCCTGCCATTGTCACGGCGCGACCCCACGGTATTCGAAGGCGCTGCACGTGCCTGGCAGCAGGCGCTGAGCCAGGCGCGCCTGACGCTGGAAGACCTGTCCCTGGTGGAGACCCATGACTGCTTCACCATCGCCGAACTGCTCGAATACGAGGCCATGGGCCTGGCCGAACGCGGTCAAGGCGCACGGGTAATCGCCGACGGCGTCAGCCGCAAGGACGGCAGGCTCCCGATCAACCCCTCCGGTGGCCTCAAGTCCAAGGGCCATCCCATTGGTGCGACCGGCGTCTCGATGCACGTGATGGCGGCCATGCAGCTCACCGGCCAGGCCGGCGACATGCAACTGCCGCGCGCAGACCGAGCCGGCGTGTTCAACATGGGCGGGGCCGCCGTGACCAACTACGTGAGCATTCTGGAGAGCGTGCGATGAACGGAATCGACAATGTCATGAACCTGGGGGAGTTGCTGGCCCAGGTGGCTAGGCGTTTGCCTGACCTGCCAGGCTTCATTCGCGGCGATCACCAGGTGTCATGGCGCCAACTGCTGCACCGTGTTGACAGCATCGCTGCCGCGCTGCGTGCACGCGGCTTGGGCAAGGGCGACCGCTTGCTGGTGCACTCGCGCAACAACCTGCCGCTGTTCGAAAGTGCCTGGGTGGCCTTTCGCCTGGGTATGGTCTGGGTGCCCACCAATGTGCGCATCACCCCACCCGAAGCCGCCTACCTGGGCAGTTCCAGCGGCGCAGTAGCGATGCTCTACGACGAAGGTTTCGGCCATTATGTGGACGCTGTGCGACAGGCATCACCGGCACTGCAGACCGTGATTGCCATGGCGGCGCCACGCCCGGGTGAACTGGCCTACGCTGCCCTGCTCGATGAAGGCGCCCAGCTTCAGCCAGGGTTTCGCCCTGCCGAGGTGAACTACAACGACCCGCTCTGGTTCTTTTACACCTCGGGCACCACCGGGCACCCCAAGGCAGGGGTACTGACCCACGGGCAAATGGCATTCGTGGTCAACAACCACTTGGCCGACCTGATGCCCTGCCTGAGCCAGCAGTCACGTTCGCTGGTACTGGCCCCCTTGTCCCACGGGGCCGGTATTCATGCACTGGTCAACGTAGCCCGGGGTGCTGCTTGCGTGCTCCCTGTCGGGGACCGGCTGGACTGCGACGAGGCCTGGCGCCTGGTGCAGCAGCACCGTATCGACAACCTGTTCACGGTACCGACCATCGTCAAGATGCTCACCGAAGACCCGGCCATCAGCCGTTACGATCACAGCAGTCTGCGCTACGTCATCTACGCAGGCGCCCCCATGTACCGCGCGGACCAGTGCCATGCGCTGCGCACATTGGGCAAGGTGCTGGTCCAGTATTACGGCCTTGGCGAGGTCACCGGCAACATCACGGTGCTGCCCGCCGACTGCCATGATGCCGACGATGGCCCCCAGGCCAAGGTCGGTTCCTGCGGCTACCCGCGCACCGGCATGCAGGTGGCCATTCTCGACGACAAAGGCCACGAGCTGCCCACGGGTACGGACGGCGAAATCTGCGTGCGCGGCCCGGCCGTGTTCGCCGGCTATTACAACAACCCTCAGGCCAATGCCGAATGCTTCCGCCATGGCTGGTTCCATACCGGCGATCTGGGGCATGTGGACGCGCACGGTTACCTGTTCATCACCGGGCGCGCCTCGGACATGTACATCTCCGGTGGCTCGAACGTGTATCCACGCGAAGTGGAGGAAGCGTTGCTGACCCATCCTGCCGTCAACGAAGTGGCCGTACTCGGCATGCCAGACGACAAATGGGGCGAATGCGGTTGCGCGGTGATCGTTACCACGGCCGAGGTCAGCGATGAGCAACTGCTCGCGCACCTGGAGCCGCGTCTGGCGCGCTACAAATGGCCCAAGCAGTTCGTGCGCTGGCATGAGATGCCAAAGTCCGGCTACGGCAAGATCGTCAAGAAACACATCCGCACGTTGCTCGAGACTGGCACGGAGCAATCGGCATGAGGCCCCATTTCGAATTGCGCAGCGGGGTGCGCCACTTCAAGCACGCAGGCCCGGCCCGCCTACCCCGGCTGCTCGACTGTGAAGTGGCGTGCAGCCAGGAACTGCGCGTGGAGCTTGCGTCCGGCAGCCAGGTGGCCGAAAGCCTGCTGGCGGTGCTCGAGCGCTGTCGCTACCAGAGCGCGGTCGGCCGCGTGCTGTGGGGCAGCGCGTGCGCCTTGGCCTACCACCGCATGGTGACCACGAGCGACAGCCAACGCCCTTACGACTATGGCAAGCCCGTGGAGCTCACAGGCCCTGTGACGTTCATCAGCGGTGCCTTGACTGTCGGCAGGGATGCCAGCGGTGCCCCGTTGCTGCATTGCCACGCCGGCATGCTCGACAGCCTTGGGCAACAGCACGGTGGGCACCTGGTATTGCAGCGGGTCGTGGTCGGTAGCGAACCCTTGGTGCTGCGGCTATGCCTGTTCGAGCACGTCGCCTACCAGGTGCAGCCTGACACCGAGACCCACTTCAACCTGCTGCACCCTGTGATCAAGGAGGCCTCATGACACCTGCCCTGTCCACGACTACCTCGCAGGTCCAGCAAGGCCGCCTCGGGCGGCTGGTGGTCGCCCGCCTCAAGCCCAACGAAGATGTGATCGACAGCGCCGAAGCCCTCTGCGCCAGCCACGGCATCGCCTGCGCCGTGGTCCGTGGCGGGCTGGGCAGCCTGATCGACGGCGAACTGCGCTACCACGGTGAGCGCGGACATCAAGCCATTCATGTACCCGGGCCCGGTATCGAGATCCTCAGCCTGAGCGGTGAGGTCATCGCCGGCCGAAGCCACCTTCAGGCAGTGCTCGCCGACGCCGATGGCAAGCTCTTTGCCGGCTGCCTGCAACGGGGCCGCAACCTGTCCTTCATCACCGTGGAGCTCACCCTGCAGGAGTGGCTGCAGGACTGATTGCCCACCCTGCAGCACCCTTTGCGCCCGCTCCCTGGGCGCCTATCACCCTCAGGAAGAAAACAATGACAAGAACGCCCTACGTGCCCCTGTACCTACTCACCTTGACCACCTTGGCCGTTCCGGCTGCCAAGGCGGCCTTCATCGAGGACGGCAAAGCCAACCTGCACCTGCGCAACTACTACTTCAACAACGATTACCGCGACCGCCCCGGCCCTGCCGGCCAAAGCAAGACGGCCGAATGGGCGCAGGGTTTCATGCTCGACTACAAGTCGGGTTTCACCGACGGCACCGTGGGGTTTGGCGTTGACGCCCTCGGCTTGCTGGGCCTACGCCTGGATGGCGGTGCAGGCAATCACCGAGGCAGTTCGATGATCCCGGATGCCAGCGATGGCAGCGCGGTGGACGAATGGAGTCGCCTGGGCTTGACCGGCAAGGTCCGTTTTTCGCAGACCGAGGCACGCTACGGTACGCTGCAACCGAAACTGCCGATTCTGGTGGCCAACGATGGGCGCTTGCTGCCACAGACCTTCGAAGGCGGGATCGTCACCTCCAAAGAAATCGATGGCCTGACCCTGACCGGGGGTCGCCTGGAGCACACCACCGGCCGTGGCTCGACCAACCGCTCAGGCCTGGCCGTGGCAGGCGGTACACGCGAGAGTAATGCGTTTGTGTTTGCCGGGGCTGATTACCAGCTCACCCCCGCCTTGAAGCTGCAATATTACGGCGCCCAGCTGGAGGATTACTACGTCCAGCATTTTGCGGGGCTCGTGCACACCTGGGCCCTGAGCGACAACCAGTCACTGACCACCGACCTGCGCTACTTCAAGACCGACGCCGATGGACGCAACGACTCGGCCAGCGGGCGCGCGGCGGGGTATCGCGTCACCGGCCTGGGCGACACCCCAGGCAAGATCGACAATGATACCTGGAGTGCCATGTTCACTTACGCCATTGGTGGCCACTCGGTGTTGCTTGGCCATCAGCGGGTCTCGGACAGTGGCAACTTCGTGCAGATCAACCAGGGCAATACGGGCGAAGGCGCAGCGGGCTCGAGCCTGTATCTGTTCACCGACCGGCTGGTGACCAGTTTCACCCGTGCAGGTGAACGCACCACCTTCGGCCAATACAGCTACAACTTTGCGGCATTGGGCATGCCTGGCCTGATTGCCTCGCTCACCTACCTCAAGGGCACGCACATCCGCACCACTGCCGGTGGTGATGAAAAGGAGTGGGAACGTGACATCGCCCTGGACTATGTGGTGCAGGACGGTGCGCTGAAGGGGCTGGGCTTGAGCTGGCGCAACGGCATGCTACGCAGTGGATTGCCCAGCGAGTGGGCACAGGATCAGAACCGGGTGACCGTCAGCTATACCGTGCCATTGTTCTAGGCCACGGTTGTCCGTATTCACGCAGCCTCTGTGGGAGCGGCTTTGCCGGGGCGCTCCCACAGGTGGGGGGGTGGACTCGATCTGCAAGCTTGCGGATGTTAGGGACAACTGCCTCGCTCATCCCCAAAGCGTCCGCAGACTGTCAACCGTGCTGTGCCCCCTCGAACCACGCCAGCTTTTCACGCAGCTGCACCACCTCACCCACGATCACCAAGGTAGGCGCATGCACTTCGTGGCGTGCGACCAGGGCGGGCAAGTCGGCCAGGGTGCCGGTGAACACACGCTGGTTGCGCGTCGTGCCTTGTTGGATCAAGGCGGCCGGGGTGCTCGCTGCCCGCCCATGGCGGATAAGTTCTTCGCAGATAGTCGGCAAGCCGACTAGGCCCATGTAGAACACCAGCGTCTGGGCAGGCGCGACCAGGTCGTCCCAAGGCAAGTTGCTGCTACCGTCCTTCAGGTGCCCAGTGACAAAGCGCACCGACTGGGCATGATCGCGGTGGGTCAGCGGGATGCCGCCGTAAGCGGCACAACCACTGGCAGCGGTGATGCCCGGCACGACTTGAAACGGGATATTGTGCTCGGCCAGCTCCTCGATCTCCTCGCCGCCACGGCCGAAAATGAACGGATCACCACCCTTCAGGCGCAGCACCCGCTTGCCCTGCTGGGCAAGGTCCACCAATAACCGGTTGATCTGGTCCTGGGGAACGGCATGCTCTGCACGACGCTTGCCCACATAAATGCGCTCGGCATCCCGACGGCACATGTCGATGATCGCAGGCGCTACCAGGCGGTCGTACAGCACCACATCGGCCTGCTGCATCAACCGTAGCGCGCGGAAGGTCAGCAAGTCCGGGTCACCCGGGCCGGCACCGACCAGGTAGACTTCGCCGCCCTGCTGCACCGGCGCGCCATCGACCATCGCCTGCAACAACCGCTCGGCCTCTGCGCCCTGCCCGGCCAGCTGGCGTTCGGCAATCGGCCCCTGAAAGACGGTCTCCCAGAAACCCCGGCGCTGGTTCACATCCGGGTACAACGACTTGACGGTGTGTCGGAAACGCGCCGCCAACCCGGCCAATTCACCGTAGGCAGCAGGAATCCAGGCTTCGAGCTTGGCCCGAATCAAGCGTGCCAGGACCGGTGCATCGCCCCCGCTGGACACGGCTATCACCAAAGGCGAGCGGTCGACGATGGCCGGGAAGATGACCGTGCACAGCGCCGGCGCATCGACCACGTTGACCGGCAAACTCAGGGCCTGGGCATCGGCCGAAACCTGGGCATTGAGCCCAGGATCGTCCGTGGCGGCGATCACCAGCCGGCAACCTGTGAGGTCCCCCGGCTGGTAACCGCGCACCAGGACCTGGCCACCGCCTTCGCGCGCCATGCTGGCCAGCTGGCCATCGATTTCCGGGGCCACCACGCGCAGCGCGGCGCCAGCATCGGCCAGCAGACGCGCCTTGCGCAATGCGATCTCGCCACCACCAACCACCAGCACCAAGGCGCCCTGCAGCTTGTGGAACAGCGGCAGGTAGTCCATTTAGCGGATCACCTCAACGCCGCCCATGTAGGGCTTGAGCACTTCGGGGACCCGGATCGAACCGTCGGCTTGCTGGTAGTTTTCCAGCACCGCGACCAGCGTGCGGCCCACGGCCAGACCGGAGCCGTTCAGGGTGTGCACCAGCTCCGGCTTTCCGGTTTCCGGGTTGCGCCAGCGCGCTTGCATGCGGCGGGCCTGGAAGTCGCCGCAGTTGGAGCACGAGCTGATCTCGCGGTATTTGTCCTGGCTGGGCACCCACACTTCCAGGTCAAACGTCTTGACGGCGCTAAAGCCCATGTCACCGGTGCACAGGGCCAACACACGGTACGGCAGCTCGAGCAGTTGCAGCACACGCTCGGCATTGGCCGTCAGGCCTTCGAGCGCTTCCATCGACTTGCCGGGCTCCACCACCTGCACCATCTCGACCTTGTCGAACTGGTGCTGGCGGATCATGCCGCGGGTGTCTCGGCCCGAGGCACCGGCTTCACTGCGGAAGCACGGTGTGTGCGCCACGAACTTGAGCGGCAGTTGCTTGGCGTCGAGAATTTCCCCAGCCACCAGGTTGGTCAGCGACACCTCGGCGGTCGGGATCAGGTAGAAGTCCGCCTCGCCTTCGCGGGTGATCTTGAACAGGTCTTCCTCGAACTTGGGCAGCTGGCCGGTGCCCTGAAGGGCTGGCGCCTGCACCAGATACGGGGTGTAGTGCTCCTCGTAGCCGTGCTCACCGGTGTGCAGGTTGATCATGAACTGCGCCAGTGCGCGGTGCAGGCGTGCAATCGGGCCGCGCAGCACGGCAAAACGCGCGCCAGACAGCTTGGCCGCCGCCTCGAAGTCCAGACCACCGCTGATTTCGCCCAGGGCGACGTGGTCCTTGATTTCAAAATCGAACGCCTTGGGGGTGCCCCAGCGACGCACTTCGACGTTCTCGTCTTCGCTGGCACCGACCGGCACACTGGCATCGGGCAGGTTGGGGATGGTCAGCACGATGCTGTCCAGCTCTGCCTGGATACCGTCGAGCTCGGTTTTGCCGGCGGCCAGCTCATTGGCCATGCGTTCCACATCCGCCATCAGCGGTGCAATGTCTTCGCCCTTGGCTTTGGCCTGGCCGATGGATTTGGAACGGGCATTACGCTCGGCCTGCAGTTGCTCGGTACGGGTCTGTACCGCCTTGCGGCGCTCTTCCAGTGATTCGATGCGCGCGACATCCAGGCTAAAGCCACGGGAGGCCAGGCGATCCGCCACTTCCTGAAGTTGGCCGCGTAACAGTTTGGAATCGAGCATATCGTTCTCTCGTTATGTGTAGGTGTTGGTCAGAATCGAGTGAGGGACAATCCCGCCCAGGTCGCGAGCAGCCCGCCCACGACGCTGATGGCCGAATAACCCAACGCCAGAGGCACCTGCCCGCTTTCCAGCAAGCGTACGGTGTCCAGCGAAAATGAGGAAAACGTGGTCAGGCCGCCCAGAAAACCCACGATCAAACCCGCCCGCAACTCCGCCGGGACCATGGGTTTGTGCAGGAACAGGCCGTACAGCAGGCCGATCAACAAGCAGCCCACCAAGTTGACGGCAAGCGTACCTATATAGAAGTGTCGCGGCCAGTGCGCGACGACCCAATTGCCTGCGGCAAAGCGCAACAGGGTACCGGCGATACCACCGGCACTGACGGCGGCGATCAGCGTAATCATGGTTTTCTCCGCTGTCGCGGACTGCTGCGATCAAGCTCGGCCAGGTGCCGGAGCTTTTCGCCAATCTTGAGCTCGAGCCCGCGCGGCACCGGTTGGTAATACTGGCGCGGCTCCAGCGCCTCCGGAAAGTAGTCTTCACCGGCTGCGTAGGCATCCGGTTCGTCGTGGGCATAGCGGTACTCATCGCCGTAACCCAGCTGTTTCATGAGCTTGGTCGGCGCGTTGCGCAAGTGCAGCGGCACCTCCAGCGAACCGTGCTCCGCCGCTTCGCGCAGGGCGGTCTTGAAGCCCATGTAAACGGCATTGCTCTTCGGAGCGCAAGCGATGTAGGTAATGGCCTGTGCCACTGCCAGTTCACCTTCGGGGCTGCCCAGCCGCTCCTGCACGTCCCATGCTGCCAGGCACAGGCTCAAGGCGCGGGGGTCGGCGTTGCCGATGTCCTCACTGGCCATGCGCACGACCCGGCGCGCAATGTAGAGGGGGTCGCAGCCGCCATCGAGCATGCGTGCAAACCAGTAGAGCGCCGCGTCAGGGTCCGAACCCCGCACGGATTTATGCAGCGCTGATATCTGGTCATAGAACGCCTCCCCGCCCTTGTCGAACCGGCGACGGCTGTCTCCAAGCAGGCTTTGCAGCAGATCAACGTCGATTTCACTGCCGTCTTCGGCCAGGTCAGCGGCATTCTCCAGGAAATTGAGCATGCGTCGCCCGTCACCATCGGCGGCGGCCCTCAGCATGTCGAAGGCCTTGTCGCCAACGCGCAGGTTGCGTTTGCCAAGCCCCCGCTCCTCGGTCAGGGCGCGGTCCACCAGCTTGCGCAGCGCGGGCTCGTCCAGGCTCTTGAGCACGTAGACACGCGCCCGTGACAACAGCGCGTTGTTCAATTCAAAAGACGGGTTTTCGGTGGTAGCACCGATGAACAGCAAGGTGCCGTCTTCCACGAAGGGCAGGAAGGCATCCTGCTGAGACTTGTTGAACCGGTGCACTTCGTCGACGAACAGGATGGTACGGCGCCCGTACTGGCCGGCCTGCTGCTTGGCCACTTCCACCGCCTGGCGGATTTCCTTCACGCCGGCCAGTACCGCCGACACCGTTTCGAAATGCGCGTCGCAAAATTGCGCCAGCAGCCGCGCCAGGGTCGTCTTGCCAACCCCCGGCGGGCCCCAGAAGATCATGGAGTGCAGCGCACCCTGCTCCAGTGCTTCACGCAGCGGTTTACCGCGGGCAAGCAGGTGCTCCTGGCCGACATACTCGTCCAGGTTGGACGGGCGCAGACGGGCGGCCAGGGGCTGGGCGACAGGTTCGCTTCTAAACAGGTCCATGACTGGCTCTGGTTACTCCTTGATGACGTCCGCACCTTTGGGGATGTCGAACTTGAAGGTGCTGTCCGCTACCGTCTGGTTGGCCTTGACCCCATTGAACAGGATGTTGGTGCGCTGGCCAACGCTGTCGATCAGCTGCATGTCATTGATCAGGCCCTTGCGGAACGATACACGCAGCGAGTCGAACAGCGTGTCCTTGGTCTTGGGCTTGAGGGTAAAGTCCATCACATCGCCCTGCTCACGGGAGACGATATCGAAGCTTTGGCTGATCTTCGACACATCACCGGAAAGCAGCAGCGCCGGCGTCTGGTTCAGACGCACGTCGAGTTTCTTGACGGTGGCCTGCTCAAGGTCAGGGTCCCACAGGGTGACGTTCTTACCGTCCGATACCACCACCTGCTCCTGGGGCGCATTGGTGTGCCAGTAGAACAGGCCTGGGCGCTTGACCGTCATCTTGCCGGTGGTTTCCTGCAGGCTGGTGCCGCCTGCATCCAGGGTCAGCTGGGAGAAATTGGCTTCGATGGTCTGCGACTTTTCCAGCAACTGGGTCAGGCGCTGGACATCCTGCTCGCCGGCGAACGCCGAGACCGGGCCCAGGGCAAGGGCCGAAACCAACAGCATGCGAATAGCGCGCATGGGAATCCTCATTAAGCGTTGAAGGGGCCGGACACCACCGTTGGCGCCCGGCAGGGTGATATCAATCGCGCGGGCCGCCCGGGGCGATCACTTCCCGCGAGCCGTTGCTGTTCATCGGAGTCACCACGCCAGCCATTTCCATGGCTTCGATCATGCGGGCCGCCCGGTTGTAGCCGATCTTTAGCTTGCGTTGTACGGCCGAAATGGACGCGCGGCGGCTCTCGAGCACGAACTGTACGGCTTCGTCGTACAGTGCATCGCTTTCGGAATCGTCGCCATCGCCACCGCCACTGCTACCTTCAAAGCCGCTGCCGGCTTCTTCGACACCGTTGAGGATGTCGTCGTTGTAGTCAGGGGCACCGCGCTGCTTCCACGCCTCGACCACCCGGTGCACTTCGTCATCGGACACGAATGCGCCATGGACCCGAATCGGCAGGCTGGTGCCAGGCGGCATGTACAGCATGTCACCGTGGCCCAGCAGTTGCTCGGCACCGCCCTGGTCGATGATGGTACGCGAGTCGATCTTGCTCGACACCTGGAACGCCATGCGCGTCGGGATGTTGGCCTTGATCAGACCGGTGATCACATCCACCGACGGTCGCTGGGTCGCCAGGATCAAGTGAATACCGGCAGCCCGCGCCTTCTGCGCGATGCGCGCGATCAGTTCCTCGACCTTCTTGCCGACGATCATCATCATGTCGGCGAATTCGTCCACCACTACCACGATGGTCGGCAGCGTCTTCAGGGCAGGCGGCTCATCCTCCATGCTTTCGCGGCGATACAGCGGGTCGTGAATGATTTCGCCGGCTTCCTGGGCATCCTTGACCTTGCGGTTGAAGCCCGCCAGGTTGCGCACGCCCATGGCGGCCATCAATTTGTAGCGCCGCTCCATTTCCGCCACGCTCCAGCGCAGGGCATTGGCCGCGTCCTTCATGTCGGTGACCACGGGGCACAACAAGTGTGGGATGCCTTCGTAGATCGACAGCTCGAGCATTTTCGGGTCGATCATGATCAGGCGCGCGTCTTCGGGGCTGGATTTGAACAGGATCGACAGAATCATCGCGTTCACGCCCACCGACTTACCCGAGCCGGTCGTACCCGCCACCAGCAAGTGCGGCATCTTTGCAAGGTCGGTGATGACCGGCTTGCCGCCGATATCGTGGCCCAGGGCCAGGGTGACCGGCGACTTCTGTTCGTCGTATTGCGGGGTGGCGAGCACTTCGGAGAAACGCACCATCTGGCGGTTTTCGTTGGGAATCTCGATACCCACAGTGGTCTTGCCCGGAATCACCTCGACCACCCGCACGCTGGTCACGGCCAGCGAACGCGCCAGGTCCTTGGCAAGGTTGGCGATACGGCTCACTTTGACACCGGCAGCCGGCTGGATTTCGTACCGGGTGATCACAGGCCCTGGGTGAATGGAATCCACCGCCACTTCGACACCAAACTCCTTGAGCTTGATTTCCAGCAATTGACCAACGCCCGCCAGGGACTCGGGGGAATACTCGATTTTTTTCTGTTCAGCCGGGTCCAGGATGGAAATCGGCGGCAAGGTGCCTTCCACTGCGCTGTCGATGAATTGCGGCGCCGGGGTTTCTCTGGCAATGCGCTTGACTGGCTCAGGCGCCTTGGCGGCCGACGGTGGCACGATATTGGAGATCAGGGCCGGGGCGGCTACAGGCGCAGGCGCCGAAGGCCGCGCCGCTGCCGGTTCGCGTGTGATCACAGGTTCACGCTGCACCCCTGGGTCACGCGCAACCGGTTCACGCGCGACCGAGTCGCGCATCGTCACAGGCTCACCGCCCAGGGTCGGCTCGCGAGGCTCGGGCTGAGCAGACGCAGGCTCGCGCTTGAACAAGCGCTCGCGCAGAGCAGGCTTGGCCGGCTCACGTGGTTCGGGCGCCACAGGCTTGGCCTTGACGACGGGCTCATCCTCGCGCAGCTGCGCTTCCAGGCGCTTGCGTTCGTTACGCGCCTCCCACCAGCGCGAGGCCGCGCCCTGCACCAGTTCCAGCAGATCCAGCGTGATCTTGCCGGTCATGTCCATGACCTTGAACCACGACAGGTCGGTGAACACCGTCAGCCCGAACAGGAACAGGGCAATGAACATCAGGGTGCTGCCCTGCACGTTCAGGAAGTTGCGAGCCAGATCGCCCAGGCTTTCGCCCAGGGCGCCGCCGGCCGAGAACGGGATGCTTGCCGGCGGATGAAAGTGGATATGGGCCAGCGCAGCCCCGGACAGCACCAGGAATATCAGGCCTATCAATCGCCAGGAGAACAACCAGCCGCTCCAGTCCCAGGACTGGTGGCGCTGACGGAAAATCTGCCAGGTCTTGATCGCCAGCAGCAATGGGAAGATGTAGGCGAAGTAGCCCAGCACCATGAACAGGATATCGGCGAAATAGGCACCGGCTCGCCCGGCGGCATTCTGCACCTGGTCGACGGTGGCGGTGTGGCTGAAGGCCGGGTCCGAGGTGTCGTAGGTCAGCAGCGCCATCCACAGGTACAGGCACAGGGCGCCGACAGCGATCAGCGCACCCTCCTTGAGGCGATAGTGCAGCTGCTGCCGCCACAGGGGCACGGGCAAGGGAGCTGGGGTTGCGGTGGATTTCTTCAAAACGCGTCTATTCCTGCGCATGGTGCGCGTCCAATAGTGATCGGCCAGGGCCGAAGCCAACGGATCACTACTTTTAACATTACTGCCCGCCAGCCGCCATGGCGGCACGCCGTCTGGGGATCTGGCCGGGGGCGACTTTCCAATAGCTGCAATTTGAGCACGCATTGTCTTCTGTGACAAAGGCTTATGCTGTGTTTTTGCACAGGTGTGACAGCAAATGTGGCTGATGGTGCCGGCCGTAGCTGCAATGTATCCGAAATTGCCTGAATGGCTGCGGGACACTGCCTACACCGGCCCTGCCCAGGCCCGCCATTCAGCGGAAGCAACCCGATTGCTTGTGGAGTGGGCGATCACGTATCGCCCACCTGCGGCCGTGAAGCGATTGACCCCATTTCCCCATCGCGCCATGCTGGCCACTCCCCTCCCCTACCGCATGACCGACCATGTTGACCTGGCTGAAACGCGATTCCTTGACCTTCCCTGCGCTGGACCGCGCCCTGCAAGAGCCCAACGGCCTACTCGCCGCAGGCGGCGACCTGACGCCCGAACGGCTTGTTCAGGCTTACCGCCATGGCTGCTTCCCGTGGTACCAGGATGGCCAGCCGATCCTGTGGTGGTCGCCCGACCCGCGCACCGTGCTGGTGCCTGCCCGATTGCACGTGTCGCGCTCCTTGGCCAAGTGGATGCGCCAAGGCCGCTACCAGGTCAGCTTCGACACCGACTTCGCCGCGGTGATCGCAGCCTGCGCGGCGCCGCGCGATTATACAAACGGCACCTGGATCACCGACCCCATGCGCATGGCCTACTGCGAACTGCACGCGCGCGGCATTGCCCATTCGGTCGAAGTTCGTCAGGACGGTGAACTGGTCGGCGGCCTGTATGGCCTGGCCATGGGGCAGCTGTTTTTCGGGGAATCCATGTTCAGTCGCGCGGACAATGCCTCGAAGGTGGGCTTCGTGACGTTGGTCCGACACCTGGAAGCAGCCGGCTTCGTGCTGATCGACTGCCAGATGCCGACCGATCACCTGCAAAGCCTGGGCGCTCACGCCATCAGTCGCCGCGAATTCGCAGGCTACCTGGCCCGCCACCTCGATCAGCCCAACACCGCCACATGGGTTTGCTAGGCGCGTTTTTCACACCTGGCTTACACTTAGGCAAAGTCTCACCGAAGGGGTTGATCATGACAGAGCTGGCGCGGTTGAAGTTTTATGCCACTCAACCCCACTCCTGCAGTTACCTCCCCGACGAGCAGGCCACCACGTTGTTCCTGGACCCCAGCCAGCCCATGGACGTGAACGTGTACGCCGACCTGTCGGAGATGGGGTTTCGCCGCAGTGGCGATCACCTTTATCGCCCTCATTGCCAGAACTGCAATGCATGCGTGCCTGCGCGCATACCGCCAGCACGGTTTGTGCCCAGCCGGCAGCAGCGTCGGATTCTCAAGCGCAACGCCGATGTGACGGTGACGGCTGCACGCCCTGCCTTCAAGGAAGAGTATTTCGACCTGTACCGGCGCTACATCGAGGCACGTCATGCCGATGGAGACATGTATCCACCCAGCCGTGATCAGTTCTCCACGTTTCTGGTGCGCCAATTGCCGTTCTGCTGGTTCTACGAATTTCGCGCCAGCGGGCGACTGCTGGCAGTCGCCGTCTGCGACTTGCTGCCCAATGGCCTGTCTGCCGTGTACACCTTCTACGAGCCTGATGAGGAGCGCCGCAGCCTGGGCAGGTTTGCCATCCTCTGGCAGATCGGCGAGGCGTTGCGGCTCGATCTGGACGGCGTGTATCTTGGCTACTGGATCAAGAACTGCAAGAAAATGAACTACAAGACGCAGTATCGGCCTATCGAGTTGTTGATAAACCAGCGTTGGGTTGCCCTCAACTGAAAGCATTGGCTTGACACACAGTTTTCGGGCATAATCCACGCCACTTTTTTGCCCGGTGCGGTTATGCGTCGGGCCAACACTGGATCCGAGGGCTCTACTGCATGTCGAAAGAAGACAGCTTCGAAATGGAAGGCACTGTCGTCGACACCCTGCCCAACACCATGTTCCGCGTGGAGTTGGAAAACGGGCACGTCGTAACCGCGCACATCTCTGGAAAGATGCGCAAGAACTACATCCGTATTCTCACTGGCGACAAGGTTCGCGTCGAGCTGACGCCGTATGACCTGAGCAAGGGCCGCATCACGTACCGTGCGCGCTAAGCTCCAGCCATGAAAAAGCCCGGCATCTGCCGGGCTTTTTTGTGCCTGCCTGGGTCAGGAAGGGGCCGCATTGCGGCCCCCGAGGCTTACGCCACTTCGGCAGTGGTCTCGTAGTCGAAGACCAGTTCGCCATCGCGCAGGTCCACGTGCACCACCCCGCCGTGCTCGGCCAATTCGCCGAACAAAATCTCCTCGGCCAGAGGCCGCTTGATCTTGTCCTGAATCAGTCGACCCATCGGCCGCGCACCCATCTGCACGTCGTAGCCCGACACCGCCAGCCAGCCACGTGCCGCGTCGCTGACCTCCAGAAGCACACGCTTGTCCTCAAGTTGCGCCTGCAGTTCGATGAGGAACTTGTCGACGATACTCTTGATGGTCTCGGTGCTCAGACGGCCGAACTGGATGATGGTATCCAGGCGGTTGCGGAACTCCGGCGTGAAGCTCTTGCGGATAACTTCCATGGCATCGGACGCATGGTCCTGGTGGGTAAAGCCGATGGACGCTCGCGCAGCGGTTTCAGCGCCCGCGTTGGTGGTCATGATCAGGATCACGTTGCGGAAGTCGGCCTTGCGCCCGTTGTTGTCGGTCAAGGTCCCGTGGTCCATGACCTGCAACAGCAGGTTGAAGACTTCCGGGTGGGCCTTCTCGATCTCATCGAGCAGCAACACGCAGTGCGGCTGCTTGGTGATGGCTTCGGTCAACAGACCGCCCTGGTCGAACCCGACGTAGCCAGGCGGCGCACCGATCAGGCGCGACACGGTGTGACGCTCCATGTATTCGGACATGTCGAAACGCACCAACTCGACACCCAGCGCCTTGGCCAACTGACGCGCTGCCTCGGTCTTGCCCACGCCGGTAGGGCCGGCGAACAGGAACGAACCGACAGGCTTGTCAGGCGACTTGAGCCCTGCGCGCGACAGCTTGATGGCGGTCGCCAGCGAGTCGATGGCCGCGTCCTGACCGAACACGGTCAGCTTCAGATCCCGCTCCAGGTTACGCAACAGCTCCTTGTCGGAACTGCTGACATGCTTGGGTGGAATACGGGCGATCTTGGCGACGATGTCCTCGACCTGAGGCACGTCGATTCGCTTAACGCGATTGGCCTCAGGCTGCAGGCGCTGGTAGGCGCCGGCTTCGTCGATGACGTCGATGGCCTTGTCGGGCATGTGCCGGTCATTGATGTAGCGCGAGGCCAGCTCTGCCGCTGCACGCAGCGCCTCGTCGCTGTACTCGATGTTGTGATGGCTTTCGAAGCGCCCTTTGAGGCCGCGCAGGATACCGACGGTGTCCTCCACGGAAGGCTCGCTCACATCGACCTTCTGGAAGCGCCGCGCCAGCGCCCGGTCCTTCTCGAAGATGCCACGAAACTCCTGGAACGTCGTGGAACCGATGCAGCGTATTTCGCCCGACGACAACAATGGCTTGAGCAGGTTGGAGGCATCCATGACACCGCCAGACGCTGCGCCGGCACCAATGATGGTATGGATTTCGTCGATGAACAGGATGGCCTGTGGCCGCTTGCGCAGTTCACCGAGCAGCGCCTTGAAGCGCTTCTCGAAGTCGCCGCGGTATTTGGTACCGGCCAGCAAAGCACCCAGGTCGAGTGAATAGACCACGCTCTGGGCCAGCAGATCGGGCACCTGACCGTCGACGATGCGCTTGGCCAAACCTTCGGCAATGGCTGTTTTACCCACGCCGGCCTCACCTACCAGCAGGGGATTGTTCTTGCGGCGACGGGCGAGGATCTGTGCCACGCGCTCGACTTCCTGCTCGCGCCCAACCAACGGGTCGATACGCCCGGCACGGGCCAACTCGTTGAGGTTGCTGGCGTAGGCGTCCAATGGATTGCTCGAAGAGGTGGTTTCACCGCCCTCATCGTCCGGCATTTCCTGATCGCTGTCTGAATGCGGCCCATGGCCGGGCACCTTGGAGATGCCGTGGGCAATGTAATTGACCACATCGATGCGGGCCACGCTCTGCTGCTTGAGCAGGAACACCGCCTGGCTTTCCTGTTCGCTGAAGATCGCCACCAGCACATTGGCACCGGTAACCTCGCGCTTGCCGGAGCTCTGAACATGGAACACGGCACGCTGCAGCACACGCTGGAAGCCCAGGGTCGGCTGAGTCTCGCGGTCTTCGTCGCTGACGGGAATCAAAGGGGTCGTAGAATCGATGAACTCTTGCAGATCATGCTTGAGCTTGTCGAGATTGGCGCCACAGGCGCGCAGAACGGTCGCGGCAGCCTCATTGTCAAGGAGAGCCAGCAGCAGATGCTCGACCGTCATGAACTCATGACGCTTCGAACGGGCCTCCTTGAAGGCAAGATTGAGGGTGACTTCGAGCTCGCGGTTTAACATAGCTTCACCTCATACCCAAGTGGTCGGCGATTAACCGTCCTTCTCGATTTCACAGAGTAGCGGATGCTGGCTTTCCCTGGCGTATTGGTTGACCTGCATGGCCTTCGTTTCGGCGATGTCGCGGGTAAACAATCCGCATACTGCCCGCCCCTCGGTATGGACGGTCAGCATGATCTTGGTCGCCAGCTCGCGGTTCAGATTGAAGAACGTTTCGAGCACTTCGACGACGAAATCCATCGGCGTGTAGTCATCGTTGAACAAAACCACCTTGTACATAGGTGGCGCCTGCAGGATCGGCTTGGCTTCCTGAACCGCCAGACCAGCGCCATCGTCCTCGTTGGATTGAGGGCGATCCTGATTGAATGTTAGTCGAATCTGGCTGTGTGCATGCATGGAAAGAATTTCATCACATCGACAGGATAAGGTTATGGGTTGACCCTGCAGCAAGCGATACGGCCTGGCCGCTGCATGACCTTGACTATCGGCAAAACGGTGTTACAACCAATAGGAACACACCGTGGTCAATAAAGATCCGCGCAACCAGCCCGATTTTTTCGAAGGCTCATTGGCGGATGATGTGGATGATACTCCAGTGATGGAGTCCTTGCAGAGGGACATAGGGATGGCAAACGGTAAAGTCAAGTGGTTCAACAACGCCAAAGGGTATGGGTTCGTGGTCGAGGATGGCAAGAGCGAAGACCTCTTCGCCCACTTTTCCGCTATCCAGATGGACGGCTACAAGACCCTCAAGGCGGGACAGGCAGTTCATTTCGATGTCATTCAAGGCCCCAAAGGCCTGCACGCTGTCAATATCCGCACCCAAGAGGCTGCCCAGGCGCTGCTACCTGACTCGACACTGGCCACCACTGTGAGTGCGTGACGCCGGTACGTCCATCCTTGAAGGATCGCACGCGTGTCGACCACCAGCGTGCGGCCTATCTGTACGCATGAAGTTACAACTCTGTTATCAAGACTTCCCTCCGCTTCTGCACGACCCGCGAGGCTGCCGCATGCGACAACCGGTCACATTGTCGCTACGTCTTTGGTCTTATAAATGGGCCGATATCACTCAGTCTTGATGATTAGGCTGATTGGTTTGATATACTGCCCCGCGACCGCAGGGTCACCGGGGCGATCCCTAGGAAAATGCGGACCGTCCCAGGCCATCTCAGGCCACTAAGCCCGGGTTGTTACCGCAGCTCGGCACTTGACGCTCGACTGATGCATCCACCATCACAGCTCGCAGCCTCTCGACTTTCCGCCCATGGCGCTGCCAGGGCGGTGTGCCTACCCGGTGCACCACGAGACTCGAGCACGCTCAGCACACAGAGAGTTAGCCCGCATGCCCACCCGTTCCAAGATCATCTATACCTTCACCGACGAAGCTCCTGCCCTCGCCACCTACTCGCTGCTGCCGATCATCGAAGCCTTCACCGCTTGCGCTGACATTGCCGTCGAAACCCGCGACATCTCCCTGGCAGGCCGTATCCTTGCAGCCTTCCCGGAGCAACTCGGCGCAGAAAAACAGGTAGGCGATCACCTGGCGGAACTGGGCCAACTGGCCACCACCCCTGAAGCCAACATCATCAAGCTGCCGAACATCAGCGCCTCGGTACCGCAGCTCAAGGCCGCGATCAAGGAGCTGCAAGGCAAGGGCTTCAACATCCCGGACTACGCCGACGAACCGGCCACCGCCGAGGAAAAGGAATCGCGCGCCCGCTACGACCGCATCAAGGGTTCGGCCGTGAACCCGGTCCTGCGCGAAGGCAACTCCGACCGCCGCGCACCGCTGTCGGTCAAGAACTACGCACGCAAGCACCCTCACAAGATGGGCGCCTGGGCGGCCGACTCCAAGTCGCACGTGGCTCACATGAGCCAGGGCGACTTCTACGGCAGCGAGAAGGCTGCACTGATCGAGGCTGACGACAGCCTGCGCATCGAGCTGGTCGGCGCCGACGGCACCACCACCGTCCTGAAAGAGAAAACCGCCGTCAAGGCAGCTGAAATCATCGACTGCGCCACCATGAGCCGCAAGGCCCTCAAGGCCTTCGTCGCCGAGCAGATCGCCGACGCCAAGGCATCGGGCGTGCTGATGTCGGTGCACCTCAAAGCGACCATGATGAAGGTTTCCGACCCGATCATGTTCGGCGTCATCGTCGAAGAATTCTATAACGATGTACTAGCCAAGCACGCGGCTGCCCTGGCCGAAGTAGGCTTCAATGCCAACAACGGCATCGGCGACCTGTACGCCCGCATCAAGGACCTGCCCGCCGAGAAGCAAGCCGAAATCGAAGCGGACATCCAGGCCTTGTACGCCGAGCGCCCTGCCCTGGCGATGGTCAACTCCGATAAAGGCATCACCAACCTGCACGTGCCGAGCGATGTGATCGTCGACGCCTCGATGCCGGCCATGATTCGTGATTCGGGCAAGATGTGGAACAGCGCCGGCGAGCTGCAGGACGCCAAGGCGATCATCCCGGACCGCTGCTACGCTGGCATCTACCAGGCCACCATCGAAGACTGCAAGGCCAATGGCGCCTTCGACCCGACCACCATGGGCAGCGTGCCGAACGTTGGCCTGATGGCGCAGAAAGCCGAGGAATACGGCTCCCACGACAAGACTTTCCAGATCAAGACCGATGGCGTCGTGCGCGTTGTCGACACCAAGGGCAACCTGGTGCTGGAACAGAAGGTCGAAGCAGGTGACATCTTCCGCATGTGCCAGGTCAAGGATGCACCCATCCAGGACTGGGTCAAGCTGGCCGTCAACCGCGCCCGCCTGAGCGATACCCCGGCCGTGTTCTGGCTGGACCCGGCTCGCGCCCACGACAGCGCCATGATCGAGAAGGTGCAGACCTACCTCAAGGACCACGACACGTCCGGCCTCGATATCCGCATCATGTCCCCGGTCGAGGCCATCAAGTTCTCCCTGGCTCGCATCCGCGAAGGCAAGGACACCATCTCGGTGACCGGCAACGTGCTGCGCGACTACCTCACCGACCTGTTCCCGATCATGGAACTGGGCACCAGCGCCAAGATGCTGTCGATCGTGCCGCTGATGAATGGCGGTGGCCTGTTCGAAACCGGCGCTGGCGGCTCGGCCCCCAAGCACGTGCAGCAGTTGGTAGAAGAGAACTTCCTGCGCTGGGACTCGCTGGGTGAATTCCTGGCCCTGGCCGCTTCCCTGGAGCACTTGGGCAACACCTACGAGAACCCACGCGCCAAGGTGCTGGCCCAGACGCTGGACCAGGCAACCGGCAAGTTCCTGGACACCAACAAGTCGCCTTCGCGCAAGGTCGGCGGCATCGACAACCGCGGCAGCCATTTCTACCTGACCCTGTATTGGGCACAAGCACTGGCCGCCCAGGACGACGATGCAGCCCTGAAAGCTCGCTTTGCCCCTCTGGCCAAGGCCTTGAGCGACAACGAAGAAAAAATCGTTGCCGAACTCAACGCTGTCCAAGGCAAGCCAGTGGACATTGGTGGCTACTATGCCCCTGACGCCGACCTGACGGCCAAGGTCATGCGCCCAAGCCAGACCCTGAACAGCGCCATCGCCGCCCTGTAAGGCTCGCTTGACGTAACCCACGAACCCCGGCCACGCACCGGGGTTCGTGCTTTCTGGGCCGCACAACGGCCAACTCGCTCACCCTGGAGCACTGCATGACCTGGCACCCTCATATCACCGTCGCCACCGTTGTCGAAGACAACGGCAGGTTTCTGTTCGTCGAAGAGTTCAAGGCCGGGCGACACGTCTTCAACCAACCTGCCGGCCACCTCGAACCCAATGAAACCCTGGCCCAGGCGGCGCTGCGTGAAACCCTGGAAGAAACGGCCTGGGAGGTGGAGCTGACCGGGCTGGTGGGTATTTACCTGTATACGGCGCCGAGCAACGGCGTGACCTACCAGCGCATCTGCTTTGCCGCCCGCCCTGTCCGGCATCGCGTCGACAGCCCCCTGGACAGCGATATCGAGCGCGCCTTGTGGCTGACGCGTGACGAGCTGCTCGCCGATCCGGCGCGCTGGCGCAGCGAACTGGTGCCTCGCTGCCTTGACGACTACCTGCAGGGCCCGCTGCACAGCCTTGACCTGCTGCGCGACTGACGCGCCGCCGCGGGTTTGGTAGTATCGGCGTTTTTCCTCTTGATCTACATCGGTAACCATGACCAGCCCAGCACTCAAAGACCCCGCCAAGACCCGCGTCATCGTCGGCATGTCCGGCGGCGTGGACTCTTCCGTCTCCGCCCTCCTGCTCATGGAGCAGGGTTACCAGGTGGAAGGGCTGTTCATGAAGAACTGGGAAGAGGACGACGGCACCGAATACTGCACGGCCCGTGAAGACCTGGCAGATGCCCAAGCTGTTTGCGACCGCATCGGCATCACCCTGCACACCGCCAATTTCGCGGCCGAGTACTGGGACAACGTGTTCGAGCACTTCCTTGAGGAATACAAGGCCGGCCGTACCCCGAACCCCGACATCCTCTGCAACCGCGAGATCAAGTTCAAGGCCTTCCTGGACTATGCCCTGTCCCTGGGCGCCGACCTGATCGCCACCGGTCACTATGTTCGCCGCCGCGACACCGCCGAACTGACCCAGCTGCTCAAAGGCCTGGACCCGAACAAGGACCAGAGCTATTTCCTACATGCCGTGGGCGGCAAGGAAATTGCCCGCACCTTGTTCCCGGTGGGCGAGCTGGAAAAACCCGAGGTGCGCGCCATTGCCGAGAAACACGGCCTGGCCACGGCCAAGAAGAAAGACTCCACCGGCATCTGCTTTATCGGTGAGCGACGTTTCAGCGACTTCCTCAAGCAATACCTGCCGGCCCAACCCGGCGACATCGAAACCACCGACGGTGAAGTGATCGGTCGCCATCATGGCCTCATGTACCACACCATCGGCCAGCGCCAGGGCCTGGGTATCGGCGGCCTGAAGGATGCTGGGGACGAGCCTTGGTACGTGCTGCACAAGGACCTGACGCGCAATGTGCTCGTGGTCGGCCAGGGCAATGAACACCCCTGGTTGTTCTCCCGCGCCCTGCTGGCCTCCGAAATCTTCTGGGTGAACCCGGTCGACCTCGATAGCCCGCGCCAGCTCACTGCCAAGGTTCGCTACCGACAACACGACCAGCAGTGCACCCTGCACCGTACGGCCACCGGTTATCGGGCCGTCTTCGACGAGCCGCAGCGCGCAGTTACCCCTGGCCAGTCGGTGGTGTTCTATGACGGCGAGGTGTGCCTGGGCGGTGGCGTGATCGAAGCAGCCGAGCCGTGGAGCCCACGCTCGTGAACCGCGTGCAGGAACAGTTGATCGCGCTGGGCGGCGTATTCCAGGCAGCCGTGCTGGTGGACCGTATCGCCCGTACCGGGCAGGCCAGCGAAGCTGATATCGGCTGCATGCTGGGCAGCCTGCTGGTGCGTGATCCCAAGGATACGCTGGAGGTCTTCGGTGGCAATGACCTGAACTTGCGCGACGGTTACCGCGCGCTGGTCGGGGCATTGGAGCGCGACCCCAGCAGCCTGCAGCGCGAGCCTTTGCGTTATGCCTTGTCGATGCTGGGCCTGGAACGGCAGCTGAACAAGCGCGGCGACCTGCTCGAGACCATCGGTAACCGCCTGCCGCAGATCCAGTCCCAGGCCGATCACTTCGGCCTGGTGCACGAGAACGTCATCGCGTCGAGCGGCGCGCTGTACCAGGACACCTTGAGCACCTTGCGTCAGCGCATCCAGGTGCACGGCGACATGCGCTTCCTGCAGCAGCCCAACAACGCCTCCAAGATCCGCGCCCTGCTGCTGGCCGGTATCCGCGCTGCACGGCTATGGCGCCAGCTCGGTGGGCACCGCTGGCAGCTGGTGTTCAGCCGACGCAAATTGCTCAACGAGCTGTACGACATGATGCGCACAGCGCCCTGAAACCCAGCCTCACACATTCGGGCGCACAGACGCGAACGCGCCTGGCTGACCACACTCCTTGCAGGAGGGGCCTTGTGCCCCGACGGGCTGCACGGCAGCCCCGACGCGAGCTGACAGAGAGCAGTCAATGGCGTTGCTCCGCCACCAGATCGGTGCAGCGCCCGCTCAGCAAACCGAGCAGATTGAAGCAACCTTTGGTCAGCCCCCCGACTCCAGCGCATTTTTAATGTATGATATGCGCCCTCCAAAAGCCTGACTGTCCGAGAACACCCCATGCAGCTTTCTTCGCTCACTGCGGTTTCCCCTGTAGACGGCCGTTACGCCGGCAAAACCCAGGCCTTGCGCCCCATCTTCAGCGAATTCGGCCTGATCCGTTTCCGCGCCCTGGTCGAAGTGCGCTGGTTGCAGCGCCTGGCCGCCCACCCGCAGATCAGCGAAGTGCCGGCGTTTTCCGCCGAAGCCAACGCGCTGCTGGACAACCTGGCCACCGATTTCAAGCTCGAGCACGCCGAGCGCGTCAAAGAAATCGAGCGCACCACCAACCACGACGTCAAGGCGATCGAATACCTCCTCAAGGAGCAGGCCGCCCAGCTGCCTGAGCTGGCCAAGGTCAGCGAATTCATCCACTTCGCCTGCACCAGCGAGGACATCAACAACCTGTCCCACGCCCTGATGCTGCGCGCCGGTCGTGACGAGGTGCTGTTGCCGCTGATGCGTCAGATCGCCGACGCCATTCGCGCCCTGGCCCACGCCCATGCCGATGTGCCGATGCTCTCGCGCACCCATGGTCAGCCTGCCTCCCCGACTACCCTCGGCAAGGAGCTGGCCAACGTCGTGTACCGTCTGGAACGCCAGATCGCCCAAGTCGCTGCCGTGCCGCTGCTGGGCAAGATCAACGGCGCCGTGGGCAACTACAACGCCCACCTGTCGGCCTATTCGCAGATCGATTGGGAGCAGAACGCCCGCGCCTTCATCGAAGACGAGCTGGGCTTGCAGTTCAACCCCTACACGACTCAGATCGAGCCGCACGACTACATTGCCGAGCTGTTCGACGCCATCGCGCGCTTCAACACCATCCTCATCGATTTCGATCGGGACGTGTGGGGCTACATTTCGCTGGGCTACTTCAAGCAGAAGACCGTTGCCGGCGAAATCGGCTCCTCGACCATGCCGCACAAGGTCAACCCCATCGACTTCGAAAACTCCGAAGGCAACCTGGGCATCGCCAACGCCCTGTTCCAGCACCTGGCCAGCAAGCTGCCGGTTTCGCGCTGGCAGCGTGACCTGACCGACTCCACCGTGCTGCGCAACCTGGGCGTGGGCTTTGCCCACAGCGTCATCGCGTATGAAGCCAGCCTCAAAGGCATCGGCAAGCTCGAAGTGAACCACGCCCGTATCGCGGCCGACCTGGATGCCTGCTGGGAAGTGCTGGCCGAGCCGATCCAGACCGTGATGCGTCGATTCAACATCGAGAACCCCTACGAGAAGCTCAAGGAGCTGACCCGCGGCAAGGGCATCACCCCGGATGCTCTGCTGAGCTTCATCGATGGGCTGGACATGCCCGCCGAAGCCAAGGCCGAACTCAAGCAACTCACGCCCGCTACCTACATCGGTAACGCGGCTGCGCAGGCCAAACGCGTCTAACGCGCGCTCTGCGCCCAACGCCCGGCCTGGCCGGGCGTTTTTATTCCCGTCTGAAAATTACGTTTTTTCAATAGGTTGAAGATGAATCCTGATACTCCACTGCAGCTGCTGGGCGGCATTACAGCCCGTGAATTCATGCGCGACTACTGGCAGAAAAAGCCGCTGCTGGTGCGCCAGGCATTCCCCGATTTCATCAGCCCCATCGATCCGGACGAGCTGGCTGGTCTGGCGCTGGAAGAGGAAGTCGAGTCCCGTATCGTGCTCGAGCACGGCGCACACCCGTGGGAAATGCGCCGCGGTCCGTTCAACGAGGACACGTTTGCCGAGCTGCCGGAAAAAGACTGGACGTTGCTGGTACAAGCCGTCGACCAGTTCGTGCCGGAAGTGGCAGAGTTGCTGGAAAACTTCCGCTTCCTGCCCAGCTGGCGTATCGACGACGTCATGATCAGCTTCGCTACCCCAGGCGGTAGCGTGGGCCCGCACTTCGACAACTACGACGTGTTCCTGCTGCAAGGCCAAGGGCAGCGTAACTGGAAGATCGGGCAGATGTGCGACAGCGACAGCGCCCTGCTCGAGCACAGCGACCTGCGCATCCTGGCCGATTTCGAGCAAAGTGACGAGTGGACCCTGGAGCCTGGCGACATGCTTTACCTGCCGCCGCGCCTGGCTCACTATGGCGTTGCCGTGGACGACTGCCTCACCTACTCGGTCGGTTTCCGCGCACCGAGCGCCGCCGAAGTGCTCACTCACTTCACCGACTTCCTCGGCCAGTTCCTGCCGGACGAAGAGCGCTACAGCGACGCCGATGCACAGCCAGTCAGCGACCCTCATCAGATCCAGCATGATGCCCTGGACCGCCTCAAGGCGCTGCTGGACAAGCACATGGGTGACAAGGATCTGCTGTTGACCTGGTTCGGCCAGTTCATGACCGAGCCGCGTTACCCCGAGCAGATCGTTGGCGAGGAGTTGTCCGAGCAGGAGCTGCTCAACGCCTTGCAGCAGGGCGCCATCCTGATCCGCAACCCGAGCGCCCGCATGGCCTGGTCCGAGTTCGACAGCGACCTGCTGCTCTTTGCCAGCGGCCGTAGCTGCCCGCTGCCTGGAAAGCTGCGCGACCTGCTCAAGCTGGTGTGCGCTGCCGACGCCCTGCACAGCGAGAACCTCGGCCAGTGGCTGCAGGATGAAGATGCATTGATGCTGATCCAGCAGTTGGTCAAGCAAGGTAGCCTGGGTTTTGCCGATGAATAAGATTCGGGTGCGCCTGGCCGATTGGGTCAAGGACAACGCCGACATTCGCCGCATCCGTGAGGCAGTGTTCGTCGCCGAGCAGCACATACCGGTCGAACTGGAATTCGACTCCGAAGACCAGGATGCCTTGCACTTCCTGGCACTGGAGGGCGACTACCCGATCGGCACCGCACGCTTGCTCGCCGATGGCACCATCGGCCGAATCTCGGTGCTCAAGGACTGGCGCGGCCTGAAAGTGGGCGACGCACTGGTCAATGCCGTCATCGCCGAAGCGCAGGCCCGTGACCTTAAGCCTCAACGCCTCAGCGCGCAGGTGCACGCCACACCGTTCTACGAGCGGCTGGGTTTCAAAGTGGTCAGCGAAGAGTTCCTCGAGGCCGGCATCCCTCACGTAGACATGGTGCGCGAGTCGCACTTGCCTTCTTGAAGCGTGCCAGGCCTGTTCGCATCTGACCCCGGCATGCCGGCGCGACCGCCGCTCTTGTCCCCACAGGAGCGGTTCAAGCTCACGCGCGTACACGTCCCCTTCAGGCGCCGGCTTGCCGGCGACAGGCTGACCGTTAGCCGTATTCAATCGCGCTGCTAACGTACCGATCCTGTGCCGGCTCACATCACCGGCACATCCGGATACGCCTCGCACTGTACATCCATCCACATAAAACTTGCCTACTTCGTTGCGCACCCGCATCCTAGCGCTCATCTCCATCGATGAAGCGTCAATGGTCATGCGGCTGTTTCTGTGTGAAAAACCCTCCCAGGCAAAAGACATCGCCAAAGTGCTCGGCGCCAATCGCAAAGGCGATGGCTGTTGGCAAGGCACCGACGTGTGCGTGACCTGGTGCATTGGCCACCTGCTGGAAACGGCCCCACCCGACAGCTATGACGAGCGCTACAAGCGCTGGAACCTGGCCGACCTGCCGATTATCCCGCAACAATGGAAAATGCTGGTCAAACCCAAGACCGCCAGCCAGTACAAGGCGGTCAAGCGCCTGCTGGGAGAGGCCCGCGAGCTGATCATCGCGACCGATGCCGACCGCGAAGGCGAAATGATTGCCCGCGAGCTGGTCGAACACTGTCGCTACCGTGGCCCGGTGCAACGCCTGTGGTTGTCAGCGCTCGATGATGCGTCGATTCGCAAGGCCCTGGCCCGCCTGCTGCCGGGGCATGAGACCTTCAACCTTTATCACTCGGCGCTGGGCCGTTCACGTGCCGACTGGCTGATCGGGATGAACATGAGCCGGCTGTTCACCCTGCTCGGTCGTCAGTCCGGCTATCAGGGCGTGCTGCCGGTGGGTCGCGTGCAAACGCCGACCCTGCGCCTGGTGGTAGATCGAGACCGCAGCATCGCACAGTTCGTGCCCGTGCCCTTCTGGGCCATCGACGTGCGTCTAAGTCATGCCAACCAGGCGTTCATGGCCCAGTGGCGGGCGCCGGAGGACGTCTGCGACGACCAGGGTCGGTGCCTTAACCAGGCGTTGGCGCAGCAAGCGGCCGCTGCCATCGAGCAGGCCGGCGTTGCCCAGGCCGTGAAAGTCGCAACGGAACGGGTGCGCGAAGCCGCGCCCCTGCCCTTTGACCTCGGTACTCTGCAAGAGCTGTGCTCGAAGAAGTTCGGCCTCGGCGCCCAGGAAACCCTGGATATCGCCCAGGCGCTGTACGAGACTCACAAGCTGATTACCTACCCGCGCAGCGACTGCGGTTACCTGCCGATGAGCCAGCATGGGGAAGCGCCCGCCATTCTTGCGGCGCTACAGCGGGCTGATGCCAGCCTGGCGCCCTTGCAACCTCATCTGCAACCCCAGCGCCGTTCACGCGCCTGGAACGATGCCAAGGTCAGTGCCCACCATGGCATCATACCGACGGTCGCCGCCAGCGACCCAGGGCGCCTGCCGGCCAAGCACAAGTCGGTGTATACCCTGATCCGCGCGCGCTACCTGGCGCAGTTTCTACCTCACCATGAGTACGACCGCACCCAGGCAGACTTCGACTGCGCAGGCCATGCCTTGCGCGCCGTGGGCAAGCAGATCGTCGAGCCGGGCTGGCGTCGCGCCCTGCCGGAGGCCTTGACGCCGGCCAAGGGTCGCGAAGCCGCGCCGCCCCAGGTACTCCCGGTGTTGCGCGAAGGCCAAGCGTGCTCGGTCCAGGATGTCCAGCTCAAAGACCTGTGGACCCAACCCCCCAAGCACTTTACCGAAGGCGACCTGATCAAGGCCATGAAGAACGTGGCCAAGCTGGTGGACGACCCTCGGCTCAAACAAAAGCTCAAGGAAACCACTGGGATCGGTACCGAAGCCACCCGTGCCAGCATCATCCAGGGCCTGCTGGACCGGGGCTACCTGGTCAAGAACGGCAAGGCGCTAGCGGCAACGCCTGCTGCCTTCAGCCTGATAGACGCCGTCCCCCGTGCTATCGCCGACCCCGGCACCACTGCCATCTGGGAGCAGGCACTGGACATGGTGCAAAGCGGCGACATGAGTCTGGAAGAATTCGTGGCCCGGCAATCGGCCTGGATGGGCAAGCTGGTAGAACGTTGCAGCGGCCTGCGCATGACCATTACCGGCCCGGCGGCGGGCGCAGCCCCGCCCTGGAAGAAAAAGCGCAGAAGCGGCGGCAAGGTCCGGTCAAGTTCAGGCAAGGCAGCAGGTGCCAAAGGTGGCGCAGGTAAAGCCAGGCAACCGAGGAAGAAGTCCACCTGAGCCTATGGATGCAGGCTACAGCGGGCGGATTGGGCGGCCTCTGCTACATTTCCCTGGATCTATTCGCCTGTGGAGTTGCCCATGAGCCCGGACTTGGAACGCACGCCTGCCCAAACGAGCTTCCCGGACGTACTCGCTGAGGTTCGCGCCTTTCGTGCCCAGTATCCCGGCGTGCGCCATGTCGACCTTATCAGCCTCGACATCCCAGGCCACTTTTACGGCAAGCGCTACCCGATCGACATGCTTGAGAAGGTCGCCGCCGGCAGCCCGCTCAAACTGCCCCAGAACGCAGTGCTCCTTGGCACCCAAGGTGGCCTGTTCCAGATCGGCGACTACTGCTTCAACGACGGCGACCCTGACGCCCTGCGCCGGCTGGTGCCCGGCACGTTGAAGCCTGTCACATGGGAAGCGCACCCCTTGGGGCAGATGCTGATCAGCAGCGACGCAACGCCAGCCCCCATTGCGTTCGAACCCCGAGAGGTGCTGGCGCGGGTTCTGCAACGCCTGGCACGCCGCGGCATTCATCCAGTCGTGGCGTTCGAGCTGGAGTTCTACCTGTTCGACCGCGCGCTCACAGCGGGCCTGCCACAGTTTCCCCGCTATCCTCTGAGCGCCGATGAAGACGACCAGCCCAACTTGCACATCGAGCGCTTGAGCCGCTTCGCAGAGGTACTGCATGACATGGTTGCCACAGCCAATGTGCAAGGCGTGGATGCTAACGTCATCACCGCCGAGCTGGGGCCAGGCCAGTTCGAGATCAACTTCGGACACTGCAACGATGGGCTGCAAGCGGCAGACTGGGCGGCGTTGTTCAGCCGTAGTACGCGCGGTGTCGCACGCAAGCACGGCCACCGCGCCTCGTTCATGAGCAAACCTTACTTGCATGCGCCCGGCAGCGGCATGCATGTGCATGTCAGCCTGTATGAGGAGGGGGGCAACAACCTGCTGGCCGCCGATGGCCAGCGTCCGCTGCGCCAGGCGGTAGCCGGATGCCTGTCTCTGCTGCCTCAGTGCATGCCGATCTTCGCCGCCAACCACAATGCCTTCCGCCGTTATGGCGCCATGGTCAACGCCGCCAGCCGGGCCAGCTGGGGATACGAAGACCGCGATGCCTGTATTCGCATTCCAGAATCCGATGCCCGCAACCTGCGCATCGAACATCGCCTGGCCGGCGCCGATGCCAACCCCTACCTGGTGCTGGCCGCCATCCTGTGCGGTCTGGAACAGGGCCTCGACGCCGCGCAGGACCCTATCGCACCATTGAACGAAGACCGCTCCAGCGGCATCGACTTTCCCAAGGACATGCTAAGCGCAGTAACGGCCATGCAGCACGCGCCTGCGGTTATCGAAGGCTTGGGGGCCGAATTCGTCAGGGTGTATTGCGAGAACAAGCGCCAGGACCACTTGGCGTTTATGCAGGAGATCAGTGCTCGGGAGTACCGCTGGTTTTTGTGATCACAGCCAGGTGACGCTGGCGCGGGTTCCTCGATTGATACCCGCGTTGGCACTTGCGCGGTCGGGGTATTAACATGTCCGGCTTATCACGCGGCGTTTTGTCGCATACCGTCTCATTGCCTGCCAGATTCCCATGCCCTTCGAACTTACCGTAGAACCCTTGACCCTGCTCATCCTGGCAGGGGTCGCTTTCGTCGCCGGTTTCATCGATGCCATCGCTGGCGGCGGCGGCCTGCTGACCACCCCCGCCCTGCTGACAGCCGGCATGCCGCCTCACCTGGTACTGGGCACCAACAAGCTCAGCTCCACGTTCGGCTCGGCCACGGCCAGCCTCACCTACTACAGGCGCAAGCTCTTTCACCCGGCTCAGTGGCGTCGGGCCCTGTTTGGCACCTTGGCCGGGGCCCTGCTAGGGGCGGTCGTTGCGCACTACATGCCTGCCGAGTGGCTGAACAAGATGCTGCCGGTGATCGTGTTCGCCTGCGGCCTGTACCTGTTGTTCGGCGGCACGCCAAAGGCGCCACTGGACGCCGATGCCCCGATTCGCAAGAAGTGGCAGCTGCCGCAAGGCCTGACCTTGGGTTTCTATGACGGCGTGGCTGGGCCGGGTACAGGTGCTTTCTGGACGGTCAGCACCCTGCTGCTTTACCCCATCGACCTTGTCCGCGCCAGTGGCGTGGCCCGCAGCATGAACTTCGTCAGCAACATCGCAGCCCTGACGGTGTTCGTGATTTCCGGGCAGGTGGATTACATCGTCGGCCTGTGCATGGGCCTGTCGGTCATGGTCGGCGCCTTCTTTGGCGCCCGGACGGCGATCAGCGGCGGTAGCAAGTTCATCCGTCCCGTATTCATCACCGTGGTGCTGGCCCTGACCGTGCGCCTGGCCTGGCAGCACTGGTTTGGCCAGGCGTGATCAGCCAGGAACTGCACGCGTAAGGGACTGGGGTCTCGACCTGGAGCGAGCCTGATCGGTCACTGCCCGGGGAACGCAGGGTCGGCACGGCCCAATCGGCGGGCTACGTACAGGTCGATCAGGTAACGGGCAATCGACCGTCCAGCCGGCAGCGGCGGTAGATCGTGCACATTGAACCAGCGGGCATCCTCGATTTCATCCGGCTGCATGACGATGGCGCCCCCGGCGTATTCGGCATGAAAGCCCAGCATCATCGAGTGCGGGAAGGGCCAGCACTGGCTACCCACGTACTGGATGTTCTTGACCTCCAGCGCCACTTCTTCGCGCACTTCGCGCACCAGGCAGTCTTCGGCCGACTCGCCGGGTTCGGCGAAGCCCGCCAGGGTGCTGTACACGCCTGCCACGAAGCGCGGCGAGCGCGCCAGCAGGATCTCGTCGCCTCGTGTGATCAACACGATCATGCTGGGCGAGATGCGCGGGTAGCTGCGCAGGTCGCAGGCCCTGCAGTGCATGGCCCGCTCCCAGCGAATTTGCGTCATGGGCTGACCGCAACTGCCACAGAACCGGTGCTCGCGCGCCCAGGTGCCGATCTGCGCGGCGTAACCCAGGATCGTGTATGTCTCGGCATCCCCTTCGAGCATGAACGTGCGCAGGCCCCGCCAACTGCAACCGGGTACCTGGCCGGCACTGGCCAGCTCAAGCAGAAATACCGGCTGGCCATCGAAGTGACCGATGCCGTGCTCGCACAGCACATCCAGCCCCTGGCCCTTGAGCCAGTCGCGCGGGAACAACGCGCCCTCTTCCCCGACCAGAAAGCCCTCCGGGCTGTGGGCCACGGCCAAGCCGGCGGGCGTTTGCGGGTCGAGTACTGCGGTCGTCCAGCGTGCTGACATAAGGGCATTCCTGTAAGGTGCGCCCGTCGACTCTGTCAGTCGGCGAACGACGGTTTGTGTTTGTTCATGTGCGCGGCCATGGCCAGGCGCATGTCTTCGGACTGCAACATCGCCGCATTCCAGGTGGCGATGTACTCGAGGCCGTCGTCGATGCGGTGATCGCGCATGTAGCTCAGCATGTGCTTGGTACCGGCCACGGCGATCGGTGATTTGGCTGCGATGTCCCGGGCAATGGCGAACACACCCTCGAGCAAGGCGGCTTGATCATCGTAGACCCGGTTCACCAGGCCGATGCGCAGCGCCTCCTCGGCCTCGACGGTACGTCCGGTGTAGGCCAGTTCTCGCATGATGCCGTCGTTGATGATGCGTGGCAAACGCTGCAATGTGCCGACGTCCGCGGCCATGCCCATGTCGATTTCCTTGATGGAGAACTGCGCGTCACCGCTGCAATAGCGCATGTCGCAGGCTGACAGCAGGTCGATGGCTCCGCCGATGCAGTAGCCCTGTACGGCCGCCAGCACTGGCTTGCGGCAGCGGTCGACGGCGTTGAACGAGGCTTGCAGGGCCAGGATGGTCTTGCGCAGCGTGCGGGCGTTGCGCGCAGGGTCCTTGCCCATCTGCCCGGCGACCGACGCCAGCATGGCCAGGTCGATGCCGGCCGAAAAGTGCTTGCCAGCACCGCTGATGATTACGGCCCGGACCGCGTCGGTGTCGTCCACCCACTGGAAGATCTCGATGATTTCCTCCCAGAACGCGGCATTCATGGCGTTCAGTTTTTCCGGGCGGTTGATCTGAACGTGGGCAATGTTTTCGTTCAGCTCTACCTTGAACGCGCTGTATTGGGTCACGGGCGACACTCCTGTGGGCTCTGGCAATGACAGCGATGGTAGCGCAGCCCGGTTGCCGTGCGTCTGCCAAAAGCGGGACTGCGGGAATAGGCGGACGGCTCAGGCCAAGCAACGCGCGTACAACTTTTGCCCGAGGCTGGCATCGAACCTGTGTAAGCACTCACTCTCAGGAGAAACACAATGGCGATACGCAAGGCATTGATGCTTTCCTGCATGGCCCTTGCCCTGGTTGGCTGCGCCGGCAACGATCACCCTGCCCCACCACGCACGCAGCAGGTCGACCTGCAACGCTATCAGGGCACCTGGTACGAGCTGGCACGGCTGCCGATGTTCTTCCAGCGCAACTGTGTGCAATCCGAAGCTCACTATGCCCTGCGCACCGATGGCCGCATCGATGTGACCAACCGCTGCATGGAGAAGGACGGGCAGTGGAACGAAGCCAAGGGCATCGCCGAAGCTCAGCAGCCGGGCAGCACCGACAAGCTCTGGGTACGCTTCGACAACTGGTTCAGCCGCCTGGCGCCTGACCTGACCAAGGGCGAGTACTGGGTGCTCTACCATGACAAGGACTACCGCGTAGCGCTGGTCGGCCATCCTAACCGCGAGTACCTGTGGCTGCTGTCCCGCACCCCGGCCATTCCGGACAAGACCCGTGACCAGCTGCTGGACATCGCGCGCGAGCAAGGCTATGACACCAGCAAACTGGTCTGGCGCCAGGCTGACAGCACGGGCGTGGAGTAAGACTTTGATGGCGCATGACAAGGAGTAGACATGGACCTGCTGTTTCTGGGCACCAGCGCCGGTGCCCCGACCAAGGCCCGCAACGTCAGCGCGACGGCGCTGCTGGAGGCCACGGGCAAACGCTGGTACTTGATCGACTGCGGTGAGGGCACCCAGCATCGCCTGTTGCACACACCGCTGTCGACTCAGGACCTGGGCGGCATTTTCATCACTCACGTACACGGCGACCACTGCCTGGGTTTGCCCGGCCTGCTGGCCAGTGCAAGCATGAACGGGCGGCGCCAACCCTTGGATGTGGTGTTGCCCCGGGCCTTGCACGAGTGGTTGCGCATCAGCCTGGCGGTGACCGACAGTCATCTGTCCTTCGATCTGCGGCTGTTGCCCGTCGAAGATTTCAATGGCTGGCACAACGCAGCCGTCACGGTGAGCACCGTTACTTTGTCACACCGCGTGCCCAGCGTGGGCTACCTCTTCGAGGAGCGTTGCCCCGAGCCACGGCTGGACAGCGTGCGCCTTGACGCCGAAGGTGTCCCTCGCGGGCCATTGTGGGGGACGCTAGCAAAAGGCCTGGCGGTGAGTCACCAAGGCCGTGAGCTGCAAGCGGCGGACTACCTGCAGCCTGGTCGAGCTGCCCGCCGCATCATTGTTTGCGGCGACAACGACACGCCCGAGCTGTTGGCCGAGGCTGCGGCAGGTGCCGATGTGCTGGTGCACGAAGCGACCTTTACGCAACCTGCGGTGGAAAGATCTGGCGTGACCTATGGCCACAGTACTGCGGCGGCAGTGGCTCGCTTTGCCCAAGCGGCCGGGGTGCGTAACCTGGTGCTGACGCACTTCAGTGCGCGCTACCAGGCTGACAATCGGCGCAGCCCTTCGATCGATGACGTAAGGCAGGAGGCTGCCCTGCATTATGCTGGCAACCTCACGTTAGCCGTGGATCTTCAGCGGTATCATTTGGGGCGTGGGGGTGTGTTGTTGCCTGTCGATTGAGCGGACAGCGTGTATCTGGGTGGTATTGGTAGGGTATGAACAGCCTTGGATGTCCAGGGTGAGTCATAGATTGTGAGGTCCGCTGCGCGGTCCATCGCGGCATATGCAAGACAGTCGCTCCCACAATGGATCTGCGTAGTCCTCACATTTCAGCAAGTACCGCTAGCCGTGAGCAGCCTTGCTGGGGCGCCGGACCGGCCGCGATAGGCCGCGCAGCGGACCCGGCAATGTAAACTGCGAAGCTGAAACCATCGCACTGCCCACAGTTTCATCCCCGCAGCTCCCATCAACCAGACCACTGTAGCGCCCACAGCGTCCACGACAGCATGAACAGCCCCGAAACTAAGCCGCCAAACGCCCCTTGGCCACCGCCTCGGACGCTGCCAACATGGCGCGCAGCAACACGGCACACCCTGCCGCTAGATCCTCAGGCGTGGCGTTCTCGATTTCGTTGTGGCTGATGCCGTTTTCGCACGGCACGAAAATCATGCCAGCCGGCCCAAGTTCAGCCAGGAAGATCGCGTCGTGCCCTGCCCCGCTGACGATATCCATGTGCGGCAACCCCAGCGCCTGGGCTGACTCACGTACCGCACTCACGCAAACGTCGTCGAAATACAAGGCCGGGAAATCTGCGGTCGGCACCAGCTCATACGTCAGCCCATGCCGCTCGCAGGTCTGTTCGATCACACTGCGAACCTCGGCAATCATTCCCTCAAGCCGGTCTCCTTCGAGGTGACGCAGATCGAGGGTCATGCGCACTTCACCTGGAATCACGTTGCGCGAGCCAGGATAAGCTTGCAGGCAGCCCACCGTGCCGCAGGCGTGCGGCTGGTGACCTAAGGCGGCGCGGTTGACAGCCTCGACCACGGCAGCGGCGCCGACCAAGGCATCCTTGCGCAGGTGCATGGGCGTTGGGCCAGCATGGGCCTCCACCCCACGCAAGGTCAGGTCGAACCATTTCTGGCCCAGGGCGCCTAGCACCACGCCGATGGTCTTGGCCTGGTCTTCCAGGATCGGGCCTTGTTCGATGTGGGCCTCGAAATACGCGCCCACCGGATGGCCCGTCACCGCGCGGCTGCCGGCGTAGCCGATTTCATTCAGCGCCTCGCCCACACTAATCCCCTGCGCATCGCGTTTAGCCAGCGTCTGCTCGAGACTGAACTTGCCGGCAAAGACGCCCGAGCCCATCATGCACGGTGCAAAGCGTGAGCCTTCCTCGTTGGTCCACACCACCACCTCCAGTGGGGCCTCAGTTTCCACGCCCAGGTCGTTGAGGGTGCGGATGACCTCCAACCCGGCCATGACCCCGTAGCAGCCATCGAACTTGCCACCGGTGGGCTGGGTGTCGATGTGACTGCCCGTCATTACCGGAGGCAGTGCGGCATCGCGCCCTGGCCGGCGGGCGAACAGATTGCCCACCCCGTCGACCGTCACCGTGCACCCTGCCGCTTCGCACCACTGCACGAATAGGTCGCGGGCCTGGCGATCCAGGTCGGTCAGGGCCAGTCGGCATACGCCACCCTTGGGCGTGGCGCCCAGGTGCGCCAGGTCCATGAGCGATTGCCACAGGCGTGCGCCATCGACATGACGGGCAGTCGATTGAAGAACGTCTTGAGCGCGGGTCATAGGTCTCTCCTCAGGCTTTTCTTGTCGGATGTGTAAGCCACGGCGCGGGCCTGCCCGCACTGCGACGAGCAGGTATTCAAGGCAAAGGCTTGGCCATGCGCGTCGGGCTAGGGGCGGCCATGGCAGCGAAGACGTAGTACAAGCCAGCCCCGAGCAGCGAGCCGGTGAACCAGCCATAGTCGTAGAACCAACTGAAGTGACTGTTGCCAATGGCCAGCACCGTGAGCGCCACCGGCAGCGCAAAGGCCGCGAAGCCCGGCCAGTGCCACGCAGGATAGACGTCATCACGATACAGCCCGGCCAGATCCAGGTGCTGACGCCGTACCAGGAAGTAATCCACCACCATGATCCCTGCAATGGGACCGAGCAGGCTGGAATACCCCAGCAACCAGTTGGAATAGACGCTTTCAAGGCTGATGTCGGAAACGATCCAGCCCAGCTTCTTGAGAAGCTCGTGGCCCATCAGCGCCAGTCCGATGAAACCGGTCAGCCACACCGCCCGGCTGCGCCCGATCAGGCGCGGTGCAATGTTCTGGAAATCGTTGGTGGGCGAGACGATGTTGGCCGCCGTGTTGGTGGACAAGGTAGCGATCACGATCAGGGCCATGGCCAATGCTACCCAGAAGGGGCTCTGAATCTTGCCGATCAGCGTCACCGGGTCGGAAACGGTCTCGCCCACCAATGAGGCCGAGGCCGCCGTCAACACCACACCCAGCGAGGCAAACAGGAACATGGTCAGGGGCAAGCCGAATATCTGCCCCAGAATCTGGTCCTTCTGGCTGCGGGCATAACGACTGAAGTCCGGGATGTTCAGCGACAGTGTGGCCCAGAAGCCCACCATGGCAGTGAGCCCTGCGCAGAAATAACCCACCACGCTGGCCCCTTGAGGACGCTTCGGTGGCTGGGCCAACAGTTCGGTCATGGACATGTGCGGCAGCGCCCACACCAGCAGCCCGACACCCACCGATACCAGCAAAGGCGCTGACAAGGTTTCCAGCCACTTGATCGATTCTGCACCGCGCAGCACCACCCACAGGTTCAGGCACCAGAAGATCATGAAGCCGATCACCTCGCCGGTGCCGCCCAGGGCCTTCCAGCCCTCGAATACCGAGCCCAGGAACAGATGAATCGCCAGCCCGCCGAACAGCGTCTGGATCCCGAACCAGCCGCAGGCGACCACGGCCCGCACCAGGCACGGTACGTTGGAACCCAGAATGCCGAAGGATGCACGCAGCAGCACCGGGAATGGAATGCCGTACTTGGTGCCGGGAAAGGCATTGAGCGTCAGTGGAATCAGCACGATGAGGTTGGCCAGCAAGATGGCCAGCAACGCTTCACCCACGCTCAGACCGAAATACGCCGTGAGCACGCCGCCCAGGGTGTAGGTAGGCACGCAGATGGACATGCCCACCCACAGGGCGGTGATGTGCCACCTGTTCCAGGTGCGCTGATGCACCTTGGTGGGGGCGATGTCGGGGTTGTAGCGCGGGCTGTCGAGCACGTCGGGGCCTTCGCACAGCTCTACCAGGCCGTTGCGTTCAACCTCGTGCGATCTGCTCTGTTGCATGGGGCCTTCTCCAGAATGTTGTTGTAGTTGTTCGCTCATCGGGGCGAGTCGATGGCCGGAGTACACACGCAGAATGTGGGTAGAAATTTCGACCAAATTTCAATCTTGTCAAGTTAGTCAATCTCTTGCGAAACGCCTGTGCTAGAGCTATTCGTAATTTAATTTCTTTATTAATCAGTAAGTTAAAAACCACAAAATTCGTGGGATTTATTTCTTGCCGAATCCAGAATCTGCATCTAGCCTCGAATCTTGTCAGCGCTGACAGGATCTAGCTGCCCGCCTGACCTGCACAATTTCAAGAACCGGCACAGACCGGTCAGCCTGCGAGGAAAAACGGCATGTCTCTGTTGATCCGTGGCGCCACCGTGGTCACCCACGAAGAAAGCTTCAGCGCCGATGTCCTGTGTGCGAACGGCCTGATCCAGGCCATTGGCCAGGACATCGACCCACCCGTCGGTTGCAATGTGCTCGATGGCAGCGGCCAGTACCTGATGCCCGGCGGGATCGACCCGCATACCCACATGCAGTTGCCGTTCATGGGCACGGTAGCCAGCGAGGACTTTTTCAGCGGCACCGCCGCCGGGCTGGCAGGCGGAACCACCTCTATCATCGATTTCGTGATCCCCAATCCCCAGCAGTCGCTGATGGAGGCGTTTCACACTTGGCGCGGTTGGGCAGAAAAGAGCGCCAGCGATTACGGCTTTCACGTGGCCATCACGTGGTGGAGCGACCAAGTGGCCGAGGAGATGGGTGAGCTGGTCGCCCACCATGGGGTGAACAGTTTCAAGCACTTCATGGCCTACAAGAACGCCATCATGGCCGCTGACGACACCCTGGTCGCCAGCTTCGAGCGTTGCCTGCAACTGGGCGCCGTGCCCACGGTGCACGCCGAGAACGGCGAGCTGGTGGATCATCTGCAACGCAAGTTGCTGGCCCAGGGCATGACAGGGCCCGAGGCGCACCCGTTGTCACGTCCACCCCAGGTTGAAGGCGAAGCGGCCAGCCGCGCTATCCGTATTGCCGAAACCCTCGGTACGCCGTTGTACCTGGTGCATGTCTCCAGCCGCGAGGCGCTGGATGAGATCGCCTACGCTCGCGGCAAGGGGCAGCCGGTATACGGCGAGGTCTTGCCTGGCCATCTGCTGCTGGACGACAGCGTCTACCGCGACCCGGACTGGGCCACGGCAGCGGGCTATGTAATGAGCCCGCCGTTCCGACCGCGTGAACACCAGGAGGCGCTGTGGCGAGGCCTGCAGTCGGGCAATCTGCACACCACCGCCACCGACCACTGCTGTTTCTGCGCCGAGCAAAAGGCCATGGGACGCGACAATTTCAGCCGCATTCCCAATGGCACGGCCGGTATCGAGGACCGCATGGCGGTACTGTGGGATGCCGGTGTGAACACAGGTCGCCTCTCCATGCACGAATTCGTCGCCGTTACCTCTACCAACACGGCGAAGATCTTCAACCTCTTTCCACGCAAAGGCGCCATTCGTGTCGGGGCCGACGCCGACCTGGTGCTGTGGGACCCACAGGGCACGCGCACCCTCTCGGCCAAGACCCATCACCAGCAGGTGGACTTCAACATCTTCGAAGGCCGTACCGTGCGCGGCGTGCCCAGCCACACCATCAGCCAGGGCAAGGTGGTGTGGGCCGACGGTGACTTGCGCGCCGAAGTCGGTGCCGGACGGTATGTCGAACGCCCGGCCTACCCTTCGGTGTACGAACTGCTCGAGCGTCGGGCAGAACACCACCGGGCCACCCCCGTGCCCCGCTAGCCGCTGACACTGATCGACCGGCTTTCACTGCAACACCGACCCCTCAGGCCGACACCGTGCGCGGGGGCCGGCGTGCCGGTGATCGGGGCTGCCCGCGCCCCACTTTTCAAGCCCACGACAAGAAAGAGAGGCTACCACCGTGATAGACGCACTGAACCATTTGCCCCGCCCAAGGGCCGGCAGCGACCAGTTGGCCGAGCATTTCAGCGACCTGGTCCCACCCCTGACCGCGCGCCAGGCCGCCGTGGAGAGCGCGCGCTGCCTGTACTGCTACGATGCCCCGTGTATCAATGCCTGCCCCAGCGACATCGACATTCCGTCCTTCATCCGCCGCATCAGTGATGACAACCTGCAAGGCGCTGCTGAACGGATCCTGTCGGCCAACATCCTCGGTGGCAGTTGTGCCCGTGTCTGCCCCACCGAAATCCTCTGCGAACAGGCCTGCGTGCGCAACAACGCGCAGGAATGCGCGCCGGTGCTGATTGGCCAATTGCAACGCTATGCCTTGGACAACGCCCAGTTCAGCGAACACCCCTTCCAGCGCTCCCCGGCTACCGGCAAGCGCATCGCAGTGGTCGGCGCCGGCCCGGCGGGCTTGTCTTGTGCACATCGTCTGGCCATGCACGGGCACGATGTGGTCGTCTTCGAAGCCAGTGAGAAACCGGGTGGCCTGAACGAGTACGGTATCGCCCGCTATAAGTTGGTTGATGATTTCGCCCAACGTGAAGTGGCGTTTTTGCTGGGCATCGGGGGCATCGAGATCCGCTATGGCCAGCGCCTGGGCAGCGACCTGGGGCTCGGTGACCTGCGGGATCAGTACGATGCCGTCTTTCTCGGCCTTGGGCTCAGTGCCGTGCGGCAACTGGGCCTGCCCGATGAACAGGCACCTGGCGTGCTGGCTGCCACCGACTACATCCGCGAACTGCGCCAGGCCGATGACCTGAGTCGGTTGCCCTTGGCCGACCGTTGCCTGGTGATCGGCGCCGGAAACACGGCGATCGACATGGCCGTGCAGATGAGCCGACTGGGGGCGCGCGACGTCAACCTGGTGTATCGCCGTGGGGCGTCCGACATGGGCGCCACGGGCCACGAGCAAGCCATCGCCAAGGCCAACCAGGTGCGTCTGCATACCTGGGCGCGCCCCGACGCCGTACTGCTGAGCGACGATGGCAAGGTACGCGGCATGCGCTTCGCTCGCACCGCAATGGTAGACGGTCGCCTGGGCGACACTGGAGAAACCTTCGAACTGGCTGCCGACGCGATCTTCAAGGCCATCGGGCAGCGCTTCGAAGACCAAAGCGTGGCGGACCCGGTCGCCGCGCAGCTGGCGCGCGACGGCGAGCGCATTCGCGTCGATGCGTGCATGCAGACCAGCCTGCCGGGCGTGTATGCCGGCGGTGACTGCACCGCCCTGGGCCAGGACCTCACCGTGCAGGCCGTACAACATGGCAAGGTAGCTGCCCAGGCCATCCATGCCCAACTCATGCTCAACGTGGAGGCCGCGTAAATGGCTGACTTGTCTATCGTCTTCGCCGGCATTCGCGCCCCCAATCCCTTCTGGCTGGCCTCGGCCCCGCCCACCGACAAGGCCTACAACGTGGTACGCGCCTTCGAAGCGGGTTGGGGTGGCGTGGTCTGGAAAACACTGGGGGAAGACCCAGCAGCGGTGAACGTGTCATCGCGATATTCGGCGCACTTCGGCGCCAATCGCCTGGTTCAGGGCATCAACAACATCGAGTTGATCACCGATCGATCACTGGAAATCAACCTGCGGGAGATCACTCAGGTCAAGAAGGACTGGCCGGACCGTGCACTGATCGTGTCGCTGATGGTGCCGTGCGAGGAGGCATCGTGGAAATTCATCCTGCCACTGGTAGAAGCCACAGGGGCCGATGGAATCGAACTGAACTTCGGCTGCCCCCACGGGATGCCCGAGCGGGGCATGGGGGCGGCGGTGGGCCAGGTGCCTGAGTATGTGGAGATGGTCACCCGCTGGTGCAAGACCCACTGCTCACTGCCGGTGATCGTAAAGCTCACCCCCAACATCACCGACATTCGCCAGTCGGCTCGAGCAGCGCATCGAGGCGGCGCTGATGCGGTATCGCTGATCAACACCATCAACTCCATCACCAGCGTGGACCTGGACCGCATGGTGGCCCACCCAATTGTCGGCGACCAAAGCACGCACGGCGGTTACTGCGGCTCCGCCGTCAAACCCATCGCCCTGAACATGGTTGCGGAGATCGCCCGCGACCCCGCCACCCAGGGCTTGCCGATCTGCGGGATTGGCGGTATCGGCAATTGGCGTGATGCTGCCGAGTTCGTGGCTCTAGGCAGCGGCGCGGTTCAAGTCTGCACCGCCGCCATGCTGCATGGCTTTCGCATCGTCGAGGACATGAAGGACGGCCTTGCACGTTGGATGGACCAGCATGGGCATGCCCGTCTTGAAGACTTCAGAGGCCAGGCGGTCGGTCACACCACTGACTGGAAGTACCTGGACATCAACTACCAGTCCATTGCGCACATCGATCAGCACGCTTGCATTGGTTGCGGCCGGTGTCATATCGCCTGCGAGGATACCTCCCACCAGGCCATCGCCAGTACGGTGAAGGCCGACGGTACCCATGCCTACAGCGTGATCGAAGAGGAATGCGTAGGCTGCAATCTATGCCAGATCACCTGTCCCGTTGAAGACTGCATCGAGATGGTGGCACAAGACACCGGCAAGCCGTACCTGAACTGGACGCAGGACCCGCGCAACCCGTATCGGGAGGTTGGCTGAGGGTAGAGAGTGTGGATGCAGGCGCGGTTTCGCCAGACGCCGGATCCGTCGCGGTGGGGCGCACATGGGCCCTGATGTTTATGATTCACGGCTCAAATCCTGGGGCCGCCCAGCGGCCCCAGGGTCTATACTCCCCGCATCATCGTGCGCCGGGACCGCTGCACGCCCTCTGCCGGTGGCAGTCAACAGCCGTCTGACGCCTCAAGGCTCTAACCCAATACCTCGCAGGATTACACGGGTGACCGTCTGCACAGCGTTTTCGAAGTCTCGGTCGGACAGCGGCTCGCCTTCGTTGAGCAAGGCCACCTGGTAACCGAAGTCGGCATAATGCTGGGTCGATGCCCATATCATGTACAGCAGCGCCGACGGCTGCACCGGCAGAATGCGCCCCTCCTCCACCCAGCGGCGGATCTTCGCCTCCTTTAGCCTGGCCCAGGGCACCAGGCTCTCATCCAGGTCCGCTTTGAGCACCGGCGCACCGTGCAGCATCTCCTCGGCCCAGATTTTCGAGCCCAGCGGCCGTGAACGGGAGTGTGCCATCTTCGCGCGGATATAACTGGTCAGCACGACGCGAGGGTCATCGAAGTGCTCGAAGCTCAACGCGTCTTGCTTCCAGACTTCGAGCAAGTCCTGCAGCACCGCTCGAAACAGGTCGTCCTTGGTCTTGAAGTAGTAGTGAAGATTCGAGCGCGGCAGCTGCGCCTGTTCGGCGATATCGCCCATGGAAGTGGCAGCGAAGCCCTTCTCGGCGAATACGCGTTCGGCAGCCTGCAGAATCTTTTCGACGTTGCGACGACGGATTTCAATCTTGTGGCTGGCCATCAGGCGTCGGCCGTCCACACGGCCAACTCGAACCCATCCGGATCGGTGAAATGAAAACGGCGACCGCCCGGAAACGCGAACACTGCCCTGCTGACGGTGCCGCCCGCTGCTTGCACCCGTCGCTGGGTGACCTGCAAGTCATCTGCATAGAGAATGACCAGAGGCCCTCCTGGCCGCACGGGCTCACCTGTAGTGAAACCACCCGTCAGCCGGCCGTCGCTGAACTCGGTGTAGGCTGGCCCGTAATCGGTGAACTTCCAGCCGAACACCGCTGCGTAGAATGCTTTGCTGCGCGCGATGTCGCTGACGTTGAACTCGATGTTGTCGATCTGACGATCCCTACCGCGAATACCCATGAACGCTCCGTGCTCTCGGAAATGTTCCGTAGTCTACTCCGCTTGCGTAGCGAAACCATGAGCCGGCGCAAGCGCCGGCTACCAGGCTTCAGGCGCTGGCGCGCACGCGCGCAGGGCATTGCGCACGGTGCAGGTTGAGCGCGGTATTGATGATGCCGATATGGCTGAACGCCTGCGGGAAGTTACCCAGCATGCGCTTGCCTACCGGATCGTACTGCTCGGCCAGCAGGCCCACATCGTTGCACAGCTCGGTCAGCCGTTGATACAGCGCGTGCGCTTCGGTCTGGCGTCCTAGCAGCACGTACACGTCGGCCAGCCAGAAGGAGCACACCAGGAATGTCCCCTCGCCTGCCGTCAGGCCATCGGTGCAGCTGTCGGTGTCGTAGCGCAGCAACAGGCCGTTGTGCAACAGGCGCTTTTCGATCTGGGCCAGGGTTCGCAGAAACCGCGGGTCGTGGGCCGGCAAGAAGCCGGTCAACGCGATGTGCAGCAGGCTGGCATCCATCTCGCAAGAGCCGTAGGCCTGCACGAAGTGCTGGCCCTGAGCATCGAGCCCCTGCTCGCACACTTCCCGGTGGATCTGATCAGCGACCTGCCGGTAGTGAAGGCCGCGTTCACGGTCCTCCTCGGTGGTTTCGGCAAGCCCCGCAGCGCGGTCGAACGCCACCCAGGCCATGACCTTGGAGTGTACGAAGTGCTGCCGACCACCGCGTACTTCCCAGATGCCTTCATCAGGCTCACGCCAGATGCTTTCCAGGTACGGCATGATCACCCGGCTGATCGCGGCACTGCGCGGATGCCTGGGCAGGCCACCACGGATTGCCTGGCTCATGGCGTCGGCCAGTTCACCATAGATATCCAGCTGTGTTTGCGCGGCGGCTGCGTTGCCCACCCGCACAGGCTGGGAGTGCTCGTAACCGGCCAACCAGGGCAACGTGTACTCCTGAAGGTCACGCTCACCGGCCAGGCCGTACATGATCTGCATCTGCTCCGGGTTGCCCGCCACCGAACGCAGCAGCCATTCACGCCAGGCCTGGGCTTCTTCGAAGTATCCCAGGTTCATGAAGGCCAGCAAGGTCATGGTGGCATCGCGCAGCCAGCAGAAGCGGTAGTCCCAGTTACGCTCACCGCCCACGCGCTCGGGTAGCGAGGTCGTCACCGCCGCCACGATCCCGCCCGTGGGCGCATAGGTCATGGCCTTGAGCACCAGCAGCGAGCGGCGGACCAAGGCCGTGTACGGTCCCACGTCCGGGCACTTGGCTGCAAAGGCCTGCCACTGATCCACGGTGGCCTTGAGGCAGGCATCGACGTCCTGTTCGGCGGGAACCGCCAGGTGCGAAGGGTGATGACGCAAGCTGAACACATGCCGCTCGCCCTCGCCTACCCGCATACGCGCCACCGTGTGATGATCGCGAGCATGGGGGGCCACGGTCGAGGACAGGATCAAGCGGTCCGGGCCTGCTACCGCGCTGAGGGTCAGCGGGTCGAGCCGCTCTACCCAAGGGACGCTGCGCCCGTAGTCAAAGCGCATCACCAGGTCCATTTCAAACGTGGTCTGGCCCGAAAGCCCTTCGACAATGCGCACGACCGCGTTCTCGTCACCCAAGGGCATGAAATCCAGCACCCGCGCCTTTCCCGAGGCCGTGACCCAGACGGTTTCAAGCACCAGCGTGTCGTCCAGGTAGCGCCGGGTGCGCTCTGTCACGGGGTCCGAGGGCGCCAGGCGCCAACGCCCATTTTCCTCGTTACCCAGCAAGGCCGCGAATACCGCTGGCGCATCGAAACGCGGCAGGCACAGCCAGTCGAGTGAGCCGTCGCTGCTAACCAGGGCTGCACTGCGGCAGTTGCCCAGCAGGGCATAATCTTCAATATGGGCAGGCATCGATACTCCTGGAATTCAGTGCGTCAATGGTGCCGGACCCGCTTTCGCGGACAGGCCCGGCACCACGCGATCGGATCGAAACGGTGCAACGTCAACCCAGCCGGTGCCACTCGCGCTTGTCCCGGGCCAGCAGCTCGTTGCCCGCCTCCGGGCCATCCTGGCCGGCCTCGTAGTCGTGCACTTCCCCGCCCTGGGCCCAGGCATCGAGAAACGGCTGGACGGCGCGCCAGCCGTTCTCGATGTTGTCGGCACGCTGAAACAACGTCTGGTCGCCTGTCAGGCAGTCGTAGATCAAGGTTTCGTAACCGGTGGCCGGGGTCATCTTGAAGAAGTCTTTGTAGGCGAAACCCAGCTCGACATTCTCCATCACCAGTTCCGGCCCTGGCCGCTTGGCCTGAAGGTCGAACCACATGCCTTCGTTGGGCTGGATCTGGATCTTCAGGTAATTGGGCTTGGGCCTTTGCAACGCGGACTCTCGGAACTGGGCATACGGCGCCGGCTTGAAGCAGATGGCGATTTCCGTATCGCGCACGCTCATGCGCTTACCGGTGCGCAGGTAAAAGGGCACACCGGCCCAGCGCCAGTTGTCGATCATGATCTTCATGGCCACGAACGTTTCGGTCTGGCTGTCAGGTTCCACCTTGCTTTCCTGGCGGTAACCCGGCACGTGCTTCCCGCCCAGGGTGCCGGCTACATATTGGCCGCGAACCGAGTTCTTCAATGCCATCTTGGTCGACCACGGGCGGATCGCGCCGATCACCTTGGCTTTCTCCCCGCGAACCGCGTCGGCGGCAAACGCTGCAGGCGGCTCCATGGCCACCATCGCCAGCAGCTGGAACAGATGATTGGGCACCATGTCGCGCATTGCACCGGTGCTGTCATAGAACGCACCACGGGTTTCGACCCCTACGGTTTCAGCGGCGGTGATCTGCACATGGTCGATGTAATGATTGTTCCAGAACGACTCGAACAGCCCGTTGGAGAAACGGCTGACCAGGATGTTCTGGACGGTTTCCTTGCCCAGGAAATGGTCGATCCGGTAAATCTGACGCTCGCCCATCACGTTCAGCAGGCAGGCGTTGAGCGCCTCGGCGCTGGCAAGGTCGTGTCCGAACGGTTTCTCGATGACCACCCGGCGAAACCCGCCGCCCGATTCGTCCAGCAACCCGGCTTCCCCGAGGCGCTTGGCCACTTCGGGGAAGAACCGTGGGGAGGTCGCCAGGTAGAAAATGGCGTTGCCATGGCTGGTCTTGTCGATGCGCTGGGCGATCGCCTCATAAGTCGCCGCGTCGAGAAAGTCCCCGGTCTGATAGTCCAGGCGCTTGGCAAGGCTGGCCCAGAGCTTTTCGTCCAGGTTCGCTGGAGCACCCTCGCCACCTTTGTCGCGCTCGGCCATGAACGCATGCAAACGTTCAGCAAATTCCTCGGCGCTGACAGCATTGTGGTCGACACCCACGATGCGCAGGTCCCGATCGAGCAGGCCATCACGGCTGAGGTTGTAGAGCGCAGGCATCAGCAGTCGCTTGACCAAGTCGCCATTGGCGCCGAACAGAAACAAGGTACAGGGTGGAGCAGCGGGCGTTACCGGTTTTTTACTCATTCAGGTTTCTTCTCAACGTGCCCACCGAACCCAAGGCGCATGGCCGAGAGAATCTTGTCGCCATACGTGCCTTGTTGTTGGCGCGAACGGAAACGCGCGAACAGCGCACTGGACAGCACCGGTACTGGCACTGCCTGCTCGACAGCCGCGTCGATGGTCCAGCGCCCTTCCCCGCTGTCCGACACCGAGCCGCTGAACTGGGCCAACTGAGGGTCGGCCACCAGCGCGTCGGCGGTCAGGTCCAGCAGCCAGGACGTGACCACGCTGCCACGGCGCCACACTTCGGCGATCTCGGCCACGTTCAGGTCAAAGCGCTGGTCCTCGGGCAGCTCGTCACCGCCTTTGCTGCGCAGCAGGTCGAAGCCTTCGGCGTAAGCCTGCATCAAGCCGTATTCGATGCCGTTGTGCACCATCTTCACGTAGTGCCCGGCACCCGGCGGGCCGGCATGGATATAGCCATGCTCGGCACGCTGTGGTTCTCCGGTGCGTCCGTGGGTGCGCGGGATGTCCCCGACACCGGGTGCGAGTGCTGCAAACAGGGGCTCCAGACGTTCGAACACGTCCTTTTCCCCGCCGATCATCATGCAGTAACCGCGTTCCAGGCCCCATACCCCGCCTGAGGTACCGACATCCAGGTAGTGAAGCCCACGCTGGGCCAGTTCTGCGGCGCGGCGCATGTCGTCTTTGTAGAAAGTATTACCACCGTCGATGATCGAATCGCCAGGTTCCAGCAAGTCAGCCAGCTGGGCAATGGTCTGCTCGGTAGGCGCCCCGGCGGGAAGCATGACCCAGACGGCACGAGGCGCCTGGAGTTTCTCGATCAGTGCAGCCAGGTCAGCCGCCCCGACGCTGCCTTCGCCCTCCAGAGCAGTAACGGCTTGTGCGTTGCGGTCATGCACCACGGTGTGATGGCCAGCGAGCATAAGCCGCCTTGCGATGTTGCCGCCCATGCGGCCCAGCCCGACGATTCCCAATTGCATGAGCAGGTGCTCCCCTTCTGGAATGAGTGACGACGTTTCGCCTTTCAGGTTAGTCCAGTGGACGGCATGAGGGTTCAGCGACGGGCGGTGTGTTCATGTTGGTTTATTGGGGACGAGACGCCGCGCTATCTGCCATTCAGGGTGCGCAAGATCAATTTAACAGCGCTCGATCGATCAAGGCCCCGTCATACAGCACGGGTCGCACCGTTAAGGTGCAAAGCAATACACACAGCGCCGCTCGTCGCCTCTCGCCGGCGTGCAATAAAAGCGCCCTGAGTGCTCGGCGAGTTGATGCCAACGTTTGCGTCTAGCACGGTGGCCGCCTGGGATGACCGTTCGGTCACATTTGTAATATTTCTCGCCTACACTCAAGTTCCGGCCCGCCATTTGCTCATTGGAAGAGCAACGGAAAAAAAGTCGAACTTTAAGGAAAGCCGGCAGGTCAGGAACTAAGCAGGCCAGATGAAATGGGTTATTCCCACGCACGGCCCGCCCACCCCAACCAGTCCACTCGCCTTTTGGCCGGAATGCCAAATGCGCTGTGCCTGTGCGCACGACTCGGGGGCAAGGATTGCAGTACGCAGAATTCGCAAAGAGAGAATCAACACGAAAGACCGCCGCGGTTTATCAGTGCCCGGCCAAGCTTAGGGACGGAGAGAAAGAATGATCAGTGCCGCTGTCGCGACTCAAGTAGCTACCTTTACATCGGAACATCGCGAACCGCTCACCCCGGAGCTCGCCAAGACAGGCAAGGCACCTGGCGCCCAGCGCCAGAACAACCCGAACAAACGCAAGATCCTTTTCGTCACCTCGGAAATCGCTGACTTGGTGAAGACCGGTGGTTTGGGCGACGTCTCCGCGGCGTTGCCTCGCGCCCTTGCCCACCTGCACGACGTGCGTGTGCTGATCCCGGGTTACCCGCAGGTGGTGGAAAGCGACAACCCCATCCACATCGTCGGTGAGCTGGGCGGCCATGCAGCCTTGCCCCCTTGCAAGATCGGCCGGATGGACTTGCCCGACGGGCTGGTGATCTACGTGTTGATCTGCCCAGAGCTCTACCAGCGTCCCGGCACGCCTTACGCAGCAGAAAACGGTCGCGACTGGCCGGACAACCATATCCGTTTCGCCCGCCTGGGCCTGGCGGCTGCAGAAATCGCAGCCGGTGAAGGCATGATCCATTGGAAACCGGAAATGGTGCATGCCCATGACTGGCCAGCGGGCCTGGCGCCTGCGTACATGCACTGGCGCGGCTTGAGCACCCCGACCCTGTTCACCATTCACAACCTGGCCTACCAGGGTGTCTACAGCCGTGGCTGCAGCCCGGAACTGGCCATACCCGACCATGCCATGCAGCAGGAAGGCATGGAGTTCTACGGCAAGCTCTCCTTCCTGAAAGCTGGCCTGGCCTACTCCAGCCATATCACCACGGTCAGTGCCACCTACGCCCAGGAAATCACCACCCCCGAATTCGGCTGCGGCCTGGACGGTTTCCTGGCCAGCAAGGCGCAACAGGGGCTATTGGGCGGCATTCCGAACGGCATTGACGAAAGCTGGGATGCAGCGACCGACAAGCACCTGCAGCACAATTTCAGCATCAACGACTGGGAGGGCAAGGCGCGCAATGCACAGGCAGTGCGCGAGCTGTTCCAGCTGGACCCCTCCGAGGGCCCGTTGTTCGCCGTGGTCTCGCGCCTGGTCTACCAGAAAGGGCTGGACCTGACCCTGGGCGTTGCCGAGTACATCGTCGAGCAAGGCGGCCAAATTGCAATCATTGGTCGTGGCGAGCCTGAAGAAGAGCAAGCCATGCGCGAACTGGCCCTGCGTCATCCCGGCCGTGTGGGTGTCCGCATCGGCTTCAACGAAACCGACGCACGCCGCATGTTCGCTGGCAGCGACTTCCTGCTGATGCCTTCGCGCTACGAGCCATGTGGTCTGAGCCAGATGTACGCCCAGCGCTTCGGCTCGCTGCCCGTTGCACGCAAGACCGGCGGGCTGGCCGATACCATCGAGAACGGCGTGACAGGTTTCCTGTTCGACGAGTCGACGGTAGAAAGCTACCGCGAGGCGCTCAGCCGGGCGTTCTACATCTACCAGAAGAAAGACCTGCTCAATGCCATGCGTTGCCTGTCCATGACCCAGCCATTCAACTGGTGCCAAGCGGTGGAACCCTACGCACGCTTGTACGAAGACCTGGTCAAGCAAGTTCAATTGGCTCATTACTGAAGAGAGGTCGAAGATGCAAAGGCATGGCGCACATGTTGAGGACGCCACGTCGGCGCGCTTCGCCCTCTGGGCACCCGACGCGCGCAGCGTGAGTTTGGAATTGCAGCACCAGGACGCCGTCGACCTCGTTCCCGATGACGATGACGATGGCTGGTTCATTGGCACCGCCCCTGCCAAGCCAGGGGACCTGTACCGCTACTGCATCAATGGCGAGCTTCGCGTTGCCGACCCCGCATCGCGCTTTCAACCCGAGGGCGTCCACGGCCCCAGCCAAGTCGTGGACCTGGCCGGCTACACCTGGCAGCATCCCTGGCAAGGCCGCCCCTGGCACGAGGCGGTGATCCAGGAGCTGCATGTGGGCGTACTGGGTGGCTATGAAGGTGTGTCGAGCCATTTGCACCGTATTGCCTCGACCGGCATTACCGCCATTGAATTGATGCCGATCAGCCAATTCCCGGGCACCCGCAACTGGGGGTACGACGGCGTGCTGCCTTATGCAGCGCAGCACAACTACGGTACACCCGAGCAACTGTGCAGCCTGGTGGACCAGGCGCATGGCCACGGGCTGATGGTGATGCTCGATGTGGTCTACAACCACTTCGGCCCCGATGGCAACTTCCTGCATGAGTACGCCAGCTCGTTCTTTCGCGAAGACCGTCAGACCCCCTGGGGTGCCGCCATCGACTTCCGCCGGCCCGAGGTGCGTGAATATTTCATCCAGAACGCCCTGATGTGGATCTGCGATTACCGGATCGACGGCTTGCGTCTGGATGCGGTGCATGCCATCGATCAGCCTGACTTCCTCAAGGAACTGGCCAAGCGTGTGCGCGAGACCGTCGAGCCGGGCCGACACGTGTGGCTGGTGCTGGAAAACGAGCACAACCAGGCGTTCTTGCTCGAACAAGGCTTCGACGCACAGTGGAACGACGATGGCCACAATGCGCTTCACGTGTTGCTGACCGATGAAACCGAAGGCTACTACGAAGACTACAAGGATGACCCGATCGGCAAGCTGGCGCGCTGCCTTGGCGAGGGCTTCGTCTTCCAGGGCCAGCTCAACCGCCATGGCGAACCACGCGGCGAACCCAGCGGCCACCTGCCGCCAAGCGCCTTCGTGCTGTTTCTGCAGAACCATGACCAGATCGGCAACCGCGCCATGGGCGAGCGTCTAACCCGGTTGACATCGCCCGCGGCCCTGCGCGCGGCAACCGGGCTATTGTTGCTGAGCCCGATGATTCCTTTGCTGTTCATGGGCGATGACGACGGCAGCCGTGCACCCTTCCTGTTCTTCACCGACTTTCATGATGAGCTCGCCGACGCGGTGCGCGAAGGCCGGCGCGGTGAATTCGAGCATTTTGCCGCCTTCGCCGACCCCGAAAAGCGTGCGCGTATTCCCGACCCGAACGCCGAGCAGACGTTCCACGCCTCCAGGCCTGACCCGCAGGATGTGATTGCCGGCTGGCATGGGCTGTACCAGCAGCTGCTCACTACGCGCCGCCAGCACCTGGTCCCGCGCCTGCCTGGCACCCGTTCCCTGGGCGCCGAGGTATTGGCTGACAAGGCGCTGACTGCACGCTGGCAGCTGGGGGATGGCAGTACCTTGCGCATCGACCTGAACCTGGGCGACCAGGCGCAGCACCTGGCGGCTGCGCCTGCAGGCACCTGCCTTTTCGACAGCGGCGACAAGGCGCACGCCGGCTCGACGCTTTCGCCCTTCAGCTGTGTGGTCACCCTGCTACCCCCAAACCAGGAGATGCCATGAGCGATTCCCTGCTTCACCGGCTCGCTCAACGGGCGGGCCTTGCCCGAAACTGGGTGGATGCCAACAACAAACCGCAGCAAGTGACCGACGAGGTACTGCGCAAACTCCTCGAAGCCCTGGGCCATCCGGCTGGTGGCGACGCGCAACTACAAGACAGTCTATCCAGGCTTGAGCACAGCGATGACGCCCAGCACGTCCCGCCCCTGCTCACTGCCGACCAGGGCAAGCCGCTCGACCTCTCGCGGTATTTCCCAGCGCAGGCCCCGGTGTGTGGTCAGTTGGAAGATGGCAGTCACATCGACTTGCAGCTTGATGCCCAGGCCCACCTGCCAGGTGATTTTCCAGTCGGCTATCACCAACTGGAAGTGGCGCAGCATCGCTTTACGCTCGCGGTCGCACCGCCTGGTTGCCCGTCGTTGCATGACCTGGTCGAGGCGGCACCTGCGCGCTGCTGGGGCTTGTCGGCGCAGCTCTACAGCCTGCGCCGCCCCGGCGATGGTGGTTACGGTGACTGCATGGCCCTCGAGCAGCTGGTACGCAGTGCGGCCGAACGGGGCGCCGATGCGGTGGCGATCAGCCCTATCCATGCTTTGTCGGCCTTCGATCAACAACATTACAGCCCCTACTCGCCTTCGAGCAGGCTGCTGCTCAATACGCTTTACGCAAGCCCGGCGGCCATTCTGGGTGAACGCACCGTGCGCCTGGCTGTCGAGGCCTGCCACCTGGAACAGACCCTGACCTCGCTCGAGCAAGCGGCTTTGGTGGACTGGCCGCGCGCAGCCGATGCGCGCTACAAGCTGCTGGACGCGCTCTACCAGCACTTCAGCCAAGGCGATCACCCGCAACGCGCCGATTTCGAGAGCTATCGCCAGGCCGCAGGCGAGGCACTGGAGCACCATTGCCGTTTTGAAGTGCTGCAAGCCGAGGCGGTCGACAAAGGCCATGGGGCTGATTGGCGCAACTGGCCAGAGGCGTGGCGCGACCCCTTCGGAACCGAAGTCCGCGCCTTGGCCGAAAGTTATCCGGCCAGGGTAGAGTTTCACGCCTTCTGCCAATGGCTGACCGAGCGCAGCCTGCAGCGCGCTCAAGAGGCAGCCAAAGGCAGCGGCATGGTAGTCGGCCTGATTGCCGACCTCGCCGTTGGCGCCGATGGCGCCGGCAGCCAAGCCTGGAGCCGTCAGGACGAACTGCTGGCCAACCTCACCGTTGGCGCGCCACCTGACATCCTCAATCGCTCAGGCCAGGACTGGGGCATCTGCGGGTTCTCTCCCGAAGGGCTCAAGCGCAACGGCTATCGCGCGTTCATCGAGATGCTGCGTGCCAACCTGGCCCATGCCGGTGGCCTGCGCATCGATCATGTGATGGGTTTGCAACGGCTTTGGCTGATCCCGCGTGGTGGCAAGCCCAATGAAGGCGCCTACCTGTATTACCCGCTCGAAGACATGCTTCGCTTGCTGGCGCTCGAATCCAGCCGCCACGGCGCAATCATCCTGGGTGAAGACCTGGGCACGGTACCGGACGGGCTACGCGAGGCCTTGGCGCAGAAAAACATCCTGGGCATGCGCGTGCTGCCCTTCGAGCAGGCGCCCCGAGGCCAGTTCACCCCTCAGCTTCAGTGGCCCGACGATGCCTTGGCGACCACCGGCACCCATGACCTGGCGACCGTGGCGGGTTGGTTGCAAAACCGGGACGTGGAGTGGAGCCGGCGACTGGGCCTGATTGATGAGTCCACCGAACAGCAATGGCGCGATGACCGCCGCAAAGAACACGAAGGCTTGCGCCGCACGCTTGAAACCCACTATGGCCCGCTGAAGGACGACACTGCCGTGATCGATGCCGCTATTGGTTATGTAGGCTACACCAAAGCTCCGCTGGTGCTGGTCCCGCTTGAAGACCTGCTGGGTCTGGAAGAACAGCCGAACATGCCCGGCACCACCGAAGGGCATCCCAACTGGCGCCGCCGTTTTGCCGAACCGGCAAGCCACATGCTTGACAACGAGGATGCCGCACGGCGCCTGGAAGTGTTGGCGCAAGCGCGCGAGCAGGCGTGGGAGCGCGACCGATGAAACCGCTCACTGCGACCCTGCGCCTGCAGTTCCACAGCGACTTTACCTTAGACCATGCTCTACCGCTGGTCCCCTACTTTGCTCAACTGGGCATCAGCCACCTGTACGCCTCGCCGATACTCAAGGCCCGAGCAGGTTCACGCCACGGTTACGACGTCGTCGACCCCACGCAGGTCAACCCGGAACTGGGCGGCGAAGCGGCCCTGGAGCGCCTGGTCAAGGCGCTGCGCCAGCACGGCATGGGCCTGATCGTGGACACCGTGTCCAACCACATGGCCGTAGGCGGCGCCGACAATCCCTGGTGGCAGAGTTTGTTGGCATGGGGCCGTCGCAGCCCATATGCGGAGTTCTTCGATATCCAGTGGCATTCCACCGACCCGCTACTGGCCGGTCAATTGCTGCTGCCGTTCCTGGGCAGCGATTACGGGGTAGCGCTAAAAGAAGGCCAGATTCCCCTGGAATTCGACGCCGACCATGGGGTGCTACAAATCGCTCATTATGAGCACCGCTTCCCGATCTGCCCGGTCGACTACGGCTGGGTGCTGGCCCTAAGCGCTGACCCGACGCTGACCAGCCTGGCCGAACAGTTCACCGCCCTGGCCGAGTCGGCCACCCCGCTTGACGATGCCGCACCGCTGCAGGCCGAACTGGCTCGTCGCGTGCGCGAAGGCGCCGACCTGGCGTCGGCCCTGGTGGCATTCGACAGCCGCAGCGAGGCCGGCTTCAAGCGCCTGCACCTGTTGCTGGAACGCCAGACCTACCGCTTGGCCAGCTGGCGCACCGCTGCCGACGACATCAACTGGCGGCGCTTTTTCGACATCAATGAGCTGGGCGGTTTGCGGGTCGAGCGCCCGGTGGTGTTCGAAGCCACCCACGCCAAGCTGTTCGAGTTGATCGAACGCGGCCTGGTCGATGGCCTGCGCATCGACCACATCGACGGCCTGGCAGACCCACGCGGTTATTGCCGCAAGCTGCGCCGGCGCGTGGACAGCCTGATGGCCAGCCGCCCGCTGGACGCTGACGTGGAGCACTTCCCCATCTACGTCGAGAAGATCCTCGGCGTCGATGAGCATCTGCACCGCGACTGGCTCACTGATGGCACCACCGGCTACGAGTTCATGAACCAGGTGTCGTTGTTGCAGCACGATCCGGCCGGTGAGGCCCCGCTGACCGAACTGTGGTCGACGGTCAGCGAGCGCCCCGCGTTCACCGAAGAAGTACGCCTGGCGCGCCATCTGGTGCTCAATGCCAGCCTGGCAGGTGATTGCGAGTCGGTGGCGCAAGCCCTGCTGCAAGTCGCGCGAAACGACCTGATGACCCGCGATCTGTCCTTGGGCGCCATTCGTCGCGCCTTGCAGGCACTGGTGGCGCACTACCCGGTTTACCGCACTTACTTCAATGCCTGCGGCCGCCCGGCCGAGGACGAGGCATTCTTCCAGCAAGCCCTGGCCGATGCGCGCCAGGACCTGAGCGAGGCCGACTGGCCATTGCTCGAGCAACTGGAAAAATGGCTGGGCGGCGAAGGTTGGCGCCAGCTGCCACCGGGTCGTACCCGCAAGCAACTGCGCCACGCCTGCGTACGCTTCCAGCAATTGACCGCCCCCAGCGCGGCCAAGGCCGTCGAAGATACCGCGTTCTACCGCAGCGCCAGGTTGCTCTCGCGCAACGATGTGGGCTTTGAAGCCGAACGCTTCAGCGCACCGCTTGAGCACTTCCACAACGAGGCCCAGCGACGCCTGCGGGACTTCCCGGACAACCTGCTGGCTACCGCCACCCACGACCACAAGCGCGGTGAAGACACACGCGCTCGCCTGGCTGTGCTGAGCGAACGCGGCCCCTGGCTGGCCAGCCGCATGGCGCACTGGCACGAGCTGGCAGCGCCGTTGCGCGCACAGCTGGAGGATGGCATGGCGCCAAGCCCTGGGGATGAAATGCTGCTGCTCCAGACCCTACTGGGCACCTGGCCCTTGGGCTTGGCCGTCGATGACGCCCAAGGCTTGAAGCAGTTCGCCGAACGTGTCGCTCAGTGGCAACAGAAGGCGTTGCGCGAGGCCAAGCTGCGCAGCAGTTGGAACGCACCCAACGAAGCCTACGAAAAGGGCTGTGCTCGCTATCTGGAAGGGTTGCTGCTGGAGGCCGATGCCCTGCCCCTGCGTACCTCCATCGCCGATGCGGCGCAGCTGATCAGTTGCCCGGGAGCGCTCAACAGCCTGGTGCAGGCGTTCATGCGCATGACCGTGCCAGGGGTGCCTGATCTCTATCAGGGCAACGAATACTGGGACTTCAGCCTGGTGGACCCGGACAACCGCCGACCCGTCGACTACCCCGCTCGACGCAGCACCTTGGCAGAAGGCGCGCCGCTCGACGCGCTGCTAAGCCACTGGCACGACGGCCGGGTCAAGCAGGCGCTGGTGGCCCGCGTACTGGACTGCCGCATGGCCAACCCAGAGCTGTTCCGCCGGGGCAGCTACCTGCCATTGACCGTCAAGGGACGCCATGCCGACAAGGTCGTCGCCTTCGCCCGCCTGGGCGACACCCAACGCGCCGTCATCGTCGCGCCGCGCCTGGCCAGCGGTCTGCTGGGGGCTGCGCAGAGCCCTCACGTCCCTGCCCAGAACTGGGAAGATACCCGGGTCATATTGCCGTTCGACTTCTCACCTGCCAATTCGACTGGACTTTTCGGCGGGGCCGTTGTCAGCCCTGTAAGAGAGTTGATGGTTTGTGCTGTGCTGTCGGACTTTCCAGTCAATCTGTTGATCGAAGATAACTAGCATTCAGGAGCGTCATATGAGTGTCGATGATAAACGCATACGCGAGTTTGCCTACCAGATCTGGGAGTCGGAAGGTAAGCCACACGGTGAGGAAGAACGTCACTGGGACATGGCCCGCAAACTGGCAGAAGCCGAGGCCAAGGCTCCGGGGGCCAAAGCCAAGTCACCCGCCAAGCCCAAGGCGCCTGCCAAGCCCAAAGCCGCTGCTGCACCCAAGCCGCCAGCTGATCCCAAGGTCGCTGCACTGCCAGGGGTGAAGCCTGCGGCTTCGAAGAAGCCACGCGCACCGAAAAAGCCGACCGCTAGCTGAACCATCCACGGCCCTGCCGTCTTCAACGCCGCACTGGCACCGAGCCCCTCGGTTGCCAGGCCTGATGACGCCAGGGCCGTTGTAGTACTTAACCTTATTTTCCAGACAAGGCCATTCGAGGATTGCCATGAGCCCGCGCACCGCAAAGAAAACCCGCTCCGTTGCACCGTCGCGCATTCGCGAAGGCTTACCCTACCCCCTCGGCGCCACCTGGGACGGCCTGGGCGTGAACTTCGCCATCTTTTCGGCGAACGCCACCAAGGTCGAGCTGTGCGTCTTCGACGCCACCGGCGAGAAAGAGCTCGAACGGATCGAGCTGCCTGAATACACCGACGAGATCTACCATGGTTACCTGCCTGACGCGCATCCGGGTCTGATCTACGGCTACCGCGTACATGGCCCTTACGAGCCGGAGAACGGCCACCGCTTCAACCCCAACAAGCTGCTGATCGACCCGTATGCCAAGCAGTTGGTCGGCGAGCTGAAATGGTCCGAGGCGCTGTTTGGCTACACCATTGGCCACCCAGACGGTGACCTGTCGTTCGACGAGCGCGACAGCGCCCCCTTCGTGCCCAAGTGCAAGGTCATCGACCCCGCATTCACCTGGGGCCGGGACAACCGTGTGCAAACCCCGTGGGACCAGACCGTCGTGTACGAGGCCCACACCAAGGGCATCAGCAAGCGCCACCCGGCCGTGCCTGAGAACCTGCAAGGCACCTTCGCAGGCCTGGCCAACGACGAGCTGCTAAAGCACATCAAGGACCTGGGCGTTTCCAGCATCGAGCTGCTGCCCATCCATGCCTTCGTCAACGATCAGCACCTGCTCGACAAAGGTCTGAACAACTATTGGGGCTACAACACCATCGCGTTCTTCGCGCCGCACCCAAGCTACCTGGCCAGCGGCAAGATCGCCGAATTCAAGGAGATGGTGGCGCACCTGCACGACGCGGGCCTGGAGCTGATCCTCGATGTGGTCTACAACCACACCGCCGAAGGCAACGAGATGGGCCCGACGCTTTCCATGCGCGGCATCGACAACGCCTCGTATTACCGCCTGATGCCCGACCAGAAACGTTACTACATCAACGACTCGGGCACCGGCAACACCTTGGACCTGAGCCATCCGTGCGTCCTGCAGCTGGTGACCGATTCGCTGCGTTACTGGGCAGGCGAGATGCATGTCGACGGCTTCCGCTTCGACCTGGCGACCATTCTGGGTCGCTACCACGAAGGCTACAGTGAGCGTCACAGCTTCCTGGTGGCCTGCCGCCAGGACCCGCTGCTGCGTCAGGTCAAGTTGATTGCCGAGCCATGGGACTGTGGCCCGGGTGGTTACCAGGTGGGCAATTTCGCACCCGGCTGGGCTGAGTGGAACGACCGCTTCCGTGACACCGTGCGCGCCTTCTGGAAGGGCGACGAGGGCCAACTGGCCGATTTCGCCGCACGCATGACCGGCTCTGGCGACATGTTCAACAACCGTGGTCGCAGGCCGTATTCGTCGGTCAACTTCATCACTGCCCACGACGGCTTCACCTTGCGCGACCTGGTGTCGTACAACGAGAAGCACAACGAGGACAACGACGAAAACAACCAGGACGGGACCAGCAATAACCTGTCCTGGAACTGCGGGGCCGAAGGCCCCACCGAAGACGCGGAAATCAATGCCCTGCGCATGCGGCAGATGCGTAACTTCTTCGCGACCCTGTTGTTTGCCCAAGGCACGCCAATGATCGTTGCCGGCGATGAATTCAGCCGCACTCAGCATGGCAACAACAATGCCTACTGCCAGGACAGCGAAATCGGTTGGGTGAACTGGGACCTGGATGAAGAAGGCCAGGCGCTGCTGGCGTTCGTCAAGCGCCTGACCCGCCTGCGCCAGAAATATCCGGTGCTGCGCCGCTCCAGCTTCCTGGTGGGCGATTACAACGAGGCGATCGGCGTCAAGGACGTCACCTGGCTGGCGCCGGATGGCAACGAGATGAGCGTTGAACAGTGGGAAGACCCCAATGGTCGTTGCCTGGGCATGCTGATCGACGGCCGTGCTCAGGTCAGTGGCATTGCCCGTCCAGGTTCGGAGTCCACCGTGTTGCTGATCGTCAACGCCCACCACGACACCGTGCCGTTCAAGCTGCCAAGCGTTCCAGAGGGCGAACACTGGAGCTGCGTGATGGATACAGACCAGCCACAACTGCGCAAACCCAAGGACCTGCCCTTCGACAGCTCATTTGACCTGACCGGGCGCTCGGTAGCTCTGATGGTGCTGCAACATAGCGAAGAGTGATGGCAAACGCGGTACGTCACGCGCAACGCGTGACGTGATCGTTCCTAGCCCGTCGGGCAATCCCAGCCAGGGATTGACCGGCGGGCTTTTTCTGGTAGGTCAACCATCGCCGCTTGTGCCTGCGCAAACCACGTTCAAAACGATTGCCGGGTTGACCGACCCATGGCTCACGATGGTCAGATGATCAAGTGCGCGTAGGGTACCAAGGCCGCTCATTCAAAGAATGCTTTTCTGCCACATCGCGTCCATGACAGCCTAACAGGGCCCTGAATTCACCCGCGGGCAGGACGCCCGCGGGTGGTTGGCGATCAGACTGGCTTGAGTACCAGTATCGCCAGCGGCGGAAGGTTCAGCGTCAGCGACAAGGGCTGACCATGGCAAGGGGTCTGCTGCGTGGCGACCGCGCCCATGTTGCCCACATTGGAGCCCGCATAGGCTTCAGCATCGCTGTTGAGCAGTTCCTGCCATTGTTCCCCGAACGGCACACCGATGCGGTAAGCCTCGCGCACCACCGGGGTGAAGTTGGCAACCACAAGCACCGGCTCACCCGCGCTGCTCCACCGCAGCCAGGCGAATACGCTGTTCTGCGCGTCATCCCCGATCAACCACTGGAAGCCTTCGGGCTTGCAGTCCTGCTCATGCAGGGCCGGCACGTCACGGTACAGGCGGTTCAGGTCGCCTACCAGGCGCTGTACGCCCTGGTGCTCGGGATACTGCAGCAGGTACCAGTCCAACTGGTGATCATGGTTCCATTCGCGCCATTGGCCGAACTCGCAGCCCATGAACAGCAATTTCTTGCCAGGGTGCATCCACATGAAGGCCAGGTAAGCACGCAGGTTGGCGAACTTCTGCCAGCGATCGCCCGGCATCTTGTCGATCAACGAGCGCTTGCCGTGCACCACCTCGTCATGGGAAATGGGCAGGATGAAGTGCTCAGAGTAGGCGTACACCAGGCTGAAGCTCATCTCGTTGTGGTGATGCGTACGGTGCACCGGGTCGTTCTGGATGTAGCTGAGCGAGTCATGCATCCAGCCCATGTTCCACTTGTAGTGGAAGCCCAGGCCACCCTCTTCGGTTGGCTTGCTCACGCCAGGCCAGGCAGTCGATTCCTCGGCAATGATCAAGGCACCCGGCGCTTCATGCGCCGCCACGCCGTTGAGGTGGCGGATGAAGTCGATGGCTTCCAGGTTCTCACGCCCGCCGTGGCGGTTGGGTACCCACTCTCCGGCCTTGCGTGAGTAGTCGCGGTACAGCATCGATGCCACGGCATCTACCCGCAGCCCGTCGATGTGGAAATGTTTGAGCCAGTGAAGCGCCGAGGCCATCATGAAGCCCCGCACCTCGTTACGCCCGAGGTTGTAGATCAGCGTGTTCCAGTCCTGGTGATAGCCTTCGAACGGGTTGTCGTACTCGTAGAGGGCCGTGCCGTCAAAGCGCGCCAGGCCGTGTTCGTCCGTAGGGAAATGCGCCGGCACCCAGTCCAGGATCACGCCGATGCGGGCCTGGTGGCAGGCGTCGATGAAGGCGGCAAAGTCCTCTGCCGTGCCGTAGCGCGACGTGGGGGCGAACATCGAGAGCGGCTGGTAGCCCCACGAGCCGCCGAATGGGTGTTCCATGATCGGCAGCAGCTCGATATGGGTGAAGCCCAGCTCCTGCACGTAAGGCACCAGGCGCTCGGCCAACTCGCGCCAATTGTAGAAACGCCCCACTTCGCCGGCTTCATCCAGTTCGCAGCGCCACGACCCTGGGTGCAGCTCGTAGATGGACAATGGGGCGGTATAGGCGTGGCGCTGGGCGCGCTCGTCCATCCACTGCTGATCGCGCCATTCATGCCCAAGCGCCCCCGCCACCTTGGACGCGGTGCTGGGCGGCAACTCGGTAGCACGGGCCAACGGGTCTGCTTTGAGCGGCAGGATCCCGTCCTTGCCCAGCACCTCGAACTTGTAGGTTTCACCCACACCCAGACGTGGAATGAACAGCTCCCAGACACCGGCACCGTGGCGCAGGCGCATCGGGTGCCGACGGCCGTCCCAGTTGTTGAACTCGCCCACGACCGATACCCGGCGCGCATTGGGTGCCCAGACCGAAAAGCACACCCCATCCACTCCGTCGACCTGTGCCGGTTGGGCACCGAAGCGCCCTGCCAGGTCCCGGTGATTGCCCTCGGCGAACAGGTGCAGGTCGATGTCGCCCAGTTGCGGGCCGAAGCTGTAGGGGTCTTCCGTGACTTGCTCGCCGCCGGCCCAGTTGATGTGCAACTGATAGGGATGCGCTTCGTTCAGGTGCGCGGTGAACAAGCCAGGCAATGCACCTGGCCGCATGTCGGCCAGCACGCGCTGGTCGTCGCGCGCCAGCACGCGGGCGCCCAGGGCATTGGGCAGGTAGGCACGAATGGTCATGCCCCCTGCTGGATCGGTGTGAGGCCCCAGTACCGCAAAAGGATCGGCGTGCTCGGCGCGCGCCAGGGCATCCAGGTCCCTTTGCCCAAGCCCGCCGTTTTCACGCGTTGAAACGTTCATTCTGACTCTCCCCAGGTACTGATCAGTCCATGCAGGCCATGCAAAGGCACGGCCAGCCAGCTTGGACGATTTTCGGCTTCATAAGTTATTTCGTATGCCGCTTTTTCCAGGCAGAACAGCTCAAGTGCCGCACGCTCGCCTTCGGCTTGCTCCCAGGCGTGGGGCATGGCCGCGGTGGCCAGGCCATAAGCCTCGATGAACGCATGCCGGGACTGGTGAAGGTACTGTCGTGCCACCCGCTGCCGAGCTTGTCGCGCCGGCTCGGAAAGGTCCATCGTAGACGCGCTGCGCAGGATCATCGCAGCAGCATAGTCGAAAGAGCGCAACACACCGCTGACATCTTTGTACGGGCTGTGCTTGGCCCGGCGCTCTTCCAGTGGTCGGGACGGTTCCCCCTCAAAGTCGATCAGGTAGGCATCGCCTTGCACCACCAGCACTTGGCCCAGGTGAAGGTCGCCATGCACGCGCATCAACAGCCCACCCTGCGCCTGCCGTGCAAGTTCTGCCACGCGTTGGGCGAGCCCGTCGCGCTGCTGCTGCAAGTCATCGACCAACGCCTGGCTTTCAGGGTCGAGTTTGTCACGGTGCTGCACCAGCAGATCCAGCGCGTGGGTCAGCTCCGTGCTGATCTGCGCACTCCACCGCTCGCTGTCAGCGTCAGTGCTGGGATAAGGCGCGAAGGCCTGGTCCTGGGTAGGGGCGGCGAGCATCAGGTGCATCTCGCCCAGGCGCTGACCCAGCAAAGAAGCGAAGTCGCGCAGTTCGCTGACCGCGTCGGTATGGGGTTCGCCTTCGGCACTGGAGGGCTGCATCTGGTCGCGAATAGCGCGCTCCAAGGTGTTCTGGGACCAGGCCCAGGCATCGCCCTGATTACTCAGATAGCCCTGGGCAATCATCAACAGGTGTGGCGCGCCTTGGGCATCCTCGCGACTGACCCAGGCCAGCAACGGCGAGATATTGGCGAAGCCCGCAGCGGTGAGATAAGCGCTCATTTCAAGCTCTGGGTGAATGCCTGCGTTGACCCGCCGGATCAACTTGAGCACCACCGAATCGCCCACCACTACCGAACTGTTGGACTGCTCGGCGCTCAGGTAGCGCACCGAGCTGTCATCGCCCAGTGCCAGGCCAGCCAGCTGCTCGGTGTGATTGAAATGCAGTTCGCCCTGATCGTTCCCGCAGGTCAGGCGCACGCCCCCCTGGCAGGCCTTGAGCACCGCGCGAATGAAGGGTTCGAGGACGAAGGCATCGGTGATCAGGCCCACCTCATTGGCCCGTCGCACGCGCGACAAGGCCAACTGCTGCGGCAGAGCCGTGCTGATTTGCTCTTCGGGCAGTAAGCCGAACGGCAGCTGGTAGCGGCTGGTCACCCCGTCGCTGGTCACTTCGATTTCACTGAACAGCACGGGCATACCGGCCGTGGCCATGCGCACACCATAGCTCAGGTCGACCTGATCGACAGGCCCTTCCTTACCCGCGAACCAGCGTCGCTTGGGCAAATACTGGGGCAGTATGGTGGACTGCAAGGCGTCGCGTGAAGGCGACTCGAGCAGCTCTTCAAGACGTTTGCGTAGCACTAATGTGGTCAATTCCGGTAACCCCTCAGTAGGCTGGTTGTGCCAGCTGGGCATGCGGTCGTGGGCAGCCAGCACGAACCAGTAGAAGCCATAAGGCGGCAAGGTCAGCAGGAACGGCAACTGCCCGATGGGCGGGAAGGCGCTGCCGCCGATCATTTCCACGGGGACCTTGTCGGCGTACTGGGACAAATCCAGTTCCGCAGCCTGGGCCGCCCGGGATACGTTGGCGACACAGAGAATCACCTCGGTGTGGCCATCGGCGTCGGTGAATTCCCGGATGTAGGCAAGGATGCGTCGGTTGCTGGGTGTCAGCGTGCGCAGCGTGCCACGGCCGAAGGCTTTTTGCTGCTTGCGCACGGCGAGCAGGCGACGAGTCCAGTTCAGCAATGAATGAGGATCGTGGCTCTGTGCTTCGACGTTGACCGTCTGGTAGCCATAGAGCGGGTCCATGATCGGTGGCAGCACCAGCCGCTGCGGGTCGGCCCGGGAGAACCCGCCGTTGCGGTCAGGCGACCACTGCATGGGCGTGCGCACGCCGTCGCGATCGCCCAGGTAGATGTTGTCGCCCATGCCCAGCTCATCGCCGTAGTACAGCGTTGGCGTACCTGGCATCGAGAGCAGCAGGCTGGTGAGCAGCTCGATCCTGCGCCGGTCGCGTTGCAGCAGCGGCGCCAGGCGGCGCCGGATGCCTAGGTTGATCCGGGCGCGGCGGTCCTCGGCGTAGTAGTTCCAGAGGTAGTCGCGCTCGCGGTCGGTGACCATCTCCAGGGTCAGCTCATCGTGGTTGCGCAGGAAGATGGCCCACTGGCAGTTGGCCGGAATCTCCGGGGTCTGGCGCAGGATGTCGGTGATGGGAAAGCGATCTTCCATGGCAAGCGCCATGTACATGCGTGGCATCAGCGGAAAATGGAACGCCATGTGGCATTCGTCCCCGTCGCCTTCGCCAAAGTAAGGACGGGTATCCTCCGGCCACTGGTTGGCCTCGGCGAGCAACATGCGATCAGGGTAATTGGCATCGATCTCGGCCCGGATCGCCTTGAGCACATCATGGGTTTCGGGCAGGTTCTCGTTGTTGGTACCGTCGCGCTCGATCAGGTACGGGATGGCGTCAAGCCGCAAGCCATCGACACCCAGGTCCAGCCAGAAGCGCATCACGCCGATCACGGCCTTGAGCACCTGCGGATTGTCGAAATTCAAATCCGGCTGATGGGAGTAGAAGCGGTGCCAGAAGTACTGGCCTGCCACCGGGTCCCAGGTCCAGTTGGATTTCTCGGTATCGAGGAAGATGATGCGGGTGCCGTCGTACTTGTGGTCGTCATCGGACCACACGTAGAAGTCGCGGGCCTTGCTGCCACGCTTGGCATGGCGGGCACGTTGAAACCACGGGTGCTGGTCGCTGGTGTGGTTGATGACCAGTTCGGTAATCACCCGCAGCCCGCGTTTGTGCGCCTCGGCAATGAAGCGGCGGGCGTCGGCGAGGGTGCCGTAGTCTGGATGCACTGCCTTGTACTCGGCGATATCGTAGCCGTCGTCGCGTCGGGGCGAGGGATAGAACGGCAGCAGCCACAAGGTGTTGACGCCCAGGTCGGCGATGTAGTCGAGCTTGCTGATCAACCCGGCGAAGTCACCGATACCGTCATTGTTGGCATCGAAGAACGACTTGATGTGCAACTGGTAAATCACCGCATCCTTGTACCACAGCGGGTCGTCAATGAAGGCTGCCGGGCGGGTACGCTTGGCCATGTACCATTCCTCTGAATGCTTGATCGGTAAAAAACCGTCAGAGAGCAGGCGGGCCCGCTCTCCGCCAGGCTCAGCTGACTTTACTGATTCGCCAGATACCGAAAGGCTGGTGCCAAGGCTCGATGCGCATGAACTGGGTCTTGCCGTACCACGACCAGCGATGACCGTTCATCAGGTCCTCGCCGTGCGTCTCGGCACCGTCATCAAGGCCCAGCTCCCACAATGGCAGTTCGAAATGGGCTTCCTGGGCATTATGCGGGTCGAGGCTGACGGCGATGAGGATGTAATTGTCACGCGCAGGCGTGCGCTTGGCGAAATACAGAATGTTGTCGTTCCAGCAATTGAGCAGCGTCAGGCCCAGGTGGCTCTGCAAGGCCGGGTTCTGCCGGCGGATACGGTTGAGCTGGGCGATCTCGGCAATGATGTTGCCGGGCTGGGTGAAGTCACGCGGGCGGATTTCGTACTTCTCCGAGTCCAGGTACTCTTCCTTGCCCGGCAGCCCTGCCGCTTCGCACAACTCGAACCCCGAATACATGCCCCACAAGCCCGACCCCATGGTGGCCAGCGCGGCCCGGATGAGGAAGCCTGCGCGGCCGTTCTGCTGGAGGAAGAACGGGTTGATGTCTGGGGTGTTGACGAAGAAGTTCGGCCGGTAGCACTGGCTCCATGGGGGCTGGTTGAGCGTTTCGAAATACTCGCTCAGCTCCTGCTTGGTGTTGCGCCAGGTGAAGTAGGTGTAGCTCTGCGCATAGCCGACCTTGCCCAAGCGCGCCATCATGGCGGGCTTGGTGAACGCCTCGGCCAGGAACAACACGTCCGGGTATTGGCTGCGTACATTGGCGATCAGCCACTGCCAGAACGGCAGGGGTTTGGTATGCGGGTTGTCCACCCGGAACGTCTTCACGCCCTCCTCCACCCAACCGATGATCACATCGCGCAGTGCAATCCACAGCCCAGGTACGGCATCGGGTGCGTAGAAATCGACGTTGACGATGTCCTGGTACTTTTTCGGCGGGTTCTCGGCGTAGCGGATGGTCCCGTCCGGGCGCCAGCTGAACCAGCCTGGATGCGCTTGGAGCCAAGGGTGGTCCTGGGAGCATTGGATGGCGAAGTCCAGGGCGATTTCCAGACCATGCTGGGCTGCGGCCGATACCAAGCGGCGGAAATCTTCACGCGTGCCGAGTTCGGGGTGGATCGCATCGTGCCCACCGTCGGCACTGCCAATTGCGTAAGGGCTGCCAGGGTCGCCCGGCTGTGCCTGCAAAGCATTGTTCCGGCCCTTTCTATGCTGCATGCCGATGGGGTGGATGGGCGGGAAATACAACACGTCGAAGCCCATGTCGCGAATCATCGGCAGGCGCTGGTGCACATCGTTGAAGGTACCGTGGCGCTGGGGATCATCGGTGATCGAACGGGGGAACAGCTCATACCAGCTGGCGAATTGCGCGGCCGGGCGGTCCACATCCAGCGGGTAGTCGCAACTGCGAGTCAGGTAGCTGCGGTGCTCGGCCGCAGCCATCATCTGCGACGCCTCGGCGCCCAGCAGCAGGGCCACTTGTTCATCCTCAGGCAGCGTTTGCAAGGTGCCTTGCAGCGCCTGTAATTGCTCGCGCAGAGCGCCGCTGCTCAATTCGATGCCCTTGCCCAGCAGCAAACGCCCTTCCTCAAGCTCAAGCTTTACGCCGACACCGGCATTGAACTTCTTCTCCAGGTCGTAGCAGTACGTGGCATACGGATCGATCCAGGCTTCGATGCTGAACACATGCGGCCCGATTTCAGTCGGGGTAAATTCTGCCAGCCACAGGTCATTGCCAGGCGAGGTCATGGGCACACAATGAATGCGTCGGCTACCGGCCTGACGCCAGTTCAACACCACGGCCATGCGGTCATGGCCGTCAGTGAATACCTTGGTGCTGACCGAAACCGGCTGATTGCTGATGGCCTTGGCGGCAAAGGCGCCGCCATCTAGCACCGGCTGGGTGTCCTCGATGGCGATACGCGGTGCCATCAAGGCCTGGGACAGGCTGATGACCTGCTCCGGATGATCGTTTGCCGTGGGCACGCTTTCGAAGGGCTCGTTCAAAGACATCAGGCCTTGCTCCCTGGGACTGGTGGCGGTAAGGGTTGAGAGCGCGGCGACCGAGTCTGGGTTCAAAAATGAATTGATTCACGGCACCAGCGGTCGAACGCTGCAGGACAGGTTCACTCAACCCCACGAGGCATGGCCATGACGCTCCCAACGCCCCCGGAAACGCCCGATCCGAACATTGACGATCCCAACCTCCCGTCCCCGGAGCCTGAGCGTGATCCGGATGAGCTGCCGATTCAGCCGACGGTCCCGCCAACCGTGGGTGATCCACCCAGCCAGGAACCCCCGATAAAGGCGGGCGACTGAAGTCGAAAACTGTCAGTTTTGCCAGTGGCGCATCGGCCGCGTTGTTCCGATCATGAGTCACCTTTGTGATTCAGGAGTTACGGATATGACGCTTGACGGTATGAGCCACAGCGAGCGAAATGAATACGAAGCCTATGTCATCGAGTGTCTCCAGGAGGCAGGCATCAAGGATACTAATCCTGCGACAGTTCTGAAGACACTCGACAAGGACGCCTTCAGGCGCGCCATTGGCCAGATGAAGGACGATTACGATTTCGGTTTCAAGCCTGAGTCGATAACATCTGTCGCTCAACTGGCCGAGGCAATTTGGCGAGCATCGCAATCGAGGTGAGGGATCACCCCTGGGGCACATCACTGAAGGATCTAGGTGATCTGCCCCAGTTCCGCCATGCTGATTTCTCGCATTTTGAACTTCTGCACCTTGCCCGTCACCGTCATGGGAAATTCATCGACGAAGCGAATATGGCGGGGCACCTTGTAGTGGGCTATACGGGACTTGCACCAGGCCTGCAGTGCCTCTGCAGTAGCCTGGTGACCCGGATGCAGCTTGATCCAGGCGACGATGTCCTCGCCATAGCGGCTGCACGGGATACCAATGACCTGGGCATCGGCCACCGCCGGGTGGGTATAGAAGAACTCCTCTATTTCACGTGGGTAGATGTTCTCGCCACCGCGAATGATCATGTCCTTGTTGCGCCCGACGATACGCACATACCCCGCCTCGTCCATCACCGCCAGGTCACCGGTGTGCATCCATCCGGCCGCGTCGATGGCGCTGGCTGTGGCCTGGGGGTTATCCCAGTAACCCAGCATCACGCTGTAGCCGCGCGTGCACAGCTCACCGGTCTGACCGCGTGCAACCGTGCCGCCCTGCGGGTCGATGATCTTGCTTTCCAGCTGCGGCTGGGTACGGCCCACTGTGGTGACGCGCAGTTCCAGCACGTCATCCGGCCCGGTTTGCAAAGACACCGGGCTGGTTTCGGTCATGCCATAGGCGATCTGCACCTGGGCCATATGCATCTGGTCGATGACCCTGCGCATCACCTCGATCGGGCAAGTGGCGCCTGCCATGATGCCGCTGCGCAAGGACGACAGGTCCACATGCTGGCGAGCCGGATGGTCGAGCATGGCAATGAACATGGTGGGCACGCCGTACAGAATGGTGCCACGTTCCTCGGCCACGGCGCGCAAGGCCAACTCGGCATCGAAGGCGTCGCTTGGGTAGATCATGGTAGTGCCATGGGTGATGCAGCCCAGGTTGCCCATGACCATACCGAAACAGTGGTACAGGGGCACCGGGATCACCATGCGGTCGCGTTCAGTCAAGCCCAGGCTGGCGCCGACCATGAAGCCGTTGTTCAGGATGTTGTAATGGCTGAGGGTAGCGCCCTTGGGCGCGCCAGTGGTGCCGGAGGTGTACTGAATGTTCACCGGTTGGTCGAAATGAAGGCTGTTCTGCCGGGCGGTGCACGCCTCGCGGCTGACGGACGCGCCCCAAGTGGCCAGTGCCTCCCACGGCAGGAAGCCAACAGGCGGGTCGTTGGCCAGGCTTATCACCCCGCGCAAGGCAGGCAGCGAGGCACTGGTGACCTGACCGGGTGCGGCGGTAGCCAATTCGGGCACCAAGGCCTGGATCATGGCGTGGTAATCGGAATGCTTGAACGCATCGGCACAGACCAGCCAACTGCACCCTGACTGGCGCAGCACGTATTCAAGCTCGCCCACACGGTAAGCCGGGTTGACGTTGACCAGGATGGCACCCAACTTGGCGGTTGCCACCTGGAGAATGCACCATTGCGCGCAGTTGGGTGACCAGATGCCCACGCGGTCACCGGTTTCGATCCCAAGGGCCATCAGCGCTCGAGCACACGACTCAACCTGCTCTGCCAGTTGCCGCCAGCTGTAGCGCAGGCGCTGGTGCCGAGCCACCAACGCTTCCTGCTCGTGCAGGCGCGCTACTGTAGCGTCGAAGGCCTGACCGATGGTTTGGGTAAGCAAAGGGCGATCCTGGCGACCGCGGGTATAGCTGGGTTGAGTCATGTGCGTCCCTTCTTTTGATTGTTCTGGATAGGGGCCAAGCGCGCGCCAATCACTTTGGCTCAGATTTACGTTTACGTAAAGGTGATGGATAAATTGACAAAAAAGCAGGCGCAGGTTTACGTTTACGTAAAGGTGATAGGCAGCAACGCACGTTGTCGGCGTCAGCCGCCTACCCAGGTAAGCTTGCCGCTAGCGGCGTGATCCCATTTCAAGAACAACAAGGTGCCCCCGCATGCATTACCCCAGCCTGAACTTCGCCCTGGGCGAGACCATCGACATGCTTCGCGACCAGGTGCGCACCTTCGCCGCCGCCGAGCTCGCCCCTCGCGCCGCGCAGATCGACCACGACAACCTGTTCCCTGCCGACATGTGGCGCAAATTCGGCGACATGGGCCTGCTCGGCATCACCGTGCCGGAAGAATACGGTGGCGCAGGCCTGGGTTATCTCGCCCACGTGGTGGCGATGGAGGAGATCAGCCGCGCCTCGGCCTCGGTCGCGCTGTCCTACGGCGCCCACTCCAATTTGTGCGTCAACCAGATCAACCGTAACGGCACGCCCGCGCAAAAGGCCAAATACCTGCCCAAGCTGGTCAGCGGCGAGCACGTCGGCGCCCTGGCAATGAGCGAACCCAATGCCGGGTCGGACGTGGTGTCGATGAAACTGCGCGCCGACAAGCGCGGCGACCACTATGTGCTCAACGGCAGCAAGACGTGGATCACCAACGGACCCGATGCCAACACCTACGTCATCTACGCCAAGACCGATCTGGAAAAGGGCCCCCATGGCATCACTGCGTTCATCGTCGAGCGCGAGTGGGCAGGCTTTAGCCGCAGCAACAAGTTCGACAAACTGGGCATGCGTGGCTCGAACACCTGCGAGCTGTTCTTCGATGACGTGCACGTGCCCCAGGACAACATCCTCGGTCAACTCAATGGCGGCGTGCGGGTGTTGATGAGCGGCCTGGACTACGAGCGCGTGGTGCTATCCGGCGGCCCGACCGGCATCATGCAGAGCTGCATGGACCTGGTGGTGCCGTACATTCATGACCGCAAGCAGTTCGGGCAAAGCATCGGCGAGTTCCAGCTGATCCAGGGCAAGGTCGCCGACATGTACACCCAGCTCAATGCCAGCCGCGCCTACCTGTATGCCGTGGCCCAGGCCTGCGACCGCGGCGAGACAACGCGCAAGGATGCGGCCGGGGTGATTCTCTACACCGCCGAGCGCGCCACGCAGATGGCCTTGGAAGCGATCCAGATTCTTGGCGGTAACGGCTACATCAACGAATTCCCCGCAGGTCGCTTGTTGCGCGATGCCAAGCTGTACGAAATCGGCGCCGGCACCAGCGAAATTCGCCGAATGCTGATCGGCCGCGAGTTGTTCAACGAGACCCGCTGAACGCGCTGGCGCCACGGCAGGCTCATCACGCCAGCCGTGGCCACACTGGCCAACCTTGCAGGGCCGCGCCAAGGGCGCGCCACTGCACCAGGAGTCATGATGATTCTGAAATCCCAAGTGAACCCCAGGTCACCCGAATTCGCCCAGTGCCAGGCGGCCATGCAGGCCCAGGTGGACAACCTGCGTGAACTGCTTGCCCAGGTAGCCCAAGGCGGCGGCGCCAAGGCGCAGGAGCGGCACACCTCGCGAGGCAAACTGTTGCCCCGCGAGCGAATCGACCGTCTGCTCGATGCCGGTTCTGCCTTTCTCGAGATCGGCCAGTTGGCTGCACACCAGGTCTATGGCGAAGACGTTCCGGCAGCCGGCCTGATCGCCGGGATCGGGCGCGTGGAAGGCGTGGAATGCATGATCGTGGCCAACGACGCCACGGTCAAAGGTGGCTCCTATTACCCGTTGACGGTGAAAAAGCACCTGCGAGCGCAGACCATCGCCTTGCAGAACCGCCTCCCATGCATCTACCTGGTGGATTCGGGCGGCGCCAACTTGCCGCGTCAGGACGAGGTGTTTCCCGACCGTGAACACTTCGGGCGGATTTTCTTCAACCAGGCCAACATGAGCGCACTGGGCATCGCCCAGATTGCCGTGGTAATGGGGTCATGCACCGCAGGCGGCGCCTATGTGCCAGCGATGGCGGACGAGGCGATCATGGTGCGCCAGCAGGCCACCATCTTCCTGGCCGGTCCACCGCTGGTGAAGGCTGCCACGGGCGAGGTGGTGAGTGCCGAGGCGCTGGGCGGCGCCGATGTACATTGCCGTACCAGCGGTGTAGCCGACTATTACGCCGACAATGACGAGCATGCCCTGGCGCTGGCCAGGCGCTGCGTGGCCAATCTCAACTGGCGCAAGCTCGGCGCCGTGCAATGCATGCCACCGGTTGCGCCCTTGTATCCAGCGCAAGAGCTCTACGGCGCGATTCCGGCTGACGCCAAGCAGCCTTTCGATGTACGCGAAGTCATCGCACGGCTGGTCGATGGCTCGGTCTTCGATGAATTCAAGGCCCTGTTCGGAACGACCCTGGTGTGCGGTTTCGCTCACCTGCACGGCTACCCGATCGCCATCCTGGCCAATAACGGCATCCTGTTTGCCGAGGCTGCGCAAAAAGGCGCGCACTTCATCGAACTGGCTTGCCAGCGCGGTATCCCGTTGCTGTTCCTGCAGAACATCACGGGGTTCATGGTGGGCAAGAAGTACGAAGAAGGCGGCATCGCCAAGCATGGCGCCAAGTTGGTCACAGCCGTGGCCTGCGCGCAGGTGCCCAAGTTCACGGTCATCATTGGCGGCAGTTTCGGTGCCGGTAACTACGGAATGTGCGGGCGCGCCTACGACCCGCGCTTTCTCTGGATGTGGCCCAATGCGCGCATCGGGGTGATGGGCGCCGAACAGGCTGCCGGCGTGCTGGTGCAGGTCAAGCGCGAGCAGAGCGAGCGCAGCGGCGAGCCGTTTGGCGCCGAGGACGAGGCCAGGCTCAGGCAGCCGATCCTCGATCAGTACGAGCATCAGGGCCACCCCTACTATTCCAGCGCGCGCCTGTGGGATGACGGCGTCATCGACCCGGCGCAGACCCGCGATGTTCTGGGCCTGGCCTTGTCCGCTGCGCTGAACGCACCGATCGAACCGAGCCGCTTCGGCATATTCAGGATGTGATCCCATGAGCGATTTCACTACGGTAGAAGTGAGCCACGACCCACGTGGCTTCGCCACCTTGTGGCTCAGCCGCGAGGACAAGCACAACGCCTTCAATGCCTTGATGATCCGCGAGCTGAACATTGCCCTGGGGCAGCTGGCCGATGACGCGGGCGTACGCTTCGTGTTGCTGCGCGGGCGGGGGCGGCATTTCAGTGCCGGGGCCGACCTTGCGTGGATGCAGCAGTCGGCGCAGCTGGACTTCAACACCAACCTGGATGACGCACGCGAGCTGGGCGAGTTGATGTATGCACTGCACCGCATCAAGGTGCCGACCTTGGCGGTGGTTCAGGGCGCCGCATTCGGCGGTGCCCTGGGCCTGATCAGTTGCTGCGACATGGCCATTGGCGCCGATGACGCCCAGCTGTGCCTGTCGGAGGTACGCATTGGCCTGGCGCCGGCGGTCATCAGCCCCTTCGTGGTCAAGGCCATCGGCGAGCGCGCAGCCCGCCGTTATGCACTTACGGCAGAGCGCTTCAGCGGGGCGCAGGCGCAGGCGCTTGGGTTGTTGGCCGAGGTGTACCCGGCCAGCCAATTGGAGGCCAACGTGGGTCAGTGGGTTGAAACCCTTTTAGCCAACAGCCCCCAGGCGATGCGCGCGACCAAGGAGCTGCTGCGCGAGGTCGATGGCGGTGCCTTGAGCCCCGGCCTGCGTCGTTATTGTGAGAACGCCATCGCGCGCATTCGTGTAAGCGCCGAGGGCCAGGAAGGCCTGCGGGCGTTTCTGGAAAAACGCCAACCTGCCTGGCAAGCCAATGCAAACAAGGAGCCACACCCATGAACCGCCCGCCATTGACAACGTTGCTGGTGGCCAACCGCGGCGAAATCGCCTGCAGGGTGATGCGCACCGCCAAGGCCATGGGCCTGACCACGGTGGCCGTGCACAGCGCCATCGACCGTAATGCCCGGCACAGCCGCGAAGCCGATGTGTGCGTGGACCTGGGTGGCAACAAGGCGGCAGACAGTTACCTGCAAATCGACAAGCTGGTGGCGGCGGCCAAGGCCAGCGGTGCCCAGGCCATTCACCCGGGCTATGGCTTTCTTTCGGAAAACGCAGACTTTGCCCGCGCAGTCGAAGCCGCTGGCTTGATGTTTCTGGGCCCGCCAGCGTCAGCCATCGACGCCATGGGCAGCAAGTCGGCAGCCAAGGCCTTGATGGAGGCCGCAGGCGTGCCGCTGGTGCCGGGCTATCACGGCCAGGCACAGGACCTGGAGACCTTCAGGCAAGCCGCCCGGCACGTGGGCTACCCGGTCTTGCTCAAGGCCAGCGCCGGGGGTGGTGGCAAGGGCATGAAGGTGGTCGAGGACGAAAGCCAATTGGCCGACGCCCTGGCGTCGGCGCAACGCGAAGCCCTGTCATCATTTGGCGATGCGCGGATGCTGGTGGAAAAGTACGTCTTGAAGCCGCGCCATGTGGAGATCCAGATTTTCGCCGATCGCCACGGTCACTGTCTGTACCTCAACGAGCGCGACTGCTCGATCCAGCGCCGTCATCAGAAGGTGGTCGAGGAAGCCCCTGCCCCAGGCCTTTCGGCAAATCTGCGCCGCGCCATGGGCGAGGCGGCAGTACGGGCGGCCCAAGCGATTGGCTATGTTGGGGCCGGCACCGTGGAGTTCTTGCTCGACGCCCGTGGCGAGTTCTTTTTCATGGAAATGAACACGCGCCTGCAAGTGGAGCATCCCGTCACCGAGGCCATCACCGGCCTGGACTTGGTGGCCTGGCAGATTCGTGTGGCCTGCGGTGAGCCCCTGCCCATCACTCAGGACCAGGTCCCGCTCAACGGTCATGCCATCGAAGTGCGGCTGTACGCCGAAGACCCTGCCAATGACTTCTTGCCGGCCACTGGCACCCTGACGCTGTACCGGGAACCGGCTTGCGGTGCAGGCCGGCGCGTGGACAGCGGTGTGAGCGAAGGCGATACGGTGTCGCCCTTCTACGACCCGATGCTGGGCAAACTGATCGCCTGGGGCGAAGACCGGGAACAGGCTCGCCTGCGTTTGCTGGCCATGCTGGATGAGTTCGCGGTAGGCGGTGTCAAAACCAACATCGCCTTCCTTCGACGCATCCTGGCCCATCCTGCATTCGCAGCAGCCGAGCTGGATACCGGCTTCATCCCGCGTCATCAGGATGTGCTGTTGCCCACCGCGCAGGCCTTGTCGGATGAGGGCTGGGAGGCTGCAGCCCAGGCGTGGTTGCAAAGCGAACCGCCCCGCACACGTTTGGATGACCCCCACTCCCCATGGGCCCAACGAGACGGGCTGCGCCTGGGGGCGGGCACCTCGACGACTGTGCATCTGGCCCGCAACGGCCATGATCAGGTCATTACGCTCAACCAGACGTCCCAAGGCCTGTGGGCCCTGCAAGGCGATTGGCTGATGCGAGAGCAGTCAGGCCTGCGCACTCGCCACCTGGCCATTCGCAGAGGCGCCAGCCTGTATCTGCACTGGGACGGAGAGCTCCACACCTTCGAGGCATTCGACCCGGTTACCGAAGCGGCCATCGACCTTGCCCACCAAGGCGGCCTGACCGCTCCCATGAACGGCAGCATCGTGCGAGTCTTGGTAGAGGTAGGCCAGGCGGTAGAAGCGGGTGCGCCGCTGGTGGTGCTGGAAGCCATGAAAATGGAGCACAGCATTCGGGCCCCCAAGGCCACCACGGTCAAAGCCTTGTTGTGCCAGGAAGGCGACATGGTCAGCGAAGGGGCAGCATTGGTCGAGCTGGAATCTTGAGCGCCTCGGGGTCGCGGTGCCCGACGGCCTGCGGCCCTTGCCTCACCGCTCGGGCCACGTGGCCTCAGAACGCGCCGTGTACCCGCACCACCACCCCCAGGAACTCGCAGCCGGTTTCGCACAGCACCGTGGGGTAACGGGTGTTCAACGGCTTGAGCATCTTGTCACCGCCTTCTTCGACCAACTGGCGTAGCACAGGCGCTTTGCCAGGCTGGCGGGCAATCACCAACCGGCCGGGCTCGGCTGGCAAGCCGGTGTCGACCAGCACGCGCATGCCTTCCGGCACGCTCTTGCCGCTGGCGGCGTTCATCGAGTCGTTTTCCACGGCAAGCCAGAATGCATTGCCCGCAGGCATGTAGTCGGTCTGCTCATGTATCTCACTGGTTTCAGGCAAGGGGCCCTGCAAGTCCGCCCACTTGAGCACTGGAAAGCGGAAGCTCGCATAAAGCAGGGCCTGTGCGGAAACAGGCGGCTCAGCGCCGTAATTGCCGGGAGATTCACGCACGAGGTCGCGCTCGACCACCATGACCTGCGCCTCCAGAAAGACCAGCCCGAGCTTTTCCAGTTTTTCGTTGATGGTCTCCAACGTAGGGCGGCGCGTGCCGCGAAGCCAGTGCCCTACCCCACCCTGCGTCATGCCCAGGCGCTCGGCCAGTTTCAACTGGCTGAGGTTGTGTTCGCGCTTGTAGCGCTTGAGAAATGCATTCCAGTTTTCCATGAGCGGCAACAATACGGACTGTATTGGAAGCAGCAATACACAATCTGAATTATTTATTTGGCGCTAGAAAATACAAATTGACCTATGCTCTGAGTTCATTGTGTTTGACGAGAACCTGGAAGGTATCGCAATGAAACATCCGAAAAACGACGAAACAGATCTCGACAGCGAAGCCGCCCGCCGCGCGCTTGATTATTACCTGAACCCCAACCCGCCGCGTCCCACGCCCGAAAACAGGATCTGGACGCTTCACGAGGGCGTCACACGCGATCAAGCCCAGGAGCACGCCATCGCCCTGCTGCGCTGTGCGGCGGCAACCGCCCAGGAAACCGCCACCCACCAGCATGGTAGCCAGCGAGAACTGATGTTTGCGTTGATGCACATGATGGACATGGCTCGCGCGCTGCTGGAACACCAGCGCACGGCAGACCCCGCCGCTTGAGGCAGGTAGTGGAGAATGCGAGGGGTCAAAGTTGGCGCATGGCGTGCGAAGCCAAGGCCCTGGTTTGGGGGACAAGGAAGCGCAGCGGTAGGTATTCTACCGTCATGTATAAAAAAATCATTTGACTGGCAAATGATAACGATTATTATTGCACTCAGCTGATCGCGAGATCCGCTGGATAACCCGGAGCTTAGGTCGCTCTCGGATTATCTCCTCATCAGGCTAATCACGGTTTTTGACCCAGCTTTTTGCTGGGTCTTTTTTTTGGCTCTTCAGGCTAATGAAGATCGTGATGGCGGCGATGGTAGCAAAAGTGTTTCCAAGGGTGAACGGCCATTACAAAAGTTTGCCGGTTCAGCACTTGAGAATCAATCTCGTTCAGCTTAAGCTCAGCGTCACGGATGCTCTCCCAGATGCTCGCTTCAGCAAGGAACTGCTCATGACCCGCATGCTCTTGCGCCTCCCCACGCCCTTACCCAAGCACGCTGCCGATAGCGATGCTGCCCTGCTGCTCGCACTCAAGCGCCTGCCACGCGCTGCGCGCCAGGTGTTTTTGCTAAGCCGTCTCGATCAGTTGGCCCAGGCCAGGGTCGCCACACGTCTTGGCTTGCCGCTACGCAGTGTCGAGCGTCTCATGGTGCAGGCGTTGCTCGCCGTCCAGCCCCGCCCCGATGCCCCGACGCGCCAGGCAGCACAGTGGTATGTGCGTTTGCAGAGCCCGGACGTCACCGCATGCGAGCGTATCGACTTTCGTCGCTGGCTGGACGCCTCGCCCAACCACCTGCAGGCGTTCCACGCCACCGAGCTGTGCTGGCGCAGCTTGTACGAGCCTGCACTGGCCCTGGGCCGCGATGGCTGGTATCGCAAGGGTCGCGCTGCCCTGGCGCTGGGTGGTTGCTCCTTTGCTGCCGCGCTGGGCATGGCCGTATTGATCATGCTGGGGCTGTGGGCGTGAAACGGTTGCCAGCGCACGCATCTTGATGCTCGCGACGTCACCACAGCGCGATATCGTACGTCAGGTACAGCCGATTGCTGTCACGGCCACGCGCAAAGTCCGAGCGGTACACGTAGTTGCGCAGCTTAACGCCAAGCCCTTTGGCGGGGCCTGATTGCACGACATACGCAAGCTCTGCATCGCGCTCCCACTCGCTCAGACCCGCCGCGCCAGAACGGCCGTTATCGCCGCTCAGGTAGCGGGTCATGAAGGTCAACCCCGGCACCCCGGCCGCTGCGAAATTGTAGACATAGCTCGCCATCCAGGTCTTTTCATCTTCTTCGATGAACTTGCCAATGCCCACGTTGCTGAATGAATACACCGTCGCCCCGCTGATGTACGGCAGCCCCGCTTCGCCATTGAGCGCTTGATAACCTGCACCGAACGTGTGGCCGGAATGCGTGTAGGCGATTTGCCCGCTGAGCATGTCATTGTCGATCGGGCCACCGTAGGCCGCACCGGTGCTTTTGCTTTTGAAATAGCGCAGGTCCGTGGTCAGGACACCGCCAGCCAGCGCATGGTCGTGAATCACCCCGGCGAAGTCCTGACGATAGAAATGCTCGAGCTGACCGTGATAGTAGCTCAGGCGCAGCTGTTTGCTGACGGTGTAGTCGGCGCCGGCAAAGCTGAAGTCTCCGGCTTCGCCGCCACTGTAGCCGTCCAGGTACAGGCCGGTGCTGTTCGAAGAATCGCGCTGTTTGAAACGGGTCAGGTGCCCTGCCGTGAGGTTCAGGTTATCGATTGCGGCACTGGTGACCTGCGTACCCTGGTAGGTTTGCGGCATCAAGCGAGCATCGTTGTGCACCAGCACTGGGGTCTTGGGCAACAAGGTGCCATGCCTGACGACGTTCTGGCCAACACGCGCCTTGAAGGTACCGCCCGCACTGGCGAACGCGTCGGCGGCCCGGCCGTCGTCATGCACAGGCAACAGGCCCGTGCCACTGCGGCCACGCCCCGAATCCAGGCGCACGCCCAACAAGCCCAGTGCATCGAGCCCCACGCCGAGGGTACCGGGGGTGTAACCCGACTGATAATCGAGCAAGAAGCCCTGCGCCCACTCGGTACGCTCGCTCTTGGCGGTGGCTGCGGCGCGGGGGCTCATGCCCTGTTCGTCGCGAAAGTTTTCGTTGAAATAGACATTGCGCATTTGCAACTTGAGCTTGCTGTCATCGATGAAGCCAGTAGCGCCGGCCACAGGCAGGCAGCCGCAGAGCAGGCCACACGTGGCCCCTCGCACGAGGGTCAAGGACATGATCGGTACTCTATTGTTGTTTTTGGGGTGTCAGCGATGGCGGGCGCCTGGCGCCCGCACCATTCAGACGAAGAACGACAACGCACCGGTCAACACCGCCAAGGCGGTGATGACCAGCGAAGTGAGCACTGCCCACTTCACCGTGGCCTTCTGGAAGTCGCCGATGTCCTTGTCCACCATGCCCACCAGCAGCAGGGTCGAGGCGACCAACGGGCTCATCAAGTGCACCGGCTGACCAAGCACCGAGGCGCGGGCGATTTCAACAGGGTCGATGCCATAGGCGGCGGCAGCATTGGCCAGGATCGGCACCACCCCGAAATAGTACGCATCGTTGGACAGCACGAAGGTAAGCGGCATGCTGGTCAGCGCCACCACCAGCGGGAACCAGTGGCTCCAGGCTTCCGGGATCCAGTCCACGAGGGTTTGCGCCAGGGCATCGACCATCTTGGTGCCCGAGAAGATGCCGGCGAAGATACCAGCGGCGAACACCAGCAGCACCACGGTCATGGCGTTGCCCGAATGGGCCAGGATGCGTTCTTTCTGCAGTTCCAGTTGCGGGTAGTTGATCATCAAGGCGGCAACGAAACCGATCATGAACAGGATCGCCGCGTGCATCAGGCCCAGCACCAGTGCGGTCATGACCACAATGACCAGCACCAGGTTCACGTAGGCCAGACGCGGACGCTTGTGGGGCGTGTCACCCAGGATTTCCTTGATGTAGCAATTGCCGCCGCCGGACTCCAGGGCCACGTTGCCGATGCGGCGTCGCTCGGCACGCCCCAGCAAGTAGGCGGTGAACACCACCCAGGCAGCCCCACCGATCACTGTGGGCAGCATGGGAATGAAGTAGTCGGTGGCATCGAGCCCAAGCGCTGCGATGGCACGGGTGGCAGGCCCGCCCCAGGGGCTCATGCCACTCATGATGCTCAACGACAGCATCGACACCGTTGCCAGGATCATCGGGTTCATGCCGATGCGCTTGTACAAGGGCAGCATGGCGGCGCAGGTGATCATGTAGGTGGTGGTACCGTCACCGTCCAGTGCCACCAGCAGCGACAGCAATGCAGTGCCAATGGCGATCTTGATGGGGTCGCCGTTGACGCGCTTGAGGATCTTACGGATCAGAGGGTCGAACAGGCCGGCATCGATCATCAAGCCGAAAAACAGGATGGCGAACAGCAGCAAGGCGGCCGACGGGGCCACCATTTTCAGCCCGTCGAGCATCATCTTGCCAAGGTCAGGCGCAAAGCCCCCCACCAGCGCGAAGACGATCGGTACGACCGTCAAGGCGACGATCGGGGACAGGCGTTTGCTCATGATCAGGTAGGTGAACGTCACCACCATGATCAAGCCCAGGAGTGCGAGCATGGCTTTTCTCTCTTGTTTTTATCCGGGTTGGGCCGCCGATGGCGCAGACGAGCCCCCTACCCGCGCGCGTTCCTGCACGCGGGTTGCTGCGTTTTGAGTTCAGGGTGTAGCGGACGTCTTAGCCGTGGTGGCCTGGCTTGGCGACCCAGGCGGCGTCGGGGCCTACCGTGGCCGGTGCCTGCTCGACCACAGGCTCGCCATTGAGGCGACTGAGCAGAACCTGCTTGTCACACGCATTCTCGGAAATCGACACCACCACGGTGGCCACGGCATTGCTGGCAAGGCTCGTGAGGGCGCGGGCTTCGGACATGAAGCGGTCGATACCGATCAGCAGGGCCAGGCCTGCCAGCGGAATGTCATGGACAACGGTCAGGGTCGAAGCCAAGGCCACGAAGCCGCTGCCGGTCACGCCCGCTGCGCCTTTTGACGACAGCAGCATGATCGCCAGCATGGTCACCACCTGGCCCAGGCTCAGGTCGATGTTGCAGGCCTGGGCAATGAACACGGCGGCCAAAGACAAGTAGATCGCCGTGCCGTCGAGGTTGAACGAGTAGCCGGTGGGCAGTACCAGGCCAACGACCCCCTTCTTGCAGCCAAGCTTTTCCAGCTTCTCCAGCATGCGCGGCAACACCGGTTCCGTGGAAGAAGTGCCCAGTACCACCAGGAACTCTTCGCGGAAATAGCGCAGCAGCTTCCACAGGCTGAAACCATGGGCGCGGCAGATGCCGCCCAGCACGACCAGCACGAAGAACGCACAGGCGATGTAGAGCGTGCCGATCAGCTTGGCGAGCGACCCCAGCGAGGTCACCCCGTACTGCCCGACCGTGAACGCCAGGGCCCCGAACGCACCGACCGGTGCGAAACGCATGAGGTAGCCGAAGATGCGGAACACCATGGTCGAGACCGCTTCCAGCACATCCAGCACCGGCTTGCCCTTCTCGCCCATGGACGACAGCGCGAACCCGCTGAGCACGGCGATGAACAGCACCGGCAGCACTTCACCCTTGTTGAACGCCCCCATGAAGGTGTCCGGGATGATGTGCATGAAGAAGTCCACCACGCCCAGCTTGGCGGCCGAGGCGGTGAACTGGGTCAACCCTTCGGTGCTCAGGGTGGCCGGGTCGATGTTCATGCCGACCCCTGGCTTGAACAGGTACACCGCGGCCAGGCCGATGATCAGGCTGACGATGGTCAGCCCCAGGAACAGCAGCAGTGTCTTGCTCATCAGGCGCCCGAGCGAGCGCTTGTCGGTCATGCCGGCTATACCAGTGACGATGGTGCAGAACACCACGGGCGCGATCATCATCTTGACCAGCTTGATGAAGGCATCGCCCAGAGGTTTGAGCGCAACGGCCTGTTGCGCCCAGAAGTGACCGACCACTACACCCAGCAGGACGGCGCAGAGGATCTGGAAGTACAGCGATTTGGCAAGTTTCATGAGGCATCACCCATTGTTCATATTGTGCGGATGCGCTTGTTGCAAGGTGCCGCGGTCAATCCATGCAGGTGGCTAGCCAGCCAACCTGCGCAAGGTAGGCGCGTAGACGAATCCTGAAAACAGCCGCCGGGCAGTACGTACCACCGAGGCTTGCAAGGTCTTGCCATCGGCGCCGCTGCGTGACAACGCGACGTCGATGCCACCGCTTGGATGCTCAAGGCGAACCTGGCTCAATTCCAGGGCGTGTTCACCCAGCAGATCCACAATGACGCTGCCAGGGCTGACACAGGCAGTGGCCAGCCCTACAGCACCCGTGATCGCCAGGGCACGGTGGCAATTGTGCGGCATGAAGTAGCGCACCTGGAGCGTGCCGTCGTAGCGCGGCTTGGACACCAGCACTGGCTTGGGTATCACCATGCCGCTGACATCGCCCAGGCCCATGGCCTTGCCGGCTTTGAGCCGCAGCGCTTCAAGGCGCTTGAGCAGAGGGCCGTTGGCGTCGAGCTCGTCGGGCGTTTCGGCGCCGGTCATGCCCAGGTCACTGGCCTGGATGACCATCATGGGCATGGCCATGTCGATACAGGTCATCGGCACGCCATCGATCACATCCTTGGCTTGCCCGGTAGGAAAGAGCTTGCCGGTCTTGCTGCCAACCGCATCGAGGAAGGTCAGGTGCACCGGCGCGGCGGTGCCCGGCACGCCATCGATGGCGGTACGCCCTTCATAGCGCACGATGCCACCTGGGGTTTCCACCAGCGAGTTGACGAAGGTGCCAGTGTTCAGGTTACGGATGCGCACCAAGGTCTTGCCTTCCTGGCCCTTGACCAGCCCCTGCTCGATGGCGAAGGGGCCGACCGCGCACAGCATGTTGCCGCAGTTGGGCGCAGTGTCCACGCGGCGCTGGGCGACCATCACCTGCACGAACAGGTAATCGACGTCGGCGTCGGCATGCAGCGACGGGCTGATGATCGCGACCTTGCTGGTCTGCGGGCTGCCGCCACCGATACCGTCGATTTCCAGCTCATGACCGGACCCCATCAGGTCGATGAGCAATTCATCGCGCTCGACCACATTGGCAGGCAAGTCCCACGCATGGAAAAACGGCCCCTTGGAGGTGCCGCCGCGCATGAGTACGCAAGGAATTCGTTGCATGATTTCGCACTCTTGTTGATCAATGGACATCATTGATGCCGTGAGCAAAAGAGTGACAGGGATGGATAAATCATTCCAATGCAAATATCGTAGTGATTATTCCGTTTCACAAAACAATAATAGGCATTTTTGGTGAGGAGGTGACTGGTGGAATATGAGCTTCAAGACATACGATCTTTCGTCAAAATCGCCGAACTTGGGAGCTTTCACGAGGCTGCCGAGGTATTACACCTGTCCCAACCGGCTCTGAGTCGACGGATCAAGAAGCTAGAAGAAGGTCTGGGCACGTCGCTGCTGGAGCGCACTACGCGCCGCGTCAGCCTGACCAGCGTGGGCCGTGATTTTCTGCCCAAGGCCAGGCGCTTGCTGGACGACTTCGAGGATTCGATTCTCAGTATCCGGGAGTTGGCCGAGCGTCAGACCGGGCAGGTGACGCTGGCCTGTATCCCGACTGCAGCGTTCTATTTCCTGCCGTCGGTGATCCGCGACTACAACGACCAATACCCCAAGATCCGCATTCGTCTGTTGGACCTGAGCGCCAATGATGGCCTGGAGGCCGTGCTGCGGGGTGAAGCCGATTTTGGCATCAACATGATGAGCGGCCAGCACCCGGACATCGAGTTCGTGTCGTTGGTGCAGGAGCACTTCGTGCTGGCCTGCCGGCGCGATCACCCTCTAGCGAACCGCGATGCGGTGACCTGGACCGAGCTTGCCGACTACCGTTTGATCGGCGTGGGTCGATTGAGCGGCAACCGCATGCTGCTCGACCACGCCCTGGCCGGGCTGAACCTGCGGCCGAAATGGTTCTACGAAGTGCAGCACCTGTCCACGTCGTTGGGCATGGTCGAGGCCGGCCTTGGCGTCTCGGCCATGCCTAGCCTGGCCATGCCCAGTGCAGACCACCCGACCCTGGTAAGCGTGCCGTTGATCGAGCCGGAGGTGACCCGCACCTTGGGTCTGGTCTACCGCCGCGGCGCCTCGCTGTCGCCGGCGGCAGAGAAGTTCGTGTCGATCCTGCTGGAGAAATGGCCGAACCGGTGAGCATGAAACATTCTTAACGCCGCTTAATTTAGCGCCGGGCCAGGCTGCCAATAAGCTGCCCGTTTTATCTGGAGTATCCCATGCTGAAAACGCTGTCCTGCACGGCACTGCTGGTCGCCACCTTTGCCTGCTCTGCCGCAGAACCCACCCATGACCAGGCCACCACGCTGACCGTGCTCAGCTCCGGCGGCATCATGGGTGCCATCCGCGGCGTTGCACCTGCCTATGAACACACCTACGGGGTAAAGCTGAACGTGCTTGCCGCGCCATCGATGGGCCAGACCCCGCAAGCCATCCCGAACCGGCTGAAACGTGGCGAGCCGGCCGATGTGGTGCTGATGGTGGGCTCGGCGTTGGACAAGCTGGTTGCCGACGGCAAGGCCGACCAGGCAAGCCGCATCGACCTGGGCAAGTCGTTCATCGCCATGGCCGTGCGCAAAGGCGAGCCCAAGCCGGCTATCGGCACGATGGGCGAGTTGCGTCAGGTGCTGCTGGATAGCCCTTCGGTCGCCTACTCCGACAGCGCCAGCGGGGTCTACCTGTCAAAGACCCTGTTCCCGAGCATGAACCTGGGCGAAGGCTTCGCCCACAAAGCCCATATGATCCCTGCCGAACCCGTCGGCAAGGTGGTCGCACGCGGTGAGGCAGCCATCGGGTTCCAGCAGCTGAGCGAGCTTAAGCCGGTGCCCGGCATCGACATCGTGGGGCTGATCCCGGCCGAGGGGCAAAAGATGACGATGTATTCGGGTGCGGTGGTTGCCAACAGCCAGCACCGGGCGGCGGCCCAGGCGCTGCTTGATTACATGGCCTCTGCCCAGGCGGACGCCGCTATCGAGAAAAGCGGCCTGACCCCACTGCCGCACTCGGCTCACTAAGCTTCGACGCTCGGCCAGGGCATGTGGGTAGAAGGCGTGCCCTGACGGCGTGCCGCAGCGTCTGAGACCCATCCTTCCTCCTTCCCAAGGCCGTCGCGATGCAAGACATGCTGCAAGAGATTCTCGACCAGGTGCGCCCACTGCTAAGCCAGGGTCAGGTCGCGCAATACATCCCTGCCCTGGCCCAGGTCGACCCTAACCAGCTTGGCATCGCAGTGCAGGGCCTTGATGGCCAGTTGCACTGCGCAGGCGATGCCTACACGCCCTTCTCTATTCAGAGCATTTCCAAGGTGTTCAGCCTGGTCCAGGCGATCAACCATAGCGGCGAAGACATCTGGTCGCGCTTGGGCTACGAGCCCTCGGGCCAGGCCTTCAACTCGCTGGTGCAGCTGGAGGTGGAAAAGGGTCGTCCGCGCAACCCGTTCATCAATGCCGGCGCACTGGTCATCTGCGACATCAACCAGTCACGCTTCGCCACCCCTGCCCTGTCGATGCGCGACTTCGTTCGCCGCCTGGCTGGCAACCCGCGCATCGTCAGCGACACGGTGGTGGCCGAGTCCGAATACCAGCACCGCGCGCGCAATGCCGCGATGGCCTGGCTGATGACTGCGTTTGGTAACTTTCATAACGACGTGGACGCCGTGCTGAGCAGCTACTTCCATCACTGCGCGCTGTCGATGAACTGCGTCGACGTGGCCCGGGGCTTTGCGTTTCTGGCCAACAGCGGCTATTGCCCCCACAGCGGTGAACACGTGCTCAGCGCACGTCAGGCCCAGCAGGTGAACGCGATCATGGCCACCAGCGGCCTGTACGACGAAGCCGGCAATTTCGCCTATCGCGTGGGCCTGCCGGGCAAGAGTGGCGTGGGCGGTGGCATCGTGGCAGTGGTCCCCGGGCGGTACAGCATCTGCGTCTGGTCGCCAGCGCTCAACGCTTCTGGCAATTCACTGGCAGGTATCCGTGCGTTGGAATTGCTGAGTGAGCGCATCACGGGGTCGGTTTTTTCGGCGGTGCCTTGAGGGTCGTATTTCTGTGGCGGCCGTAATCTACTGCAGCAACTGCCGAACAACGTCCTTCGCCTGCCTGGACAGTGGCACGGAGTAAGGCGTAGTTTGTTGGTTACGACGGCCTTCCTTGCGCATTTCAAGCTGCAACTGTTTGACCACTTCGGGCGGAATCGTCCATAGGCCCCCGCCGCAGGTCGAACTGATCCGGGGTGGCCAGACGCAGCTCGCTGGTGCGCACGCCCGTCAGTGACAGCAGGCGCAAGCCTAGACGGATCTGCAATGCACCACCGTACCCCCGACAGCCTCAAACAGTCCAGGAAGCTCTGACACCCGCAGCAAGGGGTTGTGGACCACAGCCGGCTTAGGCGCGACCAGCACATCGAGATCCGGCGCAGGGTTCTGCTCCAGCCCTGGTGCTTTGACCGAAGCGAAGCGAAACAGCTGCTTGAACCACATCCGGACCTTCTCGGCCACGGTGTAAGCTCGGCGCCGCTCGATCTTGGCCAGCACTTCCAGCAGGTCATGCCGCTTGACCGCAAAGATGGAAAATTTGCCCACTACAGGCAACACGTAGTTATCAAAGATGCGCTGGATCTGCTACAGCGTGCTCTGCAGGCCCTTCTTGAGCACACCACTGCGGTGCTTGAATCACAAGCCGTACATCGCCTGGAAGGTGTTTTGCTCTGCGAGGTTGTGGGTGTGGCGCTGGTGGGGCCGGTGCATACAGGGATTGGCATCTGGGGCGATCAGCCGCCGCGCTTCGTCGCGCAGTGAGCGTGCCTGCCCAGGCCGACTTCGGGGTAGGTACCGAGGGGCATGCGTTTTTGCTTGCCAGCCCATGAATAGCGAAAGTGCCAAGATTTACCGCCAGCCCGCTCACGCCAAGTGACAGGCCGTCGCTATTTCCGAGGGTGTAGTCCTTGCCGGTGGAATTGGCTTGGCGAAAGGTTGCATCTCAAAGTGCGATGTACGAGCTCCTGAACATGAAATTCAGGGCTAGATGCTCGTGACGCTCGACGCTCCTCTCCAGCACAAACCGCCACAGTGAGAGTCCGAATTTCATGGACTAATTTGTGGACTAAAAAAGTCCGGATGCCCATGGATCGGCGCGGCTTTGACTGAAACGAAAAAAGACGCCTAAGCGTCTTTTTTCAATGACTTACAGACTTCCATGGAACTCTGTAGATCGATATTTGGAGCGGGAAACGAGACTCGAACTCGCGACCCCGACCTTGGCAAGGTCGTGCTCTACCAACTGAGCTATTCCCGCGTCGTGATGGGTGCCATTTTAGCGATATCCAAAACCGCGTCAACCCCTTGATTCAAAAAAACTTTTATTTCTGCTCCGAGCCTTCGCGCAGGTGCGGCCAGGCGGCCACCAGGTAGTGCACCATCGACCAGAGGGTCAAACCCGCTGCCACTAACAATAACCCGTAACCCAGAATGACCCAGAAAGTCACCGCTGGCGGATTGCCCAGCAGGATCACCAACGCCAGCATCTGTGCAGCCGTCTTCCACTTGCCCAGGTTGGACACGGCCACATGGGCCCGCGCGCCCAGCTCGGCCATCCACTCGCGCAGCGCCGACACCACGATCTCGCGACCGATGATGACTGCAGCGGGCAATGTGAGCCAGAAGTTGGCGTGGGTTTGCACCAGCAGTACCAGCGCAACGGCGACCATCAGCTTGTCGGCCACCGGGTCCAGGAACGCACCGAACGGGGTGCTCTGCTGCAACCGACGCGCCAGGTAACCATCCAGCCAGTCGGTGGCGGCGGCGACGGCGAATACGCTGCTGGCGGCCATGTAGCTCCAGTGGAACGGCATGTAGAACAGCAGGATGAAAATCGGGATGAGCAGAACGCGTAGAACGGTGAGCAGGTTTGGAATATTCATCGGTACGACTGGCTGCGGGTTGAACCCGGCATTCTACTCGCTATGCAGGCTGGCATAAATCGACTCGGCAAGCTTTTTACTGATGCCCGGTGCCTTGGCAATCTCGTCGACACTGGCGCGGTTGAGCTCTTGCAGGCCGCCGAAATGTTTCAGCAAGTCGCGCCGGCGCTTGGGCCCGACGCCTGCCACATCCTCCAGGCTCGACACTCGCCGGGCCTTGCCGCGACGAGCACGGTGACCGGTGATCGCGAAGCGGTGAGCCTCGTCGCGGATCTGTTGGATCAAGTGCAGCGCCGGCGAATCGCCCTTGAGGGTGAATTCGTTGTGCACATCGTTCAGGTAAAGGGTTTCGAAGCCGGCCTTGCGCGTAACGCCTTTGGCCACGCCAAGCAGGGTCAGCTCACTGAAACCCAGCTCCTGCATCACATCGCGCGCCATGTTCAACTGGCCCTTGCCCCCGTCCACCAGCAGTACGTCCGGCAGCTTGCCTTCGCCATCACGGATGCGCCCGTAACGACGGGTCAGGGCCTGGTGCATGGCGGCGTAGTCGTCGCCGGCAGTCACGCCTTCGATATTGAAGCGCCGGTAGTCCGACTTGATCGGCCCCTCCGGCCCGAACACCACGCAGCTGGCGACCGTGGCCTCGCCACTGGAATGGCTTATGTCGTAGCACTCCAAGCGCTGCGGCACTTCGTCCAGGTCCAGCACTTGAGCCAGTGCGTCGAAGCGTGCGGCCATGTGTTGGCGGTTGGCCAGGCGTGCGTTGAGCGCCTGCTCGGCATTGGTCACTGCCAACTGCTGCCAGCGCGCGCGGGTGCCACGCACTCGGTGACTGATGGTCAGCTCGCGGCCGCGCAGGGCGTTGAGGGCTTCGGTGATGGCCTCGAAGTCCTCGTGCACCACGTTGACGATCAGCTCCCCCGGCAACTCACGCTCCGGGTTGCCGACGTAGTACTGCGAAACGAAAGCCGCCATCACCTCGGAGACGTCTTCCTCGATACCGACCTGCGGGAAGAAGTTCTTGCTCCCCAGCACACGCCCACCACGGACGCTGATCATGTGGACGCAAGCGCCACCAGGGTTGACGAACGCGGCGATGACGTCGACCTCGCCGCTGCCCCCTTCGATGTATTGCTGGTCCTGTACCCGGCGCAGCAGGCCAATCTGGTCGCGCAGTTCGGCCGCCTTTTCGAAATTGAGGTCCATGGCGGCCTTTTCCATCTCGGCATTGAGCTCGTTGCCCAACTGCTGGCTGCGCCCTTCTAGGAACATCACCGAGTGGCGCACGTCTTCGGCATATTCCTCGGCGCTGACCAGGCCGGTACAGGGCCCCTTGCAGCGCTTGATCTGGTATTGCAGGCACGGGCGGGTGCGGTTGGCGTAGTAGCTGTCCTCACATTGCCGTACCAGAAAGGTCTTCTGCAGCACGCTCAGGCTCTCGCGGATGGCCCCGGCACTTGGGTAAGGGCCGAAGTAGCGCCCCTTAGCTTTCTTCGCGCCCCGATGAATGCCAAGCCGTGGAAACTGACCGTCGGAGAGGAATACATAAGGGTAGGACTTGTCGTCACGCAGCAGGATGTTGTACGGCGGGCGCCACTCCTTGATCAGGTTCTGCTCCAGCAACAGCGCCTCGGTTTCGTTGGCGGTGATGGTGGTTTCCACCTGAGCGATGCGGCTGACCAGCGCAGCGGTCTTGGGCGCCAGCCCGGACTTGCGAAAATAGCTGGCAAGGCGCTTCTTGAGGTTCTTGGCCTTGCCCACGTAGAGCAGCCGCGTATCGGCATCGAACATTCGGTACACACCCGGGCGACCACTGCAGGTCGCCAGGAATGCGCTGGCATCAAAGACTTCAGACATGAGGTTTACAGGCTTGCGTCAACCATACCGTGGCGAACGGCCAGCAATGTCAGTTCGACGTCACTGGTGACCGAGAGTTTTTCAAAGATCCGGTACCGGTAGGTATTGACGGTCTTGGGTGAGAGGCACAACTTGTCGGAAATGATCTGCACTTTCTGGCAGCCGACGATCATCAGGGCAATCTGGATTTCACGCTCGGACAACGCATCGAACGGCGAGCCCTGTGGCTGGAACGATTTAAGCGCCAACTGCTGGGCGATCTGCGGGCTAATGTAGCGTTGGCCGGCGAATGCCAGGCGAATGGCCTGAACCATCTCATCGAGCCCTGCCCCCTTGGTCAGGTAGCCGGCCGCCCCGGCTTGTAGCAGGCGCGTGGGGAACGGGTCTTCTTCACACACGGTCACTGCCACCACCTTTATGTCAGGGTGACTGCGCAGCAACTTGCGTGTGGCCTCAAGGCCGCCGATGCCAGGCATCTTGACGTCCATCAGCACAACGTCTGGCTTGAGCTGGCGCGCAAGCTTGAGCGCCGATTCGCCGGAGTCCCCTTCACCTACCACCTGCAAGCCGTCGATGTCGGCCAGCATGCGCGTAATACCGGTTCGTACCAGATCGTGGTCGTCGACCACTAGGACCCTAATCAAGCACACACCTCTTCAGCAGGGCGATTGGATGCCGCCACCTTAACAAAATTTTTCACAACCGGCCTAGCGCATTGCTTTCGTCAGAAACGGCTGACGACCGGCGTCCGAACTTATACGCCCCGGATGCTCATGCCTGTCGTCGGACAGACGTTTCAACAGGTGATAAATCGCCGCCCTGTCGGCTTCAGCGACGCGCCGAAGCGCGTTGAGCACGTCCGACTCCTGCGCACTAAGCCCGTGCAAGGGTACAGGGGTACGCACCCCGTTAAGCACATACAGCGCATCAACCCCCCTGGCCGCTACGGCGGCCAGGTAATCGACACGTGGCGTGCGCTCCCCACTCTCGTACTTGCCCTGCGCGTTGGGTTCCACCCCGCCGATATCGCCGAATACACGCTGGGTCATGCCCAGCCGTTCACGTTCTTCCCGCAGCCGGGGGCCGATTCCATTCATCCGGGCGTCTCCTTGTCCCTGGGTATCTCCGAGCAGCGCCACGTCCGCACTTACCTCCGCGTCGCTCACACAGGGCACTATGCCGCTGCCAGCCGGTTGGGACAAGGCATCATTGTCCTGAGCAATCGATCGTGCGCTGCATGCGCACAAAACAGTCATCCTCACCCATTTCGACGAAGCCTCGTCGCTGGTAAAGCCTGCGCGCCGGATTGGTGCGAAACACCATCAGCCTGAGCAACGCCAGGCGCCGTTGGGCTGCCCAATGCGCAAGCGTTTCGAGCACCCAGCTACCAACGCCCTGCCCTTGGTGGGCGGGAAGCAAATGCAACTCCCGGATGAACAGCGCCTGGCTATCCTGGCTGAGGCTGCAGAAACCCAACACGGCGTCGGTATCGGTCACCAGCCACTGCTCGCGCCATTGCCAGGCCTGATCGAACGCCTGCTCCACCCAGAGCAGGTCGTAGCGGTGGTAATACGGCAGCATGAGACGGCGCGTCAGGTCGCGGGCGAACGCAAGGTCACTGTCAGTGGCAGGGGTCAGTTGCAGCATCACGCGTTCTCCCGCTCAGGCAGGCTTGGCCGTAAGGAACTCACGCCCTTGCATGGGCCTGGCGCTGCAACTTATCGGTATCGACACGGACGAACACCGAATCGGCCCTGACAGTGAGCACCCCATCGGCCCACACCTCGCAGATCACCCGGCTTTTGCGTGCTACTTCCCCCTCAACCCGAGCCTTGAGCAGCAGCTCAACCCCCATAGGGGTTGGTTTGAGGTACTCAAGCCCCAGGCGGCCAGTGACGCAGTCGATACGCGGTAAGCTGCCAGGCGCCCGGCCTTCGTTTCGATAGTGGTAGGCCATGGCCGTCCAATTGGAGTGGCAGTCCACCAGCATCGCGAGCAATCCGCCGTAGACCAGCCCCGGCCAGCCGGTAAAGGTAGCGTCGGGGGTGTGCCGGCAGATCAGATGAATGCCGTCTTCGGCCCAATGGCTTTGTACATGCAGCCCGCCCGGATGGGCGCTGCCACAGCCATAGCAAATGCCATCCGGGGCAGCCACTGCCTGCAGGCTCAAGGCTTGATCGTTCATACGCTTCCTGTGCTTGTTGTAATGAGGGCGCGCTACGCCCTCATTAAAGCAGAGAGGTCACGCGGTTTGCAGGCTCGCCTTGCCGGGGCGCCTGGCCAGCGCTACTACAAGGATGAACGTCGTGACCCCGGCTGTCATCAATGTTTCGTATCGGTAGGCATCGCTGACCAACATGTATCCCAGCACCAGGACGATGGTGGCGATCACCAGCCAGGTCAGCCATGGGAACAACCACATCTTGAGCTCCAGCGGGCGCCCTTCCCGCTCTGCGCGGGCGCGCATGCGCAATTGCGACACGGCGATGACCAGATACACCAGCAGCGCAATGGCACCGGTGGTGGACAGCAGAAAGCCGAACACCTTGCCTGGGAACACGTAGTTGACCAGACACCCGGCAAACCCTGCCAACGTCGAGAGGATCACCGCGACCGTGGGCACGCCGGAGCCTGAGATACGCCGGGTCATGGGCAGGGCCTGCCCGCGAGCGCCCAGCGAATACAGCATGCGCGAGGCGGTATACAGCCCCGAGTTCATGCAACTGGTCACGGCTACCAACACCACCAAGTCCACCAGCAGCTTGGCACCAGGCACGTTCAGCACTTCAAGTACGCGTTGGAACGAGCCGACTGCCTTGAGCCCTGGATCATTCCAGGCCACCAGCGAAACCACCAGAAAGATCGAAGCCAGGTAGAAGATCGCGATGCGATACACCACCAGGTTGGTGGCACGCCGGATCTTGTCCTTGGGGTTGGCCGTCTCGTCGGCAGCGATGGTGACGATCTCCGCGCCAAAGAACGAAAAGATGGTGATCAGCACGCCGCCCAGTACGGTGCCAAAGCCATTGGGCATGAAGCCCCCAGCATCCCAGAGTCGGCTGACCCCGGACACCTCGGCCAAGGGCCAGAACCCACTCACCGCCAAGGTACACACGACGATGAAGGCAACGATGGCCACGACCTTGATCAACGCGAACCAGTATTCGAACGCGCCGAAGTTCTTGACACTGATCAGGTTGGTGCCCGATAGCACGAGCATGATCAGGAAGGCGAACAGCCAGGACGGCACCCCGGGAAAGTAGGCATGCAGAATATCAGCGCCGGCAATGGCTTCGACCGGAATGATCAACACCCAGAACCACCAGTACAGCCAGCCGATGGTAAAGCCTGCCCACGGGCCGATGGCTTGCGAGGCGTACGTGGAGAACGAGCCGCTGTTAGGGTTGGCAATGGCCATCTCACCCAGCATGCGCATCACCAGCAACACCAGCAGCCCGGTCATGGCGTAGGAAATGAGAATGGCCGGGCCTGCCGTGGCGATGGCGTTGGAGGAGCCAATGAACAGCCCGGCGCCTATGATGCCGGCAATGGAAATCATCGATACCTGGCGCGAAGTCAGGCCATGTTGCAAGGAACGCTGTTTCTTGTTGTTCGTGGAAGCCATGTTGAACCCTCTGACTGGATCGCACGGTCATTTTTTGATCCGAGTCAGTATTGGGGCTTGGCCGGGGCGTCACAAACGACGTTTTATCACTACGTGATTCCCTCAAGGAATGATCACGTGCTCTTACACATAGGAACACGTTCTCTAAACTGGCCTGCAGGCCTATGTCGTGAAGGTCAGTTCATAAGGCTCCGAGTTCATCGCTCGCAGGGCGTTGATGACTGACTCGAATACATCAAGAATCAAAGGAATGAAAGCAATCCAATAATTCGTTTGCACCCCCTGATGACACGCGCTTGGATTGGCAGTACATCGCCCATAGGTCCCTGCCCCATGAACCACGACTGCATCAGCCAATCCATCGCCATCGTTCATCCCATCACCCTTTCACATGGCCGCAACGCCGAGGTGTGGGACGAGCAAGGTAAACGCTACATCGATTTCGTAGGCGGCATCGGCGTGCTGAACCTGGGCCATTGCAATCCCGCGGTCGTTCAGGCCATACAGGCTCAGGCCAGCCGCCTGACTCACTACGCCTTCAATGCAGCGCCGCATGCCCCTTACCTTGAGCTGATGGCGCAACTGAGCCAATTCATCCCGGTCGATTACGCGCTGGCCGGCATGCTGACCAACAGCGGCGCGGAGGCGGCGGAAAACGCCCTGAAAGTCGCCCGCGCGGCGACCGGCAAGCGCGCCATCATCGCCTTCGACGGCGGCTTCCACGGGCGTACACTGGCCACCCTGAACCTCAACGGCAAGGTGGCCCCTTACAAGCAGCGGGTCGGCGAACTGCCGGGGCCGGTGTACCACATGCCCTACCCCAGCGCCGACAACGGGGTTACCTGCGAACAGGCCCTCAAGGCGATGGACCGCCTGTTCAGCGTCGAACTGGCAGTGGAGGACGTGGCGGCGTTCATCTTCGAGCCGGTGCAAGGCGAAGGCGGATTCCTCGCCCTTGACCCAAGCTTCGCCCAGGCCCTGCGCCGCTTCTGTGACGACCATGGCATCCTGATCATCATCGACGAGATCCAGTCCGGATTCGGCCGCACTGGCCAGCGCTTCGCCTTCCCGCGCTTGGGGCTTGAGCCCGACCTGCTGCTGTTGGCCAAAAGCATTGCCGGCGGCATGCCGCTGGGTGCGGTGGTCGGGCGCAAGGAACTGATGGCAGCGCTGCCCAAGGGCGGCCTGGGTGGCACCTATTCAGGCAACCCAATCGCCTGCGCAGCGGCCCTGGCCAGCCTGGCGCAGATGACCGACGAGAACCTCGCTTGCTGGGGCGAACGCCAGGAGCAGGCAATCGTGCGCCGCTTCGCGCACTGGAAGGCGACGGGCCTGAGCCCGTTCCTGGGCCGCCTGACCGGCGTCGGTGCCATGCGCGGGATCGAGTTCGTCAATGCCGACGGCAGCCCGGCACCGGCGCAGCTGGCCAAGGTGATTGAAGCGGCACGCGCCAGGGGGCTGCTGCTGATGCCCAGCGGCAAGGCGCGGCACATCATCCGCCTGTTGGCACCGCTGACCATCGAGGCCCACGTGCTCGAGGAAGGCCTGGATGTGCTCGAGCAGTGCCTGGCAGAGCTCGACTGAGAAGAAACGGGTCTTAAAGACCCAGCTCTTGCGGGGTAAGCATGTCGGACTCGAAGGCAATCCAGCCGCCTTCGAGCTCGGCGTGGCCGTTGACGATCGGGCCATAGTAGGTCAGGCCGTTTTCCAGGGTCACGCAGATGTGCGTGGCGTTCTTTTCCGGCGCGGCCAGCGTACCGACGAAATGCACCTTCTTGAGGGTCTCGGTCACCGCCTCCAGGCCCACGCGCATGCTGGCGTTTTCCGAGGCTTCGATGTCGCCGCCTCGGTCTTCGGCGCTGATGGTGATGGTGGCGATGTACGGGTACTGGTTGCTCAAGCGGGTCTACCTCGAAACGTGGGTTGGCATAGGGGCGCGTAGAGTACGGCAGCCGTCACGCCTTGTCTCTAGCGTTCGCCTGCTGAGCCCGCACGGGACAGGCCAACACAGGTGATCTGCTCGCCATGATCTGTTAGGGTGTCGGCCGATACACGCCCTAGCATACGAGGATCCCGAGTGAGCGCCGAAGAACCCCTGATCGCCGACCTGTTCGACGTCGACAAACGCCTGTCCCTCAAGCCGGTCGTGGATTTCAACAGCTACCTGCGCAATGCGTTTGGCGAGGGACCCTGCCGCTGCCACCGTTGCCTTGAAGGCGCCGACCAGACGGCCTACGCCCTGGCGCACACGTTTTCGTTCGACGGCCGGCAATGGCATCGCCGCTTCGCCAGTACCGCCGCCAGCGACATGGCCCAAGTTCTGAAAAAGGCTTGGCTGTCCTACACCAAGGCTGATCTGACGCTGTCCGGCATGCTCGACCTGAGCACCGTACAGACCTTTACCGATGCAGCGCTGCACCCGCGCCTGCTCGCCCTGCTGCCCGCCAGCGGGCTGGCCCGTGAAGCCGACGGACAGTGGCACCTGCAGGCCCCGACCGACTGAGACCCTGGCCTGCGGTACCCTCGGCGGGCCGGCGCTTCAGTGCTGTTCGCCGGCCCGCTTGAGCAGCTTCTTGCAACGCTCGGACAAATGCACCACCCGCAGGTGCTTGCCGGCTTTGGCATAGCGCTCGCGCAAAGCTTTCAACGCGGCAATGGCCGAATAGTCCACAAAGCTCAAGTGCTGGCAGTCCAAGGTCACCTCGGCCGGATCATTGGCCGGGTCGAACTGGTTCAGGAACGGCGCGGTCGAGGCAAAGAACAACGTGCCGTGCACCTGATAACGCTTGTGCCCGTGCTCGTCTTCATGACTGTCGGCGTACAGTTCGCGCGCATGTTGCCAGGCAAAGTTCACCGCCGCGATCACGATGCCGAACAGCACGGCCATGGCCAAGTCGGTGAAGACCGTCACCACGGTGACGGCGATGATCGCCAGCATGTCGTTCACCGGCACCTTGTGCAGCACCCGCAGCGACGCCCAGGCGAACGTCTGTTGCGCTACCACGAACATCACGCCTACCAGGGCCGCCAAGGGGATGCGCTCGATCAATGGCGAAAGGAACAGCACGAACAACAGGATCATCACCCCGGCCATCACTCCGGACAGCCGCCCTCGCCCGCCGGAACTGAGGTTGATCACCGTCTGGCCGATCATGGCGCATCCGCCCATGCCGCCGCACAATCCCGACACCATGTTGGCCGCCCCGAGCGCGACGCACTCGCGGTCCGGAAAGCCGCGGCTTTCAGTGATCTCGTCCGTCAGGTTGAGGGTGAGCAGGGTTTCGAGCAGGCCCACCATGGCCATCAACACGGCGTAAGGGGCGATGATCTGCAGCGTTTCAAGGGTCCAGGGCACCGCCGGCCAAGCCAGCTGCGGAAGGCCACCAGCAATGTGGGCCATGTCACCCAGGGTGCGCGTCGGCAGGTCGAACAGGTACACCAACAGACCCACGCCCAGGATCGCAACCAGCGCCGGTGGCACAGCGCGGGTGAGCCTGGGCAGGATGTAGACCACCGCCATCGTCAACGCCACCAGGCCGACCATCAAGTACAAGGGCGCGCCGTCGAGCCAGCGCTCGCCTTGCTTGAAATGCTCCAGCTGGGCCATGGCAATGACGATCGCCAGGCCGTTGACGAAACCGAGCATTACCGGGTACGGCACCAGCCTGACCAGCTTGCCCAGGCGCAGCACGCCGAACAGGATCATCACCACGCCCCCGAGCAACACCGTGGCCAGCAGGTATTGCGCGCCGTGCTGCACCACCAGCGCGACGATCACGACGGCCATCGAGCCCGCGGCACCGGAAATCATCCCAGGTCGACCGCCAAACAGCGCGGTCAGCGTGCAAATGACGAATGCGCCATAAAGGCCCATCAATGGATTGAGGTGTGCCACCAGGGCGAAGGCAATGCATTCGGGCACAAGAGCAAACGAGGTGGTCAAGCCGGCCAGCAGGTCGGCGCGTAGGCGAGCGGGTTTCATGGGTTTCCTGGGTGACGGTCCAGAACGGACGGAGCGCGAAAGTAAAGGCGCGATGTTACGGAATTTGTCAGGCAGGAGCCACCGATCAGCGCACCCGATCGCGACTCTGCACCGCCAAATCCAGGGCACGCTGCATGTCCAGCCGTGCAGACCGCCCAAGGTCCGGATCATCCAGGCGCCCGCCTCGCTCCGACGGCAAGATGGGGGCAGTCAGGTCCTCGGCATCCATCGCCTCGAAATCCTGCTGCTCGCCAAGGGTCAGCGCACTACGCCGTAGCAACATGCGCACCTGCGCTGGGGTCAGCGCCGGATTGATCGCCAGCATCGCGGCCACGGTGGCCGCCACTAAAGGCGTGGCATAGGACGTGCCGCAATGGGGCTTTGCGCCGGAGGGCCGCAGGCATGCAGCGGCACTGACATCCACGCGGCTGTCGATGTTGGAGCTGTGGCGCTTGCGCACATGGCGCGGGTCATTGACCGGGACAGCGTGTTCACTGCGCTGATGGCCGCCCACCACGAGCAACTGTTCGGTGACGAATGACGACGGTAGCCGATATTCGTCCGTGCTCGACCACGAAGCCCCATTACCCGCCGAATTCACCACGATGACATCCGGATGCTTGGCCCGCAGCCACAGGAAGAACTCCTCGAGCAGCTCCTCGTAACCGCTCATGGCCAGCCCGGAACGGACCAGCGAATCGACCTCATCCCCTTTGATGTTACGCGCACCTACTCGGTGGATGCCCCAACTCCAATTCAGCACCCGCACACCGTCTTGCACCAGGTTGACCGATGCAGCGATATTGGCCGTGATACCGGCATCGGAATTACGGTCGACGATCACATCGAACCCCGGGCTGGCCTTGCCCAGGCCAGCGAGAAACCCCTCGTCCTGGGCGGCATAAATGCCCGCCACGTGGGTGCCATGGCTAGCAGGCTCGCTGCCGTCCCTGGCATACACGCATGTCTGCCCGTGCTGGCAGGCGCCGCGATAACCCTTGAAGCCAGGCGCATCGAAGTCCACACCCCTTTCGATCACCCCCACGCGCACAGGCTGGACGGGAATTCTGGATGCAGGGATGCGGCGCTGATAGTAGTACAGGGCGTCCATGAAGCGGTTGGCGGCCCATTCGTCCGCCTGGGTGATGGCCGGTTCGGCGCGCCCGTCCCCCTCCTCGCCCCGCTCGGGAGCCGACTCTTCAACGATCACCGCATCGACACTGACCTCCGTGCCCATGCGTAGGATCATGGCGTCCCGTTGCACCAGATCGTGCACCGGCAAGCGCAATTGGTAGACGTTCAGTGGCGCTATGGCACCCACCACCTGCGCCCCGTACTTGTCGGCAATGCGCCGCGCCTCCTGCAGACCGTCGTATCTTTCCTCTATCAGCACACTGACCAGATTCAGGTAGGTGGTCAGGCCGTCCATGTTCTTGGCCACTTCATCGGGGCCTGCGGCGACCACATGGCTGCGCTGACGGGTCAACCACACAGGGTTGCTGGCCTGCCCGTCGACCTCCAGCCACAACGGCGCACTTGGCCCAGACGGGTGTTCAAGGGTCAGCGTGAGCGTGTCCCCCTGGCGCTCCAACGCTCCAGCAGGTACCGCCACACCCCCAACCTTGAGTGTTGGCGCCTGTTCACCTAGGCCGGTCACGCGCAGGCACCACTGCTGGCGCTCGGCACTCAGTCGATCACCGCAGCGTTGCAGTTGCTGGATGCGCAGCGTATCAGGCGCCGCCTGCAGACCGGCGCTCCACAAGCACGCCCATACGATGAACCAGCGTTTCATGACAGTCGTCCTCGGATAACCTGTGATTGCGACCCACGGCCCCTGCCAAGGTTCAGCCGTTACCCTGCCCTTCAAGACCCTCCTTGTGGAGGCCGAGCCACAGGTGGGCACTACTGAGGGCCCAGGCATCAATTGCTGCGAAATGGCTCAGGAAGTTCGGGTGCTGCCGATGCAGCGATTACACTCACCTTTTACGGAGACCCTGCCCATGTCCACACGCCCGCTTTTCATCTCGCTGGCACTGCTGGTCAGCCTGACCGCACAAGCCCAAACTGAGGTCGTGCCACTTCAGCACCGCAGCAGCGCCGAGTTGCTGCCGCCCGCGCAAGCCTTCATCGGCCAGGACGGTACTGTCAGCGCCTTCGAGAACAAACTCATCGTCAATGCCAGCCCGCAACGCATTGGCGAACTGCGTGAGCTACTCAAGCAACTGGACACCGCCGCCAAACGCTTGCTGATCAGCGTCGATACCAGCGACAGCCAATTTCAGGATACGCGCGGCAACGCGAAGATCATCCGCCGCGGCACCTCCAACCGCGACGGCGGCGTGCAGCAGATCCAGGCCAGTGAAGGTCAGCCAGCGCTGGTTCAGGTCGGCCAGAGCATCCCCGTAACCAGCTCCAGTACCGATGGATATGGGCGTGTGCAGAGCGATACCCAATACCGCAATGTAACCCAAGGCTTTTACGTAACACCGACGCTCACTGGAGACACCGTTCGCCTCCAGATCAGCACTAATAATGATCGCATCAGCCGCGAACGTGCAGATGTAGTGGATGTTCAAAGCACCGACACAACCCTCACCGGCAAGGTGGGTGAGTGGATCGATATGGCCGGGTATAACCAGCAGAGCCAGGCCGGCTTTAGTACCGGAAGCCATACCTACAGCACTGAACGGGGAAAAAACATGACAGTGCGGGTAAAAGTCGATGTTTTGGACTGATCCGAGACAGTCTGCGGCCTCGACCAAAGGCCTCTGAACTGACTGATGAGTCGTATTAGACCAAAGATGTAGTAGATCTAAAAAAGCACTACAAAACGTTTGACAGGCACTTTTTAGCGAGGGCATGATGGCCTCGCTCCCGCTAATCAGGGGCCCTGGCAAGGGCCTTGGGGCGCCCTCCGTCACCGTGGAGGCGCCCCGTGTCCGTACAGCCCATAAGGCCGTTCGACGAGGTTGCGACTGCACCGAGCAAGTGGTTTCGAGGGACTCAAGTGCGTCACCGCCGTCACAGCATTCGTGTAGCTCCGCAGCGAGGCATCCACGAGCCGACCTGCAGGGGCACTGATGTACATGACTGCCCGACTTGCACCCCATCCTTGCCCGCTGCCGCCGTACCCGCTTGAACAGGACTGCCGCCAGCGCCCTGATCTGCCCCGAGCATCCGCACAACTAATCCAAGATCGATGCGACGAGGTTTACTTCCATGGCACTGACACGCGAACAGCAAATTGCAGCCCTTGAGAAAGACTGGGCCGAAAACCCGCGCTGGAAAGGCGTGACCCGTACCTACACCGCCGCCGATGTCGTTCGCCTGCGTGGCTCCCTGCAGCCGGAGCATACCCTGGCCCGCCTGGGTGCTGAAAAGCTGTGGAAACTGGTCACTCAAGGTGCACATCCATCGTTCCGCCCGGAAAAAGACTTCGTCAATTGCATGGGCGCCCTCACCGGTGGCCAGGCCGTGCAACAGGTCAAGGCAGGCATCCAGGCCATCTACCTGTCGGGCTGGCAGGTAGCTGCCGACAACAACTCTGCAGAGTCCATGTACCCCGACCAGTCGCTGTACCCTGTCGACTCGGTGCCGACGGTGGTCAAGCGCATCAACAACTCCTTCCGCCGCGCCGACCAGATCCAGTGGAAGGCAGGCAAGAACCCTGGTGATGAAGGCTACATCGACTACTTCGCGCCTATCGTGGCTGACGCAGAAGCAGGCTTTGGCGGCGTGCTCAATGCCTACGAGCTGATGAAGAACATGATCGAAGCGGGCGCGGCTGGCGTGCACTTCGAAGACCAGCTGGCCTCGGTGAAAAAGTGCGGCCACATGGGCGGCAAAGTTTTGGTACCTACCCAGGAAGCCGTGCAAAAGCTGGTCGCCGCGCGCCTGGCAGCCGATGTTTCGGGCGTGCCGACCATCATTCTGGCCCGTACCGACGCCAACGCCGCCGACCTGCTGACCAGTGACTGCGACCCATACGATCAGCCGTTCGTGATCGGCGAGCGCACCCGTGAAGGCTTCTACAAAGTACGCGCCGGCCTCGACCAGGCCATCGCCCGCGGCCTGGCTTACGCCCCCTACGCCGACCTGATCTGGTGCGAAACCGCCAAGCCGGACCTGGACGAAGCCCGCCGCTTCGCCGAAGCGATCAAGAAGGAGTACCCGGACCAGATCCTCTCGTACAACTGCTCGCCTTCCTTCAACTGGAAGAAGAACCTGGACGATGCCACCATCGCCAAATTCCAGCGCGAGCTGTCGGCCATGGGCTACAAGCACCAGTTCATCACCCTGGCCGGCATCCACAACATGTGGCATGGCATGTTCAACCTGGCGCACGACTACGCCCGCAACGACATGACCGCCTACGTCAAGCTGCAAGAGCAGGAGTTCGCCGACGCCAGCAAGGGCTACACCTTCGTGGCGCATCAGCAGGAAGTGGGTACGGGCTACTTCGATGACATGACCACTGTGATTCAGGGTGGGGCTTCGTCGGTGACCGCACTGACCGGTTCGACTGAGGAAGAGCAGTTCCACTAACCAGTGGGTTGCGGTTGAACGAAGGCCCGGAGCTTGTGAAGGCACCGGGCCTTCTTTTTGCTGAAGTTGGCCAGATCAAGCCACACCAAACCTGCACGCGGCCCGGGGTTTCTTGGCAAAGAACAAGGGGCTTCGCAAAGCGCGATGAGTTTTTCTGCAATCGACGCCTAGCAGTATTACCAGTTTTTTGCAGCAGCCTCTTCTGTAAACCTTGCGACTGGCCCAATCAGGAGTCGCATCATGCCAACGATTTCCAAAGCCGGTGAGCTGGACCCTACGTTTGCTTCAAGAGGCCGCTTTTGGCACAACCACTACAACCACGCTGGCCCAATGGCGTTGCTCGAATCAACCGGACACATCCTCCTGTCCTCGGCTCACAGGGCTGAGCAATACATCAAACTGCTACGGCTAGGAGCTGGCGGAGCGCCTGACCGAGAGTTTGCAACCGACGGGGTCGCCACCGTTGAATACACCGGTGCCTTACGGGTCTATCTGTCCACGATCGTTGCGGACGAAACCGAGGGAATCTATGTGGTAGGTGACTACAACGATGCCCCGAATTCGTTTTGTCCCGTCGTCTTTCACTTGCTCCCAGATGGTAAGCCCGACACGCAATTTGGCGAAAATGGACAGGCCTACCGTGTTTATCGGTCGATCAGCTCCATGCGCCAGGACCGGCCAATCAAGTCAACCCCCGCCTCCAAGCACCGCAGTTCCAATGTCCAGCAAAGCGCCAGCGGCAGAATTCGGGACGGCGTCCTCTACTTTCATTCGCGCGATCATATTGTTGCCATTTCGCTGAAAGGGGATTTGGCTACCGAGTTCAATGGCACCGGCTTCTGGCGCGCTGAACACCAGGGGCAGCCCGTGCTACTGGGCACGATAGCGGTAAATGAACAAGGTATTTATGCCGCGCACGCGCCCATGCCTACCGAGGATTACCACAGCCACGTCATCGTGACCCGCCTTGATAACCGAGCCAACGTTGACGAGACGTTTGCCGCGCGCGGCCATTTGCAGTTGAGCACGCCCGGGCACACGCTGCTTGCAGCGCGTCTTGAACAGTCCATCTCCAACACTGACTTCGTGCTGGCGTGCCGGACCGACATCAATACCTATGATGAAGGTTCCGCGCTCATGTCTTTCAAATGCGACGGTACGCCCAACACCCATTTCAATGCAGGGCAACCTGTCATTATTCAAAAGAACCCATTGGTCATGGCTTCCGCGCTGGACCTAGCCTTCGATGGGCAACCAGGCGATCACGAAAAAATTTACCTGAGCGTGCTGTATGAAGACGAAGCAGCACGCGACCCATTTGCCCTGTTGCGCTTCAACGGTGATGGCACCTTGGACGATGATTTCGGTACTGCTGGCTGGGCATTTGTCGGGGAGAGCGGGACGGCCCTGGAGGTCAGCTGTCAAAGCAATGGCCAGCCGCTTGTCGCCTGTAACCTGAAGCTTGCAACAGATCCTCGTACCGGCATCTATCTGGTACGCCTGACGCGGTAGCAGCGGCCTTGCGCGGCGCCAGACCACGCAAGTCGCTAGGCTAGGCCATCTGGCCGAAAATCACTGCGCCATGCCCAGCTCGGCGTCGTCCATCAACGCTTTGGCCATGGCGCTGAGGTAGTGGGCCGCCCAGATCATCATCGGCCTCTCTTCCGTCAGGCCGATGATGGTCAATTCGCGAACGTAACCCATCAACTCCGACGACTGCTCGCGAGCATCCCGACACGGTATGCCGGGCTCGATGCGAAACAACGCGTGGGTGCCGTTTTCGCCTTGGCAAAAGGTGGTTTGACCGACGGTGAACTGTGTGTCTTCTGTGGTCATTTTCGAATCCCCTGGAAATTTCCTACTGCATGGCCGGCCCCTGACGCAGCCAGATCCGCTCCCGCCGTGGATGTGGAACCTTGCGAGCTGCGGTGATCGGGAAGGCGCGGCTTAACCGCCAAAGACCGGCTGTAGCTGCACATCGACCAGCTTCAATGCAAAGGCTTGGCACCCGCCGGGATCTGCACTTGGATCAAGGCCGACTCAAGCAAAGCTCGAAGCGCTTCGAGTTCATGCATCGTGGTCATCATCAGGATCGATGCCGGGGACCTGGGCTGTAGGAGCAAGACCTGATGCACCACGGTAGCTGCGCAGAGTGCGTGGTCGGTGGCCTGGGTCAGGGTGTCTTCGAGGGAATGGGAGTTGCGGGGTGGATCAGGGACTATCTTCAACATAGCTATTTACCTTCTAGGGCTGGCCACCCACCTGCTGTCAAACAGAAGGGCGGCAGCTGTGCGTGGGTTGACAGACCGGCGGAAATAGCTAAGTTCCGGCGCACGCAAGCGTGCCCGCACGCACAGCCACCATATAGGAAAGCCGCGCACTATTTACGGTCACAGCCTGTCAAAGCTGTGTCGTTGATGAGCAACGACAGGCCGAGACTAGAGCGCCACCCGGGCAGCCGCAACGGAAAACAGGCGGCAAGAGTATGTTTGGGAAATGCCCTACAGGGAAGGGGTTAAATCCGACATTCCAGTGACCTTGCGCCCAACTGCACCTGGCGCCTAGCCACCTCCTTTGCGTAGACGGTGTCGCAGAAAGCGAGCGCCGCCCACCTAGCGCCTGTCCCAAGGTCAGGGCAATCAGAGCACCCTGGTCTATGCTACAGACCACACCGGCACATGACCCAACCACCGCGCTCACGCTTTAGTATTGATCCAGAGCGGTACCCAGCGTGTCGAAAACTGCTAGAACACGCGCTTTTCGCATTTGCAAGCACAGGAAATCTGCAGATGAACTTTACACGGCGCAGAACGGACCAACTAAGAAGCGCAGCGCTAAATGATATTAATTATCATTACTCAATTCGTAATTCGTTACCACTCGCAAGAAACATAATTAACAAAAGCACGCGCAATGCCCGAATCTCAAGGCTTTCAGCCAGTTACAAGCCGAATGTGTTGTTGAACCTGCGAATAAATTTGCTACGGAAATTTTACTTGCACCGGGTTTACCCATAAAATCAGCAGGATTGATTCAGCTGCGACATTTGGTCACTGCAAGTGCGACACCACGTCGCCGCTCTACACTTATTTCAGACTGCAGAGCTGGGTCTCTGTATAAGGATTTGAAGCATGTCCGATTCGGCAGGACTCATCGCCCACAACTGGGGCTTTGCCATTTTCCTTCTGGGTGTCGTCGGCCTGTGTGCCTTCATGCTCGGCCTGTCCAGCCTGCTCGGCAGCAAGGCTTGGGGTCGCGCCAAGAACGAACCCTTCGAATCCGGCATGCTGCCCACCGGCAGCGCTCGCCTGCGCCTGTCGGCAAAATTCTATCTGGTCGCGATGCTCTTCGTGATCTTCGATATCGAAGCCCTTTTTCTCTTTGCATGGTCTGTGTCCGTCCGCGAAAGCGGCTGGACCGGGTTCGTCGAAGCACTCGTTTTCATAGCAATTCTGTTGGCAGGTCTTGTCTACCTATGGCGCGTCGGGGCCCTTGACTGGGCTCCCGAAGGTCGCCGCAAGCGGCAAGCGAAGCTGAAACAATGAGGCTTTGGCATGCAATACAATCTCACCAGAATCGATCCGGACGCACCCAACGAGCAATACCCGGTCGGTGAACGGGAAACCGTCACCGATCAACTGCTCGAAGACCAGGTCCACAAGAACATCTTCATGGGCAAGCTCGAAGATGTGCTGCGTGGCGCCGTCAACTGGGGCCGCAAGAACTCCCTGTGGCCGTACAACTTCGGCCTGTCCTGCTGCTACGTGGAAATGACCACGGCCTTCACGGCACCCCACGACATCGCCCGCTTCGGCGCCGAAGTCATCCGGGCCTCGCCGCGCCAGGCCGACTTCATGGTCATTGCCGGTACCTGCTTCATCAAGATGGCGCCGATCATCCAGCGTCTCTACGAGCAGATGCTCGAGCCCAAATGGGTCATTTCCATGGGTTCGTGCGCCAACTCCGGCGGCATGTACGACATCTACTCGGTCGTTCAAGGGGTCGACAAGTTCCTCCCCGTGGACGTCTACGTGCCCGGCTGTCCGCCACGCCCTGAGGCTTTCCTGCAAGGCTTGATGCTGCTGCAGGAGTCGATCGGCCAAGAGCGACGTCCGCTTTCCTGGGTCGTGGGCGATCAAGGCATTTACCGTGCCGAGATGCCCGCCCAGAAGGAGCTGCGTCGTGAACAGCGCATTGCCGTCACCAACCTGCGCAGCCCCGACGAAGTCTGATCCAGCGACCTGCCGCCGGCGCCCGAGGGTGCCGGCGGCCTGGCTTCATTCTTAACGTTGACCCAAAGCGACCGAGACCATGACAGCGGACAACGCTATTTACATTCCGCCCTACAAGGCAAACGACCAAGATGTGGTCGTCGAATTGCACAACCGTTTTGGCGCCGAAGCATTCGTCGCCCAGGAAACCCGCACCGGCATGCCCGTGCTGTGGGTCAAGCGCGCCCAGCTCAAGGAAGTGCTGAGCTTCCTGCGCGGTGTGGCCAAGCCCTACAGCATGCTGTACGACCTGCACGGCGTCGACGAGCGCCTGCGCACCCAGCGCCGCGGCCTGCCTGCCGCCGACTTCAGCGTGTTCTACCACCTGCTGTCGATCGAGCGTAACAGCGATGTGATGATCAAGGTCTCGCTCAGCGAAGGCGACCTGAACCTGCCGTCGGTGACCAGCATCTGGCCCAACGCCAACTGGTACGAGCGTGAAGTGTGGGACATGTTCGGCATCGATTTCGCTGGCCACCCGCACCTGAGCCGCATCATGATGCCGCCGACCTGGGAAGGTCACCCGCTGCGCAAGGACTATCCGGCCCGCGCCACCGAGTTCGATCCCTACAGCCTGACCCTGGCCAAGCAGCAGCTTGAGGAAGAGTCGGCGCGCTTCAACCCCGAAGCCTGGGGCATGAAGCGCCAGGGCGCCAACGAGGACTACATGTTCCTCAACCTTGGCCCCAACCACCCGTCTGCCCACGGTGCCTTCCGTATCGTCCTGCAACTCGACGGTGAAGAAATCGTCGACTGCGTACCGGACATCGGCTACCACCACCGTGGTGCCGAGAAAATGGCCGAACGTCAGTCCTGGCACAGCTTCATTCCTTACACCGACCGTATCGACTACCTCGGCGGTGTGATGAACAACCTGCCGTACGTTCTGGCGGTGGAAAAGCTGGCCGGCATCCAGGTGCCGCAAAAGGTCGACGTGATTCGCATCATGCTCGCCGAATTCTTCCGTATCACCAGCCACTTGCTGTTCCTGGGCACCTACATCCAGGACGTGGGCGCCATGACCCCGGTGTTCTTCACCTTCACCGACCGCCAGCGCGCGTACACGGTGATCGAGGCGATCACCGGTTTCCGTCTGCACCCGGCCTGGTACCGTATCGGTGGCGTCGCCCACGACCTGCCGCGTGGCTGGGACAAACTGGTCAAGGATTTCGTCGAGTGGCTGCCCAAGCGCCTGGACGAATACACCAAGGCCGCGCTGCAGAACAGCATCCTCAAGGGCCGTACCATTGGCGTGGCCGCCTACAACACGCAAGAGGCACTGGCCTGGGGCACCACCGGTGCCGGCCTGCGCTCCACCGGTTGCGACTTCGACCTGCGCAAGGCCCGCCCCTACTCCGGCTACGAAAACTTCGAATTCGAAGTACCACTGGCCCACAACGGCGATGCCTACGATCGCTGCATGGTCCGCGTCGAGGAGATGCGCCAGAGTATCCGCATCATCGACCAGTGCCTGCGCAACATGCCCGAAGGCCCGTACAAGGCGGACCATCCGCTGACCACGCCGCCACCCAAAGAGCGCACCCTGCAGCACATCGAGACCCTGATCACCCACTTCCTGCAAGTGTCGTGGGGCCCGGTCATGCCGGCCAACGAGTCGTTCCAGATGATCGAGGCGACCAAGGGCATCAACAGTTACTACCTGACGAGCGACGGCGGCACCATGAGCTACCGCACCCGGATCCGCACCCCGAGCTACCCGCACCTGCAGCAGATCCCCTCGGTGATCAAAGGCAGCATGGTCGCCGACCTCATTGCGTACCTGGGCAGTATCGACTTCGTTATGGCTGACGTGGACCGCTAAGCATGAACAGCACGCTTATCCAGACAGACCGTTTCGCCCTGAGCGAAACCGAACGCTCGGCCATCGAGCATGAAATGCACCACTACGAGGACCCGCGTGCGGCGTCCATCGAAGCCCTGAAGATCGTGCAGAAAGCCCGTGGCTGGGTGCCGGACGGCGCCATCCACGCCATCGGCGAGGTGCTGGGCATCCCGGCCAGCGACGTCGAAGGCGTCGCTACCTTCTACAGCCAGATCTTCCGCCAGCCGGTGGGCCGCCACATTATCCGCGTGTGCGACAGCATGGTGTGCTACATCGGCGGCCACGAGTCGGTGGTCAGCCAGATCCAGAGCGAGCTGGGCATCGGCCTGGGTCAAACGACTGCCGATGGCCGCTTCACCCTGCTGCCGGTCTGCTGCCTTGGCAACTGCGACAAGGCCCCGGCGCTGATGATCGACGACGACACCTTTGGCGACGTGCAGCCTGCTGGCGTCTCCAAACTGCTGGAGGGTTACGCATGACCATCACTTCCTTCGGCCCGGCCAACCGCATCGCGCGCTCGGCTGAAACCCATCCGCTGACCTGGCGCCTGCGTGAAGACGGCGAGCCGGTCTGGCTGGCCGAGTACGAATCGAAGAACGGCTACGCCGCTGCCCGCAAGGCGCTGGCGCAGATGTCGGCTGACGAGATCGTGCAAAGCGTCAAGGACTCCGGCCTCAAGGGCCGTGGTGGCGCGGGCTTCCCCACCGGGGTGAAGTGGGGCCTGATGCCCAAGGATGAGTCCATGAACATCCGTTACCTGTTGTGTAACGCCGATGAAATGGAGCCCAACACCTGGAAGGACCGCATGCTGATGGAGCAACAGCCCCATCTGCTGATCGAAGGCATGCTGATCAGCGCCCGCGCGCTGAAGGCCTACCGCGGCTACATCTTCTTGCGCGGCGAATACACCACGGCGGCAAAAAACCTCAACCGTGCCATCGATGAAGCCAAGGCCGCTGGCTTGCTGGGCAAAAACGTCCTGGGCAGCGGCTTCGATTTCGAGCTGTTCGTGCACACCGGTGCAGGCCGCTACATCTGCGGTGAAGAAACCGCGCTGATCAACTCGCTCGAAGGTCGCCGCGCCAACCCACGCTCCAAGCCGCCCTTCCCTGCCGCCGTGGGCGTGTGGGGCAAGCCGACCTGCGTGAACAACGTCGAGACCCTGTGCAACGTGCCGGCCATCGTCGCCAATGGCAACGACTGGTACAAGTCGCTGGCCCGCGAAGGTAGCGAAGACCATGGCACCAAGCTGATGGGCTTCTCCGGCAAGGTCAAGAACCCAGGCCTGTGGGAGCTGCCGTTTGGCGTCACCGCACGCGAACTGTTCGAGGACTACGCGGGCGGCATGCGCGACGGCTTCCGGCTCAAGTGCTGGCAGCCAGGCGGGGCCGGCACCGGTTTCCTGCTGCCCGAGCACCTGGACGCGCAAATGTACGCGGGCGGTATCGCCAAAGTCGGCACCCGCATGGGGACCGGCCTTGCCATGGCGGTGGACGACAGTGTCAGCATGGTCTCGCTGCTGCGCAACATGGAGGAGTTCTTCGCCCGTGAGTCGTGCGGCTGGTGCACACCGTGCCGTGACGGCCTGCCCTGGAGCGTGAAGATGCTGCGCGCCCTGGAGAACCGCCAGGGCCGCGCCGAAGACATCGAGACCCTGCTGGGGCTGGTCAACTTCCTCGGCCCAGGCCGTACCTTCTGCGCCCACGCACCCGGTGCGGTGGAGCCGCTTGGCAGTGCCATCAAGTACTTCCGCTCGGAGTTCGAGGCCGGTGTCGCACCGGTTGTCGCTGGCGAGGCGTTGCGCCCTGACCTGGCAAGACCGCTTCAGGCCGGGCCGACCGTAGTCGGCGCATAACACGATGTTCCTGCGGGTGGTCCGTGCCACTCGCCAGCTTGCCGACAGGCCCGACCCGATCGCGGCGTGTCGCAGGCTTACCGATTTCCATTAGCCACGCCTGCTCACGCGGGCCAACGAAGAACTTTGAACAATGGCCACTATCCACGTAGACGGCAAAGCGCTCGAAGTCAACGGTGCAGACAACCTGTTACAGGCCTGTCTGTCACTTGGCCTCGACATCCCTTATTTCTGCTGGCACCCGGCGCTTGGCAGCGTCGGTGCCTGTCGCCAATGTGCGGTCAAGCAGTACACCGACGAGAACGACACGCGCGGGCGTATCGTCATGTCCTGCATGACGCCTGCATCCGACGGTACCTGGATCTCCATCGACGATGACGAGTCCAAGGCGTTTCGCGCCAGCGTCGTCGAATGGCTGATGACCAACCACCCGCACGACTGCCCGGTGTGCGAGGAAGGCGGGCACTGCCACCTGCAAGACATGACAGTGATGACCGGCCACAACGAGCGCCGCTATCGCTTCACCAAGCGCACCCACCAGAACCAGGACCTCGGCCCGTTCATCGCCCATGAGATGAACCGCTGCATCGCCTGCTACCGCTGCGTGCGTTACTACAAGGACTACGCCGGTGGCACCGACCTGGGTGTCTATGGCGCCCATGACAACGTGTATTTTGGGCGCGTCGAAGACGGTGTGCTGGAAAGCGAGTTCTCGGGCAACCTGACCGAAGTCTGCCCAACCGGCGTGTTCACCGACAAAACCCACTCCGAGCGCTACAACCGCAAGTGGGACATGCAGTTTGCCCCGAGCATCTGCCACGGTTGCTCCAGTGGCTGCAACATCAGCCCAGGCGAGCGTTACGGTGAACTGCGCCGCATCGAGAACCGTTTCAACGGCTCGGTGAACCAGTACTTCCTGTGCGACCGAGGCCGCTTCGGCTATGGCTACGTCAACCGCACGGATCGTCCACGCCAGGCGCAACTGGCCGACGGCACCAAGTTGGGCCTGGACGCGGCCCTGGACAAAGCCGCCGACCTGCTGCGCGGCCGTACCATCGTCGGTATCGGTTCGCCACGCGCCAGCCTCGAAAGCAACTATGGCCTGCGCGAACTAGTCGGTGCCGAGTATTTCCACTGCGGGATGGAAGCCGATGAGCTGACGCGCGTGCGTCTGGCGCTAGATGTGCTGAACAACAGCCCCCTGCCCGTTCCGACCCTGCGCGACATCGAAGACCATGATGCGGTATTCGTGCTCGGTGAAGACCTGACCCAGACCGCTGCCCGCGTCGCCCTGGCCGTGCGCCAGGCCACCAAGGGCAAGGCCGAGGCCATGGCCGAGGCGATGAAGGTTCAGCCGTGGCTCGACGCTGCCGTCAAGAACATCGGTCAGCATGCGCTGTACCCCCTGTTCATCGCCAGCCTGGCCGAGACCAAGCTCGACGACGTGGCCGAAGAATGCGTGCATGCAGCCCCGGCGGACCTGGCCCGTCTCGGTTTTGCCGTGGCCCATGCCATCGACGCAAGTGCGCCAGCCGTCGCCGGCCTGGACGACGAGGCCAAGGCGCTGGCCCAGCGCATCGCCGATGCCCTGATCGCGGCCAAGCGCCCGCTGGTCATTGCCGGCACCTCGCTGGCCGATGCTTCGCTGATCGAAGCAGCCGCCAACATCGCCAAGGCCCTGAAGCTGCGCGACAAACAAGGCTCCTTGAGCCTGGTGGTGCCTGAAGCCAACAGCCTTGGCCTGGCCATGCTGGGTGGCGAGTCGGTCGACGCTGCACTGGATGCGGTCATCGACGGCAAGGCCGACGCCATCGTGGTGCTGGAAAACGACCTCTACGCCCGCGTCCCTGCAGCCAAGGTGGATGCTGCCCTGGCAGCGGCCAAGGTGGTCATCGTTGCCGACCACTCCAGAACCCCGACGGTCGAGCGCGCTCACCTGGTACTGCCCGCCGCCTCCTTCGCCGAAGGCGACGGCACCCTGGTCAGCCAGGAAGGCCGTGCCCAGCGCTTCTTCCAGGTGTTCGACCCGCAGTACCTGGACAGCAGCATCCAGGTCCACGAAGGCTGGCGCTGGATGCACGCCCTGCGTGCCACCCTGCTGGCCAAGCCCGTGGACTGGACCCAACTGGACCACGTTACCCACGCCTGCGCCCAGGCGGCCCCGCAACTGGCTGGCATCGTCGATGCCGCGCCAAGCGCCGCCTTCCGCATCAAGGGCCTGAAGCTTGCCCGTGAGCCGCTGCGCTACTCCGGGCGCACCGCCATGCGCGCCAACATCAGCGTGCACGAGCCGCGTACCCCGCAAGATCGCGATACCGCGTTCGCCTTCTCCATGGAAGGGTATTCGGGCTCGGCCGAGCCACGCCAGCAGGTCCCGTTCGCCTGGTCGCCAGGTTGGAACTCGCCCCAGGCCTGGAACAAGTTTCAGGACGAGGTGGGTGGTCACTTGCGTGCCGGCGACCCAGGCGTGCGGCTGATCGAATCCAAAGGTGATGGCCTGGCCTGGTTCACCACGGTACCTGGCGCCTTCAACCCGGCCCGCGGCACCTGGACAGCGGTACCGTTCTTCCACCTGTTCGGCAGCGAAGAAAGCTCCTCGCGTGCCGCGCCGGTGCAAACGCGCATCCCGGCTGCCTACGTGGCCCTGGCCAAGTCCGAAGCCGATCGCCTGGGCGTCAACGAAGGTGCCCTGCTGGACCTGAACGTCGCGGGTGTGGCGCTGCGCCTGCCGCTGCGTATCAATGAAGCGCTGGGCGCTGGCCTGGTCGCGCTGCCCAAGGGCTTGGCCGGCATCCCGCCTGCCGTGTTCGGGGCATCCGTCGAAGGCCTGCAGGAGGCAGCACAATGAGCTGGTTCACCCCCGAAGTGATCGACGTGATCCTCACCGTGCTAAGGGCCATCGTGGTCCTGCTGGCGGTGGTGGTCTGCGGCGCGCTGCTCAGCTTCATCGAGCGGCGCCTGCTGGGCTGGTGGCAGGACCGTTACGGTCCGAACCGCGTTGGCCCGTTCGGCATGTTCCAGATCGCTGCCGACATGTTGAAGATGTTCTTCAAGGAAGACTGGAACCCGCCCTTCGTCGACCGCGTGATCTTTACCCTGGCACCCGTCGTGGCCATGAGCGCCCTGCTGATTGCCTTCGTGGTCATTCCGATCACCCCGACCTGGGGCGTGGCCGACCTGAACATCGGCCTGCTGTTCTTCTTCGCCATGGCAGGTCTGTCGGTCTATGCCGTCCTGTTCGCCGGCTGGTCCTCGAACAACAAGTACGCCTTGCTGGGCAGCTTGCGGGCCTCGGCCCAGACCGTGTCGTACGAAGTGTTCCTGGGCCTGGCGCTGATGGGCGTGGTGGTACAGGTCGGTTCGTTCAACATGCGCGACATCGTCGAGTACCAGGCGCAGAACCTGTGGTTCATCATTCCGCAGTTCTTCGGCTTCTGCACCTTCTTCATCGCTGGCGTGGCCGTGACTCACCGTCACCCCTTCGACCAGCCGGAGGCGGAACAGGAACTGGCCGACGGCTACCACATCGAGTATGCCGGCATGAAATGGGGCATGTTCTTCGTCGGTGAGTACATCGGCATCATCCTCATCTCGGCGCTGCTGGTCACCCTGTTCTTCGGCGGATGGCACGGCCCGTTCGGCATCCTGCCGCAACTGTCGTTCCTGTGGTTCGCCCTGAAGACCGCGTTCTTCATCATGCTGTTCATCCTGCTGCGCGCCTCCATTCCGCGCCCACGCTATGACCAGGTGATGGACTTCAGCTGGAAGTTCTGCCTGCCGCTGACCCTGATCAATTTGCTGGTGACCGCTGCGATCGTGCTTTACAACACGCCAGCCGTCGCGGCCCAGTGAGGATTTGACCCATGTTCAAGTATATCGGCGACATCGTTAAGGGCACCGGCACCCAGCTGCGCAGCCTGGCCATGGTGTTCTCCCACGGGTTTCGCAAGCGCGACACCCTGCAGTACCCCGAAGAACCCGTGTACCTGCCGCCGCGCTACCGTGGCCGCATCGTCCTGACGCGCGACCCTGACGGCGAAGAGCGCTGCGTGGCCTGCAACCTGTGCGCGGTGGCCTGCCCGGTGGGCTGCATCTCGCTGCAGAAGGCAGAAACCGACGACGGCCGTTGGTACCCGGAGTTCTTCCGCATCAACTTCTCGCGCTGCATCTTCTGTGGCCTGTGCGAAGAAGCATGCCCGACCACCGCAATCCAGCTGACTCCGGATTTCGAAATGGCCGAGTTCAAGCGTCAGGACCTGGTGTACGAGAAAGAAGATCTGCTGATCTCCGGCCCCGGCAAGAACCCTGACTACAACTTCTACCGTGTTGCGGGCATGGCGATCGCTGGCAAGCCGAAAGGCGCTGCGCAGAACGAAGCCGAGCCGATCAACGTGAAGAGCTTGCTCCCATAAGGACAGAAAGATGGAATTCGCTTTCTACTTCGCATCCGGGATCGCCGTGGTGTCCACCCTTCGGGTGGTGACCGGCACAAACCCCGTGCACGCCCTGCTCTACCTGATCATCTCGCTGATTTCCGTGGCGATGATCTTCTTTTCCCTGGGTGCGCCGTTCGCGGGCGCCCTGGAAGTGATCGCCTATGCCGGCGCCATCATGGTGCTGTTCGTCTTCGTGGTGATGATGCTCAACCTGGGGCCGGCTTCGGTCGCCCAGGAGCGCGGCTGGCTCAAGCCCGGCATCTGGGCAGGGCCGGTGATCCTTGGCGCCCTGTTGCTGGTGGAGCTGCTGTACGTGCTGTTCGTCGCACCCAGCGGCGCTGCCATCAGCGGTACCACCGTGGGCCCGAAAGCAGTGGGTGTGAGCCTGTTCGGCCCCTACCTGCTGGTGGTCGAACTGGCGTCGATGCTGCTGCTCGCGGCAGCGGTCACCGCCTTCCACCTGGGCCGCAATGAGGCGAAGGAGTAAATCATGGGTGCTATCCCTCTCGAACATGGCCTGGCCGTCGCCGGCATCCTGTTCTGCTTAGGTCTGGTTGGCCTGATGGTCCGCCGCAACATCCTCTTCGTGCTCATGAGCCTGGAAGTCATGATGAACGCCTCTGCCCTGGCGTTCGTCGTCGCCGGTGCCCGTTGGGTCCAACCCGATGGCCAGGTGATGTTCATTCTGGTGATCAGCCTGGCAGCAGCCGAGGCCAGCATTGGCCTGGCCATCCTGCTGCAGCTGTATCGCCGCTTCCACACTCTCGACATCGATGCTGCCAGTGAGATGCGCGGATGAACCTTCTCTTCCTGACTTTCGTCTTTCCCCTTGTGGGCTTTGTGCTGCTGTCGTTCTCGCGCGGGAGGTTCTCGGAGAACCTGTCCGCCTTGATCGGCGTCGGTTCGGTTGGCCTGTCGGCGGCCACGGCCGCCTACGTGATCTGGCAATTCAACGTCGCCCCGCCTGAAGGCGGTGCGTACAGCCAGCTGCTGTGGCAGTGGATGTCGGTGGATGGTTTTGCGCCGAACTTCACCCTGTACCTCGATGGCCTGTCGGTCACCATGCTGGGCGTAGTGACAGGTGTGGGTTTCCTGATCCACTTGTTCGCGTCCTGGTACATGCGTGGCGAGACCGGCTATTCACGGTTCTTCTCGTACACCAACCTGTTCATCGCCAGCATGCTGTTCCTGATCCTGGGCGACAACCTGCTGTTCATCTACTTCGGCTGGGAAGGCGTAGGCCTGTGTTCCTACCTGTTGATCGGTTTCTACTACAGCAACCGCAACAATGGTAACGCAGCGCTCAAGGCCTTCATCGTCACCCGTATCGGCGACGTGTTCATGGCCATCGGCCTGTTCATCCTGTTCGCCCAGCTGGGCACGCTGAACGTCCAGGAACTGCTGGTGCTGGCACCGCAGAAATTCCAGGCCGGCGATACCTGGATGGTGTTGGCAACGCTGATGCTGCTCGGCGGCGCAGTGGGCAAATCCGCGCAGCTACCGCTGCAGACCTGGTTGGCGGACGCCATGGCCGGCCCGACCCCGGTGTCGGCGCTGATCCACGCGGCGACGATGGTAACGGCCGGTGTCTACCTGATTGCCCGTACCAATGGCCTGTTCCTGCTGGCGCCGGACATCCTGCACCTGGTGGGCGTGGTGGGTGGCGTTACCCTGGTGCTGGCAGGCTTCGCTGCACTGGTGCAAACCGACATCAAGCGTATCCTGGCCTACTCGACCATGAGCCAGATCGGCTATATGTTCCTGGCACTGGGCGTCGGCGCCTGGGATGCGGCGATCTTCCACTTGATGACCCACGCCTTCTTCAAGGCGCTGCTGTTCCTGGCTTCGGGCGCCGTCATCGTGGCCTGCCACCACGAGCAGAACATCTTCAAGATGGGCGGGCTGTGGAAGAAACTGCCGCTGGCCTACGCCAGCTTCGTGGTCGGTGGCGCTGCCCTGGCGGCCTTGCCGATCGTGACCGTAGGCTTCTACTCCAAGGACGAGATCCTGTGGGAAGCCTTTGCCAGCGGCAACTCCGGCCTGCTGTACGCCGGCCTGCTCGGCGCCTTCATGACCTCGCTGTACACCTTCCGCCTGATCTTCATCGCCTTCCACGGCGAAGCGAAGACCGAAGCCCACGCCGGCCACGGCATCAGCCATTGGCTGCCACTGGGCGTGCTGATCGTGCTGTCGACCTTCGTCGGCGCATGGATCACACCGCCGCTGGCTGACGTGCTGCCTCAAAGCGCAGGCCATGCCGGCGGTGAGGCCAAGCATGCTCTGGAAATCACCTCGGGCGCCATCGCCATTGCGGGTATCCTGCTCGCCGCCTTGCTGTTCCTGGGCAAGCGCAGCTTCGTCAGCGCGGTGGCCAACAGTGGCATCGGCCGCGTGCTGTCGGCCTGGTGGTTCGCGGCCTGGGGCTTCGACTGGATCTACGACAAGCTGTTCGTCCAGCCCTACCTGCTGATCAGCCACCTGCTGCGCAAAGACCCGGTTGACCGCGGTATCGGCCTGATCCCTCGTCTGGCTCGCGGTGGCCACGTGGCCATGACCAAGACCGAGACGGGCCAGCTGCGCTGGTATACCGCCTCCATCGCCATTGGCGCAGTGCTGGTACTCGGCGCTGTGGTAGTGGCCGCGGTATGACCATGAACCTTGCGAACCTTGCGACCCTGCAAAAGGAAACCAACCCGTCATGATTTTGCCTTGGCTGATCCTGATCCCCTTCATCGGCGGCTTCCTGTGCTGGCTGGGCGAGCGCTTCGGCGCTACCCTGCCGCGCTGGATCGCGCTGCTGACCATGTCCCTGTTGCTCGGCATCGGCCTGTGGCTGTGGGCTAACGGCGACTACACCCTTGCCCCGGCTCCGGGCGCCGAGCCTGCATGGGCCCTGGAATACAAAGTCCAGTGGATCCAGCGCTTCGGCATCAGCATCCACCTGGCCCTCGACGGCCTGTCGCTGCTGATGATCCTGCTCACAGGCCTGCTGGGCGTGCTGTCGGTGCTGTGCTCCTGGAAAGAGATCCAGCGCCACGTCGGCTTCTTCCACCTGAACCTGATGTGGATCCTGGGTGGTGTGGTCGGTGTGTTCCTGGCGCTGGACCTGTTCCTGTTCTTCTTCTTCTGGGAAATGATGCTGGTGCCGATGTACTTCCTCATCGCGCTCTGGGGTCATAGCTCGGCGGACGGCAAGAAGACGCGCATCTACGCGGCGACCAAGTTCTTCATCTTCACCCAGGCCAGCGGCCTGATCATGCTGGTGGCGATCCTGGGCCTGGTACTGGTCAACTACACCAACACCGGTGTGATCACGTTCAACTACAGCGACCTGCTCAAGGCCGACCTGCCGGCCGGTACCGAATACCTGCTGATGCTGGGCTTCTTCATTGCCTTTGCCGTGAAGCTGCCGGTGGTGCCGTTCCACTCCTGGTTGCCCGACGCCCACGCCCAGGCGCCGACCGCAGGTTCCGTGGACCTGGCGGGTATCCTGCTCAAGACCGCTGCTTATGGCCTGCTGCGCTTCGCCCTGCCGCTGTTCCCCAATGCATCGGCAGAGTTCGCGCCCATCGCCATGACCCTGGGCCTGATCGGCATCTTCTACGGGGCCTTCCTGGCCTTCGCCCAGACCGACATCAAGCGCCTGATCGCCTTCTCCAGCGTCTCTCACATGGGCTTCGTGCTGATCGGCATCTATTCCGGTAGCCAGCAAGCACTGCAAGGTGCGGTCATCCAGATGCTGGCTCACGGTCTGTCGGCTGCCGCGCTGTTCATCCTGTCCGGTCAGTTGTACGAGCGCCTGCACACCCGCGACATGCGCCAGATGGGCGGGCTGTGGCACCGCATCGCCTACCTGCCTGCCATCAGCCTGTTCTTCGCTGCCGCCTCCCTGGGGCTGCCAGGCACCGGCAACTTCGTGGGTGAGTTCCTGATCCTGATCGGCAGCTTCGTGCACGTGCCTTGGATCACCGTCATCGCCACTACCGGCCTGGTATTCGGCTCGGTCTACTCGCTGATCATGATTCACCGCGCCTACTTCGGCCCGAGCAAATCGGACACCGTACTGGCCGGCATGGACACCCGCGAGCTGGTCATGGTGCTGGGCCTGGCGGTACTGCTGGTGCTGCTGGGCGTGTATCCACAGCCGTTCCTCGACACCTCTGCCGCCACCATGAGTGGTGTGCAGCAGTGGCTCGGTTCCGCTTTCACTCAACTCGCTTCGGCCCGGTAAGAGCGCTATGGAATTCACCACTCAACACTTCATCGCATTGGCGCCGATGCTGATCACCACCATCACCACGGTGGTGGTGATGCTGGCGATCGCCTGGAAGCGCAATCACTCGCAGACGTTCCTGCTGTCCACCGTGGGGCTGAACCTGGCCCTGCTTTCGATCCTGCCAGCATTGAAGGTCGCGCCACTGGCGGTCACGTCGCTGATCACCATCGACAAGTTCGCCTGCCTTTACATGGCAATCATGTTGGTCGCGACCCTGGCATGCGTAACGCTCGCCCATGCCTACCTGGGCGAAGGCGCCAAGGGTTTCCCGGGCAACCGCGAAGAGCTGTACCTGCTGCTGCTGATGTCGGCACTGGGCGGGCTGGTGCTGGTCAGCGCCAACCACCTGGCGGGCCTGTTCATTGGCCTGGAGTTGCTGTCGGTACCGGTCTACGGCCTGGTGGCCTATGCGTTCTTCAACAAGCGCTCGCTTGAAGCCGGCATCAAGTACATGGTGCTGTCGGCAGCAGGTTCTGCCTTCCTGCTGTTCGGCATGGCGCTGCTGTACGCCGACGCCGGCAGCTTGACCTTCGACCAGTTGGGCAAGGCATTGGCTGCCACCAGCATGCCGAGCCTGCTGGCTCAACTGGGTCTGGGCATGATGTTGGTCGGCCTGGCGTTCAAACTGTCGCTGGTACCGTTCCACCTGTGGACGCCCGATGTGTACGAAGGTGCTCCGGCCCCGGTCGCCGCGTTCCTCGCCACGGCCAGCAAGGTTGCGGTGTTCGCGGTGGTCATCCGCCTGTTCATGCTCTCCCCTGCCGCCAGCAGCGGTGTGCTGAGCACGGTGCTTGCCATCATCGCCGTGGCGTCGATCCTGGTCGGTAACCTGCTGGCGCTGACCCAGAGCAACCTCAAGCGCCTGCTGGGTTACTCGTCCATCGCCCACTTCGGCTACCTGCTGATCGCGCTGGTGGCCAGCAAGGGCCTGGCGCTGGAGGCCATGGGCGTCTACCTGGTCACCTACGTGCTCACAAGCCTTGGGGCATTCGGTGTCATCACCTTGATGTCCTCGCCCTACGGTGGCCGCGATGCTGACGCGCTGTACGAGTACCGCGGTCTGTTCTGGCGTCGCCCCTACCTGACCGCCGTGCTGACCGTGATGATGCTGTCGCTCGCCGGTATCCCGCTCACCGCTGGTTTCATCGGCAAGTTCTACATCATTGCCACCGGTGTCGAGTCGCAGCTGTGGTGGTTGGTGGGCGCGCTGGTCATCGGTAGTGCCATCGGTGTGTACTACTACCTGCGTGTGATGGTCACCCTGTACCTGGTCGAGCCTAACCTGCGCCGTCACGACGCACCGTTGAAGTGGGAACAGCGCACCGGTGGCGTCATGCTGCTGGCTGTCGCCCTGCTCGTCTTCGTACTGGGTGTGTACCCGCAGCCGCTGCTGGACCTGGTGCAGCATGCAGGTTTGTACCTGATCGGCTAACCCGCCTGGCAATCCCAGACACCCCGCTTACGCGGGGTGTTTTTGTTTGTGCCTGGCGAATGCTGGACTCGCCCTCAGGCCTATCGGTCGCCCGATCTGGCGTGTGGGTGAAAGCGTTGGGGCAGTGTCAGCATTTTTACCCTGCTGTGGGTGATCTGAGCGCGGGTTCGTACGTCATACCGCTGTTGCCTCACTGCTGGTCGTCTGGAGCCCTACGATGCGTCGCGTTTTGTTGCTGTCCCCCCGCCTTGGCCTGCTTGGCGCCATCATTGCGAGCCCGCCTGCCTGGTCAGCAAGCCCGATCGAACTTGGCCAGGTGCTGATCACCGACCAGGCGCAAGGGGACCTGGAGGCCGCAGCGCAGCGCCTGCGCAGTGCCCCAGGTGGCACCAACCTGGTGGACATGCAAAAGGTGGGTCAAGGCCGTGTGGCCAGCAACCAGGATGTCCTTGCCTACCAGCCGGGGGTGTTCGCCCAGTCGGCGGGCAACGACGGCATCAAGTTGTCGATTCGCGGCTCCGGCCTCAACCGGGCCCCAGGCGCGCACGGCTCAGGGGTCTACACGCAGTTCGACGGCCTGCCGCTGACCGGCCCCGGGGGCACGCCCTACGAGCTGTTCGAGCCGTTGTGGCTCAACCGCGCCGAAGTGCTGCGCGGTGCCAACGGGTTTGATCAGGGATCGCTGGCGTTGGGCGGTGCCATCAATTACGTCACCCACACCGGCTACGATGCAGCGCCCCTGCACGTGCGCTATGAAGTCGGCAGCCGTGGCTATCAGCGCCGCCACATCAGCTCCGGCCAAGTACTCGGTAACCTTGACTACTACGTTGCGCTGACCGATGCGCACTACGACGGATACCAGCAGCACAGCAGCGGCAGCGCCAAGGGCATCGCGGCCAACGTCGGCTATCGCTTCAACCCCAACCTTGAAACACGGCTCTACCTGCGCTACCGGGAAACGGAGAACGACCTGGCCGGACGTTTGACCAAAGACCAGATCAAGCATCACCCTACCTCGGCGAACCCTGCCTACCTGGCACGTGATGACAGCCGTCCGCAGCCGGGCAGTACCTGGGTTGGCAGCAAGACCACGTTCTACCTCGACGATGATGCCCGCGTCGAAGCCGGCCTGGTCTACCACGATTACCCCATGGACCTGCGCGAGGGCCCGATGCGCCTGAAGGTGGCTTACACCGACGTCAGTGGCACGCTGAACTATCAGCGGCGCGACACGGTGTTTGGCCGTGAGAGCAAGACGACCGTGGGCTGGCGCACCACCAAGCACCTGCCCAACAGCGGCGCCTCACAATTTGCGCGCAACGGCCAGGTGATCGGCACTCGGACACGTGACTTCACCTATCAAGGCTCCGATACCGTGTTGCATCTGGGTAATGACCTGGAGCTCATACCGAACCTGTGGCTGACAACCGGGCTGGCCGCTATCTATACGCGACGCGAGAGCGACGTGACCTACCCCGCCGAAGGCGGCAAGGTGTCGATGCATGATTGGGATTATGCGCCGCGCATCGGACTGCGCTACGACGCACGCCCGGACCTGCAGGTGTACGGCAACCTCAGCCGCTCGGTGGAACCGCCCCACCCATGGTCGCTGATCTGGAGCTCGCCAAGCGTGGGCGGCAAGCAGATTCAACCGATCGAAATGCAGAACCAGACAGCCACCACGCTGGAAGTAGGTGCGCGCGGCGAGTCGGCATTCGGGCGGTGGGACCTTGCCTGGTACTACGCCCAAGTACGCCACGAACTGCTCGCGGTCGAGGTGGTGCCGAACTTCACCTCGGAATTCAATGCCAGCGCCACGGTGCACCAGGGCGTGGAGGTCGGGCTGGACAGCACGCTCTGGGAGCAGTCAGGCCTGGGTCGCCTGAGCCTGCGTCAGGCCTACACCTTCAGTGACTTCCATTACCGCGACGACGAAAGATTCGGCGACAACCGCCTGCCGGGCATCCCCATGCACTACTATCAGGCCGAGTTGCGCTTCGACTGGCCCAGCGGCTTCTACGCCGGGATCAACACGCAGATGGCGTCCAAGGTGCAAGTGGACTATGCCAACAGCTACCATGCCGACGATTACGCCACCCTCGGCGCCCGTCTCGGTTGGGACTCGCCGCAGCGTGACTGGCAGGCCTGGCTGGATCTACGCAACCTGACCAACAAGCGCTACGCAGCGACCGTAACCCCAGGCTTCAATGACGCAGGGCGGGACATTGCCCGCTCCACTCCGGGCGAAGGCGCTGCGGTCTATGCGGGAGTGTCCTACACATTCCGCTGACTGCCACGATCGGGCAGCCCTTGGCTGACAAACATTGCGCGGGCCGACTGGCCCGCACAATGTGGTGCCGCTCAGGCCACGGTCATACAGAGCGATTCAGCTTCACCCAAGACGCGAACTTGTCGATGAAGCCTTGCAAAAACGGCCGGGTCTTGTCGTTGAGTTTGCCTGACTCGTCGAACAGGCTGGCAGCGCCGCCAATGTAGGCCTCCGGCATCTGCATGCATGGCATGTCCAGGAACACCAGGGACTGGCGCACTGAATGGTTGGCACCGAAGCCGCCGATCGCACCTGGCGACACACTCGCCACGGCTGCCGGCTTGCCGCCCCACGCGCTTTGCCCGTAAGGCCTTGAACCCACATCGATGGCATTCTTCAGGCAGCCTGGCATGGTCCGGTTGTACTCCGGCGTGACGAAGAGCACCGCATCGCTGCCCTTGATGTCGTTCCGAAAGCGTGTCCAGGCAGCTGGCGGGGCATCGGTTTCCAGGTCTTCGTTGTACAGGGGTAAGTCGCCGATCTCGACGATCTTCAGTGCCAGGCTCGACGGCGCCAGCTCAGACAGCGCGCGGGCCACCTTGCGGTTATAGGAATCCTTGCGCAGGCTACCGACGACGACGGCAACCGAATAGACCTGGGTCATGGCAATCTCCAACTTCATGTTTTCAGGGACGATGTAGTTATAGATGACCGTTTTGCGCTGCTTTGGTTTTTTTTCCCGGCCGCGAAAACTTCCCCTGCCCTTGGAAGGTCTACTGCTACAGACATTTCCTACGCAATTCAGAGGGTTCCACCCAAATGGCAGCAGTAATGGTCGGCCAATTCCATGCCCGCGACGCCGAAGGCCGTATCTATCCCGTGCACGAGTTTCAGGAATCTACCCTGCAACACGACGGCAGCACGACCGGCGCACCTATCACCACCTACCGCCTTGCCATCGGCGATCGCGTCAACTACCTGGGTGAAAATCGATTCGAGCTTGCCCGCACCGGTGTCGAAATCATCCGTATCCCATGACACGAAGAGGCACTGGCCTGTTACTGCTCGATGAGGGTGAGACCGCTTGCGGTCTTGATTGACCAGCAGCAGGCCGTCGCTTTTTCAGTCCGCTGACCGCTCAGCCAGTGCCTGCCAGAGCGATGGGCCGCCAGCGGACTTGGCAATCGCTGCAAGGCGTTCGGCATGAGCTTCGAGCTCATCCGGTGCGGCCAGAATGACCCGGCCGGGCGCGCGACCGCTGATGCGACGAATGTCAGCTCCTCCGCTACCCTGCCCGTTTTCGTCCGAATCGCTGCCATGCCCTGCCAACGAGAGGCTGGTCTGCCCCCCGGTCATTGCCAGGTAGACATCCGCCAGCAGCTCGGCGTCGAGCAACGCGCCGTGCAGTTCGCGCCCCGAGTTGTCGATATCGTAGCGTTTGCACAAGGCATCCAGGCTGTTGCGTTGCCCCGGATGACGCGCCCGCGCCAGCAACAAGGTGTCGAGAATGGTGCAGTGCTGGGACAGGTCAGCACGGTCCTGCTGGCCCAGCAGCGCGAACTCGTTGTTGATGAACCCGACGTCGAATGCCGCGTTGTGGATGACCAGCGTAGCGCCCTGGATGAACGCGAAGAACTCCTCGGCGACGTCGCCGAAGCGCGGCTTGCCAACCAGGAAGGCGTCAGTGATGCCGTGGACGTTGATCGCGCCCTCGTCACTTTCGCGGTCAGGCTGCAGGTAGACGTGGAAATGCCTGCCTGTCAGGCGCCTGCCGACCACCTCGACGCAGCCAATCTCGATGATGCGGTGCCCCTCGCTGACCGGCATACCCGTGGTTTCGGTATCGAGGATAACGAACCGCTTGTCTTGCTGTTGCTCCACTTGGGGGACTCCAACTTGCATCGTTTACAAAGGTGCGCAGTATAACAGCAGGGCGAGCGCTGAGCCCCCTTCGCACCTGGCATCGGGTTCAGCGCGTCATGCCCGGGCGCGCACTTCGTCCACGCCACGGTTGGCCAGCTGGTCCGCACGCTCGTTGCCGGGGTGGCCAATGTGGCCGCGGACCCATTTCCAGGTCACCTTGTGGCGGTTGACCTGTTCGTCGAGTAACTGCCACAGGTCGGCATTCTTCACAGGTTCCTTGGCCGCGGTTTTCCAGCCACGCTTTTTCCAGTTGACCATCCATTCGTTGATGCCTTTCATCACGTACTGCGAGTCAGTCGTCAGCACGACCTCGCATTCACGCTTGAGCGCCATCAGCCCCTGGATGGCGGCCATTAACTCCATGCGGTTGTTGGTGGTCTCGCGCTCGCCCCCCCACAACTCTTTTTCAACGCCTTTGAAAATCATCAGCACACCCCAGCCGCCGGGGCCAGGGTTGCCCTTGCAGGCACCATCGGTAAACATTTCGACGCTATCGCTCATGTACCACTCGTATTCACTGCTTATCGGGATCGGGGGTCGCCGAGGTGCGGTTGACCTTGGCCAATGGCAACGGCAGCAACTTGCCCATCGGCTCGCGACGCTGGGGCCGCAGCGGCCGCAGGCCCACGACCATCTTGCGCGCCACCAGCACATAGACACCGCCGCCAGCGCTTTGCCACCCGCCCGCCATGCGCTCCCACCCTTCCAGGCGCTGCTGCCAGGCGGGCGAAGCAAGCGGCGGACGATAGCACCCGAAGCGGCGTTTCTCCAAGGCAAAGCCCAGCAGGTTGAGCCAGTCACCCAGCCGCGAAGGCGAGATGCAGCGGGCCTTGCGCAAAGCGCCACGGCTAAACAGGTGACGCACCCCCCAACTGCTCCACGGATTGATCCCGACGATCAGCAGATGACCGCCTGGGCGCACGGCGCTGGCGGCCTCACGCAGCAGCCCGTGGGGCGACAGGCTGAAATCCAGCCCATGTTGCAACACCACCACATCGGCCGCGTGCTCGCTCAACGGCCAGGCCTGTTCCTCGCAGACGATCTCCACCCCCGGCAGCGGCGCGCCGAGGCGCACGTTGCGCTGGACCTTCGGCGCACTGGGTGGGGCGTCGGCGCAGGGGCCATAGTGCACCAGGTAGCCACCGAAGAAGCGACCCAGCTCTTCCTCCAGCAGCTTCTGTTCTTCTTGCAGCATCAATTGGCCGAGCGGGCCCTGAAACCACTCACGGGCCAGGCTGATCAGCTTGATCCAGTCCGGGTCGGCCTGGGCAAAGGCTTGGTCGGTCATTGTGCAATTCCTCGAAAGGTTCTCCCACCGCGCCATCGCGGCTAAGATGCCTTCATGTGCCAAGCAAGGCGAATCGGATTCCCACCATGATACAGATCGAAGCGTTGCCCGCTTTCTCGGACAATTACATCTGGTTGTTACAGGATACTGCCAAACGCCGCTGCGCGGTGGTCGACCCTGGCGATGCCGGCCCGGTGGAACGGTGGCTTGCCGCGCATCCTGGTTGGCAGCTCACCGACATGCTCATCACTCACCATCACAACGACCATGTAGGCGGTGTGGCGCGGCTCAAGGCGTTGACGGGCGCGCAAGTACACGGCCCAGCCAACGAGGATATCCCTTGCAGGGATGTGGCACTGGACGATGGCGACCAGGTCACAGTGCTGGGTGAGGTCTATGAGGTGCTTGCCGTGCCGGGCCATACACTGGGGCACATCGCGTTCTTCAACGCTGGCGCGGCCACGCCTGTACTGTTCAGTGGCGATACCCTGTTCGCAGCCGGATGCGGACGCATGTTCGAGGGCACTGCCGAGCAGATGCAACCGGCCCTGGCCCGCCTGGCAGCCCTGCCAGCCGAGACCCAGGTCTACTGCGCACATGAATACACCTTGAGCAATTTGCGTTTTGCCAAGGCCGTGGAACCTGACAATGAAGATGTAGTGAAGCGCTTCGAAACGGTCTCCCGGCTGCGTGCGCAAGACTGCATCACACTGCCCTCCACCATTGGTCTGGAACGGCTGACAAACCCCTTCCTGCGCACCGCTGAAACATCTGTTAAACAAAAAGCAGACGAATGGAAGGGACATTCCAACACCTCGCATGTCGCTGTTTTTGCTGCCTTGAGGTCTTGGAAAGACAGCTTCTGATAACCCCAAGATATATCGCAAGTGGCGGTCAAAGGTTGACCCGGTCCGGAGCGGTTCCTAGAATCGCCGAAATTTTTTGCCCGGATACCTGTGCCCGCCGATGTCTTCCCGAAGCCGCAGAACCTCTCATTCCGTCGCGCTGACGCGCCTGGCCCAGGTCAGTGCGCTCGCTCTGGCCGCCACCTTGGTGGGCTGCCAGAGCACCCATCAGCTCGACGAAGCCGATAGCGTCCGTGCGCACAGCCAGCAAGCGCGAATCAAACCAAGGCCGGCGCCATTGCTGGTCAAGCCGGTCGAGCAAGCGCCTCGGGATGTCTGGGAACGCATGCGCCAGGGCTTCGTGCTCCAGGAGTACCGCGACGTCAACCCGCGCATCGATCAACAGCGCCTGTGGTTTGCCAGCAACCCCACGTTCATCGAAAGCGCCGGGGAGCGCGGCAGCCTCTACCTGCACTACATCGTCGAACGCCTCGAGGAGCGCGGCATGCCGCTGGAGCTGGCCCTGCTGCCGGCGATCGAGAGCGCCTACAACCCCATGGCGTACTCCCGCGCCAGTGCAGCCGGCATGTGGCAGTTCATGCCAGCCACCGGTCGACACTTCAACCTGCGCCAGACCAACTTCTATGACGGCCGTCGGGATGTCACCGCTTCGACCAACGCCGCGCTCGACTACCTGACCCGCCTGCACGACATGTTCAACGGCGACTGGCTGCTGGCACTGGCGGCCTACAATGCTGGCGAAGGCACGGTCAGCCGCGCGATGGAGCGCAACGAGAAGCTGGGCTTGCCCACCGACTACTGGAACCTGCCACTGCCTCAGGAAACCCGCGACTACGTGCCCAAGCTGCTGGCCTTGTCACAGGTGGTCTCCACACCTGAAGCCTACGGCGTGAACCTGACGCCGATTGCCAATGAGCCCTACTTCGAGGCCGTCGCGATCAACGACCGGCTCGACCTGACGCGGGTGGCCGCTTTCGCCGACATCGACGAAGACGAACTCATCCAGCTGAACCCAGCCTTCAAGAAGCGCATGACGGTCGATGGCCCGAAGCAGTTGCTGGTGCCCACGGCCAAGGCGCAGTTGCTCTCGGCCAGCCTCTCCAACCTCAACCCCGAGCAGTTGGTCACCCTGCAGCCACCCAAGGCCGCTTTCGCTCGCGCCGTGGCCGAAGCCCAGGCGCCTGTGGCCGCGCGCAGCTACAAGGTCAGGCGTGGTGACAACCTGGGGACCATCGCCAAGGCCAACCGTGTATCCATTGCGGACATCAAGCGCTGGAACCGCCTGTCGGGCAGCAGCCTGCGCGCCGGCCAGGTGCTAGCCTTGCGCGGCGGCAAAGCCTCCAGTGGCGCCGCTAACCGGGTCGCCAGCTCGGCAAAACGCACAACCCAATACAAGGTGCGCAAGGGCGATTCGCTGTATCTGGTGGCCAAACGCTTCAATGTCGAGATGACCCACCTCAAGCGCTGGAATCCGCGCAGTGGCCATGCGCTCAAACCCGGCCAGACCCTGACCGTCTACGTCGGCCACTGACCCCAGGCGGCAAGCGGACACCTGTGCGTGCGCGTACCTGTGTTTTCTTGCCGTTTGGCGCTTGCTGCGCCAGTGCAAACTGTTACTGTAGCCCGATCAAAGCCCAATGCCTTTGGATCGGATGCCGACTTGATACGTCCCCTCCTTCTTACACTCAGCCTGGCCTTGAGCTTTCCCGCAGTCGCAACCGTGAGCGAAAGCCACGGTTACGCGCAGTTCGGCACGCTCAAGTACCCGGCCTCGTTCACCCATTTCGACTGGGTCAACCCGCAAGCCCCCAAAGGTGGCACATTGCGGGCGATGGCCTTCGGTACGTTCGACACGCTCAACCCCTATACCTTCAAGGGTACGAGCCCGGTGAGCACGCCCAACTTTCAACAGTATGGGGTCAATGAACTCAACGAGACCCTCATGGTGGGTACCGGCCAGTACGACCCCTCGGGCGATGAGCCGACCTCCAGTTACGGGTTGATTGCCCGCTCGGTCGAATACAGCCAGGACCGCAGCTGGGTAGTGTTCAACCTGCGCCCGCAAGCCCGCTGGCACGATGGCAAGCCCATCACGTCGGCAGACGTGGCCTTCTCCTTCCGCACACTGCTCAAGGAAGGTCATCCGCTTTACCGGACCAACCTGCAGGAAGTGCAGCGGGTGGACATTCTCGGGCCGCTGCGTATTCGCTTCGTGTTCAAGCGAGCCGGCAACCCGTTGTTGATCCTGCGCCTTGGGGAAATGCCCGTCCTGCCCCAGCATTACTGGCGTACGCGCGACTTCAAGGCCACTACCTTCGAACCCCCGCTGGGCAGTGGGCCTTACCGGGTGACCCAGGTACAGCCAGGCCGGCGCCTGGTGTTCGAGCGCGTCAAAAACTACTGGGGCAAAGACCTGGCGGTGAATCGAGGCAAGTACAACTTCGACCGTGTCGAGTACGAGTTCTACCGCGACTCCACCGTTGCCTTCGAAGCCTTCAAGGCAGGTGAGTTCGACATCTACATCGAGCATCAGGCCAAGAACTGGGCCAACGGCTACACGTTCCCCGCCGTGCGACGCGGCGAGGTGATCAAGGCGCAGATCCCCCACCGCATCCCTACCCAGACCCAGGGCCTGTTCATGAACAGCCGTCGCGCCACCTTCAGCGATCCACGGGTGCGCCAGGCACTGGGCTTGATGTTCGATTTCGAGTGGACCAACCGTGCCCTGTTCAGCAGCGCCTACCGGCGCTCGACCAGTTATTACCCCAATAGCGAGTTCGCGGCCGCTGGCCTGCCCCAAGGCAAGGAATGGCTGTTGCTGGCCCCGTTTCGCGACCAGCTCGCGGCCAAGCTGTTCACTGAACCCTACCAGGTCAGCCGTACGGACGGGCGCGGGATTGACCGGCAGACGTTGCGCAAGGCCCTGGCTTTGCTGGCTGAGGCCGGGTGGACACTCAAGGGCCAGCGTCTGGTCGACAGCAAGGGCCAACCGCTGCGCATGGAAGTGCTACTGGTAAACCCCAACCTGGAACGCATCCTGCAGCCGTATGTCGAAAACCTCTCCAGCATCGGTGTAGACGCGCGCTTGCGAACCGTGGACCGCGCTCAGTACAAACAGCGACTGGACCAGTTTGACTTCGACATGATTCTGATGACCCTGAACCAGACCCTGAGCCCGGGCCTCGAGCAGTGGCTGTACTTCCATTCAAGCCAGGCGGCCATCAAGGGCAGCAAGAATTACGCCGGGGTCGACGACCCCGTGGTCGATCACCTGCTAGACACCTTGCTGGCGGCGCGCACTCGCGATGATCAGGTCGCAGCGGCGCGAGCGCTGGACCGCGTGCTCTCATGGCAGCACTACATGATTCCCAACTGGTACCTCGACAATCACCGCCTGGCCTACCGCAATCGGTTCGGCTTCGTCACCACGCCGCCCTATACCCTCGGGCTGAACAGCTGGTGGATCAAGACTTCGGAGAAAGCCCAATGACGCCCACGCATTCCTTGCGCCGGCTGGCTGGCAGCCTGTTGCTGGCCTGCCTGAGCCTTCCCTCGCTGGCAGCGCCGCAGCACGCACTCACGCTGTACGACGAGCCGCCCAAGTACCCGGCGGATTTCAAGCACTTCGACTACGTGAACCCGGACGCCCCCAAGGGCGGCACCTTCCGCCAGTCCAGCTTTGGCGGGTTCGACAGCCTCAACCCCTTCATCAACAAAGGGGTATCTGCCGAAAACATCAGCATCATCTACGACACCTTGATGCGCCAGAGCCTGGACGAGCCTTTCACCGAATACGGCCTGGTCGCTCGACAGATCGAGAAGGCGCCTGACAACAGCTGGGTGCGCTTCTACCTGCGCCCCGAGGCGCGGTTCCACGATGGCCATCCCATGCGTGCCGAAGACGTGGTGTTCACCTTCAATGCGCTGATGAAGGACGGTGCTCCCCTGTACCGCCAATACTATGCGGACGTGGCCGAGGTGGTCGCCGAAGACCCGCTCAAGGTCGTGTTCAAGTTCAAGCACAAGGGCAACCGTGAACTGCCGCTGATCCTCGGCCAGTTGCCCGTGCTGCCCAAGCATTGGTACGCCCAGCGCGACTTCAACCGCGGCAATCTGGAAATCCCACTGGGCAGCGGCCCGTACAAGGTGGCCGAGGTCAAGGCCGGGCGTTCGGTCCGTTATGAGCGGGTCAAGGACTACTGGGCCAAGGACTTGCCCATCAACCGTGGCTTCTACAATTTCGACGCCATGACCTTCGACGCCTACCGCGACACCACGGTCGCGTTGGAGGCACTGAAGGCGGGCGCCTTCGATTATGCGCTGGAAGTCAGCGCCAAGAACTGGGCCACGGCTTACAACGTGCCTGCTGTGCGCGACGGCCGCCTGATCAAGGAGGAGCTGCCCAATGGCAACCCTACTGGCATGCAGGGCTTCATCTTCAACATTCGCCGGCCGGTATTCCAGGATATCCGCGTGCGCAAGGCGCTGAGCCTGCTGCTGGACTATGAATGGACCAACAAGCAGCTGTTCAACGGCGCCTACACACGCACCGGCAGTTACTTCGAGAACTCCGAGATGGCGGCCCGCGGCCTACCCGGCCCTGGCGAACTTCAAATCCTCGAACCGGTGCGCAGCCAGGTGCCAGAACAGGTCTTCACCCAGGCCTTCCATAACCCGGTCAGCGACGGCAGCGGCATGATCCGGGAGCAGCAGCGCCAAGCCTACAAGTTGCTGCAGGAGGCGGGCTGGAAAATCGTCGACGACAAGATGGTCGACACCAACGGCCAGCCGGTCAGCATCGAGTTCCTGCTCGCCCAGACCGAGTTCGAACGCATTTTGCTGCCGTTCAAGCGCAACCTCGCGGACCTGGGTATCGAACTCAACATCCGCCGGGTCGATGTGTCCCAGTACATCACCCGCCTGCGCTCGCGCGATTACGACATGATCGTGGGCGGCTACCCCCAGTCCAACTCTCCTGGCAACGAACAGAGGGAATTCTGGTCCAGCGCGGCCGCCGACAACCCCGGGAGCCGCAATTTCATCGGCCTGCGTGACCCCGCCATCGACCAACTGGTCGATGGCCTGATCAACGCCGAGTCGCGTCAGAGCCTGATCGACCACTGCCGTGCCCTGGACCGGGTATTGCTGTGGGGCTACTACGTGATCCCGAACTGGCACATCAAGACCTGGCGCGTGGCCTATTGGAACCACATCGGTCACCCCAAGGTTTCGCCCAAGTACGACATCGGCATCGACACCTGGTGGATCAAGCCCGGCTCAACGCCCAAGGCAACCCAGGCCACTGCTGGCGAGGCCAACTGACATGCTGGCCTATATCCTGCGGCGACTGCTGCTAATCATCCCTACACTGTTCGGCATCCTGATCATCAACTTCATCATCGTCCAGGCCGCACCTGGCGGGCCGGTGGAACAGATGATCGCCAAGCTCGAAGGCTTCGAAGGCGCCACCAGCCGGATCGCAGGTGGCGGTGCCGAGGTGTCGGTGGCCGGCTCCAACTACCGGGGTGCACAGGGCCTGGACCCTGCGCTGGTGGCGGAGATCGAGCGCATGTACGGCTTCGACAAATCGCCGCCCGAACGCCTGTGGATCATGATCAAGAACTACGCCCAGCTGGATTTTGGCGACAGTTTCTTCCGTGACGCCAAGGTCATCGACCTGATTCTGGAGAAGATGCCCGTATCGATCTCACTGGGGCTGTGGAGCACGCTGATCATGTACCTGATCTCGATCCCCCTGGGGATCGCCAAGGCGGTTCGCCACGGCAGTCACTTCGATGTGTGGACCAGCTCGGCGATCATCGTGGGCTATGCCATCCCGGCGTTCCTGTTCGCCATCTTGCTTATCGTCCTGTTCGCCGGCGGCAGCTACTTCGACTGGTTCCCACTGCGCGGCCTGACCTCCAACAACTTCGATGAGCTGAGCACCACAGGCAAGGTCCTCGATTATTTCTGGCACCTGGTGTTGCCGATCACGGCCTTGGTGATCGGCAACTTCGCCACCATGACGCTGCTGACCAAGAACAGCTTTCTCGACGAGATCAACAAGCAGTACGTGGTCACCGCCAAGGCCAAGGGCCTGAGCCGGTCGCGGGTGCTGTATGGCCACGTGTTCCGTAATGCCATGCTGCTGGTGATCGCCGGCTTTCCTTCGGCCTTCATCGGCATCTTCTTCACAGGCTCGCTGCTGATCGAGGTGATCTTCAGCCTCGACGGGCTGGGCCTGATGAGTTTCGAAGCGGCCATCAACCGCGATTACCCGGTGGTCTTCGGCACCCTGTTCATCTTCACCCTCCTGGGGCTGGTGGTGAAACTGATCGGCGACCTGACCTACACCCTGGTCGATCCACGTATCGACTTTGCCAGCCGGGAGCACTGACATGGCCTTGTCCCCCCTGAACCGTCGTCGCTTCGAGCGTTTCAAGGCCAACCGCCGTGGCTGGTGGTCGCTGTGGCTGTTCCTGATCCTGTTCGGGTTGAGCCTGGGCGCCGAGCTCATCGCCAATGACAAGCCCATTGCCGTGCATTACGACGGCCAGTGGTACTTCCCTGCCTTCAAGCGCTACCCGGAAACCACCTTTGGCGGTGAGTTCCCGCTGGAAGCCAACTACAAAAGCCCCTACGTGCGTGACCTGCTGGCCAAGAAAGACAGCTTCGTGCTGTGGGCGCCCATACCCTTCAGCTACCAGAGCATCAACTACGACCTGCGTGTACCCGCCCCCGCCCCGCCCTCATCCGACAACTGGCTGGGCACCGATGATCAAGGGCGCGACGTGCTGGCACGGGTAATCTACGGGTTTCGCATTTCGGTACTGTTCGCCCTGACCCTGACCGTGCTCAGCTCGATCATCGGCGTGATCGCCGGTGCCTTGCAGGGTTTCTATGGTGGCTGGGTAGACCTGGCCGGGCAACGCTTCCTGGAAATCTGGTCCGGCCTGCCGGTGCTTTACCTGCTGATCATCCTGGCCAGCTTCGTGCAGCCCAATTTCTGGTGGTTGCTGGGCATCATGCTGTTGTTTTCCTGGATGAGCCTGGTGGACGTGGTCCGCGCCGAATTCCTGCGCGGACGCAACCTTGAGTACGTGCGCGCCGCGCGCGCTCTGGGCATGCGCAACGGCGCGATCATGTACCGGCATATCCTGCCCAATGCCATGATCTCGACCATGACGTTCATGCCGTTCATTCTCACCGGCGCGATCGGCACGCTGACCGCGTTGGACTTCCTCGGCTTCGGCCTGCCTCCGGGGGCCCCGTCGCTCGGTGAGTTGGTTGCGCAGGGCAAATCCAACCTGCAGGCGCCGTGGCTTGGCATCAGCGCGTTCGCCGTGCTGGCCGTGATGCTGAGCCTGCTGGTATTCATCGGCGAGTCCGCCCGCGACGCCTTCGACCCGAGGAAGTGACATGAGCGAAGAAAACCTGATCGAAGTGCGCGACCTGGCCGTCGAATTCGTGAGTGGCGAGCACACCAACCGGGTGGTCGACGGCATCAGCTTCGACATCCGCAAGGGTGAAACGCTGGCGCTCGTCGGAGAAAGCGGTTCGGGCAAGTCGGTGACTGCCCACTCGATCCTGCGCTTGCTGCCCTATCCCCTGGCGCGTCATCCCAGTGGCACCATCCGCTACCAAGGCAAGGACTTGCTGCAGCAGAACGAAAAGAGCATGCAGCGCATTCGCGGCGACCGCATCGCGATGATTTTCCAGGAGCCGATGACCTCGCTCAATCCGCTGCACTGCATCGAAAAGCAGATCAACGAGATCCTGCTCATCCACAAGGGGCTGACCGGCAAGCAGGCCACCGCTCGCACCCTTGAGTTGCTGGAGATGGTGGGTATCCCAGAGCCGCGCAAGCGCCTCAAGGCGCTGCCCCACGAACTCTCGGGCGGCCAACGCCAACGTGTGATGATCGCCATGGCGTTGGCCAACGAGCCAGAACTGCTGATTGCAGATGAACCGACCACCGCGCTGGACGTGACCGTACAGCTCAAGGTGCTCGACCTGCTCAAGGCGCTGCAGGCGCGCCTGGGCATGGCCCTGTTGTTGATCAGCCACGACCTGAATTTGGTACGGCGAATCGCGCACCGGGTGTGCGTGATGCAGCAGGGGCAGATCGTCGAACAAGCCGACTGCGCCACGCTGTTCGATGCCCCACAGCACCCGTATACGCAGATGCTGATCAACGCCGAGCCCAGCGGTTTGCCGGCTCACAACACACCCGGCTCGCCACTGCTGGCGGTGGACGACCTGAAAGTGTGGTTCCCGATCAAGAAAGGCTTGCTGCGCCGCACCGTCGACCACGTGAAAGCCGTGGACGGTATCAATTTCAGCCTGCCTCAGGGGCAGACCTTGGGCATTGTGGGCGAGTCGGGCTCAGGCAAGTCGACTCTGGGCCTGGCGATTCTGCGCTTGATTGGGAGCCAAGGCGGCATCCGCTTCCACGGCAAGGACCTGCAAGGGCTGAACCAGCAAGCCGTGCGTCCGCTGCGCCGGGAAATGCAGGTGGTATTCCAGGACCCGTTCGGCAGCCTCAGCCCCCGCATGAGCGTGGCCGAGATCGTGGGCGAAGGCCTGCGCATCCACCGTATCGGGACTGCCCAGGAACAGGAAGCAGCCATCATCGCAGCACTGCAGGAGGTCGGGCTGGACCCACAGACGCGCCATCGCTACCCCCATGAGTTCTCAGGCGGGCAGCGCCAGCGCATCGCGATCGCCAGGGCCCTGGTGCTCAAGCCGGCGCTGATCCTGCTGGACGAACCCACCTCCGCGCTGGACCGGACGGTGCAGCGCCAGGTGGTTGAGCTGCTGCGCAACCTGCAGCAAAAATACAACCTCACCTACTTGTTCATCAGTCACGACCTGGCGGTGGTCAAGGCCCTGAGCCATCAGCTGATGGTGATCAAGCAAGGTCATGTGGTCGAGCAAGGGGATGCTCAGGCCATCTTTCAGGACCCGCAGCACCCCTACACCCAGCAACTGCTGGAGGCGGCGTTCTTGCAGCCTGAGGGCCGCTGACACCCTCGGCGCGTTAGTCATGTCCCGGCCCGACGCGCTCATCCACAGGGCGCATCGGGTTGGCACGCTGTCAGGCGGCGGCGGGCGTTCTACACAGCGTCTGGCGACGCCCGGTGACGGGCATCAGTTGCAGGATCGCCCACACTACCTCCATCACCAAGATGCCCCAGATCAGCGCCGAGCCGCCGTGCATCAGCGCATACAGCTGCCAGCTACTGAACAGCACGCGACCGGCCGCATCATAACGACCGAACCGCACTTGAGGATGACTTATGCGCAGCCACGCCCACACGCAGACGATCGAGCCCATGAGGTTGGCCATCAACAGGTGCATTGGCTCGAACACCGGCAATTCACCGTAAAGCCCCAGTGAGGCGTGCATATCCCCCAGCCAGCCGTGCAACCAGACAAATGTCCATGGGGTCGCAAAACCGATGGTCATCAGCAAATCGTAATAACCACTGATACGCACCAGCTTGCGGTAGTGGGGCTTGCTCCACATCGTCTTACACCTTCCTCAAGTAAAGAAGGCCCCAGGCTAGAGCCTGGAGTATGCTCCAGGGTCAAGCACCCTTAGAAGGAAATTACCGTGCGAATTGGTCGACTTGCCGCCTGCTGCGAGGTCAGCCGCGATACCCTGCGGTTCTATGAGGCCAAGGGTTTGATCAAGGCCCAGCGCTCGGCCAACGGTTACCGGGACTATGCCGATGACACCGTACAGCTGGTCGCCTTCATCCGTACGGCGCAGCACCTTGGGTTCAGCCTCAGCGAAATTGGCAGCAACGTGCAGCAGTTGTGGAGCGCAACCGAACCGGCACAAGCCCTTGAAGCACTGTTGCGCGATAAACTGGCGCTTATCGAGCAGCGCATGGCCGACCTGCAGGCACTGCGTGCATCCCTGCTGCACCGCCTGGACCTGGCCTGCCCCCTGCGCCCGAACCTACAGGATGCTAACGCAGGTCCTTGCTGACCCGCTCGACAGCGCCGACCACGCGCTTGGCACCTTCCTGGATACTGCTGATCACATGCCCCGCATGGTCAGCCAGCTGCAGGCCGTTGGCAGCCTCGGCACGGCTGCTTTGCACTTCGCCTACGGCCTGGGTCACCAACGCCTGATTTCGTGCCACCACCGCGTCGATTTCCGCCGTGGCTGCGCTGGTGCGACCGGCCAGTTTGCGTACTTCGTCGGCGACCACGGCAAAGCCACGCCCCTGATCACCTGCTCGCGCCGCCTCGATGGCCGCATTGAGCGCCAGCAGATTGGTTTGCGATGCAATAGCGCCAATGGTCTGGACGATGGCGCTGATCACCGTCGATTGCTGGCCGAGCGCGCTGATGGTATCGCCAGCCGACTGCAGTTGACGCGCGACCCCCTGCATGGACTGCCCCACTTCCTGCATGACCACGACCCCTTCACTGGCGCTGCCATCGGTTTGCAGCGACACTTCAAGCGCCACCTGCGCTGCTTGCTTGACTGCCTCTTCACGCTGCACCTGGTCGGTCACCAAGGAAGCGAACTTGACCACCCTCACCAGCTTGCCGCTGGCATCGCTGACCGGGTTATAGCTGGCCTCGAGCCAGACCTCATGCCCGTGGCGGTCCAGGCGCTTGAAACGCCCGGTCACGTAGCGACCTGCGTTGAGCGTGCGCCAAAAATTGCTATAGGCCTCGCCTTTGACCTCATCAGGGCTGCAGAACATGCGGTGATGGTGTCCCACCACTTCGTCCAGGCGGTAGCCCAACGCCGTCAGGAAATTGGAGTTGGCGGACACCACCTTGCCCTCAAGGTCGAACTGAATGATGGCGCTGGAGCGCAACAGGGCCTCCAGCAGCGCCTGGCTTTCCTGCGCCGGAGCGGCCAGCCAGTTTCCGAGTGGCTGCCCTACCACCTCTTCGGGCGAAACGCCCAAGGCAGTGGCGAACGCCGAGCTGCATTCGAGGGCGCGACGTTGTGCATCAAGGCGCAGGAATGCGCCGCTTTCCAAGACGTCGAGGCGCTGGCGAAGCGCGGCCAGTTCGGTTTCGCGGGCGGCCAAGGTAGCTTTGAGTTGCCGATTGAACATAGGGGTCACCTGAGGGTGGGGTGCGTCAGCACCAGCGTCTTGTCACCACTTATGTGTGACAAATCAGTCAATACTTGTACATCCCCAAGGCACAGTCCAACGGAGTGCCTGGAGTCTGTTCGTCACGTCCCTGATGCCGTTTCGACTAGAAGATACGGTGGTCGTTCCTATAGAAGGGGTTAATAAGTGTGATTGAGCGAGGCCAGGACTCACCCTGGGATGCCATCATTAAGGCATCGTATTTCTTGTACAGGAAATTCTCGGTGTACATGACCGATGCGCGGGCCGTTGCTCCACGGCGTAGCCGCACTGCTTGTGGGGTTGTCAGAAAAACTGAAGACAATCGTCTTTCTTCATCGCTCAGAACGGGCATTAATGGCGTCAGTCCCCTTCATGACCCGGTACGACCCCATGCCTGCACACCTTCATGATGCTGCCACCGCCCTTCGCCAAATCGCAGAACGTGTGAGCCTGCCTGCGCCCTCTCTGGAACCCTCCCAGGCCCTTGCAATGCTTTGGGAGCATTACGGCCTGCGGGGTGACATACAGCCGCTTGGTAGTCAGCAGGATCTGAATGTACTTATGGATACTGGCCAGACCCAGTTCGTGCTCAAGGCGTGTCACGCCAGCTATGCCGAGCCCGAGTTGCATGCCCAGCATGCTGCGCTGGGCGTGCTGCGGGACCGGGGCTTGCCGGTGCCTTCGGTGCTTGCCGCAAAGGATGGCGATACCCTGCTGACATTGCCTATCGATGGGCAGGTGCTGAGGTTCCGGGTTTTGGAGTACTTGCAAGGACAACCCCTGACCCGATGCGGATGGCTTCCCGCCCCCGTGATGAGGGCGATGGGCACGCTCTGCGCGCAGGTCGACAGAGCCCTGGCCGATTTTGACCACGAGGGTCTAGAGCGAACGCTGCAGTGGGACCCCAGGCATGCCCCGGCATTGATTGACCGCCTGCTGTCACAGGTAGACGACCCCAGGCAACGCGAACGGCTGAGCGAGGCAGCACGCGCCGCGGCCTTGCGCCTGTACCCCTTGATGGAGCAATTGCCCATCCAGGCCGTGCACCTGGACATCACCGATGACAATACCGTCTGGGCTCGCGATGCGCAGCGCGAGTGGCAACTGCAGGGGCTCATCGATTTCGGCGACTTGGTTCGCACCTGGCGCGTTGCCGACCTGTCGGTGACCTGCGCAGCCCTGCTGCATCATGCCGAAGGCGACCCCTTCAGGGTGCTCGCCGCAGTCAGTGCCTATCAGGCGGTCAATCCGCTGACCGAGGCAGAACTACGCGCGTTGTGGCCCTTGGTGCTCAACCGTGCAATTGTGCTGGTGCTCAGTAGTGCTCAACAGCAGGCCATCGACCCTGGTAACCAGTACATCCGCGATAACGCCGCCCACGAATGGCAGATTTTCGAGACTGCGCAGGCGACACCGCTGGCACTGATGGAAGTCGCCATTTTGCAGGCAGCTGGCTTGGCGTCTTGTGTACCAAGCTTCGATGATTGCGCACCGCTGCTCCCTACCGTGGCTGGCCGCCCTGTCGCCCGCCTGGACTTGGGTGTACTGAGCGTGCACTGCGACGCCGGCAACTGGGAAGTGCCAGGGTTTGACCAGCGTCTGCTGGCAGCCCAGTCAGCGCCAGCGTGCACGTTGCATGGGCAGTATCGCCTGTCTCAGACGCACATCGATCGCAGCGAAGAACCGGCAACCTGTGCGTTGGGCGTGGAGCTGAAACTGGAACCGGGCACGGTCGTGCAGGCGCCGCAGGACGGCACATGGCGGTCGGTGGGTGAACAGAGCGGATATCTGCGCACCCCCTCATGGAACCTGTGGATCGATGGCTTGCCCCACGTCCCCGTCGACGGCCAACGGTTGCAAAAAGGTGATGCATTGGGCAAAAGCGGCGAGAGGCTCAGCGTTCAGCTGTGCCTGGACAGCAGCCTGGAACCGCCATTCTTCGCGGTGCCCTCCCAGGCGCCAGCATGGCTGGCCCTGTGCCCTTCCCCTGCGGGCTTACTGGGTGTGGACTGCAACGCCGACGCCCTGCCAGATCCCCACGCGTTGCTGGCTCGGCGCGAGGCCAGTTTTGCCCGGTCGCAAAAGCACTATTACGCCGACCCACCACAGATCGAGCGTGGCTGGCGCAACTACCTGATCGATCTGCACGGTCGCTCGTACCTGGACATGCTCAACAACGTGGCCGTCCTGGGGCACGGTCATCCGCGCATGGCGGCCGAGTCGGCGCGGCAGTGGTCGCTGCTCAACACCAATTCGCGTTTTCACTACGCCGCCGTCACCGAATTTTCCGAACGCCTGCTGGCCCTGGCGCCCGACGGTTTCGACCGCGTGTTCATGGTCAACAGCGGTACCGAAGCCAATGACCTGGCTATCCGCCTGGCATGGGCTTACAGCGGTGGCCGCGACATGCTCAGCGTGCTGGAGGCCTACCATGGCTGGTCGGTGGCGACGGATGCAATCTCCACGTCCATCGCCGACAACCCGCAGGCCCTGGAAACTCGCCCCGCCTGGGTGCACCCGGTAGAAGCCCCCAACACGTTCCGCGGCCGTTTCCGAGGCGCGGACAGCGCCGCTGACTACCTGCGCGACGTCGATGCTCGCCTGGCCGAACTCGATACGAACGGGCGCCAGCTGGCCGGGATCATCTGCGAGCCTGTGTATGGCAATGCCGGCGGCATCGCTTTACCGCCGGGCTATCTGCAAGCGGCCTATGCCAAGGTGCGTGCACGCGGCGGGGTGTGCATCGCCGACGAAGTGCAGGTGGGCTATGGCCGTCTAGGAGAGCATTTCTGGGGTTTCGAAGAGCAAGGCGTGGTGCCGGATATCATCACCATGGCCAAGGGTATGGGCAATGGCCAGCCGCTGGGGGTAGTGATCACTCGTCGCGACATCGCCGAGGCGCTGGAGGCTGAGGGGTACTTCTTTTCCTCTGCCGGCGGTAGCCCGGTCAGTTGCCGCATTGGCATGGCGGTGCTGGATGTGTTGCAGCAGGAGGGCCTGTGGGACAATGCCCGCGAAACCGGGCGCTATTTCAAGGCCCGGCTTCAAGCGCTGGTCGACAAGCACCCATTGGCAGGCGCGGCGCATGGTTCGGGCTTTTATCTGGGGCTGGAACTGGTGCGCGACCGGGATACGCTGGAACCTGCGACCGAGGAAACTCTGGTGCTGTGTGATCGCCTGCGCGAGCTGGGGATTTTCATGCAGCCGACGGGCGATTACCTGAACATCCTGAAGATCAAACCGCCGATGTGCACCAGGCGGGCGAGTGTGGATTATTTTGTCGACTGCATTGATCGGGTGCTTTCGCAGGGGGTGTGAAGTTTCGGTGTTTGAGCAAACTCATGAGACGACTGGGGTCGCTACGCGACCCATCGCGGCCGGTCCGACGCCCCGGCGAGGCCGCTCCCACACGGGCTGTATATAGGGGCGAGAGCAATGCACGACGGGAAGTTCTTAGGCTCTGGTAACAAAACCAGTCATAGCAGACGCAAATACTTAAAATCAAACAATAGCAACCAACAGCACTGAGATTCATCCATCAGCCAAACTGCCATACTGCTGTTGCTGTTGCTGTTGCTGTTGCTGTTGCTGTTGCTGTTGCTGTTGCTGTTGCTGTTGCTGTTGCTGTTGCTGTTGCTGTTGCTGTTGCTGTTGCTGTTGCTGTTGCTCTTGATCTTGCTGTTGCTCTTGATCTTGCTGTTGCTCTTGATCTTGCTCTTGCTCTTGCTCTTGATCTTGATCTTGCTTTTGATC
>NZ_BBIQ01000003.1 GCF_000730565.1 Pseudomonas fulva NBRC 16637 = DSM 17717 | reverse complement strand
TCGGCCTCCTGAAGTCGCGATCTGCGGCGCCTGAACTACCGCGCGCTTAGAAGCAAGAGCAAGAGCAAGAGCAAGAGCAAGAGCAAGAGCAAGAGCAAGAGCAACTGCAACTGCAACTGCAACTGCAACTGCAACTGCAACTGCAACTGCAACTGCAACTGCAATGATTATAGATCGAGAAGTCTACCAGAATAGGTAGCAGTAGACATCTTCACCGACTATAAAAGAACTAGCTTGCTCAACCACCTCTTACACTGCGTGCTTTGGGCCCCAGAATGTTCAGACAACGCTCAGGATCACCCCGCAGGCCGCGCCGGCACCTGCAATACCACCCTCAACCCATCACTTCGGCTATCGAATTTCAGGCTACCCGCACAGCGCTGCACAATTGCCTGAACGATGGCCAAGCCAAGTCCGCATCCGCTGCTCTGGCCATGACGCCAGAAACGCTCGGTCAGGTGCCCGAGGTCTGCCTCGGCAATGCCTGGCCCGTGATCGCGCACCATGAACCCCACCTGCCCCTCCACGGCCTGTACCTCCAGCTCCACCGCATCGTCACCGCCATGGCGCAAGGCGTTGTCCAGCAGGTTGCGCAGCGCCGCCACCGCGAGCGGTGCGGGCATGCTCAGGTAGACCTGGGCCGCCTCGGGCGGCAAGTTCAGGACGATCCTGCGGTTGTCACCACCCCCGGCGTCCTGCACCGCCTGACGCGCGACTTGCTCGGCACTGCACTGCACACCGTCGTCGAACGACAAGCTACCCTCCACCCGTGCCAGCATGAGCAATTGCTCCAGGGTCCGGTGCATGCGATCGGCGCCCTGTTCGGCATGCTCGAGCGCTTGTTCGCGCACCGTGCCCTCGGTCATGCGAGCAACCTGCAGGTGGGTCTTGATGGCTGTCAGCGGGCTGCGCAGCTCATGGGCGGCATCGTCGGTCAGGCGCCGCTCGCGCTCGATGGTCTGGGCGATGCGCACGAACAGCTGGTTCTGGGTCTCCAGCAACGGCTGGAGCTCACTGGGCATGCCGGCCACCTGCAACGGCTCGACACTGTCGGGGCGCCTGCGCCGCAGGGCATCGCGCATGCGATTGAGCGGCTCCAGGCCTTTGCCCAGCCCGATCCAGAGCAAGCCCAGGCTGCCCAGCAAGGCCATCAGCACCGGCGCCGAGGCAGCGAGCAGGATGGACTGGTTCAGGGCTTCGCGCTCCATGTGCCGGTCGGCTGTGGTGATGCGTACATCGCCATGGTTGTAGGTGAAGGTGCGCCATGAGGCATCGTCGATGGTCTGGTCGCGAAAACCACTGCGCCCGTCATCCATGACGCCATCGTGCTTGTGGTTGCTGGCCAGGATTTCCCCACGCAGCGAGCTGACCTGGCAGGCCATGCCGTCCGGTACGCTCAACTGGTCAGCCGCATAGTGGGTACCTTCGCCCTTGACGCTGAGCGGCTGGGGCAGCTGGTCGATCAGGCCGGCAACCATGCGTGCAGATGCCACCAGGCGCTGGTCGAGGGAGAACATCATCTGCTGGCGCAGGTCGCGCAACATCCAGGCGGCGGCCAGCGCCCAGATGATCACGAAGGCACTGCCCAGGATCAGGCTCAGGCGCACACGCAGGCTCATGATGGCGTCTCGGTGGGTGCATTGGCTGGGCCCAGGCGATAGCCTAGCCCGCGCACGGTCTCGACGATGCCATTGCCCAGCTTGCGGCGCAGGTGATGGATATGCACGTTCAGCGCATTGCTTTCCACTTCGTCGTTGAACCCGTACACGCAGTCCTTTAATTGCTCGCTGGACAGCACGCGCCCGGCGTTCTGCAACAGGGCCTGGAGCAAGGCTTGCTCACGACGAGACAGGTCCACGGGTTTGCCGGCAAGCGTAGCCTCGCAGCTGCTGGGGTCGTAACGCAGCGGGCCATGCTCGATCACGTTCACCGCACGGCCGGCGACTCGGCGCAGCAGGGTGTGCAGGCGCGCGGCCAGCTCGCGCAGGTCGAACGGCTTGAGCAGATAGTCGTCGGCCCCGGCCTGCAGGCCGTCGACGCGATCAGTGACCGCATCACGGGCGGTGAGCACCAGCACTGGCAACGTCTCACCTTGCTGACGCAGGCGGCGCAGCAGCTTCAGGCCGTCCTCGTCGGGCAGGCCAAGGTCGAGGATCATCACGTCGAACTGCGCCGCCTGGAGCATGGCCCGGGCGGCGGCGGCATTGCCCACCCGGTCGACGGTCAAGCCCTGTGCGGCAAGGCCTGCACAGATGCCAGCAGCGATGAGGTCGTCGTCCTCGCAAAGCAGAACGTGCATGGGTGGGGCTCCCGCAATGGTGTGGCCGACATTGCAGCGTGAATGGATTAAGGGGGAATTATGGACGCAGGCACAGGGTTTGGGGAGAAGGATTGGGCGGCGAAACGTGCGGATTGTCTGACAGTCAACGAGCGGTCTTGCCGGAGCGCCGGACCATGCGGTGCTTAACTTTGGGGGTCAACTGTCATGCACCACATCTGGAGTCTATCGGCTTCCCGTGTGGGAGCGGCCCTTGTGCCGCGATGGGCCGCGCAGCGGCCCCGGCACTATTAGCTGCGAAGCTGAAACCTCAAAACAGCGCCCCCTGACTGATCCAGCCAGGCCCTTTTATAGAGATCGCTATCTTCCAGATACAGCGCAGCACCACGTGCCCCGCCCTGCTCAACGCCCTAAAACGCCCAGCGCCTCGGGCGTGTCCACATCCATCAACACCCCCGCATCCGACACTTCGATCACCGTGCAGGAGGCACGGTTGGCATGCACCACCGCTCTGGCGCCTTCGTCACCGGTCAGCCCCAACAGCGCCGGCCAGAACGCGCGCCCGAAGATCACCGGATGCCCCTGCTGCCCAGCATGACGCGGCAGCACGATGGTCGAAGCCTGGGCGATCTCGGCCAGGTGCCTGAGGGTCGCGGCCTCTATCCACGGCATGTCCCCCAGCAAGATAGCCACCGCCTGCGCATCGCTGTCAGCCAGGGCGGCAACGCCTGCTGCCAGGCTGTGCCCCATGCCCGAAGCTGCCTGGGCACTGACGACCCAGCCACAGGCGGTGCCCAGGTCGAAGTCCTCGCGACCCTCGTCCTCGCGTACCACGACACGCACATCCTCGAACACCGCCTCGGCCCGTTGTACACATTGGGCCAACAGGCTGCGCCCGTCGGGCAGCAGGGCCCGGCGCTTGTCGGCACCGAAGCGCCTGCTGCGCCCAGCGGCCAGGACCAGCGCCGCCACCTTCACAAGGCGGCCCGGTCAAGCCCGTTGCGCACCCGCAGTACATCTGCCAACACCGCCAATGCGATCTCGGCCGGCGTCTTGCTGCCCAGGTTGAGGCCGATGGGCGCATGGATGCGATCCAGCGCATCGGTATCCAGGCCGCCGATGCGGTGCAGCCGCTCGCGGCGTTTATCGGAGGTGGCGCGCGAACCCATCACGCCGATATAGAACGCCTCGGTACGCACAGCTTCGAGCATGGCCAGATCGTCGATCTTGGGATCGTGGGTGAGCGCCACCACGGCGGTGTCGGCATGACAACCGCCATTGAAGATGAATTCCGAGGGCAGCTCGCGGCGTACCTCGATACCGTCGATCTGCACCCCTTCGAGCACCTCCTCACGTGGCTCGCACAGGACCACTTCGAACCCCATGGCCTTGGCGAATTCGGCGCAGTACTGGGCAACACTGGAATACCCCGCCAGCAGCAGCCGCTGGGCGGCACCCACGCGCAGATGCACGCAGTCACCGTCGCGGTGCACGCGCGGCCCTTGACCGGCTGCGTCTGTCAGACCCTGGATGCCGCTGGGCACCTTGACCTGGCGCAGTACCCGCCGCTGACCCTGCAACGCGCTTTCCAGCTGGCGCAGGTGGTCTTGCACCTCGCACGTGGACGGCAGGCGTTCCACCAGCACGTCCAGCACGCCGCCACAGGGCAAGCTGACCCGCGAGCGCGGGTCGCTGCCATCGCCGTAGCGCACGATGGCCGCCGGTTGCACGAACTCGCCCAGGGCCACGCGTTCAAGAAAATCGTCTTCGACGCAACCGCCGGACAACGACCCCAGCCACTGGCCCTTGTCGTTGACTGCCAGCAACGAGCCCGGCGCGCGGGGCGCCGAGCCGTAAGTGGCGAGCACGGTGCACAACCACACCGCTTGACCTGTGCTAGACCACTGCAACGCCTGGCGAATCACCTGTAGATCGAGATGCTGCACGCTTTACTCCGCTTTCAGCTCGGCCAGCTGTTGTTCACTGAAATCACCGGGCAGCCCGCCCCATGCCTGACGCAGGTAGTTGACCATGTCGGTCACCTGGCGTTCATCGAGCTTATCAGCGAACCCTGGCATCGGCTGCATGCGCTCAAAGCCGGTGAACTGCTGCTCGCGGATCCCGTCGAGTATCACCTTGGCCAGGTTGCGCGAATCGGCCTGGCGCAGCACCGTATTGCCTTGCATCGCCACGGCGATGTGCGGCTTGCCCTGCCCCTCCACGCCGTGGCAACCGGCGCATACGTTCAGGTATTGCTGGCGACCGCGCTGGGCACTTTCGCTCATCTGCGCCAGCGGCACGGGCGCGATCGCCTTGGCCACCGGCGGGTTGTCGCCGAGCAGGTAAGTGGCCATGGCGGCAAGGTCGGCGTCTTCCAGGTGCTGAGTGCTCAGGTGCACCACCGGAAACATTTCGTTGAACATACTGCCCTGGGCGCTGATCCCGTGCTTGAGGAACGCGGTCAGATCCGGTTGCGACCAGCCGCGCTCGGCCAGGTCGGTGGCCAGCAGGCTCGGGGCCAGGTATCCGTTGAGCAGCCCACCGCTCAGACGCAGGTCCTGCTGCAAGGCGCCGACCGAGTTGCGCGGGGTGTGGCACTCGCCGCAGTGCCCCATGACCTCGACCAGGTACTGGCCACGCTGCCAGGCAGGGCTGCTGCCTTCGACAGGCTGGGCCTGCACGCTCTTGCCGTACAGCATGTTCCAGCCGCTCAGGCCAAGGCGCACGTTGAACGGAAAACGCAGGGCCGTCTGGGGTGCCGGGCGATGGACCGGGGCGATGGTCTTGAGGTAGGCGAAGATCGCATCCGAGTCTTCACGCCGCATCAGGTGATACGAGGTATAGGGCATGGCCGGATACAGGTTGGCGCCGTCCTTGCGCTTGCCTTGGGTGACGGCCGCGAAGAACTCGTCGGCGTTGTAGTTGCCGATGCCGTACTGCTTGTCGGGCGTGATGTTGGTGCCGTAGATGGTGCCAAACGGCGAATGGATCGGCAGGCCACCGGCGAACGGCGCTCCGCCCTCGGCCGTGTGGCACGCCATGCAGTCGGCAGCACGGGCCAGGTACTGGCCGCGCTTGATCTGGCCGTCATCACTGGCCAGCGCCGAGCACGTTGCGGCAAGGCCAAACGCTAGCGCCAGGGCGCTACGGAAAAAGCCCATGCTCAACCCTCCTTTACCAGGCCGAGGTCATCGAGCACCGTGCGCGTGGCCTGGTAGTAGCGCACATAGCCGGTGCAACGGCAGATGTGGTGACCAAGGCTGGCTTCGATACGTGCTTGCACCTCGCTCTTTTTCAGCGGCTGGCGCTGTGCGGTTTCCACCAGGACTGTGGCGGCGTTGACGAAGCCTGGTGCGCAGTAGCTGCACTGGAACGCGAACAGGTCGACGAACTTCTGTTGGATCGGGTTCAACGTAAGGTTGCCAGCCTCGTCCTGCTGGGCGTGGCCTTCGATGGTACGGACCTTCTTGCCTTCGAAGTAATGGGCGCCGGTGATGCAGGTGCGCACTTCTTCGCTGGTGCCGTCGGGGTTGTCGACGATCACCACGCAGGCGTGGCAGATGCCCTGCCCGCAGCCAAGGCGCGAGCCGGTGAGGTTCTGGTGCTCGTGCAGGTAGTCGATCATCGCCAGGTCGTCAGGGACCTGGACCGGGCCGACCGGTTGACCGTTGAGGGTCAGTTGCAGTGGACGGTTAGCCATTGAGGGCCTCCTGGATACGGGCTGGGGTAATGGGAAGATCGCGTACGCGCTTGCCGATGGCATGGGCCACGGCATTGCCGATGGCACCGACGATCGGGATCATCACCACCTCGGCGATGCCTTTGGACGGGTCGGTGGGTGAAAGCGGCGGAAGAATCTCGCTGCTTTGCGTCCATACCGCCACATCACGCGCGTGCGGCAGGCGGTACCGGTTGAAGTTCCAGTCGCCCTCCCCCGGCCCGCCTTCGTACAACGGCATTTCCTCGGTCAGTGCATGGCCAATGCCCATGGCGATGCCGCCTTCGAGCTGGCCCTTGACCAGTTCAGGCACCAGCACGCGGCCGCATTCGACCCAGCTGTGGTGATCGAGGACCTGCACCTGGTGCGTGCCTTTGTTCACCTTCACCTCCACCAGGGTGGCGACCGGGCTGTAATAGGTGACCATGGCGTTGTTCAACTGTGTATCGGGGTAGGCAGGGTTCTGACGGTCGAGCAGGTGGTAGCCGCTGCTGGTCATCTGCGCCTTCTTGGCATTGGCGGCGCCGTCGCCGTACTTCACGGCCAACGCGTCGAGCGGGAAACGCTCGCGCACGCCGTCGATGACGAAGTCGGACTCAGCCCAGCTCCAGCGGTTGAAACCGTGGACGCTCACGCCTGTTACCAGGCCCATGGCATGGGCCTTCTCGGCCAGTTGCGCAAAAGGAATAGGCGCCAGGCCGTTGCCGGTCAGCTCACCGTTGACCCACACTGCGTTTTCCCGACGCACCACCAGCGGGTTGGCCTGGCCGCCGTGCGGGCCCTGGGTCCAGATGGCCATGGCAGCAGGCCATAGGCCGTGATTGAACAACGCGCGAGCCGCCTCGCGTGTGGCATGGCTGAAATAGAACGCCGAGTTGGTCGCCGACGAGGGTGAGGCCAGCTTGCCGACCCAGCGCGGGTTGCGCAGGGCGGCGTCCTGTTCGGCCTGGCTGATCAGGTACGGGTTGCCGCTGGTGGACAGTTGAAGCTCGGGCCACTCGGTGACGGCAGTGAGCACTTCGTCGGCCGAACGGCCCAGGAAATCGCTGACCACCAGTGCCTGGGAGGTGGACATGCCGGTGCCAAGCTCGGTGCCGATGTGGCGCAGGCTGATGCGCCCGTCGCGGCTGAACTCGATGCTGGCCATGGGTGCTTCGGCGCCGGTGCCGAAGTCTTTCTGGCAGATGGCAAAGCCAGTGCCGTACCAATGATCCGGGTCGCTGGCCTCGCGCCGTTGCTTGCGTGCATCACGGTTACGCCAGCCTTCGTGCTGAGCCGCCTTGTCGAGGATCTCGTGCAGGCGCAATGCACCGGCTGGCACCGCGCCCTGGGTATTCTTCATGCCCGACTTCAGGGCATTGTTGCGCCGCAGGTCAATGGCATCGACGCCCAGGCGGCCGGCCACTTCGTCCACCATCATCTCGGTGGCGGCCATGCTTTGCAGGGTGCCGTAACCGCGCATGGAGCCGGCTTCCACTGCCCGCGAATGATAGGCAGTGACTGCCAGATCGTTCTGCGGCATGTAGTAGATCGACTGGGCAGCGGTAGCGCCTACGGCTGCAACGGAGGGGCTGTAGTTAATGCGACCACCGCCGTCACAGCTCATGTCGGCACGGAAGATCTTGAAGCTGTTGTCCTTCTTGTCCACCGCCAACTGGTAACGGATGTCGAAGGCGTGGCGCTTGATGCCGCTCTGGAATTGCTCGTAGCGGTCGTTGGCCAGGCGCACCGGCACGCCCTCGCCATACAGCGCTGCCACGGCAGCGTAGAAGACGAAGATGTTGTTGTCCTTGGAGCCGTAGCCAACGGTGTAGCCTGGGTGCATGTTCAAGTGCTTGAGGCCAAAGCGTGACGGCTTGATCATGTGCACGCATTCCTGCGCGGCCTCGAACGGGCACTGGGTCGCCACGACGAAATGCAGGGTGCCGCTGGCCACGTCGAACCAACCGTTGCCGTTGTCCGGCTCCAAGGCCGCCGGCTCGATGGAGGGGGTCTTGAAGCGCTCGTCGAAGACCAGCCAGTGCTCGGGCGGGTTGGCCAGCTGTTCGGCCATGCGGTTGGCGTAGAACAGGCCCTGCTCGGTCAGGTCGCCATGTTGGTTGGGCGACTTGGACCACACCGGCTTGCGGTTGAGGATGGTGGGAAACAGCGGCGAATCCTTCAGGCTGGAGAATTCGTCTTCGTCGAACGGGGTGGCGCCACCCACCCGCACGAAGCGGAAACTGCCGTAGGGGTCACGCTGGTACAACGGCGCCTGGGCGCCGTAGCGAATAACCTGGTCGTTGAATTGCAGCAGGCGCTTGGCCTGACGAAAGCGCTCGAAATCGTGCCAGATCAGCAGCGCCACCGGGTGGCCGATGAACATCGGGACCTTGCCAGGGGGCAAGAGCGGGTCTGGCGAGTGCGCCTCGGGCCAGGCGATGCCGTCGCGCTCCAGGTCGGCAGCGGTGACGATGCGGTCCGGTTGCAACTCGGCACCCAGCACACTGAGGTCGTGGCCTTCATAGAGGCGGTCGGCCTTGGTGGCCTTGAGCAACAGAGCGTGGCCTTGCTGCGCAGGCCAGCCGGGCATGTCCTTGGCACGAATGTCACGGGCGAAGACCTTGTTGCCACAGACTTTCGACAACGCGTCGTTACGAAAGCGCGCCTTGCCGTCATGGTTCATCCATTTGAGCGGCGAGGCGGTAACCCGGTCCTCCATCAACGCGGCGAACGCCTGGCTGCCAAGCGGCGCCAGGGTCACGCCGACGCCAGCGATCAGGCCGCCTTGCAGAAAGGCGCGCCGGGAAATATCACGGTTGGACATGCTTGATCCTCTGGGCAGCAGGGGGTGCTGCCCATGTGTTCTTAATTCTTGTGCAGGGGTCGAGGGGGTCGAAACCCTGTCGTGCAGGTCAGGAAAAACTGACTTGATTGTCAACTTTACCGCATTGACGCCATCACAAGCAAAGTCAAGCTGACATTGTGTCGCGGTATTTCGTCGAACCCGGAGGTCAGCCGACTTGCTTCAACCCTATTCCCGCGTTAACAGTGGGTTAATCGATCCTCGCCAGCATGGCCCCATTCAACGATCTGCCAAGGCAAACTCATGCGCGTTTTTCTGCTGTTATTGATGGTGCTGCTGGCTGGCCCAGCGCAGGCCAACCCATTCGCCACCAAACCTGACTTTCTACCCGTCGAACAGGCTTTCGTGCTAACCCACGACCGTCAGGCCGACGGCTCTACCCGCCTGTATTTTCAGATTCAGCCGGGCTATTACCTGTACCAGAAACGCCTGAAGTTCGACGGGCTGCCCACGGGCCAGCATCCGCCCTTGCCTGCGGGCATCAATCACCACGATGAGTTTTTCGGCGACAGCACCGTCTACCGCGAACAGCTTGAGTTGACGGTGCCCCCCGGCGCCCAGGGGCAGTTGCGTCTTGGCTGGCAAGGCTGCGCCGATGCGGGCCTGTGCTACCCCCCGCAGACGACGCTGGTCGACCTGGGGGGCGAAGCCTCGGTCGCCACCCTGGAAGCTGAGCAGGCCAGCGATCAGGCGTTGGCCAGCGGCCTGCAGCAGGGCAACCTGGCCTGGGGCCTGCTGGCCTTCTTCGGCCTGGGCCTGCTGCTGGCCTTTACGCCCTGTTCGTTGCCGATGCTGCCGATTCTCGCCGGGCTGGTGCTGGGCAATGGTGCCAGTGCACGGCGTGGCTGGATGCTGGCTGGCACCTACGTGCTGAGCATGGCCCTGGTGTATGCCGCCTTGGGTGTGGTGGCTGCGCTACTGGGCGCCAGCTTGCAGGCCTGGCTGCAACAACCCTGGTTACTGGGCAGCCTGGCCGCTTTGTTCGTGTTGTTGGCCCTGCCCATGTTCGGCGCCTTCGAACTGCAATTGCCCGCTGCCCTGCGCGACCGCCTGGACCGCGCCGGACAGGGCACGCGCGGTGGCAACCTGTATGGTGCTGCGCTGCTGGGCGTGTTGTCCGGGCTGCTGCTGGGGCCCTGCATGACCGCGCCGCTGGCCGGGGCGCTGTTGTACATCGCCCAGAGCGGCGACGTGCTTCAAGGGGCGCTGGTGCTGTTCAGCCTGGGGCTGGGCATGGGGGTACCGCTGCTGCTGATCGTGACCCTGGGCAACCGCTTCCTGCCACGCCCTGGCGCCTGGATGAACCTGGTCAAAGGCATCTTCGGCTTCGTGTTCCTGGCCATGGCGCTGTACACGGTGCGCAGCCTGCTCCCGGCCAGCTTGCTGTTGGCCTTGAGCGGGGCCTGGCTGATCGCACTGGGCTGGACCGCCTGGCCTGCGCTACAGCGCCTTCCGGCGCTGCGCATTGCACCGTTGCTGGCAGCCATGTGGGGCGGCTTGCTGCTGGTCGGCGCCGCTGCCGGCGGCGATGACCTGTGGCAACCGCTGCGCCCATTCACGGGTGGGACGGTGGCCGCCACCGACTCGCCTGCCCACGACGCCTTCGTCACCGTGAGTACGCCCGAGGCACTGCAACAGGAGCTGGACGCGGCCAAAGGCCGCAACCAGTGGGTACTGCTCGATTACTACGCCGACTGGTGCGTGGCCTGCAAGGTTATGGAAAAGCAGGTGTTCAGCCGTAGCGACGTCCAGGCCGAACTGGCCGGCGTGCACCTGCTGCGCCTGGACGTCACCACCGATACGCCCGCCAGCAAGGCGCTGTTGCAGCGTTACCAGGTGCCTGGCCCACCTACCCTGATCTGGCTCGGCCCAGAAGGCCAGGAGCGCCGGGCAAGGCGCATCACCGGAGAAGTGGATGCCGCCACCTTCGTGCAACAGTGGGCCCTCACCCGGAGCCAGGGCTGATGCTGACCGTGACCCTGGGGCCACTGACCATGGCCCTGAACCATCTGGTGCTGCTTTGTGCCCTGGGCGTTGCCAGCGTGGTCGGCTGGTGGGTGGCACGGCGTGGCGGCGAGAGCCCCGAGTCCGCGCTGTTCAATCTGTTCCTGATCGGCCTGTTGTGCGCGCGGATCGGATTTGTCGCGGCCTACTGGTCGATGTACCGGGGCGATCTGCTCCAGATCATCGACATCCGCGACGGCGGTTTCCTGCTATGGCCAGGGCTTGTGGGCATCAGCCTGGCTGCTGTGTGGCAAGGCTGGCGTCGCCCTGGCCTGCGCCGGCCATTGAGCTGGGCGCTGTTCAGCGGCGCCTTGTTCTGGGGGGTGGCCAGCTTGGGTAGCCACCTGTACAGCAAGGGGACCGAATTGCCTGCCATCACCCTGCGCGATGCCGCAGGCGAGTCGGTGGCGTTGCAGCGCTACCGGGGTAAGCCGCTGGTGATCAACATCTGGGCGACCTGGTGCCCGCCCTGCCGCCGGGAAATGCCTGTACTGCAACAAGCGCAAGGCGAGTACCCCCATGTGACGTTCCTGTTCGTCAACCAAGGCGAGACACCTGAAAACGTCAGCACTTTCCTGGCCACCACCGGCTTGAGCCTGACCCACGTGCTGTTCGACGGCACTGGCCTGCTGGCCCAGCGCGTCGGCTCCATGGCCCTGCCTACCACCCTGTTCTACGACGAGGGCGGCCGCTTGCTTGGCAGCCATCTGGGCGAGCTGTCGCGCGCCAGCCTGCGTCACGCCCTGGAATCCTACCAACGGGCCGCCACGCCCGAACCTGCCGCACAAGGACATTGACCATGCGATTGCCTGCACTCTTCCCGCTCACCGCTTGCTTGCTTGCCAGCCCCGCCCTGTATGCCGAAGACCTGCCCAAGGCGGTCCAGCAGTTGCAAAGCAAGGGCGCCGTGATCAAGGGCAGCTTCGATGCGCCCGACGGCCTGCGCGGCTATGCCGCCGAGTACCAGAACAACCCCCTGGCCCTGTACCTGACTCCTGACGGCAAGCACGTGCTGGTGGGCAACCTGTTCGACGAGCAGGGCCAGGACCTGAGCGCCGCCCCGCTGGAGAAGCTGGTCTACGGCCCCATGACCCAGGCGTTCTGGCAAAAGATGGAGAAGTCCGCCTGGATCGCCGACGGCAAGGCCGATGCACCGCGCAAGATCTACCTGTTCAGCGACCCCAACTGCCCGTATTGCAACATGTTCTGGGAACAGGCCCGCCCCTGGGTGGAATCGGGCAAGGTGCAGCTGCGCCACATCATGGTGGGTATCATCCGTGAAGACAGCCCACGCAAGTCGGCAGCCCTGCTCGCCGCCAAGGACCCTGCCAAGGCCCTGCAGCAGCACGAGAAAGCCGGCAAGGCCAGCACCCTCAAGGCCTTGGACAAGATGCCAGCCGAGGTGCAGCAAAAGCTCGCCGCCAACATGGCCCTGATGCAGGAGATGGGCCTGCAGGCCACCCCTGCGATTTTCTACCAGGACAGTGAAGGCAAGGTGCACAGCCAGCAAGGGGCGCCGCGGCCTGAGATGTTGGGGACGATTTTGGGTAAGCGGTGAATAACGGGAATACGCGCTGAAGTCCCTGGGAATTAGCGTCTCAAGGTGCAGTGCAAACAGCCTGGGATTTGCCCGTGATGCTTCGCACTGAATCCAAAAGCCACTCATTCCTGGGAGCGGCCTCACCGGGGCGCTGGACCGGCCGCGAGAGGCCGCACCGCAGCATCAGGACTTCAGCCCCGCAGCCCCTGCGACTTCGTTAGCCCTTGAACGGACGAACGATTGCTCATCGCCCGCCGCCCCTCACAACCCCTCCAACTCCGCCATCAAGTCACTCAATCGATCCACCTTGTCTTCATTGAGCGCACTGCCCTGCAGCCCTTGCACGTACACGGCCAGTTCCGCCACCGTGCTGCACTCGAACATCGCCCGCAGTGGCACGTTCAGTTGCAGTTGCTTCTGCACCCGCGAGGCAATCTGGGTGGCCAGTAGCGAGTGGCCGCCCAGTTCGAAGAAGTTGTCGTGCACACCGACCCGGTCGGCCTTGAGCACCTCGGCCCAGATACCGGCCAGCAGGCCTTCGAGCTCGCTGCGCGGTGCCTGATAGGCCTGGCTGTGCTGGCTGCCGATGTCGATGGCGGGCAGGGCCTTGCGGTCGAGCTTGCCGTTGGCATTGTGAGGCAAGGCCTCAAGCCAGGCCCAATGCAGGGGCACCATGTACTCAGGCAGCTCGGCGCGCAGGCGTGCCTTGAGCTGAGCGAGCACCGTGTCGTCGCCCGTGACCCCGTGGTGAGGCACCAGGTAACCCACCAGGTGCTTGCCGTTGACACCTTCCTGCACAGCAACCGCTGCATCGCGGACCTGCGGCTGCTCATGCAGCCGGGCCTCGATTTCTCCCAGTTCGATACGGTAACCGCGAATCTTCACCTGGTGATCGATCCGGCCTACGTACTCGAGCACACCGTCAGGCCGCTGGCGGGCCAGGTCGCCGGTGCGGTACAGACGCTCGCCTGCTGCACCGTAAGGGTGGGGAATGAACGCCAGCGCCGTGCGTGCCGGGTCGCCCACGTAGCCACGGCCCACACCCGTACCCGCCACGCACAACTCGCCCACGGCCCCCAAGGGCACCAGTTGCTGTTCATCGCCCAGCAGGTACAGCCGGTTATTGTCGGTCGGGGTGCCGATGGGCAGGTAGCTGCCTTGGGTAGAGTCGGCATCGACACGGAAGAACGCCACGTCATCCGAACATTCCGCTGGCCCGTAGGCGTTGACCAGGCCGATCCGTGGGTAACGTTGCAGCCATTGCGCCGCCAACTCCGGTGGCATGGCTTCGCCGGTAGGCAGCATCCAGCGCAGGCCGTCCAGCGCCTGGTGTTCGCTGGCAAGCATGCCCTGGATCAGCGATGGCACGCTCTCAAGAACGGTGATGCCGGTGGCCTGGACATGGGTGAGCAGGCCCTGGGGATCGTGGGCAATGGCGTTGGGCACGATTTCAACCTGGGCGCCGAACAGCGGCGCGGCCAGGAACTGCCACACCGAAATGTCGAAGCTCTGCGACGCCGTCTGCGCAATGACATCGTGCTCGGTCAGCGCCAGGTAGGGCACCTTGCTCAGCTGGTTGTTGAGCATGCCGCGCTGCTCCACCATCACGCCCTTGGGCAAGCCGGTGGAGCCTGAGGTGTAGATCACGTAAGCGAGGTTGTCCGGGCCGCTGTGGACCCCAGGGTTGTGGCTGTCCATGGTGCAGGTCTGGACGGTTTCCCACACTAACAACTGGGGCCGTACGCTAGGGTTCATGGCTTGCAGCAAGGCCTGCCCCTGCTCGGCACAGGCCGCGCTGCACACCAGCACCGGCGCCCGGCTGAGCTCAAGGATGCTTTGCAGGCGCGCAGGTGGCAGGCCTGGGTCCAGCGGCAGGTAACCAGCACCGGCCTTGAAGCTGCCAACGATCATGCCCAGCAGCGGCAAGCCGCGATCGGCCAGCAGGGCCACCGGCTGATCCAGCCGTACACCAGCCCCGATCAGTGCATGGCCCAGGCGGTTGGCCGCCAGGTTCAGCCTGGCATAGTCGTACTCGGCGTCCAGGCACCGGGCCACGGTACGCTGGGGATGGGCGGCCACGCGCGCCTCGAACTGCGCGACATAACTCTGCTCCAGGGGGTAAGCCCGCTGAGTGTCGTTGCATGCCTGGAGCAAGAAACGCTGTTCCTCGGCGCCCACCAGCGGCAAGGCTTGCACCTGTTCGTCGAACCCCTGGACCAGCGCCAGGAGCAGGCGCTTGAATTCGGCCAGCAAGCGCTCGACGGTCGGGTAGTCGAAGTAGCGCTGGTCGAACGAGAGGTGCAGGCCCAGGTCATCACCTGGGTAACAGACCGCGGTGAGCGGGAAATTGGTGTGGGTGCGACCTGAGTCGGAGGTAGCATCCAGGTGCTTGGCGTGGTCGAGCACGGCGGTTTCCACCGGGGCGTTCTCGAACACGAACAGGCTGTCGAACAACGGCTGGCCCTTGGGCAGTTCGCTGCACGCCTGGATGTCCACCAGCGGCAGGTATTCGTACTCGCGCAATTCCATGTTGCGCTCCAGCAAACCCTGCAACCACTGGCGCACAGTGCACCCTTGGCCAACCGCTGGCAGCTGCACACGCAGCACCACGCTGTTGATGAACAGGCCGACGGTGCGTTGCATCTGCGGCATGCTCACCGGCCGACCCGCCACGGTCACGCCGAAGGCCACGTCGCGCTCGCCGCTGTAGCGCGCCAGCACCAGGGCCCAGGCCGCCTGGGCGAAGGTGTTGACGGTCAACTGGTGAGCCTGGGCCAGCTCGCGCAGGCGAGTGCCCTCACTGACCGCCAGGCGCGTGTAGCAATCACCGACGACCATGCCGCTGCCCGCATGCTCATGGCGCAACGGACGATCGCTTGGCAGCGCCGTGGCGCGCTCGAAGCCGGCCAGGTTGGCCTGCCACCAGGCACGCGCGTCGTCCAACCCCTGGCGCTGCAGCCAGCCAATGTAGTCACGGTAGCGCGGCGGCACCGGCAGTTGCGCCTGTCGGTCCTCGCCCAGCGCCTGATAGATTTCGAAGAAGTCGTTCATCAGCAGCGAGCGGCACCAGGCATCGATGAGAATGTGGTGGTTGCTCATCATGAACCAGTAGCGCGCATCGGCCACTCGCACCAAGCGCAGGTGGAACGGCGGCGTGTGCAACACGTCGAAGCCGGCTTCGCGCTCCTGCTTGTGCAGGGCTTGCAGGCGAGCCTCCTGGTCGGCGTCGTCCAGGTCGCGCCAGTCCTGGTAATCCATGGCCAGTTGCCCGGGCTTGTGGATGATCTGCAGCATGGCCTCGCCACTGTTCCAGCTGAACGAGGCGCGCAAGGCCTCATGCCGCGCCACCACCTGTTGCCAGGCCTGGGCGAAGCGCTGCGGATCGAGTGCGCTGTTGATGCGGTAGCGGTCCTGCATGTAGTACAGGCCGGTGCCGGGTTCGAGCAGGGTGTGCAGCAGCATGCCTTCCTGCATTGGGGTCAGGGGGTAGACGTCCTCGATCAGGTTGGCCGGCACAGGCAACGCGTCGATCTGCGCCTGGGTAAGGTGCGCCAGGGGGAAGTCCGAGGGGGTGTAGCTGCCCTGCCCGTCTGCCAGGCAATGGTCGATCAGCGCCACCAGTTCCTGGCGATAGGCATTCGCCAGCGTGGCGATGGTGTGCGGCTCATAGCGTTCGCGGCTGAATGTCCAGCGCAGTTGCAACGCACCGCCGTAGACCTGGCCATCGACACTCAGCCAGTTGGGCAGCGGCGCATCCGGGTCATGGGCCAGGCCCACCGGCGCGTCCACCGGCGTGAACAGCGCGCCGTCGTCGAACTGCTGGTCGAACTGCCCCAGGTAGTTGAAGGTGATGCGCGCTTGGGCCAGGGCCGCCATTTGCTCGCGCGCTGCCGGGTCCGCCAGGTAGCGCAGCACACCGTAGCCAAGGCCCTTGTGCGGCACCTGGCGCAACTGCTCCTTGATGCGCTTGATGGACGCCGCCCGTGCCTGGTCATCATCCCCTGCCAGGGGGGACAGGCTCAACGGATAAGCGTTGGTGAACCAGCCGACGCTGCGGGTCAGGTCCATGTCCTCGAACAACCCGTCCCGGCCATGGCCTTCCAACTGCACCAGCGCCTGCGGCTGGCCCGTCCACTGGCACAGGGTGCGGGCCAGTGCCGTCAGCAGCAGGTCATTGACCTGGGTGTGGTAGGCCGCAGGCGCCTGCTGCAGCAACTGGCGGGTCTGCTGGGCATCCAGGCCGATGGTCACGGTCCGGGCATGACGCTGCACGTTGCCGCCCTGGGGATGATCGCAGGGTAGCTCATGGCGTACCTCACCCACTTGGGCCTGCCACTGGCCCAGCTCGTCACGCAGCGAATCGCTGCTGGCATAGGCTGCCAGCCGCGCCGCCCAGTCACCTGGGGCATGGGTCTTGGCCGGCAGGGCCTGGCCTCGGTACAGCGCCTGCAAGTCTTCGAGCAGGATGCGCCAGGAAACGCCGTCGACCACCAAGTGATGGATGGCCAATGCCAGGCGTTGTTCGCCCTCCCCGTCACTCACCAGCAAGGCACGGAGCAAGGGACCGCGCTGCAGGTCGAGGCTGCGTTGCAGGTCGGTGTACAGCGCCTGGCAATCGTCCAGGTCGGCGACCGTGGCCGACCACAGCAGCTGTTGATCATCAGGCTGGGCGTACTCGGCCTGCCAATGGCCAGCAGCATCGCTGAAACGCAGGCGCAAGCTGTCGTGGTGCTCCACCAGGGCGGCCAGCGCGGTGTGCAGCCGGGTCTGATCCAGCGGCACGCGGCATTGCAACAGCACGGCCTGGTTCCAGTGCTGCGGCTGCGCCAACGCGCTGTCGAAGAACCAGTGCTGGATCGGGGTCAACTGTGCGCTGCCCTGGCGTAGGCCTTGCTCGATGCTGTCGGTGACCTGCACCGGCTGCACGATGGCCGCCAGGGCCTGGATGGTCTGGTGCTGGAACAGGTCACGCGGGGAGAATTGCAGGCCTACCTGCCGCGCGCGGCTGACCACTTGGATCGACAGGATGGAGTCACCGCCCAGTTCGAAGAAATTGTCCTGAACACCGACCTGATCGACGTTGAGCACCTCACCCCAGACCTGCGCCAATTGCGCTTGCACATCATTGGTCGGCGCTTGGTAATGCTGGCGAGCCTGGTCGAGGTCGGGCAGCGGCAAGGCTCGGCGGTCCAGCTTGCCATTGCCCATCAGCGGCAGGGAATCGAGCAGCACCAGGTGCGCCGGCACCATGTAGTCCGGCAGATGCTGATGGGCATGGGCTTTGACGGCTTCGCGCAGCTGTTGCTGGGCATGCGGGTCGCCAGCGGCGTGCTGGCTTACGAGATAGCCGACCAGTTGCCGCACGCCCTGCATGTCAACGGCGATGACCACCGCTTCATCCACATCGGCATGGGCCTGCAAGCGGCTTTCGATTTCACCCAGCTCGATGCGGAAGCCGCGAATCTTTACCTGCTGATCGGCGCGCCCTATGTACTCCACCAGGCCATCCTGGCCCAGGCGCACCAGGTCGCCGGTGCGGTACAGGCGCCCGCCGGTGTGGCTGAAGGGGTCGGCGACGAAGCGTTCGGCGGTCAGCCCAGGACGGTCGTGGTAGCCCTGGGCCAGGCCGGCGCCGCCCACATACAGCTCACCGATGCCCCCCTGGGGCAACAGGGCCAGGTCATCATCGAGGATGTAGGCCGTGCGTTGGCCGATCACCCGCCCGATGGGCACGCTGCCCAGGTCGGCCGCCAGCGATTGCGGGGCCAGGGCGGCCAGCGGCATGACCACGGTTTCGGTGGGGCCGTAGGCGTTGAACAGCTGATCAGGGGTGAAGGCCTGGCGGATGCGCTGCAGGTGCTCGCCGGTCAACGCCTCGCCCCCGGTGATCACCAGACGCACCGGCAGGCACTCGCCCTGCACGGCCAGATGCTGAGCCAACTGGCTGCCGTAGCTGGGCGTGAAGCCCAGCACGCTGACGTGTTGCTCTCGCACCAGCTGGCAGATCTCGTCGGCGCCCCACTGCCCTTGAGCGCGGATGACCACACGTGCGCCACACAGCAGCGGCACCCACAGCCGTTCGCTGGCCGCGTCGAAGTTGATGGAATAGAAATGCAGCTCGCAATCGTCACTGCGCATGCCAAACGCCTGGATCACTGCCTGGCAGTGCATGGCGAACTCGCCATGGCTGACCACCACACCTTTGGGTTTGCCGGTGGATCCGGAGGTGTAGATCAGATAAGCCGGGTGCTGCGCCAGGCTGACATCGTCCAGCGGCGCCTCGCTATAGGCGCCCAGCGTAGGCTGGTCGTCTTCCGGGCTCCAGCAGGCCAGGTGCTCCGGCAGCGGCCCGAGGTCTTGCAGCAAGCGGCGTTGGCTGAGCAGTACGGCGACCTGGCTGTCCTCGATCATGTAGCGCAAGCGGTCCAGCGGGTACTCCGGGTCAAGCGGTACATAGGCGCCACCGGCCTTCAGTACTGCCAGCAGGCCGACGACCATTTCCAGCGAGCGTTCGAGCGCCACGCCCACCCGCACCTGCGGGCCGACACCGCGCTCGCGCAAGGCGCGGGCCAGGCGGTTGGCCTGCTGATCGAGCTCGGCGTAGCTCAGGTGCTGGCCGGCGAACGTCAGGGCCCGTGCTTGCGGGCCTTCGGCCGCCTGGGCCGCGAACAGCCCATGCAGTGTATGCCGCGCCGTGCTGACCGGCTCGCCGCGCAGTTGCGCGACCAGCCCCTGCTGTTCGGCGCTGCTGAGCATCGACAGTTCGCACAGGCGTTGCTGCGGCTGGTCCAGCAGCCCGATCAGCAACTGCTGCCAATGCGCGGCCATGCGGGCAATGCGTGGCGCGTCGAACAGGTCCTGGCTGTAGGTCAGGCAGCAGCCCAGACGGCCATCAAGGTCCGTGACCTCCAGGTAGAGGTCGAACTTGGTGGCGGCTGCGTCGTTGACCAGGTAGTCCACCTGCATGCCGGCCAGCGTACGGCTTTGCTGGAAGGCCCAGCGCTGCACGTTGCACATCACCTGGAACAGCGGGTTGTAGGCGCTGCTGCGCGGCGGGTGCAAGGCCTCGACCAGTTGTTCGAACGGCAAGTCCTGGTGGGACTGCCCCTCGATGGCGGCCTGGCGCACCTGCTCGAGCACCTCGGCAGCGGTCATCTGGCCGTCCAGCTCGCAGCGCAGCACCTGGGTGTTGAGGAAGGCACCGATCAGCCCTTCGCTCTCGGGGCGGATGCGGTTGGCCACCGGGGCGCCGATACGCAGGTCGCGCTGACCACTGTAGCGGTGCAACAGCACCGCCAGGGTGGCGGTCATGGTCATGAACAAGGTCAGGCCACGCTGGCTGTTGAAGGTGTGCACGCGCTGCACCAGCGCAGGGTCCAGCTCGAACCTGTAGAGCTCGCCCTTGTGGCTTTGCACGGCAGGTCGAGGGCGGTCGGTGGGCAGCGCCAGTACCGGGTGCTCTTGTCCCAGCCGCTGTTTCCAGTAAGCCAGCTGGCGAGCGCCCTCTCCGCTGTCCAGCCATTGCCGTTGCCATACGCTGTAGTCCAGGTACTGGACGGGCAAGGGCGTCAGCGGCGACTCACGGTCGTCAACGAAGGCTTCGTACAGCTCGCCCAGTTCGCGGGCAAAGATATCCATGGCCCAGCCTTCGGTGACGATGTGGTGCAAGGTGAGCACGAAGACGTGTTCGCGCTCCTGCAGCTTGACCAGGCAGGCACGCAGCAAGGGGCCACTCTCTAGGTCGAACGCCTGGTGTGCCTGCTGGTCGGCCAGCTGTTGCAGGCGCTGCTGGCGGGCAGCGTCGGGCAGTGCACTGAAATCTTGCCAGGCCAGCTGCAGGTTGCTGTCGTCGGCCACGCACTGATAAGGCACGCCCTCGATGCTGGGGAAGGTGGTGCGCAGGGTTTCGTGACGCACGACCAGCGCGTGCAACGCCCGCTCGAAGGCATCTACATGCAGGGTGCCGCGCAGGCGCGCCATGCCGCCGACGTTGTACGCCGGGCTGTTGGGCTCCATTTGCCAAAGGAACCACATGCGCTGTTGCGAATAGGAAAGCGGTACCGCCTGACGGCGATCCACGCGCGGGATGTCGCCTTGCGCATTGCGTTCACCGCTGGCCTGGATGCGTGCGACTTCAGCGCAGAAGGCGCCCAGCTCGCTGGCGTCGAACAGGGCTTTCAACGGTAGCTCGACGTCGCAGGCCTGTCGCGTGCGCGAGACGATTTGCGTCGCCAGCAAGGAGTGCCCGCCTAGGGCGAAGAAATCGTCCTGCAAGCCGACCTGGGGCAGGCCCAACACCTCGCACCAGATGGCCGCGACCTGTCGTTGCAAGGGGCTGTGTGGCTCGATGTGCTCACGCTGCTGCCACACAGGCGCCGGTAATGCCTTGCGATCGACCTTGCCGCTCGGGCCGAGCGGCATCTGCGCCAGCCACATCAGCTGTGCGGGCACCATGTAGGCCGGAAGTTGCTCGGCGAGCGCCGCGAGCAAGGGGCCCGATTCGGCAGTGCCGCTGTAGTAACCCACCAGTTGTGCGCCGACGGTGTCCTGATGAACCCGCACCACCGCCTGCTCGACGCCGGCCTGGACCAGCAGGCAGGCCTGCACTTCTTCGGGCTCCACGCGGAAGCCACGTACTTTCACCTGGTGGTCGAGGCGGCCCAGGTACTCAAGCGCCGGGTACTGCACCAACCAGCGCACTCGGTCGCCGCTTCGGTACAGGCGCTGGCCATTGCCGCCAGGCTGGGGCACGAAGCGCTCGGCCGTCAGGCCAGGGCGGCCCAGGTAGCCACGGGCCAAGCCCGTGCCACCCAGGTACAGCTCGCCCGGCACCCCAGGTGCACTCAGGTGCAGCTCATCGTCCAGCACCTGACACAGCACATTGCCCAACGGGCGGCCCATGGGCGAATGCCCACCGTCGCTGGCGGTGCAATGCCAGTGGGTGACGTTGATGGCGGTTTCGGTCGGGCCGTAACGGTTGTGCAGCTGCACCTGTGGCAGCACCTGCAAGACCCGGTCGCGCAAGGCAGCCGACAACGCCTCGCCGCCGGAGAACAGGCGGCGCAGGCTGCTGCAGCCCGCAGCCTGGGGCTCCTGGACGAATACCTGCAACAAAGGTGGCACGAAATGCAGGGTGGTCACGCCATGGGCCTGCACCAGCGCTGCGATGCGCTGCGGATCGCGGTGCTCACCGGCACCGGCAAGTACCAGCTTGCAGCCGGTGATCAGCGGCCAGAAGCATTCCCACACCGAAACATCGAAACTGATCGGTGCCTTCTGCATCAACACGTCGTCCGCGCCAAGTGCGTAGGTCGCCTGCATCCACTGCAGCCGCTCGGCGAGCGCCCCGTGGGTGTTGCCTACGCCCTTGGGCTGGCCAGTGGAGCCGGAGGTATAGATCACGTAGGCCAGGTTGTCGGCGTCCAGGTGGAGCCGGGGCGGTTGGCTCGGCCAGTTGTCCAGGTGCAGTTGGTCCAGCGCGATCACGCCAACACCCTGCACGTGCGGCAGCGTGGCCAATTGGCTGCTGTGGCTGAGCAGCAGGCCGGCATTGCAGTCGGCCAGCATGAAGGCCAGACGCTCGGCCGGGTAATCCACGTCCAGCGGCACATAGGCGCCGCCGGCCTTGAGGATGGCCAGCAGGCCTACCAGCAGCTGGGGCGAGCGCTCAATGGCGATGGCCACGCAGGTATCGGGGCCCACGCCCTTGTCGCGCAGGTAATGGGCCAGGCGATTGGCCTGCTGATGCAGTTCGGCGTAACCGAGGCTGCCGCCCTCCCAGGCCAGTGCCGTGCGCTGCGGGTGCAGGCGAGCCTGCTCATTGAGCTGCTCGACCAGCAGCTGTGGCGGCTGCGCAGCCGGCGCTTGCCCCCAGTCCAGCAAGCGTGCACGGCTCGCCTCATCCAGCAGGGGGACTTCGCCGATGGGCAGCTGCGGCGTTTCGCAGACGTGCTCGAACAGGCTCAACAGGTGCTGAGCAAGCCGCGCCACCGTGTCCTGCTCGAACAGTTCGCTGGCGTAGTCGAACGCCAGGCGCACACGGCCCTGGTGATCTTGCTCGCTGTGCAGTTGCAGGTCGAACTTGGCTTCCCGGCTGTGCCAGGGCAGCTCTTCGGCCAGCAGACCCGGCAGGCGCCGCAGCGCCGACATATCGCGTTGCTGGTGGTTGAACATCACCTGGAACAGGCCTTGTTCACGGGCCTGGGGCAGCGCCTCGACCAACTGCTCGAACGGCAGGTCCTGGTTGGCCTGTGCGTCGAGGGTGGCCTGGCGCACCTGGCCGAGCAATTCGGCGAACGGCAGTCGGCCGTGTACCTGAGCGCGCAGCACCTGGGTGTTGATGAAGAAACCGACCAGCCCTTGGCTTTGAAGGCGCGAGCGGTTGGCATTGGGCACACCGACCCGGATGTCGGCCTGGCCGGTATAACGGTGCAGCAGCGCCTGCCAACCCGCCAGCAGCACCATGAACAGGCTGCATTGGTGTTGATGTGCCAAGGCGTTGAGGGCCTGGGACAAGTGCGCAGGCACCTTCACGTTCAGGCGTGCGGCATGGTTGCCACGCTGGCTGGCGCGGGGGTGGTCGGTGCACAGGTCCAGAACCGGCGCCGCATCGCCCAGCTGATCGCGCCAGTAGGCGAGCTGACGCTCGGCTGCACCCTCTGCCAACCAGGTGCGCTGCCAGTTACCGTAGTCGGCGTAGCCCAGCCCGAGCGGTGCCAGCTTGGGTTCCAGGCCGTGGCAATAAGCCGCATAAAGGCGCGCCAGCTCGTCCATGAGCAGGGTGAGCGACCAGCCATCGGCGGCAATGTGGTGCAGGGTTACCCAAAGCTGGTGATGCTCCTCGTCCAGATGGACCAGCGTCAGGCGCAGCAGCGGCCCTCTCTGCAGATCGAAAGGCAGGCAGGCCTCGGCCTCTCGCTGGCTGTCGACCTGCTCGGGCGCTTGCCCCTGCAAGTCAAGCCGCTGAAGGTTCACCGGCAGGTGAGCCAGGACGCGTTGCAATGGCTGGCCGTCGACTTCGCTGAACACCGTACGCAAGGCTTCGTGGCGCTCTACCAGCGCCTGCAGGGCGGCTTCCAGAGCAGGTTCATCCAGGGCCCCGCGCAGTTGCAGGCCAGCAGGAATGTTGTAGGCAGCCGATTGCGGCTGCAGTTGCCAAAGCAGCCACAGGCGGTTCTGCGCCAGCGACTGGGGCAGTGGCCTGTCGCGGGGCAACAGGTCGATGGCCCCCGCTTGCTGGCCTTGGGCAAGGCTTGCAGCAACCGCCTGGGTGTAGTCGGCCAGCACTGGAGCCTCGAAGAGGGTGCGCAGGCTCAACTCGATGCCCAAGGCGTCGGCCAGCGCTGCCGTGACCTGGGTGGCGGCAATGGAGTTGCCGCCCAGCAGCATGAAATGATCGTCCGCCGCCACCGCCTCGACCTTGAGAATGTCGCACCAAAGACGCGCGATTTGCGCCTGCAACCCTTCACCGGTCACGGTCTCGGTGGCCGGCAAAGCGGGTTGTGGAAAGCGCGCGTAGCAATCGAGGGTGCCATCGTCCATGCGCAGACGACAGGCCGAGCGCTGGAGTTTGCCGCTGGAGGTCTTGGGCAAGGCACCTGGGTTGAGTAACAGGACCACGGCCGGGGCCTGGCGGCACGCATCGGCGACAACATGACGAAGCGTTTTGATCAGTGCATCGGGGGCGGTCGTCTTCTGCACGTTGCGGCTGATTTCCACGGCCACGCCAATGGCTTGCTCACCCTCGTGCTCGACGGCAAACACGGCCACCCTGCCCTTGCGCAGCGCAGGGACCTCACGCTCAAGGGTCTTTTCCAGGTCCTGCGGGTAGAGGTTCTGCCCGCGCACGATGAGCATGTCTTTCAGGCGACCGGTGACGAACACCTCGCCGCCGCGCATGAAACCCAGGTCGCCTGTGCGCAGCCAGCGCTGGCCATCCATCTCGACGAACGTCTGAGCGCTGGCCTGGACATTGCGCCAGTACCCGTGGGCGATGCTTGGCCCGGCAGCCCAGATTTCTCCTACCTGATTGTCCGCCAGCACCTGGCGCTGCCGGGGTTCGACGATGCGTACCGCATGGCCGGGCTGTGGCCAGCCGCAACTCATCACCACACTGCCCTCACCGGGCTCGGCACGGTTTTCGGCGAAGGCCTGGGCATCGAGCGCCAAGGCGCCGATGCCCTCACCGCGGCGGCTGCCGCTGACGAACAGCGTGGCCTCTGCCAACCCGTAGCTGGCGAAGAAGCTTTGTGGGTTGAAGCCGCAGGCCTGGAAGGTGTCGGCGAAGGTGGCCAGGCTGTCCTGGCGAATCGGCTCGGAACCCGAGTACGCCACTCGCCAGCGGCTCAGGTCGAGCCCTGCCAAGGAAGCCTTGCTGATCCGCTCGCTACACAGCCGGTACGCAAAGTCGGGGCCGCCGCTGATGGTGCCGCCGTACTCACTGATGGCCTGCAACCAACGCAGCGGCCGTGCCAGGAAATAGCCAGGCGACATCAGTACGCAGGGTACGCCGCTGAAGATCGGCTGCAGCAGCCCGCCGATCAGCCCCATGTCGTGGTAGAGCGGGAGCCAGCTGACGATCACGTCGTCTGGGTTCAGATCGATACCGAAGCCGTGGCGGATCAGCTGTTCGTTCGCCACCAGGTTGCCGTGGGTGACCTGCACGCCCTTTGGCAAGGCCGTGGAACCGGATGTGTATTGCAGGAACGCGATGTCATGGGGCTGCAACGCAGGCTCGCGCCAAGCCGCCGCCTGTGTCGGATCGAGCTGGTCAACGGCCAGCAGCTCCGGGGCCTGCGCGGCTTGCAGCGCCTCCAGGCCCTGGAGACTTTTTTGCAATGCCGCGACGGTCAGCAGCAGGCGCGGCTCGGCGTCGTCGATGATCGAAAGCAGGCGCTCCTGGTGGTGCTGGCGTGCGGACTCCGGTGGGTAGGCCGGCACCGCGATGACGCCGGCGTACAGGCAGCCGAAGAAGGCCGCCACGTAGTCCGGGCCGCTAGGGAACAACAGTACGGCACGGTCCCCGAATGCGGCCCGTGCCTGGAGCGCAGCCGCGATGGCGCGCGCGCGCTGGTCGAGCGCCTGGTAGGTGAGCACGGCCTGTTCGCCGGGCGCATCGGCCAGAAAGCGCAAGGCGATCTTGTCCGGGCTCTGTGCGGCGCGTTGCATCAGGGCCTGGACCAGCGAAGTCGGGAGTTCGAAGGCATGCGTCATGGGTGTTCCTGCCGGTGTCGAGGTGGGCGGGCCGGTGTGGCCACCTGCAGGGGCGGACAGCATCAGCGGCCGGGGATGTACAGAGGGGAACGGATGGCGGGGGGCAGAAATTAACGAAGCGCGGGCCTGTGGGAGAAAAGACGGGCGTACGCGTTAACCAGGCGCCGCGTGATGCGTGGCGCCATGCGGCGGGTACGCACGCGAGTCGGGCGCGACTTAGAACTGAAAGATACAGATACTAATTTCGTTTCGTATTTGACAATCATTATCATTCTGAATAGCTTGTCGCTCGTCCCAGGACGCGTCCTACAAATCAACGCGCTCTTTACCCTATGCTTCCAGGTGATTTCCATGGCGGAACAACTGTCCACAAGTAAGTGCGATTCACCACTGCTCCAAGCGTTCGTAGAAAACCGCAGCATCTTGCTCAAGATTGCCGCCCGCATCACCGGCTGCCGCTCGCGGGCCGAAGATGTGGTGCAGGACGCCTTCTTCAGGCTCGGCAGCGCCCCGCAGATCACCTCTTCGTTCAAGGCGCAGCTGAGCTACCTGTTCCAGATCGTGCGCAACCTGGCCATCGACCACTACCGCAAGCAGGCGATGGAGTTGAAATACTCCGGCAGCGAGGAAGAAGGGCTGAACGTCGTCCTGCAGAACGCCTCGCCCGAAGCTACCCACATCAACCTTGCGGCCCTCGACGACATCGCCCGCGCACTGAACGACCTGCCGCCACGCACGCGGTATGCGTTCGAAATGTACCGCCTGCATGGTGTGCCGCAGAAAGACATCGCCAAGGAACTGGGCGTCTCCCCTACCCTGGTCAACTTCATGATTCGCGATGCGATGGTGCATTGCCGGAAGATGACGCGCTAGGCACGGCGCGAAGGGGAAGGATGACCCGTGTAGAGCGGCCTGGCCGGGGCGCCGGACCGGCAAGGCCGCGCCTACCCAGCCGGTGCGCATCCGCAAAATCACTGGTTTGAAGTGCGATACCGGGTAGTTGTCGAACCTCCGTCAATACCCTCCTTAAACCAGCGTGCACCGATCGAAAAACCGCTCCCGCCCCAGAATCATCAGCGCAGCCCGCTTGTGCGGGAAGTCGAACACTTTGTCGCAGTGAAAGCATTGATCCTGCATGTAGCCGATCATCCGCGCATTGTCGGCACGTGGCTCGGCGACAACGCGCTGGGTGCGCGGGTCATCCAGGAACAGGTAGTGCACCAGCGCGCAGAGCCAGCTGGCGACCTTGTGGGGGCCGCGGTGTTGCTGTTCGCCTACCAGCATGTGGATGCCACGGTCATAATCGTCGGCCTGATAGAACGGGGCGATGCGGTCTTCCTTGGCCCAATAGGCTTCGAAGTAGGCAAACGGCTGATCATCGAAGCAACCGATCATCGTGAGGGTATGAGGGTCCGCTTCTAGCTTGGCCAGATACTCGCGGTGCTGCGCCAGGCTACCCCCTTCCTGCCAGAACGCCTCTACCCGCGGCTCGTTCTGCCAGCGGTTGAAGCGCTCAAGGTCGTGCTCGATTTCCAGGGTGCGCAGCGATACCCAGCTGCCCAGCCGCGCATCGAAGCGCCGGTACACTTCGCCTCGCGGCTTGGGCGCTCGCAACGGGTGTCGTTTGCCCGCGCTGATGCGCATCTGTTGCGGATACACCGCGGCCTGCACTTCACCCAGCCACGGCTGAGGCAACTGCCAGAACAATGCCCGCTGGCATAGGTACTGCCCCGGTTGCTCGCTGCTCACCAGCAAGCCAGAGGCCAGCGCTTGGGCGGGCACTTCATGCAGCTGCCAAGTCAACGTCTGGCAGGTGAGGTCCTGGGACAACAGCCAATAGCACGCCGCCCACAGCGCCTGGTAGGGTCGCTGCGAGCAGACCCATTCCACCTGCACGACTGGAGTGCCTTGGGTGTGCACCCGCAGGGTGATCAAGGGTCGAGCTTCGAGCGACAGGCACAGAAAACCGTCGCGCTGCTCGGCGCTCAGGCTGCGCCAGCGTGGTGTGTAGGGTGTCTGCAAAGCGGCATCTGAGGGCATGGGCGATACTCGGTGACGTGAAAGAAAGGCTCACTCTGCAAGACGATGCCACCTCCCCCGGATTTAGCTGCTGCCCTTGAGGGGGATTACGGGCGCCCGGCAGTGACGGTGATGCCGTAGGGTTCGAAGATGCGCGCCAGCTCGCCCTTCTCGCGCAGCGCCTGCAGCAACCCGGCAAACGCGGTGGCTGACAACGGCCCACCTGCGCGCAGCACGGCATAGTGATGGTAGACCTGATCGATACGCCCCGATGCCGCCAGCCGGCCCTGGCTGGAGGGGTTACGGGCCAGAAAATCGGTGAGGTACGAGCGGGTCACCAGTGCGATGTCGGCGCGACCGGCCTGCACCATCAGCAGGTTGCTGTCGTGGGAATAGGTCAAGGTGGCGTTGAAGGCCTTGCGCAGGTAGGTGGGGTCGGGGTTGAACCCTGCGAAGGCATAGTGGTAGCCGTTGAACATGGCCAGGCGCTTGCCCTGCAGGGCATCGACATAGTGCGGGTCGGCCAGGCTGCTGGTACGCCCTACGAACACTTCGGCGTCTTCAAGGCCCATGTCCACCGCCTCGTGCGGCACTTGCGCCCAACCCCATTGCGGGTTCTCGAACACTGCCATGTCGGTACGGCCTTGCAGCAGATCGCCAAAGCGTCGTTGCACCGAGGTGGGCACCAGCACGAAGCGATAACGGGGTTGCGACAGGTTCAACGCGTCGATCAACTGCGTCAGCAGACCGGTGCCCGCACCTTGCTCGGGACGCACGGTGTACGGCGGGAAGTGAGCAGCCCCGACCCTGACTTCCACCCGCTCGACGGCCCGTGCCGACGGCGCCAACCAACAGGCGGCAGAAATAAACAGTGCGGACAGGACCTTGAGGCCGGGCGCTAGGGTCAAAACGAACACTCATCACATGCCAGAACGGGATCCGCTTACGCTAGGCGCTTTCCGGACCCGGCACAACCACCGGGTCGCGCCCTTTATGCCAAAGCAGGCGGCAAAATGCCAGGGGGTGTCGGGAGGCGGGACTTTGGCTACGCTCTAGCATGACCTGGAAGGGAGCCTGATATGGGCCATTGGTTGGTGATCGACCTGGAAGCGACGACAGACGACGGCGGATGGCCGGTCGCAGACATGGAAGTGATTGAAATCGGCGCGAGCCTGGTAACTGGCCAAGGCCGCGAGGTCGATCATTTCCAGCGCTTCGTGCGGCCACGCAGGCGGCCTCAGTTGACGCCATTCTGCCGTGAGCTGACCCACATCAGCCAGGCGAACGTGGACTCGGCGGCCCCTTTCACCGAGGTGTGGCCCAGTTTCGAACGGTGGCTGGCGCACCATCAGGCGCAGTTGCAGGCCTGGGTGAGCTGGGGCGACTACGACCGTGTGCAATTGCTCCAGGAATGGCGGCAACATGGCCTGGACAGCGCGCTGCGGGCACTGCCGCACATCAATCTCAAGCAGCGTTTTGCCAAGGCCCGCCACCTGCAGCGTCCGACGGGGCTCAACAGTGCCCTGCACATGGCCGGCATGCACTTTTGCGGCCAACAGCACAGGGCCTTGGAAGACGCGCGCAACACCGCGCGCCTGCTGCCGTTGAGCCTGCCGAGCGGTTGATGGGCGGCGCCTGTCAAAGCGGATGACGGCGCCGGTGGCCTTGGGCATACTGGCCAGCCTTTTTGCCCTCTTCTGTTACTGGAGTCGCCCATGTTCAAGGTCAACGAGTACTTCAACGGCACCGTCAAGTCGATCGCTTTCACTGGCGAAGAAGGCCCGGCCACCGTCGGTGTGATGGCCCCTGGTGAATACGAGTTCGGCACGGCCAAGCGTGAAATCATGCACGTGGTCTCGGGCGAGCTGGCCGTGAAGCTGCCAGGCAGCGATGCTTGGGAAACCTTCGCGACTGGCACCCAGTTCAACGTGCCGGCCGACAGCAAGTTCCAGTTGCAAGTCAAGGTCGATACGGCTTACCTGTGCGAGTACCGCGACTAAGCCTGCCCCAGGCCGAGTGCCTCACTCGGCCGCATGCCCTTGATGAACCCGGGGTTTGCCACCGCGCATCGTCATTGCCTATCCAGAAAGCGCGCCACCTTGTCGGCCGCTGCCTGCAGGTGCTGTTCATGACTGAACCCGGAAGCCTTCAGGGGCTTTAGGTCATGATCGCCCGTCGCAAGCCACTGCACCTCGATTGCAGGTGACAAGGCATACCGCCCAACCGCCTCCCGATTGCCCAAGGCATCGCGCTCACCCTGAACGATCAAGGTCGGAGTCTGCAACCCGGCCAGGTGTTCGACCCGTGGCTTTTCCGGCTTGCCTGCTGCATAGAACGGATAGCCCAGGCACACCAGCGCATCGGCCCCCAACTCGTCCGCTACCAGGCTGGCCATGCGCCCGCCCATCGACTTGCCCCCAATCGCCAATTTACCCGCGACCAAAGGTCGCACGTGTTGGTACACCTCGCGCCAGCATTGCAGCAAGGCCGGCTGCGGATTGGGTGGCCTTCTGCTGCCGCCTTGCCGACGCTGGGCCATGTACGGGAACTCAAAGCGCACCACGGCTACCCCACGTGCTGCAAGCCTTTGCGCCATCTGCTCCATGAACTCGCTGTCCATCGGCGCCCCGGCGCCATGGGCAAGGATCAGGCAGGTCCGGTACGGCTCACCGTACACCCAGTGTTCAGGTGTGCAGCGCAAGCCTGGGACATTTCCGACCTTGGCCCATTGATCCCCGTCAATGCAGGCATTTTGCCCATTACTCATGCTTGCCTCGCTCTATAGCCTGCCAATAACCGTGGATGGGAACCCATACATGAACACAACCAGCAGTACCGCCTATAACTACAAGGTGGTCCGCCAATTCGCCATCATGACGGTGGTGTGGGGAATCGTCGGGATGGGGCTCGGCGTCTTCATCGCCGCCCAGCTTGCCTGGCCTTTCCTGAACCTCGATCTCCCCTGGACCAGCTTCGGCCGCCTGCGCCCACTGCATACCAATGCGGTGATTTTCGCATTTGGCGGCTGTGCGCTGTTCGCCACCTCCTATTATTCGGTGCAACGCACCTGCCAGACCACCCTGTTCGCGCCACGCTTGGCCGCGTTCACCTTCTGGGGCTGGCAACTGGTGATTCTGCTGGCTGCCATCAGCCTGCCGCTGGGTTACACCAGCTCCAAGGAATACGCCGAACTGGAATGGCCGATCGACATCCTGATCACCATCGTGTGGGTGGCGTATGCCGTGGTGTTCTTCGGCACTCTGATCAAACGCAATACCAAGCACATCTATGTGGGCAACTGGTTCTTCGGCGGTTTCATCCTGACCGTGGCGATGCTGCACATCGTCAACAACCTGGAACTGCCTGTCAGCCTGACCAAGTCCTACTCGGTCTACGCCGGGGCCACTGATGCCATGGTGCAGTGGTGGTATGGCCATAACGCCGTGGGCTTCTTCCTGACCGCAGGCTTCCTGGGCATGATGTACTACTACGTGCCCAAACAAGCCGAACGCCCGGTGTATTCCTATCGCTTGTCGATCGTGCACTTCTGGGCACTGATCACTTTGTACATCTGGGCAGGCCCTCACCACCTGCACTACACCGCCCTGCCCGACTGGGCCCAATCGCTGGGCATGGTGATGTCGCTGGTGCTGCTGGCACCGAGCTGGGGCGGCATGATCAACGGCATGATGACCCTGTCCGGCGCCTGGCACAAACTGCGCAGCGATCCCATCCTGCGCTTCTTGGTGGTCTCCCTGGCGTTCTACGGGATGTCCACCTTCGAAGGCCCGATGATGGCCATCAAGACCGTCAACGCCTTGTCCCACTATACCGACTGGACCATTGGCCACGTGCATGCCGGCGCCCTGGGCTGGGTAGCGATGATCTCCATCGGCGCCCTGTACCACACCATCCCCAAGGTCTTCGGCAAGGAGCGCATGTACAGCATCGGGCTGATCAACGCGCATTTCTGGCTGGCCACCATCGGCACCGTGCTCTACATCGCCTCGATGTGGGTCAACGGTATCGCCCAGGGCCTGATGTGGCGCGCAGTCAACAGCGACGGCACGCTCACCTACTCGTTCGTCGAAACCCTGGTGGCCAGCCACCCAGGCTTCGTCGTGCGCTTCGTCGGTGGCGCGATCTTCCTCAGCGGCATGTTCCTGATGGCCTGGAACACCTGGCGCACCGTACGTTCGCCAGCGCTGGATACCGTCCCTGCGAACGCCCAGCTGGCTTGAGGAGACCTGCCTGATGAAACATGAAGTCATCGAGAAAAACGTCGGCCTGCTGGCCTTGCTGATGGTCTTCGCCGTCAGCATCGGCGGCCTTACCCAGATCGTCCCGTTGTTCTTCCAGGACGTAACCAATACGCCGGTCGAGGGCATGAAGCCCTACACCGCGCTGCAACTCGAAGGCCGTGACATCTACATCCGCGAAGGCTGCGTAGGCTGCCACTCGCAGATGATCCGCCCGTTCCGCGCCGAAACCGAGCGCTATGGCCATTATTCGGTTGCCGGCGAAAGCGTGTGGGACCACCCGTTCCTGTGGGGCTCCAAGCGCACCGGGCCAGACCTGGCCCGAGTCGGCGGGCGCTACTCGGACGACTGGCACCGCGCCCACCTGTATAACCCGCGCAACGTGGTGCCGGAGTCGAAGATGCCGTCGTATCCGTGGCTGGTGGCCGACCAGGTCGACAACAGCCACACCGACACCAAGATGCGCGTGCTGCGCACCCTGGGCGTGCCTTACACCGACGAAGACATTGCCGGCGCGCGCGAGGCGGTGAAGAACAAAACCGAAATGGACGCCCTGGTCGCCTACCTGCAGGTGCTGGGCACCTCGATCAAGAACAAGAGGTGAATGCGATGGAAATGGACATCGGCATGATCCGCGGCCTGGGCACCTTGGTGGTGTTGATCGCCTTCATCGGCCTGAGCCTGTGGGTATTCAACCGGCGCCGCGACCAGGACTTCGCCGAAGCGCGCCTGCTGCCCTTCGTCGACGACCGCCTGCCTCCTGTCGAGCAGGCACCTGAAACCCGTGCAGCTGCGAGGAGCAAAGCACAATGACCGCCTTCTGGAGTACCTACATCAGCGTACTGACCATCGGCAGCCTGATCGGCCTGACCTGGCTGTTGCTCGGCACCCGCAAAGGGCAGAGCAACAGCACGACCGACCAGACCATGGGGCACAGCTTCGATGGCATCGAGGAATACGACAACCCGCTGCCCAAGTGGTGGTTCTGGTTGTTCGTCGGCACCTTGGTCTTCAGCGCTGGCTACCTTGTGCTATATCCGGGCCTCGGCAACTGGAAAGGCATCCTGCCCGGTTACGAAGATGGCTGGACCGGTGTCAATGAATGGCAGAAGGAGATGGACAAGGCCGATGCCAAGTTCGGCCCGATCTTCGCCAAGTACGCCGCCATGCCGGTGGAAGAAGTAGCCAAGGATCCACAAGCACTGAAGATGGGCAGCCGCCTGTTCGCCTCCAACTGCTCGGTTTGCCATGGTTCCGATGCCAAGGGCGCCTACGGCTTTCCCAACCTGACCGACCACGACTGGCGCTGGGGCGGTGAGCCTGAAACGATCAAGGCGTCGATCATGAACGGCCGTCACGGCGTGATGCCGGCCTGGGCCGAGGTGATCGGTGAACAGGGCGTGTCGGATGTGGCGGCGTTCGTGCTGACCAACCTCGATGGGCGCAAGCTGCCCGAAGGCGTCAAGGCCGACCCGGTCAAGGGCAAAGCGCTGTTCGCGAGCAACTGCGTGGCCTGCCACGGGCCTGAGGGCAAGGGCACCCCTGCCATGGGTGCGCCGGACCTGACCCATCCGCAGGCGTTCATCTATGGATCGAGCTTCGCCCAGTTGCAACAGACCATTCGTTATGGTCGCCAGGGCCAGATGCCCGCGCAGGCCGAGATCCAGGGCAATGACAAAGTGCACTTGCTGGCGGCCTACGTCTACAGCCTCTCCCAGGGCGACGCAGCCCAAGGCGTGACCGTCAAGTAACCCGCTCTTCGTCTTCTTCCCGCCCCACAGCGCCGCTCTAGCGGCGCTTTTCATTTGTGAGCGTCCAGCACCCCAGCCGCTTGCGCATCCCACGCCCCCTCAATGCACATTCTTGCCATGCCTTGAGGCCCACTTTCTGACCGTCCGAAAAAGCCTGACCGTTCGATCAGAAAAAACCGAGAAACGGTACACATTACAAATATTTATTTGTGTACAATCCATGGCATCCCCCGTTCACTGCGTGCCACTGTCGAACAGGGCTGGACACGGGTCGGCGTACCAAAGTTGCGTTGCGGTAACCCAGGGGGTTTCCGATACTGATGCCGATTTCGACCAACAAGAACATAAAACCGTGGAAACTGAGAATGAGCACTGCAATCAGTTCGACTGCTTATAACTACAAGGTCGTCCGCCAGTTCGCCATCATGACGGTGGTCTGGGGGATCATCGGCATGGGCCTGGGCGTCTTCATCGCCTCGCAGCTCGTGTGGCCTGAGCTCAACCTGGACCTGCCCTGGACCAGCTTCGGCCGCCTGCGCCCACTGCACACCAACCTGGTGATCTTCGCCTTTGGCGGCTGTGCACTGTTCGGCACCAGCTACTACGTGGTGCAGCGCACCTGCCAGGCCAGGCTGATCTCCGATCGCCTGGCGGCCTTCACCTTCTGGGGTTGGCAGGCCGTGATCGTCGGCGCCCTGGTCACGCTGCCCATGGGCTACACCACCACCAAGGAATACGCCGAACTGGAATGGCCGTTGGCAATTCTGCTGACCATTGTCTGGGTCGCCTACGGCGCGGTGTTCTTCGGCACCATCGTCAAGCGCAAGACCAAGCACATCTATGTCGGCAACTGGTTCTATGGGGCTTTCATCGTGGTCACCGCGATGCTGCACATCGTCAACCACATTTCGTTGCCGGTCAGCCTGTTCAAGTCGTACTCGGCCTATTCGGGCGCGACCGATGCCATGATCCAGTGGTGGTACGGCCACAACGCCGTCGGTTTCTTCCTGACCACGGGCTTCCTGGGCATGATGTACTACTTCGTGCCCAAGCAGGCCGAGCGGCCGATCTATTCGTACCGGCTGTCCATCGTGCATTTCTGGGCGCTGATCACCCTGTACATCTGGGCCGGCCCGCACCACCTGCACTACACCGCCCTCCCCGACTGGGCGCAGTCGCTGGGCATGGTGATGTCGATCATCCTGCTGGCCCCAAGCTGGGGTGGCATGATCAACGGCATGATGACCCTCTCCGGTGCCTGGCACAAACTGCGCACCGACCCGATCTTGCGCTTTCTGGTGGTGTCGCTGGCCTTCTACGGCATGTCCACCTTCGAAGGGCCGATGATGGCCATCAAGACGGTGAACTCGCTGTCGCACTACACCGACTGGACCATCGGCCATGTGCATGCCGGGGCCCTGGGCTGGGTCGCGATGATCTCCATCGGCGCCGTGTACCACATGATCCCGCGCCTGTACGGGCGTGAGCAGATGCACAGCATTGGCCTGATCAATGCCCACTTCTGGCTGGCGACCATCGGCACCGTGTTGTACATCGCCTCGATGTGGGTCAACGGCATCACCCAGGGCCTGATGTGGCGCGCCATCAACGACGACGGCACCCTTACCTACTCGTTCGTCGAAGCCCTGCAGGCCAGCCATCCGGGCTACATCGTTCGCGCGCTGGGCGGCGCGTTCTTTGCCAGCGGCATGTTGCTGATGGCCTATAACGTGTTGCGCACCGTGCGCGCGGCCAACCCGGTGGAGGCTGAAGAAGCCGCCAAGATCGCTGTCGTGGGAGCGCACTGATGAAGCACGAAGCCGTAGAGAAGAACATCGGCCTGCTGGCTTTCTTCATGGTGATCGCCGTCAGCATCGGCGGGCTCACCCAGATCGTCCCGTTGTTCTTCCAGGACGTGACCAATCAGCCGGTCGAAGGCATGAAGCCGCGCACCGCACTGGAGCTTGAAGGCCGGGACATCTACATCCGCGAAGGGTGCGTGGGTTGTCATTCGCAGATGATCCGCCCATTCCGGGCAGAGACCGAGCGCTACGGCCATTACTCGGTCGCCGGCGAAAGCGTCTGGGACCACCCGTTCCTGTGGGGTTCGAAGCGCACCGGCCCGGACCTGGCCCGGGTCGGTGGGCGCTATTCCGATGACTGGCACCGCGCCCACCTGTACAACCCGCGCAACGTGGTGCCGGAATCGAAGATGCCGGCCTACCCATGGCTGGTGGAAAACACCCTCGATGGCAAGGACACCGCTCGTAAGCTCCAGGTGCTGCGCACCCTCGGGGTGCCCTACACCGATGCCGACATCGCCGGCGCTCGGGATGCGGTCAAGGGCAAGACCGAAATGGACGCCCTGGTGGCGTACCTGCAAGGCCTTGGCACCCTCATCAAGAGCAAACGGTGACGGCGATGGATATCGGAATGATTCGCGGCCTGGGCACCGTGGTGGTGCTGGTGGCCTTCATCGGCCTGGCGCTGTGGGTGTTCAGCCCGCGGCGCAAGAAAGACTTCGACGAAGCGACCCAACTCCCCTTTGCCGATGACCCCCAGGCCCGCCAACACGTCGAGCACGCACAAGAAAAGGCATCCGGGAGCAAAAAACAATGACAACGTTCTGGAGTGTGTACGTCACCGTTCTGACCCTGGGCACCATCCTCGCCCTGACCTGGCTGCTGCTGTCTACCCGCAAGGGTCAACGCGAGGAGACCACCAGCGAAACCGTCGGCCATGCGTTCGACGGTATCGAGGAATACGACAACCCGCTGCCCAAGTGGTGGTTCTGGCTGTTCGTCGGCACCATTGTCTTCGCCCTGGGCTACCTGGCCCTGTACCCGGGCCTGGGCAACTGGAAAGGCATCCTGCCCGGCTACGCTTACCTGGATAACGACAAGCAGGCCGAGTTCTCGGACGGCCAGGCCGGCTGGAGCGGTGTACACGAATGGGAGAAGGAAATGGCCAAGGCCGACGCCCGGTTCGGGCCGATCTTCGCCAAGTTCGCGGCCATGCCCATCGAAGAGGTGGCCAAGGACCCACAAGCGCTGAAGATGGGCGGTCGCCTGTTCGCCTCCAACTGCTCGGTATGTCACGGTTCCGATGCCAAGGGTGCCTACGGTTTCCCCAACCTGACCGACAACGACTGGCGCTGGGGCGGCGAGCCGGAAACCATAAAAGCCTCGATCATGAACGGGCGCCACGGGGTCATGCCGGCGTGGGCCGAGGTGCTGGGCGAACAGGGCGTGGCCGATGTGGCCGCCTTCGTGCTCACCAACCTGGACGGTCGCCGTCTGCCGGAGGGCATCAATGCCGATCCGGCCAAGGGCAAGGTGATCTTCGCCAGCAGCTGCGTGGCCTGCCACGGGCCGGAGGGTAAGGGCACCCCGGCCATGGGCGCTCCGAATCTCACGCACCCCCAGGCGTTCATCTATGGGTCGAGCTTTGCACAGTTGCAGCAGACCATCCGCTACGGCCGCCAGGGGCAGATGCCGGCCCAGGCACAGTTGCAGGGCAACGACCGGGTGCATTTGCTGGCTGCTTATGTGTACAGCCTTTCGCACTCGCCGGAGGCAGGCGAGAAAGCCGAGTGAGGAAGTTTGGGGGTGGGCTGCTGGCAGCCAGGCCAGACGTAAGCCCAGCAACCGGGTTGTTCCAACAGGCGGGCAACAAATGCGTCACCGGCTGACCTGGATCAATTGACACTTCCCATATCACGTTTCACAAGATCAACCCAATGCGGCCAAAGGTCGCACCTCGGTCTGAACGTCTGCCAGGGGCGTATCATGGCCGCGCAGCGCTAGGCTCTGTGTGAAGAGTCTTGAGACGAAGGTCAGGCAAGGCGAAAACAGCCGAGGAAGCGGAGTTTACATGTTGTAAATGAGCATTCCGACCGGGCTGGCGATCCAGGCTGTTTTCAACGCAGCATCACCGAGTATCAAGGCTTTTCACACAGGGCCTAGCAGATTGCGCGAGACTGCGGCCGGCATGCACTGGCCGCGGCATTTCTCCACTGCCGTGGGACATGATGATGAGCAAGCATATACCGGTACATGATGTAACCCCGCCTGCCAAGACAGGAAAGGATTCCGTCGACCTCTACGCCTCGCGCGAAAAAATCTACACACGTGCCTTCACCGGCCTGTTCAGGCGCTTGCGCATGGTAGGTGGTGCGGTCTTGTTCTTGCTGTACTTCGGTACCGTCTGGCTGAACTGGGGCGGGCACCAGGCCGTGTGGTGGAACCTGCCAGAGCGCAAGTTCTACATCTTCGGCGCGACCATCTGGCCCCAGGACTTCATCCTGCTGTCGGGCATTCTGATCGTGGCGGCCTTCGGCCTGTTCTTCATCACCGTGTTCGCAGGCCGGGTCTGGTGCGGCTATACCTGCCCGCAAAGCGTGTGGACGTGGATCTACATGTGGTGCGAGAAGGTCACCGAAGGTGATCGCAACCAGCGAATGAAGTTGGACAAGGCGCCCATGAGCGCCAACAAGTTCGCCCGCAAGTTCGCCAAGCACAGCCTGTGGCTGCTGATCGGCTTCGTCACCGGCATGACCTTCGTCGGCTATTTCGCCCCCATCCGCGAGCTGGTGGTCGAGTTCTTCACGGGCCAGGCAGACGGCTGGGCCTACTTCTGGGTCGGTTTCTTCACCCTGGCCACCTATGGCAACGCCGGCTGGTTGCGCGAGCAGGTGTGCGTGTACATGTGCCCCTACGCGCGCTTCCAGAGCGTGATGTTCGACAAGGACACACTGATCGTGTCCTACGACCCGCGCCGTGGCGAGACCCGTGGGCCGCGTAAAAAAGACGTGGACTACAAGGCCAAGGGCCTGGGCGATTGCGTCGACTGCACCCTGTGTGTGCAGGTGTGCCCCACGGGCATCGACATCCGCGATGGCCTGCAGATCGAGTGCATCGGCTGCGCCGCGTGCATCGACGCCTGCGACAGCATCATGGACAAGATGCACTACCCCAGAGGGCTGATCAGCTATACCACCGAGCACAACCTGTCCGGGCAGAAGACCCACCTGCTGCGCCCTCGCCTGATCGGCTACGCCGTGGTGCTGCTGGTCATGATCATCGCCCTGGCCAGCGCCTTTGCCACCCGCTCGCTGGTAGGCCTGGACGTGAGCAAGGACCGCGTCCTGTACCGGGAGAATGCGCAAGGGCGCATCGAAAACGTGTATAGCCTCAAGGTCATGAACAAGGACCAGCGCGACCACGTCTACGTGCTCGATGCCACCGGCCTGCCCGACCTGATGCTCGATGGCCAACGGGAAATCCGCGTGGCCGCCGGCGACATCGTCAGCCTGCCCGTGCAACTGTCGGTGGCCCCGGAAAAACTTCCCTCGACCACCAACGAAATCACCTTCATCCTCAAGAGCGCCGATGACAGCGACGCCCAGGTTGAAGCCAAGAGCCGTTTCATCGGCCCGCAGATTCGCTAAGAAGGATGAACACCATGCCTGCCACCGCCGCCAGCCCCTGGTACAAGCACCTCTGGCCCTGGATCATCATCGGCATCCTGACCACCTCGGTGTGCCTGAGCCTGACCATGGTCAGCATCGCCGTGCGCAACCCGGACAACCTGGTGAACGACAACTACTACGAGGCCGGCAAGGGCATCAACCGCTCCCTGGACAGGGAGCTGCTGGCTCAGCAACTGGCGCTCAAGGCCAGCGTCCACCTGGACGACCTGACCGGTGAGGTAGATGTGCGCCTGACCGGTAGCAGTGACCCGCAGACGCTGGAGCTGAACCTTATCTCCCCTACCCAGCCGGCCATGGACCGCCGGGTGCTGCTGAGCCGTGTCGAGCAGGGGCGCTATGTCGGCCAGCTGGAAGACAAGGTCAATGGCCGGCGCTTCGTCGAGCTGCTGGGCAGCGAAGGCGATCAGGTGTGGCGCCTGTTCGAAGAAGAGAAGGTCGAGCATGGTGTGATCCTGGAGTTGGGTGACGAGGCGCTACAAGGCGCTCAACACCTTTGATCGCGCTCGCGATCGACTTGTGCAAGGCAATGATGCGATGACCCAACCCATCCTCTGCTACCACTGCGCACTGCCCGTTCCCGCCAGTCGCGGGTTCACCGCCGTGGTCCTGGGGCAGCCCCGAGCCTTCTGCTGCCCAGGCTGCCAGGCTGTGGCCGAGTCGATCGTGGCCGGGGGCCTCGAGCACTACTACCAGCACCGCAGCGACAACAGCGCCAACCCGCAAGCCCTGCCCCGGCAGTTGCAAGACGAGTTGGCGCTGTACGACCGCAGCGATATGCAGCAGCGATTCGTGCGGCACGAGGGCGAACTGGCCGAAACCACGCTGCTGGTCGAGGGCGTCAGTTGCGCCGCCTGCGGCTGGCTGATCGACAAGCACCTGCGCAACCTGCCGGGGGTGGCCGAGGCGCGCTTGAACCTGTCCAATCATCGGCTGCTGCTGAGCTGGGATGATCGGCAATTGCCGCTGTCGCAGGTGCTGGCGGCGCTGCGCCGGATTGGCTACGCCGCCCACCCCTATCAGCCGGACCAGGCGGCCGAGCAGTTGAACCGGGAAAACCGCAGTGCGTTGCGCAGGCTGGGGGTCGCAGGATTGCTGTGGTTCCAGGCGATGATGGCAACCATGGCCACCTGGCCGGAATTCAACATGGACCTGTCCGCCGAGCTGCACACTATCCTGCGCTGGGTGGCCCTGTTCCTCACCATTCCCATCGTCTTCTACAGCTGCGCGCCCTTTTTCAAGGGCGCAGCGCGTGACCTGCGCACCCGCCACCTGACCATGGACCTGTCCGTCTCGCTGGCCATCGCCCTGGCGTTCGGTGCCGGGATCTGGACGGCTGTCACCGGTAGCGGCGAGCTGTATTTCGACACTGTCGGCATGTTCGCCCTGTTCCTCCTGACCGGGCGCTACCTGGAACGGCGCGCCCGCGAACGCACGGCCGCCGCGACGGCGCAACTGGTCAACCTGTTGCCGGCATCCTGTCTGCGTGTCGATGCCCAGGGCCGCAGCGAGCGCATCCTGCTCAGTGAACTGCGTTGCGGGGACAGCGTGCAGGTGCTGCCGGGGTCGGTGATCCCGGCTGACGGTCGCATCGTGCAAGGGCGCTCGAGTGTCGATGAGTCGCTGCTGACCGGCGAATACCTGCCCCAACCTCGCCAGGAGGGTGATCGGGTCACAGGTGGCACGCTGAACGTGGAAAGCGCCCTGCAGGTGCAGGTGCAAGCCCTGGGCCAGGATTCGCGGTTGTCTGCCATCGTCCGCTTGCTCGAACGTGCCCAGACCGAAAAGCCACGCCTGGCCCAGATTGCCGACCGCGCCTCCCAGGTGTTCCTGTTGTGCTCACTGCTCGCGGCCGCCGCGATTGGCGTGTGGTGGTGGCAGGTGGAGCCGCAACGGGCGTTCTGGATTGTGCTCGCCATGCTGGTTGCGACTTGCCCCTGCGCGCTGTCGCTGGCCACCCCGACCGCGTTGACGGCGGCGACAGGCACGTTGCACAAGCTGGGCCTGCTGGTTACACGCGGTCATGTGCTGGAGGGCCTGAATCAGATCGACACGGTGATTTTCGACAAGACCGGCACGCTGACCGAAGGGCGCCTGACCTTGCGCAGCATCAGGCCGCTGGGCCATGCAACGGCCGACACTTGCCTGGCCTGGGCCGCGGCCCTGGAAAACCGCTCCGAGCATCCCATCGCACGGGCCTTCGGCCAAGTGGCCACGCCGGCCGATGGTGTGCTGGCCGTGCCCGGGCTCGGCCTTGAGGGTGAGGTTGAAGGCCAACGCCTGCGCATCGGCCAGGCAAGCTTCGTCTGCGCCTTGAGCGGCACCCCGCCGCCGGCAATACCCGAGCCACGGGGACAGTGGCTGCTGCTGGGCGACCGTCGCGGGCCGCTGGCCTGGTTCGGGCTGGACGATCGCCTGCGTGAAGACGCCCCTGCCCTGCTCGCGGCCTGCAAGGCGTTTGGCTGGCGTACGCTGCTGTTGTCCGGAGACAGCTCGCCGATGGTCGGCGAGGTGGCCGCGCAACTGGGCATCGACGAGGCCGCCGGCGGCCTTAGGCCCGATGACAAGCTGGCGCGGCTCAAGGCCCTGCAAGAGGCCGGGCACAAGGTGCTGATGCTGGGGGACGGGGTCAATGACGTGCCGGTGCTGGCGGCGGCAGACATCAGCATCGCCATGGGCAGTGCCACTGACCTGGCCAAGACCTGCGCCGACGCGGTGCTGCTTTCCAATCGGCTTCAGGCGCTGGTGCAGACGGCCTCGCTGGCGCGGCGCACGCGGCGCATCATCATCGAGAACCTGCTGTGGGCCAGCCTGTACAATGGCCTCATGTTGCCGTTCGCGGCCCTTGGCTGGATCACCCCGGTGTGGGCAGCGGTCGGCATGTCGGTCAGTTCACTGGTGGTAGTGCTCAACGCCCTGCGCCTGACCCGAATGCCTGCTGCGGCGCCTGCCCTGGCCCCGTCAGCACCTACCCTTGCGAGGAACCTGCCATGCCCGCCCTCTATGTGATGATTCCCGCAGCGCTGCTGCTGGTCGGCGTGGCCGTCTACATCTTCTTCTGGGCGGTGGACAGCGGCCAGTACGACGACCTGGAAAGCCCCGCTCACAGCATTCTCTTCGACGATCAGGATCCCCGTCACCAAGCCGCCGTCACGCCCGAACAAACGCCTGATAACCCTTCCGAGCCCCCGGCTCGTGGCTGACTTGCTACCCCTACTGGGCTCGGCGCTGGTGCTCGGCCTGCTCGGAGGCGGTCACTGCATGGGCATGTGCGGCGGCCTGATGGGCGCCCTGACTCTGGCCATACCCCCGGCGCAGCGCGGCCGTCGATTGCGGCTGCTGGTGGCTTACAACGTCGGGCGTGTGCTCAGCTACACGGCCGCGGGCCTGATGCTCGGCATGGCGGGCTGGGCGGTGGCCAATAGCCCTGCCGTGCTTGTTTTGCGCATCATGGCCGCCTTGCTGCTGATCGCCATGGGCCTGTACCTGGCCGGTTGGTGGAGCGGACTGACCCGCATCGAAGCCATGGGTCGCGGGCTGTGGCGGCACATCCAGCCGGTGGCGTCACGCCTGCTTCCGGTCTCGAGCCTGCCTCGCGCACTGCTGCTGGGCGCCTTGTGGGGCTGGCTGCCGTGCGGATTGGTGTACAGCACCTTGCTGTGGGCCGCCAGCCAAGGCAATGCATTGCACAGTGCCGCCCTGATGGCGGCATTCGGGCTCGGGACCTGGCCCGTGCTGCTGGCCACCGGGTTGGCGGCCGAGCGGGTAAACAGGTTGTTGAGACAACGCAGCGTGCGGGTGGCCGGCGGCATGCTCGTGGTGCTGTTCGGCGTATGGACACTGCCCGGCCCTCATCAACACTGGCTGATGGGCCACTGAGGCGAGCCAGGCGGCGCAGCGTATGGCTTATGGCCAGTAACCGGCCGTACCCACCGCGCATCGCTTGAGCTAGACCTAGCGCCCTCAGGCCGTTTAGCGCTTGATACAAATCAACACAGATTCCTACAGACATCCCTAGACTCCGGAACATTGCTGCTCTTTCCGGGGACCGCCCTCATGCTCGACGACCTACGTTGGGACACCGACCTGATCCGCCGCTACGATCTGGCCGGGCCACGCTACACCTCCTACCCAACCGCCGTGCAACTGCACAGCGAAGTGGGCTCGTTCGACCTGCTGCACGCCCTGCGCGAAAGCCGGCGGGCCGTGCGCCCGCTGTCGCTGTACGTGCATGTGCCGTTCTGCGCCAACATCTGCTACTACTGCGCATGCAACAAGGTCATCACCAAGGACCGGGCACGCGCTGCCCCCTACCTGCAACGCCTGGAACAGGAAATCCAGCTGGTGGCCTGCCACATGGACAGCAGGCAACGTGTGGAGCAGCTGCACTTCGGCGGCGGCACCCCGACCTTCCTGAGCCATGTAGAGCTGCGTCAGCTGATGGCCACGCTGCGCCAGCACTTCAGCCTGCTCGATGACGATTCGGGCGATTACGGCATCGAAATCGACCCGCGCGAGGCGGACTGGTCGACCATGGGCCTGCTGCGTGAGCTGGGCTTCAACCGCGTCAGCCTCGGCGTGCAGGACCTGGACCCGGCCGTGCAGCGTGCCGTCAACCGTCTGCAGAGCCTGGAGCAGACGCGCACCTTGATCGAGGCGGCTCGCACCCTGCAGTTTCGCTCGGTGAACCTGGACCTGATCTACGGGCTGCCGCGCCAGACGCCCGAAGGGTTCGCACGCACCGTTGAAGAAGTGATCCGCCTGCAGCCCGATCGCCTGTCAGTCTTCAACTACGCCCACCTGCCCGAACGGTTCATGCCGCAACGGCGCATCGAAGCCGGGGAGCTGCCCAGTGCAGCGGCCAAACTGGACATGTTGCACGCCACCATCGAGCAACTGACCGCTGCCGGCTACCGCTACATCGGCATGGACCACTTTGCCTTGCCCGATGACGAACTGGCCATTGCCCAGGAGGAAGGCACGCTCCAGCGTAACTTCCAGGGCTACACCACTCATGGGCACTGCGACCTGATCGGCCTGGGCGTGTCGGCGATCAGCCAAATCGGCGATTTGTACTGCCAGAACAGCAGCGACCTCACCACCTACCAGGACAGCCTCTCCAACGCCCAGCTCGCCACCCAGCGCGGCCTGCTGTGCACCCCCGACGACCGTCTGCGCCGGGCGGTCATCCAACAGCTGATCTGCCATTTCGAGCTGGACTTCGAGTCGATCGAACAGGCATTCGCCATCGATTTTCGTGGCTATTTCAATGACCTGTGGCCGGAGCTCTTGACCTTGCAGCGCGATGGCCTGATTCGCCTGGACGACAAGGGCATTCGGATTCTACCGGCCGGGCGACTGCTGGCCCGTTCGGTGTGCATGGTCTTCGATGCCTACCTGGCCCTGCACAATCGCCAACGGTTCTCCCGTGTGATCTGAGCGAGGCATTTGGCCGCACTCCATGCGTCCTGGCCATGCGGCTGCTGGCACTCAGGCCATCGGGTGATGCGCAGCCGGGCGTGGCAAGCCAGCCTACTGGTCGCGGCCACTGGCCTACACCCTATGTCGTGGGTTACCCTTACGACTTATGTGTGCTTTCCCACAAGGATCGAGTCAAATGTCCGAGCCAGTCAAACTGCGCCCACACAGCCAGGCCCATTGCAAGGATTGCAGCCTGGCCCCCCTGTGCCTGCCCCTTTCACTCAACCTGGAAGACATGGACGCACTGGACGAAATCGTCAAGCGAGGTCGCCCTCTCAAGAAAGGCGAGTTCCTGTTCCGCCAGGGGGATAATTTTGGCTCGGTCTATGCCGTACGCTCCGGCGCTCTGAAGACGTTCAGCCTGAGCGACAGCGGTGAAGAGCAGATCACCGGTTTCCACCTGCCCAGCGAACTGGTGGGCCTCTCCGGCATGGACACCGAGGCCTACCCGGTGTCGGCCCAGGCCCAGGAAACCACGTCGGTCTGCGAAATTCCGTTCGAACGCCTGGATGAACTGTCGGTGCAATTGCCGCAGCTGCGTCGCCAGTTGATGCGCGTGATGAGCCGCGAAATTCGCGACGATCAGCAGATGATGCTGCTGCTATCGAAGAAAACCGCCGATGAGCGCATCGCGACGTTCCTGGTCAACCTGTCGGCGCGCTTCCGCGCCCGTGGCTATTCGGCCAACCAGTTCCGCCTGAGCATGTCGCGCAACGAGATGGGCAACTACCTGGGGCTGGCGGTGGAAACCGTGTCGCGCGTGTTCACCCGCTTCCAGCAGAATGGCCTGCTGCGCGCCGAAGGCAAGGAGGTGCATATCCTCGACCCGATCCAGCTTTGCGCGCTGGCCGGTGGCGCAATGGAGGCCTGAGGGCGGCTTTAGCAGGTATACTGGGCCGTTCGTTTTCCCAGGATACCTGCAACAATGCACAGCGACGCCTTCGACCTCAAAGCCCTGATCCGCCCGGTAGTGGACTTTCCCAAGCCGGGTGTGATCTTCCGCGACATCACCCCACTATTCCAGTCGCCGCGCGGGCTGCGCTATGTGGCCGATCAGTTCATCGAGCGTTATGTGGAGGCCGAATTCAGCCACATCGGCGCCATGGACGCGCGTGGTTTTCTGATCGGTTCGATCATCGCCCATCAGCTGAACAAGCCCCTGATCCTGTTCCGCAAGCAAGGCAAGCTGCCCGCTGACGTGCTCAGCGAGGGGTACCAGACCGAGTACGGTGAAGCCTTCCTTGAAGTGCACGCCGACAGCCTGTGCGAGGGCGACTCGGTACTGATCTTCGACGACCTGATCGCCACCGGCGGTACGCTTCTGGCCGCCGCCAACCTGGTGCGCCGTACGGGTGCACAGGTGTTCGAGGCGGCAGCCATCATCGACCTGCCCGAGCTGGACGGCTCGCGCCGTTTGCAAGCGGCGGGCGTACCGACCTTCTGCCTGACCGAGTTTTCCCTCAGCGAGCGTTGAGGGGTGACGCCTGGGCGGCGATGGGGTGCGGCGACACCAGGATCAGCTTCGCGGCGGAAATCCCGAGGTCACTGCACCGCAGGTCGTACCCTATCACTGCCTCAGAGCGAGATAGGGCGACGCCCTGCAAAGGCATGGGCCAGCGTGCCGCCATCTACCAACTCCAGCTCGCCGCCCAGGGGCACGCCATGGGCGATACGCGAGGCGACCAGACCCTTCTCAGCTAGCAACTGCGCAATGTAGTGCGCCGTGGCTTCACCTTCCACCGTGGGGTTGGTGGCAAGAATGACTTCGGTGAAGGTGCCCTGCTCCTGGATGCGTGCCATCAACTGTGGAATGCCGATCGCCTCCGGGCCCAGTCCGTCGAGCGGCGACAGATGCCCCTTGAGCACGAAGTAGCGGCCGCGATACCCGGCCTGCTCGACGGCATAGACATCCGTCGGGCCCTCGACCACGCACAGTTGCGTGTCGTCACGCCGTGGGTCGGCGCACTGCGGGCACAGGTCCTGTTCGGTCAGGGTGCGGCATTGGCGGCAATGTCCTACCCCTTCCATGGCCTGAGTCAGCGCCTGGGCGAGCCGCAGCCCCCCGCTGCGGTCACGCTCCAGCAATTGCAGGGCCATGCGCTGTGCCGTTTTCTGGCCAACGCCGGGCAAGATGCGCAAGCCGTCGATCAGCTGGCGGATGAGAGGACTGAAGCTCATGGGAAACGCCTGACAAGTCATTAAGAGGCGGTTTATACCCACCATGGGGTGTGGCGTCAAATCGGCACGGCGGCCATAAAAAAACCGCCGCTGTTACCAGCGACGGTTCGTAGGCGCGCAAAGGCTCAGAACGGCATCTTGAAGCCTGGCGGCAATTGCATGCCAGCCGTCATGCCGCCCATCTTTTCCTGGCTGCTCTGTTCGATCTTGCGCACGGCATCGTTCAGGGCTGCAGCGATCAGGTCTTCGAGCACTTCCTTGTCGTCTTCTTCGGTCGACATCAGGCTCTGGTCGATGCTCACGCGCTTGACGTCGTGGCGACCGGTCATCACCACGCTGACCAGACCACCGCCGGACTGGCCGGTGACTTCTGCGTTGGCCAGCTCTTCCTGCATTTTCTGCATCTTTTCCTGCATCTGCTGGGCCTGCTTCATCAGGCCGGCCATGCCACCTTTCATCATGGGGAATACCTCGATTGGGTCATGTGATGCGGCCGGGCACGGGGCTGGCCGCATGGTTATTCGTTATTGGCCCTGACTGGCCAGGGCCTCTACAGGCTCAATAGTATCGTGCCGCACCTTGGCGCCAAACAGCTTGATCATCTGCTGGATCAGCGGGTCGTGCTCGATCGACGCCTCGGCTTCATGCTGGCGCTCCAGGCGCTTGCGGGCTGCCGCCTGAGCTGGCGTTTCCTGTTCGGGCCGGATCAGCTCGATGCGCAGGTTCAAAGTACGCCCCAGGTGCTGGTTGAGCGCCTCGTTCAGGCGTCTTTGCTGGGTGGCGTTGAACAACGCGCCTTGGCCCGGGTCCAGGTGCAGGAGCCAGTCATCACCGTCGGCGGCGATCAACGTGCAGTTGGCCGCGATGTTGCCCGTCATACCAGAGACAGGCAACTGCGGGAACAATTCCAGCCATTGCAAGGCCAGCCCGGTCGCCGGCTTGGCAGCAGGCAGCGGCTCGGCGGCGGCCTGGGGCTGCTCCTGGACGTGTTCGGCCAGCTCGTCGAGGTAGCTGAAGCCCACCGGATCGCTTTCGCCAGCGTAGTAGTCTTCGTCGAGCGGCGGCTCGTCGTCGCGGTCCATGCCCACCGATGCATACGCACCCGGATCGAACGGAGGTACATCATCGTGGGTTGCAGCGGCCTGTTGGGCAGGAGCAGGGTTTGCAGCAACGGGGGCTGGAGCCGGCTGGGGCTCCTGCATGGCCGGTGCGGCAGGCGCTTCCCACGGCAGATCGATTACCGGCGCGACTGGCTCAGGCACCGAAATGGCCGTAATCTCCGCCTCGAGTTCGCGGTCACGCTCAGCTTCGGGTTCATGGTCTGCCGTTGCCGGCGCAGGCACCTCGATCACAGGCGCAGGCGTTGACGGCGCCGACGCAGCCGGCTCGCTTACCGGTTGGGCAACCGCTGCCGGGGGCGCCACCGGTTCGACGGAATCAGCTGTGGCCTGGCTGATCCCCACTGGCTTTAGCACCGGCCTCGGGGCTCCATCGGCATCGGCCGGGCGGAACGCCAGCATGCGCAGCAGTACCATCTCGAAACCACCACGCGGGTCGGGCGCCAAAGGCAAGTCGCGCCGCCCTATCAGGCCCATCTGGTAATAGAACTGCACGTCCTCGGCCGGCAATGCAGCGGCCAGGGCGAGCACGCGCTCCCGGTCACCCTGGCCGTTGTCCACGGCCTCGGGCAAGGCCTGGGCAATGGCCACACGGTGCAGCACGTTGAGCATTTCGGCCAACACCCCGGCCCAGTCCGGGCCCTGCTCGGCCAGGTTGCGCACGGCTTCGAGCAGGGCGCGTGCATCCCCTTCGAGCAATGCCTGCAGCACCCCGTACACCTGGCCATGGTCCAGGCTGCCGAGCATGGCGCGCACATCGGCGGCCAGCACCTTGCCTTCACCGAAGGCGATGGCCTGGTCGGTCAAGCTCATGGCATCGCGCATCGAGCCGTCGGCCGCGCGGCCGAGCAACCACAGCGCATCGGCCTCGAACGGCACGTTTTCGGCCTCGAGCACGTGGCTCAGGTGCTCGACCACCCGCTCCGGGCTCATGTTCTTCAACGAGAACTGAAGGCAGCGCGAAAGGATGGTCGCCGGCAGTTTCTGCGGGTCGGTGGTGGCCAGGATGAACTTGACGTAGGGCGGTGGCTCTTCCAGCGTCTTGAGCAACGCGTTGAAGGAGTGGGTCGAGAGCATGTGCACTTCGTCGATCAGGTAGACCTTGAAGCGCCCACGGCTCGGCGCGTACTGGACATTGTCCAGCAGCTCGCGGGTATCCTCAACCTTGGTGCGGCTGGCGGCGTCGATCTCGATCAGGTCGACGAAACGCCCTTCATCGATTTCGCGGCAGACCGAGCAGGTCCCGCAGGGCGTGGAGGTGATACCGGTTTCGCAGTTCAGGCATTTGGCGATGATGCGCGCGATGGTAGTCTTGCCTACACCGCGCGTGCCGGTGAACAGGTAGGCATGGTGCAGGCGCTGGTTGTCCAGCGCGTTGATCAAGGCCTTGAGCACATGGGCCTGGCCGACCATTTCGCGAAACGAGCGCGGACGCCATTTACGTGCAAGAACCTGATAACTCATCGAAAAACCATCGTAGCCTGATCGAGCGGAAGATCGCTAATGCTAGCGGAGCGGGGGCAAAATTGCACTGCCTGACTGGCCGTGCGCGACGATGGACAGCGGATCATGGAGAACCTGCGGTGCGGACCCTGCTGGCTTTGTTTCTTTTCTGGTCGGCTCACAGCCTGGCTGAACAGCCGGTACTGCGCTTTTCGGTGGCCGAGAGCTGGAGCATGCCGCTGATTCGCATCGAGAACGGCCAGCCGGTCGAAGGCCTGCTGTTCGATGTCATGGAAGCAGCTGCCAAACAAGCCGGTGCCCGACCCGAATATCATGTGATGGCTCGAATGCGCCTCGAGGAGGCGATGAACCAGGGTGATATCGATGTACGTTGCTACGTCAGCGACCAGTGGTTGATGGCGCGGCCGAAGGACTTCATCTGGAGCGTGCCGCTGATTCACCAGCGCGATGTGCTGGTAGGCCGCCTGGGCGAAGGCGGCCCGATTTCGCCACAACGGCTGTCACCCCAGCCCATCGGCACCGTTCTGGGCTACACCTACACCACGCTTGAACCCTTGCTGGCGGCACACCGGCTTTACCGGGAAGACAGCCGCAGCCAGGAGCTGGCCTTGCAGAAGTTGCAAGCGGGACGGTACCGGTATGCCGTCAGCAACCAACTGTCACTGCGGTGGTTCAACCACCAGCGCCATGCGCAATTGCAGCCACTGGCGGTGCTGGACGAGCAGGACCTGGGCTGCCTGGTCCGCAACGACCCTGACATCCCCGCCCAAGCGCTGCTGCGCGCATTGGTGCGCATCAAGCAGAGTGGGGAGATGGAGCGCTTGCTGCAACGCTACGGCAGCACCGAAGAGCCCCCACCCACCGGGACGGGCACCTGATCCCTATAGCGCCAAGGCCGTCACGTACAACCCGATACCGAATACCATGTGGTTCACCAAGCTCTTGAAGCGCGCACGCCAGGGGCTGGGCGTGCGTGAAGCAAAAAAACCCATGCCCATGGCAGGCTGCATCAGGCACATGGGCGCCAGTACCGTACCTGCGCCCACGGCCAATGCCGGCCACAGGGTCGGCGCGCTCAGCCACGCGACGCCCGCCGTACTGACCAGCAGCATCGCGAACGCCACGCCAATGGCGTAGTGCAGCGCCCAGCCCCACACCCGCTCGTGCTTGATGGGCGGGGCCTGCCGGATCGCCTGATGGCGCCAGTGCCCTTGCAGTGCATGCCCGGCCCAGCGACCTACCAAGGCGTAATCGAGCGTGGTGGCGCCCAGGCGCCTGGAGACCGCAGACCAGCCGTCCATGACCAGTGTGGCGCCAACGCCGATGCCCATTGCTGCAATCCACTGTTCGCTGTTGACCATGACGCTTCCTCTCATTTGACGTTGTTGAATACGCCGGGCAGCATGCAAGTTGAAGTCAACTTCAAGTCAAGGGCTTGTACATGGACATTGCCGATGTGGCGAGACGCACGGCCGTGCCGTCTTCCACGCTGCGTTACTACCAGAAGAAAGGCCTGCTTACGGCGCGTGGCGAGCCAGGCCAACGCCGGCAGTTCTCGGCCGACGTGGCTGAAAGGCTCGCATTGATAGCGGTGGGCCAGGCCGCCGGTTTTTCGCTGGACGAGATCAGCACCCTGCTGGTGGACCTGAAGGTCGACCGGGCGCAGCTGCTGGCCAAGGCCGATGAGCTCGACAGCCAGATCAAGACATTGCAGGCCATGAGCAAGGGCTTACGCCATGCGGCTGAGTGCCCTGCGGCCGATCACCTGGCCTGCCCGCGGTTTCGCCGGTTGATGGCAGTGGCCTCAGCACGATCAGCACATCCGAATGTAGTGCGCCGTTTGAAAGGGCGACCCCTTCGGCAGGTAAACCTAGGCACTGAATAGGGCTAACGACATCCAGAATCGGATTCACCTGCATGCCCATGAGTGCAACGCTCAAGGCGTTTGTATTCACGTCTCGATGCACCGCGAGGCAGCATGGCATAATGATATTAATGATAGAGCGAAGCGCTGATCATTCAACATTCATTATCGACAAGGAAATCTCGATGCTGTCTCGCATCAAGCTGTTCGCTACTGTCATCAGTCTGGCTATCTTAACGGGCTGCGCCTCCGTACCCATGGAGAGCCCCGAAGCAGACGCCGCGCTAAAGACGTTTGCAGCACCGCCCGCCGACCAGGCCGGCCTCTATATCTACCGTGACAACTTCGTCGGTAAAGCCCTGAAGAAAATCGTCACTGTCGATGGCAAGATCGTGGGACAAACTGCAAACCGGGTCTACTTCTACCGCCTGGTTACCCCTGGCCCGCACAAGATCGGCACTGAGTCCGAATTCAGTGACAATGTCATCGATTTGATGGCGGTGGGCGGGAAGAATTACTACATCCGCCAATCGATCAAAGTTGGCGTTTTCGTAGGCGGTGCGAAGTTGGAGGTTGTGCCTGAAAGCGTGGGCCAGGCCCATCTGCAGAAGTGCACGTTGGCAAAATCACAGTAACCCCAGCGCCTGATGCTGCGTATGCGGTAGTGTGCGCAGCGTTATAGCCAGTGTTCGCAGTGCGGGCACTTACGAAAAAACGGCACAGTTTAGGTGACTGAGCGCTTGGCCTTGTAGAATTCAGGGCCTGAAATGGAGGCGGCCCCGCCAGCCACACCCCGGCACTCGATGTTCCCGCTATGGCTGCTCCCTTCCGGGCCTGACCAGGTTAACGGGTAATCAATGCGGGAGGACCGACAGGGCCACCACTACATGTCTCGCTGAACAGCGAGTGGCGCCATTGTACCGGTCCTGAGCCCAGATACAACCTCTGCGGCAGAAAAAGTCATCATTTCTCAATGACTTGTCTGGCTAGCGCGCGCCACACGGTCAAACACCCTAACCCGCCAGCGGCCCCGGCCGCCAAGATGGACAAGTGCCGGCACTCACGCAACGGGTCAGCACAGCCCCAGGGTGATCAGACCTCGATGCCCTGCTGGGCAAGAAACGCCACAAACGCCTCTTCATCGAGCACCTTCACGCCCAGCTCGCTGGCCTTGGCCAGCTTCGACCCGGCACCCGGCCCTGCCACCACGCAGTGGGTCTTGCCAGAAACCGACCCCGCCACTTTCGCACCCAGGCCTTCGAGCTTTTCCTTGGCGATGTCGCGGCTCATGCGTTCCAGGGAGCCGGTGAGCACCCAGGTCTGGCCCGCCAGAGGCAGCCCCTCGGCCACCTTCTTCTCGCTACGCCAGTGCATGCCGAAGGCCAGCAACTGCGCTTCGATGGCGTGGGCCAGTTGCTGGTTGGCTTCATCCCTGAAGAACGCGCGTACAGCCTCTGCCTGGCGCGTATTGAGCGCCTGGCGCAGGTCGATGCCATCCGCGGCGATGATCTTGTCCAGGCTGTCCAGGCGCGCCACCAGCTTCTGCGCGCCAGTCGGCCCTACCGAGGGGATGTCGAGCTTGGCGAGCAGGTCGGCCAGGGTGGTACTGGCGGCGAATTCGGCTGCCAGCTCGCCTTCGTCCTGCAACTGCATGCCGCTGTCCAGCAACTGGCGGATGACCTTCTGGTTGTGTTCGTCTTCAAAGAAGTTGTGAATCTCATGGGCCACTTCCAGGCCGATGTCCGGCAGGTAGGTGAGCACCTGCGGCAATGCCTGTTGCACGCGTGACAGGCTGCCCAGTGAGCGGGCCAGCACCTTGGCGGTTTCTTCACCGACATCGGGAATGCCCAGGGCATAGATGAAGCGGGCAAGGGTCGGCTGCTTGCTGGCGGCGATGGCTTCGAGCAGCTTGCGGCTCGACACTTCGGCAAAACCCTCGAGGCCTACGATTTGGTCGAACGCGAGCGTGTAAAGGTCGGCTGGTGAGGCAATCAGGCCCTCGTCCACCAACTGCTCCACGCTTTTCTCACCCAGCCCGTCGATGTCCATCGCCCGGCGCGACACATAGTGAATGATCGCCTGCTTGAGCTGCGCCCCACAGGCCAGGCGGCCGACGCAGCGGTACACGGCCCCTTCGCTGGTCACTTCCCTGCCCTTGCTGCGCTTGACCAGCTGGGTGCGCTCCACGTGGGAGCCGCACACAGGGCATTGGCTGGGCACCTGCACTTCACGCGCCCCTTCCGGGCGACGCTCCAGCACCACCTGCATCACCTGCGGGATCACATCACCTGCGCGGCGGATGATGACCGTATCGCCGATGCGCAGGCCCAGGCGTGCGATTTCGTCCATGTTGTGCAACGTGGCATTGGACACCGTGACACCGGCGACCTTTACCGGCTTCAGACGGGCGACCGGGGTAACCGCGCCCGTGCGCCCCACCTGGAACTCCACGTCCAGCACCTCGGTGAGCTCCTCCATCGCCGGGAACTTATGGGCGATGGCCCAGCGCGGCTCCCGGGCACGGAAACCCAGCTCACGTTGTGCGGCCAGGCTGTTGACCTTGAACACCACGCCGTCGATCTCGTAAGGCAGGCTGTTACGCCGTTCACCGATGTCGCGGTAATAGTCCAGGCATTGCTCGATGCCGGCCGCGTGCTTGAGCTCACGACTGATCGGCAATCCCCATGCCTTGAGTTGCTCCAGCGTGGCGATATGGCTGTCGGCCACAGGCGCGGACACCTGACCGACACCGTAGCAGCAGAATTCCAGCGGGCGACTGGCAGTGATCTTGGAGTCCAGCTGACGCAGGCTGCCTGCCGCAGCATTGCGCGGGTTGGCGAACGTCTTGCCGCCAATGTCGGCCTGGGACGCATTGAGCCGGTCGAAGCCGGCCTTGCTCATGAACACCTCGCCCCGCACTTCCAGCACCGCAGGCCAGCCTTGGCCGTGCAGCTTCAAGGGAATGTTGCGCACGGTGCGCACGTTGGCGCTGATGTCCTCGCCGGTGGTGCCGTCGCCTCGCGTGGCACCCTGCACCAGATGACCGTCACGGTAGAGCAGGCTGACCGCCAGGCCATCGAGCTTGGGCTCGCAGCTGAAATCCACCGCGTCTGGCTGGTCCAGCCCCTCCGTCACGCGGCGACCGAACTCGCGCAGGTCGGCTTCTTCGAAGGCATTGCCCAGGCTGAGCATGGGAACCTCATGACGAACCTGGCTGAATGCAGCAAGGGCCGCACCACCTACCCGCTGGGTGGGCGAATCGGGCGTGACCAAGTGGGGGTGCTCGGCCTCCAGCGCCTTGAGTTCGTTGAACAGCCGGTCGTACTCGGCGTCGGGCACGCTGGGTTCGTCCAGCACATAGTAGCGGTAGTTGTGCTGGTCGAGTTCGGCACGCAGTTCGTGGATGCGGGTTTCAGCGGTCATTTTTCAGCTTCTCTTGCAAAACGAAAGAGCAGCCTGGCAGCGTCTGGAGGGCCAAGCCTGGTCATCGCCTTCTGCCTTAGGCAACGAGCCCGCTTCACAGGTTCGACACAGACTCGAAAGACTGTGGTGAACCTGTGAAGCGGGCTCGCTTGCCGAAAGCCGATTCGATGAGCAAGAGGCCTGGGCCGACCAGCACGCCCCGAGGCTGCTCTTCGTCTGGATTTATCAGCGCTTCTGGGTCAGGGCGCGGCGCTCGAATTCCACGATGCGCTGGCGGTAGTGCTCGATGGTCTGCGCCGTCAACACGCTGCGCTGATCATCCTTGAGTTCACCGTTGAGCTCATGGGCCAGCTTGCGAGCGGCCGCCACCATCACGTCGAAGGCCTGCTTCGGATGGCGTGGGCCTGGCAGGCCGAGGAAGAAGCTCACCGCACGCGTGCTGAAATGGTCGATGTCATCCAGGTCGAAGATGCCCGGCTTGACGGCATTGGCCATGGAGAACAGCACTTCGCCGTGACCGGCCATGCTCTCGTGACGGTGGAAGATGTCCATCTCGCCGAACCGCAGGCCGCTCTCCAGAATGTTCTGCAGCAACGCCGGGCCTTTGAACCCGCCCTCGTCCCGGGAAATGACGCTGATCACCAGCACTTCCTCGGCCGGTGGCAGCTCCTTGACGCTGTTGTTGGCCGTTGCTGGGGATGGGCTACGGCCATTGTCCGCGGCGAAGTCGTCTTCCTCGTCGATCACGATATCCGCTTCGCGGGAAGGCGCGCTGAAGCCTGCGTCAACGCGTGGCGCTTCTGCAGCCGTCGGGCGTTTTGGCCACTTGCTGACCTTGGCGGGCTTGGGCTCACGCTCACGGTCGCGATCCGAGGCACTGAGCGACGGCAGATCACTTTCGTCCAGCTCAGGCTCCCTGTGGGTGTCGAGCACGCGGGGTGGGCCAAGTACTTCGGCGCCACCGCCTTCATCGTCCGCCGCATTGGCATAACTGCGGTCCAGACGGAATTTCAACTTGCCCTTGCCGCCGCGCATACGGCGCCAGCCGTCGAAAAGAATGCCGGCAATGACAATGATGCCGATAAGGATCAGCCACTCGCGCAGACCGATTTCCATGTAATCCCGTGCCTCTAATAAATATGCTGAAAACAAAGGCTTCAAAGGCCTTTAACACGTGGCGCCAAGCCTATGTTCTGACAGGCGTTTTACCCACGCAGAAAACGAGTGACATAAAGCTAGCACGACCAAAGACAACTTTACACCGTCTGTCTCACATGACAGGGGCATTTCAATGAAGATTGTGCCGTTTGACTACAGGTTTCACGCATCGACCATCGCCATTGCCGCCTCCACGTCCACGGCCACCAGGCGCGAACAGCCTGGCTCGTGCATCGTGACACCCATCAACTGGTCGGCCATTTCCATGGCGATCTTGTTGTGCGTGATGTAGATGAACTGCACGCTCTCACTCATTTCCTTCACCAGCCGGGCATACCGCCCGACGTTGGCATCGTCCAGCGGTGCGTCGACTTCATCGAGCATGCAGAACGGTGCGGGGTTCAACTTGAAGATGGCAAACACCAGCGCCAAGGCGGTCAGTGCTTTTTCGCCACCGGACAGCAGATGAATGGTGCTGTTCTTCTTGCCCGGTGGTCGCGCCATGATCGTCACCCCTGTATCGAGTAGATCTTCGCCCGTCAGTTCCAGATAAGCGCTGCCACCGCCGAAAACTTTTGGGAAAAGTGCCTGCAACCCGGCATTTATCTGATCAAAGGTATCTTTGAAGCGGTGGCGGGTTTCCTTGTCGATCTTGCGAATGACATTTTCGAGTGTGTCCAACGCTTCGACCAGGTCAGCATCCTGGGCATCGAGGTAGCGCTTGCGCTCGGACTGCTGTTCGTATTCCTCGATGGCGGCCAGGTTGATCGCGCCCAGCCGCTGGATACGGGCCTCCAGTTGCTCCAACGCCTGCTCGGTGCCGGCCTCGGTAACGTCGGGCTCGACCGTGGCGAGAACACCCTGCAAGTCGTAACCGTCGGCAAGCAACTGCTCCTGCAACGTGGTACGCCGCACTTCCAGGCCCTGACATTCCAGACGCAGTTGTTCAAGTTGACCGCGCAGCAACTGGGCCTGCTGCTCGGCCTGGGTGCGGCGCTTTTCGGCATCGCGCAGTTCGCGGTCGGCCTCGTCCATCTGCAAGCGTGCCTGGCGCATTTCTTCGTCGACACCCATGCGGCGTTCCAGCAGCTCTTCGAGCTTGAGCCGCAGTTCCTCCAACGGCGCCTCCCCCTCCTCCAGGTTCAGGCTCAACTGCTCCTGTCGCTCGCTCAGACGGGCCGCCTGCAGTTCCAGGCGTTCCAGAGCCTGACGCGTGGAGTCATGCTGGGCGCGCAACGACCCCAGGCGCACCGCCAGTTGGTGGGCATGATCCTTGTGCTGCCTGGCTTCCTGGCGAATACGGTCCAGGCCCTCACGCAGCCGGTCGCGCTGGGCCAGCAGCACTTCGCGCTGGTCGGTGTCCTGGGCCATCAGTTCGAGGGCATCCTGCAACAGCAAGCGGGCTTCGCCCAGCTGCTCATGCTCAAGGGCGCGCTGCTCGTCGAGCTCCGCCAGCTCCTCTTCCAGACGGCGGCGGCGCAGCGCGACCTGTTCGGCGCGGGCACGGTTGGCTGACAAGCTGGCCTTGAGCTCGGCCTGCAAGCGGTTTTCTTCCTGGGCGCGACGGCGTACCTGCTCGCGCTGCGCTTCCAGGTGCTGCTGCTGTTCACGCAAAGTCTGCAACTGCTGTTCAAGCTGCTGCAAGGCGATGTGCTGCTCGCGCTGACTGTGCTCGAGTCGTTCGATTTCCTGACCGCGCGCCAGCACGCCGCTCTCACCGCTACCCCCGCGGCGCACACGCAGGCTGTTTCGAGAGACCCAGTAGCCATCGCGGCTGACCAGGCTCTGCCCTTCGCCCAACCCGGCACGCAAGGCCAGGGCCTCGGCCAGGTCTTCCACGGGCCTGACCTGGCCCAGCCATGGCGCCAGGTCAACAGGACCCTGCACCCTGTCTAGCAGGCTGCCGGAAGTCGCTGCCTGGCTGGCGCAAGCCGCGAGCAGCAGGCTTACATCGCCCTGCTGCAAGCCTGCCAGGTCCAACGGTGCAAAGTCGTCCACCAGCACCGCTTGCAAATCGGCGCCCAGCACGGTTTCCACCGCAAGCTCCCACCCGGGCTCCACGCGCAGCGCTTGTGCCAGGCGGGGGCAGTCTGCCAACCCCTGCCCCTGCAACCACTCGCCCACACCAGCACCTGGGTCCAGGGCTGCCTGTTGCAGGGCTTCCAGCGATGCCAGGCGCCCGCCCAGGCGTTGCATATCGCCCTGGGCCTGCTGCTGAGCCAGCCCAGCCTCCTGCAGCGCCTGGCGCACCGTTTCCAGGCGCTCGATAACCTGCTCTTCCTCCTGTTGCAGTGCTTCGAGCGACAACTCGCTGCTGGCCAACTGTTCAACCTGCTCCAGCATGGCTGCGTCTTGCGGGTCTTCGCCCAACTGCGCCTGCTCGTCGGTGAGTTTGCGCTGACGCTCGGCCAGTCGCTCCAGGCCGCTTTCCAACTGCTGCAAGCGCGCCTGCTGCACCTCGGCCTGGCGACGCGGTTCAGCCGAGCGACTGTTGAAGGTGTCCCATTGCTCCTGCCACCCGTGCATGCCTGACTCGGCCTCTTCCAGCACGGCAGCGCTTTCTTCGGCAGCCTCCAGGGTCAGCGCCTGCTCGGGCTCAAGCATGGCCAGTTCTTCGCCCAGGGTTGCCAGCAGCGTACGGTCATGCCCCAGGTGCGATTCGGTTTCCTGGCGCGTGCGCTCGGCTTCCTTGAAATCGTCCTGCAATTGGCGCAGGCGTTGTTGGCCGTGCTGAATGCTCTGCTCGACCCGGGCGATGTCGCCGGCCACCGAGTAGAACCGGGCCTGCACCTGGTTGAAGCGCTCGGACAGCTCATGATGACCGTCACGCAGCCGCTCGATACTGGCATCGGCATTGCGCTGCTCGGCCACCAGTGCCTCGAAGGACACATCCTGGTTACCGATCACCGACTGGCGCTGACGAACCCGTTCATCCAGCTCGCGCCAGCGCAGCGCCGCCAGGCGTGCCTTGAGCTGGCGTTCCTGCGCCTTGTATTCACGGTACTTCTCGGCCGCCTGGGCCTGGCGGTGCAGGCGTTCGAGCTGGCGTTCCAGCTCCTCGCGAAGGTCGGTCAGGCGCGCCAGGTTCTCCTGGGTGCGGCGGATGCGGTTTTCGGTTTCGCGGCGACGCTCCTTGTATTTGGAGATACCGGCCGCTTCCTCGATGAAATTACGCAGTTCCTCGGGCTTGGCTTCGATCAGCTTGGAGATCATGCCCTGTTCGATGATCGAGTAGCTGCGTGGCCCAAGGCCGGTGCCCAGGAAAATATCGGTGATGTCCCGGCGCCTGCACTTGGTGCCGTTGAGGTAGTAGCTGTTCTGGCTATCGCGGGTCACCTTGCGCCGAATCGAGATCTCGGCGTAGGCGGCATACTCGCCCACGAGCGTGGTTTCGCTGTTGTCGAACACCAGTTCGATGCTGGCCTGGCTGACTGGCTTGCGGCCGCTGGAGCCGTTGAAGATGACGTCGGTCATCGACTCGCCGCGCAGGTTCTTTGCCGAACTTTCGCCCATCACCCAGCGCACGGCGTCGATGATGTTGGACTTGCCACAGCCATTGGGGCCCACGACCGCCGCCATGTTGCTCGGGAAGTTGACGGTGGTGGGGTCGACGAATGACTTGAACCCCGCCAGGCGGATGCATTTGAGGCGCATCGATCAGGGCCGGGCCAGCGCCGCAAGTACCAGTTCGCAACTGCGCTGGCCATAGGCGGTGAGTACTTCACGAATGCGCGGCAAGTCGCGCAGCACCACCGCCTCGAGCAAGTGACTGAACAGGCCCAGGTAATCGACCATGTTCGCTTGACGCTGGTCCAGGGACAGGTAGTAGGCGCGGCTCATGGCGGGTTGCAGGTTCTCGACGGTTTCCTGGAGGAACGGATTGTCGGCGAAGGGATAGGCGGCACGCATTACCTCGAAGCTCTCGGCCACGAACGCCTCGATGTCACGCGCGGCGTGAGCCACCTGAAGACGCTGCTGAATGTCCAGAAACGGGCGCAGTTCGTCTTCGTTGCGCCAGCGTTGTGCAACCGCGTTGCCCAGCAGGATGTAGAACTCGCTCATGAGCGTGCACAGGCTGCGCACACTGCGCTCGTCCAGCTCGGTGACGTGGGCGCCACGGCGCGGCAATATCGCCACCAGGTGGCGGCGCTCGAGGATCAGCAGCGCTTCACGCACCGAACCCCGACTGACGTTGAGCGCCTGGGTCACCTTCTGTTCCTGGATACGCTCTGCAGGCGCCAGTTCGCCGCGGATGATGCGCTCGGCCAGGTAATCGGCGATCTGCTCGGCGAGGCTGTCCGGGGCCTTGAACGTCATGGTTTTCCTTCAAATCACTGAACGGGGCACAAGGGGGCGGATTGTAGCCTACTTGCCCCTGGGAAGCGCAGCGGTGTATCGCGGTTTATTTGACCGCCCGGACAGCTGCCGAGTCGGCTCGATCTATGCTTGGTGTAAGCACCATCAACCAGGGTGGGCCGGCCGCCGGGCAATTTCCTGACCTTTGAGTCAGAAAAACATTGACCCGCGTGACAGGTGTTGCTTAGAGTCGGCCCAACAACAATAAAACCATTGCGAGGCCATCCCCGTGATCCAGTTTCTCGTCAACCAGGAGCTGCGCAGCGAGCACGCCCTGGACCCGAACATGACCGTGCTGCAGTACCTGCGCGAACAGTTGGGCAAACCCGGCACCAAAGAGGGCTGCGCCAGCGGTGACTGTGGCGCATGCACCGTGGTGATCGGTGAACTGACTCAGGACGACGCCGGCAACGATGCCTTGCGCTATCGCAGCCTCAATTCCTGCCTGACGTTCGTGTCCAGTTTGCACGGCAAGCAACTGATCAGCGTCGAAGACCTCAAGCACCAAGGCCAGCTGCACAGCGTGCAACAAGCCATGGCGGACTGCCATGGATCGCAATGCGGTTTCTGCACGCCAGGTTTCGTCATGTCGTTGTTCGCCCTGCAAAAGAACAGTCAGGGTGCCGACGTGCATCAGGCCCAGGAAGCACTGGCGGGCAACCTGTGCCGCTGCACGGGCTACCGGCCCATCCTGGACGCGGCCCGGCAGAGCTGCCGGCAGCCCTGCCACGATCAGTTCGATGCCCAGCAAGCGCAGACCATCGCCCGCCTCAAGGCCATTGCACCGTCGCAGACCGGCGAGCTGAACAGTGGCGACAAACGTTGCCTGGTCCCGCTGACCGTCGCCGACCTGGCCGAGCTGTACAGCTCGCACCCCGAAGCCAGGCTGCTGGCTGGTGGTACCGACCTGGCGCTGGAAGTCACGCAAATGCACAAGACCCTGCCGGTGATGATCTACGTGGGGCATGTGGCCGAGCTCAAGCGGATCGAGCAGACCGCCACCCACCTAGAAATCGGTGCTGCCACCCCACTGACCGACTGCTACCAGGCGTTGAATGCGCAGTACCCGGACTTCGGCGCGCTGCTGCATCGCTTCGCTTCGTTGCAAATCCGCAACCAGGGCACCCTGGGCGGCAACATCGGCAACGCTTCGCCCATCGGCGACTCACCGCCCTTGTTGATCGCACTGGATGCCCAGGTGGTCCTGCGCCAGGGCGAGCGCCAGCGCACGATGCCGCTGGAAGCCTATTTCATCGACTACCGCATCACCGCCCGGCAAGACAGCGAGTTCATCGAGAAGATCCTGGTACCCCTCGCCCGGCACGACTGGACGTTCCGCGCCTACAAGGTTTCCAAGCGCCTGGACGATGATATTTCGGCGGTGTGCGCAGCCTTCAATCTGAGCATCGAGCACGGTGTGGTCAACGGGGCACGCATCGCCTTTGGCGGCATGGCCGCCATCCCCAAGCGCGCCCGTGCCTGCGAGGCCGCGTTACTGGGCCAGCCCTGGAACAAGGCCAGCGTGGAGCGCGCCTGCCAGGCATTGGCCGAAGACTTCACCCCGCTCAGCGACTTCCGCGCCAGCCAGCAGTACCGCCTGCTGACCGCGCAGAACCTGCTGCGCAAGTACTTCATCGAACAGCAAACGCCGCACATCGAAACCCGGGTGACCGCTTATGTCTAATCATCATGTGGCAAAAAGCCAGGCCGAAATGGCCGACCTGTTCCGCCAGGACCTGACCACCGGGGTCGGGCGCAGCGTCAAGCACGACAGCGCCGACAAGCACGTGTCCGGCGAAGCGCTGTACATCGATGACCGACTGGAATTCCCCAACCAGTTGCACGTCTACGCACGCACCGCAGACCGTGCCCACGCGCGCATCCTGCGCATCGACACCACGCCCTGCTATGCCTTCGAAGGGGTACGCATCGCGATTACCCATGAGGACATCCCCGGGCTCAAGGACATTGGACCGGTGGTGGCAGGCGACCCCTTGCTGGCCATCGACAAGGTCGAGTTCTTTGGCCAGCCGGTCCTGGCCGTGGCCGCACGTGACCTGGACACCGCACGCCGCGCCGCCATGGCAGCCATCATCGAATACGAGGACCTCGAACCGGTGCTCGATGTGGTCGAGGCGCTGCGCAAGCGGCACTTCGTGCTCGACAGCCACACCCACCAGCGCGGTGACAGCGCCGCGGCCCTGGCCAGCGCGCCGCATCGCCTGCAAGGCACCCTGCACATCGGTGGCCAGGAACACTTCTACCTTGAGACACAGATTTCCTCGGTGATGCCCACCGAGGACGGCGGCATGATCGTCTACTGCTCCACCCAGAACCCCACCGAGGTGCAGAAACTGGTGGCCGAAGTGCTTGATGTGCCCATGAACAAAGTGGTGCTGGACATGCGCCGCATGGGCGGCGGCTTTGGCGGCAAGGAAACCCAGGCCGCGAGCCCGGCCTGCCTGTGCGCCGTCATCGCCCGCCTGACCGGGCAACCGACGAAGATGCGCTTGCCGCGGGTCGAGGACATGACCATGACCGGCAAGCGACACCCCTTCTACGTCGAGTACGACGTGGGCTTCGACGACCAGGGTCGCCTGCACGGCATCAACCTGGACCTGGCCGGCAACTGTGGCTATTCCCCAGACCTGTCCGGCTCGATCGTCGACCGCGCCATGTTCCATTCCGACAACGCCTACTACCTGGGCGATGCCACCGTCCACGGGCATCGCTGCAAGACCAACACCGCGTCGAACACGGCCTACCGAGGCTTTGGCGGGCCGCAGGGCATGGTCGCCATCGAGCAGGTGATGGACCATATCGCCCGATACCTTGGCCGCGACCCGCTGGCTGTGCGCAAGGCCAACTATTACGGCAAGGACGAGCGCAACGTTACCCATTATTACCAGACCGTCGAGCACAACATGCTCGAGGAAATGACCGCCGAGCTTGAAGCCAGCAGTGATTACGCCGAACGGCGAGCGGCCATCGGTCGCTTCAATGCCGGCAGCCCGATCCTGAAAAAAGGCCTGGCGCTGACCCCGGTCAAGTTCGGCATCTCCTTCACCGCCACCTTCCTCAACCAGGCAGGGGCGCTGATCCACATCTACACCGATGGCAGTATTCACCTGAACCACGGTGGCACTGAGATGGGCCAGGGCCTGAACACCAAGGTGGCGCAGGTGGTGGCCCAGGTCTTCCAGGTGGATATCGACCGGATCCAGATCACCGCCACCAACACCGACAAGGTGCCCAACACCTCCCCCACCGCTGCTTCCAGTGGGGCCGACTTGAACGGCAAGGCCGCCCAGCATGCCGCCGAGATTCTCAAGAAGCGTTTGACCGAGTTTGCCGCCAGGCATTACCAGGTCACCGAGGAAGACGTCGAGTTCCGTAATGGCCACGTGCGTGTGCGCGACCAGATCGTCAGTTTCGAGCAGTTGGTGCAGCAGGCTTATTTCGGTCAGGTGTCGCTGTCGAGCACCGGGTTCTACCGCACACCAAAGATCTTCTATGACCGCAGCCAGGCACGGGGCCGCCCCTTCTACTACTACGCCTTCGGCGCGGCCTGCGTGGAAGTGATCGTCGACACCCTGACCGGCGAGTACAAGATGTTGCGTGCCGACATCCTGCACGATGTGGGCGACTCGCTGAACCCGGCCATCGACATCGGGCAAGTCGAGGGCGGATTCATCCAGGGCATGGGCTGGCTCACCACCGAGGAGCTGGTGTGGAACGCCAAGGGCAAACTCGTGACCAATGGGCCGGCCAGCTACAAGATCCCAGCGGTGGCCGACATGCCGCTGGACATGCGGGTCAAGCTGGTGGAGAACCGCAAGAACCCAGAGGACACGGTGTTCCATTCCAAGGCGGTGGGCGAGCCGCCGTTCATGCTCGGAATTGCCGCCTGGTGCGCGATCAAGGATGCGGTGGCCAGCCTGGCCGACTACCGCGTGCAGCCGAACATAGACGCCCCTGCCACGCCAGAACGGGTGTTGTGGGGCTGCGAGCAAATGCGCAAGGCGGCTGCCGTCCAACCTGCGGTGCAGGAACTGGACGCAGTGAACAATTGAAGGTGCGTTGCCTGTTCGGGCCCCATTGCCGGCAAGTCGGCAGGAAGGCCTGAACTGGCATCCACAGGAGGATCTTGCATATGCACCAATGGATCAACGCCCTGGCCGAACATCAAGCCCGCGGTGAGGCCTGCGTACTGGTGACCATCATCGAGGAGCGCGGCTCCACCCCGCGCAATGCCGGTTCGAAGATGGTGGTCAGCGCGTGCGGTTCATACGACACCATCGGCGGCGGCCATCTGGAATACAAGGCGCTGCATATCGCCCGGCAGATGCTCCTTGAGCAACGCGGCACCCCCCATCTGGAACGCTTCAGCCTGGGCGCCAGCCTCGGCCAGTGCTGCGGGGGCGTGACGGTGCTGTTGTTCGAACCCATGGCCGCCGTGCAAGCGCAGATCGCGGTATTCGGCGCGGGCCATGTAGGCCGGGCTCTGGTACCCTTGCTCGCCGCGCTGCCCTGCCGGGTGCGCTGGATCGATTCGCGCGAGCAGGAATTTCCTGCCCAGATCCCTGCTGGCGTGACGCGCGTGGTGAGCGAGGAGCCGGTCGACGAAGTGGCAGACCTGCCGCCGGGCTGCTACTGCATCGTCATGACCCATAACCATCAGCTCGACCTGGAGCTGACCGCTGCCATCCTCAAGCGCAACGATTTCACCTGGTTCGGCCTGATCGGCTCGAAGACCAAGCGGGTCAAGTTCGAGCATCGCCTGCGCGAGCGCGGGTTCGATGCCGCCGTGGTGGCCCGCATGCGGTGCCCGATGGGCCTGACCGAGGTCAAGGGCAAGCTGCCCATCGAAATCGCCGTGTCCATCGCCGGCGAAATCATCGCCACCTACAACGCCCGCTTCGGCCAGCACGATGCTGCCGCCAACGCCGGCCCCATTGCCCAGTTGCTGCCGCCTTCACGGCGCAGCCAAGCCATTTGACGAGTGAGATATGACCGTTACCCGCAAAGCCTACCGAGCCGCCATCCTGCACAGCATCGCCGACCCGGCCGAGGTCGGCCTGGACGCTTCCCATGAGTATTTCGAAGACGGCCTGCTGGTGATCGACGGCGGACGCATCCAGGCCGTGGGCCATGCCAGTGACCTGTTGCCGACCCTGGACGCCGACATACCGGTAGAGCACTACCAGGACGCATTGATCACCCCAGGTTTCATCGACACCCACATCCACTTCCCGCAGACCGGCATGATCGGTTCCTACGGTGAGCAGTTGCTGGACTGGTTGAACACCTACACCTTCCCTTGCGAGAAGCAATTCGCCGATAAGGACCATGCTGACCAGGTGGCGCACATCTTTCTCAAGGAGCTGCTGCGTAACGGCACCACTACCGCACTGGTGTTCGGCAGTGTGCACCCCGAATCGGTCAATGCCTTGTTCGAGGAAGCCGAGCGCCTGGACCTGCGCCTGATCGCCGGCAAGGTGATGATGGACCGCAATGCCCCCGATTACCTGACCGACACCGCCGAGTCCGGTTACGCTCAGAGCAAGGCGCTGATCGAGCGCTGGCATGGCAAGGGTCGTCTGCATTATGCCGTCACCCCGCGTTTCGCACCGACTAGCACGCCTGAGCAGTTGGCACGGGCCGGCCAACTGCTCAAGGAACACCCAGGCGTCTACCTGCACACGCACCTGTCGGAGAACCTTCAGGAAATCGACTGGGTCAAGTCGCTGTTCCCCGAACAGAAAGGCTACCTGGATGTGTACGACCACTTCGAACTGCTGGGCGAGCGCTCGGTATTCGCCCATGGCGTGCACCTGTGCGACGAAGAATGCCAGCGCTTGGCAGAAACGGGCTCGGCGATCGCGTTCTGCCCCACCTCCAACCTGTTCCTGGGCAGCGGGCTGTTCAACCTGCCCCAGGCGGAGCGTTTCAAGGTCAATGTCGGCCTGGGCACCGACGTAGGCGCCGGCACCAGCTTCTCGCTGCTCAACACGCTCAATGAGGCGTACAAGGTGATGCAACTGCAAGGTGCACGCCTGCACCCCTACAAGTCGCTCTACCTGGCGACCCTGGGCGGTGCGCGTGCGCTGCGCCTGGATGACCGGATTGGCAGCCTGCGCCCGGGCAATGACGCGGACTTCGTGGTGCTGGACTACAAGGCAACGCCTTTGCTGGACTATCGCCTGCAGCAGTCCAGAAGCATCGAGGAGACGTTGTTCGTGTTGACCACCCTGGGCGACGACCGCACGGTTCGTGAAACCTATGCGGCCGGCCGTTGCGTGCATCAGCGCGAAGGATAAGGTTCGCGCTTGATGCGAGCCCAGGCGAGCGGTCAGTTCTTGACCGCGACCTTGGGCTTTTTCAGCAGATGGGAGAACACTGCGTGCAGATCGTCCGAGGCACTCTCCTCGTCCAGGTTCAGCTTGCTGTCGATGTGGTCCATGTGATGCATCATCAGGCTGACGGCCTGGGCGGCGTCACGCGCTTCGATAGCATCGATCAGTTGCAGGTGTTCGTCGTACGAGCAATGGGAACGGTTGCCGCTTTCGTACTGGGCGATGATCAGCGACGTCTGCGATACCAGGCTGCGCTGGAAGCTGACCAGTGGCGCATTACCGGCCGCTTCGGCGAGCTTGAGGTGAAACTCGCCGGACAACCGGATACCGGCACCGCGATCCCCTCGAGAAAAGCTGTCGCGCTCTTCGCGGACCATCTGCCTAAGCTCGGCCAACTGCTCGGCCGTGGCGTGCTCCACGGCAAGCTCGGTGATGGCGCGCTCGACCATGCGCCGCGAGAAGAACACCTGGCGCGCCTCCTCCACGGTTGGGCTGGCGACCACGGCACCTCGGTTGGGCCGCAGCAGCACCACGCTCTCATGAGCCAGCCGTGACAGGGCCCGACGAATGATGGTGCGGCTGACGCCGAAAATCTCGCCCAGCGCCTCTTCGCTGAGCTTGGTGCCCGGCGCCAGACGTTGCTCCAGGATGGCCTCGAAGATGTGCGCATAGACAATGTCGTCCTGGGTACCACTGCGGCCGGCCTTGCCGGTACGCGCGGGTTTTTTCAGGGGTTGCAGCTGTTCGTTCATGGGCTCTCGAGGCACGAAGGAAAGTATGGCGTCATTGTACACAGGCTGAGCCGTTTCTGCAGGCGCGCTTTAACGCATATAGCGATTGTTCACCACACCCGGCATACAAAACATAAAACAGTATTTGCTTTCTTTGTACACAAAAGCATAATCGCTTAGGCAACTTCCTGACCTTACGGTCAACAATATCCAGCGACATTGCAAGCCGCTGGACAGTTGCCGCCCTCGCGGAGCCGCCAAGTGCATTGCTCAGGACCACGGGCTCCATAACAACAAGAAAGACTTGAGGAGTACTCGCTGTGGAAAGCCGCAAAACCGAAGTCCCTACGCTGGACATCGCCTCACCGCCCGCCACGGGTTGGCTGGAGCGCATTTTCAAACTCAGGCAACACGGCAGTACCGTCAAGACCGAGCTGATCGCCGGGGTGACCACCTTCATCACCATGGCCTACATCATTTTCGTCAACCCCAACATCATGGCCGATGCCGGCATCGATCATGGCGCCGCCTTCGTGGCTACCTGCATCGCCGCCGCCCTCGGCTGTCTGCTCATGGGGTTGTATGCCAACTGGCCGGTGGGCCTGGCCCCCGGCATGGGCCTCAATGCGTTCTTCACCTACACCGTGGTCGGCACCATGGGCTACAACTGGGAAACGGCGCTGGGCGCGGTCTTCATCTCCGGCGTGCTGTTCATGTTCCTGACGCTGTCCAAGGTGCGCGAGTGGCTGCTCAACAGCATCCCCGTCAGCCTGCGCCATGCCATGGGCGCCGGTGTGGGCCTGTTCCTCGGCCTGATCGGCCTGAAGACAGCAGGCATCATCGTCGACAGCCCCGCCACCCTGATCAAGCTCGGTTCGCTGCATGAACCAGGCCCGCTGTTGGCGGCGGTGTGCTTCCTGCTGATCGCCATCCTCAGCTACAAGCGGGTATTCGGGGCGATCCTGATCAGCATCATCGGCGTGACGCTGGCGGGCTGGGGCCTAGGGCTGGTGAACTTCGGTGGCGTGGTGTCGATGCCGCCCAGCCTGGCACCGACCTGGATGGCCATGGACGTGGCGGGCGTGTTCAACGTCAGCATGATCAGCGTAGTCCTGGCGTTTCTGTTCGTGCACATGTTCGACACCGCCGGCACGCTGATGGGCGTGGCACAGCGGGCGAACCTGGTGGCCCCCGACGGCCGTATCGAGAACCTGTCCAGGGCCCTCAAGGCCGACAGTGCGTCGAGCGTGTTTGGCGCCGTGGTCGGCGTGCCGCCGGTCACCAGCTATGTGGAAAGCGCAGCGGGGGTGGCCGCCGGGGGTCGCACCGGCCTGACGGCGGTGGTAGTGGGCGTGCTGTTCATCGCCGCCATGTTCTTCGCACCGCTGGCCGGCATGATCCCGGCCTATGCCACCGCAGGTGCCTTGATCTATGTCGCGATGCTGATGATGGGCAGCATGGCGCACATCAATTGGGACGAGGCGACCGACAGCATTCCGGCGATCGTCACCGTAATCATGATGCCACTGACGTTCTCGGTGGCCGATGGCATTGCGCTGGGTTTCATCAGCTACGTGGCATTGAAGGCCGGTACGGGTAAGTACAAGGAGATCTCCGCCAGCTTGTGGGTACTGTGCGCGATCTTCATTGCCAAGTTCGTCTTCCTCTGAATCTTTCTCCGCGACCAAGGGCGTTCAGGCGCCCTTTTGTCATAACCGCCTGCAAGCCGACCAACCTGGGATTTTTGCCAGGTGCAAGCCGCATGGCCGCTTGATACAACTGGACGTCCTTAGCGCAGGTATGCCGATGCACACATCCATATTCGCCGCCCTGACCTATACCCCGTATGGCAGTAGCCCAACATCCACGAGTCCACTGGGCTTCAACGGCGAGTTCAGTGATCCGATCTTCGGCCTGTACCCACTCGGCAACGGCCACAGGGTCTTCAGCCCGACACTGATGAGGTTGCATAGCCCCGATCACCTGAGCCCATTTGCTCAAGGTGGGCTCAATGCATACACCTACTGCCTGGGTGATCCGGTAAATCTGGCCGATCCGTCAGGTCGAGCGGCTGGTCTGTCCAGCAGAATCAAGGAGTCGTTAATTTCGAGCAAGAAGGTCGCGGGCGAAAGCTGGGATCTCACCCGAAAGTCGCTCTTTGCAAACCCACAGCCCGAACACAGCTTTAGTGGAGGCAGGGCCTTGATCAATGAGTACACGACGAGGCTCCCGACCGTTACCCCTTTCACAAAAAAGCTGCACGCCGTGAACAGCCGCCTGGCCAGCCATGGTGATACTTCCCTGAGCAGCGAGCACGCGCAGGCCTATATCGTCATCGCCCAGCGCACCCAACGCGGGAGCATTTCCAACACCTCTGCGCATTTAGCGGCCAGCATGGAATGGATCAAGGAGCAAGGAGCAAGGAGCCCAGCGCATAGTCGGTATGGGCTTCAACCTGCTGGGTGCGTTGGTCTCAGGCGTGGAAGATCAGGCCTTGCTCAAGACCGGCAAGTCGCTGGCGCATACCCAACAGGACATCCGTCTGGAAAACACCAAGGTCTAGGCGAAAAAAAGCCCGCCAGTGTGAGAGCGGGCAAGGACCTACGAAGATTCTTCTAGCGACCAACTAGCTTCCACGATAGGTCGAATAACTGTAAGGCGAGATCAGCAGCGGCACATGGTAGTGCTCCTGCTGCGCATCGATGCCAAAGCGCAATACCACCACATCCAGGAACGGCTGTTCAGGCAGCGCCACGCCACGCCCGCGGTAGTAGTCACCGGCACTGAACTGCAGCTGGTAAACACCGGAACGGTAGTCATCGCCTTGCAACAATGGCGAATCGACGCGGCCATCGCTGTTAGTGAGCGCCGTGGTGACCAGCGTCAGCTGGCTGCCTTCGACACGGTACAACTCCACGTTGATTGCGCTGCCTGGGCAGCCATGGGCTGCGTCCAGTACGTGAGTGGTCAAACGTCCCATCTGCTTGTCGCCTCGTGTTTGCCAGGGGCAAGTACGCACGGCAGTGACCCGAATCGGGGCAGCGTGCGCCTTGGATGAACGCAATTAAGACATTCGCAACGTAAATTGTACACAATTTTTTTGCTTTCCAAGCCGATGCCCTTGTGGGCCATGGCACCAGCGTGAATTAAGCGGGACACTGCGTCTTCGCCTTGCTTAGCTGACCAAGTGGGCAGGTTTCTTGCAAGGTATCCAGACGCGACACCTGGTCATAAATGCGGAAATTCGGACTTACAAAAGAATTCATAAGTTGTATACAATCATTGCATCCGGTGGTGCGACACAGCGACGCGGCCCGCCACCCTGCCCACACGTACAAGAAGGAAGACTGCAGTGAGCGCTGACTACCCTCGCGACATGATCGGTTACGGCAATAACCCTCCTCACCCGCACTGGCCAGGCAACGCCCGCATTGCGCTGTCGTTCGTGCTCAACTACGAAGAAGGCGGCGAGCGCAACATCCTGCATGGTGACAAGGAATCCGAAGCCTTCCTCTCCGAGATGGTCGCGGCCCAGCCGTTGCAGGGCGTGCGCAACCAGAGCATGGAGTCGCTCTATGAATACGGTAGCCGCGCAGGCGTATGGCGCCTGCTCAAGCTGTTCAAGGACAGCGGGATCCCCTTGACCATCTTCGCCGTGGCCATGGCCGCCCAGCGCCACCCCGACGTCATCCGCGCCATGGTCCAGGCTGGTCATGAAATCTGCAGCCACGGCTACCGCTGGATCGACTACCAGTACATGGACGAGGCCCAGGAGCGCGAGCACATGCTCGAAGCCATCCGCATCCTGACCGAAATCACTGGCGAACGCCCGCTGGGCTGGTACACCGGCCGCACCGGCCCCAACACCCGTCGGCTAGTCATGGAAGAAGGCGGCTTTCTCTACGACAGCGACACCTATGACGACGACTTGCCCTACTGGGAGCCGAACAATCCCACCGGCAAGCCGCACCTGGTCATCCCTTACACCCTGGACACCAATGACATGCGCTTCACCCAGGTCCAGGGCTTCAACTGTGGCGAGCAGTTCTACCAGTACCTCAAGGACGCCTTCGACGTACTGTACGCCGAAGGCGCCGAGGCGCCGAAGATGCTCTCCATCGGCCTGCACTGCCGCCTGGTCGGCCGGCCGGCACGCCTGGCAGCGCTCAAGCGTTTCGTCGACTACGCCAAAAGCCACGAGCAGGTATGGTTCGCCCGCCGTGTCGACATTGCCCGCCACTGGCAAGCCACCCACCCGTACCAGAAAGAGACCGTCTGATGACCACCTTCAAGACCCTCAAGCCGTCCACCCTTGACCGTGACGCGTTCGTTCACGCCTTCGCCGACATCTACGAGCACTCGCCCTGGGTTGCCGAGAAGGCCTACGACCTCGGCCAATTGGACGAACTGGACAACGTGCACGCGCTGCACCAGCGCATGAGCGACATCCTGCTGAGCGCACCTCACGCCGACCAACTGGCCTTGATCAACGCCCACCCGGACCTGGCCGGCAAGGCTGCCGTCCAGGGTGAACTGACCGCCTCGAGCACCAACGAACAGGCCGGGGCCGGTATTCACCAATGCACCGCCGAGGAATTCGCGCGCTTCACCTCGCTCAACGAGGCGTACAAGGCCAAGTTCCAGTTCCCGTTCATCATGGCCGTCAAGGGCAGCGACCGGCACCAGATCCTGGCCTCGTTCGAACAGCGCATCCACAACGATGCGAAGGCCGAGTTCGCCGAGGCGCTCAAGCAGATCAACCAGATCGCCCTGTTCCGCCTGCAACAGCTGTAAGCGACCGACGATTCTTTACAGAACAACGCACAATAGAAGAGATAACCGCATGCGCACCCTGATGATCGAGCCCCTGACCAAAGAAGCCTTCGCCCCTTTCGGTGACGTGATCGAAACCGATGGCAGCGACCACTTCATGATCAACAACGGCTCGACCATGCGCTTTCACAAGCTCGCCACGGTCGAGACCGCCGAGCCTGAAGACAAGGCGATCATCAGTATTTTCCGCGCCGACGCGCTGGAAATGCCGCTGACCGTGCGCATGCTCGAACGCCATCCGCTGGGCAGCCAGGCTTTCATTCCGCTGCTCGGCAACCCCTTTCTGATCGTGGTCGCGCCACTTGGCGATGCACCTGTATCAGGCTTGGTCCGCGCCTTCCGCAGCAACGGCAGGCAGGGCGTCAATTACCATCGCGGCGTCTGGCACCACCCGGTGCTGACGATCGAAAAGCGGGATGACTTCCTGGTGGTTGATCGCAGTGGTTCTGGCAACAACTGCGATGAGCATTACTTCAGCGAGGAACAGATGCTGATCCTCAACCCCCACCAATAAGAAAAGGTCGGTCATGCCAGGGCACTGCCCGCGCCTGTGACCGGCAAGAGGTACATACTGTGGAAGCACACCTTCACGAGTGGCTGAACCTGAGCATTCGCTGGGTTCACATGATCACCGGCGTGGCCTGGATCGGTGCATCGTTCTACTTTGTCTGGCTGGAGAACCACCTGAATCGAAGCAACCCGCGCGATGGGTTGTCAGGTGACCTCTGGGCCATCCATGGCGGTGGTATCTACCACCTGGAAAAATACAAGCTCGCCCCGCCGAAAATGCCCGAGAACCTGCACTGGTTCAAATGGGAAGCCTACTTCACCTGGATGTCCGGCATTGCCCTGCTGTGCGTGGTGTTCTACTGGAACCCCACCTTGTACCTGCTGGCACCGGGTAGCACCCTCAGTGGCGCCGAGGGCGTGGCGATCGGTATCGGGTCGCTGGTCGTGGGCTGGTTCGTCTACGATTTCCTGTGCGACTCGCCCCTGGGCAAGCGCCCTGCCCTGCTCGGTGCGGTGCTGTTCGTGCTGATCATTGCCGCCTGCTGGGGCTTCAGCCTGGTGTTCAGTGGCCGCGGCGCCTACCTGCACACGGGCGCGATCATCGGCACCATCATGGTCGGCAACGTGTTCCGTATCATCATGCCGGCCCAGCGCCAGCTGGTGGCTGCCATCGAGAACAACCAGACCCCGGACCCGGTCTTGCCGGCCAAGGGCCTGCTGCGGTCACGCCACAACAACTACTTCACGCTGCCGGTGCTGTTCATCATGATCAGCAACCACTTCCCCAGCACCTACGGCAGCCAGTACAACTGGCTGATCCTGGCGGGGATCGCAGTGGCGGCGGTGTTGATCCGTCACTACTTCAACACCCGTCACGACAGCAACAAGTACGCCTGGACGCTGCCGGTCGGTGCCCTGGCCATGATCTGCCTGGCCTATGTCACCGGTCCCAAGCCAATGCCGGTCAGCCCGGAACAGGCCGCTGCCAAGATCGAATACCAGCCATTGCCAGCCACAGCCGTGGGCGGCAAAACGGCCGCCGAGCGCCGCGCCGAAGACGCGGCCAAGCCCGCCGAACCGGCGGTGCCGGCCGAGGCGACGGCGCAGGCCGGCGGTGACAGCTTCGAGAAGATCCATCACGTGATCCAGGAACGCTGCACCGTGTGCCACTCCTCGAAACCGACCAGCCCACTGTTCAGCGCCGCTCCAGGTGGCGTGATGTTCGACACACCGCAACAGATCCAGGCCCAGGCCGCGCGCATCCAGGCGCAAGCGGTTGCCAGCCAGATCATGCCGCTGGGCAACATCACGCAGATGACCACCGAGGAGCGCAAGCTGGTAGGCGACTGGATCGCCAAGGGCGCGCCGGTCAACTGAGCGTAATTGGCTACACCGCATAACGTCGTACGCAAGCATCGAGCGCAGGCGCTGGCACAGACTTCAAACAAGGCGATCTTCAGGTTGAAGACCGCCATTTGAAGCCTGGGCTCGCCCGCCGCTTGGATCCGAGAATAAAAACAAAACTCGAGGTGCTGCATGTCCGAGTCATCCAAGGCGTCTATTCCGGTAGCGCCGCCGCGACAGCCCCTGCCCCTGTTCCAGCTCTTTCTGGTTGGCCTGCAACATGTGCTTCTGATGTATGGCGGCGCCATCGCGGTACCGCTGATCATCGGCCAGGCTGCAGGCCTGTCCCGCGAAGAAGTTGCCTTTCTGATCAACGCCGACCTGCTGGTCGCCGGCGTCGCCACCCTGGTGCAGTCGCTGGGCATCGGCCCTGTGGGTATTCGCATGCCCGTGATGATGGGGGCCAGCTTTGCCGCCGTCGGCAGCATGGTGGCCATGGCCGGCATGCCCGGCGTGGGCCTGCAGGGCATCTTCGGGGCCACCATTGCCGCAGGCTTCTTCGGCATGCTGGTCGCGCCCTTCATGTCCAAGGTGGTGAGGTTCTTCCCGCCGCTGGTGACCGGCACGGTGATCACGTCCATTGGCCTGTCGCTGTTCCCCGTGGCGGTGAACTGGGCCGGAGGCGGCCAGCAAGCGACCACCTTCGGCTCACCGATCTATCTGCTGGTCGCCGGCCTGGTGCTGGCAGTGATTCTGCTGATCAACCGTTTCATGCGGGGCTTCTGGGTCAACGTGTCGGTGCTGGTGGGGATGGGCCTGGGTTACCTGCTGGCGGGGTCGATCGGCATGGTCGACCTCTCGGGCCTGGGGGCTACCCCCTGGCTGCAGGTGGTCACGCCGCTGCACTTTGGCATGCCCACCTTCAGCCTGGCCCCGATCCTGTCGATGTGCCTGGTGGTGGTGATCATTTTCGTCGAATCCACGGGCATGTTCCTGGCCCTGGGCAAGGTCACCGACCGTGAAGTCACCCCAGGCATGCTGCGCCGGGGGCTGCTGTGCGACGCAGGCGCCTCTTTCATCGCAGGCTTTTTCAACACCTTCACCCATTCCTCGTTCGCCCAGAACATCGGCCTGGTGCAGATGACCGGCGTACGCTGCCGTTTCGTCACGGTGGTGGCCGGCGGCTTGCTGGTGGTGCTCAGCTTGCTGCCCAAGGCGGCCTACCTGATCGCCTCGATCCCGCCAGCGGTGCTGGGCGGCGCGTCCATTGCCATGTTCGGCATGGTCACTGCCACGGGCATCAAGATCCTCCAGGAAGCGGACATCGGCGATCGGCGCAATCAGTTGCTGGTTGCGGTCAGCGTCGGTTTCGGTCTGATCCCGGTGGTACGGCCGGAGTTCTTCGCCCAGATGCCCCAGTGGATGGAGCCCATCACCCACAGCGGCATCGCCATGGCCACGGTCAGTGCGCTGGTGCTCAACGTGCTGTTCAACATCCTCGGCGGCGCGGACCGCGCAGCGCACAACGCGCCCTGCCACCCCCACTGAGCCAACGGGCGGCGCCCTGGCCGCCCATGCTTCACGCCTGAATCACTGCTGTGCCGTCGGCCCACTGCGCGTGGGCCGCCCGGGGCGCGCACGCGCCTGACAACCCACAAGAACAACATCCGGGAGCTGTCACATGAACCACATCCCCACCGCCTTTTTGCTAGGCACCAGCCTGCTTGCCAGCGTACCGAGCCAGGCCGGCCAATGGCTGCAATGGCACGGCGAGAGCCTGACCTACCTGTACGGCAAGGATTTCAAGATCAACCCTGGCATTCAGCAGACGCTTACCTTCGAGCACGCCAACAAGTGGAAATACGGCGACACGTTCCTGTTTGTCGACAAGATTTTCTACAACGGCAAGGCCGACCCCGGCAAAGGGGTGACCACCTACTACGGCGAGTTCAGCCCTCGCTTCTCGCTGGGCAAGATCCTCGACCGCAAGCTTGCGTTCGGTCCGGTCAAGGACGTGCTGCTGGCCATGACCTACGAGCGTGGCGAAGGTGACAATGAAGCCTACCTGATCGGCCCAGGCTTCGACCTGGATGTGCCAGGCTTCAATTACTTCGTGCTCAATTTCTACGTGCGCAATACCGAGGGCAGCCGCCCCGGCGACAACGTATGGCAAATCACGCCCGCCTGGTCCTACACCGTGCCACTGGGCAAATCCGACATTCTGATAGACGGCTACATGGACTGGGTGACCGACAACGACCAGAACCGACGGGGCACCTATCACGCCAACCTGCACTTCAACCCGCAGGTGAAATACGACCTGGGCAAGGCGCTGAGCCTGGGCGACAAGCAGCTGTACGTGGGCTTGGAGTACAGCTACTGGAAAGACAAATACGGCATCGACAGCCGGGGCGCCCTGGACAGCAATCAGAGCGTGGCCAGTGCCTTGATCAAGGTACACTTCTGACAACCTGACCACATGCACAGGTTTGCTCCACCGTGCTCCATGACGGAGCACTTGAGGCCAGGCGCGCAAGCCAGTAATCTGCGCGCCCCCTCGATCAGGGCAGGACGGATTCTGCCTGCGTTTACTGACCGCTCAGTCAATGAATTCGGGCGGTTGGCCAACGTGTTGCCAGCCTGAAAGACCCTTTTCATCCGTTCAGAACGACGTCGAGCAGGACGGTTTCGCCAACCGGGAAGAAGTTGGCTCAACCCTTGCCAGACAGCTGTGGCCCATCGAAAAAAGCTGACTACAAAGACAGAAAAAGCGCCAACACCGAGCGCTGACAACAGATCAACCAAGGGAGCGACATCCGCAATGCGTACCATCAACAGCCTGATCCTCGCCGGCGGCCTGCTGGCCTGTGGCACCACCTTCGCCGGCGACCTGCTGCAGTGGCAGAGCAACAGCCTGACCTACCTGTGGGGCAAGAACTTCAAGGTCAACCCGTCGACCCAACAGACCCTGACCTTCGAGCACGCCGACGGCTGGAAGTACGGCGATAACTTCCTGTTCGTCGACAAGATCTTCTACCAAGGCCAGAAGGACGCCGGCAACGGCCCCAACACCTACTACGGCGAGATCAGCCCGCGGCTGTCGTTCAACAAGATCTTCGATCAGAAGCTGTCCTTCGGGCCGGTCAAGGACGTGCTGCTGGCCATGACCTACGAGTTTGGCGAGGGCGACACCGAAGCCTACCTGATCGGCCCCGGCTTCGACCTGGACATCCCAGGCTTCGACTACTTCCAGCTGAACTTCTACCAGCGCACCACCGACGGCAGCCGCCCTGGCGACAATGTCTGGCAGATCACCCCGGTGTGGGCCTACACCATTCCGGTCGGCGCCTCCGACGTGTTGATCGATGGCTTCATGGACTGGGTGGTGGACAACGATGAAAACCGCCGTGGCACCTACCACGCCAACTTGCACTTCAACCCGCAGATCAAGTATGACCTGGGCAAAGCCATGCACCTGGGCGAGAAGCAGCTGTACGTGGGTGTGGAATACGACTACTGGAAGAACAAGTACGGCATCAAGGATTCCGGCGCCTTCACCACTGACCAGAACACCATGAGCTTCCTGGTCAAGGTGCTGTTCTGATCACGGCATGATGACGGGGCCGCCTGGCGGCCCCTTTGCCCAAGCGTTGTCGCTCAGCCCGTAGCGCGTGCGCGAACCCAAGAGAAACCGCCGACCACCAGCGCCGTCAAGCCGCCAGCGACAGCCCCGACAACCCCGAACACGACGAGCTTGGCCACTGCTTCCCAGCTTCCGCTGTGCGCAACCCAGCCTTCGATGACGTGCTCAAGTGGCGCAATGCCTTCAGCAATGAATGTACCGCCGACCAGAAACATCGCGACCGTGCCGATCCAGGACAGCGCCTTCATCAGGAAAGGCGCGGCCGACACCAGCACTTCACCCAGCTTTCTGACCGCGCGACCCCACATACCCTGGGCTTTGGATTTCGCCAGGGCGAACCCTGCGTCGTCCAGCCGCACGATGCCAGCGACCAGCCCGTACACGCCAATCGTCATCACCAAGGCGATCAAGACCAAGGTCAGAATCTGCTGGTACAGCGGGGCCTCAGCCACCACGTTGAGGGTAATGACGATGATTTCCGCGCTCAGGATGAAGTCGGTCTTGATCGCCCCTTTGACCTTGCGTTTTTCATACGCGGCCAGTTCCTCGGGGGTCTTGGGAAGCGCTTTTTTCCCTTGCCCCTTCGCGCCATGCTCGCTGCGGGAAAACTTGTCCTTGATCGCCTCGAAGCCCTCGTAGCACAGGTACAGGCCGCCGGCCATGAGCAGCCATTTGACCGCCGCCGGCAGCACCGCACTAAGGATCAGGGCGCACGGCACCAGGATGGCCTTGTTCTTCAGAGAGCCTTTGAATACGGCCCATACCACCGGCAGTTCGCGATCGGCCTTCATGCCTGTTACTTGCTCGGCGTTAACGGCCAAGTCATCGCTCAGTACGCTGGCCGACTTCTTGGCCGCGACCTTGGTCATCAACGAGATGTCATCCAACAGGGCCGCGATGTCATCCAACAACGCAAAAAAACTGCTGCCAGCCATTCCATTCATCCTTAGTAGACGCGTGCGATTTCATCATCCTGAAGCGCCTGAATAACCAGGCGCGCTCCCAGGGCAATCACGATGGCATACAGACCGGCCGGTGGCGGAACAGTTCTGCCGGGCGCGCGCGTGCCGTGGCCTGCCGGCGGCAGATGACCCAGGACGCACACATGGGTTTCAGGGCAGCGTCAGGCACGGGGCAGCGCGCATGACGATTCGTTCATGGACGCAAACGAACAGCCGTGGCCAAGCGCCTGTCTCTATCCCATCGATCACGTTCTTCCATTCGCACCAGGAGTACCCATGGCAAAGCTCAACATGGCCCAGCAGTTGGCCTCGACACTCGAACAAGCCGGTATCAAGCGGATCTGGGGCCTGACCGGCGACAGTCTCAATGGCCTGACCGACGCCCTGCGCAGCATGGACAGCATCGAGTGGATGCACGTGCGCCATGAGGAAGTTGCGGCCTTTGCCGCCGGTGCCGAGGCGGCGGTAACCGGTGAGCTGACGGTGTGCGCGGGTAGTTGCGGGCCGGGCAACCTGCATTTGATCAATGGCCTGTTCGACTGCCACCGCAACCGGGTGCCCGTGCTGGCCATCGCCGCGCAGATCCCCTCCTCGGAGATTGGCCTGAACTACTTCCAGGAAACCCACCCGCAGGAACTGTTCAAGGAATGCAGCCATTTCATCGAACTGGTCAGCAACCCTGCGCAAATGCCGCAGGTGCTGCACCGGGCCATGCGTTCGGCCATCCTCAATCGCGGTGTGGCGGTGGTGGTGATTCCCGGTGACGTCTCGCTGCTGGAGGTCGAGCAGAAACCGGCGGCCTGGCCTACCCTGCAGCAGCCACGCATTTTGCCCACGGACGTCGATCTGCAGCGCCTGACCGAATTGTTGCAAGACAGCCACAAGGTGACCCTGCTGTGCGGCAGCGGCTGCGCAGGTGCGCACGACCAGGTCGTGGCCCTGGCCGATGCACTCGGCGCACCGGTGGTCCATGCGCTGCGCGGTAAGGAGCATGTGGAATGGGACAACCCCTTCGACGTCGGCATGACGGGCTTGATCGGCTTCAGTTCCGGTTACCACGCCATGCTCGGCTGCGACACGCTGGTGATGCTGGGCACCGACTTTCCCTACCGGCAGTTTTTCCCGAGCGACGCCAAGATCGTGCAGGTCGACCGTGACCCGCAAGCGCTGGGGCGACGCGCCACGTTATCGCTGGGTATCGCTGCCGATGTCGGCGAAACGCTCACCGCCCTGCTGCCACGCCTGACGCGCAAGACTGATCGGCGCTTCCTGGATGATGCACTCAAAGCCTATGACAAGGCGCGCCAGGGGCTGGACGATCTGGCGGTACCCTCCAAGGGTGACCGGCCGATCCATCCACAATATGTCACACGCCTGCTCAGCGAACTGGCCACCGAAGACGCGATCTTCACCGCCGACGTCGGTTCGCCCACGGTCTGGGCGGCGCGTTACCTGAAGATGAATGGCCAGCGTCGCCTGGTCGGCTCGTTCAACCACGGCTCGATGGCCAACGCCATGCCACAGGCCATGGGCGCACAGGCGGCCTTCCCGGGGCGCCAGGTGATCTCGCTGAGTGGCGATGGTGGGTTCAGCATGCTGATGGGTGACTTCATTTCGCTCGCGCAGCTCAAGCTGCCCGTGAAGGTGGTGGTGTTCAATAACGCGTCACTGGGCTTCGTCGCCATGGAAATGAAGGCTGCCGGCTACCTCGATACCGGCACCGACCTGCACAACCCCGATTTCGCCGCCATGTCCAATGCCATGGGCATCCTGGGGATTCGCGTCGAGCGCTCCGAAGACCTGGAGCAGGCCCTGCGCCGTGCGCTGGCCCACGACGGCCCCGTACTGGTCGACGTGGTCACCGCCACCCAAGAACTGGTCATGCCGCCAGCGATCAAGCTGGAGCAGGCCAAGGGCTTTAGCCTGTACATGCTCAAGGCCGTGATGAGCGGGCGCGGCGACGAGGTGCTGGACCTGGCGAAGACCAACCTGCTGCGCTAGCGCCTACGCGCGCGACTGGATGCAAAGGCCCTGCCCAAAGCCGCTGCCTTGAGCCGCCATTGGGCACGGTGCTACCATGCCGGCTGCCTCCTAGAGGTGGCCTGACACGAGGAAGATCCCTGACCATGAGCACCATTCGCGAGCGCAACAAGGAATTGATCCTGCGCGCGGCCAGCGAGGAATTCGCCGACAAGGGCTTCGCAGCCACCAAAACCAGCGATATCGCCGCCAAGGCCGGCCTGCCCAAGCCCAACGTCTACTACTACTTCAAATCCAAGGACAACCTGTACCGCGAGGTGCTGGAAAGCATCATCGCGCCGATCATGCAGGCCTCCACCCCATTCAACGCCGAGGGCGATCCTCGCGAGGTACTGAGCGCGTACATTCGCTCCAAGATCCGGATCTCCCGCGATCTGCCCCATGCTTCGAAAGTATTTGCCAGCGAAATCATGCACGGCGCACCGCACTTGTCGCCCAGCCAGGTGGAACAGCTCAACGAACAGGCGCGGCACAACATCGAGTGCATCCAGCAGTGGATAGACCGCGGCCAGATTGCCCACGTCGATGCGCATCACCTGATGTTCAGCATCTGGGCGGCGACCCAGACATACGCCGATTTCGACTGGCAGATCTCGGCGGTGACCGGCAAGGCCAAGCTGGCCGACAGCGACTACGACGCTGCGGCCGAAACCATCATCCGCATGGTGCTCAAAGGCTGCGAACCCGAGCCGGCCTGAGCAGCACCACCTTGCCGTTCGCCCTGAATGTGCCCACCTGCGCCGCAGGTTGGGGCATTGAGCAAAGACAGTTGATGCGGGTCAGGCCACCGCGCCCGCATCGGCGCGCAGCCCCAGCGCCTCGATGGCACTGATCGCGCACTGCTCGTCGATATCCGATGTATCCCCGCTGATCCCCACCGCACCTAGCACCCGCCCATCCTGATCACGCACCAGCACGCCGCCTGGCGCCGGCACGACCGGACGTTCGCCCAATCCGTTGAGCGCGGCGAAGAAAGCCGGCCGTTGCTGCGCATCCAGCGCCAGCAGACGCGAGCCCTTGCCCAGCGCTATCGCCCCCCAGGCCTTGCCCGTTGCGACCTCGGGTCGGATAAGGCTCGCCCCGTCTTCACGCTGCAAGGCAAGCAAGTGCCCACCGGCATCGAGCACCGCCACCGTCAGCGGCGCCGCCTGGATGGTCCGCCCAGCAGCCAATGCGGCGTTTACCAGGCTCAGCGCCAGGTTCAGGTTCAAAGCATTCATGGGAAGGTCCTCTTTTTATTGTGAGAAGCCCTGAGGGCAGTTGAAAACCGATACAGCAATAGAACACAACCGAAAATATTTTTGTATACAATATTTAGATCCAATCGTATTCGATAGCGCAATCACCCTATTTCACGGCCGCATCGACTTACCCGATCAAAACCCATTGACCTGATCACCTGACCGTGAATACACTGCATCGCAACACAGGTTGTATACAATTACAAAATCGATGAGGCACAAATCATGAGCAAAATGAGAGCAATCGATGCAGCCGTACTGGTCATGCGCCGTGAAGGTGTCGTGACTGCGTTCGGCATCCCAGGGGCTGCCATCAACCCGTTGTACTCGGCCCTGAAGAAAGTGGGTGGCATCGATCACGTCCTCGCTCGCCACGTCGAAGGCGCCTCGCACATGGCAGAGGGCTATACCCGTGCCAACCCGGGCAACATCGGCGTTTGCATTGGCACCTCCGGCCCAGCTGGCACGGACATGGTCACCGGCCTTTACAGCGCCAGCGCCGACTCCATCCCGATCCTGTGCATCACTGGCCAGGCGCCGCGCGCCCGCCTGCACAAGGAAGACTTCCAGGCCGTGGACATCACCAGCATCGTCAAGCCCGTCACCAAGTGGGCAACCACCGTGCTGGAGCCTGGCCAGGTGCCGTACGCGTTCCAGAAAGCGTTCTTCGAGATGCGCAGCGGCCGCCCCGGCCCGGTACTGATCGACCTGCCATTCGACGTGCAGATGGCTGAAATCGAATTCGACATTGATGCCTACGAGCCATTGCCCGTGCACAAGCCGTCGGCCACGCGCGTCCAGGCCGAAAAAGCCCTGGCCATGCTCAACGAAGCCGAGCGGCCCTTGCTCGTTGCAGGCGGCGGCATCATCAACGCCGACGCCAGCGACAAACTGGTCGAATTCGCCGAACTGACCGGTGTGCCGGTGATCCCGACCCTAATGGGTTGGGGCACCATCCCCGATGACCACCCGCTGATGGTCGGGATGGTCGGCCTGCAAACCTCTCATCGCTATGGCAACGCCACCCTGCTCAAGTCCGACCTGGTGCTGGGCATCGGCAACCGCTGGGCCAACCGCCACACCGGTTCCGTGGACGTGTACACCGAAGGCCGGAAATTCGTGCATGTGGACATCGAGCCGACCCAGATTGGCCGCGTGTTCACCCCGGACCTGGGCATCGTGTCCGATGCCGGCAAGGCTCTGGATGTGTTCCTGGAAGTGGCCAGGGAATGGCAAGCCGCCGGGAAACTCAAGTGCCGGCAGGCCTGGCTTGAAGACTGCCAGCAGCGCAAGGCCAGCCTGCAGCGCAAGACCCATTTCGACAACGTACCGGTCAAGCCTCAGCGTGTGTATCAGGAGATGAACCAGGTGTTCGGCAAGGACACCTGCTATGTCAGCACCATCGGGCTGTCGCAGATCGCCGGTGCGCAGTTCCTGCACGTGTACAAGCCACGGCACTGGATCAACTGCGGCCAGGCCGGCCCGCTCGGCTGGACCATTCCTGCAGCACTGGGCGTGGTCAAGGCCGACCCCAAGCGTCAGGTCGTGGCCTTGTCTGGCGACTATGACTTCCAGTTCATGATCGAGGAGCTGGCCGTCGGGGCGCAGTTCAACCTGCCCTACGTCCACGTGCTGGTGAACAACGCCTATCTGGGGCTGATTCGCCAGGCTCAGCGTGGTTTCGACATGGACTACTGTGTACAACTGGCATTCGAGAACATCAACGCCACCGACGCTGCCAGCTATGGCGTCGATCACGTAGCCGTGGTCGAAGGCTTGGGCTGCAAGGCCCTGCGGGTATTCGAGCCGGCCGACATCGCCCCTGCCCTGCTCAAGGCACGGCAAATGGCCGAGCAGTTCCGCGTGCCGGTCGTGGTCGAGATCATTCTTGAACGCGTCACCAACATTTCCATGGGCACCGAGATCAACGCGGTCAACGAATTCGAAGACCTCGCCCTGGTCGGCAACGACGCGCCGACCGCCATCTCGCTGCTGGACTGATCGCCTGACGCCCCGGCTGGTCCGGGGCTCTCAACGCAAGGAGACAACCATGCCTCGCTTCGCTGCCAACCTGTCCATGCTGTTCACCGAGCAGGACTTCCTGGCCCGCTTCAAGGCCGCCGCCGACGCCGGTTTCAGTGGTGTCGAATACCTGTTCCCCTACGATTTCAGCGCTGACGAAATCCAGGCGCAGCTCAAGGCCCATGGCCTGACCCAGGTGCTGTTCAATCTTCCCGCAGGTGACTGGTCCAAGGGTGAGCGTGGCATCACCTGCCACCCCGACCGCGTCGAAGAATTCCGTGCAGGTGTCGACAAGGCCATCGAGTACGCCAAGGTACTGGGCAACACCCAGGTCAACGCCCTGGCTGGGATTCGTCCAGACGGCCCGGACTGCGCCACCGTGCGCAAGACCTTCGTGGAAAACCTGCGCTATGCCGCCGACAAGCTGCAGGCCGCCGGGATTCGTCTGGTCATGGAAATGATCAATACCCGCGACATCCCAGGCTTTTACCTCAACACCACCGAGCAGGCGCTGGCCATCCAGGCCGAGGTGGGCAGCGACAACCTGTTCCTGCAGTACGACATCTACCACATGCAGATCATGGAAGGTGACCTGGCGCGCACGCTGGAAGCCAACCTCACGCTGATCAACCACGTGCAGCTGGCCGACAACCCTGGCCGCCATGAACCGGGCACGGGCGAGATCAACTACCGCTTCCTGTTCGAGCACCTGGACCGCATCGGCTACCAGGGCTGGGTGGGGGCTGAGTACAAGCCACTGACCACCACCGAAGCGGGCCTCGGCTGGCTGAAATCACACAACGCGATCTGAGCCCCACCGGGAACGCGAACAACGATAAAAGAGGTAATTTCTCATGGCTAAAATCGGTTTCATCGGCACCGGCATCATGGGCAAGCCCATGGCCCAGAACCTGCAAAAAGCAGGGCACAGCCTGTTCGTCTCCACCCACCACGATGCGGCTCCAGCCGACCTGATCGCCGACGGCGCCGTGGCCCTGGCCAACCCCAAGGAAGTAGCCCAGGAAGCCGAGTTCATCATCGTCATGGTCCCGGACACCCCACAAGTCGACAGTGTGCTGTTCGGGGAAAACGGCGTCGCCCAGGGCGTGGGACCGAACAAGGTGGTGATCGACATGAGTTCGATTTCCCCGACCGCCACCAAAGCCTTTGCGCAGAAGATCAACGCCACCGGCGCTACCTACCTGGACGCTCCGGTATCCGGGGGTGAAGTGGGTGCCAAGGCCGCGACCCTGAGCATCATGGTCGGCGGTTGCCCGAACGCCTTCGAGCGCGCCCTGCCACTGTTCCAGAGCATGGGCAAGAACATCACCCTGGTAGGCGGTAATGGTGACGGTCAGACGGCGAAAGTGGCCAACCAGATCATCGTCGCCCTGAACATCCAGGCCGTCAGCGAGGCGCTGCTGTTTGCCGCCAAGAACGGCGCAGACCCGGCCAAGGTGCGCGAAGCACTGATGGGCGGTTTCGCCTCGTCGAAAATTCTGGAAGTGCACGCCGAGCGCATGATCAAAGGCACCTTCGACCCAGGTTTTCGCATCAGCCTGCACCAGAAGGACCTCAACCTGGCCCTGCAGGGTGCCCGTGAGCTGGGCATCAACTTGCCCAACACGTCCAACGCGCAGCAGGTGTTCAACACCTGCGCGGCCCTGGGCGGCAGCAACTGGGACCACTCGGCGCTGATCAAGGGCCTGGAGCACATGGCCAACTTCTCGATCCGCGACGACCGCTGATCCGAGCGCCGGTCCTGCCTTGCAGCCCTGCTGCCGGTAAACCGGCACGCCTGTTACGCCTCTTGGCTGAACACAGCCAGGGGTGACCCCGAGCAACACCGCCCCTGGTTCGGCCTGCACGGAGGCTGTTCCAGGGGCGTTCTCGATTGTGCAGAACAACAATAAAGGGAGCCTGCCATGTCGGTCGATCCACAGAAACTGCTGCGTGAGCTATTCGACACAGCCATTGCCGCTGCCCACCCCAGCCACGTGCTCGAACCCTACCTGCCCGCCGACCGCAGTGGCCGGGTGATCGTCATCGGCGCAGGCAAGGCCGCCGCCGCCATGGCTGAGGTGGTCGAAAAGCACTGGCAAGGCGAGGTCAGCGGCCTGGTCGTGACCCGCTACGGCCACGGTGCCAACTGCCAACATATCGAAGTGGTCGAAGCCGCCCACCCGGTGCCGGATGCAGCCGGCCTGGCGGTTGCCAGGCGCGTGCTGGAGCTGGTCGGCAACCTCAGCGAGCAGGATCGGGTGATATTCCTGCTGTCCGGTGGCGGCTCTGCCTTGCTGGCGCTGCCCGCCGCCGACCTGACCCTGGCGGACAAGCAGCACATCAACAAGGCCCTGCTCAAATCCGGCGCCACCATCGGCGAGATGAACTGCGTGCGCAAGCACCTCTCGGCGATCAAGGGTGGGCGCCTGGCCAAGGCCTGCTGGCCGGCCACGGTCTACACCTATGCGATCTCGGACGTGCCGGGCGACCTGGCCACGGTCATCGCATCTGGCCCCACCGTGGCCGATCCGAGCACCTCGGCCCAGGCACTGGCGATCCTCAAACGCTACGCCATCGATGCCCCACAGGCCGTCATCGACTGGCTCAACGACCCGGCCTCCGAAACCCTCAAGGCGGGCGACCCAGCCCTGGCCCGCAGCCATTTCCAGCTGATCGCCAAGCCTCAGCAATCGCTGGAAGCTGCGGCAGTCAAGGCGCGCCAGGCAGGCTTCAGTCCGTTGATATTGGGCGACCTGGAGGGTGAGTCACGGGAAGTGGCCAAGGTGCACGCAGGCATTGCCCGGCAAATCGTCCAGCATGGCCAGCCGCTCAAGGCCCCCTGCGTGATTCTGTCCGGCGGTGAGACCACGGTCACCGTGCGCGGTAATGGGCGCGGCGGGCGCAACGCGGAATTTCTGCTCAGCCTCACCGAAAGCCTCAAGGGCCTGCCGGGCGTCTACGCACTGGCAGGCGATACCGACGGCATCGACGGCTCGGAAGAAAACGCCGGCGCTGTGATGACGCCCAGCAGCTACGCACGCGCCCAAGCCCTGGGCCTTTCTGCCAGCGACGAGCTGGACGACAACAACGGCTACGGCTACTTCGCCGCGCTCGATGCGCTGATCGTCACCGAACCCACGCGCACCAACGTCAACGACTTTCGCGCCATCCTGATTCTCGAGACCGACCCCTCATGACGCCTGACAAGAAAGTGAAAATCCTCGCCACCCTGGGCCCGGCTACCGGTGGCATCGACGATGTACGGCAACTGGTGGAAGCAGGCGTGAATATCTTTCGCCTGAACTTCAGCCATGGCGAGCACGCCGACCATGCGCTGCGCTATCAATGGATCCGCGAGGTGGAGCAGCAGCTCAACTACCCATTGGGCATCCTCATGGACCTTCAAGGGCCAAAACTGCGGGTGGGTCGTTTTGCCGAAGGCAAGGTGCACCTGCAACGTGGTCAAGCCTTGCGCCTGGACCTGGACAAGACGCCAGGCAACAGCAGCAGGGTCAACCTGCCTCACCCGGAGATCATCGCTGCGCTGGAACCTGGCATGGACCTGCTGCTGGACGACGGCAAGTTGCGGCTGCGCGTGACGGCCAAACACCGTGACGCCATCGTCACCGAGGTGCTGGCAGGTGGGGAGCTGTCCGACCGCAAGGGGGTGAATGTGCCTCAGGCGGTTCTGGACTTGTCGCCCCTGACCGAGAAGGACCGCCGCGACCTGGCCTTCGGCCTGGAGCTTGGCGTGGACTGGGTGGCGCTGTCGTTCGTGCAACGCCCCGAGGACATTGCCGAGGCACGCCAGCTGATCGGCGACCGCGCCTACTTGATGGCCAAGATCGAGAAACCGTCGGCGGTGGAGCAGCTGCAAGCGATCGCCGAGCAGGCCGACGCGATCATGGTGGCCCGGGGCGACCTGGGTGTGGAAGTGCCTGCCGAGAGCGTGCCGCAGATCCAGAAGCGCATCATCGGCACCTGCCGCCAGCTGGGCAAGCCCGTGGTAGTGGCCACGCAGATGCTCGAATCCATGCGCTTCTCCCCTGCTCCGACTCGTGCCGAAGTCACCGACGTGGCCAATGCCGTGGCGGAAGGTGCGGACGCTGTGATGTTGTCGGCGGAGACGGCCTCGGGCGATTACCCGCTCGAAGCCGTGCAGATGATGAGCAAGATCATCCGCCAGGTGGAGAACGGCCCGGACTACCAGGCCCAGCTCGACGTCGGCCGGCCGAAGGCAGAGGCCACCGTATCGGACGCCATCAGCTGCGCCATCCGCCGCATCAGCGGCATCTTGCCGGTGGCGGTGCTGGTCAACTACAGCGAGTCAGGCGCCTCGACCCTGCGTGCTTCGCGCGAGCGGCCACGGGCACCGATCCTCAACCTGACGCCGAACCCGAACACCGCTCGCCGCCTGAGCGTGGCCTGGGGCGTGCATTCGGTAGTGAATGACCGCCTACGCCAGGTAGACGAAGTGGTTTCCACTGCGCTGGAAATTGCCCAGGCCCAAGGCATGGCCAGCCGTGGCGACACGCTTCTGATCACTGCCGGTGTGCCTTTCGGCAAGCCAGGGTCGACCAACACGCTGCGGATCGAGACGTTGAACTGAGATTCCCGGGGGCGCTATGCGCCCCCGTCGCGGGTCAAGCCCGCTCCCACAGGAGGCGCGCCGCTCCATGGCACAGCGCAGAGCTTGTAGGAGCGGGCTTGACCCGCGAATGGAGGGCGCAGCCCTCCCCGAACACCGATGTACCGGACCTGCGGTAAATCGAGGCCCAAAGAGGCCCACCGCCCTCCCATCCACCTCACTGACTGCCCCATGTACACCAAAAATTTCGTAAACCCTTGCCCCGACTGGGCGACGGCGATACTCAACGGTTTCAGCCAGGTGCTACTGCTGCGCAACCCCCTGTGCGGCCTGTGCTGCCTGCTGGCCATCCTGCTGACCGCGCCCAACCTGGTCGGTGGCGCCCTGCTCGGCGCCTTGGCCGGCCTGCTCACCGCGCAGCGTCGCGGCTACGACCGTGCTGACCGCCAGGCCGGGCTGTACTGCTACAACAGCGTACTCATAGGCCTGCTGATCAGCGCTGTGCTGCCCTGGTCCGCCATTCTGCCGCCGCTGATCCTCGCTGCCGGCGGGCTGTCCAGCATCATCACCCACCAGTGGCGCAAACGCGGCGGCAAGCTGCTGACTGCCTACACGGCGCCGTTCGTGCTCCTGGGCTGGGGCACGTTGCTGTTCGTACAGACGGTCACCGTACCCGCGGTGGTCGAGGCCGACCTGGCGAGTGCCCTGGCAAGAGGGGTCGGGCAGATCTTCCTGCTCGATCAACCCCTGGCTGGGCTGCTGATCATCGTCGGCCTATTGATCGCCAACCCGTATGCCTGCTTCTGGGCGGTCATAGGCTCTGCCGCAGGTGCAGGCCTGGCACTGCTCGTGGGTGATACGCCGTCGGCATGGATGGGGCTTTATGGTTTCAACGCGGCCCTGGCAGCCCTGGCCTTCAGCCGTCAGGGGGAAAAACCCTGGGTCACGTTGTTGGCCATCGGCCTGGCACTGGCGTTACACCCGCTGTTGAGCAGGCTGCCATTCCCGGCGCTCACGGCGCCTTTCGTCGCCGCCTGCTGGCTCATCCACTTGGGCAGTCACCTGAAGCTTGGCAAACGCCAGACACCGGGGCGCTTGCATAGCTGAAAGGCACCCCATAGGCTCAGCCGACTTCATGATGGACAGAGCCAATGAACAAACCTGCAAGCCTGCGCGAGCGGCTTTACGTGATCGTCTTCCAGAGCGACACCGTGGCCGGAAGACGCTTCGACAAAACCCTGTTGCTGATCATCCTGGCGAGCCTGGTCACGGTCATTCTGGACAGCATCGATGAGGTGCATCGCGGCTACGGAGGCCTGCTGGCCGCGATCGAGTGGGGCTTCACCGCCATCTTCCTGTGCGAATACATCACGCGGCTGTACTGCTCGCCCCGGCCCTTGCGCTACGCCTTCAGCTTCTACGGCCTGGTCGACCTGCTGGCGATCGTGCCGGGCATCATCGCGCTGTACTACAGTGACGCGCAGTACCTGCTGATCGTGAGGGTCATCCGCATGTTGCGGATCTTCCGTGTACTCAAGCTCAGCCCGTACCTCAAGCAGGCCAATTACCTGCTCGATGCCCTGCGCGGCAGCAAGCAGAAGATCATCGTGTTCCTGGTCAGCGTATCAACGCTGGTCACCGTATTCGGCACTCTCATGTACGTGATCGAGGGCCCGGAGCATGGCTTCACGAGCATTCCCAAGGGGATCTACTGGGCCATCGTCACGCTGACCACGGTCGGGTTCGGCGACATCGTGCCCAGAACACCTTTGGGCCAGGTGCTGTCTTCGCTGGTGATGATCATCGGCTACTCGATCATCGCAGTGCCAACCGGGATCTTTACCGCCGAGCTCGCCAATGCCATGCGTGGCGAGCAACTGCAACACCCCTGCCCGACCTGCAGCAAGAAATCCCATGAAAGTGGAGCGGCGTTTTGTGCCCGGTGTGGAAATGCGTTGTTCCCCAAATCCGGTTGAGCGAGGCGCTCATGACGAGATCCGGAGGGCTCCCGCACCTTGGAGGGTGAGGGAGTCATTGAGTGGGCAAAGCCCGTGGACAACTGCCAACACCGCCCATCGGCCAGCACGCATAAGCAAAGACGCATTGATTCTTTAATACCTGAAGAACAAGACGCTATAGTCGCTGGCACATTGCCCCAACATTCATACCTATAAGGAATGCGTCGTGAAAAAGTTTTTCACCGTCTCGCTGGCCGCTGCCAGCCTGGCCTTCGGCACCCTGGCCCACGCTGCCCCGACCCTGCTGAACGTTTCCTACGACGTGATGCGTGATTTCTACAAGGACTACAACCCGGCCTTCCAGAAGCACTGGGAGGCCGAGCATAACGAGAAGGTCACTGTGCAGATGTCCTTCGGTGGCTCCAGCAAACAGGCGCGCGCGGTGATCGATGGCCTGCCGGCCGACGTGATCACCATGAACATGGCCACCGACATCAATGCCTTGGTCGACAACGGCAAATTGATCCCTGAAAACTGGGTCACGCGCCTGCCGAACAACAGTGCGCCGTTCACCTCTGCCACGGTGTTCATCGTGCGCAAGGGCAACCCCAAGGCATTGAAGGACTGGCCGGATCTGCTCAAGGACGGCGTACAGGTCATCGTACCCAACCCCAAGACCTCGGGTAACGGCCGCTACACCTACCTGTCGGCGTGGGGCTATGTGCTCAAGCAAGGCGGTGACGAGACCAAGGCGCGTGCGTTCGTCGGCAAGCTGTTCAAGCAGGCGCCAGTGCTGGACACCGGTGGTCGCGCCGCCACTACCACGTTCATGACCAACCAGATTGGCGATGTGCTGGTGACGTTCGAGAACGAAGCGGAAATGATTGCGCGCGAATTCGGTCGCGATCAGTTCGAGGTGGTCTATCCAAGCGTTTCAGCCGAAGCCGAGCCGCCGGTGAGCGTGGTCGATAAAGTGGTGGCCCGTAAAGGCACCCAAGCCGTGGCCGAGGAATACTTGAAGTACCTGTGGTCACCGGCCGCCCAGGAACTCGCCGCCCAGAACTACTTGCGTCCACGCGATGCGACCGTGTTGGCCAAGTACACCGACCGTTTCCCCAAGGTCGAATTCCTCTCGGTCGAGAAGACCTTTGGTGACTGGCGTACCGTGCAGAAAACGCATTTCAACGATGGGGGCGTGTTCGACCAGATCTATACCGGTCAGTGAAGCTGATGGGGCTAGGCCGGCAGTACAGCGGTCCGGGGCTTGAGCTTCGCAACACCCATGAAAGCCGGACGCGGCTGTGGTCCCCTGAATGACGGCCTGCCCCGATCAACCTAACCGAAACACCAACGCCTTCAACCCCCCAGCCGGATCCACATCCGGGAACTCCGGCGGGTTCTGCAGCCGTTCCACGAAGGCGAGGCCGGGCGCGTGCTCGGCCATGCCCTCGATCAAGAACTCAGGCCCTATGCCGGGGTCATTCACGCAGGCCAGAACCGTCCCACCTTCATTCAACAGCTCAGGCAAGCGGCGCAGGATCTTCGCGTAGTCCTGGGTCAACACGAAGCTACCGCGCTGGAAGGTGGGCGGATCGATGATGATCAGATCGTAAGGCCCGTATTTGCGCACCTTGCCCCATGACTTGAACAGCTCATGACCCAGGTAGGCCACACGGGACGGGTCATGCTGGTTGAGGCGATGGTTGTCGCGCCCTCGGGACAGTGCCGATTTCGCCATGTCCAGGTTCACCACCTGCTCGGCCCCACCTGCAATCGCCGCCACCGAAAAACCGCAGGTGTAGGCAAACAGGTTCAGCACGCGCTGCCCCTTGGCCTGGGCGCGCACCCACTGGCGACCATGACGCATGTCCAGGAACAGGCCATTGTTCTGACGTACTCCCAGGTCCAGCAGGTAGGTCAGCCCGTCCTCGATCACCTCACGTTGCTGACACGGCTCGCCCACCAGCCACTGACCGGGGCTGTCGGGCAGGTAACGGTGTTGCAGCAGGATCGCCTGGCCCGTCCACTGCTCAAGGTGCGACAGCCGCAACAGCATCGCCTCAAGCTCTGCCAATTGCCCCTCGGGGGGCTCACGGAACAAGGCGACCGACAACACGCCCTGAAGCCAGTCCACCGTGATCTGCTCAAGGCCGGGCCAGCAACGTCCTCGGCCGTGGAAAAGGCGACGGGTTTCTGCAGGGGCGGGGTTCAGGGCGGCAAGCAGATGCTGCTCGAGGGCGGCAATCGGAGAGGTCATGTCAGGTCACATCGGTAAGCGGAGGCGTATTTTACATGGCAAGGCCGCCCAGGTGCGCCACCTTGAATTGTCTATTTTTTGTACACACTAATGTCACCTTAAGTGCCATTTTTGTGTGCACTTGCACCGCCCATGCCCCGATGTGTTACATGAAGCGCTCACTTAATGCTGACCATCTGATCAACTAAGCCCATGAATTCAAACAATTATTGACTCAATGGTCAGCTTAAAACGCTGATTTTTCAGCTTGTTACTGAAATCTGCACGCTTCCTGAGTGGTCACTGTGGCGATCGCCTGCTCAAGCTGGCATGGAACTGGCTTCCCTGTGCTTGTGTTTTGTATACAAGTTTCACCGAACATAAATACACAAGAACCCGCGACGCCGATTGACCGTCGGCCGCCGCGCCCAGAACCCCGAGATGCCAACGCTGCACCGACGAGATGGCGAGCCCGTGCGCTGCCCGCTCATCGCAGTCAACGTGCATCAGGAGCCCGCCGGAATGAGTAGCAGCCTCAACCTTGCCCCTGAACTATCCGTCGACAGCACCCAGACCCAATCAACCCCGGCCGACACGGTGCCGGACATGGCACTGAGCCCCCGCCTGCACAACCGGGACCTGGCCCCCACCCGCATCGCCGGGCGCCGCTGGGGCCGTTACAGCATCTTCGCCCTGTGGACCAACGATGTGCACAACATCGCCAACTATTCATTCGCCATGGGCCTGTTCGCCCTGGGCCTGGGCGGCTGGCAGATATTGCTGTCGCTGGCCATTGGTGCCGCCCTGGTGTACTTCTTCATGAACCTGTCGGGCTACATGGGGCAGAAGACCGGCGTCCCCTTCCCGGTCATCAGCCGCATCGCCTTCGGCATCCACGGCGCGCAGATCCCGGCGCTGATCCGCGCAGTCATCGCCATCGCCTGGTTCGGTATCCAGACCTACCTGGCCTCGGTGGTCCTGCGCGTGCTGCTCAGCGCCGTCTGGCCGCAGATGGCAGCCTACGACCACGACAGCATCCTTGGCCTGTCCAGCCTGGGCTGGGCCTGTTTCGTGGCCATCTGGCTGGTGCAGTTGGTGATTCTCGCCTACGGCATGGAGATGGTCCGTCGCTACGAAGCTTTCGCAGGCCCTGTCATTCTGGTAACGGTTGCAGCGCTGGCGGTGTTCATGTACTTCAAGGCCGACACACGCATCGCCTGGTCGGTGGCAGAACCCCTGAGCGGTTACGAGATGTGGCGCAACATCTTTGCCGGCGGTGCCTTGTGGCTGGCCATCTATGGCACGCTGGTGCTCAATTTCTGTGATTTCGCCCGTTCCTCGCCGTGCCGCAAGACCATTCGCGTTGGCAATTTCTGGGGCCTGCCGGTGAACATCCTGGTGTTTGCCGTGATCACCGTCGTGCTGTGCGGCGCTCAGTTCAAGATCAACGGCCAGATCATCGACAGCCCAACGCAGATCGTCGCAGCCATTCCAAACACCACCTTCCTGGTGCTGGGCTGCCTGTCGTTCCTCATCGTCACGGTGGCGGTCAATATCATGGCCAACTTCGTGGCACCGGCCTTCGTGCTCAGCAACCTGGCACCGCGTCACCTCAATTTCCGTCGCGCGGGGCTGATCAGCGCCACGCTGGCGGTGCTCATCCTGCCGTGGAACCTGTACAACAGCCCCTTGGTGATCGTCTACTTCCTGTCCGGCCTGGGTGCATTGCTGGGCCCGCTGTACGGGGTGATCATGTCCGACTACTGGCTGCTGCGCAAAGGCTGCATCAACGTCCCGCAGCTCTACAGCGAAGACCCCGCCGGCGCGTATCACTACACCAAGGGCATCAACCTGCGCGCGGTCGCGGCGTTCGTGCCGGCGGCCCTGTTGGCCATCGTGCTGGCCCTGGTACCCAACTTCCACAGCGTCGCGCCCTTCTCGTGGCTGATCGGGGCTGGCATCGCCGCCGCCCTGTACCTGTTGATCGCGCCGCGCAACCGTCATTACCACGACGTCAGCGGCGAATGCATCGCCGTCGACCACAGCAGCCACTGAACAAGGAGGACTGCCCATGCGAATCCTGATTGCCAACGTCAACACCACCGAAGCCATCACCGAGGCCATCGCCGAGCAGGCCCGCGCCGTGGCGGCGCCGGGCACAGAAGTCATCGGCCTTACGCCGTGGTTCGGCGCAGAATCGGTGGAGGGCAATTTCGAGAGTTACCTGGCCGCCATTGCCGTGATGGATCGGGTACTGGCCTATGAGGGCCCCTATGATGCAGTGATCCAGGCCGGTTATGGCGAGCACGGCCGTGAAGGCCTGCAGGAGCTGCTGAACGTGCCGGTGGTGGACATCACCGATGCCGCCGCCAGCACCGCCATGTACCTGGGTCACGCTTACTCGGTGGTCACCACGCTGGACCGTACCGTCCCCTTGATCGAGGACCGCCTCAGGCTTTCCGGGCTGTACGACCGCTGCGCATCGGTACGCGCCAGCGGCCTGGCGGTGCTGGAGCTCGAAGCCGATCCGCAGCGCGCTGTCGAGGCCATCGTCGAACAAGCCGAACGGGCCGTACGTGATGACAAGGCCGAGGTCATCTGCCTGGGATGCGGAGGCATGGCCGGGCTGGACGAGCAGATCCGCCAACGCACCGGGGTACCGGTGGTCGATGGGGTCAGCGCGGCGGTGACCATCGCCGAGTCGTTGGTGCGCCTGGGCCTGAGTACGTCCAAGGTGCGCACCTATGCCACCCCTCGGGCGAAGAAGGTCATAGGCTGGCCAATGCGCGTCGGCCGCTAGGGCACCAGGGCGCAACCTGCGCGGGATCGGCAATCGATCCTGCGCAGGCACTGCTCAACCGATCATTCTGGCCAGCCGCTGGCCACTGCCGCAGGCCAGCGTGAAGCCCAGCGCGCCATGGCCAAGGTTGAGCCAAAGGTTACGGTAAGGCGTTGCGCCTATGATGGGTACACCGGTGGGCGTCGCCGGTCGCATACCGGCCCATTCCACCGCGTGGGCATAATCGGCGGCGTGGGGCAGCGTCTCCAGTGCCAGGCGGCGCATGCTCTGCAAGCGGCGTTTGTCCAGCGCCTCGTCCTGTCCCACGATGTCCACCATGGCCGCGACGCGCAACTGTCGATCCAGCCGGGCATAGACGATCTTGCGCTCGTAGTCCGTCAGGCTGATCTCAAGCGCCCCCTGCCCCGGCACCAGGGGCGCAGTCAGGCTGTACCCTTTGAGTGGATAGATCGGAATGTTCACCCCTGGCACCTTCAGCGCCGCGCTGCGGTAACCTGCGCACAGCACCAACTGATCGATTGGCAGTTCTTCATGGCCAAGGCGCAGCGCCACCACCTGATGCTCACGGTGAAGCAGTTGCGTCACCGGCTGACCGAGCCGGAACTGGCATTGGCCGCAGGCTTGCAGAGCGGCGGCCAAGCGCAGGCAGAAGGCGTGGCAGTCGCCCACTTCTTCGTCCGGGGTGAAGACGCCGCCCACGAATGGCGACGCCTGCAGCGCCGGTTCCAGCGCCCGCAGCTCAGCGGCGCCGAGTACCTGCTGGCGATCAGGGTCCGTCAGTTGCAGACGGCTGCGCCTGAACTGGGCTTCGCTGCGAAACGCTACGAGCTTGCCGTTGCGGCGCCAGGCAAAATCACCGATTGCCTGGGCTTGGCGCCACTGGGCCAACACGGCCTGGCTTTGCAGGGCAAGGTCAAGCAATACGGCGGCGTTGCGCTGATTGACGCTGCGTCGGCACGCCAGTGTGAAGGCCAGTAACCAGCGCCACTGCGCCGGGTCTAGACGCAAGCGCAGGCGCAGCGGGGAGTCGCCCTGCAACAACCACCCCAGCGCCTGCCACGGCACGCCCGCATCCGCCAGTGGCGCGACGTAGCGGTAGGACAATTGACCACCGTTGGCAAAGCTGGTGGCCGCCCCCAAGGTGTCGTGGGCCTCGATCAATTCAACGCAATGGCCTTCCTGCACCAGCGCATAGGCCGTCGCCAGCCCGATCACGCCGCCCCCGATCACCGTCACCTGCCGCTTCATCGTTCATCCCTGTTCAGCATCCTGGCTCAACAGTACCAGCGGATCAGGTCGGGCAGCTATGCTCACCGTCATCGAGCCCCTGACGCACGTTGCGGCTGCGCAGGCTGGCCTTGCCATCGTGCCAGTCCAGGGTCAGGACATAGAGGGTGTCGAAGTCCCCATCCTGCCAATCTTCGGTGATGACATGCTCCTTACCGACAGCCTTCTGGGCGACGGTATTGATCAGGTCCGGCAGGTAGCCGTGAGACCATGCCGTATAGATGGTCGCGTTACGGTACTTGTCGCTGAGCAGTTCGTCGGCCAGGTCATCGGTGTCGTTGGCGCTGTAGTCGATGTTGACCGGCAGGCCGAGGCGAATGGCACTGGGGCTTATGGTCATGAGCGGACGCAGGTAGCTGTAGCTTTGGTCATCAGCGCCCTCCTCCACGTGCCGGGACGGGTTGGCAGCAAACACGTAATCGGCCTTGCCGAAACGTTCGGGTAAAACCGTGGCCAGGTCCAGCGCGCGGTTCAGGCCCTGGCAGTTCAGCTGGCCCAGGCCTTCACCGGGTTTTTCGGCATGGCGCAGAAACACCAGGGTCTGGGTGCCATCCACCGGTTGCGCGCGGCTCTCGACGGCGTCCAGCGCCAGCGGTACGCCTACGGCGGTCAGGGCCAGGCCCAGCAACCAATGACGGCGACGATGCAGGTGTGGAATCAACTTCATCAATGCAGGCTCGTGTGACAAACGGGTCACCCGCGCATCGCCTGGACGGGCACAGGGCGCCTTTTGCAGTGAGTGCCTTCCTTGACGACGGGTTCGGTTCAGAGTGCCAATAGCCCGTTTTGTTCCCCGCTGCCAGGGTGCCAGGCGTCTGGCACAGGCATTACGGGGCTATCGTGTCAGTCATCGCGCGTCAGCACTTCGAGCAGCTCGATTTCGAACGCAAGGTCCGAATCAGGTGGGATAGAACCAACGCTACGCGCGCCATAACCCAGGTGCGCCGGCACCAATAGTTTGCGCTTGCCGCCAACGCGCATGCCCATGATGCCCTGGTCCCACCCCTTGATTACTCGCCCGGTACCGATCACGCATTGAAACGGCTTGCCGCGTGACCAGGAGGAGTCGAACTCGGTGCCATCGGCCAGCCACCCGGTGTATTGGGTCGTGATCAGCGCACCTTTGACGGCCGCCTTGCCGTCACCCTCGACCAGGTCGATGATTTGCAGTTCTTGGTTCATGCGCAGGCTCCAGCCGCTACGAAAATGCCGTTCTTTTCGCAGCATTGCCCGGATTTGGCAAGCCTTGGTGTCGGCCTGCGCATCGTCGGTGACGACAGGGTCGTCTTACAGGTAGACGGTACCGCGCATGAACAACGCCGCCCGCCCACTGATGATCACCCGGCCATTGCCCGGGAGCACGCAGCGCAGCTGGCCCTTGCGCGCACCGCCTTGCTCGCATTCAAGCGACTGCTTGCCTAGCCGTTGTGCCCAGATCGGTGCGAGCGAGGTATGGGCCGAACCGGTCACCGGGTCTTCATTGACCCCCACGCGTGGCCCGAACCAGCGCGTCACGAAGTCGAACCCACGCCCCGGCGCCGTTACGGCGATGCCGCGCACGTCAAAGCCAGCCAGCTCGACGAAATCTGGCGTGAGGGTATCGAGCAACTCAGGGTCATCGACCACCACCACGTAGTCATCGCTGCGATACACCGCCTGCGCCTGGCGCAGGCCCAATGCTTGCAGCAGACCGGCTGGCACTGGCTGGGCCTCAGGTTGGCGGGCAGGGAAATCCATGGCCAACAGGCCGTCCGTTTGCCGTGTTACCCGCAGTTCACCGCTGCGGGTATTGAAGCGCAGCACCTGCGCCGGTTCTTTGAGGTGTTCGAACAGCACGTAGGCCGAGGCCAGGGTGGCGTGACCGCACAAGTCCACTTCCACGGTGGGCGTGAACCAGCGCAGGTCGAACACATCGCCGTTGCGCACGAAATACGCCGTTTCCGAAAGGTTGTTTTCCTCGGCGATGCGCTGCAGCACGGCATCGGGCAGCCACTGATCGAGCGGGATGACCGCGGCCGGATTACCGCCGAAGGGTTCGGCACTGAAGGCGTCGACCTGGAAGATTTCGAGTTGCATCAATACGCTCCTTGTTGCCTGCCCTTGTGCAGGCCCTTGGCGGTGTGAGGCCTAATGAAGCACCGGTGTGAGCACGGGCTTGCCGGCGAAAAAGGCATCGAGGTTACGCAGGACCAACGTCACCGTGGCTTCTGCCGCTTCTGGCGATTGCCCGGCGACATGGGGCGTCAATACCGTGTTCGGAAGCGACTTGAGGGTGTCGGGAACATCAGGTTCCTCGTCGAACACGTCCAGGGCCGCACCGGCCAATTGACCGCTCTGCAGTGCCTGGGTCAGGGCCTGGGTATCGACGACGCTGGCCCGAGCGATGTTGACCAGGTAGCCCTGGGGGCCGAGCGCCTTCAGCACCTGTGCATTCACCAGGTGGCGAGTGTCGGCGCCGCCGGGTGTGGCGACCACGAGAATATCGACTGCCTCAGCCAGGGCCGGGACGCTGTCATGGCCGGTGTAGGGCAACGCCGGTCGTGGTGTTCGGTTGTAGTAGCTCACGGGCATGTCGAACCCCTGGTGTGCGCGCTTGGCAATGGCCTGGCCAACGGCGCCCATGCCCAGAATGCCCAGGCGTTTACCTGTGACCGATGGGCTGATCACGCGCTGCCATTGGCCAGCGCGGGTACTGGCGTCGGCTTGCGGGATGTTGCGCAGCAGTGCCAGGAGCATGGCCATGGCGTGATCGGCCACGGCGTTGGCGTTGGCGCCGGCGCCGTTGGTGACGGTGATGTGGCGGGCACGGGCGGCTTGCAGGTCGACCTGCTCATAGCCGGCGCCGATGACGCAGATGATCTGCAGGTTGGGCAGTGCGTCGATTTCCTTGGCTGTCAGGCCGAGGGGGCCGCGGGTGAGGACGGCGTCGATGCGGGGGCCGTTTTGCTCGATGGCCTGGGTGCGCAGGTCGGGGGTCTGGGCGAGGATGAGGTGGTAGCCGGCGTTTGTCAGCAGGGGTAGGTAGGTGTCTACGGTTTCGACCAGGACCAGGATTGTCTTGTGCATGATGCCTCCGGGTGGGTTGGGGATTATGCGGAGGGGGTGGGTGGTGGAGTCAATGGGTATTATGGGTGGGGCTGTATGGGAGGCGGGAGTGGGATTTGGGGGCGGGCGCTTTGTAATTAGCTTGATCTTGAATTGGACCCTGCGGTTTTTGAACTTTGGACTTGGGACTTGGGACTTTGAACCTGGGACTTGGGGCTCAGGTCTTTGAGGCTGGATTTGGATTGTTAGCATGGGCATTTATATTGAGTAGGTATTCATTGGCTAGGGTGGCGCACAGTCACCCTTCCGCCCTTACGGCGGCTCACTTTTTGTCTTGTCAAAAAGTAAGCAAAAACCGCCTGCTCCTATCATCCGGCCCCTACGCTGCGCTCCGGGGTTCCCTCGCTCCGGGCTTGCTCCCGGGAGGACCGCGCTGCAGGCCCCATCCTGGGGCCCAGCGCTTGACAGGCATCCATGCCTGTCACCTCCCTCCGCAAGCCCTGCGCTCGGCCTCCTGAAGTCGCGATCTGCGGGGTCTGAACTACCGCGCGCTTAGAAGCAAGATCAAGATCAAGATCAAGATCAAGATCAAGATCAAGATCAAGAGCGGCTATTTCAATGGACTGGCGCTCTTTGGGATGAAGTGTCTTGGGTACCAAGCATTCATTTTGCTCATTGCGGTGCAACTGCTTTGCACAATATTACAAGGCAATCCCATTTCATGTAGGAGCGGTCTTGTGCCGCGATGGGCCGCGCAGCGGCCCCAGGTTGTCGGTTAGAACGCCTATATAACTAAGGCTGCTGTGCGTCGCGTGCGGCCGGCCGGGTGTCGAAAAAACTACTGCCCAAAAGCCCGCCCCAGCCCCCCAGGCACACCACTGCTGTCGGTCTGCTGCCACGGTCCATCCGGGCTCACCGACCAGCTCCAGCCATTGTCGAACCGGTAATACGTTCGCTGGCGATAGAAGGTATTGGGCTTCTTGTCCAACACATACACGCCCAACTTGGGGTCCCAATGGCTCGCCCCGCCCGGCGGCGGCGCAAAGCTTGCCGAGGTGCGCGGCACTGGCTTGGCTGGCGGTGCAGGCTTGCTCCCAGGCCCTGTAGGCTGCCCACCCGGCAGCGGCGTGACCACCGGGCCCTTGGGCGGCAGCCGTTCGATCGGTGGTTCAGGCTCAGGCTGCGAAGAAGGCCCATGCACCGTACAGGCCGACAAACCCAGCGCCAGGGTGATCAGGGTGAGGCGTACCGTCGCGTGCATAGGAAACTCTCTTACGAATCAGGGCTGTCGATGATCAGGCGCTGCTGGGCCTGGGTCGTATTGGGCAAAGGCGCGCTCTGGCCAACCCACTCACCACGGGTCGGCTGCCCATCCTTGGAAACACGCGCAACCAGTTGGACTTCGGCGAAATCGGACAGTTTCATCTGCGCCATCATCGCATCCGCATCTGAAAGCTCGACCTCGATCGGCAATTGCGCCACCGTCACCCGCTTGGCGGCAAGCGGCATGGGCGGGCCACTGCTGGCGCGGGCGAAAATGAAGACGGTGTCCTGTGCCTTTACCTTGTCCCGCAAAGCCGGCGCCAATTCCACCCGCACCTTCAAACGCACCGCAGCGGGTGCCGGCACCTGAGCGGTCTGAGTGCCCAACCGCTCGGCCGCACGGTCAATGCCACCCTGCAATGCAGCGCGCGAAGCATCTCCTTGCGGCAACTGCGCCAACAACCGCTTCCAGTACGCGATAGCCTCCTGATAGCGCTCACCTTCAAATGCCGCAATTCCACGCAGGCCCAGGCTGGTGACCTCGTTGGGGTCGGCTTTGAGCGCTTCGTCAGTCAATGCCTGCAGTTGCGCACTCCAGCGCTTGTCGGCCGCGAAATACAGGGCCTGGGCCCACTGGCCCAGTAACTCGGGCTGGCGACCGGCCATGGCCACTGCGCGCTCGAACGTGCGGGCCGCCTCGGCAGGGCGTTGTTCGGCCATGTAGGCACGGCCCAGGAAGTACACGGCCTCGGCTGAATCAGGTTGTGCCTGGACCACTCGCTCCAGACGTGCCGTCATCTCTTCCATCGACTTCGGTGCCTGGGCAAATTCCTGGGTCAGGGCCACTTTGTCCGCCGCACCGAAGTGCAGGTACAGCCCTAACGCCAGCAGCGGCACCAGGACGGCTGCCAGCAAAGGCAAGGCCTTGCCCAATTGACGCTGCCTGGCGGGTTCGGCGCCCTCGGTGTCGGCCAGCAACTCCCGGGCGGCTTCATCGCGGCCCTGATTCAATTGCAGGTCATCGAGCACACCCGATGCTTGCTGCGCGGCCAGCGCGTCGATGCGTTCCTGATAGAGCGCCACGTTGAGCGCTGTTCGGTCTTGCTCCTGCTGGCGGCGATGGCCACGCAGGATCGGGATCAGCAGAAAGCTGAGGGCCGCGAGCAGCAACAAGCCCGCGCTAAGCCAGAATTCAGTCATGGGTACGTTCTTTTTCCAGCAGGTTGGCCAGCCGTGCGCGCTCCTCGGCTGACAATTCATCAGTGCCTTGCACGGACGCCAGGCGACGACGCCGTACAATCACCGCCAATACGGCGAACCCGCCGGCCAGCAGAATGCCCGGGCCGAACCAGAGCAACCAGGTCCGGCCGCTCAGCGCCGGCTTGTAGCGCACGAAGTCGCCATAACGGTCCACCATGAAGTCGACGATCTGCTGGTTGCTCTTGCCCTCCCCCAGCATGCGGAATATTTCCCGGCGCAGGTCAGCCGCAATGGGTGCGTTGGAGTCGGCGATATCCTGGTTCTGACACTTGGGGCAGCGCAATTCCTTGGTCAGTTGTTGGTAGCGCTCACGCTCGGCCTGGTCACGAAACTGGTAGGTATCGATGGCGGCCTTGGCTACCCCACCCACGCACAGGCTCAAGGCCAGGGCTGCGAACCAGCGCTTCATGGTGTCGCCTCGTCGAGCAGCGCCTGGTAGCGTGGCGCCAACTGTTCTCGCCAAACGCTGGCGTCGACCACGCCCACATGCTTGTACCGAATCACGCCATCGCCATCGATCAGGAACGTCTCCGGCGCACCGTACACACCCAGGTCCAGACCTAGGCTGCCCTGCTCGTCGCTGATGTCGAGCAGGTAGGGGTTGTGGAACTCGGTCAGCCACTTCTGCGCTGCGGCGTTGTCGTCCTTGTAGTTCACCCCGTAGATGACCACACCCTGGGAAGCCAGCTGGTTGAGATAAGGATGCTCGACTTTGCACGACGCACACCAGGTGGCCCAGACGTTGACCAGCGCAGGCCGGCCCTGCAGGTCTGCCTGGGTAAGCGTACGGTCGCCCTGGGTGGAAGCCAGCGAAAAGACCGGGAACGGTTTGCCGATCATTGCCGAGGGCAATTCATCGGGCTTGAGAAACAAACCCTTGTACAGGAACACCGCCACCAGCAGGAACACCGCCAGGGGCACCACCATCAACCAACGTTTCATGCAACTGCTCCAGACACGCCCAGGGCCTCACGCACCCGGGACTTGACCTTGACGCGGTAGCGCCGGTCGAGGGCCGCCAGCAATCCGCCTAGGCCCGTCAACAGACCGCCCAGCCAGATCCAGCGAACAAAGGGCTTGATATGCACACGCACCGCCCAGGCACCGTTTTCCAAAGGCTCCCCGAGGGCCACGTACAGGTCGCGGGTAAAGCCTGCGTCGATCCCGGCCTCGGTCATCATCGACTGCTGCACGGTATACAAGCGTTTCTCCGGGTGCAGGGTGGCCACAGGACGACCCTCGCGGCTGACCACCACTGTGCCCTTGTCGGAAATGAAGTTGGGCCCTTCGAAGTGCCTGGCGCCCTGGAACAGGAAGTGATAACCGCCCAGCTCCACGCTTTCGCCCGGAGCCATTCGCAGATCACGCTCGGCGCTATTGTTGCTCGACAGCACCACCCCGAGGGCACACACCGCAAGCCCCAGGTGAGCGACCTGCATCCCCCAGTAACTGCGCCCCAGCCCAGGCAGCCCCTTGAGCAGCCCTTTGTGGCGCGTCTTGTCGAACACATCGCGCAGCCCTCCGAGCACCACCCAGGCAGCCAGAGCGAACGTGGTCAGTACCTGCCAGTCGAAATCGTCGACGATCAGGCCCGCCACCGGCGCCAGCACGGCGCTGCCGACGAGGACCGGCGTCATCATGCCCAGCAGCCACTTGCCAGGCGTATCCTTCCACCGCACCACTACCCCTACCCCCAGCACCAGCATCAGCAGTGCCATCAGCGGCAGGAACAGGGCATCGAAATAAGGCGGGCCTACCGAAAGCTTGGCGCCGGTCAGGGCGTCGAGCACCAGCGGGTACAAGGTGCCTAGCAGGATCATCGACGCTGCAACCACCAGAACCAGATTGTTCGCCAGCAGCAGGGTTTCGCGCGACCACAGGGCGAACCCCACCTGGCTCTTGACCACCGGCGCACGCAGGGCGAACAGGGTCAGCGAGCCGCCGACCACGAACAGCAGGAAGAACAGAATGAAAATGCCGCGCGAGGGGTCGGCGGCAAAGGCATGCACAGAGGTGAGCACCCCGGAACGCACCAGGAACGTCCCTAGCAGGCTCAGTGAGAACGCAGCGATGGCTAACAGAACGGTCCAGCTTTTGAACACCCCGCGCTTCTCTGTCACCGCCAGGGAGTGGATCAGCGCCGTCCCTACCAGCCAGGGCATGAACGATGCGTTTTCCACCGGGTCCCAGAACCACCAGCCACCCCAGCCCAGTTCGTAGTACGCCCACCAGGAACCCAGGGTGATACCCACGCCCAGGAAGGCCCAGGCTACCAGGGTCCAGGGCCGCGACCACCGGGCCCAGGCGGCATCCAGACGCCCGCCGAGCAAGGCGGCGATGGCAAAGGCGAAGGCGACCGAAAAGCCGACATAGCCCATGTACAGCATTGGCGGATGCACGATCAGGCCAATGTCCTGCAGCAGCGGGTTGAGGTCACGGCCATCGACAGGCACCTGAGGCAGCAGGCGCTGGAACGGGTTGGAGGTGATGATCAAAAAGCTCAGAAAGCCCACGCTGATCATGCCCATGACCGCCAGCACCCGGGCGAGCATCACCTGGGGCAATTGCCGCGAGAACACCGACACGGCAAAGGTCCAGCCCCCCAGAATCAGCGCCCAGAGCAGCAGGGAGCCTTCATGCGCCCCCCAGACTGCGCTGAACTTGTAGTACCAGGGTAATGCGCTGTTCGAGTTGCTGGCCACGTAGGCAACCGAAAAGTTGTCGGTCATGAAGGCGTGGGTCAGGCACGCGAACGCGAACGTCAGGAAGGCGAACTGCCCCCAGGCTGCGGGCCGCGCCAGGCTCATCCACAAGCTGTCACCACGCCACGCCCCGAGCAGCGGCAGGCTGGCCTGCACCGCAGCGAAACAGATGGCCAGAATCATCGACAGTTGACCGAGTTCAGGTATCACCAGCGCTGCGTTCATGGCCGCGCCCCCGTCTGGGCTGACGCCTGGCCGCTTTCCTTCAGCGCCTTGCTGACTTCAGGAGGCATGTACTTTTCGTCATGCTTGGCCAGCACTTCGTCGGCCACCACCACGCCGTCGCCGTTGAGCTTGCCCAAGGCCACGATGCCCTGCCCTTCACGGAACAGGTCCGGAAGGATGCCGCGGTACGTGATGGGCACGGACTTGTTGAAATCGGTGACCACGAAACGCACGTCCAGCGAGTCGGAGGAACGTTGCACCGAGCCCTGTTCGACCATGCCGCCAGCGCGGATACGCGTGTCCAGCGGAGCCTCGCCATTGGCGATCTGGGTGGGGGTGTAGAACAGGTTGATGTTCTGTTGCAAGGCAGTGAGGGCAAAGCCCACGGCAACCCCCACGCCGACCAGCAGACCGATGATGAGCAACAGGCGTTTCTTGCGCTGCGGATTCACTGCGTTTTCTCCCGGCGCAAGCGGCGCGCCTCTTCTTGCAGGTAACGGCGCCGGGCCAGCACCGGTACGGCGACGTTGAGCGCCAGCACAGCGGCGCAGATGCCGTAGGCCGACCACACATAAAGGCCGTGATGACCCATGGCGATAAAGTCGCCGAAACTGGCGAAACTCATGGCACGGCCCTCCCACCCAGGCTGTTCGATACCTCTTCCTTCACCCAACTGGCACGCGCCTCGCGCTTGAGCACCTCAAGGCGCATGCGCATCAGAAGCACCGCGCCGAAAAAGCAGTAGAAGCCCAGCGCCGTACACAACAGCGGCAACCACATGTCGGCGGGCATCGCGGGCTTTTCGGTCAGGGTGAAAGTGGCGCCCTGATGCAGCGTGTTCCACCACTGGACCGAATACTTGATGATGGGGATGTTCACCACCCCAACGATGGCCAGCACGGCGCAGGCTTTCGCCGAGCTGTCACGATTACTGATTGCCTGGCCCAGCGCAATGATGCCGAAGTACAGGAACAAGAGGATGAGCATCGAGGTAAGGCGCGCATCCCACACCCACCAGCTGCCCCAGGTTGGCTTGCCCCAGATGGCCCCGGTCACCAGCGCCACGGCGGTCATCCAGGCGCCGATGGGGGCGGCGCATTGCAGGGCGACATCGGCCAGCTTCATCTTCCACACCAGCCCCACCACACCGGCCACCGCCAGCAGGACATAACAGGACTGCGCCAGCATCGCTGCCGGGACATGGATATAGATGATGCGAAAGCTGTTGCCCTGCTGGTAGTCCTGGGGCGCAAAGACCAGCCCCCAGACCGTGCCAACCACTAGCAATACAACGGCAGCGATGGACAGCCAGGGCAACATGCGCCCGCTAATGGCGTAGAACCATTTCGGAGAGCCCAGCTTGTGAAACCACGTCCAGCTCATTTTCATCAGGGTGCATCCAGGGTATTGGCCAGGCTTCAAAGCCCAGGCTCGTTATTCGCCGACGCTGATTTTCAGGCCGGCGGCGATCGCAAAGGGTGCCAGGGTCACGGCCAGGGCCGTCAGGCTGGCGAGCCAGAGCAGTTGGCCAGTGGCGGGCATATTCTGCAACGCCGCCTGCAAGGCACCACTGCCCAGGATCAATACAGGGATATACAACGGCAGGATCAGCAACGCCAGCAACAAACCGCCGCGCTTGAGGCCGACGGTCAGCGCGGCGCCCACCGCGCCCAACAGGCTCAATACCGGCGTACCCAGCAACAGCGAGCCCAGTAGCACAGGCAGGCAATGCCCAGGCAAGCCGAGCATCAGCGCCAGCAAAGGTGACAGCAACACCAGCGCAAGCCCGGAGAACAACCAGTGCGCCAGCACCTTGGCCAACACCATCAGTGCCAGCGGATGCGGCGAGAGCACCCACTGCTCCAGTGAACCGTCTTCGAAATCGCTGCGAAACAGGCCATCGAGCGATAACAACACCGCCAGCAATGCGGCCACCCACACCAGCCCCGGGGACAGGTTCTGCAACATCTGGGTCTGCGCGCCAACCGCCAAGGGGAACAAGGCCACCACGATGGCGAAGAACACCAGAGGGTTGGCAAGCTCCGCAGGACGGCGGAACAGCAACCGCGCCTCGCGCCGCAACAACAGGGTGAAGACGCTCATGCTGCCCATTGCCCCAGGTTGAGTTCTCGGTAGCCCGCAGGCGTGTGGGACAAGGTGTGGTGGGTGGTCAGCACCACGGTGCCACCGTGTTCGCAATGGCTGGCCAAGTGGGCCTCCAGGTCCGCGACACCCTGTTTGTCCAGGGCAGTGAACGGTTCGTCCAGGATCCACAACGGCGCAGCTGCCAAGTGCAGGCGCGCCAGGGCCACGCGGCGTTGCTGCCCTGCCGACAAAGTATGGCAGGGCACGTCCTCGAAACCACGCAGCCCAACGGCAGCCAGGGCCTGCCAGATCTGTTCGCGGCTGGCTGGACGGTGCAGCGCGCACAGCCAGGTCAGGTTCTCTTCGGCCGTGAGCAGTTCCTTGATGCCCGCAGCATGGCCAATCCACACAAGGCTGCTGGCCAACGCATGCCGCTGTTCATCCAGCGGACGGCCACCGAGCAGGATCTGACCGGCGGTCGGCTGCATCAGGCCAGCCAGCAGACGCAGCAGGCTGGTCTTGCCGCTGCCGTTGGGGCCGCTGATCTGTAGCATGTCGCCGGGTCGCAGCTCGAAGGCAAGGTGTTCGAACAGCAGACGCCAGTCGCGCTCGCAGGCCAGGCCCACGGCTTGAAGATGAAGGGTCACGGTTTCGCCTTATCGTTCTAGGGTTCGGGTGACGGTGCCCGGAGCCCTGCCACTCAAGTCGCCCGATGCGCTGCCGTTACAGTGGCAACTATGGGCGGGCGGCATTATTACATGCACAGCCCTGCTGCCAAGAGGCTGAGCGCCTAAGGTTGTATACAATCATGACTGAAATCAATAGTCTCGGCCCGCAAACCGTCACTGGAGCCCAAGCGATCAAGGCTGCCATAACCGGCGAATTGCTGCGCCTCACCCAGGCTCAACCGGGTTTGCTGAGCCCTGGGGAGACGGCGCAGGCCGAGGTGGTTGCCATGCGCCAGACTGGCCAGGAGTTCCAGTTGGTGTTGCGCTTGCTGCAAGCCAACGGTCTGCAGACTCAACTGCAAGCCAGCGCCAGCCAGCCTTTGCCCCAGGGCAGCCAAGTGACCGTCAGCCAACCTGAAGCCGGGCGTCTGGCCATTTTGCTGCAGCAGGCCAGCGCTAGCCAAATCGCAACCCTCACCCGCCTGGATACTACGCAGGTACCGGTCGGTACCCTGGTGCAGGGTAAGGTCATGACCAACCAACTACTCCCTGAAGTACCGGGTCAGCCTGCAAGCTATCGCGCGCTGGTGAGCCTTCTCAATACCGCCCAAGCCGGTGCCGTGCTGGCCGTGGACAGCCCCCGGCCGTTGGCAATCGGCAGTCTGCTCAGTGCAAGCGTACAGGGCGACCAGTCGCTGCAGTTCGTCCCCCTGGCCGGCAGGCAGGATCAATTGGGCATCGCCCAGCACCTTGGCAGCCAGCAGAACCGTCAGGCGTCGCTGCCGGGCCTGCTGGCCGGTTTGCAACAGTTGGCACGCGACGCCGGGACTGACAGCGCGCTGCGCACGACCGTCGAACGATTGCTTGGCGCGCTGCCGACAGTCCAGCAACTGGGGGATGCCAAAGCCGTTGCTCAGGCGTTGCTCAACAGCGGCGCCTTTCTCGAGGCCAAGTTGATGACAGGGGCGACAGCCACGCTGGCCACTGACCTCAAGGCAAACATGCTGCAATTGATCAACCAGATCAGTGCCAGTAGCGCCCTCGGCCCACCAGCGGCGAGCGTGGCCGCGGCCATGCCCGCCCTGGTCCGAAACGCCCTGGGCATGCTGGAGCGGGTAAGCCCCAAACCCCAGCCCGGCGCGTTCCCCCTCCCCTCCAGGTTATTGCAGGCGATGGAAGAAGAAGGGGACCTGGAACAGCTGCTGCGCCTGGCAGCGGCCGCCGTCTCTCGCCTGCAAAGCCACGCCATGAGCAGCCTGCAGCAAAGCGGCACGCTGGAAAACGGCAACCTGCAGACCACTTGGCAGACCGAAGTGCCCATTCGCCATGGACAGGATTTCGTGCCCTTGCAAATCAAGCTTCAGCGCGAAGAGACACCTCAGCAGCAAGCCGATCGCGAGCGTGAGGCGCCTGAAACGCTGCAACCGTTGTGGCGTATCGAGCTGGCTTTCGATCTGCCGCCGCTCGGGCCGCTTCAAGTCCAGGCCCAGCTGACACAGGGCCGTCTGAACGGCCAGCTGTGGGCCGAGCGCGAACAGACCGCCCGCCTGATCGAAGGGCAGCTTGGCGCGCTGCGTGAGCGCCTGCTGGCCCGCGGTCTGCTGGTCGATGATCTGCACTGCTACCCCGGCAGGCCTGCACAAGGCTCACGTACCAGGGTCGAACAACGTTGGGTAGATGAAAACGCATGAGTAACCCTAACCCGCGTCAGGCCGTGGCGCTGAGCTACGACGGGCAGCAGGCGCCGACACTGAGCGCCAAAGGTGACGATGAGTTGGCAGACGCCATCCTGGCCCTGGCCCGCGAACATGAAGTGCCCATTTATGAAAACCCTGAGCTGGTTCGTTTACTGGCGCGTCTTGAACTGGGCGAACAGATCCCTGAGGCGCTGTATCTGACCATCGCCGAAGTCATCGCTTTCGCCTGGCAGCTGCGCGGCAAAGTACCACCGGGCTTCGAGGACACCCCGGCTGAGCCGAGGGACATTACCCCGGCGCACTTGCGTTTGCCTGAAGGGTAGTAGTTGGCTACGACCCAAAACTGCAGGCGCATCGACACTGTATCGGCTCTATCCACTACATGAGTCGATAACCATGGCTACTACCTTCGTCAACTCAGTCGGCCAACGGTACGTGCGTAATCACCTGCGCAACATACCGCGCCCAGATCGCCAGGCCGCCGCTGCTATACGCGAGTGGGCTCAGCGGCAAGGCCATGACCTGGATCCGGATCAGACGGATGTCGTCACCTTGCACTACCGGGGCGATGAGGCCGTCGTGATGCAACGGCTTTCGCTGACCCAGGCGGTGCTGTCGAACTGGCAGGGGGAAACCTGCAAGAATCTGTTGGGGCAGCTGCTTCCTGGCGAGTGGGCAGGTCACATGCCATCGCGCCCGTTCAAAATCGTCAACCGCCTGCCCGAGAATAGCGTGCTGGACAACAGGCCTGCCTATTCGGTCTTCAATGGGCTGTTCCGCAGAACCCAACCCGCACGCTACGACAGCTCGACCCACCTGCCCATCGACGTCGAAGCCATGCAGCACGCCATCTGGGAGCTGGATTTTCACACCCGTTTCGTCGCCATGCTCGACGATTACTGGCACAACGCCCGTGACAGCCACCAGCAATGCCTGCAAATCGGCTTCGTAGCGGCTTGCAACAAGCAAGTGCAAGAGGGCTCGCTCAGCGACACGGCGCGCCAGATGCTCTGGGAAGCAGCAGGCCTGGCGCCTCGCGCTACCAGTCTCAGAATCCGGGCGCTCAATGTCTATGGCTACACAGCCACCGACCTGATCGCAATCGCTGACCAGCACAGGCGCGGGGTGGTGCTGTACCTTCCAGGTAATGCCTCGCCTTTCCATGAGTTCGCAAGCCTGGACAGCATGAAAGACTGGTTTGGTGACCAGTGCCGCGTTGCAGAGAAGCGTGAGGCACTGCGCCGATATTTCCGGCTAGCCGATACGCCAGACGGGCTGGACTTCAGCGGCTTGGATACGGCGCTCGAGGGGTTAGGCGCCTATCCTGCCGTTTATCATCGATCGCCCAATCGTTCCGGTTTCACAACCGATGGTCAGTGGCCGCCGCGGCAATACGTCTACTACAAGACCAAACAGTACAGCCCGTCGATCAAGGATGACTTGTTTGCCGTGCTTACTGAGCGTCAGCGCGTGCGCAGTTACGCCGATGCGGACTTCATCATCACCAGTGACCAAGCCGTGACCAAGGCAAAATGGCGAGGCTATGTGCTCGCCTCGATCAATTTACTGGCACCACTGGCGATCGTGATTCCTGCCCTGGCACCTATGCTTGCGTTGGCAGGCGCCGCTCAGTTTGGCTTGGGCCTGGATCAGGCCATCAATGGCAAGACACTGGAGGACAAAGCGCAGGGCGTCAGCGACACGGTTTACGGACTGTTCAACGCCCTCCCCCTGGTTGGCGAGGCCACGACGCGCGCAACAGAAGTGTTCTGCGCACAACGCTCGCGCTTCTTCACGCCCATCCGTTTGAACGACCAATTGGGCTACCCGCTGAGCCCGATAAACCCACCGCATTTTTCCGAGCCGGAGATCGGTGATTTCTTCGGCGATGCGCTGCAGCCCGTGCCGGCTGACGATAGCCCGGTCGCGCGCTCCATCATCCGAATACCTGTCAGTGAGCAGGGACCCGCGCAGCTGCAAGGGGAAATCGGCGGTTACAACGCAAACGTGCTGTACGACAGTGAACACGATGCTTTCATCGTCGATGATGCAGTCAACGATGTGGACCCAACCTATTACCAGGTGACCCCGGGCCGTCGTGGCCTTACCCCAGTGGATATCACGACGCGCCCGGTTACCGACGAAATGCGCTCGGCAACGCTCAGGGGCCTTGGTATTGATCTGCCATTACCGCTCGATATCCCTGCCGTCGACCACTCGGCGGCTCAGCCTATTCCCAAAACCATTTCCAGCCTATGGGTAGGCAACAAGATCATCGCGCCTGAGCTTGTAGACAACTTGGCCGCCAACGCAGAGCGCCTGAGCAACAGCAATTACACTTACCGCCTGTACTTGTCCAAGGCAGAACCCCAGGCCTTTGAAGCCAATCGGCAACTGCTCAATGAACGCGCGCCCAGGCTTGAAGTGCTGCCTTTGGAGGAGCAGCCGTTCTATGCGCACTTCACTGAAAGCGTGAATTTCGAGCAATACCAGCATGCCACCAGCGATCCTGGGGCCAATTACGCTTCGGCATCGGACATCTTGCGCTATTCAATGCTCGACAGTTTGGGGGGCATCTACATGGATGTCGACGATTCGCTGCTACCCCATCCCGAGGCACCGCAGGACCCTACTCGCGCTGCTATTGAAACCGTCGAACTGGCCACGACACAGGACGGTTTCATCCTGGGTGACCCTACAAACAACGATACGCTCGGCATGCACTGCCACTACAACACCAACATGATTGGCACTCATCCTTCAAACCCCAACCTGCAGGCGATCAGCGATCTCATGCGCGAACGCTACCAGGCCATGCCAGACTTTTATCAGCACAGGCCCATCACCGGCACTGCTGGTTTCAAGGCGTATGCCAGACGCCTGAATCACTTGACGGGCCCCGCAGTGCTCAATGATGTGATCGATCAGCACTTACCCCGGCTCTACCGCTTGCGCCAACTCACCAACCTGCACACATTGCCACAGACCAAACCGCTGTTTCTGACCATTGGCAAGACGCAGGCGGTAAAGGCGGCGATTACCCACGACTTGGCACTGGGCAATGTTGCACAAGTGGGCAACTACCATTCGTGGGGCAAACCTTGAAACGCACAGGGCGACTTGCGCCGCCCTGATGTTCAGTCGTTGCGATGCAGCTTGCTCATCAGCTCGGCCTCGGCCTGGGTCAGGCCGCAGGTTTCGGTGAGTTCCGACACGCTAGCGCCCATGCCGACCAGCCGTGCAGCCTGGGTGAAGGTGACGCTGCTCGGGTCACGCTGCTCCAGCCGTTCCAGCCGGTCGGGCAGCGTGGCCACCGCACCGCGCAGCTCATGGATGGCGTCGCCCATGCGCACGGTGACGTTCTGGTAGTCATCGAGCCGCTTGCCGAGGTCCTTGATACGCTGGTCGCGCAAGGCATCGCCAATGGCCTGCTGCGCAGCCAGCTCGCGCTGACGCTTGGTGTAGTTCAGGAAGAACCACAGGCTCAAGGCCCACAGCAGGGCCAGTAAGATGACGCCGACCTCGAAAATCAAGTCAGATGTTCTCCAGTTCCGACCACTCTTCCTCGGTCATCATCTTGTCCAGCTCGACCAGAATCAGTAATTCGCCATTCTTGTTGCACACGCCCTGGATGAACTTGGCCGATTCTTCGTTGCCGACGTTGGGCGCGGTTTCGATCTCGGACTGGCGCAGGTACACCACCTCGGCGACGCTATCGACCAGAATGCCGACCACTTGCTTGTCAGCTTCGATGATGACGATGCGGGTGTTGTCGGTGACCTCGGTTGGCATCAGCCCGAAGCGCTGGCGCGTGTCGATCACGGTCACCACGTTGCCGCGCAGGTTGATGATACCCAGCACATAGCTGGGCGCACCCGGTACCGGGGCGATTTCCGTGTAGCGCAGCACTTCTTGTACCTGCATCACGTTGATGCCGTAGGACTCGTTGTCCAGACGGAAGGTAACCCACTGCAGGATCGGATCTTCAGAACCTTGTGCGGACGACTTTTTCATTCCCCTACCCCTTGAAATCCGCCTTTGGCGGTGTGTTCGGTGTGATGTGCTGTTTGGCGTGCAACTGCTTGACGGCGCCGCTGGCGATCAACTCGGCCAGCTCCGCCACGTCCAGCAGTGCACACATGTGTTCAATGACCGTGCCGGCCAGCCACGGCCGCTGGCCCCGCTGGCTACGCCACTTGATCTCGGACGGGTCCAGGCGCAGCGAGCGGCTGACCTGATGCACAGCCAGCCCCCACTCGTAGCCCTGGACAGAAATGACGTATTGCAGGCCCTGGCGGAAATCATCGCGGTAGCGGTCAGGCATGACCCAGCGCGCGGTGTCGAGCACCTTGAGGTTGCCAGCCTGGCAGGTGAGGATGCCCAGGAACCACTCGGGCTGCCCGAACAGCGGCGTCAGCTCGCGGTCGGCCAAGGTGTAGATCGAGCCCAGGCACACCAGCGGCACGGCCAAGGTCAGGCCGGCCACATCGAACAGCAGGCACTCGAACGGCTCGGCAGCCCAGGCCGGGCGCCCATCGACGGTGGCCGGCGGTACGGGCACATCCGGTGCAGGCAGGTGGACGTCCACCAGGGGCATTGCCGGCTCCACAGCCGGGGTATCAGTCAAGACCGGGATGCTGGCCTCGGCCACCACTGCCTGTTCCACCACCGCCACCACGGGCGGCTGCACAGGTATGACGCTAGGCAACACCGCAAGCCTGGGCTCGGCGAACGGCCGCTCAGGTGCGGGCGGCGCCGGTTGTGCCTGCGTGGCCTGGCCAGGCTGACGCGCATCGCGGGCCTGCTCCTGGCGCACCGCCAGGGCGAAGTCATCAGCCGCGCCTGGCGGTGGCGGCGTCTCCAAGGGCTCGGTGGCTTCCTGGAGCAGACCGTCAAGATAGGACTGCAGGGCCAACTGGGGCTTGCTGCTCACTTGCCGTGTTTGTGTCATCAGGCCACCTGCGCCGCGGGCTTGTAGGTCAACAAGTGCTTGAGCAGCGCCCGATAGGCCACCAGCCCTCGGCTCTTGTTGTCGAATTGCGACGGCGTGACGCCCTTGCGGCTGGCATCGCGCAGCCGCGTGTCCACGGGAATGTAGCCCTGCCATACCTGTTCGCCGTAGGCATCGCGCAGCAACTTGAGCGTTCCCAGGGACGCCTGGGTACGTCGGTCGAACAACGTCGGCACGATCTGGTAAGGCAGCGCCTGGCGCCGGGAGCGGTTGATCATGGCAAGGGTGCCGACCATGCGCTCAAGTCCCTTGACGGCCAGGAACTCGGTCTGCACCGGGATGACCAGTTGCTGGCTGGCCGCCAGCGCATTGACCATCAACACCCCTAGCAAAGGGGGGCTGTCGATCAATGCGAAGTCGAAGTCTTGCCACAACTGCGCCAGACTCTTGGCGATGACCAGCCCCAAACCGTTCTGACCAGGCGATTGACGCTCCAGCACAGCAAGGGCAGTGCTAGAGGGAAGCAATGAAATGCGCTCGTCACTGGTTGGCAACAGCAACTGCCCCGGCAGCCCGTCCGGAACGCTGCCCTTGTGCAGGAACAGGTCGTAGCAGCTGTGCTCCAGCGCATCGGGATTATGCCCGAAATAGCTGGTCATCGACCCATGCGGATCAAGATCGACGACGATTACACGCTTGCCGGCGTCGGCCAGAAGGCCAGCCAGGGCGATGGTGGTGGTGGTCTTGCCGACGCCACCTTTTTGATTGGCTACTGCCCAGACTCTCATCAGGCAAACTCTGTCCGTGGGTGAGGCAGGGCGCGTGGTGTGCCCGCTGCCTTGCTGGAAAATGAAAGGCGTGGATGGCTGTCGGTCAGGCGCCGTGCATGGACATCCGCCAATGGGGCGACAGAGAATTGACGAGTCACTGGCCTGCCACCGCTGCTGAGCTTGCCGGTGCACTTTGTGTGCCAGCCCGGCGCAGTGCAGCATCAGGCGTGGCATTGGCAGCACCGGTACTGGTCAGGCTGCGGCGCACCTCAAGGTTGCGGGATATCACCAGTACCACGCGCCGGTTACGGGCCCGGCCCTCGGGGGTATCATTGCCCGTCACGGGCTGATACTCGCCGTAGCCCACCGAGGCCATACGCCCAGGGTTCACGCCGCCCATGGCCAACAGCCTGACGATACTGGCGGCACGGGCCGAGGAAAGCTCCCAATTGGTCGGGTATTGCGCCGTACGGATAGGCTGGTTATCGGTGAAGCCTTCGACGTGAACCGGGTTGGCGAAAGGCTTGAGAATGGCCGCCACCTTGTCGATGATGGCGAATGCATTGTCACTGGGCATGGCATCGCCACTGCCGAACAGCAACGAGGAATTGAGCTCGATCTCGATCCACAGCTCGTTACCCCGGATCGTCATCTGATCACCCTTGATGAGGTCACCAAAGGCGTCGCGCACTTCATCGGCGATGGTCTTGAGCGGGTCGTTGCTGGCGGCCGTCAGGCCAGCGTCGGACTGCTCGCTGTCCTTGACCAAGGGCTGGGCAGGTCGCACGGTCAGCGGGCGCTCATCCCCGATGGGAATGGGCCTCATGCTGCGCTCAGGGTCGTTGAACACGCCCAGCAAGGCTTGGGACACCACCTTGTACTTGCCCTCGTTGACCGAGGAAATCGAATACATCACCACGAAAAAGGCGAACAGCAAGGTGATGAAGTCGGCGTAGGATACCAGCCAGCGTTCGTGGTTTTCCGGCTCCTCGGCATGACGGCGACGACGCATGGGCTACTCCATGAAGCCTTGCAGCTTCAGCTCGATCGAGCGCGGGTTCTCGCCTTCGGCAATGGACAGCAGGCCTTCGAGGAGCATTTCCCGGTAACGCGACTGGCGCAGCACCAGCGCCTTGAGCTTGTTGGCGATGGGTAACAGGATCAGGTTGGCGCTGGCGACCCCGTAGATGGTCGCCACGAAGGCAACGGCGATGCCGTTGCCCAGTTGCGCCGGGTCGGCCAGGTTGCCCATGACGTGAATCAGCCCCATCACCGCGCCGATGATTCCGATGGTCGGAGCGTACCCGCCCATGCTCTCGAAGACTTTGGCAGCCTGCAGGTCACGGCCCTCCTGGGTCAGGAAATCCACTTCGAGGATGCTGCGAATGGCTTCGGGCTCGGCGCCGTCGACCAGCAACTGCAAGCCCTTGCGCGCGTAAGGGTCAGGCTCGCCATCGGCTACCCCTTCCAGCCCGAGCAGGCCTTCCTTGCGCGCCGTGAGGCTCCAGTTCACCACGCGATCGACCCCACCCGGCAGATCGACGCGCGGTGGAAACAGGATCCAGCGCAGGATCTGCAAGGCCCGCTTGAACGAGGAGAGCGGCGATTGCAGCAAGGCTGCCGCCAGGGTACCGCCCAATACGATCAGCGCTGCCGGCCCATTGATCAGGGCGCCCACATGGCCGCCTTCGAGGAAGTTACCGCCCACGATGGCGACAAAAGCCAGGATCAGGCCGATCAGGCTGAGCACGTCCATCAGACGCACGCCTCCACCAGGTGCCGGCCAATATCGTCGAGGCTGTACACCGCATCGGCCAGGTTGGCCTTGACGATCGCCATGGGCATGCCATAAATCACGCAGCTGGCTTCATCCTGTGCCCACACCGTGCTGCCACCCTGCTTGAGCAGGCGCGCCCCTTCCCGACCGTCCGCGCCCATGCCCGTCAGTACCACGGACAACACCTTGTCGCCATAGGACTTGGCTGCCGAGCCAAAGGTAATGTCCACGCAGGGCTTGTAGTTGAGCCGCTCGTCACCGGGCAGAATCTTCACGGTTCCACGGCCATCGATCATCATCTGTTTGCCACCGGGGGCCAACAGCGCCAGCCCGGGGCGCAGAATGTCGCCATCTTCGGCTTCCTTGACGCTGATCCGGCACAGCTTGTCCAGGCGCTCTGCAAAGGCCTTGGTGAAGGCTGCCGGCATGTGCTGGATGAGCACGATCGGCGCCGGGAAATTGCCTGGCAATTGCGTGAGCACGCGCTGCAAGGCCACCGGTCCCCCGGTCGAGGTGCCGATGGCAACGAGCTTGTAAGGCTTGCGCTTGGGCGCAGGCGAATGGGCAGCCGCCGGCCTGACGGGGGCAGCGGTGCTGCGCACCGGTGCCGACGCTGCAGCGCTGGTGGCTGTTGTGGGCGTCGGCGCGGGGGCGGCAGCGGGCGCGACCGCCGGGCGGGCGTAACTGGCCATGCGGCGATTGCTTCGCGACAGGGTATGCACCTTCTCGCACAGCATCTGCTTGACCTTCTCGGGGTTGCGCGAGATGTCTTCGAAATTCTTCGGCAGGTAGTCCACCGCCCCGGCATCGAGCGCATCGAGCGTGACCCGAGCGCCTTCATGGGTGAGCGATGAGAACATCAGCACAGGTGTCGGGCACCTTTGCATGATGTGCCGCACCGCCGTGATGCCATCCATCATGGGCATCTCGTAGTCCATGGTGATCACATCGGGCTTGAGCGCAAGCGCCTGGTCGATCGCTTCCTTGCCGTTGGTTGCAGTGCCCACTACCTGGATCGTCGAGTCCCCCGAGAGGATTTCCGAGACGCGGCGGCGGAAGAAACCGGAATCATCCACCACCAGGACCTTGACTGCCATAAACACTCCGTTAGGCGGCGCCCCCGGCCAAGGGGGCGCCACCGAGATCAAATACGCCGCGCGGCGTAACGCTTGAGCATGCTCGGGACGTCGAGAATCAGCGCAATGCGACCGTCGCCGGTGATGGTGGCCCCGGACATCCCCGGGGTGCCTTGCAACATCTTGCCCAGAGGCTTGATTACCACTTCTTCCTGGCCCACCAGTTGATCGACGACAAAGCCGATGCGCTGGGTGCCGACCGACAGGATCACCACGTGACCTTCGTGTTGTTCTTCATGCACCTGGCCCTGGACCAGCCAGCGCTTGAGGTAGAACAGCGGTAACGCCTTGTCCCGCACGATCACCACTTCCTGGCCATCGACCACGTTGGTGCGCGACAGGTCCAGGTGGAAGATCTCGTTGACGTTGACCAGAGGGAAGGCGAACGCCTGGTTGCCCAGCATCACCATCAGGGTGGGCATGATCGCCAGGGTCAACGGGACCTTGATGACGATCTTCGAGCCCTGCCCCTTGGCCGAGTAGATGTTGATCGAGCCGTTGAGCTGGGAGATCTTGGTCTTGACCACGTCCATGCCCACGCCCCGCCCGGAGACGTCGGAAATCTCGGTCTTGGTGGAAAAGCCCGGGGCGAAGATCAGGTTGTAGCAGTCCGACTCACTCAGGCGGTCGGCGGCGTCCTTGTCCATCAGGCCCTTTTCCACGGCCTTGGCACGCAGTACGTTCGGGTCCATGCCTTTGCCGTCGTCGGAAATCGACAGCAGGATATGGTCGCCTTCCTGCTCGGCAGACAATACGACGCGCCCCGTGCGCGCCTTGCCCGCGGCCTCGCGCTCATCGGGCATTTCCACCCCATGGTCCACGGCGTTGCGCACCAAGTGCACCAGCGGGTCGGCCAGCGCCTCGACCAGGTTCTTGTCCAGGTCGGTTTCTTCGCCCACCAGTTCAAGGTTGATCTCTTTCTTCAACTGCCGCGCCAGGTCACGCACCAGGCGCGGGAAGCGGCCGAACACTTTCTTGATCGGCTGCATGCGCGTCTTCATCACCGCCGTCTGCAAGTCGGCGGTGACCACGTCGAGGTTCGACACGGCCTTGGACATGGCTTCATCGCCGCTGTTCAGGCCCAGGCGTACCAGACGGTTACGCACCAGCACCAGTTCGCCGACCATGTTCATGATCTCGTCCAGGCGCGCGGTATCGACCCTGACGGTCGTTTCCGCTTCGCTGACCGCGTGCTTGTCGGCACTCGCCGCTGGCGCCCGCGGGGCCGCGGCAGGCTTGGGCGCTGCAACCGGTGCCGCCGCGCCAGCAGGACGGGCGACCGCCGGCGCCTCGGCCCTGGCTGGGGCTGCGGCCTGAACACTGGCAGGTGCATCGACGGCAGCCACGTCGCCATTGAACTTGCCCTTGCCATGCAGCTGGTCCAGCAACGCCTCGAACTCGTGCTCACTGATGTCGTCGCCAGTGATGGCAGATGTTTGTTCGACAGGCGCCGCCGCCTTGGCTGCGGGCAAGGCATCGGCCTGGAACGTGCCTTTACCATGCAACTGATCCAGCAGCGACTCGAACTCGGCGTCGGTAATTTCATCGCTGGCCGGCTCGGCAGCGGCAGCCACCGGCTGGGCCGTCACTTCGGCACTGAACTGGCCCTTGCCATGCAACTGGTCGAGCAGCGACTCGAATTCGGCATCGGTGATGTCGTCACCCTGGCCGCTGACCGGCTCGGCAGGCATCTGCTCGGCCGCCGCCTGGGCTTTGACTGCGTCGAGCGAATCGAGCAGTTGCTCGAATTCGCTGTCGGTGATGTCAGCTTCGGTAGCTTGCGCAGCCTGCTGCACGGGTGCAGGTTCAACCGGCACGGGCACAGCCGGTGCCGGGGCCGCTTCGGCGCTGCCGGGCTCTGCCAGACGCGCCAGGGCTGCCAGCAGTTCGGGCGTGGCCGGTGTGACCTCGCTGCGCTCACGCACCTGGGCGAACATGCCGTTGACGGCATCCAGTGCTTCGAGCACCACATCCATCAGTTCTGCATCGACCCGGCGCTCACCTTTGCGCAGCACGTCGAACACGTTCTCGGCGATATGGCAGCACTCCACCAGCTCATTGAGCTGGAGGAAGCCGGCGCCCCCTTTTACAGTGTGGAAACCGCGAAAAATTGCATTGAGCAAGTCGGCATCGTCAGGGCGGCTTTCAAGCTCGACCAGCTGCTCGGACAATTGCTCAAGTATTTCACCGGCTTCTACCAGGAAATCCTGAAGGATTTCTTCATCGGCGCCGAAGCTCATCAAAGGTGCTCCTTAAAAACCCAGGCTGGATAGCAGATCATCGACATCGTCCTGACCGGACACGACGTCTTCACGCTTATCGGCATGAATCTGCGGACCTTCACCCCGAGTCGGATGTTTTTCTCGATCTTTTTCTGCCCGCAACTGATCCTGGTCATGCTGGATGCCTGCAAAGCGGTCGACCTGGCTGGCCATCATCACCAGTTTCAGCAGGTTGCTTTCCACTTCGGTCACCAACGCCGTGACGCGCTTGATCACCTGCCCGGTCAGGTCCTGGTAATCCTGGGCCAGCAGGATGTCGTTGAGATGGCCAGCCACCTTGCGGTTACCTTCGGCGCTGTGCGCCAAGAAACCGTCGACGCGCTTGGCCAGGTCGCGAAACTCCGTGGCGTTCACTTCCCGGCGCATGAAGCGCTGCCAATCGGCACTCAGCGCTTTGGCTTCGCTGGCCAGGTCGTTGAGCACCGGCGTGCTTTCCTCGACCAGGTCCATGGTGCGGTTTGCCGCCCCTTCGGTGAGCTTGACCACATAGGACAGGCGTTCGGTGGCGTCGGTAATCTGCGACACCTCTTCGGCCTGGGGTATGGTCGGGTCGATCTGGAAACTGACGATGGCGCTGTGCAGTTCGCGGGTCAGCTTGCCCACTTCCTGGTACAGCCCCCGATCGCGGGTCTGGTTCAACTCGTGAATGAGTTGCACCGCCTCGCCGAACCGTCCGCGCTCCAGGCTTTCGACCAACTCCTGGGCATGCTTTTTGAGGGTCGATTCGAACTCGCCCAATGACGTGTGTGATGAACTCATGGCGCGCCCCCTGACGTGACTCAGCCGTTGACGCGTTCGAAGATCTTCTCGATCTTTTCTTTGAGCACCTGGGCGGTGAACGGCTTGACCACATAGCCATTCACGCCTGCCTGGGCGGCCTCGATGATCTGGTCGCGCTTGGCTTCCGCGGTCACCATCAACACCGGCAAGCTCTTGAGCTTGTCGCTGGCGCGCACTTTGCGCAGCAGGTCGATACCGGACATGCCCGGCATGTTCCAGTCGGTTACCAGAAAATCGTAATGGCCATTTTCGAGCATGGGCAGCGCCGTCATGCCGTCATCGGCTTCGCTGGTGTTGGTGAAGCCCAGGTCACGCAGCAGGTTCTTGATGATGCGCCGCATCGTCGAAAAGTCGTCGACGATGAGGATTTTCATGTTTTTGTCCAATTAGACCTCCAAGCAGTCTCAAACGCGCTCGGCCCCGAGCGCGCACTCAATCGATTCGGTACAACGTGGAAAACGGCAACGACGGCGGCGGGCTCAACGGGCCCGCCATTCCCCCAGGCGGCTGCGCAGGCGCGCGGCGCATTGGCTGTGCAACTGGCTGACCCGCGACTCGCTGACCCCCAAGACCTCACCGATCTCCTTCAGGTTCAGTTCCTCGTCGTAGTACAGCGCCAGCACCAGGCGCTCACGCTCCGGCAGGTTGGCGATGGCCTCGGTCAACGCGACCTGGAACCGCTCTTCCTCCAACCCACGGGCAGGCTCGGCCTGGCCGCTAACGCCGTCCTCATGCAAGCCTTCGTGCTCGCCGTCCTGCAACAGGTCGTCGAAGCTGAACAGGCGGCTGCCCAGTGTGTCGTTGAGAATCCCGTAATAATCATCGAGGCTCAACTTGAGTTCGGCAGCAACTTCATGATCTTTAGCGTCGCGGCCGGTTTTGGCTTCTACCGCGCGCATGGCGTCGCTGACCATGCGGGTGTTGCGGTGCACCGAACGCGGCGCCCAGTCGCCTTTGCGCACCTCGTCGAGCATGGCGCCGCGAATGCGGATGCCGGCATAGGTCTCGAAGCTGGCGCCCTTGCTGGCGTCATACTTGTTGGCGACCTCGAGCAGACCGATCATGCCCGCCTGGATCAGGTCCTCGACCTGCACGTTGGCAGGCAGTCGCGCAAGCAGGTGATAGGCGATGCGCTTGACCAGCGGGGCATAGCGCTCGATCAGCTCATATTGCGCGTCCTTCGAGGCGCGGCTGTACATCTTGAAGCCGCTGGCGCTCATGACATCGAACCTGCACTGGTCGGCTGCACCAGGCGTTCGACGAAGAACTCCAGGTGGCCACGGGGGTTGGCAGGCAGCGGCCAGCTGTCGACCTTCTGCGCAATGGCCTTGAAGGCCAAGGCGCATTTGGAGCGCGGGAACGCCTCGTACACGGCACGCTGTTTCTGCACCGCCTTGCGCACGCATTCGTCGTAAGGCACGGCGCCCACGTACTGAAGCGCCACATCCAGGAAGCGGTCGGTGACCTTGGTCAGCTTGGCAAACAGGTTGCGCCCTTCCTGGGGGCTCTGGGCCATATTGGCCAGCACCCGGAAGCGATTCATGCCGTAATCGCGGTTGAGCAGCTTGATCAGCGCGTAGGCATCGGTGATCGAGGTCGGCTCATCGCACACCACCAGCAGCACTTCCTGAGCCGCGCGCACGAAGCTGACCACCGAATCGCCGATGCCGGCCGCAGTATCAATCACCAGCACATCGAGGTTGTCGCCGACTTCGCTGAACGCCTGGATCAGACCCGCATGCTGGGCAGGCGCAAGGTGCACCATGCTCTGGGTGCCCGAAGCGGCCGGGACGATGCGCACACCGCCCGGGCCCTGCAGCATCACATCGCGCAGTTCGCAACGCCCCTCGATGACATCGGCCAGCGTGCGCTTGGGCGCAAGGCCCAGCAACACATCGACATTGGCCAGGCCCAGGTCGGCGTCGAGCAGCATGACCCTGCGGCCCAGCTCGGCCAACGCCAGAGACAGGTTCACTGAAACATTTGTCTTGCCGACGCCACCTTTGCCACCGGTCACGGCGATCACCTGTACGGGATGCATGCTACCCATGTCTGTTCTTTACCTTGTCTCGCTGGGACTCATGCCACACGAAGGGCAATGCTGCGTACCCCTTGGCATAGCTACCTTGCACACATTTCATTTTCAACCCGCTCGCCGTGGGTTGTGGTAGAGATCAGCGAACATGTCGGCCATGGCCTCCTCGCTGGGCTCGTCCTGCTGCTGCACATTGACCGCGCGGGTGACCAGCTGGTGCCCACGGGGCAAGTGCAGATCGTCCGGGATACGCGGCCCATCGGTAAGGTAGGCCACGGGCAGTCGGAAACTGATGGCAAGGCTCAGGACATCGCCCAGGCTTGCCGACTCGTCGAGTTTGGTCAGGATGCAGCCGGCCAGCCCGCAGCGCTTGTAGCTGTGGTAGGCCGCGGTCAGCACCTGCTTCTGGCTGGTGGTGGCCAGGACCAGGTAATTCTTCGCAGCGATACCGCGACCGGCCAGGGTATCGAGCTGCATGCGCAAGGCCGGGTCGCTGGCTTGCAGGCCGGCCGTATCGATCAGCACCACGCGTTTGCGCAGCAGCGGCTCGAGCGCCGCCGCCAACGACTGACCGGGGTCGACATAGGTGACCGGCACATTCAGGATCCGGCCCAGGGTCTTGAGCTGTTCCTGGGCGCCGATGCGAAAACTGTCCATGCTCACCAGCGCCAGGTTGTGGGCGCCGTACTTGAGCACATAACGCGCCGCGAGCTTGGCCAGGGTGGTGGTCTTGCCCATGCCGGCTGGGCCGACGACGGCAATCACGCCGCCGTCCTCGATCGGTTCGACGTCAGGCGTACGGATCATGCGCGCCAGGTGCGCCAGCAGCATACGCCAGGCGTGGCGAGGCTCCTCGATGTCCTTGGTCAGCTCGAGCAATTCGCGGGCAATGGGGCCAGACAGGCCGATGCGCTGCAGCCGGCGCCACAACGTGGCCTGCTGCGGCTTGCTACCTTGCAGCTGGGTCCAGGCCAGCGACCCCAGCTGCACTTCCAGCAGTTCGCGCAAGCCGGACAGCTCCGAGCGCATGGCATCGAACAGGCGCGGGTCTACCGAGGCCTGGCTGCTTGCGGTGGCGGCCGGCTGCGGGGTATCGACATGCGGCTCGACCAAGGGCTCGGCCGCCGTGAGCGATTGACCGGCGAACAGTTGGCGATTGCTGTCGCTGCTGTCCGGGCGCTGATCGAGCTCGGCCTTGGCCGTGGCGATGCGCGTGTGCGTCTTGCGAAGCTCTTCTTCGAGTTCGACGTTCGGTACCCGAGGTGCCAGGGCGGACAGCTTGTAGTCCAGCGCGGCGGTCAGTTCGACCCCGCCTGCGATACGGCGATTGCCGATGATGGCCGCATCAGCGCCCAGCTCATCGCGCACCAGCTTCATGGCCTGACGCATATCAGCGGCGAAGAATCGCTTAACTTGCATTATCCACTACCTCAGCCATTAGGGCCCACGGTGGCAACGATGGTGACTTGCTTGTTGTCCGGTATTTCCTGATACGCCAGCACATGCAAATTCGGTACGGCCAGCCGACCGAAACGCGACAGCATGGCGCGGATCGGGCCAGCAACCAGGAGGATGGCCGGCTGGCCTTGCATCTCCTGACGCTGTGCGGCTTCGATCAGCGAACGCTGCAGCTTTTCGGCCATGCTCGGCTCAAGAAGCACTCCGTCTTCCTGACCTTGCCCGGCCCTCTGCAGACTATTGAGCAAGATCTGTTCCAACCTGGGCTCCAAGGTGATCACAGGCAGCTCGGACTCAACGCCAACAATGCTTTGCACGATGGCGCGACACAATCCGACGCGCACGGCCGCAACCAAAGCGGCGGTATCTTGACTCTTTGCCGCGTTGTTGGCGATGGATTCGGCAATGCTACGAATATCTCGCACTGGCACCTGTTCTGACAACAAAGCCTGTAGGACTTTGAGAAGACCAGACAGCGAAATAACACCCGGCACCAATTCTTCCGCCAGCTTGGGCGACGCCTTGGACAAGACTTGCAACAGTTGCTGCACTTCTTCGTGACCGATCAGCTCGTGGCAATGCTTCTGCAATATCTGGTTGAGGTGAGTGGCCACCACCGTGCTGGCGTCTACGACGGTGTAGCCAAGCGACTGAGCCTGGGAGCGCTGACCGACGTCGATCCACACCGCCTCCAGGCCAAAAGCAGGATCGCGAGCCGCAATGCCGTTGAGGCTGCCGAACACCTGCCCTGGGTTGATGGCAAGCTCGCGGTCCGGGTAGATCTCTGCTTCGGCCAGAATTACCCCCATCAACGTCAGGCGATAGGCACTGGGTTGCAGGTCCAGGTTGTCGCGGATGTGCACGGTAGGCATGAGAAAGCCCAAGTCCTGAGACAGCTTCTTGCGCACCCCCTTGATCCGCGCCAGCAGCTGCCCGCCCTGGTTGCGGTCGACCAACGGAATCAAGCGATAACCCACCTCGAGGCCGATCATGTCGATCGGGGTGACGTCGTCCCAGCCCAGCTCCTTGGTTTCGGCCGCCCTCTGCGGGGACGGCAGCAGCTCTTGCTGGCGCTGCGCTTCCTGCTGGGCCAGCACCTTGGTCTTATGCTGTTTTTTCCACACCAGGTAGGCACCGCCGCCCGCCATCAGGCCCAGGCTCAGGAACGCCAGGTGCGGCATGCCCGGCACAAGGCCCATGACGATCATGATGGCGCCGGACACGGCCAGGGCCCGGGGCGAGTCGAACATCTGGCGGTTGATCAGCTTGCCCATGTCCTCCGAGCCCGAGGCACGGGTGACCATGATGGCTGCGGCGGTGGAGAGCAGCAGCGAAGGCAGCTGCGCCACCAGGCCGTCACCGATGGTCAGCAGGGCATACACCTTGCCGGCATCACCAAAGCTCATGCCATGCTGCAACATGCCGATCAGCATGCCACCGATCAGGTTGATGAACAGGATCAGCAGGCCAGCGATGGCGTCACCGCGCACGAACTTGCTGGCACCGTCCATCGAACCGTAGAACTCAGCCTCCTGGGCGACCTCGCTGCGGCGCGCCTTGGCTTGCGCCTGGTCGATCAGGCCGGCGTTCAGGTCCGCGTCGATGGCCATCTGCTTGCCCGGCATCGCATCGAGGGTGAAGCGTGCGCTGACCTCCGAGATACGCCCCGCACCCTTGGTCACCACCACGAAGTTGATGATCATGAGGATGGCGAAGACCACCGCACCGACCACGTAGTTGCCGCCGATGACCACATCGCCGAAGGCCTGGATCACCATGCCCGCGGCGCCGTGCCCTTCCTGGCCGTGCAGCATGACCACGCGGGTGGAAGCCACGTTCAGGGCCAGTCGCAGCAGGGTCGCCACCAGCAGGATGGTGGGGAAAGCGGCGAAGTCCAGCGGGCGCAGCGCGTACACGCTGACCAGCAGCACCACGATGGACAAGGCGATGTTGAAGGTGAAGAACACGTCGAGCAAAAACGGTGGTATTGGCAACATCATCATTGCCAGCATCACCAACAGCAACAGCGGCACGCCGAGGTTGCCCCGCCCGAGACCGGCCAGGTTATGGCGAGCGTTGCTGATTAACTGAGTGCGATCCACCGCGAGTCCTCTTCTTGCAAAACTTTGACGCCTGTCAGGCGACTGACGCTGCCATTGCAAGAAGCTTTCCAACTTTGTCGGGTGGAGAATTTATATTGCCTGTGCTGGCCCTATGGCGGCCATTTCAGCCATCCCCGGCGCAAAGTCAACTGTCGCGTCGCAGATCGGGCGGAATGGGCAAGTCGGTCTTCAGCGGATCTGGCCGCTTACCCTTGCCTGCGTGGTACTGACGGATCTGGAAGACATACGCCAACACCTGAGCCACCGCCAAGTACAGGCCGGCAGGAATTTCATGCTCCACCTCGGTGGAGTAGTAGATCGCCCGAGCCAAGGCGGCGGATTCGAGAATCTGGATCTTGTGCTCAGCGCCGATCTCGCGAATCTTCAAGGCCATGAAGTCGCTGCCCTTGGCCAGCAGCAAGGGGGCCGAATTCCCGTTTTCCGGATCGTACTGCAGCGCGACGGCGTAATGGGTCGGGTTGGTGATGATCACATCGGCCTGGGGCACAGCCGCCATCATTCGCCGTTGCGACACCTCGCGTTGCAACTGACGGATACGCTGCTTGACCTCCGGCTTGCCCTCGCTGTCCTTGTACTCGTCGCGCACTTCCTGCTTGGTCATCTTCATTTTCTTGTGCGTCTGCCACAGCTGGAACGGGGCGTCGGCGGCCGCGATCAGCAACAGCCCGGCCGACATCCAGAGTGCGCTCCACCCTACCACCTGCAGGCTGTGGATGATTGCCTGCTCCAGCGGCTCGTTGGCGATCGACAGCAGAGCTTGACGGTCGCTGGCCAGCACCGCCACCGCCACTACCAGGATCACGAAGAACTTGGCCAGCGCCTTGAGCAATTCGGTCAAGGCATTCATGGAGAACATGCGCTTGATGCCCGAAAGTGGGTTCATGCGGCTGAATTTGGGTTGCAGCAAGCTGCCGGAGAATACGAACCCACCCAGTACGATCGGCGCAACGAAGGAAATCACGAATAGCAGGATCAGAATCGGCTGCACGGCCCAGATGGCCATTTTGCCGGACGTGAGCAAGAACGCCCCCATGGATCGCTCATCGACGATGATCTCTCGGGTCAGGCTGAAGTTCATGCGCATCATTTCCAGCAGAGTCTCGGCCAGATACCCGCCAAAAGCCAATATGCCCCCGGCACCTGCCAGGGTGACCGCCACCGTGTTGAGCTCCTTGGAACGCGCGATTTCGCCTTTTTCCCGTGCGTCGCGCTTGCGCTTTTCGGTGGGTTCCTCTGTCTTGTCCTGACCGCTCTCGCTTTCTGCCATTCAACCGGCCCTCGCCAAATCCCGCAGCCACAGCAACGTTTCGCTGGCCAACGCCTGGTAATGAGACAGTATATCGGCAAGGCCGATCCAGAAAATGAGCATGCCCATGACCAAGGTCAGTGGGAAACCAATGGAAAAAATATTCAGTTGCGGGGCCGCACGGGTCATCACGCCAAAGGCGACGTTGACGACCAGCAGCGCTGCGATCACCGGCAGGATCAATATCAGCCCAGCGCCGAACACCCACGCCATGCGCCCGACCAACTCCCAAAAATGCGTGACCACCAGGGCATTGCCAACCGGTAGCGTGGTGAAGCTCTCGGTCAACACCTCGAATACCACCAAGTGACCGTTCATCAGCAGAAACAGCACGCTCACCAGCATGGTCATGAATTGACTGATCACAGTGACGTTGACCCCGTTGCCAGGATCGACCATAGATGCAAAGGCCATCCCCATCTGCACTGCCACGATCTGCCCGGCGATCACGAAGGCCTGGAAAAGCAACTGTAACCCCAAGCCGAACATGGTACCGACGATGATCTGCTCGGCGCACAGCAGCGCCCCTTTGAGGCTCAACGGATCGAACGGCGGCAGGGGCGGGAGCGCCGGCACGATGACCACGGTGATCGCCACGGCAACGTACAAGCGCACCCGCGCCGGCAACATGCGCGTGCCGAAGATGGGCATGGTCATCAGCACTGCCGTCACCCTGAACAGCGGCAGGATGAAGGTGGCCACCCAGGTGCCGATTTGCGTGTCGGTCAGCTCAAGCATTGGCGCATCAACCGATGAGCTGGGGGATGTTGGTGTACAGGGTCGTGATGTACTCCATGAACTTCTGCACCAACCACGGCCCGGCCACGATCAGTGTGATCAACATCACCAGCAGGCGCGGCAGAAAGCTCAAGGTCTGCTCGTTGATCTGGGTGGCGGCCTGGAACATGGCCACAATCAAACCCACCAGCAGGCTGGGAACCACCAGCACGGCAACCATCAACGTGGTCAGCCACAAGGCGTCGCGGAACAGGTCGACGGCTACTTCAGGCGTCATGCACGGCCCTCCCAGGCAAAGTCACACACCACCGAAACTGCTGGCCAGCGTGCCCATGATCAGGGCCCAGCCATCGACCAGCACGAACAGCATGATCTTGAATGGCAAGGAGATGATCAGCGGCGACAGCATCATCATGCCCATGGCCATGAGCACGCTGGCCACCACCATGTCGATGATCAGAAACGGAATGAAGATCATGAAGCCGATCTGGAAGGCCGTCTTGAGTTCCGAGGTGACGAAGGACGGCACCAGGATACTCAACGGCACCTGATCGGGGCTGGCGATGTCGGTGCGCTTGGACAGGCGCATGAACAAGTCCAGATCGCTCTGCCGGGTCTGGGCCAGCATGAAGTCCTTGAGCGGGCCCTGCGCTCGGTCGATGGCCTGTTGGGCGGTCAACTGCTCGTTCAGGTAAGGCTGCAGGGCCGTCTGGTTGATGCGGTCGAACACCGGCGCCATGATGAACAGGGTCAGGAACAGCGCCATGCCGGTCAGTATCTGGTTCGAAGGCGTCTGTTGCAGCCCCAGCGCCTGGCGCAGGATGGAAAAGACGATGATGATCCGGGTGAAGCTGGTCATCAGGATGACGAACGCTGGAATGAAGCTCAGCGCCGTCATGATCAACAGGATCTGCAGGCTGACCGAGTACTCCTGCTGCCCATCGGTACCGTTGGACAGGGTGATGGCCGGGATTGACAGCGGGTCGGCCGCCAGTGCCAACGGCGCCGCCAACAGCAGCGCCAAGGTGAACAACAGTCGCAGCGCTGCGCTCATCGGGTCTTGTCCTTAGGGTCCTTGCCCATCAGTTCCATCAGCCGCTGGGCGAACTCAGGCGTCACCTGGCGGGCACCCTGGGGTACATCCACTGGCTCGGCCAGCACGTGCAACGCTTCGATGTTGCCAGGTGTATGACCGATGAGGATCTGCTCCTTGCCCACCTGCACCAGCAGCAGCCGATCACGCGGGCCGATGGCGCGGCTGCCGATGATGTCGATCACGTGCCCGCCCTTGACCGCCGAACCTTGCATTCGGCGCAGCAGCCAGGCGAGCAGAAAGATCAGCCCGACCACCAGCAACAGGCCAAAGACCATTTGCGCCAGTTGCCCGCCCAGGCTCCCTGGAGGGTTGACCGGCGTCGCCGCAGGCGTAGCGGCGGCCAGGCACGCCTGGCTGGCCAGTGCCGCGGCAACCGCCGCGATGACGCGCACCCTGGCCTTCATCAACGCAGCTTCTTGATGCGTTCACTGGGGCTGATCACGTCCGTCAGGCGGATGCCGAACTTCTCGTTGACCACTACCACTTCGCCATGGGCGATCAGCGTGCCATTGACCAGCACATCCAAGGGCTCGCCTGCCAGGCGGTCGAGCTCAATCACCGAACCCTGGTTGAGTTGGAGCAGATTGCGGATGTTGATTTCGGTACTACCTACTTCCATCGAGATGCTCACCGGGATGTCGAGAATCACATCCAGGTTCGGGCCTTCGAGGCTGACGTTGGCATTGGGCTTGGGCGAGCTGGCGAACTCCTCCATCGGCAGGCGGCCGGGCCCCTGATTCTGGCTGGTATCGCCCAGCAGTGCATCGATGTCGGCCTGGCCGGCCGCACCGGTTTCTTCCAGCGCAGCAGCCCACTCATCGGCGAGCGCCTGGTCTTCCGGGGAGGTGATCTCGTTTTCGTTAGCCATGATTTCCTCGACAGGCATTCAATTCGTTGGGAGCGGCCGCCGTCAGCGGCGTTCGATCGGGTCGATGATCTGCAGCGCCAGGTTGCCCTTGTGCGAGCCCAGGCGCGCCTTGAAGGCCGGCACGCCGTTGGCGCGCAGCACAAGGTGCTCGGGCAGCTCGACTGGGATGACGTCCCCGGGCTGCATGTGCAGGATGTCCCGCAATTTGAGCTGACGCCTGGCTACCGTGGCCGTTACCGGCACGGCGACATCAAGCACGTCCTCACGCAGCGCCTTGACCCAGCGCTCGTCCTGGTCGTCCAGATCGGACTGGAACCCGGCATCGAGCATTTCACGCACCGGCTCGATCATCGAGTACGGCATGGTCACGTGCAGGTCGCCCCCGCCGCCGTCGAGCTCGATATGGAACGTGGACACCACGACCGCCTCGCTGGGGCCGACGATGTTGGCCATGGCCGGGTTGACCTCGGAGTTCATGTACTCGAAGTTCACCTCCATGATCGCCTGCCAGGCTTCCTTGAGGTCGATGAAGCACTGGTCCAGCACCATGCGTACCACGCGCAACTCGGTCGGGGTGAACTCGCGGCCTTCGATCTTGGCGTGCCGGCCGTCCCCGCCGAAGAAGTTGTCCACCAGCTTGAACACCAGCTTGGCGTCGAGGATGAACAGCGAGGTGCCGCGCAGCGGCTTGATCTTGACCAGGTTGAGGCTGGTGGGCACGTACAGCGAATGCACGTATTCCCCGAACTTCATCACCTGCACGCCGCCCACGGCCACATCGGCCGAGCGGCGCAGCAGGTTGAACATGCTGATGCGGGTGTAACGGGCAAATCGCTCGTTGATCATCTCCAAGGTCGGCATGCGGCCCCGGACGATACGGTCCTGACTGGTCAGGTCATAGCTTTTGATACTGCCAGGCTCGGATGCACTTTCAGTCTGCACCAGGCCATCGTCGACGCCGTGCAGCAGGGCATCGATCTCATCCTGGGACAGCAGGTCCTGTACGGCCATTGCGTGCTCCTACTGCAATACGAAATTGGTGAACAGCAACTGGTCGATCACGGGCTTGCCGACTTCTTTCTGGGCCACTTCCTGCACCACGACGGTCGCTTTCTGGCGCAGCATTTCCTGGCCGACCGAACTGCTGGCCAGGGTATCGAAGCCGACCCCGGAGAACATCATCACCAGGTTGTTACGGATGACCGGCATGTGCACTTTAAGGGCATCGAGGTCAGCCTGATTGCGCCCCTGCAAGGTGATGCTGACCTGCATGTAGCGCTGGCGACCATTCTGGTTGAAGTTCACCACGAACGCGGGTGTGAGCGCTTCGTAGATGGCCGCTGGCTTGGTGGTGCTGGCGCCTTCCTGCTCAGCAGGCGCAGGCTCGCTCTTGTGCATGATGAACCATGTGGCGCCCACGGAAATGCCCACGGCCACCAGCAGGCCACCCACGGCCAGGAGGATCAGTTTGAGTTTGCCTTTTGGGGCAGGGTCTTTGACTGCTTCGGTATTCGCCATGCCAATATTCCGTCGTCCATCGGGAGTAACTGGGAAGATGGCTTGGGGTGAGCAAGTGTTATGCCAAATAGGCGAGCGTCCAGGCTGGGGCCATTACACGGCCCCAGCGGTCTTACATGAACAGCATTGGCAGCCGGGCGGTCACCCTATCTTCAGCCGCCTCAGGCGTAATAATCCACAGCGCTGTCCCCAATCACGACCTGCTGCTCCACAGGCCGTTCGCGCTCGGCTGCGTCGACCGAGCCCTCCCCTGCACGCGCAGCCACCCCGGACAGACCATTCCCCCCCTGCCCCTGCGCCGCCTGCCCTTGTTGCTGCTGACCTCGCGACTGATCGGCCACGTTGACATCCGGCTGGGCCAGGCCCTGCTGGGCAAAGAGTTCGCGCAGCCGGTGCACCTGGCTGTCCAGCGTATCGCGTACACCGACGTGGCCGCTGATGAAGGTCACCTGGGTAGCCTGGTCGGCGGCGACATTGACGCGGATGTTCAAGCGCCCCAGCTCGGCAGGCTCAAGCTGGATATCAGCCGACTTGAGGTTCTGGCTGGACAAGTACATGACTCGGTTCACCAGCCCCTCGGTCCAGGCGTTCTGGTTCATCGACAGCGGCTGCTGCAACGGGTTGGGGTTCACCGGCACGGCGTTGGCCGTCTTGGCCGTTGCCGCCTGGGTGAGGTTGGCCAGGCGGCTGGCGAAGTCATCGATTCGGGTATCGCTGTTGGCGCCCTTGGTGTCTTTCAACCCTTCTTCGAGCAATGCGCCAAATGCCTTGTCACCGGTGTCGGTGGAAGCTTCTTCGGCCCCTTGCCCCACCTGCGCCAAGGTATTGACGGACGCAGCCTGCGCCTGTTGCTGACCAGGGTCTGCGGCATGGGCCGAGGTGGCCCCCTTGGCTTGGGCACTGTGCTCCAGGGCCAGGCGCAGGGTAGGCAAGTTCGCCAGGGCATCGGCAGCAGGGTCGAAATCTGGCGCCTCTTCGGACGGCGGCTGATCATTGGCAGCCTGCAAAACAGGGGCTACCGCCTCGGCCTGGGCCTGGATCAACTGGGCGCCAGGCTGCGCGTCGGTGACTTGACCGGCAACCAGGCTGGCATCGCGCATGCCAGTGTCGGCCTGGGTGGCGTGCTCGGTGGGCGAGGCATTGCCGTCATCGGCAACGCTGCGCTTGTCGGCAGGCTTGCCTTTGCCGCTTGAGGCCGCTTCAGCCTTTTCAGCGGCCTTGCTCGAAGCGTTCTTGTCTGCAGCGCCGGCAACCTTGTCACGCCCCTGCCTGGCCATCATCTGACCGAAGCCATCACCCTGCTCGCCCAGCGTCTGCTGGGGTTTGGCGGCGGTGGCGCTAGCAGAACGGGCTGCGTCAGCCTTGATGTTGGCTTGCAGCAAAGGGTTGGATGCAACAGGCATTGAGCAGTCTCCGCGCCATAAACAAAATGATCACGGGCATTACCCAGCAAAACTCGCGCCAACTCATATGGGGGCGGCAAGCGCGTGGGCTAACCTGCCGATATCCGATGATGTTCGGCACGGTAGAAGCGCTGCACCTCGGCAAACTCCAGATCAATCCGGTTGATAAGGTCTTCGATGCCCAGCAGCGGGGGATGGCGGGCCTTGTCCTCGAGTTCCTGGCACAGAGTTGCCAGCGCAACGGCGCCCATGTTGCTGCTGCTGCCCTTGAAACTGTGGGCGGCGGCGCCGAGTTCCACTGCGCTGCGGGCAGCGTGAAGTTGGCCAAGACGCCGTTCGGAATCGTCCAGAAAGGTCTGCACCAGCTGCAGATAGCCGTCTTCCATGATTTCACGCAGGTCACTGAGTACCTTGTGGTCGATATGCATGTCAGCCACTTGTTCGCTCCTTGATCAAGTCAGATTATGGCAGAGCCCGACGCGGACTCACCAGATGAACTCGACGTGCGCACAGCGCCCGCCCTCTGTCCAGCGCGCCACAGTGGACAGCCGCCTGACCAGTGCCATTCCCCGGCCACTGAGGCCTTGCTCTGGCAATGGCTGCGCAAGCACCTGCTGCACGTCGAACCCTTCGCCGCTGTCCCTGACCTCCACCTTCAGACGCCCACCAGCGGCGAGCGGTTCAACTGCAAGATTGATGCGCACGTAGCCTTCTTCGATCACCTGCAAGCGCCTGGCACGCTCCTGATAATAATCGGCAAAGCCTGGCGCATCGCATTTGAGCCGAGAGTCCAGCCCCAGCACGCCATGTTCAAGCGCATTAGAGTACAGTTCGCTCAGCACACTGTAGAGGGTGCCGGCCGATGAACGCAGGCCATGTATTTCCTGCAACAACTGCACCAGGTAGGGTACCGGGTTGAAACGGCGCAGGCTTTCTCCTCTCACATCGAAACTCAGCGACCAGTCCATGGCGCTACAGCGGCCCAGGTCCTGAGGCAACATCGCCATGGGCTGCGGCAATTGCGCACCCAGCATGCGTATGTCACACAAGCTGACATCGTCGCGCGCCCGCCCACCGAAGCGTTGCAGCGCGTCGAGCAGCTCATCGAACAACAGCGCGGGATTGCGGTTGTCGGCCAATACCGCCCGCAGGCGTTGCTCACCGAACAGACGTTCCTGATCGTCGGCGGTTTCGAGCACCCCATCGGACATCAGCAGCAGCCGCTCGCCCGGCGCCAGCGGCCAAACCTCGGTCTGGTCGTCGAACTGCTCTGCACTCAGAACACCCAGCGGCAAGTGCCTGGAAACCAACGCAGACAACACCCGGCCTTCCGAAGACAGCAGGAAGCCGTCAGGCATGCCGCCATTCCATACCTCCACTGCGCCGCGCTGCATGCTCAGGTTGACCAGCAGTGCGCAGCAGAACATGTCGCCAGGCAGAATGCGCTTTAGCTTGGCATTCATCTCTCGCAATACCTGCGCCATGCCGTAGCCCTTGGCCGTCATACCGTAGAACACTTCGGCCAGCGGCATGGCCCCCACGGCAGCCGGCAGCCCGTGCCCGGTGAAGTCCCCCAGCAGCACGCGCATGTCCCCGGACGGCGTGAGCGCGGCCAGCATCAGGTCGCCGTTGAACAGCGCGTACGGCGATTGCAAAAAGCGGATGTTCGGTGCGTCCAGACAGCCAGAATGGGCCACCTTGTCGAATACGGCTTTGGCCACCCGCTGTTCGTTGAGTAAATGGTGGTGGTGCCGCGCAATCTGATCGCGCTGATCCAGCACCGTGGCCTGAAGCCGTCGCAGCCGGTCCATGGCCCGAATCTTGGCTGCCAGAATGACTGCGCTGTAGGGCTTGGCCAGAAAATCATCCCCACCGGCTTCCAGGCAACGCACCAGGGCCTGTTCTTCGTTGAGTGCCGTGAGAAAGATGATGGGCACCAGGGTTTCGCCAGCCAGGGCCTTGATCTGCCGCGCCGCCTCGAAACCGTCCATGACCGGCATCAACGCATCGAGTAGCACCAGCTGCGGGCGTCGAGCCTTGAACACGTCCACGGCTTGCTGGCCATTTTCGGCAGTGAACACGTCGTGTCCTTGGCGCCTGACGATCTGCGCCAATAGCAGACGATCGGCCGCGCCATCTTCAGCCACCAGCACGGTCAACCCAAGTTCATCAGCCATCGGCGCATTCAACTGATGTCGAAAAGCTTGTCGAAATTGGAGATGGCGAGAATCTTGCGTACGTCGCAATTGGCATGGACGACCCGCACATCCGCCTCGTCCCCGCCGGCGTGATCGCGCAGCAGCAGAAGCATGCCCAATGCAGAGCTGTCCAGGTAGGTCACCTCCTGCAAGTCGACGATGACCGCGTCAGGGCGGCGTGGCTGGCGTTCGTAGGCCTCACGAAAGGCCTGGTGCTTGCCGAAATCGAAACGTCCCTTGATTTTGATCGTCAGCTTTTTACCGTCCTGCGAGACATCGGTTTCCACTGCCATGCTAGCGATTCCTTCGATGATGGCGGATGCGGCTCCATGAAGGTGTAGCAGTGATGGGGCGAGGGGGCAAGCGGGGATGGGAGCCGTATTGGCCGGTGGGCAGAGACCTGGGGCTAGATCAAGCTCCCCCAGCTACAGCGGCCCCTGCCGCGGCAGCCGCTGGGACAACTCGTCGAGCAAGCGCTGCTCGCGCTTGTCCTCGGCGCGCCGCGCCTCGTCCATATAGCGTTGCACCAGCTTGCGCAAGCCCTCTACCCGCGCATACGCCTGCTGCCAGGTGCCGCGGGCATTGGCGAGGTTGTTCTGGTGCCAGGTGAGGCTCTGGCGCTGTTGGGTCATGGCCGTTTCCAGCTGGCCGAGAAAGCGCTGGTAGTTGACCAGCCAGTTTCCGTCTACACCCTGGCCGCCCCGGTTGAGCCACTGCTGTTGATAATCCTCGCCAAAGCGCTCCAGCTCCGTTAGCTTGGCCTGGGCCGTGGCCACCTGCTGCTGGAAATGGCCAAGGCGCTGGGCCGCCTTGCGCTCGGCTTCCTCGGCCATGTCCACCACGGGGGCCAGGCGCGCCGCACGTCCGGGCAATGCCATGGCCTATCAGCCCGCCGGGGGCGTGAAGATCGCCCCCAGTTGATCGCGGCTTTGCGCCATGCCCACGTTCTCACGCAGCCCTTGACGCAGAAATTCCACCAGCCTGGCCTGCAGCGCGATGGCAAGGTCAGTCTCGGGGTCCCCGCCCGCCACGTAGGCACCCACGCTGATCAGGTCGCGGCTCTGCGACAACCGAGACCAGAGCTGCTTGAATTTCTGCGCCTGGCGAAGGTGGTCGGCATCGACCACCTGGGGCATCACCCGGCTGATGGACGCTTCGATGTCGATTGCCGGGTAGTGACCCTCCTCGGCCAGCCGTCGCGACAGTACGAAGTGGCCGTCCAGCACACCCCGGGCCGAATCTGCGATCGGATCTTGCTGATCGTCGCCCTCGGACAGCACCGTGTAGAACGCCGTGATCGAGCCGCCACCCGGCTCACCATTGCCCGCTCGCTCGACCAGCTTGGGCAGTTTGGCGAACACCGAAGGCGGATAGCCACGCGTGGCGGGCGGCTCCCCGATGGCCAGTGCGATTTCCCGCTGCGCCTGGGCAAAGCGGGTCAGCGAATCCATCAACAGCAGCACGTTCTTGCCCTTGTCGCGAAAATACTCGGCGATACGGGTGCAGTACATGGCCGCCCGCAAGCGCATCAGGGGCGCATCGTCAGCGGGCGAAGCCACCACCACGGAGCGTTTGAGCCCCTCCTCGCCAAGGATGTGTTCGATGAATTCCTTCACTTCGCGGCCCCGCTCGCCAATCAGGCCGACCACGATGATTTCGGCTTCGGTGAAGCGGGTCATCATGCCCAGCAAGACCGACTTGCCCACACCGGTACCGGCGAACAAGCCCAGGCGCTGGCCGCGCCCGACGGTGAGCAGGCCGTTGATACTGCGGATGCCCACGTCCAGCGGCTTGCTGATGGGGTCGCGGTTGAGCGGGTTGATCACCGGCCCGTCCATCGGCACCCAGTCCTCGGCCTTCATGCCGCCTTTACCGTCCAGCGCGCGGCCCGCGCCGTCCAGTACCCGGCCCAGCATGCTCATGCCCATAGGCAGCCGGCCACCGTCGTCGAGCGGCACCACGCGGGCACCCGGGGCGATGCCGACAATGCTGCCAACCGGCATGAGGAACACCTTCGACCCAGAGAACCCCATGACTTCCGCTTCGACCTGCACCGGGTGGTAGCTGTCGTCGTTGACCACCAGGCAGCGGCTACCCACGGCTGCCCTGAGCCCTTCGGCTTCCAGGGTCAGGCCTACCATGCGCAGCAGTCGCCCCTCGACCACCGGTTGCGCCGGCACCTCGATGGCCTCGGCATAACTGCCCAGGCGCTTGGCAAAGCTGGTACGGTCAAGGCGCATCGGCGTCCTCCACCGGCGCGTCCAGGTCAACGCTCACATCAGGCGCTGCCGGGTGCAGCGCATGGTCATGCATCTGATCGAACAACTGCGCGACGGTCTTCTCGATGCGGGTTTCCATGGTCGCATCGATACGGCTGTGGGCAGTCTCGATACGGCAGCCACCGGGAAGCAGGGTGCTGTCTTCGAGCAGGCGCCACTGCTCTTCGTGGCGCTCGCGCAAGGCCTTGGCCAGTTCGAAATCCTGCGGGTTCAGGTGAATACGGATATTGTCGGCACCCATGGGCAGGCGCTTGAGGGCTTCGCGCAGCACCTGGGTAATCTGGCTGGAATCGCTCGTGAGTTCACGGCCGATCACCTGGCGCGCCATGTGCGACACCAGGTGCACCAGGGTCCTTTCGATCTGGGTGTCCTGCTCGGCGATGGGCTCCATCAAATGGGTCATCAGCTTTTCCAGGCTGGCCAGCTTCGCCTTCAGGGCCTCGTCGGCCTCTTGGCGCACCTTGAGCTGGGTGCTGTGAAACCCATCACGCTCACCGGTTGCGAAGCCTTCGTTGTAGGCTTCCTGGCGAATAGCTTCGAGCTCTTCGAGGGTCAGCGGCTGAACGTCCTCCAGCGGCACTTCCTCGACTTCTTCCTCCACCTCGACCGGTTCGGGCTCAGGCTCGTGCGCGGGCTGGGGGTCGAAGCTGGGCAACGTCCAGACGTCTACGCCCTCGAGGTCGCGGGCCCGGATCAGGTCACTGGGGTGATGTTCTTTGGTCGACATTCAAAAACCTGTCTATCAGGGTGCCAGGCGCCATACCGCCTGCCGAAGACTGCACGCTAAGGCAGATTGCGTGCGTGACGCAATCGCCTTGCGCTGACCCATGGCGGCTCGCCGCTTAGATCATTTCCTCGGCACCTTTGCCACCGAGCACGATTTCGCCGGCTTCGGCCATGCGACGGGCGATGGTGAGGATTTCCTTCTGGGCCGTTTCAACATCGCTGACACGAACCGGACCCTTGGCCTCAAGGTCATCACGCAGCAGTTCCGAAGCACGCTTGGACATGTTCTTGAACACCTTGTCCTTGACCCGCTCGTCCGCGCCCTTGAGCGACACCACCAGCACGTCGGAAGACACCTCGCGCAGCAGCGCCTGGATACCGCGGTCATCCACATCGGCCAGGTTGTTGAAGACGAACATCAGGTCTTCGATCTGCTCGGACAGGTCGCTGTCGATTTCGCGGATCGAATCCATCAGGGCGCCTTCCACGGAGCTGTCGAGGAAGTTCATGATGTCGGCGGCACGCTTGATGCCACCCAGGGTGGTGCGCGCGGCGTTGGAATTGCCGGAGAACTGTTTCTCCAGAATCTGGTTCAGCTCCTTCAGGGCAGCAGGTTGCACGGTATTGAGCGACGAGACGCGCAATACGATGTCCAGCCGGACCTTGTGGTCAAAGTTGCTCAGCACCTCACCGGCCTGGTCAGGGTCCAGGTAAGCCACGACAATGGCCTGGATCTGCGGGTGCTCGTAGCGGATCACGTCGGCCACGGCGCGTGGTTCCATCCACTTGAGGCTGTCCAGGCCGCTGGTGTTGCCACCGAGCAGGATGCGGTCGACCAGGCCGTTGGCCTTGTCCTCGCCCAGTGCCTGGTTGAGCATCTTGCGAATGTACGCATCGGAGCCCACGCCCAGGCTGGTCTGATCGCCGACCACTTCGACGAACTCGCTCATCACCTGTTCGACCTGGTCACGGTGCACGTTGCCCATCTGCGCCATGGCCACGCCCACGCGCTGCACTTCCTTGGGCCCCATGTGGCGCAGTACCTGCGCGGCGTCGGTTTCACCCAGCGATAGCAGCAGGATGGCTGCCTTGTCGACGCGGCTCAGCTTGGCGGTAACGGCTCGGTTATCACTCATCGGCGTTGATCCAGTCTTTGACGACCTGGGCTACGCGGCCCGGGTCTTCGGCCACAAGGCCTTTGATTGCGTTGAGCTGTGCCTCGTAACCCTCGGTGGGGCTAGGCAGCAGAATGCTTGTCGGGCCACCCAGGCTGACGCGGTCGTTGGCCAGTTCGCCATCTAGACCGATCATGCCGCCCAGCTCCATGTCATTTTCAAGGGCAGGCTGCTTGCCACCCCCTGTCAGGTTGTTGAGCACAGGCCGCAATACGCCGAACACCAGCACCAGGATGAACAGCACGCCCAGCACTTGCTTGACGATATCCCAGAACCAGGGCTGCTGGTAGAACGCGATATCGGCAATCTCTTCGCCACGGTCTGGCGCGAACGGCACGTTGATCACGGTCACGCTGTCGCCCCGGCTGGCGTCGAAGCCAACGGCATCCTGGACCAGCCGGGTGAAGCGCGTCAGGTCCTCGGCAGCCCACGGCACATGGGTGGTCTCCCCGGTGGCGGCATCCACCTTGACCTGATCGTCCACCACAACCGCCACGGACAGGCGCGTCATGCGCCCCTGTTGCTGGCGGGTATGGCTGATGGAGCGGTCGAGCTCGAAGTTCTTGGTGCTCTGTTGGCGCTTGTCGGACGGATAAGGCGCGAGCATCGGCTGGCCGGTGGCCGGGTCCATGATCTGCTGGCCATTGGCATCGACCAACGGCTGGCCAGGCTGGATGGCGCCCGCTGCACCTGCGGTACCGCCAGTGGTCTGTGGCGCCGAAGCGGCACCCGGTGGCTGGTTGCTCAACGCGCCCGGCACACCTTGTGGGCCCTGGCTGCTAGCGCGCTGCTCGTCGACCGACTGCTCACTGCGCAGCGCCGGTTGGTCCGGATTGAACTGCTCGGAGGTGGACTCGACCGCACTGAAGTCCAGGTCGGCAGACACTTCGGCCTTGTAGCGGTCGTTGCCCAGCACCGGTTGCAGGATGTTGTGCACACGCTGGGTCAGCATGCCTTCCATTCGGCGGCTGTAGTCGAACTGCTTACCAGCCTGGGTCAGGGCAGAATCCTGGATCTGTTCGGACAGCAGGTTGCCTTTCTGGTCGACCACGGTGACCTGGGACTTGTCCAGCTCAGGCACGCTGGTGGCCACCAGGTTGACGATGGCCATTACCTGGCCGGGCTCAAGTGCACGACCTGGATAGAGCTCGACCAGTACCGATGCACTGGGCCGACGCTCATCGCGCACGAACACCGAGCTCTTGGGAATGGCCAGGTGCACGCGGGCACCCTTGACGTTGTTCAGGCTCGACACGGTGCGCGCCAATTCGCCTTCCAGGCTGCGGCGGTAACGCGTGGCCTCCATGAACTGGCTGGTGCCAAGGCCCTGCTCCTTGTCGAGCAGCTCGAAGCCGACGTTGCCGTCGGTAGGCGCCACGCCCGCAGCTGCCAGCTTCAGGCGCGCACGGGAGATGTCGTCGGCCTTGACCAGCAGGGCCCCGGAATTGGGTTCCACGTTGTAGGCAATGTCGGCCGCCGCCAGGGTGTCCATGACCTGCTTGGTGTCCATGCCCGACAGGCTGGGGTACAGCGGACGGTAGTCCGGCTGCTGCGACCACAGCACCACGGCAAAGCCGATCGCCACGCTGGCAGCCAGGCCGACCATCAGGCCGATCTGACGCAGCATGGGCATCTGCGCAATGTTTTCCAGGAACGCCAGGCGCACCAGGGGTGCCTTGGGCGCTGGCGCGCCGCCCTTGGCGGGCGCGTTGTCGACGACTGCTTCAGCCATGGTCTACGTCTGCCCTCAAACCGGCATTTGCATGATGTCCTGGTACGCCTGGACGAGCTTGTTGCGTACCTGGGTCAAGGCCTGCATCGAAACGCTGGCTTTCTGCGAGGCAATCATCACGTCGGTGAGGTCGACCCCGGTCTTGCCGATTTCGAACGCGTTCGCCAACTGCGAAGAGGCCTGCTGGGTGTCATTCACCTTGCCGATGGCCTGGCCCAGCATGTCGGCAAAGGTACTTTGCCCTGGGGCCAGCTCAGGGGCGGCTGATACTTTCGGCAGCGACATGGCATCGGCCTGCATGGCCCGCATGTCCAGCATCAGACGATTGAATTCAACACCTTGGGTCATGAGCTTCTCTCTCCGGCGGCCGCATATTTTTGACAGTCATGCGGCGGATAGCCTTCGTAAAGCAACAAAGGTGCCAGCCTTATGAAAGGGTGAATACGTCTAGGAAAAAACGGGCGTATCAGGCTACGAAGCACCGTGAAGATCACGCACGCTTGGCGGGCGATGCCTAAAAGAGCGCTGGATTACCCGCGCTAGAGATGACGTCTGCAGGGTAAAACGCGACTGTCTTACTCGCCAAACAGACTGGCCTCGACGTCGAAACCGGCGTCGCGCATCTGCGCAAGCTTATAGCGCAGCGTGCGCGGGCTGATCCCCAGGCGCTCGGCCGCTTCCTTGCGCCGACCTCGCTCGGCCCGCAGGGTATCGATGATCTGCTGGTACTCGTGACGCCGCTTGTCGTCGCCCTGCTCGGCTGCAAGTCCACCTTGCCCAGATAGTGGCACAGCGCCACCTGACAAGGGAATGGCGCCATCAAGACAAAAATCCGCCGCCTCGATCACCCCGCCTTGCTGCAGGATCAAGGCGCGCTGCAATGCATTATCCAGCTCACGCACGTTGCCAGGCCAGGTCCAGGCTTGCAGGCAGGCCTGCGCGTCGGCGGACAGGCGCACGGGGGCATGCTGCATTTTTGCAATGTGACGAGCCAGCAAGCGCTCGGCCAGTTGAACGATGTCGCCGGGCCGCTCGCGCAGGGGGCGCCAGGCCAGCGGGAACACGGACAACCGGTAGAACAGGTCCTCGCGAAAACGACCGGCAGCCACCTCGCCCGCCAGGTCCCGATTGGTGGTGGCCACCACGCGGATATCCAGCGCGATGGGCTTGCGCCCCCCTACCCGCTCGACCTCACGTTCCTGCAGCACCCGCAGCAACTTGGCCTGCAAGGCCAGGGGCATTTCCGAGATCTCGTCCAGCAGCAAGGTACCCCCGTTGGCCTGCTCGAACTTCCCGGGCTGGGCAGCGATCGCCCCGGTAAAGGCACCCTTCTCATGGCCGAACAGCGTGGCCTCAAGCATGTTGTCCGGAATGGCGGCACAGTTGATCGCAACGAACGGCTGGCTGGCACGGGGGGACTGCTGGTGGATGTAGCGCGCCAGCACTTCCTTGCCCGTGCCCGACTCACCGGAAATCAACACGGTCGAGCCACTGCGCGCCACGCGTGCGGCCAGCTCCAGCAACTGCCGGCTGGAGGGCTCGCGTGCAACAGGGCCCTCCTCGTCCGTCATACGCCCGGCGGCATGCCGCTGCACAAGGTTGAGCAGCGCCTTGGGTTCAAAGGGTTTGACCAGGTAATCCACCGCACCTTGGCGAATGGCTTCCACCGCCCGTTCCACGGCCGCGTGAGCGGTCATCAGCAATACCGGCAATTGCGGCTGCTGGCGGCGCAGCTGGGCCAGCAACTGGTGGCCGTCCATGCCCGGCATGTTCACGTCGCTGATGACCAGGTTGAAGGGTTCTTCATGCACCACTTTCAGGGCCTGCTCTGCGCTGTCCACCGCTTTGTAGGCGAAACCACCCAGGTCGAGGGTATCGGCCAGTGCCTCGCGCAGCACACGGTCATCCTCGACCAGCAACACATTCACCGTCATCACCGGCTCTCCGCCAACGACCCATCGATCAAGGGCAACTCCACCCGCACGCAGGTGCCGCGCCCCACCTTCGAACGCACCTGCACGCTGCCGTGGTGGGCCTTGGCCACCGCCTTGACCACCGCTAGCCCGAGCCCCGTACCGGTCGACTTGGTGGTCAGGAAGGGCTCGCCAAGACGGGCGAGCAGATCAGGTGCAATGCCAGTGCCAGCGTCACTGATGCACAGGTGCAGGGTCTGCTGGCGACGCCATAGGTGCACCTTGAGCCGCGCAGCGCCCTGGCTGGCCTGGGTGGCGTTTTCGATCACGTTCAGCAGTGCACCCACCAGCGTGTCGCGGTTGCACAGCAGCTCACCCAGGCGGCTGTCACACTGCCAGCGCACCGCGTGCCCGTGAACATGCGTCTGCGCAGCCTGCTGCAACGCCTGGAACAAGGCTTTCGGAGAAATTCGATCCGTGAGTGGCAACTCGCCACGGGCGAACACCAGCATGTCGCGGACCTGTTGTTCCAGCTCATGCAGACGCTCCTTGAGACTGCCAGCGAAGCGCTGCCGGGTCTGAGTGGTCAACGCCTGTTCAGGGTCGGCCAGGTGGCTGGCGTAAAGCATGGCAGCAGAGAGCGGCGTGCGAATCTGATGCGCCAGCGAGGCGACCATGCGCCCGAGCGAGGACAATCGCTCGTGGCGTGCCAACTGGTCTTGCAGGCGACGGGTTTCCGTCAGGTCGTTGAGCAGCACCAGCTGCCCCGGCTCGGCATCCAGCGAGCGCGTGGCAATGGACAGGCGACGGCCGTCGCGCAGGGACACTTCATGGCCGTCGTCCAGTCGCGGGGCAAAACTGCGGGCAATGACTTCACGCCACAGCTGGCCGATCAATGGCTTGCCCAACAACTCGCAGGCGGCCGGATTGGCTTCGCGAACGCTACCCTGCCCGTCGATGACGATCACCCCGCCCGGCAGCAGGTCCAGCAAATGCTGCAAGCGGTTGGCCAGGCGTTCTTTCTCGTTCAACTCCTCGATGCGCTGGGCGCTGACCACCGCCAGCTCGCCCTTGAGCTCACTGACCCGGGCTTCGAGCAGGCTGTAGGACTGGCTGAGCTGGCTGGAGACCTGGTCGAACAAAGCGAACGCCTGCTCGACACCCTGGCGGCTTTCCTGCTCGACCAGTGACTGCGCCTGGGGGGAAAGGGCTCGGGATACATGGGCGGCCTGGGGCATCGTGCTCTCTCGCGTGGCTGACCGTCATAAAAACGGTGTGGTGGCCAGTGCGTAGCAATACCCGTGCCGGTCATGGGGTTAAGACACCACGTTGACTGCACGCTACCGTAGCGCCCACCCCTTGCCGTACAGGCAGTCGTTGCGGCAAGGCATGGGCGCTGTCGACCTGCTCAGATGTCCCCAGGATTCAATCCGGCAACCAGGCCTTTCTCCAATCAGCCAGACGATCACCTTCGAGCATCCAGCCACTGAGGACAGCATTGCGCAGGTCATCGCCCGCCTTGGCCGTGGCATCCAGGTCGGCGATGTGCATGCGGATGGCATCCACCCAGGCCCGGAAGCGGTTCTTCACCAAGGTGACAGGTAGATCGTCGAAACCCTGGTAGCAGCGGACATCGCTGGCGATGACAGGGAAGCCACAAGCGCCATATTCCAGCAGGCGCAAGTTGCTTTTGCACGCGTTGAACAGGTTCTGCTCGACGGGTGCCAACGCCAGGTCCAGGTTCATCCTCGCCAGCGTTGCCGGGTACCGATCGATCGGAACGTTCTCGTAATACTCATGGATGTAGGGGCGCAACTTGGCCGGGCACAGGCCGAAGAATACCCACTCCACCTCATTGGCCAGCTCCTTGACGACATCGGCGATCACCTCCAGATCGCCGGTATGGCCGGCGCCCCCGGCCCAGCCTACGCGCGGTTTGCGCGACTGCCGACGCAGGGCAACCAAGCCGCTCCAGATTTGCGGCTCCAGCGTATTGGGCACTACCCGGATATCACTGTGCAGCCCCGCGAAGGCCTCGGCCAGCGGCTGGGTGGACACCACGAAGCGATCTACATAGGCCAGGCCTCGGCGCAAGGAACGCAGAATGTCTTTGGGCATGTGCGCCCTGTGGACACTCTTGAGCGGGAGGTTGGGCAGGTAGTCGTCCAGCTCGAACACCTTGAACGCTTGTGAAAACGCATGCATACGACGCATGTGTTCGATCTGCTCGTCCCCGACCTGGCGTTGCAGTACGATGCTGTCCGGTCGGCACCGCTCCAGTTCGGCAGGCGCCAGGTGGTTCCAGGACAACACGCCTTCAGCCAGGCCATCACGGGTCAACGCCTCGAGCGGTTGGATCACCCGGTAGTGACCACACCCGAACCTGTCCGCCGCATGAGCAAGGATCATCGGGAGCGGCTTCCAGGATGTCAGCGGGCGCCAACTGAGCTCATTGGGTGCCAGGGCGAAGCCATTGGTCGAGGACAGGGAGAAGTTCGGGTTGTGGTACGGGTCGGTTGCCAACGCAGGCAGCCAGCGGGCGTACAGGGCATCCTCTTGCTCGACACTCGGAGCAGACGCGACGTCCTCGCTCAGCAGCAGTTGCGCGCGAGGTGTCCACACGTTCAGGTAGCCGGCACTGCGCAAGCGCAGGCACAGGTCGACGTCCAACCACCGTTGCAACGCGGGGGCTTCGTCGAAACCGCCCACCTCCAGGAACAGCCCCTTGTTCACCAGCAGGCACTTGCCGCTCACCGCCGAATAATTCTGATCCACCTGCAGACGTTGCAGGTAACCCGGGGCGTCCAGCGGCATGCCGGCAAATGCCTCACCTACCGGCCCGTTCAGCCCAAGCACATAGCCGGCATGGTGGACGGTGGCGTCACCGGCCACCAGTTTGGCACCGACCACGCCGACTTCCTGACGCATGCCGTGGTTGAGCAGCTGCTGCAGCCAATCGCCGTCCAGCACCGCCGCACCTTGGTCGAGCCACAGCAGGAAGTCCCCACGCGCCTGGCTGGCCGCCTGGTTACGCATGCGCGCCGGCGTCAGGCCTGTTTCAAAGCGCAGGCAGCGGATGGCATCGCTACCCAACTGCGCCACGGCGTTCAACCAGCCGTCTACGACGGCGCCTGCCTTGACCGGCGCGAGCAACAGCACTTCGTAGTTGCGGTGCGTGGTCTTCTCCAGAATGGTCTCCACGCACCGCTGGGCCCGCTCGGTACCGGTGCCCTGCACCACAATCATGATGCTCACCGGGATGTCATCAGGGGCGCCATACTCTAACGCGTAGCGCCCTGGCAGGGGCGACTCGACCCTGGCCTGGGCGAACCCCCGGGCCTGCAAGTGACGTACGATGACGCCGCGTTGATCCGGGCAGTCGTACAGCGACGGCGCCTCGCCGATCAACAAGGGTTCGCTGATATGCCCAAGGCCTGCGAAGCCCTGCCCCTCGATCAGGCGCAGGATGTACGCCAGCTCGAACGCCTGGCCGGCCTGCTGCTCGAAGCCGCCCATGTCCAGCCACACCTGACGATTGAACAGCCAATGCCGCGCCATGCTGGCCGGCAGGCTCAGCAGAAGGTCGAGGTTGAGATCAGGACGCAGCGCCGCGCCCATTTCGGCGCCGTCGCCGCGCAGCCCTTCGTCTGCATAAACGGCCCTGCATTGAGGTGCCGCCAGCAGGTCCAGCGCCGCGATCAGCAAGCCGCTTGGGGTAAATTCGCTGCCAGCATCCACCCTCATGAACCAGTCGAACTCACCGGCTTCGACCAGCGGGTTGAGCTGCACGCCCAGGCTGTCATCGTTCAAGCGCGCCAGTTGAACATTGCTGTGCACAGGCATCGTGGACAGGTCGGCCGCCGTCAACACAATGACTTTGACCTTGGCATACAGGCAATGCTGACTGCTCAGACTCTTTAGGGTGGTATTCACCGCCTCCGCCTGACCCTCGGCATCTACCACCACGACCCCGATCATCGGGCCGCCCCCGTGCTCATCAAGGCGCTGCTCGATGAGTCGGCGCTGCAAGGGCCCCGGCACGCGCTCGGCCAGCCAGGTCTGCAAAGTCGATGGCGATGGCGATGGCGATGGCTTGCCGCTCAGGAAATCGAGCATTTCCTGCCGTCCGCGCTTGACCTGCTCGCTGCCACCGTCGCTGTGGCGGGCATACAACTCGCGGTACAGCGAAGGGTAATCCTTGAACGCCTGCTCGGAGCGACGCGCAGGGGCCTGGCTGTCCACCCGCATGCGCACCTGCACGGTCTCATGGGGCACATGGTGGAAGAGGCTGCGTGCGCACAGGCGCAGAAGAAAATCCCAGTCTTCCAGGCCTGCCAGGGTTTCGTCGAACTCACCTACTGCCAGCGCAAGGTCTCTGGGGCAGGCGAAGGTGTTGATGGGAATGTAGTTGTTGATCAACAACTGTTCCCTGGAGTACTGCTCGTGAGGATAGCGCTGCTCGCGAGCGAGCTCCTGGCGCTGACCCGCCGTTATCTGTTCCTGAATGAACACCGCGTCGGTGTACACCACACAGCCTGGATTGGCTTCCAACCCTTTGGCCAGCTGCGCCAGGTGGTCAGGCAGGTAGAGATCGTCGTCATCCAGGAAGACCACATGGTGGCCGCGCGCCAGCCGCAGGGCCGCATTGCGCGCTGCGGCCGGGCCGCGATTGCGGCCCTGACGCAGGTAGGTGATCGGGAAATCGTAGTCCGCCAGCAGCGACTCCACGGGGTCGCCGTTGTCATTTACCAGAATGACGTCAAAATCGCGCATGGACTGTTCGGCGATACTGTTCAGGGCATTGCGCAGCAGTTGCGGGCGGTTGTAGGTGGTGAGGATGATGGAGAATTGGCTGCTTTCAGATGCCTGGGCCAGGGTTTCCAAGCGTTCGCACAGGTTTCGGACACGCAGGCCGAGCCCGGTGGCCTGTTCTTGCGGATACAACGCTAGCCGTCGCTTGAGGTGAGCGGCGATTGCCCGCTCATGGCCTTCGAGCAGCCCCTCGTTGCCGCGCTCGAACACGCCTTCAACGATGCAGGTGTGACCTTCCAAGGGCGCCGATGACACATAGAACTCGTGTGAATGTTGCGCGGCATGCACGCGGTAGCTGACCCCCGGCACCGTGGTGAACACGAAGTCCGGATAGCGTTCGGCGAGCTGGACCATCAGCAGCCAGTCTCCCGCGCCACGAATGCGAACATCACGTCGCCATACCTCGAAGAACGCATCCCTTCGAATAATGGCCGCGGACGGGGTGATGTAGCTGTCGTAGACAAGCAGATCAGCCAGTTCATGGCGTCCGCCAGCATAGTCCGCATCCCGATGACCTGGATGGCGTGGGCCGGAAAGGGGCTCGCCTTGTTCGTTGACCCAGCTGATAGGGCTGTAGCCCAGCGCGTGGGCCGGGTTGCCTTGGAGTATCGGCAACAGACGTTGCAGGTGGCCCGGGTTCATGAAATCGTCCGCCATGAACAGGACGAGATAGGTGCCCTTGGCGACCCAGAAACCGTTTTGTGAGCTGTTACCGGCTCCGATGTTGCGCCGATTGCGCATGTAGCGCACCCGTGGCTCAGCGGAAAACGCCGCCATCACCTGGGCAGTGTCGTCGGTGGATGCGTTGTCCAGTACGAGGACTTCGATGTCATCGATGCCCTGGTCCAGGACCGACCTGACCGCCTGCCCCAAGTAGCAACCGTAGTTGTAGGCCGGAATGACCACACTGACCAAAGGCCCGTCACCTCGAACCTGCGCTGCGTCCAAAGCAATGGCGCAGGTCAGTGCGTTGATCCAGAAATCGACGGTGTACGGGTAGATGCGCTCATCCGGGCGCGCGCTGCCGAGCATCAAAAAGGCGTGCAAGCGGCTCACCATGGCCTGGTAGTGCCCCGCGCTCATGCCATCAAGGCTGGCCCAGAGCGCCTCATCGTCAACGTAGGCGCTAGCATCGACATAGCAATCGGCTGGAACCCAGTCAGGCACCGGTGAGCAGGCCCTGTGAACCGGCACAGCACCGGCCAGCAAGCACGCTTGCCATTGAGAGGACAGCCACCCCGGCACCTCAGGTTCCTGGTCACACAAGGCGAAGTGGGCGTGCGCCAGCTCGACAGCGTCGCGCCCAAACACCCGAACCTTGTTCACAACAGAAGGCCGTGGTGTGCATTCGGCAAGCGGAAGCTCCAGGGGTTGGTTGAGCCTAACCAGGCGCTGCCCTGTGAACGCCTGACCGGCGGGCAAGAACACGCGATCAAACCGTTCGAGCCACGGCTTGCTGAAAACGTCGGCTTGCAAAGCCAGCACATAGTGTCGAGTGGTGGCCAGGAGTGAAAGGTGTGGAGTACCCGCCCAGGTCTGCTGGATAAGCAGCACGGCATCGTAGTCGCCGTTGCTATCGGAACACATCAGCCGCTCGAAGCGCAGGCCATTGCCATCGCCGTAGGCCTGCAGTGGCGCGAGCGGCAGCAAAGCCTGCAGGGTCTGCCACTGGTCATCGCTCAGACAGAACGCCTCTGGCGCCTGCCCCACCTGAACTCCGGCAATCCCTACGCGCCATGGGGTTCCCTGGCACCTACCGCCTGCAATTGAGGCCCAATCCATCACCTACCCTCTTCTTACGGCCTCGCCTACACGCAGCCTTTTTGTATTAATTTCGATGGCCCAGGGCTTTGGCCCAGGCAGCCATGCTGTCGATTGATTGGTCCAGCGTTGTCCAGACATCCAGGCCCAGCGAGCGAGCCTTGCCGATGTCGGGCACGTAATAAGAAGCCGCCGCGCCGTCAGCACGCCCCAGAATGCGCACTGGCTTGCCCGGGCCTATGCGCCCGACGACACGGCGTGCCAGGTCCGCGATACTGATCGCCTGATCCGAACCCACGTTGTAGGCCTCACCTGCCTTGCCGCGCACAAGCAATGCCAGCAACCAGACGGACAAGTCCGCACCATGCAGGTAGCTGCGCACTGCGCTGCCGCAGGAATTGATGACAATCTCATCCTTGTACAAAGCGTCCCTGATGAAATTACCCATGGCGAAGTGGCCGTCGAGTGGTAGCCCTGGTCCGGCAAACGCAAAGCAGCGCGCCATGATTACGTCGATGCCGTGCCTTGCTGCATAAATCGCGCCTAAGGTTTCCTGCGCGCGTTTTCCCTCCGCATAAGCGCTGTTGGCCGAGTGACTGACACAGGCTCCGGTAAAGGCTTCATCCAACGTGATGTACCGGTGGGTGCTTGCGCTAAGGGCCCCATATTGCGCCCCGGAACCTGTCATGAGCACACGGGCGTTTTGTTGCACGGCCAGGTCCAGCACCCTGCGAGCGCCGGTGACGATGGTGTCGAAAAGCGCCAGCGGATTCTCATGGGCGGCGGCGTGCGTGTCAGTGGCGGCATGGATGATCAGGTGGATCGGTTGACCCTCCCAGACCAGGCTATCTCGCACATCTGCGCCAACCCAGCGTAGCCAGCGGCAGTCACGATAGCCGGGCTGGGCCGTCAGGAAACGTGCGGGGTCGCGGACCAATACCGTGACATCAACCTGAGTGCCGCGCTCGTTCAGGTACTCGAAAAGGGCCAGCAGCCATGAGCCGAAAAAACCGGTGCCGCCGGTAAGCAGAACATGTTTGCCAGCGAGTGCATCATGCAGAGCGAATGGCGGCGCGACAGCCTCCAAGGCGCATCTGATCAGAGGGGAATTCAAGCAAACCATGGATGTTGGCTCAGTGACTCGATGACAAGAAGGCGAACGAAACGAACACCCCGTGACCGGTTAGGTATCCTTGATGCACGTCCAGCATCATCGATAGAAATACAGGGTGATGTCTTCCAGGATGTCCGCGTACAGGCGGATACCGACCTTGTAGTCTTGGCCGATGGCCTGCACTTGATCGATCAACTTCCAATAGTCGTCGGATCGATGATAGGCGCACACGGCAAGCACAGGCTGATCACGCTCGATGATTGCACGTGCCCCCCTTAAAGCAGAGGCTTCCATGCCCTCGATATCGAGCTTGAACAAGCCCACCTTACCGGCCACCACGCCATCGAGTGGCACACCTTGAATGAAGGACGTAATCGCCGAGGGAATATCGCTGCTCAGCTCGCCCGCAATGTCATAGGACAGGGCCGGCTGGTAGAGGGCTCGGCTCGGGGCCTCGTCCAGCCCCATGTTGAAGACCCATACCTCGGGACGATCGCAGAAGCGCTTCAACGCCTCGTAATAAGCGGGCAACTCAGGCTCGAATAGCCAGGCTTGATGAACAGGCCCAAAGTGGGCCTCCAGACGCGCCAGGGTATCGCCTGCCGCGGCGCCAGCATCCACAAACCGCGCAGCGTGACGGGGCTGAACGAATGTTCGGTCGAAATACTCATCGTCCCAGGGAGACTTCACCGATTCGGCGCACAGCGTCGACAGCTCGATCCGCATCCCCATCAACCCATCGAACACGCGGCGTGATGTTTCATCGTCCAGGCGCAGAAATGCCGAGATATACCGCCAGGGCGCCTGCAGCGGTGCTTCCACGAAGGCCGCGAACTTCTCGCAACCCAAGCCTGGCCCGGCACCGTCGAGTGCGTACAGGCACTCGTGCAGGTTGACCAATCGTATGCCAGGCACAGCACCGAGCTGGCCCGCGATCGCATTGGCATGGCGGCCGCTGGCGACCACTACCACCGCATTATCGAGCGGCATGCCTGCGGGATGATCAATTGAAAGCCCTTCAAGCGCCTGGCCGGACTTGGCTCGGTCATTGTCCAGAAAGCCTTTGACCTCAAGGCCAAGCGTGCGCGCCTGCCGCGCTACCCGCAAACCGACCTTGAATGCCCCGAAAATGTAGAACCCCTCGTTGAGCCAGTCCCGCACCCTGTGCCTTTGCCTCGACAACTGCTTCAATTCGGCATCGGGTTCGAGCAGCCGCGCGACGTGCGGATACTGCGCAAGCTGCGCCAGGACATCCAGTTTTTCCGAATGCCTGACCACAATATGATCTTCGGCATCGGCCAGCGGAGCCTGAGACACGCAGACCGGTACGTGCCGGCCACAGGCAAGGGCAAACGAATGCACCGTGTCGTTGCACAGGTTCGAAACGTTGTCATCCACAGACGACGATTGAGCTTTCATGACATTTCCTGCCTAAGCGTGGGTATACCGTGCACTGCCGTCAATGCCCGTCCGAAGATCGATGAAATACTGCGCCGGACGTCAATCGAGTACCACATTGAAAAGCACCTCAGTACGCTGTGGATACAACGCGAGCAAGCGTGGCCTCAGGCTTTCCAGGCGGCCGGCTATCCAGTGATTCAGGCAGGGGTCCGGATCGATCAAAAGCTTCTCTTTTGCTGTGGTCGCCTGGGCATTCACCGTCAAAAAGCGCTGTGCTGTCTCCAGTACCTGCGGGTCTTTCAGCGCATCCAGCATGACGGCGATATGCGCCGGGGGGATATCACGATGGTCGAGCGCGTACTCGATCGCCAACAGGTCGTTGATGCTCTGCAAGTAGGTCCGCAACCTCACGTTGCCCGGTTTCACCAAGTAGTGCTGGAGCCGCCCATAGGTCGTCACATACCGGCGCTTGCAGAACTCGTATACCCGCAGGCACTGCTTCAGCGCGGGAAACTCACCGGTGAGAGTGCCCTGTCGATCAACCAGTACGCCGTTGCCGTAATAGAACATGTCGGAAAAAATCGAGGCCGCCTTGGGCGAGCTGGCGCCGGGCAGCACAGTCATATCAAATGCCTGGTCATGCACCGTCAAACTATTGAGGTGCTGAGGGTACGCCTGCATCAGCGTCGCCTCGGGTATATCCATGAAAACAGGCGACAGCAGTGCGCGGTCAGCGAGTAGCAGGTTCACCTGCCCGGGAACATGCGCAGGCCCGAACAGCGGCGTCTTGTTGTTGACGATGTCGTACTGCGCAGGCGTAAGTGCAGCCTGTGGTGTGTAGAGGGCCAGCAGGTCGTAATCCGACGAAGCGTTGCCCATGCCCAGCGGTATGGAACCCATCAGCGAATAATAAAGAACACGGATCGGGCACGCCTGCTCCATACGCTGGATCGAAGCCTCCACGTGCGCCTGCAGGTCGGGCTTGGGACACTCATCGAATACCTTTGCACGCATTATTCAGCCACCCATTCATCAAGTACGTAATCGCAAGGCTCAACCCCGGCGTGCGCTTTGGCGAAGCGTTCGCTCACGCGGTACAACGCTCTGACTCGATGATCGAACTCACTCGCCTGATACGCGTAGCTGATCGAGCACCCCAGCAGCGCCAAGGTTTGCGCCAGGGGTTCATGGGATGCGCGGTTCACGCGCAGTCGTACACCGTTGAGGTTCACTTTGCCAGAGGCGCGGAAACGGTGAAGGACCAAGGTGCGGCTCACCCTGAGCAATGCCTCCCAGCAAGCACTTTCCGCGCGATAAGGTGCTCTGAGGAAGTACGGGTGATGGACCGGATACGGCAGCTCGGCGGCCTGCTCGTGCTCCAAGCACTCGACCACTCGCTGCAAGGCAGGCTGGTTGAGATAACGCTCATAGTCGGTGATCGACAGCCGCAGTGGCACGAGCGAGCGCTTGCGGTGGATCAGGAAAGCCGCGCGATGCTTGCCGCTGTCCATGTTGAAGTGCCCTTGGTGCTCGTTCCAGTCGGCGCTGACCGCATGGTTGACGAAAAACAGCGGGTCGATGGATTCGGTCTGCCGCATACGCTCATACACCTGCCTGCGACTGCGAAGCACATTGCCAACCCATGCATCGGTTTGCGCGATGCCGAACTGATCAGCCGCCGGACGACAATACAGGTCGATATAGTGATGGGGAGCCGCGTCTGTCTCGCCATCGAACCACCTGAACAGCTCCAGGTAAGGAAAAAGCGTGAAGACCGGGCTGTCTTTGAACAGCCCATTGCCATCGCGGCGTGCGCACACCAGGGCGGCAGGAATCCACGCCAACACCTGATCGCCTTCGGTGCTGATCAGTGCGTCGTCCTTGAACACCGGCTGCAGAAGCCCCTTCACGGCAGGGACCTCAACGGGCAGGCTCAGCTGCTCGTCCAGTACCGCATTGAAGACCTTGGCCATGAGCTCCCTGTCGGCCGCGCAGCGCCACGCCATGTTGGAGCCGTTGACGGGGCAGAACACCACCCGCTCGAACCCCTCGGCTGCCAAGTGCTGCGCGATGCTCTCGTGCTCGAAGATATTGTTCACACACACGATTACCCACGCGGCTTTGTCTGCCTTGTCGACCGATGTAACAGGCAAGCCTTCGTGATGGACAATTTCGTCAGCGCGCTTGTCGATGAAGCCCGTTACGTTGCAGCGTCCCCTGAGGTAACGCAGGATCATGGTGCCGCGGTGTGCTGCACCATAAAGAATGACAGGCGTTTGGGCAGTCCACATCATGATGGGCGTACGCTCCTGAGCAAGCCTGAGAACGCAGCTGTTGGCGCCTGTTCTCGGACCGGGAATGACATGAAGGCTGGGTGCTTGACCACTGTTGGGAGCGACGCAAGGCCACGGCAGTGGTCCATCAGCGCCTGTGCTTCAGGTTCCTTGAAATAGGCCTCCCATTCCGACCGCTTCATCTTGAGCGGGATACCGTCGAACCCCTGGCGCTCCAGGTAGAACGCCCGGTGCGAACCGTCCAGGATATTGAACCTGTGCAGGTGAGGGTCGAACAGTGCAACCGATGCGGCCTCGCGGTAGTAATCGCCCAGGTCGAAGAAGGTTTTCGCATGATAAAAGTCCAGCTGCTCCTGGGTGAACACCTGCTCGCAGGGCAACATCGCCTTCACCGCAGGATCGCCTATCGGTACATTGGTCGCCTTGTCGATCACATCGGCGCCCTGATCCTGCCACTTGAAGTAGTCGGCGTAATCATGGTCCAGCCCAGGGTATGAACGCTTGACGGTGAAGACGTCGTCTTTGTGTACGACGGCGGTGATGTAGCCCGACGACTCGCTCAACACGAAATCCTGGGCGCGTAAGCTGTTCAGGTCGTCATAACCGACGAATGTGACCGAGGTGTCGCCCGAGTAATACGCGTTCCAGGCTCGCGTCATGGCGGCTGCCCGCTGGCCGCGAAGAAATACAGGTAAATGCAGGATGTTCGTATAACCCACGCGGCACAGGTCACGCGCGATGGCCGGATGCGCCAGGCCGTTGCCTATCGCCACGAACACGCCCGTGTTTCCATGGGCCTGGAAGCACGCCTGTGCATTCATCACCGGCACGGGGGCATTGGCGACACTTTCGGGCGTGCGGTCGATGATGGCGCAGACCTGCACGCCACTTCGCATCAAGCGCCGACACAGGCCAACGCCAATCTGCCCGCCGCCGTAGATGACGATTCGCGCGGCGGGCACAGCCGGGCGCTGTGCATTTGCAACGCCAGACATCATGATTCACCCGGTAGCGCGTATAGCACTGTGTCGAACGTGCTGGGGGAGTGGCAGCGCAGGTAGTAGCGGTAACCTAAACCATAGGCTTGCAACTGCTCGGCTATCTCCCATAGATGCTCGGCACGGTGATAGACGCTGATTGCCAGACGGGGCCGGTGCCTGCTCAGCAAACCGATCGCCCCGAGCAGTGCTGCAGGTTCTTCGCCTTCGATATCCATCTTGATGAAATTGGGCTCAAAGCCGGGCAATGCATCATCCAGGCGAACGCAACACACAGGATCTCCACCAACGTCCACCAAGTGCCCCCCCGCCCCCAGGCTGGGGTCGTAACCACTCAGTCGGTTGCTGTCCGATACGCCGCAGGGAATGTGCACGGCTCCCGCGATGTGGCCCAGCTGGGCCGTCAAGCGGCAGTAGTTGCTCAAATCAGGCTCGAAGGTGGCCAGGCCGGCAAACGTCAATCCCGCCTCCTCGAACGCCTGGACCGTATCGCCCACATAGGCACCACAATCGATGAATCGCAGCGGCTGGGGCGGTGCCGGCAGGTCGGCCGGAAAATACTGTTGTCCCGTCGCAGGCGGCAGGCAACGAGGATCACCGGAGGTTCGGTAGTTCACGATCGCATCCAGCAACTGCTTGCTCGTGTCATCAGCCAGTACAGACCGCAGTGCAGCAATGCGTGGTGCATGCTGTTCGTAGAACGCCGGATCTACCAGCCAGTATCGCGAAGGCTGCCCGTGCGGGTACAGGCGCACGAATTCGACCAGGCTGAGGATCCGGCCAAAGCCGAGCGCCTCAAGCCCGTCGAAAATGTCGCACATGTCCACGTAGGGGTTGAACACCGCGACGATCACGCAAGTATCGGCCGGATCATGATGCGTGGCCCAGCATGCTGCTGTGAGCACCGGCACGCCATCGACCTTATCGAACCGTTCATCGCGATCAAGGAAAGCCTCGACGGGCTGCTCGCGAGCCGCCAGGTAGTCCTTGACGCGCCGCCCTGCCAGGCCAGCACCGTAAATGATCAGGCGGCTGGAGCCGAACTCATTCGCCATGGTCCGCCACCTTGATCAGAACAGCGTGGCCATTGAGGTTGTGGATGAACCGGTAGCCGCCTGTGTCAGCCATGAACTCGTTGACCAGGCGCGTCACGCCCTCACAGCCATGAAAGCCATAATCGTCGAACACCACCACGCCGCCACGTACAAGCCTGGGCGCGGCCCAGTGCAATACATCGCGCGCCGACGCGTAGACATCCACGTCGATGTGCAACATCGCCAAACGGTTACCTACGTGCTCGGCATTGACCTCCGGGAACATGCCGACCAATACACGCACGTTATCCGTTTGGCACTGCCTGGCCAGGACGCGCACACGCTGCTCATCGGTGTCCGCATGCTCACCGCCAACGTAGCGCGTGTCGTGTACCCCTGCCTTGACCACGCCATTGAAGGTGTCGGCCAGGAACACACGACGCTCGGCGCGCTGGCTGGCCATCGCCAACAGGCAACCCGAGCCGCCGCGCCATACCCCAACCTCCAGGAAGTCTCCTTCCAGGTCATCGAGCTGGCGGGCCAGCGTCCACAGCTCGTACAGGCGCATGATGTCGATCAGGGTATGCTCGCGCACAGCCCGATACGCGTCGAGAAACGCAGTGTCGTTGACCCAGGGCGCATGGCTGGCCATTGGCAGCACCCGTGCATGGCGAATGTGCGGCGCCTTTTCATGCGCCCAGTCGCGCTGATTGCGCAGGTAGCCGTAGCAAAGGCCCGTCAAGCGGCGCTTGAGCCATGCCTTCATGCCTGAGAACCCTGTGAAACTGCCATCTGCTGCGTCAGTTCTTCGCGACTGAGAAACGGATACAAATCCTCCAGAGCACCCGTCACAGGCTTGCCGTTTTCATCCATGCGTGTCATGACACGCGGGATCCGGGGCTCCTCTACCTGAACCATCACTTCGCAAATGACCGGCCCGTCGCGATCGAGTACGGCCTGCAGGTTGGCTTGCAGGTCGGCATGCGACTCGATGCGTGCGTAGCCAACACCATAAGCACTGGCCAACGGCTCCAGGTCCGGCAAGCGCAGCCCGCTGCTTGCATCGGCACCGACCAGCAACTTGAAGTGCGCGCTCTGGGATGTGCGAATCGAGGCATAACCCTGGTTGTTGATGACGAAGCATTTGATCGGCAAGTTCTGCGCTGCCAGCGTGGCAAGCTCCTGAATGTTCAGTTGCAGCCCCCCATCACCTTCGACACAGACAGTAGGCTTGCGACCAGACGCCAGGCATGCACCGATGGCCGACGGGATACCGAAGCCCATGGAGCCGGTTCCGCGGTTATGGAAGCATCGCTGGCCCTTCTTCAGGCGAAGATTGAGCAGGAACAATTCGGAGGCGAAACCGGAGCTGCCTGGGGCGATCACATCCCCTTCGCCGAGCAGCGAGGACAGCTGGTCGGTGAAGTAATACATGCTTACACCCTGACTGTCGTCGGCGTGCTCGCTTTGCAGCAACGGGTACTGTTGCCGCCACTGGGCAATGCGCGTCAGCCAGTCGTCATAGGAGGGCAGTCGATCCTGACAGACCCGGGCAGCCAGCGCCTCGATGAAGGGTTTGACATCGCAGACGACGGGCACTTCCACAGGCATCTGCAGCTTTGCGATTTCGGCCGGATCGATATCCACGACCACCTTGCGGGCATAAGGCGCGAAATGTCCGTGATCATAAGCCGTCAGCGCCATGTCCAGGCGAGAGCCGAGGACGATGAGCACATCGCAATTCTGCAAGGCGAAGTTGGCCCAACGCGGTGCGATGGAGCCTGGGCGGCCCGCATACAACGGGTGCTCGTCTTCGATGATGTCCATGGCCAGCCAGGTCGGCATCACCGGCACCTGTGCTGCCTGGAGCAGCGCGTTGAAGGCCTCGACCGCCCCGGCCATGCGGATGCCACTGCCGGCGATGATACCGGGACGTTTGGCCTGACGAAGCAGGTCCAAGGTCTGTTCGACCACTGCGCTGAGGTCATTGGGCCCTGCCTCGGCGTGCACTGGTGCCCGGCGCAAGGTTGTCGGGTCGATGCGCGCGGCCTGTATGTCCAGGGGCACGTCCAGCCAGACCGGGCCACGGCGACCACTCAAGGCAGCTTGTTCGAGACGGTCGAATACCTCCCCGACCGCCTCCGGGTCGGTCAAGGTGACGGCTGCCTTGGTGATTGGCGCGACGATCGAGACGATGTCGGCTTCCTGCACACCCAGCATACGCAGTCCGGTTCCGGCCTTGAGGTCGGCGCTCTTGACCTGACCCGAGACGAAGAACACAGGTGTCGAATCCAGCCAGGCACCCAGCACGGCAGTCACCGTGTTGGTGGCGCCGGGGCCACAGGTCGTCATGCAGGCGGCCGGGCCACCTGTGAGCTTACCGGCAGCCTCGGCGGCAATGGCAGCCGCCTGCTCGTGCAGGCACAGCACTGGCTCCAGTTCAGGATGACGGCCCAAGGCATCATTGAGGTGCATGGCACCGCCGCCAGGCAGAAAATAGACCTGCCCCACGCCCAGCTTGGCCAGGCGCTCCATGATGTAATCCGCAACCCGGATGGTCTGTGTCACCTTCAATCCTCTCAAAACCGGCACTTATGCAAGCCGCGTCAAAAATTGCAGCGCCGACCAAAAGCCGGCCCCATGATCCTTGTGACCCTGCCAGACTTCAGGGATGAAGCTGACGTCGGGGTAATTGCGAATCTGCGCCCAGGTGGCCGGCCAGTCGATATCGCCGGTGCCCATCAGTACTCCCTCGCCGTTGGTGCCTTTGGCGTCGGCCACATGCAGGTGCGCCGTATGCGGCAGCAGCAGCGCCAGCGCTGCCTGGAAATCCAGGCCGAAGTGGAAACAGGTCATCTGCAGGTGCGACAGGTCCAGGCACAGGCGCAGCCCGTGATCTTGGGCCTGGGCGGCCAACTCCTCGGGCATCATGAAGATGTTCTGATGACGCTGGCCGCCGAAGTGCCATGGAAACGGGGCCATGTTCTGCACCGTCAACTCGGTGCCGGCGAAATCGATCTGGCGGCAAGCATCGTGAAACCGTTCGTAGAGCACCGGGCGCATGGCCAACGGGCGCGGCGCATCGGCGGAAAACCCGCCGATGTTTGCCACGATCAGGCGGGCATCGGCAGCGGGGAAGAATTCACCAATCTCAAGGGTGGCATCCACGACGCGCTGGAGGTTGTCGATCGAGCGCTGGCGATAGGCGGGTTCGTCCGAAACCAGGTCCAGCAATTCGCTGTTCTCGAACAGCTCCGGTGCATGCACGACCAGCCGCGAACACGCGACCTCGGCCAGGTACGCCTGGGGTTTCAGGCCAAGATCGCGGTAGGACAGGTGGAACTCGAAAAGGTCCGGCTCGATACGGCGGCGATAGTCGCCGAAATCGTGATAGCGCACAGGTACCCCCCAACGAACAGGCATGTCGAACACCAGCTTGTGCTCGACCTGTTGGCGCTGGAGGTCGCTGTCGAACAGGAAGTCACCCTGTGCGATGTCACGCTGGGCCGGCTTGCCCAGCAGCTCCGGTAACCGGTAGGGCGGCAGGCCCTGCCCTGGGCTGGCGATGCGCAACATATTCTGCTCGACCACGGTACCCCGGGGTATGTCACAGGCAGCGGTCACGCTCTTGCCAAGGTTTTCGCGGTTCAGCAACTCTCCCTGACTGGCGTGGCGGCCGGGCCCTTGCCAGGGCAGCGCCTGCTCCAGCTGCCGAATTCCGTCCACCAGTTGGCGAAATTCGGCAGGTTCGAGGCTAGCCAGATGATCCGGACCTTCCAGGGTGCGGTCGAGGGTAATGTGACGCTCGATCACTCGGGCGCCAAGGGCAACGGCACCGAGGGTGATCGCAATGCCGCGTTCATGCCCGGAATACCCTACCAAGTCGTGCAACTGACGCAGGCGACCGAGATAGCCCAGCTGGATATCCGTCTCAGGCGCCGGATAGGCGCTATTGCAATGCAGCAGTGCGAACGGCGTACCCAAAGCATTGAGCTGTTCGATGGCCCGGATGATCTCATCTTCGAAGGACATGCCGGTAGATAGAATCAACGGCTTGCCCAGGCTTGCAGCCTTCGCAATCAAGTAGGGGTTGCACAGGTCGGCGGAGGCGATCTTGAGCGCAGCCACGTCGAACGAAGCCAGGGCATCGACACTGGGTTCGTCCCAGGGTGTGCACAGGTAGGTGATGCCCTGTCGTGCACAGTAGGCGCGGATCTGGCGATGCTCATCCAGGCCAAGCTCGACTTTGTCCAGCAGGTCCTGAATGTACTCAACCCCCAGGTCCTCGGCACGTGAGCCATCGGCTTTGCGTCGGTACAGGGCCTTGCGATCACGCAATTGAAACTTGACGCAATCGGCACCGGCAGCAATCGCGGCATCTACCAATTGCTTGGCCACCTCAAGGGAGCCGTTATGGTTGTTGCCGGCTTCGGCGATGACGTACACGCGCTCGCCACCGAGGGCAATGCCGTCGAGCATGATAGAAGTCATTGGATTTTGGTCCGCCAGGAAGTGACACCGCAGGACTCAAAGCGAAAGCCTTGGGCCTGACAGCCAAGTGCGCGCACTGCACTCACCACCTTGTGGCGATGCTGGGGCTGCACGTAGAACAGGAAGAAACCACCGCCACCTGCACCCAGCAGCTTGCCGCCGAGCGCGCCGGCAGCCATTGCGGCGGCATAGATATCGTCGAGACGACCATGGCTGATGGCCGAGGAAAACCGTTTCTTGAGGTGCCAGGCTTCGTCCAGGCACAGCCCGAAATCGCGCAACTCACCGCGAATCAGGTAGCGATGCATGCGCCGGCACAGCGCCACGCTGGCATGCAGCAGGTCGGTCTGCGATGACTCGGCCTGGATCTGTTCGCGCTGCAATTGATGCAAGTGTCCCGAATCGTGGGCCATGCCGGTGTCGCACAGCACCAGGCACGATTCCAGCTCGTTACGGATCGACGCTTCCAACCGGATCGGGTGCACCAGGTTGCGTTGATTCTCGAACTCGATCAAGTTGAAGCCGCCGAAGGCTGAGGCGTACTGGTCTTGCCAGCCGCCTGCGATGCCAAAGCACAAGCGCTCGGCCTGGAACGCCAGCTCCGCGATTTCATACGTGCTCCAACGATCCTGGCGCAGTTCGTTGAACACTGCGATGGTGGCCGTCGTGGCCGCAGAGGAGCCACCCAGGCCAGAACCGACCGGAAAATCCGATCGCAGGTACAGGTCGAAGCCGTAATGCGGTTTGATCACCGACACGATGGTGGCCAGAAGACTTTTCTGGCCGTCAGTCATCAACTGGGCCAGGGACTCATAGCTTTCTTCACGCCCCAGGTCCTCGGAAAAAATTCGAATACCGCAGTCGTTGCGCGGCACCAGCGTGGCGTGGGCATAGAGCCCAACGGTGCAACTGAGCACGGCGGCCGGGTGATCGATGAAGAAATACGTCAGGTCCGCACCGCCACCGCAGAAGCTCATGCGTACCGGCGCCCGGGCTCTTGCCAGTACTGGCACTTCCGGGCTGGCTGCCATGAGGCGGGTATAGACTTCGACCAGCCGACCTTGCTCGTCAACCGCAGGAATGGCATTGAAACCAAGGTCGAACGCCTTGAGCAACTCCTCCCGCGACGCGCCCGCCCGCACAGCCCTGAACTGGCTGTTCATGCAGGTGACGACAGGCAGGTCCGTCTGCCCACCCTGGAGCAAATGCCGGCGCACGTCGCCATTGGTCACCACACCCAGCAGGCGTTGGTCGTCAGCAACCACGAAAGCGATCTGCAATGCGCCAGCTTCGATGCACTTGACGGCATCGAGAATGCTCTGGCGCTCGCCGATGCTGAGGTTCTGCACCAGCAAGCTCATAAGGGCGTGTCCGCGGCATAGTCACGGGTATAGCGCGCGAGTGAATCAGGCGTGCCTATGTCGATGAAGCGTCCACTGTAGGCGAGCGCCTGCATCGTTTCACGGTGGAGCAGCGCCGGCAGCAGATCATGCTCCATGGAACACGCACGCACTGGGCTATCCGAAAACGTAGACGCCTCAAAGGCATAGACGCCCCCATTGATCAAGCCCGCGCCTTGCAGCCCTTTTTCCTTCAGCGCAGTCAACTGCCCGGCATCATTGAGTTCGAGGCTGCCGTAGCGGGCGCGGTCGTCGACCTGTACGGCCAGCAGCGCATTGCCTTGGGCCAGTACCATTTGCCGGTAACCCTGGACATCCACGAATGTATCGGCGTTGAGCACCAGGTAGCGTGCCTGCGCCGGATGAGCGTGCAGTGCGTTGAGGAGCGCGCCGCCGGTCCCCATCGGGCTCGCTTCCACTACCAGCGATAGCGCCAGCCCTGCCTTGGCCGAGAGTTCGGGCAGTTGGTCGGCCACCTGTTCGGCGCGGTAATGGGCGCACAGGACGGCCTCGTCAATGCCGGCACGTGCCAACTGGCGCAAGACGTGCAGCATGAACGGCTCGCCCCTTACAGGTACCAATGCCTTCTGCGAGTCGGTAACAGCACGCAGGCGCGTGCCAAAGCCGCCGCAGAGCACATAGGCGCGCATCAGCGATGCCCCTGCAGGAAGGTTTCCAGAGACCGGGCCGCATGCTCAAGATGCGCATCGGTCAAACCTGGCCAGAGGCCAATCCAGACCGTATCGTTCATGACCTTGTCGGTAACTGACAACTCGCCCACAACCCGGTACTGCCTGCCCTGCATATAGGGCTGGCGCGTCAGGTTGCCTGCGAATAGCTGGCGCGTGCCGACGCCTTGCTCGTCCAGATACCGCACCAGGTCGACCCTACGGCCCGTACCGTCCTCGCGCAAGGTGATGGGGTAGCCGAACCAGGATGGATCGCTGCCCGGGGTAGCCTGCGGCAGGATCAGTTGGTCCGTACACCCGGCCAGGCGTTCGCTCAGCCAGGCGAAGTTGCGCTTGCGCGCGGCGATGAAGGCATCGACCCGGTCCATCTGCGCCAACGCACAGGCGGCCTGCATATCGGTGATCTTCAGGTTGTAGCCAAGGTGCGAGTAGGTGTACTTGTGGTCATACCCCTGCGGCAGATCCCCCGCCTGCCAGCAGAAGCGCTTGCCGCAGGTGTTGTCCTCGCCCGGCGCGCAGTAGCAGTCACGGCCCCAGTCACGGAACGATTCCATGATGCGCTTGAGCAAGGGTGATTGGGTGAACACTGCCCCACCCTCGCCCATCGTGATGTGGTGCGCAGGGTAGAAGCTCAAGGTACCGATGTCACCGAAGGTGCCGACCATGCGCCCTTGGTACGTAGAGCCCAGGGCGTCGCAGCAATCTTCGATCAGCCATAGGCCGTATTTGTCACACAGACTGCGTACAACTCCCAGGTCGAAGGGGTTGCCCAAAGTGTGAGCCAGCATGATGGCCTTGGTCTTGGGGCCAATGGCCGCCTCGATCAGCGCGGGGTCGATGTTGTAGGTGCCCATCTGCACATCCACGAACACCGGGACAGCGCCGCATTGCAGGATCGGGTTGACCGTGGTCGGGAAGCCAGCGGCTACGCCGATCACCTCGTCACCGGGTTTGATCGCCCGATCCCCCAGCCGAGGCGAAGTCAGGGCGGAAAACGCCAGCAGGTTGGCCGACGATCCTGAGTTGGTGGTGAGTACGCAGCGACGACCCAGGTACTCGGCCAGGCGCTTTTCGAAGGCCTGGTTGAAGCGGCCTGTGGTGAGCCAGCCGTCCAACACCGCTTCGGTCATGGCCTGCAACTCGCCGGCTCCGATCACTTTGCCCGAGGGCGGTACGCTGCTCTGCCCGGCGACGAAAGGTTTGGGCGCCATCTGCAGATCGGCATAACGGCCGACCAGCTCGGCAATCTGTTGGCGCAGCTGTTGCGCCGTGCTGTCACTCATGGGGTTCGCCTTGGTGAGCCGCGATCTGCTCGCGGGTAACGGTATTCATGTCTTGCCCTGCACGCCAGGCGAGGTGCCAGTCCAGGGTGTGTTTCAAGGTGTCGTCCAGCGACCAGCGCGGCGACCAGCCCAGCGCTTGGCGCGCCTTGCTCGAATCCAGGGCCAGCAGGCCGGCCTCGTGGGGCTGGGCATCGGCGGACACCGACCAGCGGGCCTTACCGGGCCAGCGCTCGGCCAGGCGCCGAACGATTGACTCAACGCTCGCCAGCCCTGCGCTGTCCGGGCCAAAATTCCAGGCCGACGCATAGCGTTCCCCCTCACAGAGCAGGGCTTGGCCAAGTTGCAGGTAGCCCATCAACGGATCCAGGACGTGTTGCCACGGGCGGGTTGCAGCGGGATAGCGCAGCACCACTTCCTCGCCGTGCTGCCAGGCGCGCAAAATGTCCGGCAGCAGACGTTCGGCCGACCAGTCACCCCCTCCGAGCACGTTGCCCGCACGGGCAGTGGCCAGCGCCACGCCCGAAGTGCGCAGGAACGAGTCGCGGTAGCTCGCGCACAGCAACTCCACACACGCCTTGCTGCTGCTGTAAGGGTCGAAACCACCCAACGCGTCCTGTTCCCGGTAGGGCCAAGGCCATTCGCGGTTGTCGTAGCACTTGTCGGTTGTCACTACCAGCACCGCGCGCACCGAAGGCGTGGCTCGCACTGCCTCAAGCAGGTTGAGTGTGCCCATGACGTTGGTTGCGTAAGTATCGGCAGGGGCACGGTAAGCCTCGCGCACCAACGGTTGCGCTGCCAGGTGCAGCACCAGTTCGGGCTTGAACGTCTGCACCGTGCCGGTCAGGGCCGAAGCGTCGCGGATGTCAGCGAAATCACCGGGCACATGGTTATCCAATTGGGCCACCTGCCACATCGACGGGGTGGTCGCAGCGGGCAAGGCGAAGCCCCGCAGGTCAGCGCCCAACTGGCGCAGCCATACAGCCAACCAGCTGCCCTTGAAACCGGTATGTCCGGTAAGCAGTACCCGGCGGCCCGCCCAGAATGCCGGGTTCAACGCCATAACTGCCACGCTGCCTCGCCGCTTTTCCAGTGCGCTTCGAGCAAGGTACGGTCACGCAGGGTATCCATCGGTTGCCAGAAGCCTCGGTGCAAATGGCTCATCAACTCGCCATTCTCGGCCAGTTGACGCATGGGCTGATCTTCCCAGGTGGTGGCATCGCCCTCGATGTAGTCCAGCACCGAAGGCTCGAGCACGAAGAAGCCACCGTTGATCCATCCACCATCGCCAGCAGGCTTTTCCTGGAAACCACGCACTTGCTGACCTTCCACATCGAGAGCGCCATAACGCCCGGGCGGCTGCACCGCGGTGACGGTGGCCAATTTGCCGTGCTGGTGGTGGAATTCGATCAGACGCGGGATATCCACATCGGCTACGCCGTCACCGTATGTCAGGCAAAACGTTTGCTCGCCCAGGTAATCGCGCACCCGCTTCAAGCGGCCACCGGTGGCCGTATAGTCTCCGGTATCCACCAATGTCACCCGCCAGGGTTCGGCGTGACGGTTATGAATATCCATACGGTTTTCCGCCATGTCGAATGTCACGTCCGACATGTGCAAAAAGTAGTTGGCGAAATACTCCTTGATCACGTAGCCCTTGTAACCGAGGCAGATGATGAAGTCGTTGATGCCATAGTGAGAGTAGATTTTCATGATGTGCCAAATGATCGGCTTGCCGCCTATTTCGATCATCGGCTTGGGTCGCAGGTGGGATTCTTCGCTGATGCGTGTGCCCAGCCCACCGGCCAGAATGACTGCTTTCATTATGCTTTTCGTCCGCAATGGTCGGAGGGGTGACAAAAAACCGACCCCTGGCACTCGATGCTAGGCAATAGCAAAAGACATGCCGGTTTCGCCACGGTGCGCGTCCACGCTGACAGCGAAAAACACCTGACTGCTCCCAAGGCGATGCTCATGGGCGGCCGGTTAAGTGAGTCGGAGAAAAGTCTGCTTTGGCGGCCGCGAGCCTGGCACCCACAGGGCCTTCAACCGGTCCGAGGGTACAAATGCAGCTCTGCTTCAGTGGACAGAATTTGAAAAGCGCGGGACAAGGGGCGCCTCACTGGGTCCTGAGGCTGGATTGAGGAGGATGCAGGAAGCATCACTCCTCGACCTGATCCTCGCCACCTTGACGGCTCATGCCGTACTTGCGCATTTTCTCGACCAACGTGGTGCGCCGGATACGCAGACGTTCGGCGGCACGGGCGACGATACCATTGGCATCGTCCAAAGCCTGCTGGATCAAGCCTTGCTCAAGACTGCCAAGGTAGTCCTTCAGGTCCAGCCCCTCGGGAGGCAGCATGGCAGGGTTGCTGAAGTTCGGCGTATGACCGTTGATTGCCACGCGCTCCTCAAGGTCGCTGCGCAAGCTGTCGACCATTTGCTCGTCTTCGTCATCGATGTAGCGGAATTTTTTCGGAAGCTCCGATACACCGATTACGCCGTAGGGGTGCATGATCGCCATGCGCTCGACCAGGTTGGCAAGCTCGCGGACGTTGCCGGGCCAGCCATGCCGACACAACGACATGATCGAGGCGGAATTGAATCGGATGGAGCCGCGCTTTTCATGCTCCATCCGCGAGATCAGCTCATTCATCAGCAGCGGTATGTCTTCGACGCGTTCGCGCAGCGGCGCCATTTCGATCGGGAAGACATTGAGACGGTAATAGAGGTCTTCACGGAACGTGCCCACCTCGATCATGTGCTCGAGGTTTTTGTGGGTGGCCGCGATGATGCGCACGTCGATGCTCTGGGTCTTGTTGCTACCGACCCGTTCGAACGTCCGTTCCTGCAGTACGCGCAACAGCTTGACCTGCATGGGCAACGGCATGTCGCCGATTTCATCGAGGAACAGGGTGCCGCCGTTGGCCAGCTCGAAGCGGCCGGCGCGGCTGGTGATGGCCCCGGTGAACGCCCCCTTCTCATGCCCGAACAGCTCACTTTCCAGCAACTCGGCCGGTATCGCTCCGCAGTTCACAGGTACGAAGGGCGCTTCGCGGCGCTTGGAGTGGTAATGAAGGTTGCGCGCCACCACCTCTTTGCCGGTACCGGATTCGCCCAGGATCAACACGCTGGCATCGGTGTCGGCCACTTGCTGCATCATCTGGCGCACGTGCTGGATGGCACGGCTGGTACCGACCAAACTGCGGAACAGGTTCGGCTCACGCTGGCGACCGCGCTCACGGGCTTGGTCGTACATTTCGCGATATACCTGCGCACGGTGCAGGGAATCGAGCAGTTGGCTGTAGCTCGGCGGCATTTCCAGGTTCGACAGCACGCGACGGCGCAGGTCCTCAGGCAGCTCGCCCGAAGAAATATCACCTAAAAACAAGATTGGAAGGAACTCATCCCATGAAAGCACTGTCTTAAGCAACCCAAGCAGCGTGCCGGGCGTGCTAACGGCGCCGATGAGCACGCAAAGCACTTCGCGACTCGAAGACAGGGGCTCGACCGCTTGCTGCCAGTCATGGCTGGCGCAGGACAGGTTTTCTTCGCCCAGGAAGTTGAGCACCACCGCCAGATCGCGGCGGCGGGTGCTGTCGTCATCGATCAGGAGAATCTTGGTTTCACGCCACATGCAATAGCAACTTCCCTAGTCATATCGGCGCCCGAAGGCGTGCTCGACATCATTCCGACTGAATGGTCAGTGTTCGGACGTCTGGAATACGAGAACAGGCACTAGTTAAGTCAAAAAGGGTCGCACAGTCAAATTTATGGCGCCTTTTGTTCAGTTACAGGCATCTTAACTGAACAAATGATAAACCTTTGAAGCATTCTTCGCTTGGTTGATCTGCATCATCTCATCGGCAATCGCCTGGCGTTCGCCGGTTGTCACTTCGATGAGGCTACGGTAGACATCCATGACGCCCTCGAGCTTAACCCGCAGTAGCCCTTCGTCGTAGGCGTGCGCTTCAAGCACCTCGTCTATACACGTGCGACACGCCACGTCCAGCTTGGCGATGGTATCCCAATCTCGTTCGCCCAGAGCGCCAAGCAGCGCATCGCAGGTGTCGTCGAGCCGTTGCAGTGCAGTCATGGTTAACTCCTTGCCGTCAATCGGCCGGCTGGATATCGGCAATGCCATCCCAACCGCTCTTCACGGTGATCATCAGCTGGGCGACTTCATCAATGATGCGAGCGTCGTTTTCAACGTTGGCCTGCATCAGGCGGTTGGTCATGTACACGTAGAGTGCGTCGAGGTTTTCGACGTACTCAGGGTTCTCGCTTTTTTCCGGCACCAGCCCATCGCGCAGGCCGATGATGATGTCGATTGCCTTGCCCAGCATGAGGCCTTTCTCGGCAATGTCCCCACGCGCCATCGCGCCCTTGGCCTGGGCCATGCGATCGAGCGCCCCTTCCATCAGCATCTGCACCAGACGGTGTGGCGTGGCTTCGGAAATCTGGGCATGGGAATTGACCTTCTGGTACTGACGAAGGGCTCTCATGGGATTCATCTTGCGACCTCATTACGGGGATGCGTTGGAAGGTGGATACTTACTGTATCGGGCAGAACCCGCAGAACTTTACAAGGCTTTGCAGGAAACCTGGCCAGGCGCCAGGCTTCAGGCGTGGCGCATGGCGTTAATCATCACTCTTCTTGTTCAGCGCATTGAGCGTGCTGAGCACCGAGCTTTGCTGCTGACGCAACTGGGTCACCAGCGTGTCCATGTTGTTGTACTTGTCCTGCAGGCTCTTTTTCAGGGCTTCCATGCGAACATCCAGCGAATCCTGCTCAGCCTTGAGCTTGGTCAGGCTTTCGCTCAAGGTCTTGGACCGTTCGGCCAAGGTGCCGGTGGAGGCCTTGGCAAAAGGTTCAGTGACCTTCTGCAGGCGTGCCAGCATCCCGTCCTTGCCATTGAAGATGCTGGTCAGGTCCGCTGCGTTCGTGCTGGCAATCTTGTCCCACTTCTTGTCATCCAGGCTCAGCGCACCGCCATCCTGGGCCGAGGTGACGCCAAAGGCTGCCAGGGCCTTGAAGGTGCCGCTGCCTGAGGCCGCGTTGAGTTCTTCACGGATCGACGTCATCAGTGCACGCATGGAGGCATCCCCCGTCAGCGCAGCAGCCGTCATGGTACCGTCGGCGTTCTTGGTCACCTTGGTCTCGGCATTGACGACCTTGAGCAACGCGTTGTATGTATCGATGAAGCCCTTGAGCCCTGACTTCAGGGCACTGCTGCTGGTCGATAGCGACAAGATGGTGGCCGGCGTTTCCCCTGACGCGTTTTTTACCGACGGCCCTATCAGCTTGATGTTCAGACCACTCACCGCATCGGTGATGTCATTGGTCTTGGACTTCATGGCAATGCCGTCCAGGGTATATTCGGCATCGGTCGGCTTATCGACCACCGTGTAACCATCCTCGATACCTGAGTTGCCAGACAGGGTGATATCAGACCCTTCGCCCATCTTGGTCGAGGTGATGATCAGTCGCGAGCCGGTGGCATCGGTCAGCACGTTGGCACTCAGGCCTGCAGGGCCGAATTGGCTGTTGATGCTGTCACGCACTTGCTGCAGCGTGGCGCCGGCCGGAATGCTCAGGTCGTGCGCCTTGCCATTCTGGGTCATGGTAAGCGTGGTTGCGCCCGGCCCACGGTTGATGACCGAGCCCGCCCCGTCTGCGTAAGTCTTGCTCGATACCTTGGAAGCGGTCGCCAGCTTGTCGACGATGAGCTTGAACGTGCCATTGGCGGCCCCTGCCCCCATCGTCACGGTGGCCACCTTTTCATCCGAAGACTTGAGGCTCAGCCCGCCGAAACTGTTGGTATCGGTCATGTTGGTCAGCGCGCCCCGGAAAGCATCCAGCGCAGCCTGAATCTTGCCGATCGAGGACAACGTGGTGGTTGCCTTCAGCGTCTGGGTGTTGATCTGCGACTGCTTGGGCGCTTTTTGCGCGGCAACCAGCGAATCCACGATCGCCTGGGTGTCGATGCCCGAGCCAATCCCACTGACTGTTGTACCTGCCATCATTGCTCTCCTTGAACGGTAGCTGCCGGATCCTTGGCGAATAAATCCTTGAAAGACCCACCAACAACAAAAAACATGCCAGCCTAAGCGCGGCCTTCGAACAACAGGCTGCCAGCTTCGCTGAGGCTTTGCGCCAACTTGAGCGCCGTCTCGGAAGGCAACTGGCGGATGACTTCGCCTGAGTCGGTGGCGATGACCTTGACCACCACCTGCCCGGTCGAATCATCGATGGAAAAATCCAGCTGACGTTGGCTGGACTGTACGAATTCGCGAATATCACCGACAGCCTTTTCCAGGTCTTCGCGCGTGTGCGGCTGACCGTCAGGCGCGGCGGCTTCCTGCACTTTGGCAGGGGTCTTGGCCTCCTTGTCCACGACAGGCGACGCAGGCACGACCGAAGGATACACCTGGTTCAGCTTGACACTGATGTCCATGCTCCGAACTCCTCATGTATAAAACGGCAAAAGGGCACGTAAACGCGCCCTTTCACCTTTTACTCAGGCGCCTGAATTACTGGAGCAGTTTCAGGACCGAGGAAGGCAGCTGGTTGGCCTGGGACAGGATCGCGGTGGAAGCCTGTTGCAGGGTCTGCTGCTTGGTCAGCTCGGCAGTTTCCGAAGCGAAGTCCACGTCCTGCACGGTCGAACGGGCAGCGGTGGAGTTCTTCTGGATGTTCTGCAGGTTGTCAACGGTGGTTTGCAGACGGTTCTGGGTAGCACCCAGGCCCGAACGCACGCTGTCGATCGAACCGATGGCCTTGTCGATCACCGCCAGAGCGTTCTGGGCGTTGACGGCTGCGGTTACGTCGGTGTCGGCGATGGTGGTTTTGGTCGAGGAGACCGAAGTCGCACCGAACAACTGGCTCGCACCGGTTGTACCACCCGCGTCAGCAACGGAGTAGCCTTTGGCCGAGTCCAAGGAGATCTGACCCGTCACTACAGCCTTGTCGTTAGCAGTTGCCGACAGCGCGGTCAATGCAGCGTAATCACCCTTACCGTTCTTGGCACCCACAGAGATCGCATCCGCGCCCGCCTTGGACGTGAAGCTGAGGTTCTCACCGGTATCGGACTTGACTTCGAGGCTCTTGGTCGACTCGTCATAGTTGACGCTGATGCCCAACTTGGCAGCGTTAGATTTGAGCTGGTCGGCCAGGCTGGCAGTGTCGGTAACGCCGATGAAGCTGACGGTGCTGCTGCCAACTTTCAGATCGAAGTTGGCCGGAGTTGCAGCTGCGCCGCTTGCGACGGTCAGTTTTACTTCAGTGCTGGCGCTGGCGGTCAGGCCACCGATCGAACCGTTGAGCTTGGCAGCGATGTCCTTGGCCGAAGAGCCCGCATCGTAGCTGATGTCTTTGGTCTGGCCATTACCAGTTACGGTCAGCTGACCTGCAGCCACGCCGCTTGCGGACGGGGTGATGGAGCTCGACTTGACCTGCTGCGAACCAATGCTCTTGGCCGAGACGTTGTCCAGGGCCACGTTGATGGTTTCGTTGGCATTGGCGCCGACCTGAATGGCCTTGGTGCCATACGAGCCGTCCAGCAGCTTCTGGCCACCGAAGGTGGTGGTGTCGGAAATACGGTTCAGCTCAGCGGTCAGAGCCTGGTATTCGTCGTTGTTCGACTTACGGTCGTCAGCGCTCAGCGAGCCAGTGGCCGAAGACAGTGCCAGGGTACGCATCTTTTGCAGGATGTCGGTCGAAGCCTGCATGGCGCCTTCAGCGGTCTGCGCGATGGAGATACCGTCGTTGGCGTTCTTCACAGCCTGGCCCAGGCCGTTGATCTGGCTGGTCAGACGGTTGGCGATCTGCAGGCCGGCAGCGTCGTCTTTTGCGCTGTTGATACGCAGACCCGAGGACAGACGCTGCATGGAAGTAGTCTGAGCGGTGCTAGCCTTGTTCAGGTTTACTTGGGTAGTAACCGAAGCAATGTTGGTGTTTACAGTTAAAGCCATGACGAAATCCTCGTTGTATGGGTGCTGCGGCTTCCGGCCTTGGCAACCGCCGGATTGGCCTAGAGAACCTTCGTAATGGTTATCGTCGGATAGCCCGGTTGCTTGAGGGGTTTTTGCAAAAAAAAATGCTGGCATGCGGCCAGCCCTGGAAAATCAAGGGGTTAAGCGCGGAATTTTGGCGTCAAAAAGCGGGTTGGGGAGGTATGAGGAGATAGTGGCGTCTGGAGCGAGTCGAGGGATGACTTGGCGAACTGGAGGCTGAAGATGAGATGGCGAGGGTTTAAAGTATGCAGCTTCGCGTCAGGAAATATCGGGGCCGCTTTGCGGCCCTCAAATTTGGACCCAACCCATAAAGCACAGGGGTCAGTCCGAACAATGGCGGAATACCCCTACCCCACCGCGCGCGCATCAATCGCGATAAAGAATCGCCGAAGCCCAGGACAACCCTACCCCGAACCCACTCACCGCCACTCGCTTCCAGCTACCGTCGAGCATGTGCTTCTGCAGCAGCAATGGCACGCTGGACGACACGGTATTGCCCGTCTCCAGCATGTCTTTCACGAATTTCTCCGGGTGATGCTCCTCGAACCGGCGAGCTACCGCATCGACAATCGCCGCACTGCCCTGGTGGATGCAGAACGCATCAATGTCCGACGACTGCAACCCACTGGCATCGAGCAGCTCGTGCAAGTGAGCCGGTACCTTGACCAAGGCGAAGTTGAAGACCTGCCGGCCATTCATGAAGAACGTGCCATCGGACACCTTCAGGTGCTCGGCGCCCGAACCGTCGGTGCCAAAACGCGCCTCGCCCAGCTTCCAGATGGCGCCATCAGCCATCCAGGTGGCGGTGGCCGCGTCGCCGAACAGCATGGTGGTATTGCGATCTTCCGGATCGACGATCTTCGAGTACGGGTCGGCGGTGATCAGCAGCCCGTTCTTCAGGCCCGCCGCCTCCATGAAGCCCTTGATCGCGTACAGCCCATACACATACCCCGAGCAGCCCAAGGAGATATCGAACGCTGCCACGCGGGTAGACAACCCGAGCTTGCTCTGGACGATAGCGGCCGTGTGCGGCAGGCCCTCTTCATCGCCATTCTGGGTCACCACGATCAACGCGTCGATCGACTGCGGATCGAGGTCGGGGTTGTTGGCGAACAGTGCCCGGGCGGCCTCCACGCACAGGTCGGAGGTTTCCTGCTCCGGGGCCTTGCGTGGTAGGAAGGACGCACCGATCTTGCCGAACATGAACTCTTCGTCCTTGCCGAACTTCGCACCCTGGACGTAGTTGTCCAGGCCAGCGGTGGGCACGTAACTCGCGATACTCTTGATGCCAATCATTCTGGCTTCCCAATGAAAACAGCCAAAGACCACCACTCGATCAGTTGAGGGCGCCAAAAACCGGAGCGTCACCGCCTGGGGAGGGGATAAAGCAGCGCCTGCCTGCGCACCGGTAACAAAATGCTGCAACAGCTGCTGCATAGAATACAGGGAAGATGACCGTTTTGACTCATTGGTCACATTGAAATGCAACGAAAGTCAGGGACAGACGGCCAGAACGCGCCAGATCAGGACGTGGCCGACGGGTCATCTAGGCGGGTACGTCTCACTGGCCGACAACGCTGGGAACGCTCAGCCATAGGCGCTAGGACGCGATCGAAAGCGCCCAGCAGGACCCTCAGGTCCTCCTGGGTACACGCGCTTCAGATCAAAGCTTGTTGAACAGGCTCAACTGCGAGATGCGCGAGAACGCCAGCTGAGAAGCCTCCAGCATGGCCTGTTGCAGGGTCAGAGTAATGGCCGCCTGCGACATGTCCGTGTTGCCGATCGCGTTCTGCGTGGTCTTGTTGGCAACCCCCAGGCTGGTGTTTTCCTGCCGCTGGATTTCCAGCGAGCTGCCACGAGCGCCAATCGAGCCGCGGGTGATGTCGACCTGCTCGCGCGCACTGGCCAGGTTGGCGATAGCCGAGGCCACCGCATCCTTGAGACCATTGGCAACATTGGCGCCGGTAACCGGCGTGTCCAGCGCCGCACGTAGCTGGCTGATGGTCTCCAGCACGTTCTGGTTCTGATGGGTATTGGCAGTCACCGCGAACTGATCACCGGCTTCGGGCGAACCACTGACCTGATAGGTAACCCCTGCCACCGTCAGGTCAGGCGCAGTGAACGTCCCCGTGCCAACCGGCTTGCTGTCCGCGGTCAACGGCTGGGCGTAGAACTCGTAACTGCCGGGGCCGGTGAATTTGATCACCGCTCCGCCATTGGGGAACGTGCTGCGGTACGCAGCCGGATCGGTCACGGTGCTGCCCGTCATCTGGGCGGTCGAGGGGTTGCCGGCGCCGCGGGTGGTCGTGAACGAATCGGCACGGGTGGTCAGGGAAAACTCGCGACCACCCACCGCCGCATCGGCATCGGCGCCCTCCTCCAAGGTCACGGTGACCTCGAACTCCACACCGCGCAGGGCAATGCGGTTGGCCCCTTCGGTCTTGCTGTCGAAGTGGCCATTGGTCGGGGTTTCAGACGTGATGTCATTACCGTTGACATCGGTGATCATGTATTGATTGGCGCTGGTGAACGTGAGCTTGTAGGGCTGGCCCGCCGCGAAGCTTTCGTTGTAGGTATTGCTGGATTTCAGCAACCCAGGCGATACACCGACCACGCCATCATCGACGGCAGGCACCAGCAGGTTCGACTCGGTGCGGCTCTTGTTCTTGGCCGAATCGAAAATACTGAAACCGGTGTCGTTGGTCGCCAGGTTCAACGTGTCCGACACCTGCAGGCTCAACTGGGTCTGGTCGCCATGGTAGCTGTAGGTCCCGTCGGAATTACGCACGTAAGGCGGCGTGGTGCTCTTGGAGCCGCCGAACATGTAGTCGCCATTGGCATCGCGGGAATTGAGCAAACCGAAGATGTTGGCCTCGATCTCCTTGAGCTCGGTGCTGATCGATACCCGGTCAGCATCGGTAACGCCCGCACCACCGGCGCGGATCGCCAGTTCGCTGGCGCGCTGCATCGCATCGTTGATGGTGGAGAGCACGCTCTCCTCCTGCAGCAAGGCGTTGCTGACGGTGTTGATGTTGCCGCTGTACTGGTCCAGCAGCGATTGCTGCTGTTGCAGCAGCAGCAGGCGCGCCGCGCCGACAGGGTCGTCGGCAGCGGTCTGGATACGCACGCCGGAGGTGACCTGATCGTTGGTCTTGTTCATGGCGGAGAAGTTCTTCGAGTAGCTGTTGGCGCTGGATTCGTAGAACTGGGCAGTGGAAATACGCACGGTCGCTTCTCCTTACAAGGCGTTGATCAAGGTGCTGAAGGTTTCTTGCGCCGCCTTGATGATCTGCGACGACGCCGTGTAATAGTGTTGGAACTTGACCAGGTTGGCCGCCTCGTCATCCAGGTTGACACCGGACACGGCGCTGCGGCTTTCACTGGCCGACTTGAGCACGGCCTGGGTTGCCGTGGTATCGATGCTGGCCTGGCTGGCTTTGGCGCCCACCCGCTCGACCAGGGAGGCATAGGCGGAGGTAAAGCTGGTGCCGCCGCCGGAGCCAGTGTTCACGGTGGACTTGGTCTGCAGGCCCAGCAGCGCGGTGGCATTGCGGTTATCGGCCTTGCCATCGACATTGAACGACAAGGTAAAGCTGTCGTTGGTCGCCGGGCTGCCACCCACAGTGGTCTCCAGCGCAAAGGTGCGCGGATTGCCGCTGGGGTCGAGAATCGGGTTGCCCGATGCATCACGCATCGGTATCGACAGCGAAAGCTTATTGTCCTGACCTGGCACCACGGTCCCGGTGCCGATCTGTGCGCCCTTGGCATCGAACAGCTTGTAGCCCTGGGACCCACCGCTGGCTGCGTCGAACACCACGCGCACCGGCATGGCGTCCTTGATCGCCTGCTGCGTCAGGGCTGTGTCGGCACCGCCGTAGATATCCAGCGCTTGCCCAAGGTTGGGTTGGGTGATGGTGCCGGTGCCGCTGTTGCCGCTGCCAACAGCAGCGCTAACAGGGCCGGCGAACGCCAGCTTGTTGGCATCGGTGAGCACCGTGGCAATACCGGTGGCGGCTGAACGGGTGGGAATCACCTTGAAGCTGTCGCCGGCGGCCAGCGCACCGCCCTTGAGGGACAGGCTGAAGCCATCGATGACCGGCGCAGGGTCGGCATTGAGGTCGAACGAGCCCATGTCGGTGCCGTCGGAACGGCGCACACTGTACTGATTGCCGCTGGTGAACTTCACTTCGTAGTCGTAGGTGCTCAGGGCGCCGCTGTTGGCAATGGTGACATCGAGGTTGCCCGAACCTGCGCTGTTGTTCGACGAGGCCAGGCTGCGCTGGGCGATGGCACTGGCGCTGTTGATGCTGGAGAACAGCGAGCTGCCGAACTGGCCATTGGCGTCCAGGCCCTGGCCCAGCTGGCTGTTGATGCTGTCGGCGACGACCAGCGCCACGCGGCCCAGCTCGTTCATCGACGGCGTCAACACGTCCTGACGGTAGCGCAACAGGCCACCGATGGTGCCGCCGGTGGCCACCGAGGTTACGTCCGAGCTGAACGACTCGTAGTTGATGCGCAAGGTCGCCTGGCTCTTGTCAGCCACCCCCGGCTGAACCGACAGCGGGTTGGCCCTGCTCCCGGTCACCAGCGACTGGCCGCTGCCCAGAATCACATCGTAGTTGCCTTCACGCTCCTGAACGGTCACGCCCACCAGTTCGTTCAACTGGCGAACGGCTTCGCTGCGGGCGTCGAGCAGGTTGTTGGGCGTGCTGCCAGTGCCGCTGGCGGCCACGATCTGCTTGTTATATTCGGCGATGCTGGTGGTGAGCTTGTTGACCTGCCCCGCCAATGTATCGAGCTGGGAGTTGATCACATCGTTCTGCTGTGTCAGTTGGGTGCTGACGGCGTTGAAACGGTTGCTCAGGGTCTGCGCCTGGGTCAACAGCAATTGCCGCGAAGCCACATCGCCCGGTTTGGCTGCCGCCGTCTGCAGGGCCGAGAAGAAGGCCGTGAGCACCGAGCTGATGCCGGTGTCCCGGTCAGCCAGCAATTTGTCGATGCCGGTAATCTGGTCCTGGAATGCCGTGGAATCGGCTTGCAGGGAGGTCGCCGTCTGCAACTGATTGTCGAGGTAGGCACTGTAGATACGGCGCACGTCCGCCAGTGTGGTCCCACTGCCCAGAAAACCTGCGCCCATGTACTGCGAAGCGCCGGCCACTTGCATGGCCTGCTGGCGCGAATAGCCGCTGGTGGCCGCATTGGCGATGTTGTTACTGGTGACCGACAGGTGCGCCTGGCTGGCACTCAAGCCACTCAGGCCGATCGAAATCAGGCTCGACATGATGTAGTCCTTTTAAAGGTTCGTGGTGCTGCCAGCCATGGCGTATTGCGGTGTCTTCTGCATTTGCTGGGCGATGCTGATGATTTTCTTCGCATAGCCCGGGTCGGTCGCGTAACCGGCCTTTTGCAACTCGCGTGCAAACTGCTCAGGGTTATCGGCCGACTTGACCGCTTCTTGATAGCGCGAATTGTTCTGCAACAGGCTCACCAGGTCGTGGAAGCTGTCCTGGTAGGAGTCGTAGCTGCGGAACTGGGCGGTTTCCTTGACGAACTGGCCGTCGCGGAATTCGCTGGTGATGGCCCTGGCCTGTTCGCCCTGCCAGTTGCCGGTGGCCTTGATGCCGAACAGGTTGTGGCTGCTGCTGCCGTCGCTGTTGCGCATGACCGACTTGCCCCAACCGGTTTCCAGCGCAGCCTGGGCGACCAGGTAGCGCGGGTCGATGCCGATGCGCTTGGCAGCCTGTTCGGCCATCGGCAGCATGGTGGCGATGAACGAATCGCTATCGGTGAACGCCTTTTTCGGCGCCAGCGGCGGCTGGGCGATGGCGCGGCCGGTGATGCGCAGCCCGTTCTCGGGCACGGCAAAAACCTTGGCCGGCTGCTGGCCGTCGCGCACGGGGGCAGCGGGGGCCACGCCGACAGGCGCGGTGGCCGCAGTAGGCACGATGCCCGCCAGCAGGCGGTCGGTAAGACGGCTGGGCAGCGCCAGGCGCCGCGCATTGAGCGCGGCGACGTCGTTGCGGGTGCTGGCCGCTTGCGTGGCGTGAACCGGGTCTGCGACCTTGCTGCCCCACAGCACCGGGCCGGCCTGCCCTCGCGGGAACGGGCTGGTATTGGCGGCGGCACTGCGGCTTTTGGTCAGCTGACGTACCAGCACATCCTGCAGGCCGATACCGCCACCCTCGCGGGACATGCTCACCGACAACTGTTGGTCGTACATGTCCCGGTACTGCTTGACCGTCTCGGTGTTCATCGGGTTGTCGTCGGCCAGGACATCGCTGGCCTTGCGCGAGGCCTTGAGCATCTCGCTGATGAACATCGACTCGAACTCCTGGGCCACCTTGCGCACGTTGGCTTCGCTGTCGCGGTCACCGTGCTTGAGGGCATTGAGGCGGTTGAGGTCGGTGAAGGCACCGCTGTCGACACTGCCGGAAACCAGGCTCTTGCTGTTCATCGACGCCGTCCTCAGATCACGATCAGGTCGGCCTGCAAGGCGCCGGCCTGTTTCAGGGCTTCGAGAATGGCCATCAGGTCACCGGGCGCGGCGCCCACCTGATTCACCGCCCGGACGATTTCATCCAGCGTGGTACCCGGGCCGAACTTGAACATCGGCTTGGCTTCCTGCTCGGCATTGACCCGCGAGCGCGGGACCACGGCGGTCTGGCCGTTGGAAAGCGGGCCCGGCTGGCTGACGATGGGGTCTTCGGTGATGGTCACGGTCAAGCTGCCGTGGGTCACCGCCGCTGGCGACACCTTGACGTTCTGGCCGATGACGATGGTGCCGGTACGCGAGTTGATGATCACCTTGGCCACTGCCTGGCCTGGGTCGATTTCCAGGTTTTCCAGGATCGACAGGTAGTCCACCCGCTGGCTGGGGTCCATCGGCGCGCTCACGCGCACCGAACCACCGTCCACGGCCTGGGCCACGCCAGGGCCGAGCAGGTCATTGACCTTGTCGACGATGTGCTTGGCGGTGGTGAAGTCGGGGCGGTTGAGGTTCAGGGTCAGGGTGTTGCCCTGGTTGAAACCGCTTGGCACTGCCCGCTCAACGCTGGCGCCGCCCGGGATACGGCCGGCAGACGGTACGTTGACGGTGATCCGCGAGCCGTCGCGGCCTTCGGCATCGAAGCCGCCCACCACCAGGTTGCCTTGGGCGATGGCGTAGACGTTGCCGTCGATGCCCTTGAGCGGGGTCATCAACAGGCTGCCCCCGCGCAGGCTCTTGGAGTTACCAATCGACGACACGGTGATGTCCACCACCTGCCCTGGCTTGGCGAAAGCCGGCAAGTCGGCATGCACCGACACCGCGGCGACGTTTTTCAACTGCACGTTGCCCGATCCAGGCGGCACCTTGATGCCGAACTGCGAGAGCATGTTGTTGAACGTCTGCAGGGTGAAAGGCGTTTGCGTGGTCTGGTCGCCGGTACCGTTGAGGCCGACGACCAGGCCGTAGCCGATCAACTGGTTGGAGCGTACGCCCGAGATGCTGGCGATGTCCTTCAGGCGCTCGGCTTGCGCCGCGCAGGCACAGGTCAGCAGCAAGGTGGCGGTGAGCAGTTGCCTCAGGTTGAGCATGGTCAGGGTACTCAGAAGGGCCAAAGCGGGCTCATGAAGAAGCGGTCCAGCCACCCGGGCTGGCTGGCATCGGCAAACGAGCCGGTACCGGAATAGGTAATGCGCGCATCGGCCACCCGCGTGGACGGCACGGTGTTGTCGGTGGCGATGTCGTCGGCGCGAATGAGCCCGGCGATGCGCACCAGTTCTTCACCGGTATTCAGGGTCAGCCACTTCTCGCCGCGCACGGCGATGATGCCATTGGGCAGCACTTCGGCCACGGTGACGGTCACCGAGCCGGTCAGGGTGTTGCCCTGGGTGGCCTTGCTGTCGCCCTTGGTGGTGCGATCACCGCTGTAGCCGGCATCGAGCGACAGGTCGCCGCCGCCGAACGGGTTGTTGGTGTTCGGCTTGGCCCCGAACAGCGACGACAGGCCAAGGCTGGCCTTGCTGTTCTTCTGAATCTGGGAGCCTGCGTTCTTGCTGGCCGACGTGCGCTCGTTCAGCGTGATGGTGATGATGTCACCCACACGGAACGCCTTGCGGTCGCCGTACAGGTTCTGCTCGAACCCGGCCTGGTAGATCGAACCGTTGTTGGCCGCTGCCGGCAGAGGGGTGCGCGGGAGCACCGGCGCATAGTACGGGTCGTTGGGCTTGGCCGCCGGGGCGACGCAGCCTGCAAGCAACACCGCACCGCCCAGGGCGAAAACGGACAACAGACGATTCATGATGCATACCTCGCGGGTGCTACGGAAGTTGCTGGGATCACAGCTGCTGGGTAACGGTCTGCAGCATCGAGTTGGCGGCAGATATGACCTTGGAGTTCATCTCGTAGGCGCGCTGGGTGGTGATCATGTTCACCAGCTCTTCCACGGTGCTGACGTTGGAGTTCTCCAGGGTTTGCTGCAAGGTGGTACCGAAGCCGTTCAGGCCTGGGGTGCCGACCTGGGGGGCGCCGCTGGCGGCCGTTTCCAGGAACAGGTTGCCACCAATGGCCTGCAAGCCCGCCGGGTTGATGAAATCGGCGGTCTGGATGTTGCCGATCACCTGGGCGGCCGGGTTACCGGCGGTGGTGATGGACACGGTACCGTCCTGGCCAACGGTGAAGGTCTGCGCGTCGTTGGGCACGACGATGGCAGGCTCCAGGGCGTAGCCGTTGGCGGTGACGATCTGGCCATCGGAGTTGAGGTGGAAGGTGCCGTCACGGGTGTACGAAACCGTGCCATCTGGCTGCAGGATCTGGAAGAAACCGCGACCATTGACCGCCATGTCCAGCGGGTTCTCGGTGGTCTGCAGGCTGCCAGCCACGAAGCTTTTCTGGGTGCCGACGATGCGCACGCCAGTACCCACCTGCAAGCCAGAGGGCAGCTGGCTGTCCTGGGTGGACTGGGCGCCTGGCTGGCGACGGATCTGGTACAGCAAGTCCTGGAACTCGGCGCGATCACGTTTGAAGCCGGTGGTCGACACGTTGGCCAGGTTGTTGGAAATCACCGTCAGGTTGGTGTCCTGGGCGGACAGGCCGGTTTTGGCGACCCATAGAGCTGGAAGCATGTAAGTTCTCCTCGCGCGCCTGTTTTACGGCACCCGTTCAAATGTCATTAGCCGATTTGCAAAACCCGCGCCATGGCTTCATCGCCTTCCTTGGCCGCGCTCATCATCTTCACGTGCAGCTCGAACTGGCGGGACAACGCCAGCACCGAAGTCATCTCCTCGACTGCGTTGACGTTGCTGCCTTCAAGAAAGCCCGATACCACGCGAACATTGACGTCGGCATCGGCCGGCTGGCCGCTGGCCGTGTGGATCAGGCCGTCTGCGCCCTTGTTCAGGCCCTTGGTGTCCGGGTTGACCAGCTTGATGCGGTCGACCTCGGCCATCACCCGTGGGTCTTCGCCCATGGAACGAATGCTGATGGTGCCGTCGGCACCCACTTCCACCTTCTGTTCAGGTGGAATGGCAATCGGGCCGCCGTTGCCGATCACCGGCATGCCGTTGCCGGCACGCAACACGCCCAGGGCGTCGATGTTCAGGCTGCCGGTGCGCACGTAGGCTTCGCTGCCGTCAGGCGCCTGCACGGCGATAAAGCCATGCCCGCTCACCGCCACGTCCAGGTCGCGACCGGTTTCGATCATCGGCCCTTCGCTGAAGTCGGTGGCCGGGCGCTCGGTCAGGGCAAAGGCCCGCGCCGGGAAGCTGTCGCCAAAGACCGGCATCGAGCGGGCCTGCTCCAGGTCACGCTGGAAGCCGTTGGTGGAAACGTTCGCCAGATTGTTGGCGTGGGCCTTCTGGGCCAGCGCGTTCTGGCTGGCGCCGGTCATGGCCACGTAAAGCAATTTGTCCACAGCATCTCCTCCGCGCGCCAGTACCGCGCTGTCATCAGGCAGGGTCAAGCAATAATCGAACCAGCTTTGCACCCCGGCGAATCGGGCACTTCAGCGCGACGGCTTTAGCGTCGGTGTCAGTTTGTTGGCATCGGATCAGCACGCCTGGATCAGTGATCGCGGCAGGCGCCGTTTTTATAGGGGCCGGCAAACCGGGTCCAGCCTGAACCCGGGTTGCCTTGGACGCAGATGTATCGCCCGGTGACCAGGCTTTGCCACAGGAAGAAAGGTCTCGGGGCGGCCTCTGCCCATTGGGCACTGCCGCCCCCTATCACCAGGAGCAAGGACAACAAACCGGCATGCTTCACCGACCTTGCCCTTGAACCCCACGTATCACGCCTGAGCACGTCATCAGCTCATCTGAATGATGGTCTGCATGATGGTGCTTTCGGTGGAAATGGTCTTGGCGTTGGCCTGGTAGTTACTCTGCGCCTTGATCAGATTCACCAGCTCGCCGGTCAGGTCGACGTTGGAATCTTCCAGCGAGGAACCTGCAATCTGGCCCAGGGTGCCGGTGTCCGGCGCGCCGATCACCGGGACACCCGACGAAAACGACTCTTGCCAGTTGGTGCCGCCAATCGGCGTCAGGCCCTGCATGTTGGCGAAGCTGGCAATGGCGACCTGGCCGATGACCTTGTTCTTGCCATTGGTGAAGTTGGCGAACAGGAAACCGCCCTTGTCTACCGACAGGCTGGACAGTTCACCGGTAGCGAACCCGTCCTGATCCTTGGCGGTCACGGCCGAGGCCGCGTTGTACTGGGTCATGCCCAGCATGTCGAGGCTGACGCCGCCGGGGTTGGCGTTGGCGCCGTTGGCCGACCACTGGCCGGCAGCGTTCTTCTGCGCGGGGATCCAGTTGTCCAGGTTGAAGGTCTTGTTGGCATTGATCGACAGGCCACCGGCTACCGGCCCGGCCGTGAGGGCATCGGCGTTGAGCGTGCCGTCGGACTTGAACGGCAGATCATTGATCAGCGGCTGCGTGGAGGCCGGGTCCTGTGGGTTGCGACCGTCGATGGTGCTGTACATCTTCCAGGAATTGGACGTGTCATCCTTGATGAAGTACTGGTTCAACTGGTGCGCATTGCCCTGGCTGTCGTACACGTCGCTTGAGAACGTGAAGTTGTAGCTCTTGACGTCGGCTGGGTCGAACGGGGTGACCGTAGGCGCGCCATCGCTGGACTTGAGGTTGACCGTCTGATCGATCTTGGATGTGGCCTTGGGGGTGAGATTGGCCGTGTCGATCTGAAGGTTGGTCAATACCCCCTGGACCACCTGGCCATTCTCATCGACGCCATAACCTTGCAGGTTGGCGCCGCCGGCATTGACGACGAAGCCCTGCTTGTCACTGTAGAAGGCCCCGGCCCGGGTATAGATCTTCGAGCCGTTGTCGTTGAGCGCGAAGAAGCCGTTGCCGTCGATGGCCATGTCCAGTGCCTGGCCGGTGCCGTTGATGTTACCGGAGCTGAACTGCTGGGAAATGGCGGCGGTTCTTACACCGGTACCAATGGTGGTGCGGCCGGCGCTGGTGCCGCGAATGGAGCTTGAGTACTGGTCGGCGAATTCGGCGCGCGAGGCCTTGAAGCCGGTGGTGGCGACGTTGGCAATGTTGTTGCCGGTTACGTTCAGGGCCTTGTTGGCTGCATTGAGGCCACTTAAGCCAATGTTGTAAGACATACGCTAACTCCTGAAGATGTGCCCTAGGCCCTAGATGCCGATGCTTTGAATGGTGGAAAGTGGAACGCTGCCCAGCCCTGCCAGGTTCAGCGACATTTCGCCGCCGTTGGTGCCCATGGTCACGCTGGTGACGGTGGCCGGCAGGTTGGTGGTCATGGCCGTGGCCGTGCCGTTGATCGAGGCGGTGGCCTTGAAGCTGTAGGTGCCGGCCGGCAGGGCCTCACCGGCGTCATCCTTGCCATCCCAGGTGAAGTCCACCTTGCCGCCAGCCTGGGAACCCAGATCGAGGGTGCGCACCAGCTTGCCGTCCTTGTCGTACACCCCCACCGAGGTGGCGGTACTCGAGCCGGTCAGGTTCACCGAGCCCTTCATGTCCTTGCTGGTGTCGACCATGGCCTTGTCGGTCTGCACGATCACGTTGCGCCCGACCAGCGACGATGCCTGCAAGGCCTGGGAAGACTGAAACGCACCGGCGATGTAATTGACCGAGCTGTTCAGGGTCTGGATACCTTCCAAGCTGCTGAACTGCGCCAACTGCGCCACGAACTCGCCGTTCTGCTGCGGGTCGAGGGGGTTCTGGTTCTTCATCTGGGTGACCAGCAGCTGCAGGAAGGCATCTTTGCCCAGCGCACTGCCGGCGGCGCCGGTCTTATCGTCGTTCTTGCTTTCTTTGCGTTGCAGCGAGTTCAGGTAGCTACTACCGACGTCGCCTGTGGCATTGGTGGTGGTCATGTCGGCGTCCTATCACTGACCCAGGGTCAGTACCTTCTGCATCATGCTCTTGGCCGTGTTCATCAACTCGGCATTGGTCTGGAACGCGCGGCTGGCCGAGATCATGTCAGCCATTTCCTCGACCACGTTGACGTTGGGGTAATACACGTAGCCGTCCTTGTTCGCCGCCGGGTGGCTGGGCTCGTAGCGGGCCTCGAGGTTGCTCTGGTCCTCGACGATGCCAGTTACCTGCACGCCCTGCCCTGCCTCGCCCTGGTCCTCGAACAGCGACTGGCTGGTGCCGGCCTGGGTGTTCTGGAACGTGGTGGCGAACACGGGATGACGAGCGCGGTAGGTCTGGTCGATGCTCGACGAGACCGTCTCGGCGTTGGCGATGTTGGAGGCGACGGTGTTCAGGCGCGTGTTCTGCGCGCTCATGCCGGAACCGGCAATGTTGAAGACACTGGAAAGGGACATGGTCATTCTCCCCGCAGGGCTGACACCAGCCCTTTGAATTTACTGTTGAGCAACGTGAAGCTGGCCTGGAAGCCGATGGCATTTTCGGTGTAGTTGGACTGCTCGATCTGCGCGTCCACGGTGTTCTGGTCGATCGAGGGCTGCATCGGCGTGCGGTACTTGAGGGCTTCGTCGCTCAGCGCCACGCCGTCGGCCTCGATGTGCCGGCTGTTGGTGCGCTCCAGACCGAAGCGGCCGCCGTTCTGCTGCTTGTCGCTTTCGGCGGCCAGCACAGAGGCGAAGTCCAGGTCACGGGCCTTGTAGTTGGGGGTGTCGGCGTTGGCGATGTTGTTGGCCAGCACTTCGGCGCGTTGCGCACGAAAGCCCAGGGCCTTTTCATGGATACCAAGCGCCTTGTCGAAGCTGATGCTCATGTCGGGGAAACCTTCAGCGGTTGACCAGAGTGTCGTTGCCGAAGGTTTTAGCAAAGCTTGTGCCAACATCTGCAAAGCCCGGATTCAAGGCCTTGCAGGCCTGCTCGCGAGGATGCGATGCCAGAAAAGCGGCAAACCACACGTGGCCGAATGGCCACAAGCGGCAAAAAGAAGCGCACTTGAGCGGCAAAACAAAAATTTGACGTCAGCGGCAGGGCCGACTCATTGAAGGCCGCTGACAAGACGTCGTCCTGTCAGCGCCATACACGACGCAGGCCTACTTGGCCTGGTAGATGATGCCCGGGCTGCATTGCACCATCTGGTAATGATCCGGCAGGCCGTTGAGGGCTTCGGATGCGCCCAGGAACAGGTACCCGCCCGGCTTGAGCGTGCTGTGGATGCGCAGCAAAATGTCTTTCTTGACCTGGGCCGAGAAGTAGATCAACACGTTGCGGCAGAACACGATGTCGAATTTGCCCAGGCTTGCATAGCTGTCGAGCAGGTTGAACGAGCGGAACTCCACCCGGTTGCGAATCGCCGGCTTGATGGCCCAGCGCCCCGGCCCCTTGGGGTCGAAGTAGCGCTGCAGGCGCTCGGCCGACAAGCCGCGGGCTATCGCCAGGCTGTCGTATTCGCCAGTCTTGCAGTTGTTGAGCATGGTGCCCGACAGGTCGGTCGCAACGATCTGCGCGCCCATTTTCAGCTGGCCCAGGTTGCTGCGTTCGAACTCGTCGATGGCCATGGAGATGGAGTACGGCTCCTGGCCCGACGAGCACGCCGCCGACCACATGCGCAGGCGCTGGCCGGGGTTGTTGCGGATGAACTCGGGGATGACCTTGTTCTTGAGCACCTCGAACGGGTAGGTATCGCGAAACCACAGGGTTTCGTTGGTGGTCATGGCGTCGACCACCTGCTCGCGCAGGCCGCCACGCGGCTGCGCCTGAATGCGCTGCACCAGCTCGCCCAGGCTCTTGATGCCCTGCTGCTCCATCAACTTGTTGAGGCGGCTGGACACCAGGTACTGCTTATTCTCGCCCAGCAAGATGCCACAGGCTTTTTCCAGAAATACCCGGAACTGTTCGAAATCCAAATTACCCGTAGACACTGCTGCCGCCTCTTTTCAATCACTGTGGCCGGGGCGAACCCCGGCGCCTTTCAATGCGCTGCCTTGATCCGGTCAACCACGCGCTGGGCCAGATCATCCGGCCGGAACTTGGCCAGGAAGTCATCGGCGCCCACTTTCTTGACCATCGCCTGATTGAACACCCCGGACAGTGAAGTATGCAGGCAGATGTGCAGCTTTTGCATGCGCGGGTCGCTGCGAATTTCCGCTGTCAGGGTATAGCCGTCCATTTCCGGCATCTCAATGTCGGAAATCATCATCAGAAACTCTTCTTCGGGTTTCTTGCCTTCGTCCACCAACTGGCGCAGGTAGTTCAAGGCCTGACGACCGTCATTGAGCGCCACCACCTCGACGCCGACGGTCTGCAGGCAGCGGCTGACCTGCTTGCGTGCAACCGACGAATCGTCGACGGTCAACACCCGCAGCATCACGGCCTTGTCCTGCACCTCGGCGTCCACCACACCCGCCGACACCGACTCCGAAGACGGCGCGACCTCGGCCAGCACCTTCTCCACGTCGATGATCTCGACCATGCGGTTGTCCACCCGAGTGACTGCCGTCAGGTAGTGATCGCGGCCGGTCCCCTTGGGTGGCGGATGGATTTCTTCCCAGTTCATGTTGACGATGCGCTCGACCGAGTGCACCAGGAAGCCCTGGGTCTTGGTGTTGTACTCGGTAATGATCACGAAACTGCTGCGCGTGTCCTCCTGCAACGGGCGCAGGCCGGTGGCCATCGATAGGTCAAGGATCGGGATCGTCGCGCCGCGAATGTTGGCGACGCCGCGCACTACCGGGTGCGCCTTGGGCAGAATGGTCAGCGCAGGGCATTGCAGCACTTCCCTGACCTTGAAAACGTTGATGCCATAAAGCTGTTCGCCGTTGAGGCGGAACAGCAGCAGTTCCAGGCGATTCTGCCCTACCAGCTGTGTGCGCTGGTTGACCGAATCCATAACCCCCGCCATGCCGAACTCCTTACCTGTCAGCCATTCGTTGCCACTCACTCAAGAAGTCGGCACGGGCTTTGCTTTTTTGAGCGCCATGTACATGAAAACGACAGTTTCCCGACGATTGACGCGCCTGCTGGCTGGCTTGCTGGCCGCACTGTGCCTGCTGGTACCGGTTCGCACCTGGGCGGACACGTTCACCATGCCTGAACAGCTTATCGGTGTCACCCAGGGGTTTCTTGAGTTCACCGTCGAAGATTATCTCGCCACGACCCAAACGGCCGGCCGCTACGAGATCCAGGTCAACCCGTTGGACCCACGGTTGCGCATGCCCCTGTGCAGCCAGGCGCTCGACGCCTCGTTGGAAAGCCCGAGCGTGCCGCTGGGGCGGGTGACGGTGCGTGTGCGCTGCGACGGCGCGGCGCCTTGGACCGTGTTCGTGCCCGCCACTGTTCGCTTGTTCCGCGAGGTGGTCGTGGTCACCCGCCCGCTGCGACGGGACAACGTGGTGAGCGAAGGTGATGTGGCCCTGCGCGAACGGGACGTCGGCACGCTGGGCCAAGGGTTTCTGACCGATATGGGCCAGGCGGTCGGCATGAAGATGCTGCGCCCGACGGTGATGGATCAGGTGCTGACGCCTCAGCACCTGGAGCAGGCGGAGGTGGTGCGCAAAGGCGATCATGTGGTGATCGTTGCCCGCAGCGGCACGTTGAGCGTACGCATGCCTGGCGAGGCGCTGAGCAAAGGCGGCATCAGCGAGCAGATTCGGGTGCGCAACCTCAATTCCAAACGCGTGGTCAAGGCCATGGTGACAGGCCCGGGCCAGGTCGAGGTGAGCATGTAAGCCAGTGGGCGGAAGCCGCTGGCGCACGGGAACCGCTTTTTTTAGACTGTGTCAGAAAACGGGTAACAGGCTGTCGCTCAAGACAGCCACGCATTTGTGCCTAAAGTTTATCGTGAGTTGGCCGAAAACAAGGCAAGCGTCCATAAACCCAGAGGTTTTCTGATCATGGTCATCGACTTCAGTCGTTTGAATAATTCCCCGGCCGTCACCGGCGGCGTACGCGGCAGCAATGCCCCTGGCAGCACTGAAAAGCCGGCCGCCAGCCAGGAAACAGTAAAGGGCGCGGGTGCAAGCGGAGAAGCCGTACACCTGAGCCCAGAGGCCCAGCAGTTGCAAAAGATCAGCGACAAGCTGCGCGATGAACCCGTCGTCAACAGCGCCAAGGTAGCCCAGCTCAAACAGGCCATTGCCGACGGCAGCTACCAGGTTGATGCCGGCCGGGTCGCCAGCAAGCTGCTTGATTTCGAAGCACAGCGTTGACCGTCGGGTGCGCTGACTTCAATGGACGCTTGAAAACCGGGAGTTAGCCATGCATGACACCACGCTGCTGCAACTGATCGAACAAGACATCGCCCCCATGCAGGAGCTGCTCGAGCTGCTGCAGAACGAGGCCGTCGCGCTGCACGGTCGCGACATGCAGTTGCTCGAGCAGATCCTGGCGCGCAAACAGTCACTGATCATCCTGCTCGAACAACACGGCCAGCGCCGTGGCCAGTTGCTGACCGACCTGGGCCTGAGCGCAGACCGCGCCGGCGTACAGGCGGTGGCGGCGCAATCGCCGCACGGTGACGTGATGCTGGAGCGACTCGATACGCTGGCGCAGCTGATGGATGAATGTCAGCAGGTCAACTTGACCAACGGCCGTATCATTCAGGTTCAGCAACAGGTCACCAACAACCAGGTACGCATTCTCATGGGCGGTGACTCACCCTCGCTCTACAACAGCCGCGGCAGCACCTCGCCCCTGACCAAGCCGCGCGCCCTCAGCCAAGTGTGATTTCCCTATCAAGGCACGGCACATACTGGCAAAATGCTGTTAATTGCCTGTGTCGCTTTTGCCTGGAGAACGTCAAGCCGTGTTCAATGAATCCGATGCCCCGCAACCGCCCAAGGTGCTGAGCACACCCTTGGAAATTGCGGCCAATTTACGGCAGCTCCAGGAAAGTCACGACCCCCTGATCATCACCTTCCATGACCGAGGCCATCGCTTCCAGAGTTACGTGGTGGACGTCGATCGGGAAAACAATGTGCTGGCGCTTGACGAGCTGATCCCCCGCGACGGTGAGAAATTCATCGAAAACGGCGAGCATTTCCGGGTGGAAGGCTTTCATGATGGTGTGCGCATCGCCTGGGAATGCACCCACGGCTTGCGCATCAGCGAAGTGGACGGCCATCGCTGCTATCGCGGCGGCCTGCCACTGGAGATGACCTACCACCAGCGCCGCAACGCATTTCGTGCCGCGCTGAAGCTGTCGCAGCTGGTGGACATCATGCTTGATGGCACGCACCTCAAGGGCAATGGTGCCTTGCGTGGCAAGTTGCTGGATGTGTCAGCTACCGGGTGCAAGCTGCGCTTTGACGGTAATGTCGAGGATCGCCTGCAGCTGGGTCAGGTCTATGAACGCTTCAAGGCCGGCGCACCGCTTGGGTTGGTGGATACCATGGTCGAGCTGCGCCATCTGCATTATGAAGAGCGCATCAATACCACGTTTGCTGGGGTTCGTTTTCATAACCTCAGTGGGCCTGCCCAGCGCAAGGTGGAGAGTTTTGTCTATCAGCTGCAGCGTGAGGCGCGGCGGTTTGATAAGGACGATTATTGATTTGCAGCTGGCGGTTTGGCCCCCGCGGCCTTTCAGCAGTTTGGGTGCTATCACTGAGTTTTAAAGCGTGGGTATGGACGTTTAAAACAGTGTAGGCATTCATTGGCGAGGGTGGCGCGCAGTCACCCTTCCGCCCTTACGGCGGCTCACTTTTTGTCTTGTCAAAAAGTAAGCAAAAACCGCCTGCTCCTATCATACGGCCCCTGCGCTGCGCTCCGGGGTTCCCTCGCTCCGGGCTTGCTCCGGGAGGACCGCGCTGCAGGCCCCATCCTGGGGCCCAGCGCTTGACAGGCATCCATGCCTGTCACCTCCCTGCGCAAGCCCTGCGCTCGGCCTCCTGAAGTCGCGATCTGCGGCGCCTGAATTACCGCGCGCTTAGAAGCAGCAACAGCAACAGCAACAGCAACAGCAACAGCAACAGCAACAGCAAAACAGCGCATGTCTCTGATTTCATGCTCAAGCAGCTGCCCAAACTTCCCCCACATTCAAACCGGCTTATCGCCTTGCACATCCTCCTGCGGCGACTCGCCGTCTTTCTCGGCCTCCTCCGTATCCTCGGCCGCTACCGGTGTCTGCATCACATCCTGCACAGTCTGCTCATCCACACGGGGGTCCAGCGCTGCCGACAGAGGCGAACCGGCGGCGGGCATGGCGACGTGGCCCAAGGGGGCATCCTGGACCTGGTGCAGGCCAGTGACGGCTTTTGGACGGATGCGCCAGACCAACACGAGGGCAAAGAACACGAAGAAGGCGTACAACATCTGCACCCCCAGCACTTTCATCAGCACGCCAGCAGCCAGTGGGCCGATGCACGCCCCCACGCCGTAAGTCACCAACAACATGGCAGTCAGCGAAACGCGGCGCTCGCTCTCCACGTGGTCGTTGGAAAAAGCCACGGCCAGCGGGTACAGGCTGAACTGCAACAGCGACACCACAAAGCCCATGGCGAACAGCAACTCCAGCGGCACGTCGGGCAGGATCGCCAGCGGCGCGGCGGTCACAGCCAGCCCCACCGCGACACTGCGAATCAACACCGCACGGTCGTAACGGTCCGACAACCAGCCCAGCGGCCACTGAACCACCAGCCCTGCGAAGATGCAGCAGCCCATGAACAGACCGATCTGCTCGGTGCTCAGGCCCTGGCTGGCGGCATACAGCGGAGCAAGGCCGTAGAACGAGCCGACGATCAAACCCGAACCCAGTACGGTACTGAGCGACTGCGGTACGCGCTTGATGAAGAACTTCGGCTCCATGGGTGCCGGACGCAGCGGCGCAGGGTGGATGCGGCGGGTCATGGCCACCGGTACCAGGCACAGGGCGAAGCACATCGCGACCAGCATCAGCAGCTCAAGCCCCAGCTCAGGGTGCACCACCAGTATCAGCTGACCCAACACCAAGCCCAGGTAGGACGCGATCATGTATCCACTGAACACCGCGCCCCGGTACTTCACGTCCGCCTGCTCGTTGAGCCAGCTTTCGATGACCATGTACTGACACATCATGCCCAGGCCCACGATCATCCGCAGCCCGACCCAGGCCGGCAGCCAGTTGGTCAGGCCATGCCCAAGCACGGCGGCGCCGACGATCCCGGCGCAGGTGGCATAGGCGCGTATATGCCCTACTCGGCCGATGAGCCGGTGGCCGACCTTGCCGCCCACGGCTAGGCCGAAGTAGTTGGCCGCCATCAAGGCACCGACCCACAGGCTATCGACGTTGTCGGCAGCCAGGCGCAGCGCCAGGTAGGTACTGAGCAGGCCCGAGCCGATCAACATCATCAATGCAGCGAAATACAACGACTGAAACGGCTTCCAGATAGTGCGCATAAATCCCTTCGGCTCCCGGGTTGAGCTGGCAGTGGTACGTGCAGAATAAAGGCTTACGACAGGCGTTGCAGGCCCCGTGCTGCAAAATCGAATAGTCCCTCGTCCGTGGCCAGGTGATAGACGGGTCAGGCCACGCCACAGGGCACCGACGAACTTGGACAGCAGTCATTCGCGCAAGGTCATACCGTTTGCCGGTAACGGCAGGGCTGTCTTGTAGCGCACCTGCTTGAGCGCGAAGCTGGAACGAATGTTGGCAACGCCCGGCAGGCGGGTCAGGTAATCCAGAAACCGCTCCAGTGCCTGAATGCTGGGCAGTAGCACACGCAGCAGGTAGTCCGGGTCGCCAGTCATCAGGTAGCACTCCATGACCTCGGGCCGTTCGGCGATCTCTTCCTCGAAGCGGTGCAATGCCTGCTCTATCTGTTTTTCCAGGCTCACATGAATGAATACATTCACATCCAGCCCCAGCACCTCGGGCGACAACAGCGTGACCTGCTGGCGAATGACGCCAAGCTCCTCCATGGCCCGCACCCGATTGAAACAGGGCGTAGGCGACAGGTTGACCGAACGTGCCAGCTCGGCGTTGGTAATGCGGGCGTTTTCCTGAAGGCTGTTGAGAATGCCGATATCGGTACGATCGAGTTTGCGCATGAGACAAAATCACCGGTTTTTTGTGTTTATGCGAAATGTTTATCTGGCCTGCTCGCCAAAGGCAATCAACTAGAGAGAAATATTCTGCGCCGAGGCAACTAACATGTAGTTAACGCTGACCTGCTGGTCACGAGCCGGCACTCAGCAGCGACCGCTTCAAAGCTCACAAAAACAAATACCCGAGCGAGCGTAAACAGCATGAACGAGTACGCCCCCCTGCGCCTGCATGTGCCCGAGCCTACCGGCCGGCCAGGCTGCCAGACCGATTTTTCCTACCTGCGCCTGAATGACGCCGGCCAGGTCCGTAAACCGCCCATCGACGTAGAAGCCGCCGATACCGCCGACTTGTCCGGCAGCCTGGTGCGCGTGCTGGATGAACAGGGCAATGCCCAAGGCCCCTGGGCCGAGGACATTGACCCCCAGGTACTGCGTCAGGGCATGCGCGCCATGCTCAAGACCCGGATCTTCGACAGCCGCATGGTCGTCGCCCAGCGCCAGAAGAAGATGTCCTTCTACATGCAGAGCCTGGGCGAAGAAGCCATCGGCAGTGCCCAGGCACTGGCGCTGAACCGCACCGACATGTGCTTTCCGACCTATCGCCAGCAAAGCATCCTGATCGCCCGTGACGTTTCGCTGGTGGACATGATCTGCCAACTGCTCTCCAACGAGCGTGATCCGCTCAAGGGCCGCCAGTTGCCAATCATGTATTCGGTACGCGAGGCTGGCTTTTTCACCATCAGCGGCAACCTGGCGACCCAATTCGTGCAAGCGGTGGGCTGGGCCATGGCCTCGGCCATCAAGGGCGATACCAAGATCGCCTCGGCCTGGATCGGCGATGGTGCCACCGCCGAATCGGACTTCCACACCGCCCTTACCTTCGCCCACGTCTACCGCGCCCCAGTCATCCTCAACGTGGTCAACAACCAGTGGGCGATTTCCACGTTCCAGGCCATCGCTGGCGGCGAGTCCACCACCTTCGCCGGCCGCGGCGTGGGCTGTGGCATCGCCTCGTTGCGCGTGGACGGCAACGACTTCGTGGCCGTCTACGCGGCCTCGCGCTGGGCAGCCGAACGCGCACGCCGCGGCCTCGGCCCCAGCCTGATCGAGTGGGTCACCTACCGTGCTGGCCCGCATTCCACGTCCGATGATCCGTCCAAGTACCGCCCTGCGGACGATTGGAGCCACTTCCCGCTGGGCGATCCGATCGCTCGCCTGAAGCAGCACCTGGTCAAGATCGGCCACTGGTCCGAAGAAGAACACCAGGCCACCACGGCCGAATTCGAGGCTGCCGTGATCGCCGCGCAGAAGGAAGCCGAGCAGTACGGCACCCTTGCCAACGGACACATCCCCAGTGCCGCTTCGATGTTCGAGGACGTGTACAAGGAAATGCCGGACCACCTGCGTCGCCAACGTCAGGAACTGGGGGTCTGAAATGAACGATCACAACAACAGCATCAACCCGGAAACCGCCATGGCCACCACCACCATGACCATGATCCAGGCCCTGCGCTCGGCCATGGACATCATGCTCGAGCGCGACGATAACGTGGTCGTGTATGGCCAGGACGTCGGTTACTTCGGCGGCGTCTTCCGATGCACCGAGGGCCTGCAGAACAAGTACGGCAAATCGCGGGTGTTCGATGCCCCGATTTCCGAAAGCGGCATCGTCGGCACGGCGGTGGGCATGGGTGCCTACGGCTTGCGGCCGGTGGTGGAGATTCAGTTCGCCGATTATTTCTATCCAGCCTCGGACCAGATCGTGTCGGAAATGGCGCGGCTGCGTTACCGCTCTGCTGGCGAGTTCATCTCGCCGCTGACCCTGCGCATGCCATGTGGCGGGGGCATTTATGGTGGCCAGACCCACAGCCAGAGCCCGGAAGCGATGTTCACCCAGGTGTGCGGGCTGCGCACCGTCATGCCGTCCAACCCCTATGACGCCAAGGGGCTGCTCATTGCCTCGATCGAGTGCGATGACCCGGTCATCTTCCTTGAGCCCAAGCGCCTGTACAACGGCCCCTTCGATGGCCACCACGACCGTCCTGTGACGCCATGGTCCAAGCATCCCCAAAGCGCCGTGCCCGACGGTTACTACACCGTGCCCCTGGACAAGGCAGTGGTAACCCGGCCCGGCAACGACGTCACGGTCCTCACCTATGGCACGACGGTCTATGTCGCCCAGGTCGCGGCCGAAGAGACAGGCGTCGATGCCGAGGTGATCGACCTGCGCAGCCTGTGGCCGCTGGACCTGGAAACCATCGTCGCCTCGGTGCAGAAGACCGGCCGCTGCGTGGTGGTACATGAGGCCACGCGAACCTGCGGGTTCGGCGCCGAACTGGTCGCGCTGGTGCAAGAGCACTGCTTCCATCACCTGGAGGCGCCCATCGAGCGCGTAACCGGTTGGGACACGCCCTACCCCCATGCACAGGAGTGGGCGTATTTCCCAGGGCCATCGCGGGTGGGTGCGGCATTGAAAAAGGTCATGGAGGTCTGAATGGGCACGCATGTCATCAAGATGCCGGACATTGGCGAAGGCATCGCGCAGGTTGAGTTGGTCGAGTGGTTCGTCAAGGTGGGCGACCTGATCGCCGAGGATCAGGTCGTGGCCGATGTCATGACCGACAAGGCCACGGTGGAGATCCCCTCCCCGGTCAGTGGCAAGGTTATGGCCCTGGGCGGCCAGCCTGGTGAAGTGATGTCGGTTGGCAGCGAGCTGATCCGCATCGAGGTCGAGGGCAACGGCAACCATGTGGACGCCCCGCAGGCCAAGGCCGCCGAAACACCACCTGCCAGCGAAGCCCCCAAGCAGGCTGCACAGGAACAACCCGCGCAGGCCACGCTGACGCCCCCGGCCAACCGCCCGGCCGCACCGCTGGCGCCCCGCCAGGCCAGCGACAAACCCCTCGCCTCGCCCGCGGTGCGCAAACGCGCGCTGGATGCCGGCATCGAGCTGCGTTATGTGCATGGGAGCGGCCCTGCCGGGCGCATCCTGCATGAAGACCTCGATGCCTTCCTCAGCCAGCCCCAACGCACCGGTGAGCAAGCGCCAAGCGGCTACGGCAAGCGCACCGACAGCGAGCAAGTCCCGGTAATCGGCTTGCGGCGCAAGATCGCCCAGCGCATGCAGGACGCCAAACGGCGCGTGGCCCACTTCAGCTACGTCGAAGAAATCGACGTCACTGCTCTCGAAGCGCTGCGCCAGCAGCTCAACGGCAAGCACGGCCAAGACCGCGGCAAGCTCACCCTGCTGCCGTTCCTGGTCCGTGCGCTGGTCGTGGCACTGCGTGATTTTCCACAGATCAACGCTACGTACGATGACGAAGCACAGGTCATCACCCGCCATGGCGCGGTGCACGTCGGCATCGCGACCCAAGGGGACAACGGCCTGATGGTGCCGGTGCTGCGCCATGCCGAGGCAGGCAACCTGTGGGCCAATGCAGCGGAAATCGCCCGTGTGGCCAATGCCGCTCGCACCAACAAGGCCAGCCGCGAAGAACTGTCGGGTTCGACCATCACCCTGACCAGCCTCGGCGCACTGGGCGGCATCGTCAGCACGCCAGTGGTCAACACCCCGGAAGTGGCCATCGTGGGCGTCAACCGCATGGTCGAGCGGCCCGTGGTCATCGACGGCCAGATCGTGGTGCGCAAGATGATGAACCTGTCCAGCTCGTTCGACCACCGTGTGGTCGATGGCATGGACGCCGCGCTGTTCATCCAGGCCGTGCGAAGCCTGCTGGAACAACCCGCCTGCCTGTTTGTGGAGTGAGCATGCAACCGATCATCGAAACCACGCTGCTGATCATCGGCGGCGGCCCCGGCGGCTATGTGGCCGCCATCCGCGCCAGCCAGCTGGGCATACCTACGGTCCTGGTCGAAGGGCAAGCGCTGGGCGGAACGTGCCTGAACATCGGTTGCATTCCGTCAAAAGCCTTGATTCATGTAGCCGAGCAGTTCCATCAAGCCACCCGGTTTGCCGAGGGCTCCCAACTTGGCATCCGCGTAGCCTCCCCCGAGCTGGACATTCATCAGAGCGTTGCATGGAAAGACGGTATCGTCGACCGGCTGACCACCGGTGTAGCCGCCCTGCTGAAAAAGCACGGGGTCAAGGTCATCCAGGGCTGGGCGAAGTTGCTCGACGGCAAGCACGTGGAGGTCGACGACCAGCGCATCCGCTGCGAGCACCTGTTGCTGGCCACGGGCTCGAGCAGCATTGAGCTGCCCATGCTGCCGCTGGGGGACGCCGTCATTTCATCGACCGAGGCACTGACGCCCACTACGGTGCCGCGCCATTTGGTGGTGGTCGGTGGCGGATACATCGGTTTGGAACTGGGCACTGCGTACCGCAAGCTGGGTGCGCAGGTGAGTGTGGTGGAGGCCCGCGAACGGGTGTTGCCCACCTACGACGCCGAGCTCACCGCCCCCGTGGCCGAGTCGCTGAAAAAGCTCGGCATCGCCGTTTACCTCGACCACAAGGTGGAAGGCTATGAGCAAGGCACGCTGGTGGCCCGCAATAGCGAAGGCTCGCCCCTGCGCCTTGATGCCGACAGGGTACTGGTAGCGGCCGGCAGGCGCCCGCGCACCCAAGGTTTTAACCTCGAATGCCTGGACCTGCGCATGAATGGCGCGGCGATTGCCATCGACGCGCAGTGCCAGACCAGCATGCGCAACGTGTGGGCCATTGGTGACGTGGCGGGCGAGCCGATGCTGGCGCACCGGGCGATGGCCCAAGGCGAAATGGTCGCCGAACGCATCGCTGGCAAGCCACGTCGCTTCGAGCCGGCTGCGATCGCTGCGGTGTGCTTCACCGACCCGGAAGTGGTCGTCGCTGGCCTGACCCCTGATCAGGCGGTGGCGCAAGGGCTGGACTGCATCGTGGCGCAATTCCCCTTTGCCGCCAACGGGCGGGCCATGAGCCTGGAGTCCAAGACGGGGTTTGTGCGGGTGGTGGCACGCCGCGACAACCACCTCGTGCTGGGTTGGCAAGCGGTAGGCGTGGCTGTCTCCGAACTGTCCACTGCCTTTGCCCAGTCATTGGAAATGGGCGCGCGGCTGGAAGATGTGGCAGGCACGATTCATGCCCACCCAACCCTGGGCGAGGCGGTCCAGGAGGCCGCCCTGCGCGCGCTGGGCCACGCACTGCACATCTGACCCTTGCCGCAGCCTGGGTCAGCCAGGTCATTGGGCGACGGCGTTCTTGCCTGCGCCCTTTGCCCGGTAAAGCGCCTGATCGGCGCGCGCCAGCAGACTGTGCGGGTCGTCGTCTTCGCGCCACTGCACCACGCCGTAGCTCAAGGTCAATCGACACTCGCCAATGGGCTCCAACTGCGCTACCACCTCGCGCAGTTGTTCGGCGCAGGCGCAGGCTTGCTCCAGGCTCGTCTGGGCCAGGACCAGGACAAATTCATCACCCCCCCAACGCGCCAGCAAGTCGGTAGTGCGCTGGCGTGAGCGCAATGCCTCGGCTACGCGAACCAAGGCGGCGTCCCCCTGCGCATGGCCGTATTGGTCGTTGATAGGCTTGAAGTCATCCATGTCCATGGCGATGATCGACAGCGGCTGGCGAAAGCGCTGAGCCCGCTCGCACTCCTGCTTGAGCACATTCTCCAACCGATAGCGGTTGGCGATGCGCGTCAGGGAATCACGCTCGGCAAGCTCGCGGTTTTCGTCCAGTTGGCGCTGGAGCTGCTCGTTCACCCAGGACAATTCGCGCGTGCGCTCGGCGACCAGGCATTCCAGCGATTGGTTGCGCCGCTCAAGCTGCGCCAGTTGCCGCTTGCCGCTGTCGATGTTGCGATGGGCACCCAGCATGCGTGCCACCGAGCCGTCCGGATTGCGTGCAATGACGTACCCACTGTCCTCGACCCACAGGTAGCTGCCGTCGGCGCAGCGGCACCGGTACTCGACCAGGTAACGCTCGTTGCGCTGATGGATGTAGGCATCGAAGTGGGCCATGACACGCTGGAAATCGTCGGGGTGGATCAACCGCTCCCAGGTCAATACCGAGTTTTCCTGCGAGTGAGGCCCATAGCCAAGCATGAGGTACCAGCCAGGATTGCGATAGACATAACCCGTGTTGGCATCCCAGTCCCAAATACCGTCGCTGATCAGGTCATAGAGCGTGTGCAGCTGCTCCTGGGTAAAGCCCGTGGGCACGGGGGTGACGTGCTGGTTCATGCAAACTCCTGGATAACCAGCAACTGCGCCCCAGTCCAAGGGCTGCTGAAGGTGGACAGAGACGGCGCGCGCCCAGTGAGGGTGGCCTTTGACGGGGCAAGCATAGGGGTACGGGCGTAGGGCTGAAATACGTCTTAAGGCGTAGATTTGTAACGGGCGATTGGCGCAGGAGAACGGAGTGCTGGAGGCACTGGGGAGAAATGGCGTCCCAGGCAGGATTTGAACCTGCAACCTTCCCCTTAGGAGGGGGATGCTCTATCCAATTGAGCTACTGAGACACAACAACTGGCAGCAGGCGCTGCTCAGCGGGACGGCGTGCATGTTAACCAGCGTGTCGCCGTTTGTCATGTGTTGGAGTGCCATTTGAGCGTAATCCTTTTCCGCAGCCCTAGTTAGCCTGGATAACGCCCTCTTCTCGCAACACGCCCAGCAAGGCCTCCACTGCCGTGGACAGCGTAGTCGAGTTGTCCACCGTTCGTACGCCATCGTCGGCCGCATCACTCAAGCTGACATGCCGAGCCAGGCGCTGGTCGATCTCGGCTTGAGTCTCCCGGCCGCGGGCCTGCAGGCGTTGACGCAGGATATCGAGACTGACGTCCACACGGATGGCCAGCAAGTCAGGGTAGCGGATACGCGCCTGAGCCAGGTGACCGCGCGAGCCGTTTACCAGCACCGACCTGCCCTGCGCTAGCCACTCGTCTATCTGCCGGGGGATACCGTACTGCAACCCATTGGCCTGCCAATGCATGGCGAATGCGCCTTGCAGCTTCATTCGTTCGAACTGCTCGGCATCGACGCCTACTGCGGCCTCCCCTTTGGCCTCAGGCGAGCGTGTGATGACTCGACGGGCGATTTCGACACGCGCTGCCGCCAGCTCCGGTCGGGCAGCGTCGATCAATGAGTCTTTGCCCGCGCCAGACGGTCCGATCAACAGAATCAGCTTGCCTCTAGGCGGCGAAACGCAGCTTGCATCATGGTGCATTGCCACTATGCTCTCTGGTTAAGAACCTGTGCGTTTGACGCTACTTTCGGCGCAGGTTTCAGGTTTTTTGCAGGATTCGCGGGGATACGTCTGACGTGAGGCCGCTATTGGACATGGGAAAATTTTAACCAGTGCTCATTTCTGATAATTGGTACTGGCATAAAGTCTTTATGAAGATCACTATTTGTCACAGAATTGACGCCAAGGAAACGGCAGCATTGAGGCAAGATGAGCGTCCATCTGCACAACCGGTTGAACATTTTGGCGATAAGGCGGTCGTATTTCCACCCCGCGCGGCCAATTTGAGAACCGCTTCCCCTGAACCAAAATCTGGTCAATTTATATGCGCCCAATGAAACAGGCTATTTATTCGAGCCGCACTGCTGACAAGTTCGTCGTTCGCCTGCCAGACGGGATGCGTGAGCGCATCGCCGAGGTAGCACGCAACCACCACCGCAGCATGAACTCGGAGATCATTGCACGCCTGGAGCAGAGCCTTATCCAGGAAGGTGCCCTGGGTGAGGAATTGAGCATGCGCCTGGACAGCCCTGAACTGTCGTTGCACGAACGCGAACTGCTGCAACGCTTCCGCCAGCTCTCCCATCGCCAGCAGAATGCGCTGGTTGCCCTGATTGCCCATGACGTGGAAATGGCCGCCGACGCTTCCTGACGCAAACCTTTGCTGTCACCCACAAAAAAGCCAGCTGATGCTGGCTTTTTTGTTTTAAGGGGTAGCCGCTTATCTGCCATCTATCACCCAGGCAGGCCAGGCGTTACGCAAGGCGTAACGCCCCGAGCCGTTAGAGCAGGAACACCGTGGCGAGCCCCAGGAAGATAAAGAAGCCGCCGCTGTCGGTGACTGCGGTGATCATCACGCTCGACCCCATTGCCGGGTCGCGCCCCAGCCGCGTCAAGGTCATCGGTATCAACACGCCCATCAGGGCCGCGAGCAGCAGGTTCAAGGTCATCGCGGCTGTCATTACCAGGCCCAGCGACCAGCTGCCATAGAGCCAGAAGGCCACGGCACCGATGACGCCACCCCATATCAATCCGTTGATCAAGGACACCGCCAGCTCTTTGCGCATCAGGCGCGAGGTATTACCGGGAGATACCTGGTCAAGGGCCATGGCGCGCACAATCATGGTGATGGTCTGGTTGCCGGAGTTGCCACCGATGCCCGCCACGATCGGCATCAGCGCAGCCAGGGCAACCAGCTTCTCGATGGACCCTTCGAACAAGCCGATCACCCGGGATGCGACGAAAGCGGTGATCAGGTTCACGGCCAGCCACGCCCAACGGTTGCGCAGCGAACGCCAAACCGACGCGAAGATGTCCTCTTCTTCGCGCAGACCGGCCATGTTTAGCACTTCGCTCTCACTCTCTTCGCGAATCAGGTCGACCATTTCGTCGATGGTCAGACGACCGATGAGCCGATCGCTCTTGTCCACGACCGGTGCCGATACGAGGTCATAGCGCTCGAAGGCCTGGGCTGCGTCGTAGGCGTCTTCATCGGGGTGGAAGGACACAGGATCGGTGGCCATCACGTCGGCCACTTGCTTGTCTGGGTCGTTGACCAGCAGGCGCTTGATCGGCAACACACCCTTGAGAATGCCATCGTGATCGACCACGAACAGCTTGTCGGTGTGGTTGGGCAATTCCTTGAGACGGCGCAGGTAACGCAATACCACTTCCAAGCTGACGTCTTCACGGATGGTCACCATCTCGAAGTCCATCAGCGCGCCGACTTGTTCCTCGTCATAGCTCAGCGCAGAGCGTACGCGCTCGCGTTGCTGGGCATCGAGGGTTTCCATCAGCTCGTGGACCACATCCCGTGGCAACTCAGGTGCCAGGTCGGCCAGCTCGTCGGCGTCCATTTCCTTGGCGGCAGCCAGCAGCTCGTGATCGTCCATGTCGGCGATCAACGACTGGCGCACGGCGTCTGACACTTCAAGCAGAATGTCGCCGTCACGATCCGAGCGCACCAGCTGCCAGACCGTCAGGCGGTCTTCGAGGGGCAAGGCTTCGAGGATGTAGGCGATATCGGCGGGGTGCAGGTCATCGAGCTTGCGCTGCAACTCGACGAGATTCTGCCGGTGGACGAGGTTTTCTACCAGGTCGTTGTGCGCACCCTCCTGGCGGTGGGTGACATCTTCGACCAGGCGCTGGCGCTGAAGCAGGTCAACGACCTGGGACAGGCGGTCCTGAAGGCTTTCTTGCGCTTTCTTTACTTCTACTTCAGTCATAGGCGAACTCCACTCCCAGCCGCGGAGCACGCCGGGGGAATCAATCGATTAGATCTATCTGTACGAAACGGTTTGGGGAGTAACTACTGGGTAAGTCCATGGTGGTAATCCACAAGCCCCGGCGGGGCTGACGGGCGCAATCATACACTGCTCAAGCTGACAGATCGCTTAAATTTTTGGCTATAACAATCGTTTGCGCGTCATTGCTCTGACAACGCATGAAACCATCGGTGCAATGGCATTGCGCGAGCTGGGTGTGCGCCCTGCCAAGGGCTTGGCATGCAGGCACAGAGCGCCTTAGCCGTATGTAAAACGTAGGGCGTAGGGCGTAGGGCGTATAAGCGATTGGGAGTACAAACCCTGGAAAAACAAAAAGCCCGCTCAATGAGCGGGCTTCCTGTTTGGGTATGGCGGACTCAGCAGGATTCGAACCTGCGACCGCTCGGTTCGTAGCCGAGTACTCTATCCAGCTGAGCTATGAGTCCGTTTGGTAGTTTTAGACCAGATTACCACTGGTTTTTGAAGCAGCCTTGATAACAAAACCACTTCGAAAGTGGCGGACTCAGCAGGATTCGAACCTGCGACCGCTCGGTTCGTAGCCGAGTACTCTATCCAGCTGAGCTATGAGTCCGTTTGGTAGTTTTAGACCAGGTTACCACTGGTTTCTTGAAACAGCCTTGATAACAAAGCCACTTCAAAAGTGGCGGACTCAGCAGGATTCGAACCTGCGACCGCTCGGTTCGTAGCCGAGTACTCTATCCAGCTGAGCTATGAGTCCGTGTCTTGCCGCGCATTATAGGTTGCTGAAACATTTTTGCAAGAACTTTTTCGTTTAAAATCAACTACTTAGCGTTCTTACAACTTACAGCAACCTAAGCGAATAATGGCGGTGAAGGGGGGATTCGAACCCCCGATACCCTTATGAGGTATACTCCCTTAGCAGGGGAGCGCCTTCGGCCACTCGGCCACCTCACCGCAACACGAGGCGAATATTAAACAGGTTCTTCCTCGTCTGCAACCCTTTTTTTGAAAAAAACTTCAAAAGAATTAAAGGCTTGGCTCCTCGTCCTTCTCGTTCTTGATCCGCAGGTAGATTTCCTCGCGGTGAACAGCCACTTCTTTTGGCGCGCTGACGCCGATACGTACCTGGTTGCCTTTGACGCCGAGCACCGTCACGGTGATCTCGCCATCGCCAATGATCAGGCTCTCCGCACAGCGACGAGTCAGAATCAACATAGCTTTCTCCTTACGCAAAACATTCAGGGGTAACAGTCTTTTGGGTTTTCAGCCCAGTCGTGGACGCCGACATGGGCTGTAATGCTTAATACACAGGCCTGGACGGAGCCTGCGCAACGAGCAGAAACGCGAAGGGCGCGGCAAGCCGCGCCCTCCCAGGCAGGGCCTTACTCGCTCTGTCGAGCCGGGGCGTCGAGCTCGAAGGCGGTGTGCAGGGCGCGCACCGCCAGTTCCAGGTACTTCTCCTCGATCACGACCGATACCTTGATCTCAGAGGTGGAGATCATCTGGATGTTGATGCTCTCTTTGGCCAGCGCTTCGAACATGCGGCTTGCAACGCCGGCGTGCGAACGCATGCCCACACCGACGATGGAAACCTTGGCGATCTTGGTATCACCGATCACTTCGCGGGCACCGATCTCGCGCGCGGTGTTCTGCAGCACGCTCTGGGCCTTCTCGTATTCGTTGTGCTGTACGGTGAAGGTGAAATCGGTGGTGTTATCGTGCGCCACGTTCTGCACGATCATGTCCACTTCGATGTTCGATGCACTGATCGGGCCGAGAATCTTGAACGCCACGCCCGGATTGTCCGGTACGCCGCGGATGGTCAGCTTGGCTTCATCACGGTTGAAGGCGATACCGGAAATGATCGGCTGTTCCATGGATTCCTCTTCATCGATGGTAATGAGGGTACCCGGACCCTCCTTGAAGCTGTGCAGCACGCGCAGCGGGACGTTGTACTTGCCGGCGAATTCCACCGAGCGGATCTGCAGCACCTTGGAACCGAGGCTGGCCATTTCCAGCATCTCTTCGAAGGTGATCTTCTCCAGGCGTCGTGCCAGCGGCACGACGCGAGGGTCAGTGGTATAGACGCCATCGACATCGGTGTAGATCTGGCATTCCTGCGCCTTGAGCGCAGCGGCCAGGGCAACACCCGTAGTGTCGGAGCCACCTCGGCCAAGGGTGGTGATATTGCCGTGCTCATCAACACCCTGAAAGCCCGCCACCACTACCACGCGCCCGGCCTTGAGGTCAGCGCGGATTTTCTGGTCATCAATTTGCAGGATGCGCGCCTTGTTGTGCGCACTGTCGGTCAGGATGCGCACCTGGTTGCCGGTGTACGACACGGCAGGTACACCGCGCTTGGTCAATGCCATGGCCAACAGCGCGATGGTGACCTGCTCGCCCGTGGACACGATCACATCCAGTTCGCGCGGAACCGGATGCTCGCTGATCTGCTTGGCCAGGTCGATCAGTCTATTGGTTTCGCCGCTCATGGCAGACAGCACGACCACCAGGTCGTCGCCTGCCTCACGGTGCTTCTTGACCTTGTCGGCTACCTGCTCGATCCGCTCGATGGAACCGACAGAGGTGCCGCCAAATTTCTGTACGATCAACGCCATTTCAATGGTGCCTCAGCCCATACAGGGCCCCAAAAAACAATCCAACCTGAAGGGCAGGAAAACTCACCCCAGCAGGGCCATGAACGCCAATCGCGCTCAAGCCACCCTGCCCTTCATCTCAAAGTCCCTGCTCTGCGAACGGCACGGCAAGCGCCAGGGCCTGATCCAGGGCCGCGACGTCGACGCCGCCCCCCTGCGCCATGTCCGGACGCCCGCCGCCCTTGCCACCCACTGCCGCAGCGGCTTGCTTCATCAGATCGCCAGCCTTGAGTTGGCTGGAGAGGTCTTTGGTCACGCCGGCCACCAGCACGACCTTGCCCTCATGCTCGCTGCCCAGCAGGATCACTGCATGGCCGAGCTTGTTCTTAAGCTGATCGACCAGGGCGAGCAAGGCCTTGCCATCCTGCCCGTCTACACGGGCGGCAAGCACCTTGGCACCCTTGACCGCCACAGCCGCGTTGGAGAGATCATCCCCGGCGGCACTGGCGGCCTTGGCCTGCAGCTGCTCGAGCTGCTTCTCCAGCTGGCGGTTGCGCTCGAGCACAGCCGACAGCTTGTCGATCAGGTTGTCGCGGTTACCTTTGACCAGCTGCGCAGCTTCCTTGACCTGCTCCTCGGCAGCGTTCAAATATGCCAGCGCAGCGGCACCGGTCACGGCCTCGATACGACGCACGCCCGACGCCACGCCGCCTTCGCTGATGATCTTGAAGACACTGATGTCGCCTGTGCGCTTGGCATGAATGCCCCCGCACAGCTCCACCGAAAAGTCGCCACCCATGGTCAGCACGCGCACCGTATCGCCGTATTTCTCGCCGAACAGGGCCATGGCACCCTTGGCTTTGGCCGTCTCGATGTCGGTCAACTCGGTTTGCACAGGCGTGTTGCGGCGCACTTCGCGGTTGACGATGTCTTCCAGCGCCTTCAGTTGCTCAGGCTTCACCGCTTCGAAGTGGCTGAAGTCGAAGCGCAGGCGTTGGCTGTCCACCAGCGAGCCTTTCTGCTGCACATGCTCGCCCAGCACCTGGCGCAAGGCTTCATGCAGCAGGTGGGTCGCCGAGTGATTCAGGGCGGTGGCGTGCTGCACGTCGGCATCGACCTTGGTCTGTACCGGAGAGCCTACGACCAGCGCACCGGTGGCGACCACACCGTGATGCAGAAAGGCGCCACCGGTCTTGGTGGTGTCCCGCACGTCGAAGCGCGCCGAACCTGCCTGGATGTAACCGGAGTCGCCCACCTGGCCACCGGACTCGGCGTAGAACGGGGTGCGATCGAGCACGATCACACCTTCCTGGCCTTCGCCCAGTTGGTCCACAGGCTGGCCATCGTGGTACAGCGCGATGATCCTGGCCGAGGCTTCGGTGGCCTCATAACCCAGGAACTCGGTCGCACTGTCGACCTTGACCAGGCTGTTGTAGTCCATGCCGAACGCGCTGGCAGAGCGTGCACGTTCGCGCTGGGCTTCCATTTCACGCTCGAAACCGGCCTCGTCGATGGTGAGCTCGCGCTCACGGGCGATGTCGGCCGTCAGGTCCATGGGGAAGCCGTAGGTGTCATAGAGCTTGAACACCACATCGCCCGGCACCACGCTGCCCTGCAACTGGGCCAGGTCCTGCTCGAGGATCCGCAGACCCTGCTCAAGTGTCTTGGCGAACTGTTCTTCTTCGGCCTTGAGCACACGTTCGATGTGCGCCTGCTGGCTACCCAACTCCGGGAACGCTTCACCCATCTCGGCGACCAGCGCGGCGACGATCTGGTAGAAGAAGCTGCCCTTGGCGCCCAGCTTGTTGCCGTGACGGCAAGCACGACGAATGATGCGGCGCAGCACATAGCCACGGCCTTCGTTCGAAGGCAACACGCCGTCGGCAATCAGGAAGCCGCAGGAGCGGATGTGGTCGGCCACCACTTTCAGCGAGGCCTGCCCCTCGTTGGTGCAACCGATGGCCGTGGCCGCCGCTGACAGCAGGTTCTGGAACAGGTCGATCTCGTAGTTCGAATGCACGTGCTGCAGCACGGCGCTGATGCGCTCCAGGCCCATGCCGGTATCGACCGACGGCGCCGGCAGCGGGTGCAGCACGCCGTCGGCGGTACGGTTGAACTGCATGAACACGTTGTTCCAGATCTCGATGTAACGGTCGCCGTCTTCTTCGGGCGACCCGGGCGGGCCACCCCAGATGTCTGCGCCGTGGTCATAGAAGATCTCGGTGCACGGCCCGCATGGGCCTGTGTCGCCCATGGTCCAGAAGTTGTCCGACGCGTAGGGTGCGCCCTTGTTGTCGCCGATGCGGACCATGCGCTCGGCCGGCACGCCCACTTCCTTGGTCCAGATATCGTAGGCTTCGTCGTCGGTGGCATAGACCGTGACCCAGAGCTTGTCCTTGGGCAGGTTCAGCCACTTCTCCGACGTCAGAAAGGTCCAGGCGAAGGTGATGGCGTCGCGCTTGAAATAATCACCGAAGCTGAAGTTGCCCAGCATTTCGAAGAAGGTATGGTGACGTGCGGTGTAACCGACGTTTTCCAGGTCATTGTGCTTGCCACCGGCGCGCACGCACTTCTGGCTGCTGACAGCACGGGTATAGGCGCGCTTCTCCGCTCCGAGGAAACAGTCCTTGAACTGGTTCATGCCGGCATTGGTGAACAACAGGGTCGGGTCGTTGTTCGGAATCAGCGAACTGGACGCGACTCGGGTATGCCCCTGTTCTTCGAAGAAGCGAAGGAAGGCTTCACGGATTTCTGCGCTTTTCATAGGATCTTCCACGGAAACGGCGGCCCATCAGGGCAAAGCGTCGACGAAACGACGGCAAAGGGCCGCATTATATCGGGCCTGCAGGCTTGGTGCAGTGAGTTTGTGCTATTGAAATGGCCGAATCGGCTATTGGCAGCGTCAAACGCATCAATCATTCATCACGCCTGATGCTAAATCCCCGGCTTCCCAACTGGCAACTCCTGAAACCGTTGCCTGCAACCGGTATCCCCGACAGGCGGCCTGAGCCCCGGGAATCAGCGTCCTGGCAGAATTAGCCACGCACCCCTGCGCATCACCGGCTCATTGAATACAGCGTCGGCCAAGCCTAAATAACTACCGCACCCAGCAAGCCCGGCAGCCTTAGCGTGAATGCTCTTGAACAGGAGATCATGCCCATGACTGCAGTAACCCAAACCGTCAATATCGACGGCGGCGACAATAGTGAGCGCTTGAGCTTCGGGGAACTGGACGAAGCGTTAGCCTACGACACTACAGACGGCGAAGAACGTCTGGGGTCTCGCGTCTATTTTGATTACGAGCTGTACAAACTCTATTCGGCTGGCCAGCTCAACATCCAACGAAGGGTGATCGAGGCATTCGACGACAACGTGAAGGTAGGCACCGTCGATGAAATCCAGGTCTGGCTCGATACGGTGAATGTTAGCCTGAACCAGGAATGCGGCCTGGATCTGGAAATAGACGGCGTGCCGCTGAGACTGAACAGGTCCACACCCGATCAGCGTGTGCATCTGCTGTTCAGTGGCCAGGAGATTCCAGTGGGGCTGGCCGATAATGCCGACGGCACACTGCGCGTGGATGCCAATGCCAGCGCTGATGCGCGGTTCGAAACCACTGCCATCGACCACCTGTTCATCTACGGCACACCGCAGTTCCAGAACCGGGTGTATGAGCAGCTCGCACTGCTGTCGGGTTACCCAGAGTTGAAGAGGGCATTGGATGCTGCCCGCCAGGGCTATGCCGATGTGCCCGACATCGTGCTCATGCAATGCCATGCAGGCCCGGCGCAGCAGGGACCAGGCTTCGACCTGAGCCGCGTCATCCCAGCCAGATACGCCCATTTGCTACCCGGTGCTTACACCGCTGTACTGTACGACCCTTACCAAGCCAAGGGCCTGGACGGCCTGACTGCACTTGCCAGGCTGCTGCAGGACGCATACGAAGCCTTGACCCCAAGCGTACTGGTACCGGCTCTGGATATCGACATCTAGGGCTCAGGCCAGGCTTTCACCGTCATCAGGTACTACGATGATGCCCGCCCTGAGGCCATTGCGAACCTTGGGGTTGGGGAAGATGATCCGTGCGCCCTCCTCTTCGATCACCCAGCGCACGCCGGCAAGGTCATCGGCCAGCAGGTAGCCCTTGTTCAGCGGGGAGAAATTCTGGATGTCTGCTGGCAGGTGCAAGCGGAAACCATCGCTGTGCTTGATGACCTCACGCGCCACGCTGAACAACTGCAACCCCTCAAGCGACACGTCGTCATCGGGCTCGGTGGCTTGAAGGATGCGCACTAGCCGGGCTTCGAGCTTGTCGAGATTCACCGCGTCGTTCTGGCCAAAGGGGCGGGCCTTGCCCAGCTCAAGGGTAAAGGCCTCGGCGTCGAGCTGCTCGTAGGTAAACGCACTGAACGTGATTGAAGGCTTGCACTGCAGCAGTACCGCCTCCATGCCCGCTGCTGCCAGGCGGGCCAGTTCGCGCCGGGAATGCGCACGTCCTTGCTTGAAGGGATACAGCGCGAACTGCTCGATCCTGGAGCCTCGAATGGCCGTGTGCAGGTCGTAGTGCAGGCGACTACGCCCAGGCTTGCTGAAGAAGACCCGTGCGAACTGTTCGAGCTCCGCAGCGCGCAACGCCTCCGGCCCGCTGGACTGCTCGTGGCGGCCATTGAACAGGCGGTTGATGTCCTGTTCGATGAACCGCTCACCCTTGATGATGGCCGCCGGGTTGCCGAACAGGAACAGCACGCGCGCCCTGGGCACGATATCCCCGCGCGCAACGCCATGCAGCAAACGTTCGAGCAACTCGATCGGGGCCGTCTCGTTGCCGTGGATACCTGCAGACAGCAACAGGTCCAGGCCGCAGTCGTCAGCGGCGCTGGGGCTCACTTCCAGGGCACCCTGCCCCAGCCAGCGAAGGCGCACGCCCCTGGACGTCACTTGGGTCTTCTCGGCCGGTTCATGGCCGGTGAGGGTCAGCTCAAGCAGTTTGCCAAGGGCGAGCATGGCGGGCGTCCTCAGTGATGGTGGCCGCAGTCCGGGCCGTGAACGTGGTCGTCGTCTTCGCCCACGTCGGCCGGCTCCATTTCCAGTTGCAGGCTGACCAGGTTGGTCGCCAGGGGGCGCAGCAGCAGGTTGGCATACTCGGCATCGCCCTCCTCCACATCCACCCCGATCAGCAGTTGGCCACGGCCGTCCTGCTGGATCCATACTTCCTTGCCTTGCCACATCACGGCAAAGCGCGTGCACGAAGTTTCCAGCTGAGTGCCGTCTTCATCTTCCAGGATCAGGCGCAGGGCGTCGGTCATTGCAATTCTCTCTTCAAGGTTGGCGTTGGAACGGGTATACCGAGCCCAACTTGAGTATCTGGGTCAATTCGTCCAGTGCCGTACGGCACTCCTGCAACAACAGAGGATCGGCCAGGTCAGCGTCGACCAGACGGTCGCGGTAGTGCCGATCGACCCACTGCAGCAGTGTCTCGTACAACGGGGCGCTCATGATAACGCCTTGGTTCACCGCCGCCAGTTCCGTTTCGTTCAAGGCCACGCGAAGGCGCAGGCAAGCCGGCCCGCCGCCGTTTTGCATGCTCTGCTTGAGGTCGAACACCTGCACCTCCCGCACCGCCGTGCCCAGGCGGGTAAGCTGCTGCAGATACGCCCAGACCCGCTCATTGTTGCGGCACTCTTCCGGCACCACCAGCAGCATCGACCCATCGTCGCGGCTGAGCAACTGGCTATTGAACAGGTAGGAGCGCACGGCATCTTCTACCGATACGGTGGCACGCGGCACGCAAATGGCCTGCAACTCACCGCCCTTGGCGGCCAGCTTGATGCGAAGCTCGGTGAGCACGGCCTCGGTGTCGAGAAACGCATCCTCATGGTAGAACAGCACCTCCCCATTACCGACCGCGATCACATCGTTGTGAAACACACCTTGATCGATCACAGCGGGGTTCTGCTGAGCATAGACCACCGCGTCGGCGCTGAGCCCGTGCAGGCGGGCCACGGCCTGGGACGCCTCGAGGGTCTGGCGGGCTGGGTACTTCTGCGGAGCGGGGTAACGGTTGTCGAAGGCACTGCGGCCATAGACGAAAAATTCGACCCCAGCCTGCCCATAATCGTGGCAGAACCGCGTGTGGTTCGCGGCGCCCTCATCGCCGAATTGGGCGACGCCCGGCAAGGCGGGATGGTGGCTGAAATGCGCCTCGTCCCTGAACATCGCTGCCAGCACGCGGCTGGTGGTGGGGTGCTCGATACTGCGATGGTATTTGCAGTTGAGGTTGGCGGCAGTGAAGTGCACCCGACCATCGGCCGTGTCGGCGCTGGGGCTGACTGTCGCGGCGTTGGCCACCCACATGCTCGACGCTGAGCAACTGGCCACCAGCAACGGCATGGCCTCCCGTGCGGCGCGCTGGATCACCTGGGCATCGGTGCCGGCGAAGCCAAGCTGGCGCAGTGCGGCCACATCGGGGCGCTCCTGAGGCGCCAGCACCCCTTGCTGGAAGCCAAGGTCGGCCAGCGCCTTCATCTTCGCCAGCCCCTGGCGCGCCGCTTCGCGCGGGTTGGACCCCTGGTGGCTGTTACTTTGAGAGGCCACGTTGCCGTAGGACAGGCCACCGTAGTTGTGGGTGGGCCCCACCAGGCCGTCAAAATTCACTTCGTATGCTTTCATCGGCAAGGCTCCGACCATCGTTATAGTGTGACGCCCGGCGCCAGGGTTGCCGGCAAGGTCAGGCCGGTGGCCTCCAGCGACGCGACGGGGTAGGCGCAGTAGTCGGCTGCGTAGTAGGCGCTTGCCCGGTGATTGCCACTGGCGCCCACCCCACCGAACGGCGCGCTGCTGGCAGCGCCGGTAAGCTGGCGGTTCCAGTTGACGATGCCTGCGCGGCTATGGAGCCAGAAATGCTCGTAGCGAGCCTGGGAGTCGCTGAGCAACCCGGCAGCCAGGCCATAGCGGGTGTTGTTGGCTTCGGCAATGGCCGCCTCGAAATCGGGGTAGCGCAGCACCTGCAACAGCGGCCCGAAAAACTCCTCGTCCTTGCGCGGTGCCACGTCCGTGACATCGACGATACCCGGGGTCAGCAAGGCGGCGTCATGCTGCGGCTGCGTCATCTCCAGCAAGCTGACGCCGCCCCCGGTGATCAGCTCGGCCTGGGCGGCCAGCAGCGCGTGCGCCGCCTGCAGGGAAATCACTGAGCCCATGAATGGGGCTGGTTGCTGATCGAAAGCGCCCACGGCCAGGGTGCGGCTCACCTGAACCAGCCGCGCCAGCAACTGATCGCCCCATGGGCCCTGCGGCACCAGCAGTCGGCGCGCGCAGGTGCAGCGCTGGCCGGCCGAAATGAACGCCGACTGAACGATGGTGTAGACCGCAGCGTCGAGGTCCTGGACCTCGTCCACCACCAGCGCATTGTTCCCGCCCATCTCCAGGGCCAGAATCTTGTCGGGGCGGCCGGCGAACTGCTGGTGCAGCAGATGGCCAGTACCACTGGAGCCCGTGAAGAACAAGCCATCGATGCCAGGGTCGGCGGCCAAGGCCACACCCGTGTCACGCCCCCCTTGCACCAGGTTCAACACCCCGGTAGGCAGGCCGGCGGCAATCCAGCAATTGACGGTCAGCTCGGCCACCTTGGGCGTCAGCTCACTGGGCTTGAACACTACGCAGTTGCCAGCCAGCAGCGCCGGGACGATATGCCCGTTCGGCAAATGACCGGGGAAGTTGTAAGGCCCGAATACCGCCACCACGCCATGTGGCTTGTGCCGCAGCACTGCAGTGGCGTCAGCCAGTGGGCCGCTCTTCTCGCCGGTGCGTTCACGGTAGCTCTGCACCGAGATCGCCACCTTGTTGATCATGCTGGTGACTTCGGTAGCCGATTCCCACAAGGGCTTGCCGGTTTCCTCACCAATGCAATAGGCCAGCGCGTCGGCATGCTGTTTTAGCTGCGCGGCAAACTGTTCCAGCACCTCGATGCGCCCCTGCAGGCTCATGTGCGCCCAGGCGGGGAACGCCTGGCGCGCGGCCTGTACGGCAGTCCGCACCTGGCCTGCATCAGCCCCTTGACCTTGCCAGACGGTCGCCTGGCTCACCGGGTTGAGCGATGCCAGGTGCTCGCCGCGCCCTGCTACCCAGTTACCGCCGATGTAATGCGTGGTCATTTACTGGCCCTCCCGGGCGGCCGACAGGGGCACGGCCCGCACGTTGTCGCCTGCACCCATGCGCAGGCGCTTGGCCGTCAGCGGGTCGACCACCAAGGTGCCCGCCGCCAGCCGAGCCGGGGCGGCCGTGATGCGGCAGTCGTCGCGCTTACGGTTGTGGATGATGAAGGGCGTGGCATCCTCACCAGGCGTACCGATGGCCAGTACCAGTGTCTGGCTGTCGCGTACCGCGCGGATGCGGGCCGTGTCGCATTCGATGGCAGGCCCTGCGTCGAAAATGTCCACGTACCCCTGATAGGTGAAGCCTTCCTGCTTGAGCATGGCCAATGCTGGCTCGGTGTCGGCATGCACCCGGCCGATCACGCTGCGCGCCGCTTCGGACAGGAAGCAGGTGTAAAGCGGGAACCTGGGCATCAGCTCGGCGATGAAAGACTTGTTGCCCACACCCGTCAGGTAGTCGGCCTGGCTGAACTCCATCTTGAAGAAGTGGCGCCCCAGGCTTTCCCAGAACGGCGAGCGCCCCTGGGCATCGGACATGCCACGCATCTCCGCCATGATCTTCTGACCGAACAGCTCGGGAAACTCGGCGATGAACAGCATGCGCGCCCGGGACAACAGCCGACCATTGAGCCCTGAGCGGTAGTCATGGCGCAGGAACAGCGAGCACAGCTCGGAATTGCCGGTCAGGTCGTTGGCCAGGAACAGCGTGGGTATCTCGCGGTAGATCTTCAATTCCTGGGACGCACTGACGGTGAGCCCGACGCGGTAGTTGTACCAAGGCTCGCGCAAGCCTACGGCGCCAGCGATTGCACTGATGCCCACGACCAGCCCTTCGTCGTTTTCCAGCACGAAGAGGTAGTCGGTATCACCGCGCTCGGCTTCACCGCGAAAGCTCTTTTCCGCCCACCCTACGCGATGCTCCAGGCGTTCCTCGTTGGCAGGCAGCGTGGTCAGCCCCGTGGTGCCGGTGCTGCGTGCCAATTCGATCAACGCAGGCAGGTCGCTGCTGCGTACAGGACGAACGATCATGCTATCTCCTTGTGCGGCGGCATCAACCGGCGCGAAACTCTGCTAATCCTGCAAGATGACGGTCGGCGCTCAGGCCGCGACTAGCCGCACACTGGCACCCTCGCCCACGCCCAGGGCGTCGGCCACCTCCTGGCTCAGGCTGACGGGCTTGCCAGGTACCCAGTCCAACTCCACCAGCACTGCACGGTAATCTTGCAGCTGGCCATTGCAGACCAGGTACGGCCGCGTGCCGCGGGCCGCCACCGGCTCGACTTTCACGGGCGCCACGCGGCTTTGTGCAATCGAACGAATACCGGAGGTACGGGCATGCAGGGTCGGGCCGCCATCGAAGATGTCGATGTAGTGCTCGGTTTCGAAGCCTTCGCGCATGAGGATGTCGAAGGTGATCTGCGCCCGCGGGTGCACCTGGCCCATGGCTTCCTGCGCAGCGTCAGGCAGCAACGGCACGTAGATAGGGTAATGGGGCATCAGTTCAGCCAGGAACGTGCGGCTTTTGAGGCCGCACAGGCGCTCGGCATCGGCGTAGCTCAAGTCGAAGAAGTTGCGCCCGATGGCGTCCCAGAAAGGCGACTCGCCCTGCTCGTCGCTGAAGCCTACGATTTCCGTCACAACCGACTCGGCGAACCGCTCGGGGTGCGATGCCATGAACAACAGGCGACCCCGGGAATTGAGTTCGGCCCACCCACTGCCCACAAGCTCGGGCAGCACGTAGAAGCTGGTCAGCAAACTGTTGCCGGTCAAATCGTGACACAGCGACAGGACGTGAATCTTGTTGTGGATCTTCAGTTCCCGCGAGGCGTGAACGAAGGTTTCGTTACGAAAACTGTAGAAAGGCTCGGAATAGCCTGCCGAGGCAACGATGGCCGAGCAGCCAGCCAGCTTGCCGGTCTCACTGTCTTCGAGTACGAAGAAGTAGCGTTCCTCGCCGTTGAAGCTCACCTCGGCGGCGAAGGAAGTTTCGGAGGCGGCGATCTTGTCGCCCAGCCGAGCGCTGTCGTCCGGCAACGAGGTGACACCAATGGGGCTGTCCGCAGCCATTCGCTGCACTTCGTTCAGATCAGCCATTTGCGCCGGGCGCATCACCAGCATGGTGTCACTCCTTGGAAAACGCGCTGCCAATGGCGGCGCGTGAAAAAGGCAGGCGCCAGGCGCCTGCGTTGGAATCCGGGCTCACCGGCCGGTGTTGCAACCGGCGCGGCGCCAACCCTGCGAGCCGGCTCAGCCTTGGGTCAAGGTGACCACGGCACGTTCGAAGCGCTGCAGGCCTTCGTCGATGTCGGCATCTTCGACAACTAGGCTAGGGGCAAAGCGCACCACGTCAGGCCCTGCCTGCAACACCATGACGCCTTCTTTCTCGGCGGCATTGAGCACGTCCTTGGCCTTGCCCTGCCAGGCCTCGGAAAGCACACAACCGATCAGCAGGCCCACGCCGCGGACATGACTGAACAGCCCATTGTCACGACCGATCTGCTCCAGACGGGCCTTGAATCGTTCGTGCTTGGCCTTGATGCCCGCCAGGGTCTGCGGGGTGTTGATCACATCCAGCACGGCGCAGGCCACCGCGCAGCCCAGCGGGTTGCCCCCGTAAGTCGTACCGTGGGTGCCGACAGCCAGGTGCTTGGCCAGGTCATTGGTGGTGAGCATGGCGCCAATCGGGAAGCCGCCGCCCAGGCTCTTGGCGCTGGTCAGGATGTCGGGCGTCACGCCGTAGTGCTGGTAGGCGTACAGCGACCCGGTACGACCGACACCGGTCTGTACTTCATCGAATATCAGCAAGGCATTGTGCTGGTCGCACAAGGCGCGCGCGCCTTCCAGATAGGCCTTGTCAGCCGGGACCACACCGCTTTCACCCTGGATCGGCTCGATCACGACAGCGCAGGTCTTGTCGGAAATCTGCGCTTTCAACGCTTCCAGGTCGTTGTAGGGCACGTGGCTGATCCCGGTGATTTTGGGCCCGAAACCATCGGAATATTTTGGCTGACCACCCACGCTCACGGTAAACAACGTGCGGCCGTGGAAGCTGTTGAGCGTTGCGATGATCTCGTGCTTTTCAGGGCCGAAGCGATCATGGGCTACCCGGCGGGCCAACTTGAACGCCGCCTCGTTGGATTCGGCACCGGAATTGCAGAAGAACGCGCGATCGGCAAACGTGGCCTCTACCAGTTTGTGAGCCAGGCGCAGGGCCGGCTCGTTGGTGAAGACGTTGGATACATGCCACAGGGTATTGGCCTGATCGGTCAGTGCCTTGACCAAAGCCGGATGGCAATGACCCAGTGCATTGACGGCGATGCCACCGGCAAAGTCGATCAATTCGCGGCCAGTCTGGTCCCAGACACGGGAGCCCTCGCCTCGCACAGGAATGAAGGCCGCCGGGGAATAGTTGGGGACCATGACCTGATCGAAATCGGCACGTAGCACCGGGGCTTGCTCAACGGACATCTGAGTCTCCTGAAGAGGATCGCTGACCTGAAAGTGGCGAGCGATGGGGGGATTGTAAGGAACGAAGACCGCGTGGCCTTGCGGCCAAGCGACAACTTGTTACAGCGCAAAACCGGCATTCGGGCGGGCTTTCGGCAATGCGACAAACACTGTCGCAATCGCGCAGTGTACGGCAGAGAAGAAGCTGGGTGAACGGGTGTTCACCTAGTTGTGCAGCCCGGCCGCGCTGACACGTCGACTAGCCTTTTTCAGCCGGCGCGGAGCTCAGTTCGAACGGGCTGCTGTTGCGTCGCTGATTGCGGTCTTCACGGGGCGTGGCGCCAAAGAAGTTGCGGTAGGCGCTGGAGAAATGCGGGCCGGAGGAGAAGCCGCACGACAGGCCTATCTGGATGATGGACTTGCTGGTCTGCATCAGCATCTGCCGTGCCTTGTTCAGGCGCAGCTCCAGGTAATACTGGCTCGGCACCCGGCTCAGGTACTGTTTGAAGATGCGCTCGAGCTGTCGCCGTGACACGCAGACATGCTGGGCAATTTCATCGGTGGTCAGCGGCTCCTCGATGTTGGCTTCCATCAACAGCACTGCCTGAGTGAGCTTGGGGTGGCTCGAGCCCAGCCGGTTCTGCAGCGGAATGCGCTGGCGCTCACCGCCCTCGCGAATACGCTCGACCACCAGTTCCTCGGACACCGCGCCTGCCAGCTCAGCGCCATGGTCCCGGGCCAGCACTGCCAGCAACAGGTCGGTTACCGCCATGCCGCCGCAGGCCGTCAGGCGATCGCGGTCCCAATCGAACAGGTGGCTGGTGGCGATGACCTTGGGGAACCGTTCGGCAAAATCGTCCTGCCAGCGCCAATGCACGGCCGCGCGATAGCCATCGAGCAGGCCGAGCATGGCCAGTGGATAGACCCCGGCAGACAACCCGCCAATCATGCAGCCGCTTCGGGCCAATTGCTTGAGCGCTGTCGACAGGCCAGCCCCGATGTTGCCCGGCGCTTCATCGGCCATCAGAAACAGCTTGTGGCACCCTTCCAGGCGCCCGTTCCAGGGCTCGCCCGGCATGCGCCAGCTGCCTTCGACCGGGGCTTCGGCCTGCAGGAACAGTGTTTCGTACACCACATCGGGATGGACTCGCTGCGCCACCTGCAGGACTTCTTCGGCCAGCGCCAGGGTCAGTGGCCGGGTGCTGGGCCAGATGAGAAAACCGATTCGCTGGGTGGTCATAGGGTAAGGTCCGAAACCTGAGATCGTTCGATTCGATGCGCCGGGTCAGGCTGCGCGTGACACGCAGCATGCCCTATCGTGGTGCAGAAAAGCAGCTTTTACTTCAGGCTGCCGGACAGGAACTGCTTCAGGCGTTCCGAACGCGGGTTGGCCAGCACCTCGCGTGGGCAGCCGGTCTCCTCGACCAGGCCCTTGTGCAGGAACACCAACTGGTTCGACACCTCGCGGGCAAAGCCCATTTCGTGGGTTACCACCACCATGGTCCGGCCTTCCTGGGCCAATGCCTGCATCACCTTGAGCACATCGCCGACCAGCTCAGGGTCCAGGGCCGAGGTCGGTTCGTCGAACAGCATGACCTCAGGTTCAACGGCCAGCGCCCGTGCAATGGCCACCCGCTGCTGTTCGCCACCGGACATGTGGCCTGGGAAGGCATCCTTGCGGTGGGCGACCCCGACCTTCTCAAGGTAGTGCTCGGCCTTCTCAAGCGCCTCCTTGCGGCTGACCCCCAGCACATGCACCGGCGCTTCGATGATGTTCTCCAGCGCCGTCATGTGCGACCACAGGTTGAAATGCTGGAACACCATCGCCAGGCGCGAGCGCATGCGTTGCAGCTGGCGCGCATCGGCTGCCTTGAGTGCGCCATCCTTGCCGGGGGTCAGTTTCAGCTCTTCGTTATTGAGCAGTATCTTGCCCGCATGGGGCTGCTCCAGCAGATTGATGCAGCGCAGGAAGGTGGACTTGCCCGAGCCACTGGAGCCGATGATGCTGATGACATCGCCTGCCTTGGCCGCCAGAGAAACACCCTTGAGGACCTCGTGGCTGCCGTAGCGCTTGTGCAGGTCTTGGACTTGGAGTTTGTACATGCTGTCGATTCTCACAGAGCGGTCAGTGCTTGCGCGGCGCCAGGTAGCCGAGCCAGCGGCGTTCGGCCATCTTGAACAGGCGCACCAGGATGAAGGTCAGGCACAGGTAGAACACGCCCGCCGTGATGTAGGCCTCGAAAGGCAGGTAGTACTGAGCATTGACCGTGCGCGCGGCACCTGTGATGTCGATCAGGGTCACGATCGATGCCAGGCTGGTGGTTTGCAGCATCATGATCACTTCATTGCTGTATTGCGGCAGCGCACGGCGCAGCGCAGACGGCAGCAGGATGCGTCGGTACATCTTCATGCGCGACATGCCCATGGCCTTGGCCGCCTCGATCTCGCCGTGGGGCGTGGCCTTGAGGCTGCCGGCAACGATCTCGGCGGTGTAGGCACTGGTGTTGATGGCAAAAGCCAGGCACGCGCAGAAGGTCGCGCTGGACAGCAAGGGCCAGAACACGCTGGCCCGCACGGCTTCGAACTGGGCCAGGCCGTAGTAGATCAGGAACAGCTGCACCAGCATGGGCGTGCCACGAATGACGTAGGTGTACAGCCAGGCCGGCAGGTTGACCCACGGGCGCTTTGACACGCGCATCAAGCCCAGCGGAATGGCCGCCAGCAAGCCGAAGAACAACGAGACCGCCAGCAGCTTGAGGGTGGTGAGCAGGCCGTCGAAATACATCGGCAACGCTTCCCAGACCACGTTGTAGTCGAAGATCATAGTTCGGTCACCTTGACACCCACCGAGTAGCGGCGCTCCAGATACTTCAGCGCCAGCAGCGAGACACTGGTCAGCACCAGGTACAAGGCGGCCACTGCCAGGAAGAAGGTGAAGGGTTCACGGGTGGCATCGGCCGCCTGCTTGGCCTTGAACATCATGTCCTGCAGGCCGACCACCGAAATCAACGCCGTGGCCTTGGTCAGCACCAGCCAGTTGTTGGTAAAACCTGGAATCGCCAGGCGAATCATTTGCGGCACCTGGATGCGGAAGAACACCTGCCGGGCATTCATGCCGTAGGCGACACCCGCCTCGGCCTGGCCTTTTGGAATGCCCAGGAATGCACCCCGGAACGTTTCCGAGAGGTAGGCGCCGAAAATGAAGCCCAGCGTCCCGATACCTGCCAGCAGCGGGTTCAGGTCGATGTAGTCGTCGTAGCCCACCAGCGGCGCCACGCGATTGATGATGTCCTGCCCCCCATAGAAGATCAGCAGGATCAGTACCAGATCCGGTATGCCGCGAATGACCGTGGAATACAGGTCGCCCAGCCAGGCCAGCCAGCGCACCGGCGACAAGCGCAGTGCCACGCCGATCAGGCCGAGCACGATGGCTAGGGCCATCGACGAAAGGGCGAGCTGTAGCGTCAGCCACGCCCCATCGAGGATGACTGCCCCGTAGCCTTTCAACATGTTGAGGTCCTCGACCTAGAGAATGAAAAATGGTGCAAACCTCAGCGCTCCTGCTGTTTGCACCATTGCACAGCGGTTGACGGCTGACTCAGTTCGCGTCTGGGCCGTAGATGTCGAAGTTGAAGTATTTCTTCTCGATCTCTTTGTACTTGCCGTTGGCACGGATGGCATCGATGGCCGCATTGATACGATCGACGTTGGCCTTGTCACCCTTGCGCACGGCAATGCCGACGCCGTCACCGAAGTACTTCACGTCGGTGAAGGCCGGACCGACGAACGCGAAGCCCTTGCCGGCATCGGTCTTGAGGAAGCCATCTTCCAACAGGGTGGCATCGGCCACGGTGCCGTCCAGGCGGCCAGCCGCCACGTCGAGGTAGATTTCGTTCTGGGTGCCGTAAGGCACCACGGTGGCCCCTTTGGGCGCGAGCACTTCCTTGGCGAAGCGATCGTGGATCGAGCCACGCTGCACGCCAATCTTCTTGCCCTTGAGCTCATCGAGGCTGTCGGTAACCGCGGTACCCTCCTTCATGACCAGACGCGCCGGGGTGAGGTAGTAACGCTTGGTGAAGTCCACCGACTTCTTGCGGTCCTCGGTGATGGACATCGAAGACAGGATGGCGTCGATCTTGCGCACCTTGAGCGCAGGAATCAGGCCGTCGAACTCCTGCTCGACCCAGGTGCACTTGGCTTTCATCTCTTCGCACAGGGCATTGCCGATGTCGTAGTCGAAGCCGGCGATGCTGCCATCGGGCTGCTTGAAAGCGAAGGGAGGGTAAGCCGCTTCGATACCGATTTTCAGCGGTTTTTCATCGGCCTGCGATACCAGGGAAAACACGGACAGCGCCAGGGCGCCAAGCAGTGCGAGCTTCTTCATCAGGTAACTCCATCGGTACGGGGCAATACAAGGCAGGTAACAGCTGCCCGATATGCGAATGGTTACAACGCGAGCCGCGCAGGGTTCGACCAAGGTCGCAGACCACGAGCGAGTGAATGGCATTTTAACGACAGCCCGGTAGTCGAAATTTCTTCAAAGCGACAACTACTTACAGAAGCGCTTGAAACCGCTACGGGCGATGTTGACAGCCAATGCAGAATATGCAAAAGCGCAAGAAATTGAACCCATGAATCTAGCAAATCCTGGGCCTATTATTGGCAAACCCTTGTGGGACGGCAAGTGTAGCGTGATAGACCGACACACATGACAGCCCAAATGCCCTCAAACAGCGCGAAGTGTTTCCAGGCGCCCCGCTATAGCGCATTGCCGGTGACAGAAAAGTAACCGATCACTGTCGGGTAGCAGATTCAGCCGTCTCTTAAAGCAAAAACCCCGCCGGTTCACCCGGCGGGGCCGATATTGGACGCTGGCGTACTGCCGGCGCGACCCAAATTACCTTGCCATCAAGCTTGGATCTCGGGCCGCGCGCGGTGCCGTCAAGCCGTGGCCAAGCTCATGGCCTTGTGCGTGTCGATCAGGTGCTGCACGACACCTGGGTCTGCCAAGGTCGAGATATCCCCCAGTGCGTCATACTCGGCGGTTGCGATCTTGCGCAGGATGCGGCGCATGATCTTGCCCGAACGGGTCTTTGGCAACCCTGGCGCCCACTGGATCACATCCGGCGAAGCGATCGGGCCGATTTCCTTGCGCACCCAGTTCTTCAGTTCAAGGCGCAGTTGCTCGCTTGGCTCGACGCCGGCATTGAGGGTGACGTAGACGTAGATACCCTGGCCCTTGATGTCGTGCGGCACGCCCACCACCGCGGCCTCGGCCACCTTCGCATGCGCCACCATGGCACTTTCGATCTCGGCGGTGCCCATGCGGTGGCCCGAGACGTTCAGCACGTCATCCACGCGACCGGTGATCCAGTAGTAGCCGTCCTCGTCGCGGCGCGCGCCGTCACCGGTGAAGTACATGCCCCGGAAGGTCTTGAAGTAGGTATCGACGAACCGGTCGTGGTCACCGTACAGCGAGCGCGACTGGCCTGGCCATGAATCGAGGATCACCAGGTTGCCCTCGGTCGCGCCTTCGATCAGGTTGCCCAGGTTGTCCACCAGGGCCGGCACCACGCCAAAGAACGGGCGCGTGGCCGAGCCTGGCTTGAGCGCCGTCGCCCCTGGCAACGGGCTGATGAGGATGCCGCCGGTTTCGGTCTGCCACCAGGTGTCGACGACCGGGCAACGCTCCTTGCCCACGGTCTTGTAGTACCAGTTCCAGGCTTCGGGGTTGATCGGCTCGCCCACAGAGCCCAGCAGGCGCAGGCTGGAACCGTCGGCACCGTCCACCGCCGCCTGCCCTTCGGCCATCATGGCGCGGATGGCGGTGGGTGCGGTGTAGAGGATGTTGACTTTGTGCTTGTCGACGATCTTGGACACGCGGGTGATGTCCGGGTAGTTCGGCACACCTTCGAACAACACGGTGGTGGCACCGTTGGCGAGCGGGCCGTAGACGATGTAGCTGTGGCCCGTGACCCAACCGACGTCGGCGGTGCACCAGTACACCTCGCCCGGGCGGTAGTCGAACACGCGCTCATGGGTCAGCGCCGCGTATACCAGGTAGCCACCGGTGGTGTGCAGCACGCCCTTGGGCTTGCCGGTCGAGCCGGAGGTATAGAGGATGAACAGGGCTTCCTCAGCCCCCATTTCCTTCGGCGCGCAGTGGCTGGAGGCCACTTTCATCAGGTCTTCGTACCAGATGTCGCGGTGCTGGTGCCAGGCGATGTCGCCGCCGGTGCGCTTGCAGACGATGATCTTCTGCACGCTGCTGGTTTCAGGGTTGGTCAGCGCCAGGTCGACGTTGGCCTTGAGCGGTGTACGGCGACCGCCGCGCACGCCTTCGTCCGCCGTGATCACCACCTTGGACTTGCAATCGATGATGCGCCCTGCCAGGGCCTCGGGCGAGAACCCACCGAATACGACTGAATGGATTGCACCGATACGGGCGCAGGCCAGCATGGCGACCACAGCCTCTGGGATCATCGGCATGTAGATGGTGACCACATCGCCGCGGTGCACGTCCTGCCCACGCAAGGCGTTGGCGAACTTGCACACCTGCTCATGCAGTTCGCGGTAGGTGATGTTGCGGTGTTCGGAGGGGTCGTCGCCTTCCCAAATGATGGCCAGTTGATCGCCACGCTCTTCCAGATGGCGGTCCAGGCAGTTGGAGGAAACGTTCAGAGTGCCGTCGGCAAACCATTTAATGTCCACATGGTGGTCATCGAATGAGGTCTGCTTGACCTTGGTGAAGGGCTTGATCCAGTCAATGCGCTGGGCCTGCTCACGCCAGAAGCCGTCCGGGTTGATCACCGACTGCTGGTACATGGCCTTGTAGGTGGCCTCGTCTGTCAGGGTAGTGGCCGCGATCTCGGGACGAACGGGATACAGTGGAGCCGCACTCATCGTGTTTACCTCGGTGTAATAGTTGTTTTTGTATGGGACCGATGTAACTGTACCAGAGCGATAACCGCCATTCGACGTTGGTAGTAATTTGCCAGTCGATCAGGTCGCAACCGCTCAGGCGCGGGCATTTTGCTGCCTGCCAGGTTAAAGGCCTCGCAGATTGTTACCAATTTCACCAACAGACTTTATCAAAAGCCCCACTGTTTCAGCCTGGGCCACAGTTCTAGAATTGATCTCGCCAGCAACGGCAAGAAGATTGACAACCTGTAACCGCCCCCACGAAGGCAACTGTCAATTTTCTGCAAACGTAATCAATACCTTAACGGTTGTCGTAGTGCCTGACGCACTGCGCGCACCCTGACGACTTTAAACAGGCAGATTAAACATGAAAGCTTTAATGGTAGTACTGCTGGGCAGTCTGTGCGGGACGGCCATGGCCGACGAAGCCCAGGCCGCCGAACAGGCACCGGTTGAACAGTACAGTTACTCGCAACACCTGGACATCGACCACGTCATTTCCATGAGTGAAATCCCCAATGTCTGCGGCGTAGTGCCTGCTCGCATGACCTACGCCGACTCGCAAGGCCATACCCACGTGCTGGAATACCGCGTGATGGGCAATGGCTGCTCAAACGGCTGACAGCGCGGCGACCAAGGGGGCCGAATGACCCCCTTCGCGGCCGTCTGCACACAAGTAACACTCAAAAGTTAGAAGCAACAGGCCCCTACACTTATCACCGCCCACTCAGTGCCCTGCCGATTTGCCCAGTGAATAATCTTTCAACTTATTGGCAATGGTCGTGTGCGATACACCCAGGCGCTTGCCCAATGCTCGGCTGCTTGGAAACTCCTTGAGCAAACTTTCCAATACGGCTTTTTCAAAACGCCCGACAATATCGGACAATGCGCCGTCCAGTGAAAAATCACCCAAAGGCTGTCGCACGCCATAATCGGGCAATCGCACATGTTCAGTCTTGACCACACCGTTTTCACATAACGACACAGCCTGGAACACCACGTTTTCCAACTGTCGAACGTTACCCGGCCACTCATAGCTGGCCAACTTTTGCATCGCCCCCGGCGCCAGGCGAGGCATGGCGCATCCGATCTGCCGACTGGCCTGATCGAGAAAATACTGCACCAGCCCATCAAGCCCATCCATGCACTCGCGCAAGGGCGGAATGTGCAATGACAGCACATTGAGCCGGTGGTACAGGTCCTGCCGGAACTCGCCCCGGGCACAGAGCTCGGACAGGTCCACCTGCGTGGCGCAGATCACCCGCACATCCAGATAGACCTCCTCGTCGCTGCCCACACGCCGAAAACATCCGTCTTGCAAGAACCGCAGCAACTTCACCTGAAGCCGCGGGCTCATTTCAGCCACGCCATCGAGAAACAGCGTGCCGCCGGCCGTCAGCTCCAGCAGCCCCAGCTTGCCTTCGGCGCGGGCGCCCTCGAAGGCGCCCGGCCCGTAGCCAAACAGCTCTGTCTCGGCCATCGACTCAGGCAAGCCGGCGCAGTTGAGCGCCATCAGCGGTGATTGTCCACGCGGGCTGGCCAGGTGGCACGCCCTGGCCAGAAGCTCCTTGCCGGTGCCGGTCTCCCCCTCGATCAACAGCGGTGCATCCAGCGGCGCCATTCGCCTGGCTTCACGGACAACGGCAGCCATCAGACGTGAACTCTGGAAAATGCTGTCGAACCCCCGCAACTCCTGCTTGCGCACATTGTAGATACGCTCACCGATGCGATCGGCACGGTGCAAGGTGAGCACGGCCCCAGCCAACGCTTCGCTGTCGTCATGCTCCGATTGCAGCGGCGCGATGTCGGCCAGGAACACATGGCCCCTGACCTGTACCCGCAGGCCGTTGATACGCGACTTGTTGCTACGCACCAGTTCCGGCAGGTCGAAGTCGTCCACGTAGCGAGCCAGAGGCAGGCCGGGCACTTCGTCGACTCGCACCCCCAGCAATTGGGCCGCCGATCGGTTCGCCGCCACGATGCTGCCGCCCATGTCGATCGAGAGCACGGGAAACTCCAGCGCCCCTAACAGGGCATTGAGCTCCATGTGCCGGCGCTCGCTGGGCATCAGCCCCACGCGTTTGACGCCGAACACGCCCGTAATGGCCTCGAACTTGGGGCGCAGGGCCTGGAACTGAAGGTTGATGAGGTTCGGGCAGTGCAGGTAGATGGCGTTGCCATGGTCCCCACCCACTTCGCCCCGCAATACGTTGATGCCGTATTCGACCAGCAGGTTGAGGATGTCGCGCAGAATACCGATACGGTTCTGGCAGTGCACTTTGATACGCATAGAGTACGCCTGGCAAAAACTTCCCGTCTGAGCGGAAAACTTGTAAAGAAATGCTGACGAAATGACCGCTAACGTTCATCGCAGACGCTTGATGTTGGGACAAAATAGCGGATTTGTAAAATTATCCTTACAAGATAGCGTGTTTGCCTGGGCTCTAGCCCTTGCATAAGTAGGTGTGCACCGAGCAATAAAGGGTTATTTCTGATGCCTACCTGTACATAACGACAAGAGCCGACCAGGAGACCTTCATGAAGCACACCCAGTACGTGGCCCGCGAGCCGGATGCCCAGGGCTTCATCGATTACCCGCAGCAGGAGCATGGCGTGTGGAACACGTTGATCACCCGCCAACTGAAGGTGATCGAAGGGCGTGCCTGTCAGGAATACCTCGACGGTATCGAGCAGTTGAAGCTCCCTCATGACCGCATTCCGCAGCTGGGCGAGATCAACAAGGTGCTGGGGGCAACCACCGGCTGGCAGGTCGCTCGGGTTCCGGCATTGATTCCGTTCCAGACGTTCTTCGAGCTGCTCGCCAGCAAGCGCTTCCCGGTGGCGACATTCATTCGCACACCCGAAGAACTGGACTACCTCCAGGAACCAGACATCTTCCACGAAATCTTCGGCCACTGCCCGCTGCTGACCAACCCCTGGTTCGCCGAATTCACCCATACCTACGGCAAGCTGGGCTTGGCCGCCACGAAAGAACAGCGTGTTTACCTGGCGCGCCTGTACTGGATGACCATCGAATTCGGCCTGATGGACACACCCAACGGCCGCAAGATCTACGGCGGCGGCATTTTGTCCTCGCCCAAAGAGACGGTCTACAGCCTGTCCGGCGAACCGGAGCACCAGGCCTTCGACCCCATCGAGGCCATGCGCACCCCTTACCGGATCGACATCCTGCAGCCGGTGTACTTCATACTGCCAGAGCTCAAGCGCCTGTTCGACCTGGCTCATGAAGACATCATGGGCATGGTCGCGCAAGCCCAACAGCTGGGGTTGCACGCGCCGAAGTTTCCACCCAAGGTTGCCGCTTGACCGCTGCTTGCCACTCACAACGCCACATGGATAAGAACGTATGAATGCCTTGAACCAAGCCCACTGCGAAGCCTGCCGCGCCGATGCACCGAAAGTCAGCGAGCAGGAGCTTGCCGAGCTGATTCGCGAAATACCGGACTGGAACATCGAAGTGCGTGACGGGCACATGGAGCTTGAGCGCGTATTTTTGTTCAAGAATTTCAAGCACGCCCTGGCGTTCACCAATGCCGTCGGGGAAATTGCCGAGGCCGAAGGCCATCACCCAGGGCTGCTGACCGAGTGGGGCAAGGTGACCGTTACCTGGTGGAGCCACTCGATCAAAGGCCTGCACCGTAACGACTTCATCATGTGCGCACGCACCGACAAAGTGGCCGAGACGGCCGAAGGGCGCAAGTAAACTGCCCAAGGCTTCAGTCTCGGGGCTCACACGGGCGTGGCCGCCGGTCACGCCTTTTTTATGCCGCCAGAGCAGCCTTGAGCCTGCGGCACGAGCCGCCTTGATCGACCCGCTGCGGGGGCCGGGCGTAGGAAAAAAGCCAAACTGTCATCCAGACTTGTGTATCCTGCCCCAGCTTCTTGAAGCTTCACACGCGCCTGGCGCAGCCTTTTCACTCACACTTGCGAGGAACGACGAGATGCACGAGATCCCGAATCTTCCCTTCCCAAGCCTGAACCCAGAAGAGCCCACCGTTACCGCCCATGCCGACTCGGCACCTGCCCGCGAGCAGGAAGGTGACGATCAGACCAGCGCCGATCAGGACTAGACCGCGCGCACTGGCTGTGTGAAAACGGCTGATCGACACCTGGCGCTTCAGCACGTTTTCACACCGCTCGGTCGAGCAAGTCTCCCTTCAGCGCCTGGCGAACTGCAACACCACTTCCAATGGATGACGCATCGGCCGCCCGGCCATGCGCTTGACCTGACTGCGGCAGGAATAGCCGGTCGCCAAGGGCTCCCCTTCCTTATCCAGTTTCAGCGCCCACGACTGCTCGAAGATGTCCTTCGAGGTCTGCTGATTGCGCGCCTCGTGCCCATAGGTACCCGACATGCCGCAGCACCCGGTGGCCTCGGTGATCAGCTTGAGCCCCATGCGTTCGAACACCTGCTCCCATTGCCGGGTGCTGGCAGGGGCGTTGGTCTTCTCGGTGCAATGGGCCAACAGGCGGAAGGTGGACGTGCTCCCTGCCGCTTGCTCGGGCAACGCGCTCAGCAGCCACTCCTGAGGCAACAGCACGGTGGGGCACCCTTCGAGCCCAGGCACTTTCGGGTATTCCTGGCGATAGACGAGGGTCATGGCCGGATCCAGCCCGACCAACGGCACCCCGCAGTCGGCCAGCGCCTTGAGCTGGGTGGCGTTGCGCACGGCGGCCTTGGCGAAGGCACCCAGAAAGCCCTGAACATGCAGCGGCTTGCCATTGGCACTGTACGGTGCCAGGAAAACCTTGTGGCCCAGGCGATGCGCCAGGTCGATGAATGCCGACAGCAACGGCGTCTCAAAGTAGCGGGTGAATGCATCCTGCACCAGCACGATGCTGCGCTCGCGCTGGGCGGGCGTCAGTTCGCGTAGCGCCGGCACAGTGGCCACGCCCACGCCACAGCGCGTCAGGGTCGCCTGGAAGTTGAACCGGCTGATCAACGGGCTATCGACCATGCCCACCTGCTCGGCCAGCAGACGGCTGACCCATTTCGAGCCCATCACCGCGTTGTACAGACCAGGCGCATGGGCCAGGTACGGGATGGTGAATTCCAACGACCCGATCAGGTAGTCGCGCAAGGGGCGCTGGTAACGGGTGTGGTACAGCTCGAGAAAGCGCGAGCGGAAGTCAGGTACGTTGACTTTGATCGGGCATTGTCCTGCGCAGGATTTGCACGCCAGGCAGCCAGCCATGGCGTCATAGACTTCATGGGAAAAATCTTCCTGCCCCTGGCGCCGCGCCCGCTCGTTGCGCAACCGCGCTGGCAGCCCTTTGACCCAGGACACCGGCTTGCGCGCCACCTCCAGTACATCGACCCCCGCCTCGCCTTGCAGACGCAACCATTCGCGCATGAGCGAAGCCCGCCCCTTGGGCGAGTGCCGACGTTCACGGGTCGCCTTCCACGACGGGCACATGGCGTCGTTCGGGTCGTAATTGTAGCAGGCACCGTTGCCGTTGCAATGCACGGCGCTGCCATAGGCCTGCCAGACCCGCTCATCGATGGTGCGATCCAGCTCGCCGCGCAAGGTCACGCCATCGACCTTGGTCAGGCCCTCGCTGGCCCCGAGCGGCGTGCAGATCTTGCCGGGGTTGAGCTGGTTGTGCGGATCGAACGCGCCTTTGAGGCGCTGCAGTGCCGGGTACAGCTCGCCAAAGTACTCGGGCACGTACTCCGAGCGCAGGCCCTTGCCGTGCTCGCCCCACAACAGACCGCCGTAGCGACGGGTCAAGGCAGCTACTGCATCGGAGACAGGCTTGACCAATGCCGCCTGGGCCGGGTCCTTCATGTCCAGCGCAGGGCGCACATGCAGAACCCCGGCATCGACGTGCCCGAACATGCCGTACGCCAACCCGTAGCCGTCGAGCAAGGCACGGAACTCGGCGATGTAGTCGGCAAGTTTTTCCGGTGGCACCGCCGTGTCCTCGACGAACGGCTGCGGCCGCACTTCGCCTTCGACGTTGCCCAGCAGGCCAACCGAGCGCTTGCGCATGGCGTAGACGCGGGTCACCGCCTCAGCCCCCTCGGCCAGCGTATGGCCAAGGCGCTCGACGCTGGTGTCGACACGCAGGTGATCGATGAAGGCCTGGACCTTTGCGTTGACCTCGACGGGGTCATCACCGCAGAACTCGACCAGGTTGATGCCCAGCGTGGGGCGCTCGGGGTCGGCCGGGAAATACTCGGCGACGCTGTGCCAGACAATGTCCTTCATCGCCAGCCCAAGCACTTTGGAATCGACGGTCTCGATGGACAATGGCCGCTGCGCCATCAAGGCATTGGCATCGCGCAGCGCATCCATGAAGCTGGCGTACCGTACGTTCACCAGGGCAGCATACTTGGGAATCGGCAGCACGTTGAGCTTGGCCTCGACCACATACCCCAGCGACCCTTCGGCGCCGCACAGTACGCTGTTGAGGTTGAAGCGGCCTTGCTCGTCTCGCAGGTGCGCCAGGTCGTAGCCGGTCAGGCAGCGATTGAGCGGGGGAAAGGTGGTGCGGATGAGTTCAGCCTGGGTGTCCCAGATATCCAGGGCCGTGCGGTACACCTGACCCACGCGACCGGGCGCCGTACACGCTGCCTGCAACGCGTCTTCGTCAAGCGGCAGGCTGTGCAGGCGCTCACCCCCGAGCAGGATGCTGTGCAGCTCAAGCACATGGTCGCGCGTTTTGCCATAGGTGCAACTGCCCTGCCCGCTGGCGTCGGTGTTGATCATGCCACCCACGGTCGCGCGGTTCGAAGTGGACAGTTCAGGCGCGAAGAACAAGCCATGGGGCTTGAGGGCGGCGTTGAGCTGATCCTTGACCACACCGGCCTGCACCCGCACCCAACGCTGCTCGGCATTGATTTCGAGGATGCCGTTCATGTGCCGCGACAAATCCACGACCACGCCATCGGTCAACGACTGGCCATTGGTGCCTGTGCCGCCACCGCGCGGGGTCAGCTTGATCGCCTGGAAGCGCGACTCGCCCATCAGCGTGGCGACGCGCGCCACATCATCGGCGTCCAGTGGAAACACCGCAGCCTGCGGCAGACGCTGGTAGATGGAATTATCGGTGGCCAGGACGGTTCGGGTACCGTAGTCGGCGCTGATCTGGCCACGAAAGCCACTGTCATGCAGGGCTTTGAGGAATGCCGGGTAGTCGGCGTCAGGTGCAACGGTAGGCAGCTGGGCGATCATCGAAGGACGGCCTCGGAATAGGGCTGGTTCACGGAAAAGATGTCGTGGCGGCATGGGTGGCGCCGGCAACAGTGACGAATGTGGCAATGTTCCTGTAGTTTTGCGCCAGGGGCAAACGGATAATCCTGCCGCTATTGATGACTTTCATGAATGAATTACCGCCACCTAACCCCGTCCATGTCTCTGCTGCTGGCCTTCGAGGCGGCCGCCCGGCACCAGAGCTACACCCGCGCGGCCACTGAACTGTCGCTGACCCAGAGCGCGGTCAGCCGGCAAGTTCAGGCGCTGGAACAGCAGTTGGGTCTGACCCTGTTTCGCCGCGAGGGTCGCCAGGTACGGTTGACGGACGTCGGCCGCCTGTACCAACGCGAGCTCAGCGAAGCACTGGGCCGCATTCGGGGCGCGACCCTACAGGCGCTGGCCTATCAGTCCGGGGTCGGCACTTTGCGCCTGGCCACCTTGCCCACCTTTGGCTCCAAATGGCTGTTGCCGCGCCTGAACGACTTCTACAAGGCGCACCCTGGCATGCTTGTGCACTTGCATTCGCGTATCGAAGCCATCGACTTCGACACCAGCGAGATCGATGCAGCCATTGGCGTGGCCAGCGGTGACCTGCCAGGGCTGATCAGCCACCGCCTGCATGCCGAGGAACTGCTGGTGATCCTTCCGGCCCAGGCCGCAAACGAACAACCGCACTGGAGCCCCACCCGCATCAGCGAGCAGTTACTGTTGAACGTGGCCAACAACCCCCATGCCTGGGGTGAATGGTTCTCGCACCATGGCCTGCCCCACCGAAGCATGCGCCTGGGGCCAAGCTTCGAGTTGACCTCGCACTTGATTCAGGCCGTGCAGGCGGGGATTGGTGTGGGCCTGGTGCCCCGCGTGCTCGTGGAAGACGAGCTGGCCAAAGGGGCGCTGTACAGCCCAGGCCTGGCATTCGCCAGTCAACGCAGCTATTACCTGATCTATCCGCCGCGCAACGAAGCGCTACCTTCGCTACGGGCATTCAGGGCGTGGCTGCTGGAACAGATCTGACGCGCAGAAAAGAAAACCCGAAGCGGTCGACGCTTCGGGTTTTACAGGCGACTGTACGACGCTTATTTGGCGGCGCTGCCAACGGCTTCAGTGATGACGCCCTTACGCCGTGACTTGATGACATAAGCTACGAACATGCAGAGCAACCAGACCGGGATGGCGTAGACGGACACCTGGATACCCGGAATCTGCAGCATGATGCCCAGGATCAAGACCACGAAGGCCAGCACCACGTAGTTGCCGTAGGGGTACCACAGCGCCTGGAACAGGGGTTTCTGACCCGTGCGGTTGAGGTGCTGACGGAACTTGAGGTGCGAGTAGCTGATCATGGCCCAGTTGATCACCAGGGTAGCCACGACCAGCGACATCAGCAGCTCCAGCGCGCTGGAAGGCATCAGGTAGTTGAGCAGCACGGCGATCAGGGTCACGGCCGCGGACACCAGAATCGAACGCACCGGTACGCCACGCTTGTCGACCTTGGCCAAGGCGGCCGGCGCATCGCCCTGCTCGGCCATGCCCAGCAGCATGCGGGCATTGCAATAGGTACCGCTGTTGTACACCGACAAGGCCGCGGTCAGGACCACGAAGTTCAGCAGGTTGGCGGCCACATCGCTGCCCAGCAACGAGAACACCTGCACGAACGGGCTGCTGCCGTAGCTGCCGCCGGAGGCATCGATGCTGGCGACCAAGGTGTCCCACGGCGTGAGCGACAGCAGGATCAGCAAGGCACCGACGTAGAAGATCAGGATGCGGTAGATGACCTGGTTGATGGCCTTGGGGATCACGGTCTTGGGCTTGTCGGCTTCTGCGGCCGTAAAGCCGAGCATCTCCAGCCCCCCGAACGAGAACATGATGAACGCCAGGGCCATCACCAGGCCACTGACCCCATGGGGGAAGAAGCCACCGTGCGACCACAGGTTGGCGACGGTCGCGTCAGGCCCGCCACTGCCGCTGGTCAGCAGGTAGGCACCCAGGCCGATCATGCTGACAATGGCCACCACCTTGATGATGGCAAACCAGAACTCAGCTTCGCCGAAGAACTTCACGTTCATCAGGTTGATGGCGTTGATCAGCACGAAGAACGCAGCGGCTGTTACCCAGGTAGGGATTTCCGGCCACCAGTAGTGCACGTACTTGCCCACGGCGGACAATTCGGACATGCCCACCAGGATGTACAGCACCCAGCAGTTCCAGCCCGACAGGAAGCCGGGGAAGCCACCCCAGTAGGTATGGGCGAAATGGCTGAACGAGCCGGCCACGGGCTCCTCGACGATCATTTCGCCGAGCTGGCGCATGATCATGAAAGCGATGAAACCACAGATCGCGTAGCCCAGGATCATCGACGGGCCGGCGGATTTCATCACGCCCGCCGAACCCAGGAACAGGCCGGTACCGATGGCGCCTCCCAGGGCGATCAACTGAATATGGCGGTTCTTCAGGCCCCGCTTGAGCTCGCCTGAATGCTTGTCGTGTCCACTCATGAACGAAGTCACCTGCATTGTTTTTATCTGTGACGGAATCGGACCCACCGCGCTCGTGGCGCAGCGGAATGGGCAAGGTGGTCACCTTGTTTCCTGAAGGTACAGCTGCGCGGTCGAGTCAACCGGGCGGGGTCAGGAGTGCGCGGTACGCAAAGGGGTCACAGGTAAAACGCGGCGCACTGTATAACCCTGCAAGCGCGCAGGCGTCAACGCGTTGCGTGGTTTCCGGCGGAAAAAACGCAGCGTTCCTGGGGTAATGGCCTTTGTGGGCGAGTTGATCGGCGTACATGGCGCCTCCATTTGTTGTTTTATCAACCGGCTCTGCGGCGGGCTGTTGCACGGGGCAATGAGGGCTATAACACCGTGGAGCGGGGGTTTAAGCAAGGGAGGTGAAGGGCTGAGGACGCAACCGGAGAGAGGGGCTTCGGCAAGCTTTCTTTACGGACGGGGACTTTTTCTGATTTGCTGCGAGAATCAGCCAAGGCTTGTAAACAAAACCTTACAAACTGGAAATATAAGTTGCCAGACTAACGAAATGGCTTTGCGCCCAATGGGTTACGGCCGACCATGAGTTGAGTCAGATCAGCACACTCGCACCCTCTGGCAGGGTGCATCTGGCAAGGCATGCATCATTTAGCGGGCTGCACATTGGGGCCGCTTCGCGCCCCATCGTTGGCCACTGGCTCCTGCTCAGCGCGAGATATTCGCCTTTTGCAGAAGCCGGCTTGCGGGCAATGGGCTGCGTAGCAGCCCCAATGTGTTCAGCGTCGGTAATTAAGCAAGGGCCAACAATGGCTCCGAATGCCTCAGCCGCGTGGCTTGCCGCGACCACGGCCTGCAGGCTTGTCACCCTCGGGCTTGGCCGGGCGCTTGCGCATTTCGCTCGGGCGCTCGGCCACTGCGCTGCCACGGTTGCCTTTGCGCGGCGATTCTTCGCGCGCCGGGCGTGCTGGACGCTCGCCGGCCGCTGCGCCGTCCTGGGCCGGGCGCAGGCTGCGCACGCGCTCACCTCGACCCAGGGGGCGGGACGATTTGCGCTGCAGACGCTCCATCTTGTCCTTGGCCTTGAGCTTCAAGGCCGGCAACGCCACGGGCTGCAAGCCCACCTCGGCCGCCAGGATGTCGATTTCACCCTGGGTCATTTCCCGCCAGCGGCCCATGGGCAAATCCGAGTTGAGGAACACCGGGCCAAAGCGCACACGCTTCAGGCGGCTGACCACCATGCCCTGCGACTCCCACAGGCGACGCACCTCACGGTTGCGGCCTTCCATCACCACGCAGTGGTACCAGTGGTTGAAGCCTTCGCCGCCTGGTGCCTTCTGGATGTCGGTGAACTTGGCGGGGCCGTCTTCGAGCATGACACCCGCCTTCAGGCGCTCGATCATCTCGTCATCCACTTCCCCACGTACGCGCACGGCATATTCGCGGTCCATTTCGTAGGACGGGTGCATCAGGCGGTTGGCCAGTTCACCGTCGGTAGTGAACAGCAGCAAGCCGGTGGTGTTGATGTCCAGACGGCCGATGTTGATCCAGCGACCTTCCTTGGGACGCGGCAGGCGATCGAACACGGTCGGGCGACCTTCCGGGTCATCGCGGGTGCAGATCTCGCCATCGGGCTTGTTGTACATGATCACCCGGCGCGTCGCCTCGGCCGCTTCTTCACGCTTGATCAGCTTGCCGTCGACGGCAATGGCGTCATGCAGGTCGACTCGCTGGCCAAGGGTGGCTGCAACGCCGTTGACCTTGATGCGGCCCTGGCTGATCCAGGCCTCGACGTCACGGCGCGAGCCCACGCCAATACGCGCGAGGACTTTCTGCAGCTTCTCGCCAACAGGTGGGGTGATCTGGGTATCTTGCAGGTCTTGCTCACTCATCTGGGCACCTCCCGGTGTAGGAATGAAAACAGGTTTCTGGCAACGAACGCGCCAAAAGGCCGCGCATCATACGTGGTTCGCCGCCTGAATGCATGGGAGGGTAGAAGCTTTTCCACCCTCTGCCACGACTTTCTGCCAGGCGGGCCCTGCTCGACGGCCTGGCCCATGGCCACAGCAGATCGAGTTGAGGCGATCAGGCCTGCTCGCTCGGCTCCCCCTCCAACGGCGTTTCGGCATCAGGGTCGTGCTGGAGCACATCGTCGAAATCGGTCTTGAGCCCCTGCTCCATGGCGTCGAGCTCCACGAGCAGGCTGCGAAAGCTGGTCTCGTCCTTGACCGGCTCAGCCTCCTCGTCCTCGCCCAGGCTGGCGTCGGCCAGGGCCTGCAGGTGCGCCGGTACCGGGGCATCGTCCGGGTCGAGCAAGGGCTCGGGCTCCATCTCGCGCAATTCGGCCAGCGCTGGCAGCTCATCCAGGCTGCGAAGGTTGAAATGGTCCAGGAATGCCTTGGTCGTGGCAAACAGAGCCGGCCGTCCGGGCACTTCCCGGTGGCCCACTACACGGATCCACTCGCGCTCGACCAACGTCTTGACGATGTTGCTATTGACCGCGACGCCACGCACGTCCTCGATTTCGCCACGGGTGATGGGCTGGCGGTAGGCAATCAGCGCCAGGGTCTCGAGCAGCGCCCGAGAATAGCGCTGCGGGCGCTCTTCCCACAGCCGGCCGACCCAAGGCGCGTAATCCTCGCGAATCTGCAGCCGATAACCGTTGGCCACCTCCTTGAGCTCGAACGCCCGACCGGCGCACGATTTGCCTAGCACCTCGAGTGCTCGCTTGAACGTCTTCGGCTCGGGCCGCTCGGGCTCCTCGAACAGCTCGTACAAGCGCTCAAGCGATTGAGGCTTGCCAGAGGCCAGCAGGAAGGCTTCGATCAACGGGGCCAGGTCGCGGGGGTCATTCAGGTTCATGGGCGTCTTCGGCAGGAGCAGGGCGTAACCGCACATGGATGGCGGCAAAGGCTTCATTTTGCACCAGTTCGACGAGGGTTTCCTTCACCAGCTCCAACACAGCCATGAACGTGACCACCACCCCCAGCTTGCCTTCATCGGGCGCGAACAGATCGATGAAGGGCACGAAACCACCGTCTTTCAAGCGTTCCAGCACCTGCCCCATGCGTTCCCGGGTCGACAGGGTCTCTCGGCTGATCTGGTGGCTTTCGAACAGGTCGTTGCGGCGCATCACTTCGGCCATGGACGCCAGCAGCTCCGGCAGGCTGACCTGCGGCAACAGCTTGCGTACCTTTGCCTGGGGCGCCTCCAGGCACGGCACGACCAGGTCACGACCGACCCTGGGCAACCCGTCCAGGCCTTCGGCGGCCGCCTTGAAGCGTTCATACTCCTGCAGACGTCGGATCAGCTCGGCGCGTGGGTCGCCCTCCTCCTCCTCGACCGTGACGCTGCGCGGCAGCAACATGCGCGACTTGATTTCGGCCAGCATGGCGGCCATCACCAAGTATTCGGCAGCCAGCTCAAGGCGCACGGTTTTCATCAACTCGACGTAGCCCATGTACTGGCGAGTGATTTCTGCCACCGGGATATCGAGGATATCGATGTTCTGCTTGCGAATCAGGTACAGCAGCAGGTCCAAAGGTCCTTCGAACGCTTCGAGAATGACCTCCAGGGCATCGGGGGGTATGTACAAGTCCAGCGGCAGCTCGGTCACGGCCTCGCCGTAGACCAGCGCGAGCTGCAACTGGCCTGGCAGCTCGGCCGGCTCGGCCGCTGCCTGGGCGAACGGCTCGGCGGTCACGCGTTGACCATGAACGGAGTAGGGTCGCCGCAGCCTTCGCGAATCAGTTCGGGTTCATCGCCTGACAGGTCGATGATGGTCGACGCCTTGAGGTCACCGTAGCCGCCATCGATGACCAGGTCGACATGGTGCTCCAGACGCTGGCGAATTTCGTAGGGGTCGGTCATGGGTTCGGCGTCGCCGGGCAGGATCAGGCTCACGCTCATCAAGGGCTCACCCAGCTCGGCAAGCAGTGCCAGGGTAATGGCATGGTCCGGCACGCGCAGGCCGATGGTGCGGCGTTTTTCATGCAACAACAGGCGCGGCACTTCGCGCGTGCCGTTGAGAATGAAGGTGTAGGGCCCCGGCACATGGGCCTTGAGCAGGCGGAAGGTGCCCGTATCGACCTTGGCGTACAAGCCCAACTGGGACATGTCGCAGCACATCAGGGTGAAATTGTGGGTCTTGTCCAGCCCGCGCAAACGGCGCACCCGCTCGATGGCCGACTTGTCACCGATCTGGCAACCCAGCGCATAGGCCGAGTCGGTGGGGTAGACCACTACCCCACCCTTGCGGATGATCTCGACCGCCTGGCGTATCAGTCGCGGTTGTGGGTTTTCCGGGTGAATCTGGAAAAATTGGCTCACGTCGTCGTCCTGTTCAAACCGGCAATGGCTGTTCATGGCTGAAACGGTGCCACACAGGTGGCAGGTCCTCGGGCAAAGGCCGATAGGCACCGATTTCGCCCCAGGTGCCGGGGCCGTGGAAGTCACTGCCAGCACTTGCCAGCAGCCCGAACTCACGGGTGAGGATGGACAGGGTGCCCACCTGCTCGGCCGGCATCATCCCATTGACCACTTCAAGCGCCTGCCCGCCTGCCTGAATATAGTCGGCAATCAGCCGCCTGCGCTTGCTGCGCGTCAGCTCGTAATGCATGGGATGCGCCAGGCTCACCCATGCGTTGGACTGGCGCAGGGTGGCAACGGTTTCCTCCAACGATGGCCAATGTTGCTTGACGTCACCGAGCTTGCCGGCACCGAGCCATTTGCGGAAGGCCTCGCCCCGGTCTTTGACGTGGCCGGCATGCACCAGGTAGTCGGCAAAATGTGGCCGGGCCGGGGCATTGCCACTGTCACCGAGCGCCTGCTGGATTTGCCGGGCACCTGCCAGCGTCCCTGGCATGCCCTTGGCTGCCAGGCGCTTGTCGATTTCCTCGGCACGCAACCAGCGGCCACGGTGCAGGGCCTCGATCGCCGCCAGCAAGAGCGGTGCATCTACGGGGAAGTTGTAACCGAGTATGTGGATGGTTGCGCCGCCCCAGGTACAGGACAGCTCGACGCCGCTGACCCATTGCATGCCGTGCTCGCGGCAGGCCTGGCGGGCTTCGGCCAGGCCTTCGAGGGTATCGTGGTCGGTGAGCGCCAGCGTACGCACCCCATGCTCGAAGGCCCGGGCGACCAGGGCCGAAGGCGACAGGGCGCCGTCGGAGGCCGTGCTGTGACAGTGCAGATCAACATTCATGGAGTAGCGCTTTCGCTGGATTCGATGTTTGTTATTATGCCGTCACATCCCGGTTCTGGCTGCCATTGTGAAACAATTCATCGATTTCATCCCGCTGCTGCTGTTCTTCATCGTCTACAAACTGGACCCACGGCCCGTCGAGCTGGCCGGGCACAGCTTCGAATTCGGTGGTATCTACAGTGCCACTGCCATGCTGATCATCAGCTCGCTGGTGGTGTACGGCGCGTTATTCCTGCGCCAGCGCAAGCTCGAGAAAGGCCAGTGGCTGACGCTGGTCGCCTGCCTGGTGTTTGGCGGCCTGACCCTGGCCTTTCACAGCGAAACCTTCCTCAAGTGGAAGGCGCCGGTGGTGAACTGGCTGTTCGCCCTGGCCTTCGCCGGTAGCCACTTCATCGGCGACCGGGTACTGATCAAGCGCATCATGGGCCATGCGCTGACCTTGCCCGATGCCATCTGGGCCCGCCTGAACCTCGCCTGGATCGCGTTCTTTCTGTTCTGCGGCGCCGCCAACCTGTTCGTCGCCTTCACCTTCCCAGCGTTCTGGGTCGACTTCAAGGTGTTCGGCAGCCTGGGCATGACCGTGCTGTTCCTGGTGGCACAAGGGCTGTACCTGTCGCGCCACCTGCAAGATACCTCCTCTGCCTCCAAACCCAAGGACTGACATGCTCTACGCCATCATTGCCAGCGACGTCGCTAACTCCCTGGAAAAACGCCTGGCTGCGCGCCCGGCCCACATCGAGCGCCTTCAGCAGCTCAAGGCAGAAGGCCGGGTGGTACTGGCCGGCCCGCACCCGGCCATCGACAGCAACGACCCAGGCGAGGCAGGCTTCAGCGGCAGCCTGATCGTGGCCGAGTTCGATTCCCTGACCGCCGCCCAAGCCTGGGCCGATGCCGATCCCTACATCGCTGCCGGCGTCTACGACCAGGTCGTGGTCAAGCCCTTCAAGCAAGTGCTGCCTTGAAACACCTCGCCTAGAAGGCGTGCTTGGCATCGCCAGTTGGCAGCTGACCTCAAGACTGGGGTATCTTTCCGGCTGGCGGACCAACGCGTCGCCGTCAATGGTTGAATTGAGTGAGTCATGAGCGAGCTGTTACTGATTGATGACGACCAGGAGCTGTGCGAGCTGCTCAGCAGCTGGCTGACCCAGGAAGGGTTCACTGTGCGGGCCTGCCACGATGGCCAGGCTGCACGCCAGGCGTTGGCCGAACGTGCGCCAGCGGCCGTGGTACTGGATGTGATGCTGCCCGACGGTAGCGGTCTTGAACTGCTCAAGCGCCTGCGCAGCGAGCATGCCGACCTGCCCGTGGTGATGCTGTCGGCCCGCGGCGAGCCGCTGGACCGCATCCTGGGCCTTGAACTGGGCGCCGACGACTACCTGGCAAAGCCGTGCGACCCACGCGAGCTGACTGCGCGGCTGCGCGCCGTGTTGCGCCGCAGCCATCCAGCCCCGGCCACCAGCCAGCTGGAATTGGGCGACCTGGTCTACAGCCCTGCCCGCGGGGTGGCCAGCATCGACGGTCGCGAGCTGACCCTGACCCTGTCCGAGAGCCGCATTCTTGAAGCATTGCTGCGCCAACCGGGCGAGCCTCTGGACAAACAGGCGCTGGCGCAGATCGGCCTTGGTCGCCGGCTGACGCTCTACGACCGCAGCCTGGACATGCACGTGAGCAACCTGCGCAAGAAGATCGGCCCGCACGCCGACGGCCGCCCCCGCATCATCGCCTTGCGCAGCCGCGGCTACTACTACTGCCTGTAGTACTTTCGTCAGTCTGATGCCAGGAAAGGGAACTGGCCTTTACGTTCCCTTTACCGTGCCCTGACCGCGCTTGACGATCATCTCCCTAGACTGTGCTCATCCGGTGATCGCCGGCCCATGACAGGAGAGACACCATGCGCAAGACCCTTACCGCCCTGCTGTTCGCCGCCGCACTGCCTACCGTTGCCATGGCCATGCCCGACGGCGGCCCGCGCCATGATGGCCCGCATCATCGCGGCGGCCCGGCCTTCCACGAACTGGACCTGAGCCGCGAACAGCGCGACCAGATCGGCAAGCTGATGGGCGATCAGATGAAACAGCGCCACGACATCACCGAGCGTTACCTTGGCAAGCTGCCGGCGGCCGATCAGAAAGCCATGAAAGAAGAGATGCAGGCCAGCCGCGACAAGACCGACGCTGCGGTACGCAACCTGCTCAAGCCAGACCAGCAGAAGAAGTTCGACGAACTGCAAAAGGAACGCGCCGCCAAGAAAGCGGAGTGGCAGGAGTTCCAGGCCTGGAAAGCTGAAAAAGCCGGCAAGTCCCAGTAAGCTCCACTGTCAGCGCCCGCTGTGCGCCAGGTTCGCCTGGTGCACGGCGGGCTTTCATCGTTTGGGGAGGTCTACGTGCGTTCACTGTTCTGGCGCATCCTGGCCAGCTTCTGGCTCGCCATCGCTCTGGTAGCTGGGCTGTCGATATTGCTGGCGCACACACTCAACCAGGACGCCTGGATTCTAAGCCGTCACCCGGGGCTGAACACGTTGGCCAGCCAATGGGCCAGGCACTACGAACAGGAAGGCCCGGACGCAGCGCAGCATTTTCTCGAAAGGCGCAAGGCGCGCTACAAGATCGACGTGCAAGTACTGGACGACAGCGGCGACGCTGTGGTGCCAGGCACCTTTCCCCGGCGCGCGGCTGCACTCGAAGCCAGGCAGCACAACGATGAGCGGCGCCTGCCGTGGCGCCGCCTGACCGAGGAATACACCAGCCCCGAGAGCAAGGCGTCCTACCTGCTGATCTACCGCATCCCTCACCCTGCCCTCGATGCCTGGCACCGCGAGAGCCTGCTCTGGCCGCTGAGCGCACTGGGCATCGCCCTGGTGGTGCTGACCCTGTTCAGCCTGTTCGTCACACTGTCCATTACCCGCCCCCTGAGCCGCTTGCGTGGCGCGGTGCACGACCTGGGGCAGAGTACCTACCAGCAGAACAGCCTGGCGCAACTGGCCGGCAGGCGCGACGAATTCGGCGTCCTGGCCAAGGATTTCAACAAGATGGGTGCTCGCTTGCAGAGCACCATCGCCAGCCAGCGCCAGTTGCTGCGCGATGTGTCCCACGAGCTGCGCTCTCCGCTGGCTCGTCTGCGCATCGCCCTGGCCCTGGCCGAACGTGCCGAGCCGCAGCAACGCCAGGCCTTGTGGCCGCGCCTGACCCGCGAATGCGACCGGCTGGAAGACCTGATCAGTGAGATTTTGACCCTGGCGCGCGTGGATGCCGACCAGGCCCATGCCGAAACGGTCGATCTCAACGCGCTACTGGGCAGCGTGCGCAAGGACGCGCAACTGACGGCACCCGAGCATGACGTGCGCCTCGAAGCGCAGCCCGGGTTGACCTTGCAAGGTTGGCCGACCCTGATCGAGCGTGCGGTGGACAACCTGCTGCGCAATGCACTGCGCTTTACCCCCGCGGGTCAACCCGTGGAGCTGAGCGCCTGGCGCGAGGACGACGTGCTCAGGGTCTGCGTACGTGACCGAGGCCCCGGCGTGGCAGCTGAGCACCTGGCCCAGCTGGGCGAGCCGTTTTTCCGGGCGCCGGGGCAAAAAGCCCCTGGACACGGCCTTGGGCTGGCGATTGCACGCAAGGCGGCAGAGCGCCACGGCGGCCGACTGATATTGGCCAACCATCCACAAGGCGGTTTTGTCGCAACCCTGAAGCTGCCGGTGGCAGAAGCACCTGGCAGCTAGCGCCACCACGCAGGTCTGCGCCAAGGCCAGCGGCTTGGGTCAAACGCGGCGGGCTGGGCGGTCAGTCGCCCCAGGCGCTGACGAAGTCGGCAGTGGCGAGCACAGGCGCCGTGCGAGGCTCGGTCATGGGCGTACCCACATACAGGAAGCCAAGCAGCTCCTCGTTTTCTGCCAAGCCCAGGCCTTCATGAACATGGGCATCGAAGGCCAGGTCTCCGGTACGCCATACGGCACCCACGCCCTGGGCGTGCGCGGCAATCAGTATGCCGTGGGCGGCGCACCCTGCTGCCAGTTGCTGCTCGAGCACTGGGACCTTGGGGTGCTGCTTGTGCAAATGGGCAATGACCACGATCAGCAAGGGCGCGCGTAGCGGCATGGCGCGGGCCTTGCTCAATGCCGCCTCACTGGCATCACCGCGCTTCTGAACCGCGCTGGCGAACAGTTCACCCAACCGCTCGCGTGCTTGGCCTTCGATGGTCAGAAAGCGCCACGGGCGTAGCTGACCGTGGTCCGGGGCCCGCAGCGCAGCCTGAAACAAGGCCTCACGCTGGGCATCGTTGGGCGCAGGGTCGGTCAGGCGCGGGACCGAAACCCGGTTGAGCAATGCGTCGAGAGCCTCCATCGGCTACCCTCCTGGAACATGAATGTGCGGCCATTCTCAAGGGCCCGGCCCCAGGCTGCAAGCCCGACCTCGTCGGAGACCTGCAGCATGAAGATGCAGCTTGGCCTTGAGCCTTTGCGCCCCACAGGTAGAATGGCGCCCTTCCGTTTCGAGCCCGAGCAGAACACATGGCGTTGCCGACCTTAAGGATCATTGGTTTCATCATCGGCATCTTCCTCATCACCCTCGCCGTGGGCATGGCTGTCCCCATGGCTACCTTGGTGATTTTCGAACGCACCAGCGACCTGCCGTCCTTTCTCTGGTCGAGCCTGATCACCTTCGTGGCGGGCCTGCTGCTGGTAGTGCCCGGCAGGCCGGAGCACGTGCATTTGCGTCCGCGTGACATGTACCTGCTGACGGTGTGTTCCTGGGTGGTGGTGTGCGTATTCGCTGCCCTGCCCTTTCTGCTTACGCAGCACATCAGCTACACCGATGCGTTTTTCGAAAGCATGTCGGGCATCACCGCCACTGGCGCTACCGTACTCAGCGGCCTGGACAGCATGTCGCCCGGCATCCTGATGTGGCGCTCGATGCTGCACTGGCTGGGCGGCATCGGCTTCATCGCCATGGCGGTGGCCATTCTTCCCCTGTTGCGCATCGGCGGCATGAGGCTGTTCCAGACCGAATCCTCGGACCGCTCCGAGAAGGTGATGCCGCGCTCGCACATGGTCGCCAAGTCCATCGTCGGGGTCTATGTCGGGTTTTCCATTTTCGGTGCCCTGGCGTTCTGGTGGGCCGGCATGAGCCCGTTCGATGCGATCAACCACGCCATGTCGGCGATCTCCACCGGCGGTTTTTCAACGTCCGACCAGTCCCTGGCCAAATGGGACATGCCCGCCGTGCACTGGGTGGCCGTGGTGGTGATGATCCTCGGCAGCCTGCCGTTCACCTTGTACGTGGCCACGTTGCGCGGCAACCGCGGGGCCCTGATACGTGATCAACAGGTGCAAGGCTTGCTGGGCATGCTGGTCGCGACCTGGGTGATACTGGGCACCTGGTACTGGTACACCACCAACCTGCACTGGCTCGATGCCTTGCGTCACGTCGCACTGAACGTGACCTCGGTCGTGACCACCACAGGGTTTGCGTTGGGTGACTACAGCCTGTGGGGCAATTTTTCGTTGATGCTGTTCTTCTACCTGGGATTCGTGGGCGGGTGCTCCGGCTCGACGGCCGGCGGCATCAAGATATTCCGGTTCCAGGTGGCCTACATCCTGCTCAAGGCTAACCTCAACCAGTTGATACACCCCCGGGCGGTGATCAAGCAGAAGTACAACGGGCATCGCCTCGACGAAGAAATCGTACGCTCCATCCTCACGTTTTCCTTCTTCTTCGCCATCACCATCTGCGTGATGGCATTGCTGCTGTCATTGCTGGGGGTCGACTGGATGACCGCCCTGACCGGCGCGGCCGGGACGGTGTCCGGTGTGGGCCCCGGCCTTGGCGAAGTGATCGGGCCGTCCGGCAACTACGCCAAACTGCCCGACGCTGCGAAGTGGATCCTGGCCGGCGGCATGCTGCTGGGCCGGCTGGAAATCATCACCGTGCTGGTGTTGTGCATGCCGGCTTTCTGGCGTCACTGACGGCGTCGAGATCGGTGCCCAGGCGTGCCCGGTACTCGCTGGGCGTGACGCCAAACCAACGGCGAAAGGCCCGATAGAAGTTGCTAGGGTCGGCGAAGCCAAGCAGGTAGGCAGTTTCCAGCAAGGTCATGGTGGGCTGGGCCAGGTACTGTTCGGCCAATTCGCGCCGGGTATCGTCAAGTAACGCCTGGAAGCTGGTGCCCTCGTCTTGCAGCCGGCGCTGCAAGGTGCGCTGGGACAGGTGCAGTGCCTGTGCCAGGGTTTCACGCTTGGGCTCGCCCTGGGGCAGGATGCGGCACAGCACCTGACGCACCCGATGGGTCACCCGGCTCTCCGAGAAACGTGCCAGGTACTCACCGGCGAACCGATCGTGCAACACGGCCATGGCTTCGTTGGCCGTGGGCAGGGGTGCCTCCATGTCAGCCCGCTCGAACACCAGAGCATCGTGGGGGGCATTGAAGATCAACGGGGAATGAAAGGCTACCTTGTAGGGTTCCAGGTGCTTGGGCGGTGGCCCCTGTATCAGTACCCGCCGCGGCTGCACTGGCCGGCCGCTAAGCCATTTGCACAAGGACAGCGCACAGGCCAGCGACGCCTCGGCACTGTGCCGGGTGGGCGGCAAGTGGTCGCCGTGCACGGTCAGGATCAGCGAATAGCCTTCAGGGGTGAGGATGAAGCTCAAGTCAGAACTTTCGGCAATGATGCGCTGATAGCGCACCAGCCGTGCGAAGCCTTCGGCCAGGGTACGGCTGGACATCAGCGCGTAGCCCACCACATGAAAGGATGCAGGCCTGACCACGCGCGCCATGTTCAGGCCTATTGCTTCATTGCCCGACAGCTCCACCGCCAGTTGCCAGAGCCGGGTCATGGCGTCCTGCGGGAAGCGCGCATCCGGATCATCGAGAGCAGCGAAGTCCAGCCCCAGCTGCTTGAACATGGCCTGGCAATCGAGCCCTTCGAGCTCCAGCGCCTTGACGATCCCAGATGCCCAGCTGGCGGAGGTGGTTCTTTCGCTCATGGCACGCTTCTTATGCTGACCGCTCCTGCGGTGAACCCCAAGGATACTCAATTGGCGCCTATTGTCACTGGTACGCCTCGTCAGTGACTCTAGACTCGAATCAGGCTCCACGCCGTGTCTATCATTCGCCAGTCAACCTTCCGGAGCAGTGTCATGGACCGCACAGCGCAATTCCGAACCTTCGCCGAGTTCTATCCCTACTACCTCAGTGAGCACAGCAACCCCACGTGCCGCCGTCTGCACTTCGTGGGCACCAGCCTGGTCATTGCCCTGCTGGCCTATGCCATTGGTAGCGGCAAGTGGATGCTGCTGCTCGCCGTGCCCGTGGTCGGCTACGGCCTGGCCTGGGTAGGTCATTTCTTTTTCGAGAAGAATCGGCCAGCGACCTTTACCTATCCCTTCTACAGCCTGCTGGGGGATTTTGCGATGTTCAGGGACGTGCTACTGGGCAAGGTGCGCCTCTGACGCCAAAGGGCCAGACTGCCCGCGGTATCGACACGGCCAGGGCGGTCAGCGATCGTTGTGACCCAGGTCGCGCTGTGGATCGATCTGATCGCGTATGCGCTGCTTGAGCACCTTCGCTTCGGGGAAGCCGCCATCGGCCTTGCGCTCCCACACCTGCACGCCATCGCACGTGATGCGAAAGACGCCGCCGCTGGCGGGCTGCAAGGCCACCTGCCCCAGGTCCTGGCCAAACGTACTGAGTAGCTCTTGGGCCAGCCAGCCGGCACGCAACAGCCACTGGCACTGGGTGCAATAGGTGATGATGATTTCAGGCTTTGGCTCGGTCATGTGATACCCCTCGCAATCGATGGATCAGGGCTTTTCGAGGTTGCCCAGAATCTTGGCATGGACCCGCATGCAGACCTCAAGGTCTGCTTCGTCGACACCTGTGAAAAGCTCGATGCGTAGCTGATTGGCGATGGTCTCGATCTGCTCGATCAGGGGCTTGGCCGGGGGGCACAGCACAATCTTCTTGGCCCGCCGGTCTTCGACAACGGCCTGGCGGCGCACCAGCCCCTGCCCTTCGAGGCTGTCGAGCAACCGCGCCAGGGTCGGGCCCTCGACGCCGACGCTCTGGGCCAGTTCGCGCTGGGTGGGCGCCTCCTCGAACCGCGCCAGGTGCAGCAGCACCAGCCACCGCGCCTGCGACAGATTGAGGCCGGCCAGGCGGCGATCAAGCTCGGCACGCCAACCACGGGACATCTGGGCAAGCTGCATGCCGAAGCGGTGTTGATTGTCGGTCAGGGGCATAAAGCGACTCGTTGAACAGTTCTAATTGTTAGGCAGCTAATCATGCGCGGCGCGACGAGGCAAGCCGTCCGGTCGCGCTGCTGCAGGGGAAACATGCGCTGGCATGACACGGATCAGCAAACCGCTTGGGGCAAGGCAGCGTGCATCGTTACAGCTCGAACTCTGCCGCCAAGGCGGCGCGCACGCAGTGCAAGACGCCGTCTGGCACACGTGATCCGAACAACGGCGCAATGGTGGAAACGGGTGGCAATTCGCCTTCGCCGTCGAGGAAGGCATCCTGGATCTCCGACAGAAGATCTTCCGGCAGGTCCAGCGCCTGTTCGAGGTTAAGCTCCTGACGCCCCAACGCCTCGGCCAGCAGGCTGTAGACATTCTTTTCCGTGCAGTCGAGCTGGCCGGCGATCTGCGCCGGCGTCATGCCGGCGCGGGCCAGGCTGACCAACTCATGACGCAAGTCCAGTACCACCTTCGGCGCCTCAGGGGTACCGCCACTGCCATTGAGCACTTCCAGGAAAGCCTGCCCGTAGCGTTCCAGCTTGCGGGCGCCAACACCGCTGACCTGCGCCATGTCGCTCAGGGTCACCGGCTGGCTGCGCAGCATCTCGAGCAAGGTGGAGTCCGGGAAGATGACGTAAGGCGGGACGCGGTGCTCTTCGGCAAGCTTGCGGCGCAAGGTGCGCAGCGCTTCCCACAATTCGCGTTCTTCTGCGCGCACCAACTGGCTGGCCGGGCTGCCGCCGCCAGAAGACGATGCCTTGGCCACGGTCTGCGGCTTCAGGTCACGGCGCAGTTGCAACGTGACCTCGCCCCGCAACAGCGGCCGGCAGCTGTCCGATAGGCGCAGGCCGCCGTAGCCTTCCAGGTCGATATCCACCAGGCCACGGGCCACCAGCTGGCGGAACAGGGAGCGCCAATCGGCCTCGGCCAGCGCCTTGCCGACGCCGAACACCGACAGCTTGTCATGACCGAAATTGGTCACTTTCTCGGTCTGCTTGCCCAGCAGCACGTCCACCAAATGCCCCACGCCATAACGCTGGCCAGTACGAAATACCGCTGACAACGCCTGACGGGCAGGCTCAGTTGCATCCCACGTCTGCACATTGTCGACACAGTTGTCGCAGTGCCCACAGGGCTGTTCCAGCGTCTCATCGAAGTACGCCAGCAAGGTCTGGCGTCGGCAACGTGTTTCCTCGCACAAGGCAAGCATCGCGTCGAGTTTGTGCTGCTCGATGCGCTTGTGGCGCTCGTCACCTTCGGAGTTCTGCAGCATTTGCTTGAGCATGACCATGTCCTGCAAGCCGTACGCCATCCAGGCGTCCGAAGGCAGGCCGTCACGACCGGCGCGACCGGTTTCCTGGTAGTAGGCTTCCAGCGACTTTGGCAGGTCCAAGTGCGCGACGAAACGCACGTTGGGCTTGTCGATGCCCATGCCAAAGGCGATGGTCGCGACCATGATCAGCCCTTCTTCGTTGAGGAACCGATGCTGGTTGGCCGAGCGCGTTTCAGCCGGCAGACCGGCGTGGTATGGCAGCGCCGGGAAGCCTTGGTCGCAGAGGAAGGCAGCGGTTTCGTCGACTTTCTTGCGCGACAGGCAATAGACGATACCTGCGTTTCCACGGCGTTCGCCGAGAAATGCCATGAGCTGCTTGCGGGGCGCTTCCTTGGGGACGATGCGGTAGAAGATGTTCGGCCGGTCGAAGCTCGACAGGAAGCGCTCGGCCCCCTGCAGGTGCAGACGCTGGACGATTTCTTCCCGGGTACGCATGTCCGCTGTGGCGGTGAGCGCGATGCGGGGTACATGGGGGAACAGCTCGGCCAGTTGGCCCAGTTGCAAGTATTCGGGGCGAAAATCGTGGCCCCACTGGGATACGCAGTGGGCTTCGTCGATGGCGAACAGCGAAATGTCCAGGTCGCGCAGAAAATCGAGCATGCGCGGTTGCACCAGGCGCTCTGGCGCCAGGTAGAGCATCTTCACCTCGCCGCGGCGCAGGCGCCCGGCCAGCTCACGTTGCTGCTCGGCGTTGAGCGTGGAGTTCAGCGCAGCGGCCGACACCCCCAGTTCATCGAGCGTGGCGACCTGATCGTCCATCAGTGCGATCAACGGCGACACCACCACGGTCAAGCCTGGGCGCAGCAACCCCGGCACCTGGAAACACAGCGACTTGCCGCCACCTGTGGGCATCAGCACCAGGGCATCGCCACCATTGGCTACGCATTCGATGATCGCTGCCTGGCGCCCTCGGAAGCTGTCGTAACCGAAGATGTCCTTGAGAACGCGCTGAGCCTGTTCGAGCATGTGCAACTCCAAAAACGCCGTACCACCCCGCTACAGGCTGGACGAAAAACCCGCGCCGCACACGCCGAATGCGTAAGCGGTTTTTGCCAAGGGCCCGACAACGGTGGGCCTTTGGCTGGAAACCGCCAAGTATACCGCACCCACCCCCTGCACTGGCACCGTTGCGATGGGCGTGTCTTTGCCCCGCTGACGCTGCAAGGTGCTAGAATTCGGTATCGTTTATTCCCAAGGTAGCCCCGTAATGTCCTTCGCCGAGCAACTGACCCGCCTGCAAGCCTTCCTCGACGCCGATGAGCTGCACGAAGAAGCGCTGGACTATGTCGCCGCCCACGGCTACCTCACTGCCTTGTCGATTAACGCCGAGGAGGTGCCCGAGCGCGAATGGATCGACGCCTTGTTCGCCGAAGAACCGCACTACGCCAGCGAGGCCCAGCGCGTGGAGATCGAAGCCACCCTGGTTGCCCTCAAAGGCCATATCGCGCGCCAGTTGGCCAGCGATGACGAGTTCGAACTGCCGTGCGACCTGGATCTGGGCGATGACCCAGACGACTCCGACCTGCGCGGCTGGTGCATCGGCTTCATGGAAGGGGTTTTCCTGCGTGAGGAAGCCTGGTTCGAGAACGCCGAGGAAGAAGTGAGCGAGATGCTGCTACCGATCATGGTCGGTTCTGGCCTGTTCGACGAGCAGCCTGAATTTGCCGACATCGCCAGTAATGCCAGCCTCCAGGACGACATGATCGTGCAGATTCCCGAGGCCCTGACCGCGCTGTTCCTGCTGCTGCATGCTCCGGAAGAGAAACCGGCACTGCTCAAGCCCCGTCACCACTAAGCCGGCATGCGCTACCTGTTGCTGGCCATCGGCTGGCTGAGCGTGGCGCTGGGCGTGGTCGGCATCTTCCTGCCGGTACTGCCGACCACGCCGTTTCTCCTGCTGGCAGCGGCGTGTTTTGCCCGCAGCTCGCCGCGCTTTCACAACTGGTTGGTCAACCACCCTCGCCTGGGGCCCTGGATCAGGGGCTATCTCGGGGGCGAGGGGATGCCGCTCAAAGCCAAGGCTTATGCCCTAGGCCTGATGTGGTTGAGTATCGCCGTTTCCTGCTACCTGGTTGCGTTTCCTTGGGCACGGCTGTTCATGCTGGCCAGTGCGGTGGGCGTCACTGTCTACATTCTTCGACAAAAAACCTATACACCGCGTAAGTGACAATAATTTGTCGCCAAATATCAATTTGACCTTCCGTGCTGGTTTTTTATCTAAATCCGTTCTGGAACTGCCTGTAGCCCACGTCCAGCGCCATCTGGACGGCGCCGAGTGGCGCCTGATTCAGCAACAACCCTACTAATCGTTAGACAATTAATGTCGAACATGGCACGTTGATATGAATAAATCTTCTTACTCATTCCAGTGAATGTACTTAGCTGTGGGCTAAAAAACCTGCAACACTATACGGCATCAAAATATAGTCATTTTTTTGGCGATCTGCAGGAAAAACCAGGATCAGGGAGAGGTACCCATGCGTCTTTTGAACCCCATCACCAGCGCGTTGCTGTTGGCTCTGGCAAGTGCCCACGTGCAGGCGATGTCGATCACCGAAGCTGTCCAAAGCGCCGTGGATTACCACCCCCAGGTCAGCTCGAACCGCAACAGCAAGTTGTCTGCTGATGAAGATGTGAAGTTCGCCCGTGGGGGCTACTACCCGTCCGTCGACTTGGTGGCGGGCTACGGCCGTCAGCGCTCTGACAACGCCAATACGCGCGCAGAAGGTCGTCATAACAAAGAAACCCTCAACTACTCCCAGGCCGACCTGCGCCTGCGGCAGATGATCTTCGATGGGTTCAACACCTCCAGCGAAGTGGGCCGCACCCAAGCGGTCTCCACTTCCCGTGCGTACTACACCCAGGCGGTGGCTCAAGACGTTGCCTTGCGCGCCATCGAGGTCTACCTGGAAGTGCTCAAGCGCCGCGAACTGGTGAGCCTTGCCAAGAACAACCTGCAAGCCCACCTGCGAGTGAACGACCAGATCGGCCTGCGCAACGAACGGGGCGTAGGCAGCACGGCTGACCTGGACCAGTCCCGTGCCCGTCGCGCCCTGGCGGAAAACAACCTGGATACCGCAGAGGTCGACCTGGCCGATGCCGAGGCCAACTTCTTCAGCGTCGTAGGCCGTGTGCCGGATGAGCTGGAAGACCCGCAAGCGGTTGCCGTGCAGATGCCTGCAACGCTGGAAGAAGCACGCGAAGGCATGCGCCAGAACAACCCCTACATCAAGTCGGCCCAGGCAGACGTTAACGCTGCCGAAGAGCAGTACAAGGTTGCCAAGTCGACCTTCTACCCGCGCTTTGATGCCATTCTGGCCACCGGTGCCAACAACAACACCGGCGGTGAAAAAGGCCACAGCAACAACGACTGGCAGGCAGGCGTAGAGATGAACTACAACCTGTTCCGCGGTGGCAGCGACAAGGCACGCCTGAACTCCGATGCGCACAAGATCAACCAGGCTATGGACATTCGCAACAATGCACTGCGCGAGCTGACCGAAAACCTGAGCCTGGCCTGGAACGCCTTGAACAACGCCAGCAAGCAGTTGCCTACCGCGCGCGAATACGCCGACACCACCAAACGGGTACGTGCTGCCTACCAGGACCAGTTTGGCCTTGGCCAGCGCACCCTGCTTGACGTGCTCGACAGTGAGAACGAATTGTACAACGCCGACCGTCGTTACACCGAGGTACGTTACACCGAGGCCTATTCCCGCTACCGGGTACTGGCCACCATGGGCGAGCTGTTGAGCAAGCAGCGCATCTCGCTGCCGCCTGACGCCTATGCTGCCACCGAGGTGCGCACCGAAGCCCATCTGCCCGAGATGCGCTGATTGCACCGGGGCGCCGTTCAGGGCGCCCCTGTGTCCTTGCGATGATTACGCTGGTAGGTGCCTGCCCCCATGGCTTGGATCTGCCCTTCGATCAGGCCTTCGAACGGCGCCAGCACGGCGTCGAAGCTGACCGGTTGCTCGAGCACGTTCAAGGCCTGCACCACCGCCTCGATGGTCGATAGCGCGCCTGCCTCCGGGGCCTTGCGCAGTCGGTAGCGTGACGGCGTCACATTCCCTAGGGTTACTTTCGGCAGAGCCGCCAGCAGCGGGTTGAGGTACATCAACTTGCGCGCCTTGCGCCAGGTGCCGTCCGGCACGACCAGCAACAACGGCATGCCGTCGGTCTGCGTGTAAGGCCCGAGCGCTTGTGAGTCCGCGCCCGGGAACAACACCACTGGCCGATAACCTGGCATTGCCAGCCATTGATCCAGGTCCTTGAATACCTCACCTACGTGCAACTGGGCATTGACCAGGCCAAGCGCTGCCAGGCGAGCCGTGTTCAGCGCATGAGACGCCTCGCTTGGGTGCTGCAGCAGCAACACGCGGGTCCTGCTGCTGATCGCAGGTATCAAGGCGCAGAGGCAATGGTCGAGGGGGCGCAGGCAGCGCTCGCAGCGGGGTCTGGACATGGGATCTCCTTGGCCGCGCAGTGTGCCACACAATCGCAGATCAACTGGCACGCCTTCACGCCAAAGCGCGCCCAACGCAGGCATTGGCGATCAGCGATTGAAGCGCTCGGCCAAGCCATAGAGGTAGTCGGCCATGCGTTCGAGGTCCTGGCTGATTTGCGCGCCTTGCCGTGCCTGCCCGGCGCTTTGATCGCACAACTGGGCAATGCGCGTGATCTGCTGGTTGATGTCCTCGGCCACATGGCTTTGCTGTTCGGAAGCGGCAGCCATCTGCTGGCTCATGCCTGTGATCCTGCTGACCGCCTGGGCGATGCCGACCAGCGCGTTCTGCACGGCCTCGACGCTTTGCCTGCTGTCGCGCGCGATGCGTTCACCGTGGCCGGCGGAACTCACCGCCCGCTCGGCACCGGCGCGCAGGGTGGCGATGATCTGGTGAATTTCCTCGGTCGAGGTGCGGGTACGCTGGGCCAGCGAACGGACCTCGTCGGCCACCACGGCAAACCCCCGCCCTTGCTCTCCCGCACGGGCTGCTTCGATAGCAGCGTTGAGTGCCAGCAGGTTGGTCTGCTCGGCAATGGCAGTGATCACATCGACCACGCTGCCGATGGACTGGGTCTGCTGAGCGAGCGCATTGACGGCCTGGCCAATGTCACTGACCGCCTCGCTCATGCTGTCCATGGCGTGCAGGCTCTGCTGGGCCAGCTCGCTGCCGCGCTGAGCGAGCTGATCGGCGTCACCGGCAGCATGGGCCGTGTTCTGAACGTTCTGCGTGACCTGCTGGATGGTGGCTGCCATCTCGGCGATGGCAGTGGCCGATTGATCCGTTTCACTGCGCTGACGGTCAAGCATCGCGGCCTGGGTGTCTGATAATTTCGAGGATTGTGACGCCCGGTCCTTGACCCCCACGCCTGCATCCTCAAGCCGGGTCAGGGCCGTTTGCAGGCGTGCTTCTTCACTCAGGATGGCCAGGTCCATTTGCCCATGCAGCCCGGGGCTGGCGCTATAGGTCAGCGCCACCAGCGGGCTGGTGAAAGCCTTGGGGTGTGCGGCCAGGGTGCGCTGGATGGCTTGGCTGTGCTGGCGTTCGATGACGTACCAGGCCAGCAGCAGACTGGTCATCAGTACCGCCAGCGCAGCGTAGGCCGGCAGGCTGGCATAGGCGAACGCCGATATCACCCCGGCGGCGGCAAGCGGCCAGCCAGTCCCCAGGCGCTGACGCACACGTGCCACCCAAGGCAACGCGGCGCGGTCACTGCGCAGGCGTGCGTACAGGCGCTCGGCACGTGCGATCTGCGCGCGGCTGGGCACTGAACGCACTGACTCGTAACCACTGACGCGGCCTTGTTCGTAGATGGGCGTGACATAGGCACTGACCCAGTAATAGTCACCGTTCTTTGCCCGGTTTTTGACGATTCCCATCCAGGGCTTGCCCTGCTTGATGGTGTCCCACATATGGCCAAACACCGCGGCGGGCATATCCGGGTGACGTACCAAATTGTGGGGCTGACCCACCAACTCGTCATAGGTGAAGCCACTGATGGCCACGAACGCTTCGTTGCAGTAGGTGATTCGGCTATCCAGATCGGTGGTCGAGATCAGGCGCTGATCGCCGGGGAAGGTTCTTTCGTGCTCGGTGACGGGCAGGTTCGTGCGCATCTTCGGCGATCCTTGCAGGATGAAAATGTGAGAAAAATAGGCGCAAGGTTGATATGTAGCAGAGCGCTTTCAAATAGGAGGCCGTAGCCGCAGGAAATTATTGCATCCTGACGAAATACATCAACGCAATGTTTAACCCAATGTCGCAGCTGGCTGAAACAGGTCGCAATGAACGGGGATGAGCGCATGAAGCGGGAGGCATGACAGGGGGGTGGAGCGGGGTTGCATCAGGCGGCATTAAGCCGCCTGAACAGACGGAACCTGGCAGCGGACGTGCCGGGAGCAGAAACGCTGATCGGAACAAAAAAGCCGCTCTACCCAAAAAGGGGAGAACGGCCTTCGCTCGCTCAGCGGCGTCGTGGCTGGCGAGGGCGCTGCTTTTCGTCAGTCGGTATGGGAACCGGCTGCAAGGGCGGCGGAATCAAACCCAAGGCAACCCCAAGGTCGTGGAGCCAGTTGTACAGTGCTTTATTCATAATGCCCCCTTTACGGGTAAGCCTAACGGCGAATCAGTTCGGCGCTGCCTTACACAGATCATAGCCGCATGTATCGGCTGACGCCTATATCTGATCTTACAGATGGGGGTGATTGTGACGCCGATCAAGCCGTTTGGGGGATTTCCTGGCACCGCCAATCGTTTCCCTATGTTACTGCTTGCCCCCTCATCCGACCCATTTGCGCAATTGCTGCCGTACCCAGGGCTCGGCACTTACCAGAACCACCCCCAAGAGCACCAGCACAGCGCCAAGCACGAAATTCACGGTCAGCGGCTCGCCCAGGATCAACACCCCGAAGGTGACGCCGAACAGGGGCGTGATGAATGAAAACACAGCCAGGTTCGATGCCAGGTATTTGCGCAACAGCCAGAACCAGGTCAGGTAGCTGATGAACGAGACGATTACGCCCTGAAACAACACGCTCCCAACCGCCAGCGGCGTCATGACCACATCGCCGGCCTGCCCCGTGATCAGCCCAATGAGCAGTAAACCGACGAAACCTACGGCTAGCTGATAGAACAGGGTAAGGGTTGCCGGCGCCTCGGAAAGGCGCGACCCCCTGACCACGACCGTGGTCGCGCCCCACGCCAAGCCGGCCAGTACCCCGAAGGCATCTCCCAGCAAGGTGCGCCCGTCCATGTTGGCCCATGACGTCCCACCCGCAAAGGCCAGTGCAATGCCCACGAACGCCAGCAGTATACCCAGCCACTGCAACAACCTCAGCCGTTCGCTGGGCAGCATGAAATGCAGGCCAAGGGCGGTGAAGATTGGCGCTGTGTACAGGAACACTGACATGTGCGCGGCCGTGGTCAGCTTGAGCCCTTCGGCAATGAACAGAAACTCAAGCCCGAACAACCCACCCGCCAGTACACCCGCGCGCCAGGTCACCCCCATCTGCTTCCAGTCGCCGCGCCAAAGCACCATCAACCCGACCAGCACCGCAGCGATGCAATTGCGCAGGGTTGCCTGCATCACCGGGGCAATGTCCACGGCGGCCGTTTTTATCAGCACCTGCTGGCTGCCCCAGATCAGGCAGAGCACCACCATGACCTGGAACGCGAAGGCATCGGGGTTTTTGCGGGCCACGCTCATCGGCGGACCTCGAGACGGTACAAAGGCATGCGCAGTGATTCACCTGAAGAGAGGGACAGGAGATTATCGATTCACGCATGCCTCACTGGCCAGCCTTAAATGGCACCACCGGCAATCTGCGCCTTGGACGAGACGTGCTCGAAGGTGCTTTCATCCAACGCATCTTCCTGATCGTCCAGCACTTGCCGCGGGTGTTCAAAGCCTGGAATGCTGCTGTCGATCAGGCTCATCAGGCGCGATCCTCGCTCGGTCAGTACGAAGTTCTCGCCGTTACCACCCTCCTCTTCCGGGCGGCTTTGAATATAGCCTCGCTCCAGAAGCAGCTTCTCATAGTCGCAGGCCTGGGTTTTGAGGCGATCCAGGTCACCGACCGGCTCACCCTTGGCCGCCAGGTCAGCGGCATGCGCTTCGGCATAAGGGCGGGGCGTGAAGTTTTGCCCGCTACCGTTTTGTACTTCATGCAACAAGCGTTCGATCAGGTCCCAGTTATAGACAGTACGCATGCGATTACCTCCTGGTGTGCGTCGAGGATGTACACAGGCTTGGGACCTTCCGAATCTTCGCACGTTCCACGCAAATGGCCTGAAGGTCGCGTGCATTAGCTGCAAGAAACCACGCCAGCTTCTGCCCATTCATCCAAGGCTGTGAACCAATCGGTTTGCTGCACCTCAACCGTCCATCAACAACGCCGGAGGGCTAAAGGATGAAACCACTGCTGCGTATCACTTGCCTGGTTACCTTGTGCAGCGCGTTGCCCGCCTGGGCATGCACGCCGGAAGAAGCGACGCAAAAGCGCGAGGAACTGGCTGGGCTGGTGGCTCAACTGACCGAACAGAACCCGGCGAAGGCCAAGGAAATCAACGAGGAACTGCAAGGCATGCAGCTGGGAACCGCCAGCAAGGACTTGCCGGACAAGTGTCAGTTGATCGACACGCGTATCAAGGAATTGAAAGCGGCCGAGAAAAAGGCAGGGTGATACAGGGACGTTAGGCCAGAGCAGCGCTGAGCGCTGCCCTGGCCCAGGCCCCTGGTATTACTCGGCTGAGGGCTTGCGCTTCTTCAACGGTGCGAGCCCATCAGAGCTGGTCAACGGTGCGTTGGCCTTGGGCTTGGCCGTAGGCTTGCGCTTGGCAGTGGCCTTCTTGTCACCACCTTTCTTGTCCGTCTTCTTCTTTTTGGTACTGGCAGCCTTGCCAGACGCCTTGACCTTCTTGGGCCCGCTATAGGTGCCCTTGACTTCCTTGATGACCCGGCGCTCGAACTGCTGCTTGAGGTAGCGCTCGATGCTGGACATCAGGTTCCAGTCGTTATGGGTGATCAGCGAGATCGCCAGGCCTTCGCCGCCGGCGCGCCCGGTACGGCCCACCCGGTGCACGTATTCATCGCCGCTGCGTGGCATGTCGAAGTTGATGACCAGGTCCAGCCCATCGATGTCCAGGCCCCGCGCGGCCACGTCGGTGGCGACCAACACCTTGGAGCTGCCCTGCTTGAAGCGCTCGATGGCCAGCTTGCGGTCTTTCTGGTCCTTCTCGCCATGCAGCACGAACGCCTTGACGTCCTTGGCGACCAGGTGACCGTAGATACGGTCGGCCATGGCGCGGGTATTGGAGAAGATGATCGCCTTGTCGAAGGTTTCGTTGGCCAGCAGCCATTGCACGATCTGCTCTTTGTGCTGGTCATGGTCGGCGGTGATGATCTGTTGGCGAGTGCCCTCGGCCAATTGTGACACGCTGTTGAGCATCAGGTGCTCAGGGTCCTTCAGGACCTTGCCGATCATGTCGCGCAAGGCCGCGCCGCCGGTAGTGGCCGAGAACAGCAGGGTCTGCTCGCGGTTTTCGCATTCCTTGCACAGGCGCTCCATGTCTTCGGCGAAGCCCATGTCGAGCATGCGGTCGGCCTCGTCCAGGATCAGCACCTGGACGTGGGACAGGTCGAGGTTGCCGGCGTTGAGCTGCTCAAGCAAACGGCCCGGTGTGCCGATCAGCACGTCCGGCACCTTGCGCAGCATGGCGGCCTGTTCCTTGAAGTCTTCGCCCCCGGTCACCAGGCCCGACTTGATGTAGGTGAACTGCGAGAACAGCTGCACCTGCTTGAGGGTCTGCTGTGCCAGCTCACGGGTAGGCAGCAGGATCAGCGCGCGAATCTCCACACGACGCTCGCGCAGATCGACCAGACGATTGAGCAGCGGCAGAACGAACGCTGCCGTCTTGCCACTGCCGGTCTGCGCGGTGACACGCAGGTCCCGCCCTTGCAGCGCCAGGGGAATGGCGGCGGCCTGCACCGGGGTAGGCTCGACGAATTTAAGCTCGGCCACGGCTTTGAGCAGGCGTTCGTGCAAGGCGAATTGGGAGAACACGGAGGTAACCTCAGGCAAGTACGGAAATCAGCTGCATAGGGTAACGTTTTCTAGCGATTTAGCCGAATTTCTTTTGGCATGGGCCTGCCCATCCGCGTTCTAATAACGCTTCGTTTGGCAACAAGACTGTAAGCAAGCCCATGGACATCCAACGCTTCTGGCGCGACTCCCTCGACCTGTGGGGCACACTCGACCAACACCCCATGCTGCACGCCGCCATCGGCCTGGCCGTATTGCTGGTGATATCGCTGATTCTAGGGCGCCTGGCGCGCTTTCTGGTGCTGCACGGCGCCCGCCTGCTGGCACGCCAGCCAGCCCTGAAATGGCTCGACGACTTGCGTCACAACAAGGTCTTCCACCGCCTAGCGCAGACCACACCGTCGCTGGTGCTGCAGTTCGGGCTCAAGCTGGTGCCGGAGCTGTCCGACACCGCCCAGCACTTTCTGGGCAACCTGGCGTTGGCCTTCACGCTGCTGTTCATGACCATGGCCCTGTCGTGCCTGCTCGATGCCCTGCTCGACATCTATGCCCGCACCGAGCACGCCCGCACTCGCTCCATCAAGGGCTATGTGCAACTGGCCAAGATGATGCTGTGGATCTTCGCGGCCATCGTCATCGTCGCTACCCTGATCGACCGTTCGCCGTTGCTGCTGCTGTCTGGCCTGGGCGCGATGTCGGCCGTGCTGCTGTTGGTGTACAAGGACACGCTCTTGTCGTTCGTGGCCAGCGTGCAGCTGACCAGCAACGACATGTTGCACGTCGGCGACTGGATCGAAATGCCGCAGGTCGGCGCCGATGGCGATGTGGTGGACATTACCCTGCACACGGTCAAGGTACAGAACTTCGACAAGACCATCGTTTCCATCCCCACCTGGCGCCTGATGAGCGAATCGTTCCGCAACTACCGTGGCATGCAGCAATCAGGCGGCCGGCGCATCAAGCGCAGCCTGTTCATCGATGCCGCCGGGGTCCGTTTTCTGACCCGAGAAGAGGAACAGCGCCTGGGCCAGGTGCGCCTGCTGGGTGACTACCTGGCCGGCAAGCGTCAGGAGCTGCAAAGCTGGAACGAAGCCTTGGGGCCGGTGGCGGAACTCTCGGCCAACCGCCGCAAGCTGACCAACATCGGCACCTTCCGCGCCTTCGCTCTGGCCTACCTGAGAAACCATCCCAACGTGCACGCGAACATGACCTGCATGGTCCGCCAGATGCAGACCACGGCAGAAGGCGTGCCGCTGGAAATCTACTGCTTCACCACCACCACGGTGTGGGCCGAGTACGAGCGCATCCAAGGGGACATCTTCGATTACCTGTTGGCGGTGCTGCCGGAGTTCGGGTTGAGCTTGTATCAGCAGCCCAGTGGCAATGACATGCGCGTAGGCCTGGCCGGGCACAATGCGCCCGTGCAGGAGCCGATGCCGCGGCATCTGGAGGAAATGAGCGAGGCTTAAGCCAGGCGGCTGTGTTCAAGGCTCGCCAGCCTCTCGAACCAGCTCCCTGCTCTTCGGTCAGATGACCTTGATACTCTTCGTCATCAACGCGCACTCACACGGATGTACCCCATGACCGAGCAAATCATCTACCCGGCCGACGACAACAGCCCTGCCCTTCAAGCCGCCATCGCCAATGCACAGGCCACGTTCAAGTTCTTCTGGCGCGAGCTCTCCTGGGAGGCGCGCCGGATCATCAAGGGCCTGGAAATGGCCGCCGTGAAGATGGCTTTCCCGGTCCAGGGCAACGACCCGGAACTGCCAACCGTCGAGAACATGTGGCTCAGCGAAGTGGCGCTCGACGGCGTCTCGATCAGCGGCGTACTGCTCAACGAACCGGAATAGGCTACGGGCTTCGATGCAGCGCAGCGTGTGACGCTGCCGTTTTCGGCGCTCACTGACTGGATGTACGTGTCTGCCGGTGAGGTCTATGGAGGCTTCACCATCGATGCAATGCGCAGCGAGATGCCCGCAACCGAACGTGCTGAACACGATGCGGCGTGGGGCCTGGAATTTGGTGAGCCCGGGTTCGTGGCGCTCGTACCGGCACCCAAAGGGCAACCTCAGGTATTGCTCTCGCGGGCCCTGGATACTCCTGCTGACGCCGAAGCGCTCAAGCGGCTGGAAGAGGCTGACCATCCCATGGCCGTGAACATGGTGGCGCAGGTGCACGATGCACTGGTGCAACATCCTGCCATGGTGACCGATCCCGATGAGGGCGGTTGGTTGCTGCTGCACCGCGAAACGCTGGCGGGCAACTACCCGGTGGTGAGCGCTCTGCTTGAGCACGGGGCCGACACCTCGGCGCTCAACCCGCTGGGTCAAACGCCGTTGCAACTGGCCGAGCAGGCAGGCTGGCCGCGACTGGTGCGATTGTTGCGCGGGGAGGAGGTGCCGCTTGCAGCGCCGCACGCCCCTGCCCCGCAGGCGCGACCCGCTGAACCTGACGAGGAGCAGACGCACACCCGGCCCCACGCCCAGGCGCAGCCACAGCAAAACAGCCGGCCGCGCTGGATGATCGTGGCTGGCGTGGTAATCGTGGTGGCCTTGATCTGGCTGCTGGTGCGCTAGCGACCTACCCGGCGGTCAAGCAGCCGTGTCGGTGAGGCGTTCTGGACCAGCGCCTCACCCTCAGTGTTCAGGTCCCGGCCAGCATGTCGCTGAACGCGATCGGAATCTCTGAGCGTTCGAACCGCTCATTCACTGCGCATACCCCAAAAGGTAAAGCAGCGCCGTCAAGGTCAGCAGTGAGACCACCGTTGACCAGAGAATGGTCCTGGAGATCAAGCCCGCATCCCGGTTGTAGTACTCCGCCAGCATGAACGGCCCAGTACCGGTGGGCAGTGCAGCCAGCAGCACGGCCGAGGCGGCCCACATGTCGGGCAGGTGAAACACCTTGTACGCCAGCACCCAGGTCAGCGCCGGCTGGCCGATCAATTTCAACGCCACCAGCGGCCAGGGGCTGGCCTGTGCGCGCGGCTGTTTCTCTGCCAGAAAGGCTCCGAGCGACACCAGTGCACAGGGCGTGGTGGCCAATGCGAGCATGTCGAGCAAGTGCATCACCGGTTCGGCCAGCCCCAGCCCGGTCATGGCCCACGCTGCACCTGCCAGCGGCGCGACGACCAGCGGGTTTTTGGCCAACGCCTTGAGCACCAGACCCACGGCGCGGCCCACTTCGGGCTCATCCTGCAAGCCGATTTCGATCAGCATCAGCGACAGGGCAAATACCAGGCAGACCACAATCAACGATGAAATCAGCGCTGGTTGCAAGCCAGGCTGACCGAACAGCAGCAAGCACAAGGGAATGCCGATGTAGCCGGTGTTGGCGTAGCCGGCACTCAGCCCATCGATGCTCGACGCCACTAATCCATGGCCGCCGCGCAGCCGCCATAGCAGGGTAATCGCAAACATCGCCAGGGCCCCGGCGCCAAATGCGGCGATGAAACCAGGGTGCCAGATTTCAGCCCAGGTGGCCGTGGCGGTGACCTTGAACAGCAAGGCCGGCAGGCACAGCCAGACCACCATCTTGTTGATTTCGGCCGCTGCCTTGTCGCCCAGTTTATGGGTACGGCGGCACAGGTAGCCGACGATGATCAAGGCGAAGATCGGTGCGACAATCACGAAAACGGTGTGCATGTCAGGCTTTGCCGGGCATTGGGGCCTGTGCCCGTGCACTGAAACGACTCAACCATACCGATCCCAGAATGATGGCTCCGCCTGCCAGAAGCCGCCCAAGCGGTTCATGCTGGTTCCAGATCAGCAGGTTGAGCAGCAGCCCCACCGGCACGTGCAGGTTGTTCATCACGGCGAGCGTGCCACCCGATACCAGGCAAGCACCCTTGTTCCACCAGTACAGGCCCAGCGCCGTAGGGCACAGCCCCAGAAACACCAACACGCCCCACTGCACCGACGTGCTGGGCAGGTGTGCGCCGTTGCCGAACAACACAAACGCAGGTAGGACCACCAACAGTGCCCCCAGGTAGAAATAGCCGAACCGCGCATAGTGCGGCAGGTCACTGGGAAAACGGGCAACCAGATGCCGATACAACACTTGGCCCGCGGCATACGTGAAGTTGGCCAGCTGTAGCAACAGGAAGCCCATGAAGAATTCGCCACTGATGCTGTCGAAGCGAATCACCGCCGCGCCGGCTACGGCCACCAGCGCTGCCAGCAGCGCCCATGGGTTGAACCGCCGGTTCATGGCATCTTCGATCAGGGTCACGTGCAACGGCGTAAGAATGGTGAACAGCAATACCTCAGGTACGCTGAGCACGCGAAAGCTCAAGTAAAGGCACACGTAGGTGATGCCGTACTGCAAGGCACCTATCAGCAGCATCGAGCGGACAAAGCGCGGTTCTACCTGCCGCCATCGGGTCAACGGCAGAAAGACCAGGCCCGCCAGCACCACGCGTGCAAGCACGGCAAAATAGCTGTCGACGTGGCCGGCCAGGTACTCGCCTATCAAGCTGAAAGAGAACGCCTGGATAAGCGCAACGATGATCAGATAGCCCATGGTTGTCTCTCGAAAATCAAGGTCGGGACCTTAGCGGGTTGAGGCAAGCGAGTTCAACCACGAAAAACGTAGGGACACGCCCTAAACGAGGCGAAGATAACGCCCATAAAAAAGGGCGACCCGAGGGTCGCCCTTTTTACCGATCAAACAGAACTCAGTTCTGCTTGGCCATTGCTTCGCGCAGCAGCGCAGCCATGGTGGTATCGGCAGCCGCTTCCGGAGCGTTTTTCAGGCTCTGGATGGCTTCACGCTCTTCAGCGTCGTCTTTGGACTTGATCGACAGGCTGATGACACGCGATTTGCGGTCAACGCTGATGATCTTGGCTTCGATCTCTTCGCCTTCCTTCAGAACGTTACGCGCGTCTTCAACGCGGTCACGGCTGATTTCGGAAGCTTTCAGAGTGGCTTCGATGTCGTCGGCCAGGGTGACGATGGCACCTTTGGCGTCAACTTCTTTCACGATGCCCTTGACGATAGCGCCCTTGTCATTGACAGCAACGAAGTTGGAGAACGGATCGTCTTCCAGCTGCTTGATGCCCAGGGAGATGCGCTCGCGCTCTGGATCGACCGACAGGATGACGGTTTCCAGCTCGTCGCCCTTCTTGAAACGACGTACGGCTTCTTCGCCGGTTTCGTTCCAGGAGATGTCGGACAGGTGAACCAGGCCGTCGATGCCGCCGTCCAGACCAATGAAGATACCGAAGTCGGTGATCGACTTGATGGTACCGGTGATCTTGTCACCCTTGTTGAACTGGCCGGAGAAGTCTTCCCATGGGTTGGACTTGCACTGCTTGATGCCCAGGGAGATACGACGACGCTCTTCGTCGATGTCCAGAACCATGACTTCCACTTCGTCGCCAACCTGAACGACTTTCGACGGGTGGATGTTCTTGTTGGTCCAGTCCATTTCGGAAACGTGTACCAGACCTTCAACGCCTTCTTCCAGCTCAGCGAAGCAGCCGTAGTCGGTCAGGTTGGTTACGCGAGCCTGTACGCGAGTACCTTCTGGGTAACGGGCAGTGATAGCTACCCACGGATCTTCGCCCATCTGCTTCAGACCCAGCGAAACGCGGTTGCGCTCGCGGTCGAACTTCAGAACGCGTACGTCGACTTCGTCGCCAACGTTAACGATTTCCGATGGGTGCTTGATACGCTTCCAAGCCATGTCGGTGATGTGCAGCAGGCCGTCGATACCGCCCAGGTCCACGAATGCGCCGTAGTCGGTGAGGTTCTTGACGATACCTTTGACTTGCTGGCCTTCCTGCAGGGTTTCCAGCAGGGCTTCGCGCTCGGCGGAGTTCTCGGCTTCCAGCACGCTGCGACGGGAAACGACAACGTTGTTGCGCTTCTGGTCGAGCTTGATGACCTTGAATTCCAGCTCTTTGCCTTCCAGGTGGGTGGTGTCGCGCACTGGGCGGACATCAACCAGGGAGCCCGGCAGGAACGCACGGATGCCGTTAACGTCGACAGTGAAGCCGCCCTTAACCTTACCGTTGATAACGCCCTTGACCACTTCTTCGGCGGCGAAAGCTGCTTCCAGAACAATCCAGCACTCGGCGCGCTTGGCTTTTTCACGGGACAGCTTGGTTTCGCCAAAGCCGTCTTCGACCGCGTCCAGCGCAACGTGCACTTCGTCACCGACCTTGATGGTCAGCTCGCCAGCTTCGTTGTAGAACTGCTCGAGCGGGATGACGCCCTCGGACTTCAGGCCAGCGTGTACGGTAACCCAGTCGCCGTCGATGTCGACAACGATACCGGTGATGATCGCACCCGGCTGAAGATTGAGGGTTTTCAGGCTTTCTTCAAAGAGTTCTGCAAAGCTTTCGCTCATTTTAATTCCTGTAGATTCGGGCGAAACAGACGCCCATCGCCACATTCCAGACAATGTGGGTTTCGTTTAGATAAAGGAAAGCGGGCAGGACGTTGACTGGTGCCCCTGCCTGCCTTCCTGGTTATCAGAGGAGATCGCGCAAGGCGAGCTCGCTCCTGATACGTTGCAACACCTGCTCGATGGACAACTCGGTTGAGTCCAACTGAATGGCATCGGCCGCTGGTTTGAGCGGGGCCACTGCACGTTGGGTGTCGCGCTCGTCACGCGCACGAATCTCATCCAGCAGACTCGACAGACTAACATCTTCACCCTTGCCCTTCAACTGAAGGTAACGGCGGCGGGCACGTTCCTCGGCACTGGCGGTCAGAAATACCTTCAGCGGCGCGTCCGGAAACACCACCGTGCCCATGTCACGGCCATCGGCAATCAGGCCTGGGGCCTCGCGAAAGGCGCGCTGGCGCACCAGCAGCGCATCGCGCACCGCAGGCAGCGAAGCAACCATGGAAGCACCGGCACCGACGGTCTCGGTGCGAATCACGTTGCTGACATCCTCACCCTCGAGAATGATCTGCTGCAGTTTACCGGGCTCGGCGGCAATGAATTGCACATCCAGATGGGCGGCAAGCTGAGTCAGCAACTCCTCGTTGGTCAGGTCCACGCCATGGTTGCTGGCATTGAAGGCCAGCAGACGGTACAGCGCGCCCGAATCCAGCAGCCGCCAGCCCAGCTCGCGCGCCATCAGACCGGCCACGGTCCCCTTGCCGGAACCACTGGGCCCGTCGATAGTAATGACTGGCGTCAAGGCGCTCACGACTTGCCCTCTTCGGCCACGCGGATGCCAACCTCAGCGCACAGCGACAGGAAGTTGGGGAACGAAGTGGCGACGTTGGCGCAGTCATGGATACGAATCGGCGCGCTGGCGCGCAGCGATGCGACGCTGAAGGCCATCGCGATGCGGTGGTCACCGTGCCCGTGCACCTCACCGCCGCCCAGTTGCCCGCCGTCGATGATGATGCCATCGGGGGTGGGCTCACACTGGATGCCCAAAGTGAGCAGGCCATCGGCCATCACCTGGATGCGGTCGGACTCTTTCACGCGCAGTTCTTCGGCACCGCGCAGCACGGTACGCCCTTCGGCGCAGGCAGCGGCGACGAACAGCACGGGGAATTCGTCGATGGCCAGTGGCACGAGCGCCTCCGGGATCTCGATACCCTTGAGCTTGGCACCGCGCACACGCAGGTCCGCCACCGGCTCACCGCCCACCTCACGCTGGTTCTCCAGGGTGATGTCGCCGCCCATCAGGCGCAGGATGTCGATGACGCCGGTGCGGGTCGGGTTGATGCCGACATGTTCGAGCACCAGTTCCGACCCCTCGGCAATGGATGCCGCCACCAGGAAGAACGCTGCAGACGAGATATCGGCCGGCACCTCGATGCGGGTGGCGGTGAGTTTGCCGCCGGACTGCAACGAGGCGACCGGGCCATCGGACTGCACGTGGTATCCGAAACCGCGCAGCATGCGCTCAGTGTGGTCGCGCGTTGGCGCCGGCTCGGTGACGGTGGTGCGCCCCTCGGCGTACAGGCCGGCCAGCAGCAGGCAGGATTTGACCTGGGCGCTGGCCATCGGCAGCGTGTAGGTCAGGCCCTTGAGCGGCTTGCCGCCGCGAATGGTCAGCGGCGGACGGCCTTCGGGGCCGGTCTCGACCACGGCGCCCATTTCGCGCAGCGGGTTGGCCACCCGGTTCATCGGGCGCTTGGAAAGCGAGGCGTCGCCGGTCATGGTGACGTCGAACGACTGGCCGGCCAGCAGGCCCGACAGCAGGCGCATCGAGGTGCCGGAGTTACCCACGTACAGTGGACCCGGCGGCGGCTTCAGGCCGTGCAGGCCGACACCATGGATGGTCACGCGGCCCTGATGGGGGCCTTCGATGACGACGCCCATGTCGCGAAATGCCTGCAAGGTCGCCAGGGCATCTTCACCTTCGAGGAAACCCTCGACCTCGGTGGTGCCTTCGGCCAGCGAGCCGAGCATGATCGAGCGATGGGAAATCGACTTGTCGCCCGGTACGCGGATTCGCCCGTTCAGGCGGCCACCGGGTTGGGCCAGGAAAATCAGATCGTTGGCGTTCATAGCGTCCACATAGGCCCGGCGGGCCAGGATTTTACTGAAATGCTCGCGGGCAAACCGAGCGCGGGTGAAAACACCCAGCAGCTGGTGCCCGTCCCCTTCAGCGATCGCGTCGCGCAAGGCGTCGAGATCACTGCGATATGTATCGAGTGTGCGCAGGACAGCGTCGCGGTTGGCGAGAAAGATGTCATGCCACATGGTCGGGTCGCTACCGGCGATTCTCGTGAAATCGCGAAAGCCTCCCGCAGCGTACCGGAAGATGTCCAGGTTTTCATTGCGCTTGGCCAGCGAATCGACCAGCCCGAAGGCCAGCAGGTGTGGCAAGTGGCTGGTCGCAGCCAGCACTTCGTCGTGGCGCTCGACGGGCATATGCTCAACGTCAGCCTCCAGCGTACGCCACAGGCGATCGACCAGGGCCAACGCAGCAGGGTCGGTTTCGGCCAGCGGCGTGAGGATGACCTTATGCCGACGGAACAGGCTGGCGTTGGACGCCTCCACCCCGCTCTGCTCGGAGCCGGCGATGGGGTGGCCAGGCACGAAGCGCGACAAGCGCTCGCCAAGGACCGAACGCGCTTCGCGCACGACGTTACCCTTGGCGCTGCCGACGTCAGTGATCACGGCCTCACCCAGATCGAGCCGGGCCAGGCGCGCCAGGACTTTCTCCATGGCCAGGATCGGCACGGCCAGCTGGATCACGTCGGCGCCAAGGCAGGCCGTGGCTAGATCCTCTTCGCAGCGGTCGACCACGCCCAGGGCAACGGCCTGCTTGCGCGAAGGCGCATCGAGGTCGACGCCGACCACTTCGCGGCATAGGCCACTTTCACGCAGGCCTTTGGCGAACGAGCCACCGATCAGACCGAGACCGACCACCACCAGGCGGTCGATGATCGGGACGGGTTTGGTTTTTGCTGCTTTTACCACTGGTATGAACCCTGTACGAAAATCGAGGCAGTCCTTGAGGGCTTACGGGGCCATGCATCGGCCCGGAAGGTTGCGCTTCAAAGCACCGCCTTCGGATAAGACCCCAGCACTTTCAGCGCCACCGCCTCCTGGCTGATCTGTTCGAGCACTGCCTTGATCAACGGATCGCGGTGATGACCGACGAAGTCGATGAAGAAGACATACGTCCACTTGCCACTGCGCGAAGGCCGGGTCTCGATGCGGGTCAGGTCGATGCCGTTCTGGTGGAACGGCACCAACAGCTCGTGCAGGGCACCGGGCTTGTTGCTCATCGAGACGATGATCGAGGTCTTGTCGTCCCCAGTGGGTGGCACTTCCTGGCTGCCAATCATCAGGAACCGCGTGGCGTTGTCCGGGCGGTCCTCGATTTTCTCCGCAAGGCGGGTCAGCCCGTACAGGTTGGCCGCCATGTCGCCGGCGATGGCCGCCGAGTTCCACTCACCCTTGACCCGCTTGGCAGCCTCGGCGTTGCTCGACACCGCTACCCGCTCGACATTGGGGTAGTGGGCATCGAGCCACTTACGGCACTGGGCCAATGACTGGGCATGGGAGTAGATGCGGCTGATACTGTCGGTCTTGGTGTTCTCGCCCACCAGCAGATGGTGGTGAATACGCAGCTCCACTTCGCCACAGATCACCATGTCGTGCTCGAGGAAGCTGTCCAGGGTGTGGCTCACTGCGCCTTCGGTGGAGTTTTCCACCGGCACCACGCCGAAGTTCACGGCCCCGGCCGCCACTTCGCGGAACACCTCGTCGATGGCCGCCATCGGGCGGCTGACTACCGCATGACCGAAATGCTTCATGGCGGCGGCCTGGGTAAAGGTGCCTTCAGGGCCCAGGTAGGCGATCTTGAGCGGCTCTTCCAATGCCAGGCACGAGGACATGATCTCGCGGAACAGCCGCGCCATCTCCTCGTTGTCCAGCGGGCCCTTGTTGCGCTCCATCACGCGCTTGAGCACGGCAGCCTCGCGCTCGGGACGATAGAACACCGGCGCCTCGCCCTCGGCCAACGACGCCGTCTTGACCTTGGCCACTTCCTGGGCGCAGCGGGCACGCTCGCTGATCAGCTCGAGAATCTTTTCGTCGAGGCTGTCGATGCGCACACGCAGTGCCTGCAGTTCATGCTCGGACATCAACCGTGCTCCTTCTCGAATTCAGCCATGTAGGCCACCAAGGCTTCGACCGCATCCAGACCCAAGGCATTGTAGATGGATGCACGCATGCCTCCGACTGACCGGTGTCCCTTGAGGTTGAGCAGGCCACGGGCGTCGGCACCGGCCAGGAAGGCCTTGTCCAGACGCTCGTCGGCCAGGCGGAACGGCACGTTCATCCACGACCGGGCATTGACGCTGATCGGGTTGCTGTAGAACGCGCTGGCATCGATGAACCCGTACAGCAGGTCTTTCTTGGCACGGTTGCGCTGCTCCATGGCGTCCACGCCGCCCTGCTCCTTCAACCACTCGAAGACCAGGCCCGAGAGGTACCAGGCATAAGTCGCAGGCGTGTTGTACATCGAGCCATTGTCTGCCGAAACCTTGTAGTCGAGCATGGTCGGGCAGCTGCTGCGGGCATGGCCCAGCAGGTCTTCACGCACGATGACCACCACCAGCCCGCTGGGGCCGATGTTCTTCTGGGCACCTGCGTAGATCAGGCCGAACTGCGACACGTCGATGGGGCGCGAGAGAATGTCGGAGGACATGTCGACCACCAGCGGCACATCGCCGGTCTGTGGCACCCAGTCGAACTGCAGGCCACCGATGGTCTCGTTGGAGGCATAGTGCACGTAGGCTGCGTTGGCGGTCAGGTTCCATTCGTTCTGACCAGGGATGGCCAGGTAGTCGTAGGGCTTGGCGCTGGCAGCCACGTTGACGTTGCCGAAGCGGCGCGCTTCCTCGATGGCTTTCTTCGACCAGATACCGGTCTCGATGTAGTCGGCGGTGCCGTCTTCAGGCAACAGGTTGAGCGGGATTTCGGCAAATTGCTGGCTGGCGCCGCCCTGCAGGAACAGCACCTTGTAATTGGAGGGGATGGACAGCAGGTCACGCAAGTCCTGCTCGGCCTTCTCGGCGATGGCCACGTAGTCGTCGCTGCGATGGCTCATCTCCATGACCGACAGGCCCTTGCCGTGCCAGTCCAGCATCTCGGCCTGGGCGCGCTGCAGCACGGCATCAGGAAGCGCGGCAGGGCCTGCGCAGAAGTTAAAGGCTCGTTTGCTCACATCCACTCTCGCTCTGCCAAATAGAACAACATCGTAATTCGGTGGCCCAGGCCTGCCTGGGGCCCTTGCAGGCCAAATGCCTGGCTTGATCAGTCAAACGGGGCGACCTTGGTCGCCCCGTTCGGGTTCAGCGCACTTACTCTTGCGGGGCTTCTTCGGCGCCCGCTGCATCTTGCTCGTCAGGGGCCTGGGCCTCCACGCCCTCCTCGTCAAGCTCGATGAGCGCATCGAGCTCTTCCTCGGACGGCTCCTGGATGCGCTCAAGGCCCACCAGCGTCTCGTCGGAGGCCAGCTTGATCAGCGTCACGCCCTGGGTGTTACGGCTCAGGCTGGACACCTCGCCGACCCGGGTACGTACCAGTGTGCCCTGATCGGAAATCAGCATGATTTCCTCACCTTCCTGCACCTGGATGGCGCCGATCAGCAACCCATTGCGCCCCTTGGTACCCATGGCGATCACGCCCTGGCCGCCACGGCCGCGACGAGGGAACTTGGACAGCGGGGTACGCTTGCCATAGCCACGCTCGGACGCGGTGAGGATCTGCGCACCGGACTCCGGGATCAGCATCGAGATGATCTGCTGCCCCTTGCCCAGCTTCATGCCGCGCACGCCGCGGGCGGTACGGCCCATTTCGCGCACCACGCTTTCGGCAAAGCGGATGACTTTGCCGGCGTCGGAGAACATCATCACTTCCTTGGCACCATCGGTGATGGCCGCAGCGATCAGGGTGTCACCTTCCTTGAGCTTCAGGGCGATCAGGCCGTTGGAGCGAGGACGGGCAAACTGGACCAACGGCGTCTTCTTGACAGTGCCGGAAGCGGTGGCCATGAAGATGTAGGCGCCAGTAGGCTCTGCCGCCCACTCGGGGGTGTCGCCTTCTTCCTCGTCCACTTCCTCGACTTCGACCAGCTCGCCTTCGAGCACGGCGTCATCGGCGTCTTCGAGTTCTTCTTCAAGGTCGGCGTTCTGCTGCAAGGCCTCAAGATCGACCTGCAGCATGGCGGTGATGCGCTCACCCTCTTCCAGCGGCAGCAGGTTGACCAGCGGGCGACCACGGGCAGCGCGAGATGCCTCGGGGATTTCGTAGGTCTTTTTCCAGTACACCTTGCCCTTGCTGGAAAACAGCAGCAGGGTGGCGTGACTGTTGGCGACCAACAGGTGCTCGATGTAGTCCTCGTCCTTCACGCCGGTGGCCGACTTGCCCTTGCCGCCACGGCGCTGGGCCTGGTAGGCGGACAATGGTTGGGTCTTGGCATACCCACCATGGGAAATGGTCACCACGCGCTCTTCTTCGGGGATCATGTCGCCGTAGTTGAGGTCGTGGCTGGCATTGAGGATCTCGGTGCGGCGGGCATCGCCGTACTCGGCGCGAATCGCCTCGAGCTCTTCGCGGATCACTTCCATCAGGCGCTCGGCGCTGTTGAGAATGCGGATCAGCTCACCGATCTGCTCCAGGATTTCCTGGTACTCGGCCAGCAGCTTCTCGTGCTCCAGGCCAGTCAGGCGGTGCAGGCGCAGATCAAGGATCGCCTGGGCCTGTTCCGGCGACAGGTAGTACTTGCCGTCGCGCAGGCCGTATTGTTCAGGCAGGTCGGCCGGGCGGCACGAATCGGCACCGGCACGTTCGACCATGACCTGCACGGCACTCGATTCCCAGGCGGTGGACACCAGGGCTTCCTTGGCCTCCGACGGGGTGGGCGAGGCCTTGATCATCGCGATGACCGGGTCGATGTTGGACAGCGCAACCGCCTGGCCTTCGAGGATGTGGCCGCGCTCACGCGCCTTGCGCAGTTCGAACACGGTGCGCCGGGTGACCACTTCGCGGCGGTGGCGCACGAAGGCTTCGAGCAAGTCCTTGAGGTTGAGCAGGCGCGGACGGCCATCGACCAGGGCCACGACGTTGATGCCGAACACGCTTTGCAGCTGGGTCTGCGAGTACAGGTTGTTGAGCACCACCTCCGGCACCTCGCCGCGACGCAGCTCGATGACGATGCGCATGCCGTCCTTGTCGGACTCGTCGCGCAGCTCGGTGATGCCCTCGATCTTCTTCTCTTTGACCAGCTCGGCGATCTTCTCGATCAGGCGCGCCTTGTTCAACTGGTACGGCAGCTCGGTCACCACGATCTGCTGACGACCGCCCACCTTGTCGATGTCTTCGATCTGGGAGCGGGCCCGCATGTAGATGCGGCCACGGCCGGTGCGGTAGGCCTCGATGATGCCCTGGCGGCCGTTGATCAGGCCTGCGGTAGGGAAATCGGGACCGGGGATGTGCTGCATCAGCTCATCGATGGTGACGTCCGGGTTGTCGATCAGCGCCAGGCAGCCATCGATCACTTCGCCCAGGTTGTGCGGCGGAATGTTGGTGGCCATGCCCACGGCGATGCCGCTGGAACCGTTGACCAGCAGGTTGGGAATACGCGTCGGCATGACCGCCGGGATCTGCTCGGTGCCGTCGTAGTTGGGCACCCAGTCGACGGTTTCCTTGTGCAGGTCGGCCAGCAGCTCATGAGCCAGCTTGGCCATGCGCACTTCGGTGTATCGCATGGCCGCGGCGTTGTCGCCGTCCACCGAACCGAAGTTGCCCTGGCCGTCGACCAGCAGGTAGCGCAGCGAGAAAGGCTGGGCCATACGCACGATGGTGTCGTAGACCGCAGTGTCGCCGTGCGGGTGGTACTTACCGATCACGTCACCGACCACACGGGCGGATTTCTTGTACGGCTTGTTCCAGTCGTTGCCCAGTTCGCTCATCGCAAAGAGAACGCGGCGATGCACGGGCTTCAAGCCGTCACGCGCATCGGGCAGCGCTCGCCCGACAATCACGCTCATCGCGTAGTCGAGGTAAGACTGTCTCAGTTCGTCTTCGATATTGACCGGGAGGATTTCTTTGGCCAGTTCGCCCATGAGAAGCCTGATTCCTTTTTCTGGTGAAACTTCGCAGCGCCATCAAGGGCCGAACGAAGCTCGCCGCCGCAGTGCACTCGCCTGTGACGACTTACGACAAATCAATGAGTTGTGCCATGGATCTGCGCAATGAAGACCGCCGCACAGCGGGGTCTTGGAAACTGCCGGATATTACCACAACGGCAGGGGTAGTGGGAGATGCGGCAAGTGGCCAGCCGGGCCGCGAATTCATGCCCTGGCCGAGCGGTGCACGCCGGGGTGAACGGTAGCCGCGAGCCCCACAGGCCCGCGCTCGACAGCGCGCCGGGCAGGTGCGCCTGGGCGCGTGTAAACACCTGCTAGGTCGGCAGCAGGCTATGGCGCACGAAGGGTCTGCTGCGCCGCCCTTCAGTGAAGGCGCTTGCGGCACATCATCTGCGCCAGCTTGGCGGTATCCGGGCGTTCGATGATGCCGCGCTCGGTCACGATCACATCAATCAGGTCCGCCGGGGTCACGTCGAAGACCGGATTGAATACCTCCACCTCCGGTGCCACCCGCGTGCCGGCATAGTCGAGCAGTTCATCCGGCTCGCGCTCTTCAAGCGGGATGTCGTCCCCCGTCTCCAGGTTCAGGTCGATACTGCTGCTCGGGGCTACCACCATGAAGCGCACACCATGGTGCATGGCGCTGACCGCCAGTTGATAAGTGCCGATCTTGCTGGCCACATCCCCATTGGCAGCGATGCAATCAGCGCCGACCACGACCCAGGTGATGCCCTTGGTCTTCATCAAGTGCGCCAGGGCCGAATCGGCGCACAGGGTGACCGGCAGGCCTTCGTTGGCCAGCTCCCAGGCCGTGAGCCGCGATCCCTGGAGCCACGGGCGAGTTTCCCCGGCGTACACCCGCTCCACCATGCCTTCCAGAAAGCCTGCGCGAATCACCCCCAGCGCGGTTCCGAAACCGCCGCTGGCCAAGGCGCCGGCATTGCCGTAGGTCAGCAGCGTCTGGGCATTGCCCTGGTGTCGGCGGATCAGTTCGGTGCCGTGCTGGGCCATGGTCAGGTTGGCCTCGCGATCGCTTTCGTGAATGGCCAGCGCCTCGGCTTCCAGTGCGCCCAGCACGTTCTCGTCGGGACGCAGGCGTTGCAGGCGCTCGCGCATCCGGTTCAAGGCCCAGAACAGGTTGGCTGCGGTAGGGCGCGCCTCGGCCAGGAGCATGAAATCCTCTTCGAGGTCCATCTCCCAGTCGCCACCTTCTGCCAGACGCTCCTCGGCGGCCAGTACCAGCCCATACGCGGCCACGATACCGATGGCCGATGCGCCGCGCACGGCCATGTCGCGAATGGCGGTGGCCACCTGGGCGACAGTGTCGCAGGCCAGCCAGTGTTCCTGGGACGGCAGCAGGCGCTGGTCGAGCAGATGCAGAACGCCGCCCTGCCAGCGGATTCCGGTCACCTTCTCGGCCGCCAAAAGTTGCTCGCGCATCACCTCTCCCCGTCGTTCGCGTATCAAAAGCCGGCGATTATAGCGACCCGGCGCCCCGAGCGCTCGGGTATACTTCGGCCTTTTCCAGCGCAAGCTGCGCGCCGCAGACATCCGGCAGCACAAGCAAGGTTGGGCACAGCGTCGCTGGCCGAGGCGCCATCGCCGCCCGCCCTCTGGCATGGGCCTTTACGGCCACGCACAGAAAGCCACCGCACTGCCCGACAGGCAAAAGGCCCACGGGGTGTGCACGAGCCCGGCCTGAACGCCGTGCGAACGCTTGGGCCAACGCCACCGTCTGTATGTCATGTACCTTGCAGCTTGCCACGTGAAGCTGATTCCCACGTTTCTGAGGACTGTTCAATGAGCAACGTCGACCGCGCTGAAATCGCCAAATTCGAAGCGCTGGCCCACCGCTGGTGGGACCGCGAGAGCGAGTTCAAGCCGCTGCACGATATCAACCCGCTGCGCGTCAACTGGATCGACGAGCGCGCCCACCTGGCTGGCAAGAAAGTGCTGGACGTGGGTTGCGGCGGCGGCATCCTCAGCGAAGCCATGGCCCTGCGCGGCGCCTCGGTGACCGGCATCGACATGGGCGAGGCGCCCCTGGCCGTCGCCCGCCTGCATCAACTGGAGTCGGGCGTGGAGGTCGAATACCGTCAGGTCACGGCCGAGGCCCTGGCCGAAGAAATGCCCGGTGCCTTCGACGTGGTCACCTGCCTTGAGATGCTCGAGCACGTACCTGACCCGTCATCGGTAATCCGCGCTTGCTACCGCATGGTCAAGCCAGGCGGCCAGGTGTTCTTCTCCACCATCAACCGCAACCCCAAGGCCTACCTGCTGGCCATCGTCGGCGCCGAGTACATCCTCAAGATGCTGCCGCGCGGGACCCATGACTTCAAGAAGTTCATCCGCCCTTCCGAGCTGGGTGCCTGGAGCCGCGTCGCCGGCCTTGAGGTCAAGGATATCATCGGCCTGACCTACAACCCGCTGACCAAGCACTACAAGCTCAGCAGCGACGTGGATGTCAACTACATGATCCAGACCCTGCGCGAGGAATGAGCATGCGCCTGCGAGCGGTACTCTTCGACATGGACGGCACCTTGCTGGACACGGCGCCCGATTTCATCGCCATCTGCCAGGCCATGCTCGCCGATCGAGGCCTGCCGGCCGTCGACGACGAGCTGATCCGGGGTGTGATCTCCGGTGGTGCTCGCGCCATGGTGGCCGCCACCTTCGCCATGGACCCGCAGGCCGAGGGTTTCGAAGCCCTGCGCCTGGAGTTCCTGGAGCGCTACCAGCGCGACTGCGCCGTGCATACCCGCCTGTTCGATGGCATGAGCGAGCTGCTGGAGGACATCGAGCGAGGCAAGCTGCTGTGGGGCGTGGTCACCAACAAGCCGGTGCGCTTCGCCGAGCCGATCATGCAGCGCCTGGGCCTGGCCGAGCGTTCGGCCTTGCTGATCTGCCCGGATCATGTAAAGAACAGCAAACCCGACCCGGAGCCGCTCATCCTGGCCTGCAAGACCCTGGCGCTGGACCCTGCCAGTGTGCTGTTCGTCGGTGACGACCTGCGCGATATCGAATCCGGCCGAGATGCTGGCACCCGCACCGCCGCGGTACGCTTCGGCTACATCCATCCTGAGGACAACCCCAACAACTGGGGTGCCGACGTGGTGGTGGACAGCCCGCAGGAGCTGCGTAAAGTCATCGACAGCGCCCTGTGTGGTTGCTGATCACCGCTAACGCCAAAGGATCTGACATGTTCGAATACACTGCCCGCCCCGACCTGCTCAAAGGCCGGGTCATCCTGGTCACCGGTGCCGGGCGCGGCATCGGTGCTGCCGCGGCCAAAGCCTACGCCGCCCTGGGCGCCACGGTGCTGTTGCTCGGCAAGACCGAAGCGAACCTCAATGCGCTCTATGACGAGATCGAAGCGGCCGGGCATCCCCAGCCTGTGGTGATCCCGTTCAACCTGGAAACCGCCCTGGCCCATCAGTACGACGAGCTGGCGGTCATGATCGAGGAACAGTTCGGGCGCCTGGACGGGTTGCTCAACAACGCCTCGATCATCGGTCCACGCACGCCCCTGGAACAGTTGTCGGGCGACAACTTCATGCGCGTCATGCACATCAACGTCAATGCCACCTTCATGCTCACCAGCACCCTGCTGCCGCTGCTCAAGCAGTCCGAAGACGCTTCGGTGGTGTTCACCAGCAGCAGTGTCGGGCGCAAGGGCCGCGCCTATTGGGGCGCCTACGGCATCTCCAAGTTCGCCACCGAAGGCATGATGCAGACCCTGGCCGACGAACTCGAAGGGGTGGCGCCGGTGCGCTCCAACAGCATCAACCCGGGCGCGACGCGTACGGCCATGCGCGCGCAGGCCTACCCGAGCGAGAACCCCCAGGACAACCCGCTGCCCGAGCAAATCATGCCGGTCTACCTCTATCTGATGGGGCCTGACAGCAAGGATGTGAACGGGCAGGCATTCAACGCCCAGTGAGCGGCTCGTCTACCTGAGGCCGCCTTGCGCGTTCTCGGCCGTTTCGCAGCCCATCGCCGGCGTATCGGCGATGGGCTGAGCCTGCGTCACGACAGGCGCGCAATCACCCCGCCGCCAACGCCGGGCTCGCCCGCTCGTGCTGGGTGGCTTCAAGTTGCATGCACCGCTCCAGGAACAGGTACATGCAGTCATAGCTCTTGCAGATGGCCCGGCGCAATTCGGTGCGCAAGGCCGTGCTCGGGTTCTCGCCTACCAGCGTACAGATGATCTCCAGCGCCTCCCACGGGTGGGTGTCGTCATACTGCGCGTGCATCTTGAGCCACTTCATGGCCCGCTTGCGCTGCTCTTCCGGGAAGCCCATCGCGTAGGTGTCGGTGGAACACACCACCGCCGACCACTCCCCGGTGGCCCCTTCGATGGCATAGTTGGTGGCGGCCATGGCAATGGCCAGGTTTTCCGTGGCACACACACGCCAGCACCAATCGTTGAGGCCATTGAGCTCAGGCGGCACATCCTGAGCCTGCAGGTCGTGCAGGTGAATGCCGTGGGCGTGGGCCCAGTTCACCCAGTAATCGGCATGGTTAAGCTCCACGCGGATATTACGCATCAACCAGCGCCGCGCCATGTCCTCGCCTGGGTGCCGGCCATAACGGGTCTTGGTGAGGTTATGGGCCATGTACAACGAGAACTGCTCGACCACCGGCCAGCCGCCGATCAGGTACTGGCGAATAGTCGCTTGCTTCAATTTGCCGTCACGCAGACGTCGATACACCTCATGGTCAACCACTCGCTGCTTGCTCTCATGGCAATCGGCAAGCAGTTGCTGGGCCCATTTGGGGTAACTGGCCGGGTCCATCAATGGCCCGATACGAACGAATGCATCAATCACTGTCTACTCCTTGTTCCTTGTGATTTCCAGCTAACGAAAGGTGCCAGGCGCCCGCTGCAACAGAGGCCGGGCGGCAATCCGTTGGCGATGCAGACTGTCACATGTGAATACCTGGGGCCGCTCGATCAGATAGCCCTGGGCGTAATCGACACCAATTTCCTGTAGCGCTTGTTCGATCATGGGTGTTTCCACGAATTCTGCAATGGTGCGCTTGCCCATGACATGGCCAATATGGTTGATGACCTCCACCATGGCCCGGTTGACCGGATCGTCCAGCATGTCCTTGACGAAGCTGCCGTCGATCTTGAGGAAGTCGACGGGCAGATGCTTGAGGTAGGCGAACGATGACATGCCTGCACAGAAATCATCCAGTGAAAAACGACAACCCAGGCCTTTTAGCTCGTTGATGAAGCGAATGGCGCTGCCCAGGTTGGCAATGGCGCTGGTTTCGGTGATCTCGAAGCAGATCATGCGCGGAGGAATGGCATATTCGGCGAACAGGCGCTGCAGGTATTCGAGGAACTTGTCATCGCCGATGCTTGCACCGGACAGGTTGATGGCGCAGGTCGACAGCGGCCCCTGGTGGCCTGCATCCAGGCATTGGCGGATGATGATGAAGACGTTGCGCACTACCCAGCGATCGAGCGCGGTAATCAGCCCGTAGCGCTCGGCAGCCGGGATGAAGCTGTTGGGGAGTATGGTGCGCCCGCTTTCATCGTGCAGGCGCAGCAGGATTTCGATGTGGCCGGGCCCCTCGAAAGCCTTCAACGGCGCGATCTCCTGGGCGTACAGGCAGAACCGGTTCTCTTCCAGGGCCACGTGCAAGCGCTGAATCCAGGCCATCTCGCCAAACCGAATGGACAGCTCGCTGTCATCGGCGTGGTACACCTGAACCCGGTTGCGCCCCTTTTCCTTGGCCATGTAGCAGGCCATGTCAGCAGCCCGCAGTGATGCCTCGAGGGTGCCGGGGGCCTGAGCGATATGCACCAGCCCGATGCTGACCGTGGTCACGAACGGCCGGCCTTTCCACACGAAGTGCAGGCTCTGGACGGTCTGGCGTAACTGCTCGGCAATCCGCTCGGCCTGCTCGGACGGGCAATTCTCCAGCAACACGCCAAACTCATCGCCCCCCAGCCGCGCCAGCGTGTCACCTTCTCGCAGGCCCGATTGCAGCACGGCGCAAATGTGCCGAAGCAGCTCATCCCCGGCGGCATGCCCGCACGTATCATTGACCAGCTTGAACTGATCCAGGTCCAGGAACATCAGTGAATGGCGCCCAGGCTGGCGCGCCAGCGCATTGAGCGCCTGCTCCAGCCGGTATTCGAACTCGCGACGGTTGGCCAGGCCTGTCAGCGCATCGTGCGTGGCCTGCCAGGAGAGGTTGGCGATGTACTGGCGCTCCTGGGTCATGTCGTGCAGCACCAGCACGATGCCATTGACCTGTCCGTCATTGACAATGGACGAGCCCACCAGGTTGATCGACACCGTGCTGCCGTCCAGGCGCTGAATCAGCCGGGCATGTTCGGCGCCCCCTTTCAAACTGCCACTGAGCACCTGCTCCACCAGGCTGCGGCCCTCGTCCACGTCGTGCTCGTCCACCAGGGTGAACAGGGCCGACAACGGCAGGCCCAGGGCCTGGACGGCCTTCCAGTGGGTCAGCTGCTCGGCCGCCGGGTTCATGTAGCCGATCAAGCCCTCCACATCCGTGGTGATTACCGCATCACCGATAGCCTGCAAAGTGATCTGCGCACGCTCCTTTTCTTCCTGCAGCGCGTTGGCAAATGCCTGGCGCTGGGCCAGCAGTTTGCTGGAGCGCCGCCAGGCGATGGTGATCAGGATCATCGCAGTCAGCAGGTTGGTGATCAGCAGCACCCGCAGCAGGACGCGCGACCCCTCGCCCAGGGCATCGCTGAACGCCTTGGCAGCCGGCGTCACCCCCTCGTTGATGGTGGCAATGCGGCTTTTCCAGGCACGAATCACCTGCTCATCGACCGGCCCGCTGGCGAAGCGCTGGTGCATCTCGCCCGCCAGCACGTTCAGCTTGGCCAGGTAGTCGTCGCCGATGTCCCAATAATTGATGGCTGTCTGCAGGTAGCTGACAGTACGAAAGTGGCGGTAGAACCAGATGATGCGTTCCACGTCGTCGGGGTGGTTGCCACCTTGCAGGACGGCCTGGCGCACCGCCTCCAGGTCCAGATTCGACTGATCCATGAGCTTGCGCGCGCGGTGATCGCCCTGGGGCACCACGATGGCCTGCTGGTAGCGGCCATAGGTGGCTTCGTCGCGCGTGGTGGCGTACAGATTGAGGTAGTAGATGGCGTCTTTTTGCGCCTTTGACCACAAGCTTTCGCCCGCCACGTAGGCACGCACGGCAGAAAGCGTGTAGAGGCTGAGGCTGCCAAGGGCGACCTGGAAAACCACCACGGCGATGAATGGCCAGGTGAGCCCGAGGAGCTTGGGCGCTTCTTGAGTGCGATGTCCCTTCATGGAGTCCCTGTCACAGAGCAGATAAGGCGCGAATCAACCCAGACAAAGCACAGCGTAGGCCATCTGCCATTAACGCGATGAAAATTTAGGGGCCCGATTTCAGTCAATGATAGCCGCCGCGCCTGCTGCCTGCAGGGCGCAGCGTCTGGCTCGCCGGTTTGAGCGTGGCGCGGTGCTGGACCCATTGTCGCAGACACCGCACGGACCCCGTCAATCACGTCATGCCAGCCTGGTTTTCGGCCCACTCAAGTGCGCACCGCAGGGGCCGGGCTTGACCCGTGCGCACGGCGCGGGCCGACCGCTTGTCAGAGTTCGAGATCCAGCAGCGCCGCCCCCAGCGTCTTGCCATGGGCATCCAAGGCCAGCGATCGGGTCACACCGCCACGCAGGATGCCGGGCAGCACGAAGTTCAACGCCCCGAGCTGCGCCAGCTCGTACCGGCGAACGGGGGGGCCTGCCGGGTCCAGCAACTCGGCAAAGTGGGCCGTGACGCGCTCTACCGTCAGCCACTGGGCCAGGCGCGGGTAGTCAGCCGAATCAAAGGCGATTACCGAGATGTTCGACGTGTCGCCCTTGTCGCCAGTACGGCTGTGGGCTATATCGCGCAATTTCGTGTGGGTACTCATGCCACCTCCTCCAGATGCACCTGCAAGGCGACCGCGTCCCTGGGCAGCAACAGCGAAGCCACCGCCACCACCTGACGCACCGACTTGCTCGCTCCACCGCCGCCATAGGGGCCGTTGGTGTAGAGGGTTTCCACCTCGTTGCCGATGCGCACCGCATCATTTTTGGTGGCGCAGCGCGCCGCCACACGCAGCCGCACCTCCCAGGGCTCGCCCTGGGCGCGCTGGGCCAGGTCGTCACCGTGCAAGGCGCTGACGCCTATCAGCTCGCTGCGTATATCGTCGCAGGCCACACCGGTCAGTTGCAGGCGCTTGCGTACGATCGCTTCGGCCAGGCGCCCGCGGGCCACCGCACCAGGGCCGCCATAGGACATCTGCCCTTCGCCGATCCAACCGTCGAGAAAACCCACCGACACCTTCAACGCCTCCGGGCGCGCGCGCCCACTGGCGCCTCGCACCTGGACCTCATCTTGATCCAGGGCCTGAAACGTCACCTGACTGAAATCAGCCGTCACATCGGGCGTAAGGTAAGCGGCCGGATCATGCACTTCGTACAACAGTTGCTCGGTGCAGGTAGCGGTATCGATGCGCCCGCCGGAACCGGCCACCTTGCTGATCACCGCATGGCCCATGGCATCGATTTCGGCCAGCGGGAAGCCGAGGCGGTCGAGTTCGGGCACTTCCTTCACCCCGGGGTCGGCGAAGTAGCCGCCGCTGATTTGCCCTGCGCATTCGAGCAGGTGCCCGACCAGGGTGCCGCGCCCCAGTAGCGTCCAGTCGTCGACGCGCCAGCCGAACTCGAACAGCTGCGGTGCGAGAAACAGCGACGGATCGGCCACACGGCCGGTGACCACGATATCTGCATCGGCCTGCAAGGCCTGCACGATACCCTCTGCGCCCACATAAGCGTTGGCTGAAATCAATCGATCGCCCAGTTCAGAGAGGGTGGCACCGTTGTCGAGGGTCTGCTCGGGCCATTGCTGCAAGGTGGCGAGCACATCGTCGCCGGTCAGCGCCGCCACTTTGATACCAGGCAAGCCAAGCTCAGCCGCGATGCGGCGGATTTCAGAGGCCGCGCCCAGTGGGTTGGCCGCACCCATGTTGGTGATGATGCGCAGGCGCCGCCGCGTGCCGTCGGCCCCTGGACCTACGTAAGGCAGCACGCGGCGCATGCGCTCGCCCAGCAAGGGGTCGAAACCACCGTGCGGGTCCAGCAACCGCGCTTGCTGCGCCAGGGCGATGGTGCGCTCGGCCAGGCATTCGAACACCAGGTAGTCCAGTTCACCCTGTTGCGCCAACTCGATGGCCGGCTCGATGCGGTCGCCCGAATAACCGGCGCCAGCGCCGATGCGTATGGTCTTCATCTAGAAAACTCCAATGACCAGGGCGGTCAAGGTCATCAGAACCGAGGCCGCGAACAGGAAAGGGATGGTGAAGCGCTGGTGATCGGCCAGTTCGATCTTGCACAGGCCAACCAGCAGGAAGGTCGCGGGGGTCAGTGGACTGACCGGAAAACCCGTGGTGTGCACGCCCAGAAGCGAAGCCTGGGCTACTTGCATCGGGTCCACGCCCAGGGCTCTGCCAACCTCGGCGACCACCGGCATGATGCCGAAGTAGAACGAATCCGGGTCGAACAGCAGGCTCAGGGGCATGGAAAGAAAACCGACTACCGCAGGAATCAGTTGGCCATGCCCTGCAGGAATCTGCCCCACCGCCACCTCGGCCATCGCTTTGAGCATGCCGGTGCCTTGCATGATGCCAGTGAGGACGCCCGCGGCCAGAAGAATGCTGGCCATGGTCAGCGCGGTCTTGGCATGGGCGTCGATGCGCGCCCGCTGCGCGTCCACGTTGGGGTAGTTCAGGCACAAGGCGAGCACGGTACCGACCATGAACATCACCACCGGGTCCACCACCCCTGCGATCATTACGCCCATCACCACCAGGGTCAGCAGCAAATTGGGCCAGAACAGGCGCGGCTTGCGCAGCTCGCGTTCGGCGTCGGTGAGCACACGCTGGTGAGGGGTGACGTCGAGCGCGTCCCGGCCCAGACCCAGGCGCCGTTCTTCGCGTCGCCCAAGCCAGTAGGCACAGGCGAAGACGAAGATCAGCCCGACGATCTGCACCGGAATCAGCGGCTGAAACAGGTCAGCCACCGGCACGTGCAGCGCTGCCGATGACCGCAGCACCGGGCCGGTCCAGGGCAGGAAGTTGACCCCGGCCGCCATGGCCGTGACGCAGGCCAGGATGCGCTTGTCCATGCCCAGGCGGGTGTACAGCGGCAGCATCGCGGGGATGGTCACCAGGAAGGTCACTGCGCCCGAACCGTCCAGGTGCACCAGCAGGGCCAGCAGGGCCGTGCCCATGACGATGCGCGTCGGGCGTGTGCCGACGCGCTTGAGGATGCGGTCGATGATCGGGTCGAGCATGCCGGCGTCGGTCATGATGCCGAAGAACAGGATGGCAAAAACGAACATGCCCACGACCGGGGCGACGTTCTTGATGCCGGTGATGATGAAGCCGCTGGTTTGCAGGCCGAAGCCACCGAGCAACGCTGCGATGATGGGCAGGGCGATCAGGGCGACCAGGGGGGAGATGCGTTTGCTCATGATGCTCACGAGCATGCACAGGACAGTAGCGACACCGAGGGTGGCGAGCATGGGGTTTCCTCTTGGGCCTCTGGTCCGCGGTTGCGAGAGAAGGCCCTGTTGTTGTTTTGCAAGAGTAATAACAACGGCGTTAGGCTCTGTGAATTGAAATATTCGGCAGGCCACGTTCGGAAAAACAAAATGAAGAATGCGATCCAGCTCATCCGTGCGTTCCTGGCGGTGGCGCGAACCGGTAACTTTTCCAAGGCCGCCCTGACCCTGAACCTGTCGCCCTCGGCGCTCACCGTGCAGATTCGCCAACTCGAAGACTGGCTTGGGGTGACCTTGCTCGAACGCAGCCCGCGTCACGTAGGCCTCACCGCTGCCGGTCAGCATGCGTTGCTACCGATGGAAAAGTTGCTGCTCGATCTGGACAACATCGTCGAGGCGGCCCGTGACCATGCCACCTCCCGCCGTGGTGTACTGACCATCGCGGCCCTGCCCTCGCTGTGCTCGGGGTTGCTGCCAGGCGTGGTGCAGCGCTTTCGCGAACGCTTCCCCGGCATCGAGGTCAGGCTGCGTGACGTGGTAGCCCAGCGCATCGATACGCTAGTGCTGGAGCAGGAAGTGGATTTCGGCCTGAGTGTGCAGGCACGGCCTACCCAAGGGCTGGCGTTCAAGGCCGTGCTCGAAGATCGCCTGTGCCTGTACGTACCGCACGACCACCCCTTGGCCAGGCATACGGCGGTGACGCTGGCCGAAGCGGCGGCATACCCCATGCTGCTGACCGGACGGGACAGCAGCGTGCGCAACCTGGTCGAGCGGCTGTTCGCCGACGCGCGCCTGCCCCTGGCGGCAGGGCTTGAAGCTAACTACATGTCGACGGTGCTGGCACTGGTGCGTCAGGGCCAGGGCGTGGCGTTGTTGCCCGAGTCGGCCGACGAGGGCCGTCACGAAGTGAGCAAGGTGGCGGTGGATCATCCGGGAGTGGTACGCGAGATCGGCGTGATCACGCGGGCTGAACAGGTGATGGCGCCGGCCGGTGTCGAATTCCTGCGATTGCTCAGGCCCTAGCCTGGGTGTGAAACGCTCGAATACTCGGTGAGACTGTGTTGCAAGCAGCCCCGTCTGACCGTCGCCCCAAGGCACTTCACACAGCGCTCAGAGCTGCTGCAGGTGCCCGTACAGTTTGGCGTACAACCCGCCCTCGGCAATCAACTGCTGATGGTCGCCGTCCTCGGCCACATGACCGCCGTCGAACACCAGCACCCGGTCCGCCTGTTTCACCGCCGACAAGCGGTGGGCAATGATCAGCGTGGTGCGGCCCTTGAGAAAACGCGCCAGCGCCTGATGCAGGTTGTATTCGGTGGCAGCGTCCAGCGCCGAGGTGGCTTCGTCCAGAATGACCACCTTGGGTTCGGCCAGTACCATGCGGGCAATGGCCAACCGTTGACGCTGACCGCCGGACAAGCGAACACCCGAACGCCCGACCACGCTGTCCAGGCCGTGAGGCAGCGCGGCGATGGTGCCGTCGAGCTGAGCGATCCGCAGTGCCTGCCAGCAGGCATCATCGGTGCAGTCCCGGCCCATGGTCAGGTTGGCCCGCACACTGTCGTTGAACAGCGACGGGTGCTGCAAGACCACGGCCACCTGCTCACGCAGGGTTTCCAGGCCGATTTCCTGCAGGGTGGCACCGCCGAAGCGAATGGTGCCTGCATCCGCGCTGTACAGCCCGAGCAGCAGCTGCACGAGCGTGCTCTTGCCACCCCCGCTGGCGCCGACAATGGCAACCTTCTCACCGGGTGCGATGGCCAGGTTCAGGTTATCCAGCACCGGCTCGTCGGCGTAGGCAAAGGACAGGTCCCGTACCTCGATGCCCACCGTTGCGTGCCCGGCGAAAGGGTCACTGGCTGCCGGGTACTGGGGCTCGTCGGCGCGTGCCAGCAGCTCATTGAGGCGGTTGAGCGCACCGCCAGCGGCATAGTAGGCATATTGCAGGTTCAGCAACTGCTCGACCGGGCCGATCATGAACCAGAGGTAGCTGAAGACGGCAAGCATCTGGCCGATCGACAAGTCCGAGAACAACACCGTCAACATGGCCGCTGCGCGGAAGATGTCGATGCCGAACTGGAACAACAGTCCGCTGGCGCGGCCGCTGGCGTCGCTCTTCCACTGCGATTCCACGGCGTAGTCGCGCACCTCGCGAGCCTTGACGCCCAATCGACCGAGGAAATAGCCCTGGCGGTTACTGGCGCGGACCTCCTGGATGGCATCGAGCGTTTCGGCTAACGCCTGGGTGAAGCGGGCCGTGCTGTCGTTCTCGAGCTTTTTCAGGTGCTTGACCCGCTTGCCCAACTGCACCGTGAAGTAGATGACCAGCGGGTTGAACAGCAGGATCAGCAGCGCCAGTTGCCAGTGCATCCACAGCAGGATGGCGGCCGTGCCGGTGAGGGTGAGCATGGCGACCAGAAAGCGGCTGAGGGTCTCGCCCACGAACTTGTCGAGGGTGTCCAGGTCCGTGACCAGGTGCGTGGTGACCGTGCCGCTGCCCAGGTTCTCGTACTCTTTCAGGGAAATACGCTTGAGCCGTTCGATCAGGCGAATGCGTAGCCGGTAGACGATGTCCTTGGCCAATCCGGCGAACAGCCTGGCCTGGATGACGTTGAACGCCAGTGCCGCCAGGCGCAGGCACAAGGTCAGGCACAACATCAGGCCGATATAGCCTGCTGCGACCTGCCAGCCAGACGGCAGCAGCTGGTTCATCCACTTGAGCGCGGCATCGCCGTGCCCGAGCAGCACTTCATCCACCAGCAGCGGCAGCAATAATGGGATCGGGACACTGCAGCAGGCTGCCAGCACGGCAATCAGGTTCGCCGTCCACAGCTGCTTTTTGTGGTGCAGGGCAAGCCGGCGGATTTCCGACCAGCTCAACCGGTCGGCCGAGCCCGCCGGCTTGGACGGCGCCGGGTCGGGCGACCCGGGCACATCAAGCATTGGCAGCCTGCTGCAGCCAGCGGCCAAGCAACGGTTGCAGACGCTCAAGCGGCTGATAACCGTTGGTCAGCAAGGCCAGTTGGCCGTTGCGCTCAGCGAGCAAGGTCGGGAAGCCCGCGATGCCCAAGCCTTGCGCCCAGGCGAAATCCGCGGCGGTGGCAGCGCGGGTTTCGGCGCGGGTGAACGCCTCGGCGAACGGCCCGCGCTCAAAACCCGCCTGCTCGGCCAGCTCCACCAGGTGCGGGGCGGTGGTCACGTCATGAGCCCCTTCATAGAACGCAGACTGTATGGCTGCCAGCAGAGGCCAGAGGCGCTCGCCATCCAACTCGCGGGCAGCTACCAGTGCTCGGCAGGCCGGTTCGGTGTCGTAGACAAAGCCGTCGGGCATGGCGCCCTCGAAATTGAAAGGCTGCCCCGTTGTCTGGGCCACGGCCTGCCAATGCTCGAGAATGTACTTGCGGGTGGCGCCGTCCAGCGCGGCACTGCCGCTGCGCAGCCCGCCGACCACCAGATGGGTAGGCACGCCCGCCTGACTGGCCTGATCGATCAGCGCACTGGCCACCGGTGCGAAGCCCCAGCACCAGGAACACATCGGGTCCATCACGTAGATCAGGCGCGCAGACATCACTCAGGCCTCGGCTTTGTAGTTGTGGCCAATCGGATGTGGCAGGTTGCGGGCCTTGGCCAGCTCGATCTGCTTCTGCCGGTCGATGGCGCTGCGGCGGGTCTTTTCGCTCAGCGAATCCCAGCAGTGCGGGCAGCTTACACCTGGCGAGTAGTGCTCCGAGGCACGCTCCTGGGCATTGATCGGGTGACGGCAGGCGTGGCACTGGTCATATTCACCCTCGCTCAGGTCATGGCGAACCGTGACGCGGTTATCGAACACGAAGCAGTCGCCCTCCCACAGGCTTTGTTCCTGTGGCACTTCCTCGAAGTACTTCAGGATGCCACCTTTCAGATGATAGACCTCCTCGAAGCCTTCACCGAGCATATAGCTGGACGCTTTTTCGCAACGGATGCCGCCAGTGCAGAACATGGCGACCTTCTTGTGGCGGGCCGGGTCGAAGTTGGCCTTGATGTAGTCGGGAAATTCGCGGAACGTTTCGGTCTTGGGGTCGATGGCCCCCTTGAACGTGCCGATGGCCACTTCGTAGTCGTTGCGCGTGTCGACCAGCAGCACCTCGGGGTCGCTGATCAGCGCGTTCCAGTCCTTGGGCTCGACGTAGGTGCCCACCGCCTGATTGGGGTCGACCCCAGGCACGCCCAGGGTGACGATCTCTTTCTTGAGCTTGACCTTGGTACGGTAGAAGGGCTGCTCGTCGCAGTACGACTCCTTGTGGTCGATGTCCACCAGGCGCGGGTCGCTGCGCAGCCAGGCCAGCAGGCCGTCGATGCCTTCGCGGGTGGCCGACACGGTGCCGTTGATGCCCTCATGGGCCAACAGCAAGGTGCCTTTGACATGGTTGTCGAGCATGGCCTTGAGCAGCGGCTCGCGTAGCTCGACGTAGTCTTGCAAGGTGACGAACTTGTACAGCGCCGCGACGACGATGGGGTGTGACATGAATCAGGTTCTCCAGGTGGCTGCCCTCGTAAGGGGCGGACCGGGTTACACAATGAACAAAGGGCCGCCGCACGCCCATCGCAGGCACACATGCCGCTTCAGGTGCCCGGTGCGTCAACGCAGTGGGGTTACCTGAAGCAGCTGGCGTACCAGCGATGGGCTGTGCAGCAGCCCCTTTTTGGGATGAAGCGGATTCTACCAGAACAACAGCAAGCTTTCAGTGCCCGCCGCCGGCGCAGACAGGCGATGCCGGCGCGCTGCCGACCTGTGCCCATTCATCGCCGGTATAGGTGTGAATCGCCAGCGCATGAATCTGGCCCATCAGCTCGCCCATGGTCGCATACACCTTCTGGTGCCGCTTGACGCTGTTCAAGCCTTCGAACACCTCGCTCACGATCACGGCCTTGTAGTGGGTCTGCTGACCACGGCTGTGCATGTGGCTTTCATCGAGCACCTGCAGGTGCTGAGGCGCCAGGCTCGCCAGTTGCTGTTCGATACGCTGTTGCATGTTCATGGCCGTGCTCACTTCTTGGCTGGCGCGGCTGCCTTGCCGTAGTTAGGGTCCAGCTCCTTGGTCATGTCTTCAAGCAGCTTGTTGACCACCGGCACCGCCGGTTCGAGGGTCTGCTGGGTCAGCTGAGCCGATTGCTGGGTGACCTTGGGCATCTCGCGCAGCACCTTGCGGCCAAGGGGCGACTCGTAGAACTTGACCAGGTCCTTGAGCTCTTGCTCGGTAAAGGTCTGGGTGTAGAGGTCGACCATCTTGGGCTTGAGCTTCTTCCAGCCGATGGCGTTGTCCAGCGCGGCGTTGGCCTTGGCCTGGTAGCTTTCCAGCACAGGCTGCTTGGAGGCAGGCGCCTTGGTCTGGGCAAAGCGCTGGGCGAACATCTGCTGCACTTGCATGTACACCGGCGTGCCCAGTTTGTCGGCATTGGCCAAGGTCAGGAATTTCTCGGCAGCGGCGTTGTGGCTGGGGGTGGCGGCCAGGACCTGGCCACTGGCGCAAGCCAGGGCGACAGCAGCACAGAGGACACGAAGACGGGTCATTGCATTTCCTTCAGGAGGGGGAGGCGGTACCTCAGAGCGAGCATTCTGCGCCCGCCAGGGCGAGCTGCTCAAGTGGCACGACAGGCGATTGAACCGCCAGGTCGCATGAGGGCCTAAACTGCTGATTCTGACTGACAGGGAGTGAATGCAGCATGAGCCGTATCGAAACAGACAGCCTTGGGCCGGTTGAAGTTCCTGAGCACGCCTACTGGGGCGCGCAGACTCAGCGCTCGTTGATCAACTTCGCCATCGGCCAGCAACGTATGCCGCTCGCCGTCCTGCATGCCCTGGCGCTGATCAAGAAGGCCGCTGCCCGCGTCAACGACCGCAACGGTGCACTGCCCGCCGACATTGCCCGGCTGATTGAGCAGGCCGCCGATGAGGTCCTGGACGGCAAGCACGACGATCAGTTCCCGCTGGTGGTCTGGCAGACCGGCAGTGGCACGCAGAGCAACATGAACGTCAACGAGGTGATCGCAGGTCGCGCCAACGAACTGGCCGGCCAGGTGCGCGGCGGCAAGTCGCCGGTGCACCCCAACGATCACGTCAACCGCTCCCAGAGCTCCAACGACTGCTTCCCCACCGCCATGCACATCGCAGCCGCCCAGGCCGTGCACGCGCAACTGCTGCCGGCCATCGCCGAGCTGTCCTCGGGCCTGGCTGAGCTGTCGGCACGGCACCATCGCCTGGTCAAAACCGGACGCACCCACATGATGGATGCCACGCCGATTACCTTCGGCCAGGAAGTCTCGGCGTTCGTGGCGCAACTCGATTATGCCCAGCGCGCCATCCGCGCCAGCCTGCCGGCGGTCTATGAGCTGGCCCAGGGCGGCACGGCGGTGGGCACGGGCCTCAATGCGCCCCAGGGGTTCGCCGAAGCCATTGCTGCCGAGCTGGCCGCTCTGTCCGGGCTGCCCTTCGTGACCGCACCCAACAAGTTTGCAGCGCTGGCCGGGCACGAGCCGCTGACCAGCCTGGCTGGGGGGCTGAAAACCTTGGCGGTGGCCTTGATGAAGATCGCCAACGACCTGCGCCTGCTCGGATCAGGGCCCCGTGCGGGGTTGGCCGAGGTGCGCTTGCCCGCCAACGAGCCCGGCAGTTCGATCATGCCGGGCAAGGTCAACCCGACACAGTGCGAGGCGCTGTCGATGCTGGCCTGCCAGGTGCTTGGCAACGATACCACCATCGGTTTTGCCGCCAGCCAGGGGCATCTGCAGTTGAACGTGTTCAAGCCGGTGATCATCCACAACCTGCTGCAGTCCATCGAGCTGTTGGCAGACGGTTGCCGCAACTTTCAGCAGCATTGCGTAGCGGGCATCGAGCCAGATACCGAGCAGATGGCCGCACACCTGGAGCGAGGGCTGATGCTGGTAACGGCACTCAACCCGCATATCGGGTACGACAAGGCCGCAGAGATCGCCAAGAAAGCCTATGGCGAGGGCAAGACCCTGCGTGAGGCGGCGCTTGAGCTGGACTACCTCACCAACGAGCAGTTCGATGAGTGGGTAAGGCCGGAGAACATGCTGGCGCCGGGTGGCAAGGGTTGAAGTCTGTGGGGGCGGCTTGCGTTGCCCCCTTTTATTCGGCAACGCCAAAAAGGCTCGCGCATTGGGTGTGGGAGCAACTGTCTTGCACCGCATCCGGGCCAGCGAGTCCCCGTGTGAGCGGCAGGGATAGGCTGCCGAGCGGCCGCAACCATTCCTGCTGCTCCTGCTGCCCAACCGGCGTCTGATCAGAGGCGCCACCCGCCCCCAACACCTAGGACACCTGCGCAAGCCGCGCGCGACGTGCCCGCCATCCCGCCACCAGTGAAGGCCCGAGCGCAACCAGCGCCGAGCCTGCCACCACGACCACAGCCCCTACATACCCGAGCAGGTTGATCTGCTCCGCCTGCACATACTCAGGCCACACCAGCGCAGCCAGTGCCACCGCCACGAACGTCACCAAGGGCGTCAATGCCAACGTCGCACTGACCCGGGAAGCCTCCCAATGCGCCAGGGCTTCGGCAAAGGCGCCATAGGCCACCAGCGTGTTCAGGCAGCACGCCAGCAGCAGCCAGCTCTGTACGGGGCTCAGTTGCAAGACTTCCAGCGGCTGCACCCAAGGCGTCAGCAGCGCCGCGCAGCACAGGTAGATCACCATCATCACCTGCTGCGAGTTCCACACCGTCAGCAACTGCTTCTGGCTCAAGGCGTAGAACACCCAGATACTGGTGGCCAGCACAATGGTGAGCACACCTGTGGTATAGGCGCCAAGCGAAGTCAACAGTTCTTCCAGGCGCTGGTTGAAGAACAGCCCGAAACCTGCCAGCAGGATCAACAGCCCCACCCCCTGCCCTACGCTGAATCGCTCGCGAAACACGAATACGCTGGCCACCAGCAACAGCACCGGCCCCAGCTGCACCACCAGCTGCGCCGTACCAGGGCTGAGCAGCTTCAAGCCGATCAGGTACAGCACGTAATTGCCCATCAGCCCCAGCACCGCCACCCCCACCAGGCCCCTGCCCTTGCGCGTGAGCCTGCCCAAAGACGGCAGGCGACGGTTGGCCGTCAGCCAGGCGCACAGCAGCCCACCGGACACCAGCAGGCGATACCAGGTCACCGTCAACGGGTCCATCACCTGCAACACCTGCTTGAGCTTGATCGGCAGGATGCCCCATAGCAATGCAGTCAACAGGGCAAGCAGCAGGCCGTGAACCCAACGGCCGGAGGTGGTATGCATGGTGTCCTCGATCAGATCCGTGGTGGGGGTGGCTGAATTCTACGGGGTTGCGCAGGTAACCAGCGCAGGCATGCCGGGAAAAGAATTCATCACGTCATTCTATGGGGGCATGATGCGGGCAACACACCGGAGCGCAGCCGTGTTGCACATGCCCACCTGCCTGTCAGGGGTACGCGCCCCGCCTACTTCTTGTGCTTGGCGAACGCCGCTTCCAGCGCCTCGTTGATAGTGCGCAGGACCTTGACCCGCGCCCAGCGCTTGTCGTTGGCTTCGACCAACGTCCAGGGCGCGATCTCGCTGCTGGTGCGGTCGACCATATCGCCTACGGCCTGGCTGTAGTCGTCCCACTTGTCGCGGTTGCGCCAGTCGTCCTCGGTGATCTTGTAGCGCTTGAATGGGGTTTGCTCACGCTCCTCGAAGCGTTCGAGCTGGGTCTGCTGGTCGATGGCCAGCCAGAACTTGACCACTACCACGCCCGCGTTCACCAGTTGCTCTTCGAAGTCGTTGATTTCGCCATAGGCGCGCATCCAGTCGGCAGGGCTGCAGAACCCCTCGACCCGCTCCACCAGCACCCGGCCATACCAGGAGCGGTCGAAGATGGTGAACTTGCCACGCGCGGGAATGTGCCGCCAAAAACGCCACAGGTAAGGCTGCGCGCGTTCTTCTTCGGTCGGCGCGGCAATGGGCACGATCCGGTACTGACGGGGGTCCAGGGCAGCGGCCACGCGCCGGATCGCACCGCCTTTGCCCGCCGCATCATTGCCTTCGAAGGCCGCTACCAGGGCATGACGGCGCATGTGCTTGTGACGCAGCAAACCGGCCAGGCGCGCCTGCTCGGTGACCAGTTGCTCTTGATAGTCGGCCTTGTCCAGACGCACTGTCAGGTCCAAGGCACCGAGCAGGCTGCGCTGATCAATGCTGCGCCCGAGCGGCGCGACATTGCCCACGTGCTTGCCCTTGGGATTGTTGGCCAGGGCCGCCTGCAAGCTGTCGAGCAGGATACGCCCGACGGCCAGGCTGCGGTAATTGGGATCAACCCCCTCGACGATATGCCAGGGCGCGTAATCGCGGCTGGTGCGGCGCAGCACACGTTCCCCGAAGCGCACGAAGCGGTCGTAGGTGTGCGACTGCTGCCAATCCAGCGGGCTGATCTTCCAGCTGTGCAAGGGGTCGTCCTTGAGGGATTTGAGCCGCGCCTTCATCTGCTTCTTGGAAAGATGAAACCAGAACTTGATGATCAACGCGCCTTCATCGCACAGCATCTGCTCCAGGCGTTCGGCGCCGTTGATGGCCTGGTCCAGCACCGCATCCTTCAACACTCCATGCACGCGCCCTTGCAGCATCTGGCTGTACCAGTTGCCAAAAAACACCCCCATGCGCCCCTTGGGCGGCAAGGCGCGCCAGTAACGCCAGGCCGGTGGCCGCGCCAGTTCCTCGTCGGTCTGCTGATCGAAGGTGAGCACATCGATCATGCGCGGGTCCATCCACTCGTTGAGCAGCTTGACCGTCTCGCCCTTGCCGGCCCCCTCCACGCCATTGATCAGCACGATGACCGGAAAACGCGCTTGCTGCTTGAGCTCATACTGGGCCTCGAGCAGTGCTTGACGCAGGGCTGGAACCTCGGCGTCGTAGGTTTGCTTGTCGATGCTGTGACCAATCTCGGCAGATTCGAACATGCACGGGCTCCTTCAATGGATAAACAAGACTAGCGCAAAAGCACACCTGGGGCGGGGGTTTGGGCTGCAAGAAAGCCCCAGCCATGCGACTATCGCCACTTCTTCAGTCGCTTGTCGCTGCGCACCCGCCATGACCGTATCTCCCCCTCTCCAGCACGCCCAGATCGACTGGGACGAACAGGGCCGCCCTCATTCGCGGCATTACGATGACGTGTACTTCGCCGTCAACGAAGGCATCGATGAAACCCGCCATGTGTTTCTCGGACAGACCCGCCTGGCGGAACGTTTCACTGCAATGGCGCCCCATGCCTGCGTGGTCATCGGCGAGACGGGCTTTGGCACCGGCATGAATTTCTACTGCGCCTGGCAACTGTTCGCGCAACATGCCCACGCAGACGCCCGGCTTCATTTCGTCAGCGTCGAGAAATTCCCCCTGGACCGCGATGACCTGGCCCGTGCCATCAGCCTGTGGCCAGAGCTTGCCGCTTACAGCCAGCCTTTGCTGGCGCAATACGTGGCAGTGCACCCGGGGTATCAGCAATTCACCTTCGAAGGTGGGCGCGTCACCCTCACCCTGCTGATTGGTGATGTGCTCGAGCAATTGCCAGAGCTCGACGCCCAGGTCGATGTCTGGTTCCTCGATGGCTTTGCCCCTGCCAAGAACCCCGACATGTGGACCCCGGCACTGTTCGCGCAACTGGCGCGGCTGTCCCACCCCGGTACCGTGCTGGGTACGTTCACCACCACCGGCTGGGTACGCCGCAGCCTCGTGGAGGCGGGTTTTGCCATGAAGAAGGTGCCTGGCATCGGCAAGAAGTGGGAAGTAATGAGCGGGGCGTATGTGGGCCCACCCCCTGCCCCGACAGCACCTTGGTACGCCCGACCGCCTTCAGGTGATGGGCCGCGTCAGGCCGTGGTGGTGGGTGCAGGGCTGGCCGGCAGCTGCACGGCGGCAAGCCTGGCCCGTCGAGGCTGGCAGGTCACGGTACTGGAGCGGCATGCGGCAGCGGCGCAGGAAGCGTCCGGCAACCCGCAGGGGGTGCTGTACCTCAAGCTATCGGCGCACGGCACGGCCTTGTCCCGAATGATTCTCGCCGGTTTCGGCTACACCCGCCGTCAGCTTGAGCACCTTCAGCGCGGCGAGGACTGGGACGCCTGCGGCGTCCTGCAACTGGCCTTCGACGACAAGGAGGCGGCGCGCCAGGACAAGCTGGTGCAGGCCTTCGAGCCCGGGCTGGTACACGCATTGACCAAGGACCAGGCCCAGGCCGCTGCCGGCATCACCTTACCGGCAGGTGGGCTGTTCTATCCCGAAGGCGGCTGGGTGCATCCACCAGCGCTGTGCCGCCAACAGCTTGAGCATCCGAACATCCGCCTGGTCCCGCACCAAGAGGTTCTGTCGCTGCACAAGGTCGCTGGGCGGTGGCAGGCCTGGGCCGGTGATCAGTTGCTGGCCGACGCGCCAGTGATGGTCCTGGCCAGTGCTGCCGAGGTCAAACGGCTCGAGCCTTGTGCCGGCTTGCCGCTCAAGCGCATCCGTGGGCAGATCACCCGGCTGCCCGCAACACCCCAGAGCCAAGGGCTGGGCACCGTTGTCTGCGCGCAAGGCTATGTAGCGCCTGCGCGATGCGGCGAACACACCCTGGGCGCCAGCTTCGATTTCCACAGCACTGACCTGACCCCCACGGCGGCCGAGCATGAGGGCAACCTGGCGCTGCTGGACGAGATTTCTCCTGACCTGTCCCGCCGCCTTGGCGCAACGGGGTTCAATGTGCAGGCGCTTGAAGGCCGCGCCGCTTTCCGGTGCACCAGCCCGGACTACCTGCCTATTGTTGGGCCGTTGGCCGACGACCCTGCCTTCGCCCAGGCCTATGCAGCCCTTGCCCGGGACGCACGACAAGTGCCGCAGGTGGCATGCCCTTGGCTCGAGGGCCTGTACGTCAACAGCGGCCACGGCTCACGGGGTTTGATCACCGCGCCGCTCAGCGGTGAGCTGGTGGCGGCCTGGGTCAGCGGCGAGCCGCTGCCGGTACCGCGAACGGTCGCCGAAGCCTGCCACCCCAACCGCTTTGCACTGCGCCGGCTGGTTCGGGGCAGATAGCAGGTGCCTCGTCCAGGCAGGCGCCCTGCGACAATAGGGCGCAGCTGCGACCTTTCACCCCCGAGCGCGAATAAGGCTTAATACGGGCCTTGTTCGCCTGGGGGTCGGATGACCGTACGTGCACGCTCACTTGTGTGTTTGCTTGCAGCCATTGCCGTGCTGTTCAACCTGCTGGCGATGCCGCTCGACCGCGCCTTGCAATCCCCCAGCATCGACAGCCAATCGCTGATCCTGGGCAGCTTCTGCAGCCTGCACGGTGCGCAAAGCCTGCCCAAGTCACTGCTGGCCCAGCTCAAGGCCGAACTGCCGCAGCTTGACGATCAGCCAGAAATGAAACACCAGGTCGGTGACTGCTGCTGTGGCCATGCCGGGCATGCCTTGATGGCCAGCAATTACTATCGCCACCTGTTCCCCCGCTACTGGCCCGACGCACTGCTGATTGGCGACAGCCACAAGCTGCCGTTGCCGCGTGAGCAGTGGCCCAAGCTCAACCCCCGCGCCTCTCCCCTGGCCTGACCCGTCGCCGCTTACCCAATGCTGCCCCGCACCATGCGGCGCGCAGCGCTGCTCGACTGTCTCCAGGAAACACTTCATGTCTGCGTTTCGTCATACCGCACGCGCCGTCCTGCCCGTGCTCGCTGTTTACAGCCTTAGCCCCTTGTCATCGGCCGTTGCCGAAACACGCTCTGCCGAGAACTCGATAATGACCCTCGGTGCGGTCAGCGTGACCAGTACCGAAAGCGGCCCGCTGGCCACCCGCAGCGTGCTCAGTTCGGTGGATATTCTAGGCGGTGACATCCTCGAAAAAATGCCAGTGGCCTACAGCTGGGAGCTGTTGCGCCGGGCACCGGGGGTGATGCTCACCGAGTTCAACCAAGGCACTACCTCGGGCAAGCTGTCGTTTCGCGGCTTCAATGGCGAAGGCGAAGTGAATGCGGTCAAGTTGCTGATCGATGGGATCCCCAGCAACACCAATGACGGCAACATGCCCTTCATCGACGCGGTGTTCCCCATGGACATCGACAGCATCGACGTGGTGCGCGGCACCAGCGACCCGCGCTATGGCCTGAACAACATCGCCGGAAACGTCAACATCAACACCCGCACTGGCGGCAACTACAACAAGGCGCGCCTGCGCTACGGCAGTTTCAACACCCGCGAGGTGCAACTGGCCAAAGGCATCGAGACCAGCAACTGGACGCAGAACTACTTCTTCGCCCGCCAGCAGGTCGACGGTTACCGCGATCATGCCGACACCGAACGCTACAGTTTTGGCGGCAAGTGGTTCTATACCCCTGACGATGGCAGCTATCGCCTTGGCCTGATCGCCCGCCACTACGAGTCAGAAGCTCAGGAGGCCGGCTACCTGACCGAGGATGACGCCCGCCATCATCCGCGCATGAGTAATGACTACAACGCCACGGACAAAGGCACGCGGCGAATGAATCAGGTCAGTGTGCACCTGGACGCCGACCTGGCCGAGACCCTGTCCTGGTCGGCCAAGACCTACTTCAATACCTATGACGACCGTCGCTGGACCCAGTACTGGCGCACGAGTTCACAGCAGGAGCGCGACACCTACGAGGACCAGTACGGCGCCATCACCTCGCTGACCTGGCGACCCCAGGTGGACTGGCTGCACGCCTTTGCGCTGGAAGGTGGCAGCGATGTGCAGAAGCAACAGAACCGCAGCGAGCGCTACCGCACCGTGGAGCGTGTACGCCAGGCGCAGACACGCGACCAGGACTTCGACTTCAACACGGTCGGTGCCTACGTGCAGGCGCAGATCGAGCCGTTCGAATCGTTGAAGATCGTGCCGGCCTACCGGGTGGACAAGATCAGTGGTGACTTCACCAACAAGATGACCGGGCAGGGCTACGACATCAACGACTACGGGCTGATCAAACAGCCCAAGCTCAGCATTGTCTATTCGCCATGGAAGTTCGCCAGCGTTTATGCCAACTGGGGCCGCACCTTCCAGGTCGGGACCGGCGCCGCAGCGTACAAGGTGCCGCCGCGCAACGAGGACCTGGCCCCTTCGATCAACGAAGGCTGGGAAACCGGCATCAAGTTCACCCCGGCCAGCTGGGTCGATGGCCGCGTGGCCTACTGGCGTCAGGATGCCTCTGGCGAAGTGAGCCGGCGCCTGAACGACCCCAGCGGGGAGTCAGACAATGTCGGTGAGACACGCCGTTGGGGCTACGACCTGCAGGTCAACCTGCACCCGGACGAGCGCACCGAGGTATGGATGTCGTACTCCTGGCAGTACTCCAAGATCCTCGAGCCCAGCAGCGTGTTACCAGGCAGCAAAGGCCAGGAAATCGATCACGTGCCCCACCATCTGTGGAACACCGGTGTCAGCTACCAGGCCACGCCCGCGCTGCAGCTGACTGCCTGGGCGAACGGGCAGACCCACTACTACCTGGAGCGGGAGAACACCCAAGGTACGTATGGCGGCTACGTACTGATGAACCTCGGTGCAACCTACAAGCTCAGCGAAACCATGAGCGTGGACTTGCAGTTGAAGAACCTGACCAACCGCTACTTCGAGTACGTCTGGTACGACCCGGATGGGGCAGATGCGTCACTGCACTCCCCCGGAGACGGCCGTGCGCTGTATGCAGGGCTCACCCTGGACTTCTGATGCAGGCCACGGCAAGCCCTCCAGCGTGGCTTGCCGTGGCGTCACCGCTTGAGCAACAGCATGAAGAACACCCCGCCCAGTGCTGCGGTCGCAATGCCGATCGGCAGGTCCTGCGGTGCGATCAGGGTACGGGCAGCCACATCCACCCACACCAGAAACACCCCACCCAGTAGCGCACTGACCGGCATTAGCCGCCGATTGTCCGCCCCCACCAGCAGGCGCGCTACGTGGGGCACCATCAGGCCAACGAAACCGATGGCGCCCGACAGCGAGACCAGCACCCCGGTCAACAAGGACGTGCAGATGAACACCTGAAGGCGCAGGCGCCGGCCGCAGACGCCCAGGCTGATCGCGGTCTGCTCTCCACTCATCAGTGCATTCAGGCCGCGCCCCATCACCTGTAGGGCACACAGCCCAAGCAGCACGCACAGTGCCGGCAGCCAGATGACCTCCCAACGGGCAGCCCCCAGCCCACCCAGCATCCAGAACACCACCGACGCCGCAGCGTGCTGGTCACCGGTATAGAGCAGCACGTTGACCACGGCCATGAGTACGAAGGACACCGCGACCCCCGCCAACAGCAGGCGATCGCTTTCCAGGCGCCCACTGCGACGCGCCACGCCGATCACCAGCAGCATGCTCCCTATTGCCCCCGCGAACGCAGCCAGCGGCAGGCTGAGTACACCGACAAAGTCCCCGACATAGAGCATCACCAGCACCGCGCCCAACGCCGCGCCGGCGCTGACGCCCAGCAAATGCGGATCTGCCAGGGGGTTTCGGGTGACGGACTGCAGGGCTGTGCCCACCAAGGCAAGCCCTGCCCCGACCAGTGCGCCCAACAGCACACGCGGGGCACGGATGAGCCAGACGATGTGCACCTGGCTCTTGCTGAGCGCAGGCCCCCAGTCGATGCCCAATTGCTGCGCGACGATCCCGATGACGTGGGTCAAGGGCACCGATGCCGGGCCAAATGCCAGCGACACGACCGATGACGACACCAGCAGGATGACCAGCATCACGATCAGCCAACCATAATGCACCGGGCTGCGCGCCAAGGTCACGGTGCCCCCGCTGCGAACAGCTCGGGGTGCAGGGCGCGGGCAATGTTCTCCACCGCCTCGACGTTCTCCACCGAGGGGGTGACCTGTAGGTAGGTCAGGGGTAAGAAGCGCTGCTCGCGAATGGCCCGTACCTCTTTCAACGCAGGCTGCTGCATCAGAAAATCACGTTTCTGCTGCCAGGTCCTTGGTCCATAGTCGACGATCAGGATCACATCAGGGTCGCGCTCTACCATGCTTTCCCAATTGACCTGGGTCCAACTGGCAGCCACCTCGTCCATCACGTTCACGCCACCGGCTGCGTCGATCAGTGCCTGCGGCATGCCCAGACGCCCCGATGTCATCGGACGATCTTCGCCGCTGTCGTACAAAAAGACCCGTGGTCGGTGTTGCGCCTGCCCTACCCGCGCTTGCACCGTGGCGATTCGCTGGCGCATCTGGTGGATCAGCGCTTGCGCCTGGCGCGGGTGATCGAACATGCGCCCCAGGTTGTCCAGATCGCGGTAAACGTCATCGAAACTCCCACGTTGGCCAGGCATGACCCAAGAGCAGGACTCGCTCAACTCGTAGACCGGGACCCCAAAGGGTGCCAGCGTCGCGGGGGTGACCGGCCCTCCTACGTGCATGCCATAGTTCCAGCCGGCGAAAAACAGGTCGGTATCGACTGCCAGCAGCGTTTCAATGGAAGGATACCGACTGGCCAGTTGCGGTATGCCCTCCAGCGCAGCGTCAATCCATGGGTCACGGTGTTTACTTCGGGTGAACCCTGTGTAGCCGATGATGCTGTCTCGCAGCCCCAGGTGCAGCAGCATGGCGGTCATGTTCACATCGTGCACCACCACCCGCTGGGGAGCCTTGTTGAACGTCACCAGGCGCTCACAACTGCGCACGTTCAGCGGGTACTCGCTGGCCACGGCAGGCAGCGCAAACAAGAGCGTTATCAGGGCAATCAGAAAGCGAGCGTTCATGGTCGGGTTATCCAGGTAATGCGGGGGTAAGGGTGCAGCGGATGAAGGTCGACCAGCGCCTGGACACCAAACACCTCCTGGATCAGTTCGCCGGTCAGCACCTGCTGGGGCGTGCCACTGACACGGATTCGGCCAGCGTCGATGACATACAGGCGGTCGCAGAATGCCGCCGCTAGGTTGAGGTCGTGGAAGCTGGCCAGGGTGCTCAGCCCCAGGCTGCGCAAATGCCGCAAAAGCCCAAGCTGGTAACGCGGGTCGAGGTGGTTGGTTGGCTCGTCGAGAATCAGCAGTTCAGGGGCCTGGACCAGTGCCCGGGCCAGTAGCACGCGCTGCTTCTCGCCCCCGGATAGCGAAGCGAACGTGCGCCCGTCATAACCTGCCAGCCCAACCAGCACGAGCGTGTGAGCAACCCTTTGCCGGTCCTCGGGCGAGTCGCCGTCAAACAGGGCCTTGTGCGGCGTGCGCCCCATGGCCACCACTTCGGCAACACTCAATCCAAACTCGCCAGGAAACTCCTGAAGCACCACCGCGATACGCTGCGCACACCAGCGCGGGCTGCGTTGCCAGATATCGGCACCGCTCAAGCTGACGCTGCCTGCGGTGGGTGGCGTGGCGCGGTAGGCGCAACGTAGCAGGCTGGTCTTGCCACTGCCGTTAGGGCCGATAAGCCCTACGCACTCACCGTCGTCCACATGCAGGTCCACGCCTTGCAGGATCTGGCGCACCCTGCGCCCCGCCTCGGGCACTGCCCAGTGCAGGCCCTCGATACTCAGTCGAGTCATCGGATTCACTCCAGCAAGCACCGGCCCGAAGGACGGTGCAACAGGTCAGAAGCGGTAATCCGCCGTGACGAAAAATGACCTTGGCTCGCCCAGGTACCACTGGCGCCCATTGTTGCCGGTGGTGGTCGCGTACTGGCGATCGAACAGGTTGTTGAGCTGCAAGCCCAAGGTCAGGTCCGGCTGCACGTGCCAGTCAACGTTGGCGTCGACCACGGTGTAGCTCGGCACCTGCACGGTGTTGGCATTGTCCCCATAGCGGCTGTCGACATACCGCGCACCCGCCCCGGCACTGAGCAACCGACCAAAGTCCTTGCTCAACCACAGGTTGGCCGATCGCCGGGGCACATCGACCGGCCGATTGCCGCTGTAGTTGCTGGTGCCACTGGCAAACTCGTCGTACTCCGCGCGCACCCAGGCGGCGTTGGCCGAAAGCTGCACATCGTAGGGCAGGCGCAACGCCAAGGTGGCCTCGATGCCGTCCGAGGATTGCTGGCCGACCTGTTGCTGAAGGACAGGGTTGAGCGGGTCGCTGCTCAAGAGCTTTTTCTTGACGATGTGGTAGGCCGCAAGCGTCCACTCGCCACGGCCATCGGGGAGCATCTGTTTGACACCGACTTCGGTCTGTTTGGCGGTACTCAGGTCCCAGCTTTGTTGCGCTGTACTGAGCGTCAGCAGGTTGCTCACGCCCTCGGTGCTGGTGGCGTACTGACCATAGACCGAGAGGTCCTCGGTCAGCGCGAACACCAGGCCCGCCCGCCAGTTGTCGCCACTCAGGCTGCGGTCCGAGCGGGTATCGGTGTCCAGATCGTCACGGTTCAGATGCACCTGATCACGCCGCACACCGGTGATCAGCGACAGACGCTCGGTGAGTTGCGTGCGGTTTTCGGCGAACAGCGAGAATTGCCGTGCCTGGTTGGCTTCGCGCGAGCGATAGGGGTCAGTGCTGATGTAGTCACCGCCGCCCGAGCCCGACAGTGGCACGGTGTCGGTAAAGGTATTGCCGAAATCATGTTTGCGCACGAAGCGGATCGCATTGTAGTCGGCGCCAACAACGGTCTGGCTGTCCAGGCCGAACAACGCGTGCTGCAGGGTGAACGACTGGCGATCCCCGATCTGCTCTTGGGTCTGCTTGATGCTGATGAAACTGCTGCGCTGCACCTGGTCGCCAGGCAGCCAGGTGTAGCTTTCGGCATTTCGCCACCGGCGCTGGGCCTTGATGAAGTACAGCTGATTGCTGGCGGTCAGGTTGTCGGTGATCACCCAGTCCGTGACCAGGCGAGTGGACTGATCGTTGTAATGCACCTCGGCATTGGCCACGTTGTAGTTGTGGTCACGCAGCGACTCATGGTAATGCCCATTGACCAGCGGCGTACCGAAATACTGCTGCGGGTCCTGGTCACCGTAGTCATGGCTGAGGGTGATGCTGAAATCGTCGTTCGGCTGCCAGCGCAATGAACCGCTGACAGCAACGCTGGCTGACTCACCACGGTCGACCCAGCCATTGCTGTCCAGTTTATTGAGGTTCAAGCGATAGCTCAGGGTATCGGTCAGCGAACCGCCGCTGTCCAACGCCAACTGCCGGCGATCATTGGAACCGTAGCCCAGGCGGACATGATTGCGAACCTCGCCGTCGAAGGGCTTCTTGGGCACCACGTTGATCACCGCACCGGTGGCGCCCTCCCCGTACAACACCGAAGCCGGGCCGCGCAGTACGTCGATGCGGTCCACGGCCCAGGTGTCCACGGGAAACGTGACGGTGCCAGCACCCACGTACAGGCGGGTGCCGTCATACAGCTGCATGGTCGAACTGTGCCCGGTGAAGCCACGGGCCGAAAGCGCAGTGCCACCGTTGCCAGGCGTGCCGATGAAGGTGATGCCGGGGGTGCGGGTCACTGCTTCCTGCACCGTGGCGTTGTTGCGTCCACTGATGTGCTCGGCGCTGATGCTGGTGACGCTGGCTGGCGTTTCCAAGGGCGTGAGGTGCAGGCGCGAACCGCTGGTGCCAGGGGTGTGCAAGTCCATGGGAGGGTTCTGCTCGGCAGTGCCGGTGATGGCCGTGGCGGGCAATGCCAGTGCAAGGCCGTCTTCGGCTGCCTGAATCGGTACGGCCATGCACACACAGGGCACCAGGCTCGCACCCAGCAACGCCCCTTGAGGGGTATGAAAAACACTAAAGCGGGACATATCTTTCCTTTTGCAGCAGGAATGAAAGAATCCCGGAGGGAACAACGCATGGGGAACGCGCAGGCGCACGCGCCCACGGAAACCGGCCTGCGCCCGCCCACCGCGGGTTTGCCAAACAAGGCTTCAGGCCGGTCTCCGGGCTCGCGAGGGTCATGATGCCGTCACCTTCCCATGCCTGTGGCACAGTGGTCTGTCGAAAGCATCGCTCGCATACCGTTGCGGGGGCAGCGCCGGACTGATCACCCTGGGGCGACGAACCGGCTTCCCGTTTCACCCCATGCACGGCGGCAGGGGGCACCTGAAACAGGCGCGCAGATGACCACCAAAATCGTCCTGGGTCAACATCCCGTGTGGATGATTAGCCGCCGCCAAGCGTCGACGAACGGCATTGCGAAGATTAACGCCCCCCGCCTGGCGGGCTTCATCCGAGCTTGCGAAGGCGCGCTCAGGTAGGCGTAGCACTGGGTTTGAACGCGATTGATCGATGCCAGAAGCCGACCCCTGGAGGCGGACTTCAGCCACGAGGAATCACTGAAAATCGCACCAAAACCAGGCGCTCACGTAAAGTTTTATTGAACGATCGGGCCTTGCAGGCCCTCGAAAAACCCAGACCGCTCACCGAGGCGCGTTCAGATGACGTGTTCGCGCCCAGTGGGACAGACGACCGTTCGGCGCTGTTCATACGCCCCGAAGCGAGTCAACAACGTTACTGGCTGGCAGCTTTGCGTACGCTTGGTATCAGGCACCGCAGGCTGTACGACACGCGCCACACGTACGCGACCATGTGCCTGGTGGCCGGCATGAACCCGGCATTCATCGCCGCGCAACTCGGGCACAGCGTGCAGGTGCTGCTCTGCATGCGCCAGGTGGATCACCCCCTCACGATTGGGCGGGGCTTGATCAGCCCTGGCGTTTGGAGGCGGTACAAATGGGGTACGAGTGAAAAGCCAGTGACGCCATGAGTGCCGAAACTCAAAGGGTTTACGTTACATGTGCGGACTAGCTGGAGAATTGCGTTTCACCCCCCTCGGTCAAGCCCCTCGCCCAGCCGACCTGGCTGCCGTTGAGCGAATCACTCATCACCTGGCGCCACGTGGCCCGGATGCGTGGGGCTTTCACAGCCAGGGGCCGATCGCCCTCGGCCACCGTCGCCTGAAAATCATGGACCTGTCCGACGGCTCCGCCCAGCCCATGCAGGACAGCACGTTAGGCCTGTCACTGGCCTTCAACGGCGCCATCTACAACTTCCCTGAACTGCGCCAGGAACTGCTGGACCTGGGCTATACCTTCTGGTCCGACGGTGACACGGAAGTGCTGCTCAAGGGGTACCACGCCTGGGGCGAGGCGTTGCTGCCCAAGCTCAACGGCATGTTCGCCCTGGCTATCTGGGAGCGCGACAGTCAGCGCCTGTTCCTGGCCCGCGACCGCCTGGGCGTAAAGCCCCTGTACCTCTCGCGCAACGGCGAGCGCCTGCGCTTTGCCTCCACCTTGCCGGCGCTGCTCAAAGGGGGCGACATCGACCCGATGCTCGACCCGGTGGCGCTGAACCATTACCTGAATTTCCATGCCGTGGTCCCGGCACCGCGCACGCTGTTGGCCAACGTGCAGAAGCTCGAACCCGGGACCTGGATGCGCATCGACCGCCACGGCGAAGTCGAGCGCAGCACCTGGTGGCAACTCCAGTACGGCCCCAACCCGGATGAGCGTGACCTGACCCTCGAGGATTGGACCACACGCGTACTGGACGCAACCCGCGATGCGGTTGCCATCCGCCAGCGCGCCGCCGTCGACGTGGGCGTGCTGCTCTCCGGCGGTGTCGATTCCAGCCTGCTGGTCGGCCTGCTGCGCGAAGTGGGTGTGGATGACCTGTCGACCTTCTCCATCGGTTTCGAGGATGCAGGCGGCGAGCGCGGAGACGAATTCCAGTACTCGGACCTGATCGCCAAGCACTACGGTACCCGCCACCACCAACTGCGCATTGCCGAGCACGAGATCATCGACCAGCTGCCCGCGGCGTTCCGCGCCATGAGCGAGCCGATGGTCAGCCACGACTGCATCGCCTTCTACCTGCTGTCGCGGGAAGTGGCCAAGCACTGCAAGGGCGTGCAGAGCGGCCAGGGAGCCGACGAGCTGTTTGCCGGCTACCACTGGTACCCGCAGGTCGATGGCGCCAACGATGCATTCGCGGCGTACCGCGAAGCGTTCTTCGACCGCAGCCATGCCGAATACCGTGACACCGTGCAGCCGGCCTGGCAGCTGGAGAACGATGCCGCCGGCGACTTCGTCCGTGAACACTTCGCCCGCCCTGGCGCCGACGCCGCCGTGGACAAGGCCCTGCGCCTGGACAGCACGGTGATGCTGGTGGACGACCCGGTCAAGCGCGTGGACAACATGACCATGGCCTGGGGGCTGGAAGCCCGTACGCCGTTCCTGGACTACCGCCTGGCAGAACTGTCGGCCCGCATTCCGGCACGCTTCAAGCTGCCCGACGGCGGCAAGCAGGTGCTCAAGGAGGCGGCGCGCCGAGTGATTCCGCACGAGGTCATCGACCGCAAGAAGGGTTACTTCCCGGTGCCTGGCCTCAAGCACCTCGAAGGCGCCACCCTGGGTTGGGTCCGCGACCTGCTGACCGACCCCAGCCAGGACCGCGGCCTGTTCAATCCGGCCATGATCGACCGTCTGCTAAGCAACCCGCACGGCCAGCTCACCCCCCTGCGCGGTTCCAAACTGTGGCAGTTGGCGGCGCTGAACCTGTGGCTGACCGAACAAGGACTCTGAACCCATGAAAGCCCACGAAACGGCCTATGGCCAGCGCCTGCTGCGCGGCCAGGCGCCCTCTTACGAGCGCCTGCAGGCACGCCTTGCGGGCGATGGCAGCGAGCCTCACGATCAGCCACGTGCCCTGCACTGTGGCTGGGGACGACTACTGATCGGGCATACCTATGCCGACCCGGCCAAGCTAGCCGAAGACCTGTTGGGCGAATGCCGCGGCGAACGCGACATCGCCCTGTACGTGGCAGCGCCCCAGCAGGTGCTGGCACACGCGCCGCAGCAACTGTTCCTGGACCCCTCGGACACCCTGCGCCTGTGGTTCACCGACTATCGCCCGGCGCAACGGGTATTTCGCGGGTTTCGCGTGCGCCGTGCGCAAAACCCCAGTGACTGGCAAGCCATCAACACGCTCTACCAGGCACGCGGCATGCTGCCCGTCGACCCGGAGCTGCTCACCCCGCGCCACCTGGGTGGGCCGGTGTACTGGCTGGCCGAGGACGAAGACAGTGGCGCGATCATCGGCAGTGTCATGGGCTTGAACCACGCCAAGGCCTTCGACGACCCGGAACACGGTAGCAGCCTGTGGTGCCTGGCCGTCGATCCGCACTGCACCCGCCCCGGGGTGGGTGAAGTACTGGTGCGTCATCTGATCGAGCACTTCATGAGCCGCGGCCTTGCCTATCTGGACCTGTCGGTGTTGCATGACAACCGCCAGGCCAAGCGCCTGTACGAAAAACTGGGCTTTCGCAACCTGCCCACGTTCGCCGTCAAGCGCAAGAACGTCATCAACGAACGCCTGTTCCTGGGCCCTGGGCCACAGGCTGACCTCAACCCCTATGCGCGGATCATCGTCGATGAGGCCCTGCGCCGGGGTATCGAGGTGCAGGTGTGCGACGCGGCTGCCGGGCTCTTCACCCTGAGCCTGGGCGGTCGCCGTGTACGCTGCCGGGAGTCGCTCAGCGACCTGACCAGCGCCGTGACCATGACCTTGTGCCAGGACAAGCGCCTGACCCAATACGCCCTGCACACCGCAGGTCTGCTTGTGCCGGCGCAGCAATTGGCCGGTAACGCCGATGACAACCTGGCGTTCCTCGAGGACCACGGCGCGGTCGTGGTCAAACCCGTGGATGGCGAACAGGGCCAGGGCGTAGCGGTCAACCTCACTACCCTCGAAGACGTCACGCGTGCGGTCGAACACGCCCGTCAGTTCGACAGCCGCGTGCTGTTGGAAAGCTTCCATGCCGGGCATGACTTGCGCATCGTGGTCATCGGCTATGAAGTGGTCGCGGCCGCGATTCGCCACCCGGCGCAGGTGATGGGCGATGGTACGCACAGCATCCGCGAACTGATCGACGCACAAAGCCGGCGCCGCCAAGCGGCCACCGGGGGCGAAAGCAAGATCCCGGTGGACGATGAAACCGAGCGCACGCTGGCCGCGGCCGGCTTTGGGTTCGAGGATGTGTTGCCCGCAGGTCGCCAGCTGGCCGTGCGGCGCACCGCCAACCTGCACACCGGCGGCACGCTCGAGGATGTCACGGCACGCCTTCACCCTACACTTGCCGATGCGGCCATTCGTGCAGCGCGGGCACTGGAGATATCCGTGGTGGGCCTTGATTTCATGGTCAAGGATGCCAGCGAACCCGACTACGTCATCATCGAAGCCAACGAGCGCGCAGGCCTGGCCAATCACGAGCCACAACCCACGGCAGAGCGCTTCATCGACTTGTTGTTCCCCCATAGCAGGCCGCTGGCCTGATACACCCATGCTCCGCTTCGACGGGAGCCCGGCGCCAGCGCCGCTCCCGCTCGACTGTTACGACCGGATCATCCAACGATTTTTCAACCGACCGGAGGCCTGGACATGTCCGAACGACATCCCGAACCCGATCTCGAGTACCTCAAGCGTGTCTTGCTGGAGATGCTCGCCATCCCCAGCCCTACAGGCTTCACCGACACCATCGTGCGCTACGTGGCCGAGCGCCTGGACGAGCTGGGCATTCCCTACGAGCTGACTCGACGCGGCACTATTCGCGCCACCCTCAAAGGGCGTCAAAGCTCCCCGGACCGCGCCGTCTCCGCGCACTTGGACACCATTGGCGCCAGCGTGCGCCAGGTGCAGGACAACGGTCGCCTGGCCCTGGCGCCGGTGGGCTGCTGGTCCAGCCGCTTCGCCGAAGGCAGCCGCGTCAGCGTGTTCACCGATACGGGCGTATTTCGTGGCAGCGTACTGCCGCTGATGGCCAGTGGGCATGCCTTCAATACCGCCATCGACCAGATGCCCATCAGTTGGGACCATGTGGAAGTGCGCCTGGACGCTTACTGCGCCACCCGTGCCGATTGCGAGGCGTTGGGCGTGGGGATTGGCGACTTCGTGGCCTTCGATCCGCTGCCCGAGTTCACCGACAGCGGTCACATCAGCGCCCGTCATCTGGATGACAAGGCCGGGGTCGCCGCCTTGCTGGCGGCCTTGAAAGCCGTGGTGGAAAGCGGCCGTCAGCCGCTGATCGATTGCCACCCGCTGTTCACCATCACCGAAGAAACCGGCTCGGGTGCCGCCGGCGCCCTGCCCTGGGATGTCAGCGAGTTCGTCGGGATCGATATCGCCCCGGTCGCCCCCGGCCAAGCCTCCAGTGAGCACGCCGTCAGCGTGGCCATGCAGGATTCGTCCGGGCCGTACGACTACCACTTGTCCCGGCACTTGCTCAAACTTGCAGGCGAACAGGAATTGCCGGTACGCCGCGACCTGTTCCGCTACTACTTCAGCGATGCCCACTCTGCGGTGACCGCAGGCCACGACATCCGCACGGCGCTGGTCGCCTTCGGCTGCGATGCCACCCATGGCTATGAGCGCACGCACATCGACAGCCTGGCCGCGTTGAGCCAGCTGTTGTCGGCTTACCTGTTGAGCCCGCCCGTGTTCGCCAGCGACTCGCAGCCGGCCAATGCGTCCCTGGAGCGCTTCAGTCACCAGCTCGAGCACGATGCGCAGATGGAGAGCGACACTCGCGTGCCGGCGGTGGACAGCCTGGTCGGTCAGAAGACCTGACGGAATGCGCGGGACCGCCTGGCGGGCGGTCCCTGCGCCATCGAAAACGCGTAGGATGCCTACAACTCATTCAGACACGTTACCCATGCTGATACCCTACGAACACCTGCAAGCCGACACCCTCACCCGCCTGATCGAGGACTTCGTCACCCGCGACGGCACCGACAATGGCGATGACACACCGTTGGAAACCCGTGTGCTGAGGGTTCGCCAAGCGCTATCCAAGGGGCAGGCGTTCATCCTGTTCGATCCGGAAAGCCAGCAGTGCCAGCTGCTGGCCAAGCACGACGTGCCCCGCGAACTGCTGGAATGATGCCCGTGCGCGTCGACGCCAGTCGGCCTCATGAAGCCTTGTTCGCCCTGCGCGCCCTGGCACATTGCGTTTCCTTGATGCGCCTGTAGACCTCGGCGCGGTGCACCGGCACTTCCCTGGGTGCATCGACACCGAAGCGCACCACCCCGTCCCGGGTCTCTACCACCATGATTCGGATGTCATCGCCGATCACGATGACCTCGCCCACTTCGCGTCCTATTACCAACATGTTCCGGTCCTCCAGCGAAAGGGAAAACCGGAGCGTGCAGTGTAGCCATTTGGCTACTCAATACTTCCACCCTCATTCAGAAAGACCCGACGCGCCTAGGTAACCTTTCTTACGGATCCACCCTACGCCTTAACGGGCTCGGGCCTTCGCACGCATCTTCACTGCCATGTCGGCCATTTCATCGTACAGCCGCTCAGGTGCCTGGCATTTCAACGCCCAGGCCTGACGGCCCGCTTCGTGGGGCAGGATCAGGAACTGCCCGTCAGCCACCTGGCGGTAGATGCAGTCGGCGATATCGCTGGCACTGATGGGCGAGCCTTCCAGCAGCTTGCCGACCTGCGCTTTCATGGCCGGGTCCGGCCCACGGAAGGAGTCCAGCAGATTGGTCTGGAAAAATGACGGGCAGACCACGTGCACACCCACCCCCAGTTGGCGCAGCTCCACCAGCAGGCTTTCCGAGAGCGCCAGCACCCCCGCCTTGGCGACGTTGTAGTTGCTCATGCCGGGGCCCTGCATGAGCGCTGCCATGGAGGCGATGTTGACGATGCGCCCTTTGCTACGCTCAAGCAGCGGCAGAAAAGCCTTGCAGCCTTTGACCACGCCCATGAGGTTTACCGAAATCTGCCAGTCCCAGTCTTCGAGCGACAACTCGGCGAAGAACCCGCCTGATGCCACGCCGGCGTTATTGACGATGAGATCGATGCCGCCGAAGTGCTCCTCGCAGGCCTGGGCCAGCGCGGTGAGCTGGCTGTAGTCACGTACATCGCACCGTTGTACGAACCCGTCGCTGCCTGCGGCACGCACCATTTCCAGCGTCTGACGCAGCCCAGCCTCACTGATGTCGGCCAACGCCAGGCGCCAGCCTTCGCGCGCCCAACGCAGGGCAATTTCGCGGCCCAGCCCGGAGCCTGCGCCCGTGATCATGATGCGCTTGTGCATGGCGACTGCCTTTTTCAGAGGTTGTGGCCCCAGTCTAATCAAGCCTATGCCCAGAGCGGGTGCTTATCAGGCAAGTGAATGAGCGGCCATGAACCGCCCGCTGCGCACAAAGACGGGGCGATGACCAACACGCCGATGGAATCTTTCACAAGCGGCGCCGGTCATTAGTTACAAGAGGCCGGCAACCTGGGCCCTTGACCCTCAACCACGCAAGGACTCCTCCATGACCACGATTCTCATCATCATCCTGATCCTCCTGTTGATTGGCGGCTTGCCAGTGTTCCCGCACTCGCGCAGCTGGGGTTATGGCCCGTCCGGCATCGTCGGTGTGGTGCTGGTGATCTTGTTGGTTTTGCTGTTACTCGGCATGATTTAGTGCAGCAAAAAAAACCGCGCCGAGGCGCGGTTTTTTCATTCCTGCGAATCAGTGCGATACCGCCCCTGAAGCGCCCAGGCCAGTCTGCGAGCGTACGAACTGCGGGAAGAACAGCGCCCGCTCGTTTTCGGCAGCCGTGGACTTGTCGGTGATCGAGAAGAACCAGATACCCACGAAGGCAATCAGCATCGAGAACAAGGCCGGGTACTCGTAAGGGTAGATCGCTTTCTCGTGACCAAGGATCTGCACCCAGATGGTCGGGCCGAGCACCATCAGCGTCACCGCGCTGATCAGGCCAAGCCAGCCGCCAATCATGGCGCCACGGGTGGTCAACTTCTTCCAGTACATCGAGAGCAGCAGTACGGGGAAGTTGCAGCTGGCCGCAATGGAGAAGGCCAGGCCCACCATGAAGGCGATGTTCTGTTTCTCGAACAGGATGCCCAGGCCAATGGCCAGGACGCCCAGTGCTACGGTGGTGATCTTCGAGACGCGGATTTCGTCCTTGTCATTGGCCTTGCCCTTGCGCCACACGCTGGCGTACAGGTCATGGGACACCGCCGAGGCACCCGCCAGGGTCAAGCCTGCCACAACCGCCAGGATGGTGGCGAAGGCCACGGCCGAGATGAAGCCCAGGAACACACTTCCGCCTACGGCATTGGCCAGGTGCACGGCGGCCATGTTGTTACCGCCCAGCAAGGCGCCGGCGGCGTCCTTGAAGTCCGGGTTGGTGCTGACCAACAGGATGGCGCCGAAGCCGATGATGAAGGTCAGGATGTAGAAGTAACCGATGAAACCTGTGGCATAGAGCACGCTCTTGCGGGCTTCCTTGGCATCGCTGACGGTGAAGAAGCGCATCAGGATGTGTGGCAGGCCAGCCGTACCGAACATCAAGGCCAGGCCCAGCGAGAAGGCCGAGATGGGGTCTTTGACCAGACCGCCGGGGCTCATGATGGCCTCGCCCTTGGCATGCACCTTGATGGCTTCGGAGAACAGGGTGTTGAAGTCAAAGCCCACGTGCTTCATCACCATCAGCGCCATGAAACTTGCACCCGACAGCAACAGCACCGCCTTGATGATCTGTACCCAGGTGGTGGCCAGCATACCGCCGAACAGCACGTACAGGCACATCAGGATACCGACCAGGATCACGGCCACGTGGTAGTCCAGGCCGAACAGCAGTTCGATCAACTTGCCTGCACCGACCATCTGCGCAATCAGGTAGAAGGCCACCACCACCAGCGAGCCTGAGGCCGACAGGGTGCGGATCTGCTTTTGCCCCAGGCGATAGGAGGCCACATCGGCGAAGGTGTACTTGCCCAGGTTGCGCAGGCGCTCGGCGATCAGGAAGAGGATGATCGGCCAGCCTACCAGGAAACCGATGGAGTAGATCAGGCCATCGTAGCCGGAGGTGAACACCAGTGCGGAAATACCCAGGAACGAGGCTGCCGACATGTAGTCCCCGGCGATGGCCAAGCCGTTCTGGAACCCGGTGATGCGACCACCGGCAGCGTAGTAGTCCGAGGCGGATTTGTTGCGCTTGGAGGCCCAGTAGGTGATGCCCAGGGTGAAAGCCACGAACGCCACGAACATGGCGATGGCAGAAACGTTCAGCGGTTGTTTCTGCACCTCGCCGGTCAGGGCATCGGCGGCCCACACGGCGGGTGCGAAGACGCCGCAGGCCAGAACGGCCAGTGTCTTGGCATGACGAATCATTGTTGCGCCTCCTTCAGGATGGCCTTGTTCAGCTCATCGAATTCGCCGTTGGCTCGGCGCACGTAGATGGCGGTCAGGACAAATGCCGAGATGATCAGCCCGACGCCCAGGGGAATGCCCCAGGTGATCGATGACTCAGGGCTGATCTTGGCGCCCAGTATCTGGGGACCGTAGGCGATCAGAAGGATGAAAGCGCAGTACAGGCCGAGCATGATCGCCGAGAGTATCCAGGCGAACCGTTCGCGCTTGCTGACCAGCTCCTTGAAACGGGGGCTGTTTTGTATCGAGAGGTAAATGCTGTCGTTCATTGTTTTTGTCCTAGCAGCACAGAGAGGGAATGTAACCCACGTCCTTACTTTATGCGGCTGTTGGACGGCAACCAGACGACCTTAGTCTTAGATGCAACGGTGTTTTACCGATTGCGCAACAAAGTGGGTGACGGAGGTGGGGTTCGAGGGGAGTTTCTGCCTGATCGTGCGCAGACAGAGATGGCCCTCCCTCAGAGCTCAGCACATCGCGTACCGAGCAATCGGTGAATCGGACTTCAGACTACATATACCCGGGGGTTGTACGCGTGCGACGGGTGTGGGCATCGGTGGATTTCCAGTAATCTGCTACAGGGTTTAATACTGCGCCCAATGTTTCAATCAATCATTTTCAATATTTAATGAGTGCAACCTGGCAACCTTGGTAACTTCCAAAGATCTTGCCAAGCCACTCACTCCGCCCTACTCTGCTGTTGCTGTTGCTGTTGCTGTTGCTGTTGCTGTTGCTGTTGCTGTTGCTGTTGCTGTTGATCTTGATCTTGATCTTGA